>CAVSWQ010000037.1:0-50901 GCA_963731705.1 uncultured Acidobacteriota bacterium
TGAGTTCCGAAAGCGCTTTTACGATACGAAGAGGTTCTTTGATCCTTTCGCCGGCGGGAAATTCGCCCAGTACCTGTTTGCGGCGCATGAGAAGGCCGATTTGCCGCACACCGAGGATTCTGCCCGTTATCTGATGGACGAAGCCCACCTCTTCATCGAGGCTTCACACACTTGTGCCAGCCGGGCCGGTGCCCTGGTTGCCAGTTGAGCTAAAGGACGGCCGCCGTATGAAACTACAACACATTAATGTGAAGCTGCTTCTCAAGGATGAGGGGGGAATTGATCTCGATCCTCTGATCCCGGTGTTTCATGGCTGGATCCAGGAACAGGGCTGGGAAGAACTGCTGCTGGATGTTGCCGATTACCGCCACGTTTATGCGGGCCCCGGAATCATCCTGATTGGACACGAAGCGAATTACAGCGTGGACAATGCCGGCAACCGTACCGGCGTTCGCTACAACCGCAAGGGGGCGCTGGAAGGCAGCAACCAGGACCGCCTGAAGCAGGCAGCCGTCGCGGCCCTCAAAGCCTGCCAGCGTTTTGAATCGGACCCGCGCCTGGACTCAAAATTTCGCTTCAACGGCCGGGAAATTGAGATTTCCATCAACGACCGCCTGCTGGCTCCCAACAAGCCGGAAACGCGTGAGGCTATCCAGCCGGAACTGGATGCGCTGCTCGCCAAGCTGTTTGCGGGCGGAGACTATTCGCTTTCCTATCAGGACAGTCCGCGTGACCTTTTCTCTGTTTCAGTGAAATCTTCAGGAACTTTCTCCGCCGAAGAATTGCTGCAGAACCTTTCATCCTGAGCCTGCATGGGTTTGGCGGCTCCTGCCCGGGATCAGAATGCCTCCTGCCCAGTCGAACCTGCGAAAAATACCGGCGAGATAATTTTCAAAGCATTTGGGCAGGAAGGCCAAACGCGAGTACAATACTGTGGCTATGTTCCCTTTAGTAAATTGCCCGATCCGTACCCTGTGTGGTGCGTTGCTTTTGCTGGTCGCATTGCCGGGGCGGGGGCTCGCCCTGACTTCCTGGAACGGTATTCTTAAAGATAAAACTGGAAATCCCGTCGCCGGGGCGGTGATCAGTCTCCATTCTCCAAGTGGAAAGCTGGACTACTCGTCCACTACTTCAGGGAGCGGCGCTTTTTCCTTTAACGGCATCCTGGCGGGCCAATACCGGCTGTCCGCTAAAAAGGACGGCAAGACCTGGGTGGCGCCGGGACTCCTGGTGATTAACTATGACTTAACGTTGTCGGCGGGGTTGCGAATATCTCCGCTGCAAAACCATCTCCGTGTGGTGACTGAGGCCGGAGGTTCCGCTCCCCGGGCAAGCGGAGGCGAGAACCTCTCCGGCAAGGAGGTTTCCAGCCTGCCTCTGAACGAGCGCGACTTCAGCAAGTTGCTGCTTCTGGCTGCCGGCACCATGACGGACACCAACGGAAGCGCCAACTTCACCCAGCAGTTTGCCGTCAATGGGCAGCGTGCCACGGCCACGGTTTTTGCGATGGACGGGATTGACACCTCTGACCCGGAAATGGGCGGGGCAACCTTTCCCAATTTCAACGTCGATGCCATCCAGGAAGTCCGGGCGAGCTCCGGTGTGATGCCGGCGGAGATCGGCCACGGCGCGGCCAGCTATACCAATGTGATCACCAAGTCCGGCACCAACCGGCTCCACGGCAGCGTCTTCGAGTTTGTTCGCAATTCGGCGTTTGACGCGCGGAACTTCTTTGACCGCCAGAACGCCCGGGACCCGCGGCGCATTCCACCCTTTCGCCGCAACGAGTTCGGTTTTACGATGGGCGGCCCCGTGGTGATCCCCGGGGTTTACAACGGGCGCAACAGAACCTTCTTTTTCGGTGAGTATCAGGGGTTCCGGCAGGTACTGGGCACTACCCAGGTTTTTCCTGTTCCCACGGCCGCGGAACGGAACGGGATTGATACAACGGCGTACCCTGGCGATACGCTGAGCGTTCCCGTCAACCCGGGGATTGTTCCCGTTCTCAATGGATACCCGATGCCGAACGATCCGCAGGGTTCTTATGGCGCCAGGACTTATGCAACGTCTTCCAGGGTTTTTACGGGAACCAACCAGTTTTCAATTCGCATGGATCATCGCATTTCCGACAAGTCGACGCTTTACGCGCGTTTCAGTTATAACCAGATTACCGGACCTCTCACCAACCCCGACCAGACCGCCATCGATCCCAGTTTTGCCATCAACTTTTTTGATCACCAGCGGAATGCCGGGCTGAAATATTCACGCGTCTGGTCGCCTCATCTGACTTCGGAAACCTCGCTGGGATATACCCGGAGCACGCCCTTCTTTCCTTCCATCAACCATACGCAACCCGGGATTGGCTTCAGCGACGCGCTCTACGAGCCTTTCAATTCCGCCGACGGATCTGTCACCGGGTCTTTCGGAAATCTTTTCCAGTTGAAGCACGACATGGCGTACACGGCACGGGCAGCACAGCTTGAAATGGGGCGTGGAGATCCGGGCCAACCGCGACGCCACCATCTGGGGCGTGAATCCCAACGGCCTCTATACGTTTGGCGGCGGGACCGCCTATTCACCGGTGGCGATTGCGTCGGCGAGCGGGCAGCACAATGTGCAGCCGGGCGATCCTTTGCCCGACACTCTGACGGGCCTGTTGACCGCAACACCCTACTTGTACACCATCAGTGCGATTTCTGACATCACACCGGGAGGAAACCGCTTTGATGAGGCGGCTGTGCGGCGGCAGTCCTATAACGTTTATTTTCAGGACAGTTGGAAAGTAACGCGGCGTCTGGCCCTCAATTATGGACTGCGGTATGAAGTCAACAGCCGCATTGCTGAAGCCCATAAGCGGACTTCGCTGCCTCTCATCGTGGGGCAGGACGGCGCCAGCGTGCCCTTCTGGACGCCTGGGGCGACACAGAGTTTTGTTGCGAACCCGCAGCCTCCCTACACGATGGACTGGAGCGGCTGGGGGCCGCGCCTCTCGATCGATTACCAGCTCACCAACCGCACCGTCCTGCATGCGGGCGGGGCCATCACAACCCTGCTGACGAACCTGTGGCAGGACAACTTTTTGACCGGGAACATTCCTTTCCTGTTCACGCCTTACGTTTCCGCTGTTCCGGGGGTTGCCGTGCCGTTCAGCAACTCGGTAAACCATGTGCAACTGCCGCCCGTTTACACTCCCGACGGGCAGCCGGTATTCCCCACCGGTAACACCGCGGACGTTTCGCCCAATACCCCCATCGATATCCCGAGATTTCAGAACGATCTGGCGGCGTCAACGCCGGGAAACCAGATCCAGCTGCTTTCAACTTTTGGCATCGCCCAGGACTTCCGCAACGGTTACATCGAAACTTATACGGCCGGGGTGGACCACGATTTCGGGGGCCTGAAATTCAGCGCCAACTACGTGGCTACGAGTGGCGTGCACCTCGCCAGCATTTTCTCTCCGAACAGCTACAGTGGCGCCTCGCCGGCCTTTGCGCCGTTCACGCAATTCAACTCGGCGGGCCAGGCCATTGGGGGTTTCGGTTCCGAATCCCTGATGACGACCCGTTCGCATTCCGTCTATCACTCGTTGCAGACCAGCCTGAGCAAGAATTCCACACGTTGGGGACTGGGCTTCCAGGCGAGTTATACTTTTTCAAAATCTCTCGATGATACGAGTTCGGCGCTGGGCGCGCTTTCGGGAGGGCCTGGCGTCATTCTCCAGTCGTTTGCGCAGAATCCCTGGAATCCTGGAGCCGACAGAGGCCCCTCCTATTTTGACGTCCATCATGTCTTTTCGCTCAGCCTGATCCAGGCGCTTCCGCTGGACCGGGTGAGTTTTTTACGGCCCCTGGGGAGGTCTTTCACTGAGGGATGGCAGTTTCTGAATATTACAACCTTGATGACCGGGATGCCGTTCAGCGTTTATTCCGGAATTCAGCAGACCGGCGCGGGGACATCCGGCGCCGACCGGCCTGACCAGATAGCTCAACCCGCTTTTTCAACCAGCCGCGCGGTCAGGGAAGACTACTTTGGGGGTGGGGCGGACAATACTTCATACTTCAGGATTCCCATCAACGTGCCTGGAGGCACGGGACCCAACCAGGGAGTGTTTGGGACCCTGGGCCGGAACACCTTTCGGGGTCCCCGGTACCACAACTTTGATGTCGCCTTGATTAAGGACACGTCTTTTGGAAAACGGGGCAACGGTGAATTGGGCCTTCTCCAGTTCCGCGCGGAATTCTTCAACGTTTTTAATCTGGTGAACTTCGGCATCCCTTCCAATACGCTCAGGGGCAGCGGCTTCGGGATCATCAGCAAGACTGCAGGAACTTCACGCCAGATCCAGTTTTCGCTGCGACTCATCTACTGATCCTTTGGCTTTTCCATCGCATGCCGTATTCGAATTCACAGCACTTCTGTTCCCGGCGACAACACAAAGTTACCAGCCTGTGACGCTTCTGTGGGCCCCGGCCTCTTTGACCCTCAAGTTTATGATTGCTTTTTCCGATCTTAAAATTTCTGGAGGGGGCTGAAGAGCGTTTCCCGGAAAACAGCCGATCGGCTCGTTCAGTGGGGAAAAATTGGCTTCCAGACAGTGAGACGGCGAGTGCAAACGCATCCTGCAGGAGGGCTGATTTCTCTTACTTTCCAACGCGTATGGCAGAAGGTGTTTTGTTGGCTTATTTTACAACGCTACTACTATAGATTGTTTTAGCAATAATCCCTATATGCAATATCTGGTATTTACCGTTTTGGTAATTTTACTTGACAGAAGCCCGCTTCGATGCGGTATATTACAACTCATAAGATACCGTGCTCTATAGCGTTGGTGGCCTTTGGGGGAGAGGATCAAGATTTTGATCTGGTTGTCTCTGTCCTGGGGGTTGGTCTTCGGTCATTGCGCTCTCCTGCAAGTCATTTAGAAGCGGGACGACCCTCTCAATCGTTGTTGAGTCGACCGTCAACCCTAACACGATGAGGTTAGAGGCACCGTGAGCACTCAGGTCAGCATTTTTCTTCTTGCCCAGAATCGCCTCCTTCTTGAGGCCCTTGCAAGAATCCTTCGAAAAAGAAACGAATTTGTTGTGGTCCAGGCCACTGCCTGTAATCCTGACACCGCCAGGTTGATCCAGGACTCCACCTGCGAAGTGTTATTAATTGACTCTTCGGTAACGGATGCTTTTGGTTTCCAGCTGGTCCAGGATATTCTGGCGTCTGCGGACGGGCCGAAAGCCCTGATGATTGGCATGGAACAGGAGGAAGAAACATTCCTGAAATCCGTCGGCGCCGGGGTGGCAGGCTATGTCTTAAAGGAAGCTTCGGCCATGGATGTGGTGGCTGCCATCCGGGCCGTGGCGCGGGATGAGGCGGTATGCCCGCCGCGACTTTGCCGGTCCCTTTTCCGCTATGTTGCCGGGACGTGCACAAACTTGCCCAGCATCCGGGTGAAATCCCGATTAGGGTTGACTCGCCGCCAGCAACAACTGGTGCCCTTGCTTGCCCAGGGTCTGACGAATAAAGAGATTGCCCTCCATCTGAACCTTTCCGAACAGACCGTCAAGAACCATGTCCATCGTATGCTGCAGAAAGTAGGGGCTGATGACCGTCTTTCCGTGGTCGAGATGGTTAAGGTTAACCAGGTTTTTTTATAAGCGCCCAAACTCTCCATTTTCTTGCACTCAGGACATTCCCCTAGTGGTCTCATTAGACCGGAATTGGTACTTCAGCGGTTCAGCGTACTGGTACAGGTCTAACCGGGTTAGCCCTTTAGGTCCGCCTCTTCTTTGAACCTTCCCTTCCGCGGGCATCCGCCGATAATTAAAGGGGTAATGGAGAGCCGCATGACAAGAAACGTACGTGTGCTTGTTGCCAACCGGCCCAGGCTGATCCGGGAACTCCTTCTGGCAACCATCTCTGACCAACCGGACATCGAGGTGGTGGGTGAGGTCCAGAATGAAGCTGACATCCTTGGCGCCGTGGAGCAGGAGCTGCCGGACTTCCTGATTGTCGCGCTTGACAACCCGCAATCGCGCCCAGCCGTGTGTGACATCTTGCTCGAAAAGTTTCCCAACATGAAGATTCTCGCCCTGGCGCCGGAGCGCAACAGCAGCGTTTTCTATTGGGCGTCCATCGATATCCATTCCTTCGATGTGGAGGCTTCTGAGGAAGGGATTCTCGGTGTCCTCCGGGGACCTGGAGGGCGAGCAGGAGGGTATCAGTGAGTTTCAGTTTTACAAACAGACGATGGCTTTCTATCTGGCGGGCAGGGTTCACAAGGGGCGCGGCGCTACTGGTGCTGGCAGTGGCTGCATCCTCCCTCGCGCTGATGGCGCAGCAGCAGCAACAACAGCAGCAACAACAGCCGCCGCAGCAGCAGGCCGGAGAGCCAATGCCCCAGTATGGGCAGTCGTGGCAGGACTTTGATGTTGCCCCCCTTTCCGACCTGGCAGAACAAAACTTGAACTACGTGGCGGCCTCCGCGCAGGAGATCCGTGCCGTGCTGCTCGATCAGCCGGGGCTGCTTGTGGAACTGCAGCACTGGGTGGCGCGCGACGCCACCGACCACGGGCAGATGGTGGACAAACAACAGATGAGCAGGCAGGGGATCTTCGACCGCCTTTCCACCGACCTCAAGTTTCGGGCTGTGGCAACGCGCCTCCTGCAGCGTTACGGCTACCTGACGCCGGAAATCAATCCCAGGTCTTCAATGGCAATGCGGCAGCAGATTGAATTCATGGCGGCGGAGAAGAGGTTGGAGCAGACGCCGACCCGCCAGGCGTCGTCCGGGCCCTACCAGGGCGAGGGGCAGAGCTATCCCGCCAACGGCCAGGGTCCGGCCATGAGCCCGAGGACGCCAGGGCTCAGACAGTACCAGCAAGTGCCCGGACCTCAGCAGTATGGTCCTGGACCTGGCGGTCCGCAGAATCAGCCCAACCAGAACCCTCCAGGCGATCAGATGTTGAACATGCGCGAGGCCAGTCAAACCCTGGGCCCGCAGTCGTTCCCCGGTTCACAAAGCCCCATTAACGGACCGCTTCGCCGCCCCTTGAAGCAGGCCAGCCTGGGCGCTGGGGACAACTTCGGCAATACGGGGAGCCTCGGTGGAACCAACAGCCTGGACGGGACGGATGCTCTGGGCGGCATGGATGGCGGTTCTGCGTTCGGGCAGGGAATGAGTGGCCTTTCAGCCTTTGCCGATATTCCGTCACTCTCCACCCTGCAACCTGGCGCTAACGCCAGCCGTGCCCAGATGCAGCAGGATCTCCGCGAGCGGGGAGTGCAATCGCCGGGGCCTCCGGATGGAACCCTGGCTCGTCCCTGGCAATATTCTCCTTACTATCAGCAGACCGGGCAGACCTATCAGGAGGTATCGCCCCGGCCGCCCGTCATCCACCGCGCCAATCCGTATTCAGATATTCCCTCGCTTTACGACCTCTACGAGCAGGTTTCGCCCCATTCACCGAAGCTTGATCACTTCGGCCTGGATGTTTTTGAGAACGCTCCTCTGGATACCGCGGAACTTCCCATCGACCTGCCCTCGGGTCCGAATTACGTGGTAGGCCCGGGAGACGGGTTGAGCATCAGTCTGTGGGGAGGCGTGACGTCACGCATGTACCGGGTGGTTGACCGTGAGGGCCGCCTGTCGTTGCCGGAAGTCGGGCCGCTCATGGTGAGCGGAGAAACGATGGGTGCAGTTCAGGCGAGGGTGCAGCAGGCGTTGCGGGGCCAGTTCCGAAACGTTTCCGCTGATGTTTCTCTGGCGCGCCTCCGCACGGTTCGTGTCTATGTGGTGGGCGAAGTCCGGTATCCCGGCGCCTATGACATCAGCTCGCTCTCGACGCCGCTGAACGCGCTGTTTGCCGCGGGCGGACCGGAAAAAGACGGCTCACTGCGGCAGGTCAAGCATTACCGGGGCAAGGAACTGGTCCAGAACGTTGACCTTTATGACCTGTTGTTGCATGGCGTACGCTCAGACCTGAAGCGGCTGGAAAACGGCGATACCATCCAGGTGCCGCCGATCGGTCCGGAAGTTACGGTGGAGGGCACCGTGCGGCGCCCCGCTATTTATGAGCTGCGCGGAGAAAAGACCCTGGCGCAGGTCCTCCAACTGGCCGGTGGCATCCTTCCCACGGCCGCCCTGCGGCACATTGAAGTCCAGCGTGTGGAAGCCCATGAAAAACGAACCATGCTGGGCCTGAACATCCGCAATCCGAAAGGATCGGATGAGATCAATGAGAAGCTGCAGTCCTTTTCTGTGCACGATGGTGACATCATCCGCATTTTCCCCATCGCGCCCTATAACGCGGACGCCGTTTACCTTGAGGGGCACGTGTTACGCCCGGGGCGTTACTCCTACCGTTCCGGAATGCGTCTGGGCGACCTGGTTTCGTCTTATTCCGACCTGCTGCCCGAGCCCGCAACTCATTATGCGGAAATCATCCGCCTGAATCCGCCCGACTACTCACCGAGTGTCGAGAGCTTTGACCTTGCATCGGCCCTGGCCCATCCCAAGTCATCCCCGAAGCTCGATCCGCTCGACACCGTACGAATTTTCAGCCGGTTCGATTTCCATTACGCGCCCAACGTGACGGTGGGCGGCGACGTGCGGAATCCGGGGACCTACCGTACCTCGGGGGTGGTTCGTGTGCGGGACGCGATCTACCAGGCCGGGGGCGTTGCTCCGGATGCCTATCTCGATTCAGCCCAACTGGTGCGCAACATGCCGGATGGCAAGCTGAAGATCATGAATATCAATCTGCGCGCGGCGCTGAACGGAGACACCATGGAAAACGTGCTGCTCCACCCGCGTGACCGTATTCTGGTGCATCGGAATCCGCTTCAGGCCGACCCGCCCAGTGTTTACGTGGAAGGGCAGGTTGAACGGGCGGGACGTTTTCCGCTGACGGCAAACCTGCGCGTCAGCGACCTGGTGGGTCTGGCCGGTGGGCTGAAGCGAAGCGCCGACCGGCAGACAGCTGAACTGACACGCTACAGCGTCAACGGTCCCAATTCCGGAGCCGGCAACCACGCACAAATCAACCTGGAGGCAGCGCTCAAAGGAACAAAAAACCAGGACCCGGTCATGCGGGACGGGGATGTGCTGACCATCAGGGAAGTTTCCGGCTGGGATGACGTGGGCGCGTCGATTACGATTCGCGGTGAAGTCAACCACCCGGGAACTTACGGGATCTCCCCCGGCGAGCACCTGAGTTCGGCGCTGGCGCGTGCCGGCGGGTTCACGAACCAGGCTTACCCTTACGGGGCGATCCTGGAGCGCCGGGAAGTCCGCAATATCCAGATGAATTCCTACCAGGAACTCATCGATCGCGTCCGCCAGTCTCAGAACGAACTGCAAACCAAAATGACTGTTGAGAACGATCAGGACAAGAAGGTTGCCTTGGACGCCGGTTACCAGCAATGGCAGACAACACTCCAGAACCTTCTTCACAATCCCCCCATTGGGCGCGTGGTGATCCACATTTCCAGTGAAATCCGCCGCTGGTCCAATTCACCTCAAGATGTCCAGCTGCGGGCAGGAGACAGGCTGATCATCCCGACAAAGCCGAGTTACGTCATGATCCAGGGACAGGTGTACAACCCGACGGCGGCCTCTTTCCATCCGGGGAGGAGCGCGAAATGGTATCTGAGTCAGTCTGGCGGGCCGACCAACCTGGCCAACAAGAAAGCGATTTTTGTAATTCGCGCCGATGGGAGTGTCATCGGAGCAGGCGGGTTTTCGTTATGGAGAGGCGATCCTCTGGGTGCCACGCTCTACCCCGGGGATACTGTGGTTGTTCCTGAGAAACCTGTAACGGGGCCGCCTCAGTGGAGAACCATCTTCCAGTCAGCGCAGGTCGTTTCTTCCATCGTAACGTCGGCAGTGCTGATTGCTCACTACTACTGAGGAGCAGGCCCCATGAGAGGCCGATATTAGAGTCATGGCTTGTGGGTTCACAATTTTATCGGCGAGTGTGGCCCGGGCGGGACTTCAGTTTGGGTCGCGCGCTTTTGCACCATGGGGGCTGCTCCTTGCCACTTGGGGAACTTGAGAGTGCATTTGCAGAAGTCACTGGTTGTTATGTGCCTGATTTTGATTACATCGGCGAAGGCTCCGGGTCAGGCAAGCCCTCAGGGCAAGTCCGTGACCCCGCGGGCTGTGACGCCCGCCCGGCGCCACCCCCAGCCGGACTGGTGGGGGCACCACAGGAAGAAACCGCAATTCACTCCCTCCCCGGACGAATACCGAAACCAACTGGGGCTTCCCCTGATGAAGCATATCGCGGGCGACCAGAAAGCCATCTGGACCAGCCCTTTTCATCTGCGCCTGCACGACGCCAACTGGCTGGTGCCCCTGGGGGGCCTGGCCGCTGCGCTGCTGGCCACTGACAGCGATACCAGCCGCCACCTGTCGAATTCTCCAACCCGCATCAGTGGGAGCCGGAGCTTTTCGAACATGGGAGCGGTGACTCTGATCGGCGCGGCCGGCGGACTCTACCTGTTGGGCAAGCTACGGCACAACGAGCATATGCGCGAAACAGGCCTGCTGAGCGGCGAGGCGGTCATCGACAGCTATCTGGCCGCAACCGCCGTCAAGGCCGCCGCCGGCCGCGAGCGTCCCTACGTCGGCAATGCCGAAGGGCGCTTCCGGCAGGGAGGGAATTCGTTTCCCTCCGAGCACGCGACTGCCGCCTGGTCAGCGGCCGGCGTTTTGGCGCACGAATATCCCGGTCCCTTGACCAAACTGTTTGCCTACGGTCTGGCGTCCGCCATCAGCGCCTCACGCGTGACGGGCAAGGAACACTTTCCTGCAGACGTTCTGGTGGGCAGCGTGATTGGCTATCTGGTGGCTCAGCATGTTTACCACGCCCACCATAATCCGGAAATCTGGGGCGGCAGCTGGCGGCTGCCCGGGCGCGGCCGCGATGAGGAAAACGACCGGCAGCCCAAGAACATGGGCTCACCCTACGTGCCGCTCGACAGCTGGGTGTATCCGGCCATGGAACGGCTGGAGGCGATGGGTTACGTGCGGACGGGCATGCTGGGCATGCGGCCGTGGACCCGCCTCGAATGTGCGCGCCTGGTGGAAGAGGCCACCGACCAACGGAGATCGATGGAAAAGGGCCCGCCGGTGGCGGACCGTCTGATCGGGAGCCTGCAAAGAGAGTTCGCCGGGGCCCTGGACCTGCTGGGCGGCGCCCGCAACCGGAGCCTCGAACTTGAATCCGTTTACACGCGTTTTACGGGGATTGCGGGCCAGCCGCTGACCGATGGGTATCATTTAGGCCAGACCCTCACCAATGACTTCGGCCGTCCCTATGGCGAGGGATTCAACAGTGTTAGCGGCCTTTCGGGCTGGGCTTCCTCCGGACCGTTCACGGCTTATCTGCGGGGCGAATACCAGCACGCTCCGGCAGGGCCGGAACTTCCCCTGATGGCCCGGCAGTTTATCTCCCATGTGGACTACGGCCTCCCGCTGCCTCCGTCTCAGCTGTCGCCGTCGGTGGATCGCTTTCGCGCCCTGGACGCCTACGTGGCGATGAAGTTCGAAAACTGGCAGATATCGTTTGGAAAACAGAGTCTCTGGTGGGGGCCGGGCCAGGGCGGCTCGATGATGTTCAGCGACAACGCCGAGCCTGTGACCATGCTGAGAATCAGCCGGGTCAGCCCCGTCAAACTGCCGGGCATCTTCGGTTGGATGGGGCCGGTGCGAACGGAACTCTTTGTGGGCCGCCTGAGTGGCCATGAATTTGTCTACGGCGCGCCAACCGGGCTGCTCGGCAAGTGGAATCAACCGCTCTCCGATCAGCCGATGATTCACGGAGAAAAGATCAGCTTCAAGCCGTCGCCCAACCTGGAATTCGGGTTTTCAAGCACGGCGTTGTTTGCAGGAGCGGGCGTACCCTTCACCTCTAAAACTTTTTTACGCAGTCTCGTCTCAACGGCGAACGGCACACCGGGGTGCTATGAGATCAGCGCAGTGTGTCCGCAAATTGATCCTGGCGACCGCCGGTCGGGGTTTGATTTGACCTACCGGCTGCCGGGTCTGCGGAACTGGGTGACGTTTTATACCGACTCATACACCGACGACGAGTTTTCTCCGGTTGCCTATTTTGACCGGTCTGCCAACAGCGCGGGACTCTACTTTTCCCATCTGCCGAAATTGCCGAAATTTGATCTGCGGCTGGAAGGCGTTTATACCGACAACCCGATCTCCACCGCCACCAACAACCTTTGTTGCGGTTTTTACTATTCTAACGGCCGCTACCGGAACGGTTATACGAATGAAGGCAACCTGCTCGGAAGCTGGATCGGGCGCGACGGAAAGGGCGAGCAGGCCTGGCTGACCTACTGGCAGGGTCCGCGCAGCTTCGTTCAGTTCCGGTACCGGCACCAGAAGGTGAGCCACCAGTTCGTTCCCTACGGAGGGACCCTGAACGACGGCGGAGTGAAGGCCAGCTTCTGGCTGGGACGCGAACTCAGCATCTCGGCCGCCCTGCAATACGAGAAATGGAACTTCCCGGTCCTGCGTCCGGGACCCACTTCAAATTTCACCTCGTCGGTGCAGCTCACTTACTGGCCGCGATGGCGGGTCCACTGAATGGAACTGAAGGGTGTGATGCGGATGCTTCTTAGAGGGAGCAAGGCTTGAGCAAGATTCCGACTGAAACAGACATGGGCCGCGAGCGGACCTACGCGCCCGACGAAATCGTGATGGAGACCCTGGATTTGGAATCAGTGCGCGAGGCTCGCGAGCGCAGCGTCATGCGGGTGAGACTGCTGTGGAGCAACCGGCGCCTGCTGGCGCAAGCCACGATTTTGGGGCTGGTGTTTGCGACGGTGATTGCCTTCCTGATTCCGAAACAGTACAAATCTTCAGCCGCGTTGATGCCGCCCGATCAGGGAGACAGTTCTGCAAGTACCATGCTGGCGGCCCTGTCGGGTCAGGTCGGCGGAGGGTTGGCAGGCCTGGCGGGGAACGCGCTTGGAATCCAGACGACGGGTGCACTGTTCGTCGGAATCTTACAGAGCGATACCGTGCAGGACGAGTTGATTCGCAAGTTCGACCTGCCGCGTGTATACGGAACAAAGTACAACGAAGATGCGCGCAAGACGCTTGCTGCGCATACGGCCATCTCGGAAAGCGAGAAAAACGGAATCATTACAGTCTCCGTAACTGATCGCGATCCGCGGCGTGCAGCAGCGATGGTTCAGGAATACGTCAACCAATTGAACTGGGTGGAGACCCACTTGAGTACTTCATCGGCGCATCGCGAACGGGTTTTTCTTGATCGGCGCCTCAAGGAGGTCAAAGCCAGTCTTGAGGAAGCGGAAAAGCAGTTCAGCCAGTTTGCCAGCCAGAAAGGCGCGATTGATATTCCTGAGCAGGGGAAGGCGATGGTGACAGCAGCGGCCACTCTGCAAGGGCAGTTGATTGCTACTGAGGCCGAACTCAAATCGCTGCGGCAGACCTATACAGACAACAACGTTCGCGTGCGTTCACTTCAGGCGCAGGTGAACGAGTTGCACCGGCAGCTCGTGAAAATTGCAGGCAAGGGAGTCAACGAGGACAGCTCGGCAAAACAGATCTATCCTTCGCTCAGCGAGTTGCCGCTGCTCGGTGTCACCTATGCCGATCTGTTGCGGCAGACCAAGGTACAGGAGTCGGTTTTTGAAATTCTGACGCAGGAAGACGAATTGGCAAAGGTCAGAGAGGCCAAAGAAATTCCGACCGTCAAAGTGCTCGATCCGCCCAGGGTGCCGCAGAGAAAGTCATTCCCACCGCGGCTGTTGATCATGCTCCTTGGGGCAATGCTTGCGGCCATTTCCTGCACCACCTGGATTCTGGCCCGATCGGTCTGGGATGCTACCGACCGGAGCGACCCGCGCAGGGCGGTGGCGGCTGAGGTCTGGGCAGACGTGCGCGCAAGCCTGCCGTGGAGTTCACCCAACGGTTCGGGGAAAGCCGCGGGCTGGTTGCGACGGAAGCTCCGCCGGGAAGGGAAGGCTTCTGCGGGCGGGAGTGGAGGCGATAAAGGAAGGGAAGCGGAGGGCGGATAGGCCGGATTCAGTTGAACCGCCATCTCTTGACAGGGACCAGGTTTGGTGCGGGCGGATGTAGCCTCTGGCGAAAAGTGGCCGTTTTAGAGGTAAAAATTACACGCTGTGTCAGAATTGGACACAAATTTGAAATGCGACACGAAATCGCGATTTTAAATTTATTAACATGCTTATTATCAATGACATAGAAAATTACATTGTGGGAAGGGCAAAATCCCATACGTCCCATTTGGGGCGGTCTGAAGCATGGCTAGCCTACATAAGGGGGCTAACATCAACTCGGGAGGCGAAATGAGGGCATTCATCACCGGTCTTACGGGGCAGGACGGGTCCTACCTGGCCGAACTTCTGCTGGACAAGGGGTACGAAGTGTTCGGGCTGGTGCGGCGGAGCAGTGTTGAGAAGTTCGACCGCCTGGGCCAGATGGTTGACCGGCTGCAACTGGTGGAAGGCGACCTGACGGACCAGTCGTCGCTGGACAACCTGGTGCGGGAGATTCAGCCGGACGAGGTTTACAACCTGGCGGCGCAAAGTTTTGTTCCGACCTCGTGGACGCAGCCGGTACTGACGGGCGACGTCACGGGGCTGGGCGTGCTGCGCATGCTGGAAGCGCTGCACAAGCATTGCCCGAAGGCGAAGTTTCTGCAGGCGTCGAGTTCGGAAATGTTCGGCAAGGTGCACGAATCTCCGCAGACGGAAAAGACGCGCTTTTACCCGCGCAGCCCTTACGGCGCGGCGAAGGTCTTCGGCCACCAGATCACCATCAACTACCGTGAAAGCTACGGCATGTTCGCCTGCGCCACCATCTGCTTCAATCACGAATCGCCGCGCCGGGGCCTGGAATTCGTCACCCGCAAGGTGACCTACCAGGTGGCGCGCATCAAGCATGGCCTGGCCGACCGCTTGAAAATGGGCAACCTGGACGCCAAACGCGACTGGGGTTACGCCGGCGATTACGTGCGCGCCATGTGGCTGATGCTGCAGCAGCCGGAGCCCACGGACTTCGTGATCGCCACCGGCAAAACGCACAGCGTGCAGCAACTGGTGGAGACGGCGTTTTCGACCGCCGGGCTGGACTGGCGCGAGTACGTCGAAATCGATCCCAAATTTCTGCGGCCGGCCGAGGTGGATTCTCTCTGCGGCGACGCTACGCTGGCCCGCGAAAAACTGGGCTGGAAGCCGGAAGTGGATTTCGAGGAACTCATCCGGATGATGGTGGAAGCAGACCTGGAAGTGGTCCGCAACCAGGCGGCCTCCATGGTGGAAGCGGACGCGTAGCCGGGATGGAATTGGAAGGAAGTGGCGCGAATGGCAGTTCTTGTTGAAAACATCTAGGTGGTTGTGCCGACGCCACCGGGCTGGGGACGGGCCTGAGGGGCTCTCCTGAGTCTGGTTTGACGGCTTATTCAGCATGATGAAACAGAAAGAACAAGACGCAACGGCAGGAGTTCAGGTCACGGGACGATTGGTTGCGCACAACACGGCCTTGAACGTTGTTGGCCGGGTGGTGCCGCTGCTGGTCGCTGTGGCGGCCGTGCCCTATGTGGTGCGCAACCTCGGGCCTGACCGTTTTGGCCTTCTGGCGCTTGCTTGGACGGTGGTGGGTTATTTTGCGCTTTTTGATCTGGGGATCGGCCCCGCTACCACCAAGTTCGTCGCAGAACTTCTCGGCAAGGGGGAAATCAGGAAGCTTCCCGAGCTGGTCTGGACGGCTCTCGGCAGCCAGACGGTGATCGGCCTCGCAGCAGGCGTTCTGCTGGCGTTCAGCACGCCGCTGCTGGTAGATCGGCTGCTCAAGATTCCCGCCGAGCTTCATCCGCAGGCGCGGCTGATGTTTCTGATCCTTGCCGTCGCCCTGCCCATCGATTTTGCCAGCGGCTCGATGCGGGGCGTGCTGGCGGCATCGCAGCGCTTTGACCTGCTGAACGCTCTGGCCGTTCCGTCGAGCGCCCTCACGTACCTGGTGCCCGCAGTTGCTCTGGCGCTTGGCTTCGGCCTGCCGGCCATAGTTGCTTTTCTGGTGCTGGCGCGGATTGGGGCGCTGGCGGTGCTCTTCGTCCTTTGCTTCCGGCTTTATCCCAGCCTGCGCGGGGGCCTGCGGTTTGACCGCCAGCTTGTCCGCCCGCTGTTGGGTTTCGGCGGCTGGGTCACGGTATCTGGGGCGGTCGCGCCGCTGGTTGTCTACTTTAATCGGTTTCTTATCAGCACGGTGATGTCGATCGGCGCGCTGGGTTTCTATACGCCCCCTTCGTTGATTTCAACCAAGCTCCTGATCCTCCCAGAGAGCCTGACCGCGACACTGTTCCCGGCGTTCAGCAGCTCCGCGGGGCGCAGGGATGTTGCGTGGATCCAGAATGTGCTGATACGTTCTCTCAAATTCCTGGTTTTGCTGGTCGGCCCGATTGCCCTGATCCTGATCTTCTTTGCAAGGCCCATTCTGACACTCTGGCTGGGCCCAAGGTTCGCCGCAGAAGGCGCGCTGACGCTGCAGATCCTAGTGGTTGCCGTTTTGCTGCGCTCGCTGGCCTATGTTCCCTATCACCTTCTGCAGGGTGTCGGCCGGCCTGACTTGCCGGCCAAGTTCCACCTTGCTGAACTGCCGGCCCACGTGGGCCTGGCCTGGTTCCTGACCACCCGCTTCGGCCTGCCCGGAGCGGCGCTGGCCCTTGCCGTGCGTGACATGATCAACTTTCTCCTGCTGCTTGCGGCGGCCTGCAGCGTGACGCGCACATCCGCCTTCATGCTTGCCGGAAGGGAGCTGGGTCGCAGCGTTGGGACTCTAGCAGGGCTGGCAGCCGGTCTTGCAGTTCTGTGGGCCTCGGCCCAGGCTCTCATGACGGCGGCGGCGCTCACGCTGGCCCTTGGTGCCGGGTTCCTCTTTATCGCCTGGCACTATGCTCTTGACCTTGATGAAAGGTGCAAAATCAGACTCTGGCTCAAGATGGCCCGCTGAAGAGGCTTGGCTTGTGGGGGTAACGATGTTTCCAGAGAGATTTAACGCAGCGACCGAAGGCTAAAGAAGAAGCGCCTCGGCATAAGGTCCGATCAGTCCAGAAACATGAGGGAGCTAAAGAATGCAGGTTTTGAGTAAAGGCAGAAGGACTACCCCTGGGTATCCGGTCAGGTCGGTCCTCTCCACCGCACTGAGACGACTCGAGTTTAGGTTCTGTTTTGGGCCGCCATTCGGGTTCTTGTCGCTTGTCAAATTGCACCGAATATTCCGCGTTTATGGACCGGGAACCGCTTTGAGGAGTGTCCGATCTCAAGTCGGGGCCTGGATGCCCAGGCGTAATGGGACTTCTGGCGTGTCACCATGGCGGCCGAATACAACAGCGGTCCGCTTCCTTGATCAGGAATTTGAATTGCACCCTTCCGGGATGGGGCTGAGCGAAGAAATGGCCTTGTTCGGTACGCACGAGCCTGTGGCGACCCGGGTATATCTCGAGCATTTGAATGAGGGAAACCATGTCCTCGACGTGGGTTCGAACCTGGGATATTACTTGCTCCTCGCCGCACACGCGGTGGGCGCACGTGGCCAAGTACTGGGGTTTGAGCCAGCGACCGACGTTTATGCCATTTTGAAGAGGAATATCAACCGTTCAAACTTTTCCCACATCCAGGTTTTCCCGTGGGCGATCGGCGAGAGGGACGGATCCGTCCAGTTTTACGAATCCGAAGTGCCCAATTGGGGAAGCATGGTTCAAGACGACCGAATTCTACAGAATCGGACTGTCACGGTACCGGTAAAGAGATTGGACGATCTTCTCAAGCAATTTCCCGGATTTCGTCCCGACGTCCTTCGCATGGACGTCGAAGGGGGCGAGATCGCAATTCTCGAAGGAGCGCAGCGAACCTTAGAGAAGTACAGGCCGACTCTTTTCATCGAATTTCACGCCGATTTGATAGGGTGGAAACCGGTTCGCGAGGCGATCCTGAAATTCCGCGACTTGGGCTATGCCTCGGGCACTCTCATTGAACGAAATTGGGACGATCTTCGGGTGGCCCGTTGGGTGAGAGAACGCCGGCGGTGTCACTCCGGCTCCATGGACGCGCTGCTGGGAAAGATTGAATCCCCTGGAATCAACTTGACCCGTTCGTGCTTTACGTTGATCTTGAAGGCGCAAAATGTCTCCAATTAGATCAGCGTGTCTTTTTCGCCGTGGATTGTTGGGGGCCCCATAGACGGCCAGGACTGGGCTCACCGAGAGGAGGAACCTATGAAGATGACCTTTCGGCTTCTGGGTCGCCCACCCCGAGCGATCGGCGGCCATCAGTAGTTTGCTGGCGTGTCAACTGTCTGGTCACCTTAGGACGACCCGTTAGCGAATCCGCCCGAGCCCAGGGTTCGATCTCCGGCGGATCATTGCTTTGAAGGCTCTTCGTTGGCCTAGAGGATACTGTGGACTTTACTGTTACAGGCGTACTGCTGATCATCCTCAGTGTTTACTTCTTCTTTTTCGCGCCGCGGTTCCTGTACCTCGCGGCGGTCTTCCTGCTCCCCTTTACGGCCATGGCGGTGGTGAACATTGGCTGGGTCGGGGGCGAGAAAGGGATTGCCGCGTGGATTTTCATGGCAATCCTGTGGATGGTGCGGACGGCCATTTCGCCGCGTCCGTTCTGGCGGCGCGTGGGCTGGCACCTGACGCGGAGGGCGCGGGTCTTGCTTCTGCTGTTGCTCGCCTGCGGGTTCATTTCTCTGCTGGTTCCGCTGATCCTGAACGGGACGGCATGGGTCCAGTATTTTCGGATCTATAGCAACCGGACGATCCCTCTGCGTCTCGATTCCCAGCGGATCACGCAGACCGGCTACTTTGCTTTTGGCATCATCTTTGTGGTTCTGGTCGCAGTTGAGAATTGCGATCCCCGGAGGTTACTGGAGAGCGTGAGGGCCTATATTATATCGGCGATATTTGTCTCTTTCTGGGCCTTCGTTCAAGTGGGGTGTCTTTTGACAGGGCATGCGTATCCTGCATTCCTTTTCAACAACAGTATGGGGACTTCCGCGCAGAATTACTCTGAGCAGCTTTCGGCCCTGAACCTGCCCCGGATCTCCTCTCTCGGCACGGAGCCGTTTGATGTTGCCTTCTCCATACTTCTGGCTTTCATTCTTCTCGTTGTAGCTCTGGGACTGCGCAAGCCAATCCTTTCGCGAAGATGGGATACGGCCGCGCTGCTGCTGGTGACCTCCGCTCTGCTATCGGTACCTCGACGACTGCCTACCTCGGACTTGCTATCGCTTCGTGCTTGGCGGTGGCCGTCCTGGCCCGCGCGGGCGCCATACGCTGGCGCTACGTCGTGATTGCAGGGTGCATGGCGCAGCAGGCGTCACGATCGTTCTATCTGTTCCGCTTGTGCGGAGCCTTGTGGAACTGGTGATTCTGAATAAGGCCCAGGGGTACTCTGCGCAGGAACGTATGCATTCGGTCGCCCTGGGCGCCCGGTACTTCAGCCAGTACCCTCTGTTCGGGATTAGTTGGAACGCCGCGAACTCGTCGGACCTGGTGTTCCAGTTTCTTTCGAGTCTGGGAATCGTGGGTTTCACAATTTTTGCTGTCTTTTTGATTGGGGAGCTAAGAAGCCTATGGCGCGGACCCAAGCGGGGAAGCCGGTCGTCCATTAGCATGCTTGCAGCCGTATGCCTGATGCTGGCGCTCAGTCAGGCCACCGGGTTTCCGTATGCGATGGGATACGTCTGGTTCGCTCTGGGATTAGGGATTTCAGCGCCGTTTGTGGTCAGCAGACGATTCGTGGAGCGGATGACAGTCCCTGGGACTGGTGGGCGTGGTCGAGTTGGGAACAGGGGCGGATCCAGGTTTGGTGCGTTTGACCTCGCAAAAGGGGGGGCCAACCGGGAACAAGTTTCCGTGCGTCCCGCCCGGATGGTGTGGCATGAGAGTGTTATTGATTTCGCGGGCTATGGTTGCCGCCTCGCACCGGGCGCGGCTTCGCGAGCTTGCGCGGCTGGGGCTGCAGTTGACCGTTCTGGTGCCGCACCGGTGGATACCAGTGGTTCGAGCCCGGGGTAGAGGCTGGGTACGAACTTTTCTCGACGCCGGTGAGACTGGCCTGGCCTCTTCTGGGCAGTCTGGCGCACCACACTTTTTTTACTCGCGCACGGCGCCTTTGCTGAAACGGCAGAAGTGGGACCTTGTGCACATGGACGACGAGCCTTTCAATTTTGCCACTTACGATATCGTGCGACGCCTTGAATCGCCCGGCCCTCCACTTGTCTTCACCACGTGGCAGAACCTGATGAAGAAATACCCGCCGCCCTTCAGCCTGTTCGAACGGCGGGTGTTCGCGCGGGCTTCCGGGGCGATCTCGGGCAACGCTCAAACGCTGGAGGTGCTGCGCCGCAGGGGATTTTGCAAACCCGCTGCGGTGATACCTGTGCACGGGGCGGACACGAAGATATACCGGAAGTACGACGCGACCGGCGTGCGCCAAAAGTTGGGGTTCAATGGGGCATTCGTTGCCGGGTTTATTGGCAGAATCGTTCCCGAGAAGGGCCTGGACACGCTGATCCGGGCGGTGGGACTTCTTTCGGGCGACTGCACGCTGGCGCTTGTAGGCAATGGCCCTGACCGGCTAAGGCTCGAGGCTCTGGTTGAAGAGCTTGGTCTCGGGCACAGAGTGCGATGGGTGCCCTGGGTGGCCTCCAATCAGGTATCCGAGTACATGAACGCCCTCGATGTCATGGTTTTGCCGACGCGAATCAGCGGGGGGGAACTGGCCGGAGAAATTCGGGCGTGTCCTGATTGAGGCCATGGCCTGCGAGACCTGCGTGGTGGGCTCTGACTCGGGCGAAATACCCAGGGTGATGGGCGAGGCGGGGCTGGTTTTCCGCGAGGGTGATGAGCGCCAACTGGGCGAGCGGCTGCGGCGTCTGATGGAGGACCCCGCGCTGCGCGAAACGCTTCAACTCCGTGGCAGGGAGCGGGTGCTCGAACGCTTTACCCGCGCCAGGATTGCCCGGGAAACAGTTTCCTTTTACGAACGGCTGTGCGGGGACCACGGATGAGGGTGGGACTGAACATTTCGGCCGCGTCTGAATGCTACACGGGTGTGGGCAACTACGCGTTCCAACTCGCAAGGAACATTGCCTCCGTGGCGCCGGACGATGAGTGGTTTATTTTTGGTGCCAATACCCGGGTTGCCCGGCTTCTGGAACGGGCCAACGTGCAGGCTGCCGTGACTCAGCGGACTGGGCTGGCCCGCCTTCTGTGGGAACAGACGGGCCTGCCGCTGGAGGCGCGGCGAATGAAGGTTGACGTGTTGCACGGCGCTGATTTCAGCCGGCCGGTTGCTTATGGTGGCCGCATGGTTAATACGATCCATGACATCTCACCTTTTGTCGACAGCCGATATTTCTCTCCTGTGCGGCGGATGTACAAGCGGCTTCTGATCCGCCACGCGATCCGGAGAAGTTCGGCAATTGTCACGGATTCAGAGTTCAGTCGCAGGCAGATCATGGAGCGTTTTTCCCTGGATGGGTCAAGGGTGTTTGCCATTGCGCTGGGTGTTATGCAGGGAAATGGTGTTGCGCATCCGAAGGGGGATCCTCCTTACCTGTTATTTGTTGGGAACCTGGAACACCGGAAAAACCTGGTGCGCCTGGTGGAAGCTTTCCGGCTGCTGCGCGAGCGGCGGCGAATTCCGCACCGCCTGGTCCTGGCGGGGAAGCCCGGGCACGGATGGGAGGAGATCCGGGCGGCCATCGAAAGAGGAGGAGTGCAGGACTGCGTGGACGTGCCTGGCTACGTGAGCAACGAGGACCTGGCGAAGCTGTACCCATCCGCAGATGTCTTTGTGTTCCCGTCCGCTTACGAGGGGTTTGGGCTGCCGGTGCTGGAGGCGATGGCCTGCGGAACTCCGGTGGCCTGCTCGAACGCGGCTTCACTGCCGGAAGTGGGCGGCGAGGCGGTGGAATACTTCGACCCCTGGAGCGTGGAGGAGATGGCGGCGGCGATCGAACGCGTGCTCGATTCGCCGGGTCTGCAGGCGGAGATGCGCGAGAAAGGGCTGAAGCAGGCGGCAAAGTTTACCTGGGAAGAGTGCGCGCGGAAGCACCTGGAAGTCTACCGGCGCGTGCTGGCGTGGTGAGGAGCCTGGCCCATGGCGGCGTAAAGCCGCCGCAACGTCTCGGATTTGCAGCGGCGGGTTGATCCGGCTATAGAGCAGCGTGAGGCCGTGACGACGATTTGGAATTGCTAATGAAGTTTTAATTTCAGCAAACCGAAGAAAGAAGGAAGTGACCGTGAATGATTTGATGGTGACCCCCAGCCGGCCGGCCGTCGGAAAAGTGCGATTGCGTGTGGCGGTGGTTCAATTCTGGCTTTCCGGGTACGGCGGTTCCGAAAGGGTGCTGGAGGCGATTGGAGAGATTTTTCCGCAAGCCGATTTCTACGCCCTGGTGATTGCAGATGGCGGGATTCCGGCATCACTGCGCGGACGGAATTGGACGACTTCCTTTGTCGACCGCCTTCCGGGCGCGAGACGATGGTACCGGCATTTTCTTCCGCTGTTTCCGTTTGCCCTGGAGCAGTTTGACTTGAGAGGCTACGACCTGGTGATCAGCTCGGAATCCGGGCCGGCGAAGGGAGTGATCACGCCGCCTGGAGCCTGCCACATCTGTTATTGCCACAGTCCGATGCGTTACGTCTGGGATATGTATCACGAGTACCGGAAAGGAATGAATCCGCTGGCGCGGGCGGCGTTCTCGCTGGCGGCCCACTACGCCCGGCAGTGGGACGTGACCACGGCGGCGCGGGTGGACCACTTTGTGGCGAACTCGCGGTACGTGTCGGGGCGGATCTGGAAATATTACCGGCGCGGAAGCACGGTGATCTATCCGCCCGTGGACGCGACCGCCGGATACCTGGCGGAGAAGACGGACGACTACTACCTGGTGGTCAGCCGGCTGGTTCCCTACAAGCGCGTGGATCTGGCCATTGAGGCCTGTAACCACCTGGGGCGCCGCCTGCGGGTGGTGGGCACAGGGCCGGAAGAGAAACGGCTGCGAAGGCTGGCCGGGCCTACAATCGAGTTTGCGGGGAAGCTGGACGAGCAGCGGCTGCGCGAATGCTATGCGCGGTGCCGGGCTTTTCTGTTTCCGGCGGAGGAAGATTTTGGAATGGTGCCGGTGGAGGCGCAGTCGTTTGGAAGGCCGGTGATCGCCTACGGACGCGGCGGGGCGCTGGAGACCGTCATCGGGCTCGAGGAGGGCGGAGACCCTCGGACGGCCACGGGAATCTTCTTCGACCAGCAGACGGCGGAATCGCTGGCCGGAGCCATCGGCAGGTTTGAAGAGATGGAGCGGGAGTTCAGCCCGGAATTCATCCGGGCCGGCGCGCAGCGCTTCAGCCTGGAAAGGTTCAAGGAAGAGTTTATGAGATTTGCAGCCGAAAGACTGGCGGAATTCCAGGAAGAGTCCGGCGGATTGACGCAGCGGAAAGAAACGGCCGGCCTGGCGCGGGTTTCCGCGGGCGGCGCAGGAGGCTCCTGCTGATGGGTGATTCGTCAACGGTCCGCCCGGAGGCCGGGATGCCGTTTGTTGAGACGGAGAAGGACGCGGCTGTCGCCGGGGAAAAGCAATACGGGACTGCAGCCAAACCCTTGCAAAGGGCGCTGAAGGACGTGCTGGATTTTGGGGGAGCGCTGGCGGGACTGGTGCTGCTGTCGCCGGTGCTGCTGCTGATCGCGCTGTGCGTGAAACTGGACGATGGCGGGCCGGTGTTCTACCGGCGGCGGGTGGTGGGTAGGAAGGGCGAGTTTGACGCATTCAAGTTTCGGACCATGGTCACCAACGCTGAGGCCGTTCTGAACGCCGACCCGGAACTTCGCGAACAGTACGAGCGGAGTTTCAAGCTCAAAAACGACCCTCGAGTGACCCGCACGGGCAGGTGGTTGAGAAAGTACAGCCTGGACGAGCTGCCCCAGCTGCTGAACGTGCTGATGCGCCAGATGAGCCTGGTGGGTCCCAGAATGTTCACGCCGGATGAGCTGAAGCGGTGCGGCAAGGCGGGAGAACTCATCTTGAAAGTCCGGCCCGGAATTACAGGCTACTGGCAGGTGAATGGCCGGCAGAACGTTTCATTCACGGAACATGTGGCCATGGATGTGTACTACGTGGAGCACTGGAATCTGTGGATGGATCTTGGAATTCTGTTGAAGACGCCTCGCAAAGCTATCAGCGGCGAGGGCGCTTACTGAAAAGGGTAACGGAGCCACAGGGCATCCGCCCTCATGCGGTGAGGTAACCGAGGTTGCCGGGGGGTGGACAGAAGGTTCCTGCTGCCTCGGCGAGGAAGAAATGAAATCCTGCATGTGAAAGGAAACATCAGCCCCTGCCCACCAGGAGAAGCCATGTCAAGGTCAACTCGAGAATTCGGATTTATGGGGAGCCGGAGGATTTTGTTCCTGATTCTTGCGGCCGATGTTGTGTGGATTGTGCTGGGCGTTTATCTGGCCTATGAGTGCCGGTACGGATTCAGCGTGAGCCTCGATGCGATGCGGGACTGTTTCTCCCTGTTTGGAGAAACCGCCATCGCCGCCGTCCTGATCTGGAGCTTTCTGGCGGTGGTGATGAAGCTGGACGGATTCCAGGGCGGGTGGACTTTCCGCTCGGTGTTTTCCGACCTTTTTGTCGGCGTGTTTCTGCTGATGGCGCTGTTGCTGGCGAACGGTTATCTGACCCGCGTGTACCAATCGAGGCTGGTCTTCATCTACTTTGGGTGCGTTGCGCTGGCGGGCTTCCTGGCCATTCGATGCCTGGCGTGGCGGGCCCTGCGGTCGAGGCGTTTTGCGACCTCGCTGCGGCGCGTGGTGATCCTGGGCGGCGGCCGGATCGCGAGAGAACTTACAGCCAAGATCAACCGGCATCCCGAGATGCGCTGGCAGGTGGTGGGCTACCTTTGCGCTGACCCGGAGAACAGCTCCCCGTCGGGCGCGGATGGAGGACATCCAGCGGGTGCCTACGCTGGGTGTTGCGGATTTTCTGGCCGCTCACCAGGTGGATGAAATCATTGTCGCCATGGCCAACCCGGCCCGGCAGACGCTGGACCTGGTGGCGCAGTGCCAGCGGCTCGGCATCCGGGTGCTGGTGGTCCCGCAGGCGTACGAACTCTATATCTCCCGCCCGACGCTGGGGGAGCTTGACGGCCTGCCGTTGATTGCCATTGACCAGTACGATCTGCCTGCGGGAGGCCAGGCGATCCGGCGGCTGACCGACCTGGTGCTGGCGCCGCTGATGCTGGCTGCTGTGCTGCCAACGATGCTGGTGGCCGCCGGAGCGCTGATCCTGCGCAAAGGCAGGGCTATCCGCAGAGAACTCCGTTGCGGGAAGGACGGCAAGACTTTCTGGATGTACCGGCTGAATGTGGATCGTGACCTGCCGAAGCTGCCCGCCTACGAAAAGCTGCTGGTTGACCTGGGACTCACCGAGATGCCGCAGTTATGGAACGTTCTGCGGGGCGATATGGACCTGGTGGGCCCGCGGCCGGAGCCGCCCGAGCGCGTGAAGCACTACTCGGACTGGCAGCGGCAACGGCTGAAGATCAAGCCGGGCATTACCGGCCTGGCCCAGATCCACGGCCTGCGCGACCAGCATTCGGCGGAACAGAAAACCCACTACGACCTGCAATACATTCTGCGCTGGTCGCCTTTTCTGGACCTGTCGCTCATCCTGCAGACCGCCTGGACGCCGCTTTCCAGGCTCTGGAGGGGAAAGCCCGCGCAGCCTGATGGCTTGCCGGAAAATTCCCTGCGGCCGGCCAAAGAAGAAACACCCCTGGAGGAGGTTGCCTATGTTGATCACCCGTAGCCCCGTCCGAATCAGTTTTGGCGGCGGCGGGACGGACCTGCCGGCGTACTACGAGCAATTCGGCGGAGTCGTGCTGAGCATGGCCATCAACAAGTACTTTTACACCGTGCTGCGGAAGAGGGGCGACGGAAAGATCCAGGTGATTTCTTCCGATCTGCGGACGCTGGAAACCTGGGAAAACATCGCCGCCATGAGTTTCGAGCGCAGCGGCCTGGAAATTCCCCTCGCGGTGGTCAAGGAAGTGGGCCACAACGTTTCGGTGGACCTGTTCCTGGCGTCTGAAATCCCCCCCGGTACCGGCCTGGGTTCTTCGGCGAGCGTCTGCGTCAACGTTCTCAAGGCTTTGTCGGTGTATCTTCATCTGCCTCTTTCAAAGTACGAACTGGCGGAGCGGGCCTACCACGTTGCCCGAAACGTGCTGGGAAATCCGGTGGGGAAGCAGGACGAATACGCCGCGGTGTTTGGCGGGCTGAATTACATCCGTTTCGAGAAGGACGGAACGGTGAACGTGGACCCGCTGGAACTGGATTCAGCCCTGCTGGGCGAGTTGGAGGAGAACCTGTTGCTTTTCTTCACGGGCGCCACGCACCAGTCGCAGACCATCCTCGAGGAGCAGGAGAAATCAACCCGCGAGGACCGGGGGCAGGCGCTCGAGTCCCTCCACTTTATCGCGGCCCTGGCCGACCGGATGCGCACCACCCTGGAGGACGGCGACCTCCACACCTTCGGCACGCTGCTGGATGAAGGCTGGCAGGCCAAGAAGCGGATTTCCGGCAGGATTTCAAGCGAGCAGATTGACGCTCTCTATCGCATTGCGAAAGAGAACGGCGCCGTGGGCGGCAAGATCACCGGCGCTGGAGGCGGAGGGTTTATGCTGCTCTACTGCGAGCGGCCCAGCCAGGAGGCGGTTCGCCAGGCGCTGGCGGCCGCCGGGGCGCGCGAAATGAACTTCCGGTTTGATAGCAAAGGCGCGCAGGTGATTGTGAACGATCCTTTCATCGACGGCGACGAAACGGCCGGAGGCAGCTGGAGTTTCATTCCGTATGCGGCGGGCGGACGGAAATCCCCGGCGATAGCCTGGAAGGGGTAGACGCCTCCTCCCGCGTGTCCCCCGGAGCTGATGACATTTTCCACAACGCACTGACTGGACGAACATCATGAAAGCTTTCCTTTTAGCCGCAGGTCACGGGACCCGGCTTCGCCCCCTGACCGATACCACTCCCAAATGCCTGCTGCCCGTTCGCGGCGCGCCGATGCTCTCCATCTGGCTGGACCTTTGCCACCGGCACGGCATCTCCGACGTCCTGATCAACGCGCACGCGCACGGCGAGCAGATCAGAAACTACCTGGCGGCGCACCGGAACGGTGTGCGAACCAGGGTGGTGGATGAACCGGTGTTGCTGGGAAGCGCGGGAACGGTCCTCGCCAATCGCGATTGGGTGGCCGGGGAACGCTGCTTCTGGATCCTGTACGGCGACGTGCTGACCAACGCCGACCTGGGGCGGATGACGCAGCGCCATCACGAAGGCAGGAGCCTCGCCACGCTGGGCGGATATGAGGTTCCGGATCCCGAACGCTGCGGCATCATGCAGGTGGACGCGGAAGGGGTGGTCCGGGGTTTTGTGGAGAAGCCGAAAACGCCCGCCGGCCGCCTGGCGTTTGCAGGCCTCATGGTCGCCGATGCGGCCCTGCTCAACCAGATCCCGGAAAGCCGGCCGGCCGATCTCGGATTTGACGTGCTGCCCCGGCTGGCCGGAAAAGCGGCCGCCTGGCTGATTTCTGACTACCTGCTGGACATCGGGACGCTGGAAAATTACGAAATTGCCCAGAAAACCTGGCCCGGTCTTGACTGAAACGTCCGCTTGAGGAACAAGTTCATGTGCAAAGGCGTGATTTTTGACATGGACGGCGTGCTGATTGACAGCCATCCGGTCCACAAGAAGGTGTGGGCGCAATTTCTGGTTTCAGTGAACCGGCCCGTTTCAGAAAAGGAACTCGATTTTGTGCTGGACGGAAGGAAGCGCGAGGAAATTCTGCGGCACTTTCTGGGGAACCTTCCTGCAGAACAGATCAGGGCTTACGGGCAGCGAAAGGACGAAATCTATACGGAATCCTCAAGAAGGCTGAAGACGATTTCCGGGGTGGAGGAATTCCTCGGCATGCTGGAATCGGCGGGCCTTCCCATGGCGGTGGCCACCAGCGCCAGCTTCGCTCGCGCCCGCGGCACCCTGGATGAGCTTGGAATCCTCACCCGCTTCTCGGCCCTGGTGACCGGCAATGACGTGGTGAACGGCAAGCCGGATCCCGAGGTTTTTGTGCGGGCGGCGGAGCGGCTGAACCTTGCTCCGCGCAGCCTGCTGGTGGTGGAAGACGCGGTTTCCGGAGTGAGGGCCGCAAAATCCGCCGGGATGAAGTGCCTGGGGATCGCGGCCGGCGGACTCGGGAAAAAACTGCGCGCCGCCGGCGCCGACCACGTGGTTCCGGACTACCGCCAGCTCAGCCTGCTGGAAGTTCAGCGACTGTTCTGATCGTGACGCCTGCGCGGGCGATGACAGTCTGGCTGCGGAAAAGGGCTTGGAAGGAACAGTGAGCGAATCCAGTCCGGATATTGCGTTCAAGAGCTGCTCGCCGTATATTATTGGACGATTAGAAAAGCAGGACAGCCATCCCGGCTTGCAGGTCGGAGCCGATTATCCAGACACCCGTCATGACTCGTTTCCGTGAATTCTTCATCGCAGTTCTCTCCTGGCCTGTCGCCCATGGCATTCGCCGCGGAGCAGGCTTCGCCGATTCAGGTCCGGTTCGATAAGCGGGTGGAACTGATCAGCATCATCTTTTATCTGGCAGGGAACAAGGAATACGCCGGGTGCAAGGATCCTGCTTACCTGAAGGCTGTGGAGGAATATTTTGGCAACTACCGCTCCCATCCGGCAGTGAAGATGGCCAGGGAACTGCGCGAACGCAACCATATCTGGTTTGGCGCCCCCATCAGCTTTGCTGTTCACCTGACGCCTGGGTATCAGTTTCTGCCGGGAGTCAAGGACCAGCCGGCGGCGGCAGCCTTATTTCCGCTGGACTTTGGCTGAAGCGCAAGCGTTTGCCCGGCAGGTACAGAGCTTTGCCCGGGCCAGTCGGGCGCAGAAGTTTTTCAAACGACACGAACCGCTTTACCAGCAAATGACCAGGCGGCTGCGGCTGCTTACCGCACAGCTTGACCCGGAGTGGTTTGCGAGTTTGACGAAAACGCCTGTTGCCCGTGAGTTCACCGTGAGCCCCTCCCTGATGTTGGGCAGCGGGAATTACGGCCCGCATGTCCAGACCAAAGGTGGGATCCATAACTACGCCGTGATAGGTGTCTGGGAGTTTGAGAAGGACGGGTCGCCGGCCTTCAGGGACGATGACGCGTGGATCGTTGTCCATGAGTTTGCTCATGCCTACGTGAATCCCTGGGTTGACGAAGGGATGGCGGAGTTACGTCCCGCCGGTGAGCGGCTGATCAGAGCTAAAGAGAGTGACTTCGGCAAGACGGGTTATGGCCAGGGGACTGAATTCAATCCCGACCTGCTGTACGAGACCATGGTCCGGGCGTTGGTCGTGGCCTATTTTGGCGATCATGGCGATCCCGCCGGCGCGCAGCGGCAGTTGCAGAAAGATGTGCGCGGCGGCTGGACCTGGCTCCCCGCTGTAGTCGACTGGGTAAGGGCAGCGCGGAGCAGGGGCTCTTTTCAGCTGAATGGAACCACCCGGCACGATTATGCGAACCTGCTGATGGCGTTGGCGAAAAAGTGACGAATGGCTCCTCCGTGAGCCAGATTTGTCCCGCCTTCCACCCTCTCTGATATTCTTTGGTTGGGGCCTGACCTCAGGCGTTCCCGTCTGTCCTGACAGTCCCACTCCATCATGACCTTGCCGGGAAAGATGGCCAGGGAATTCGTGCGCCGGAAAGATGCTTGCCGGGCCGCATACCCTTGAGAAGGGCAGGGGCGAGTTTATCTCGCCGCATGGCGCGTCAATGCGCCGCTATATCAGGAGTTGCAGTGAGTATTTTTCATTTCAACTTGCCTGATGCGCCAAGAAAGTTGAAAATAACGGCGCATGGAAAAGCTTAAGCTCTACTGGTCTTTTGGCCGTCCTTTCACCCTGATTCCTCCCATGATAGGGATTTTTTCAGGATCCCTGATTGGTTACGGGGCGACGCACGTCCACCTGGTTCCCTATCACGTTCTGCTGGCGGTGCTGGCCGCGGGTGTTCTGAACGCGGCATCGAACGGCATCAACCAGATCTGTGACTTTGAGAATGACCGGGTCAACAAGCCGCACCGGCCGCTGCCTTCCGGGCGGATGACCTGGCGCCAGGCGTGGACTTTTGTGGCCATCACCTACTTCCTGGCTCTGGCCATGGTGGCCGTCATCAACTGGCAGATTTTTGCTATCTACATTCTGGCGGCGCTGGCCACGCTGGCGTATTCGGTGCCGCCGGTGAGACTGAAGCGGAGTACGTGGGGTTCCAACATCATCATTTCGCTGATCCGCGGCGGGCTGCTGAAGGTGGCCGGCTGGGCGGCGGTGGCGACGGTGCTCCATTCAGTTGAACCGTGGTATATCGGGTCGATCTACGTGGTCTTCCTGCTGGGGGCCACCACCACCAAGGATTTTGCCGACATCGAGGGCGACCGCGCGGCGGGCTGCATGACCCTGCCGGTGCGCTACGGCGCAACGTTCAGCGCCCGGGCCATCAGCCCGTCGTTTATCCTGCCGTGGCTGATGCTGCCGCTCGGGTTGTGGCTGCACGTTTTGAGCGGGAATGCCACGGCGATTCTGATTTTGAGCGTCATCATGGTGGCCTGGGGATCGTATGTGGTTTACCTGATCAACGACGATCCGCGGCGCCTGGTGACCGAAGGAGAGAATCATCCCGGGTGGCACCACATGTACTGGATGATGATGGTGGGGCACCTGGGGCTCGCAGTCGCGTACCTGATCGGCTAAAGTGAGGGTTGCGCCCGCTGGGATTCCCGGCGGACACGGACGAAGCGCGAGAAGCTGGTTCAAGACCTGCGCCATGGGCTTCAGAGCACGACTGTTTCGAGGAGGGGCGCACTTCAGTCGTGCCGAGAAGGCACGACGCACAAAGCCGCGGGCTTTAGCCCCTGGCGCGCATTGCCAGCCCTCAGCGGCTAAAGCCGAATCCGTTGGGCTGGCTTTACGGCACGAGTAAACTCGTGCCCTTTCACCGTGCCCTGACGGCCGCTTAATAGAGGTTTTGAAACAGGTTCCCGAAGCGGACAAGCCATGATACTTCTGACAGGTTCAAGCGGATATCTCGGATCGCGCATTGCTCACGCGCTGGTGGAGCGCGGCACGCCCTTCCGCGTGCTGGTCAGAAACCCGGACAAGCTGGGCCTGGTGCCCGCAGAGGCCCATTGCGAGATTGTGGCCGGCGACCTGCGGGACAGGCAGGCCGTGGCCAACGCGCTGCGCGGCGTGAAGCAGGTGATCCATTCCGCGGCGCTGGTGAAGATGTGGGTGCGAGACCGGCAGGACTTCCGGCGGGTGAACGTTGACGGGTTGAAGGCGCTGCTGGAAGAGGCGGACCGTGCCGGGGTGGAACGCGTGGTCTACACCTCATCGTTCCTTGCCGCGGGACCGTCGTCCAACCCGGACGCCGGCGAAGGGCTCGAAAATCGCGGGCCCTATTCCAATGAATATGAAGAAACCAAGGCGCAGGCGCTCGACTGGCTGCGGGCCGAAGGTTTTGCGCGGTTTCCCGTGGTGGCGCTGCTGCCGGGAGTTGTTTACGGGCCCGGCCCGCCAACCGAAGGCAACCTGGTGGGCGGAATGATGCGCCAGTACGTGAGCGGAAGGTTTCCCGGGCTGCTGGGTTCGGGCGAACAGCGCTGGAGCTTCTCCTACATTGCGGAAGTGGTGCAGGCGCACCTGGCGGCGCTCGAAAAGGGGGACCCCGGAGAAGAGTATTTCCTGGCCGGCGACAATAGAAGCCTGAATGACCTGTTCAGCGTGATCAGGCGCCTGACCGGCGTGACGTTTCCGGTGCGATACCTCTCTTTTGCCACCGGGAAAATGTTTGGCGCGGTGGAAGTGGCGCGGGCGCGGCTTTTCAATCACCGTCCGAAGCTGACGCCGGGCGTGGTGGAAATCTTCAAGCACGACTGGGTTTATTCCAGTGCAGAAAGCCTGCCGCGAGCTGGGCTACCACGTGGTTCCGCTGGAAGAAGGACTCAAAAAGACACTGGAGGCAGGGATTGGGTGACGCTTCGGTCTATAACGGTGCGGGGCGGCGCCCGATGATTTCCACGCGCAAGATCGTCCACATCTCCATGCTGTCGTTCGCGCTGCTGCTGCCGTTCCTCACCTGGGTGGAGGCGGCGGGGGCGGCGCTGGCGGCGCTGGCCTTCAACCTCTTTATCCTGCCGCGGCTGGAACTCGACCTGGGCAAGCAGGCGGGCGGGGAAACAGCAGCCCGGCCCATGCAATGGACCGGCATTGTTGCCTATCCCGTTTCCGTGCTGGTGCTGATCCTGCTGTATGGCCGGCGCATGGAGGTGGTGGGCGCCGTGTGGGCCATCATGGCGCTGGGGGACGGTTTTGCCAGCGTGGCCGGCGAAACCCTGCGCGGCCCTGCCGTTCCCTGGAACCGCGGCAAGACGTGGTCAGGCTTTGCGGCCTTTATTGCCGCGGGAACGCTGGGGAGCTTTGCCCTGGCCCGTTGGATCGATCCGTCGCTGCCGGAGTTGAAAGTTCTGCTGGTGTGCGCCGCTACAGCCCTGGTGGGTGCGGTGGTGGAGACGCTGCCCATCGGCCTGGACGACAACGTCAGTGTGCCGCTGGTCTGCGGCGGGTTTATGTATTGCGCGCTGCTGATGCAGTGGTCGGCGCTCGAAAGCAACCTGCCCTATCTCGGCGTGCGCGTGCTGCTGGCCGTTGGGATCAATGCCGTGTTTGCCCTGGCGGCGTTGTCGATTCGAGTCGTGAACCGGTCGGGCGCGGCGATGGGCTTCCTGATGGGCGCCATCATCTACATGGGCTACGGCTACAAGACCTTCCTGGTGCTGCTGGCGTTTTTTGTGATGGGCTCGGTGGCCACTCGCCTGGGCTACGCGAGAAAAGCGGCGCGCGGCGTGGCGGAAGGGCGCCGGGGAGCAAGAAGCTGGCGGGAGGCTACGGCCAACACCCTGGCGGCGGCGTTCTTTTCCATCCTGGTCATCACCACCCACTATGAGGCCGCCTTCCTGGTGGCCTTTATCGCGGCGCTGGCGGAAGCCGCCGGCGACACCATCTCCAGCGAAATCGGGCAGTGGCTTTCCGGCCGCGCCTACATGATTACCACCCTGAAGCCCGTGCCCGCGGGGCAGGACGGCGGAATCAGCCTGGCGGGAACGCTGGCGGGCATGGGCGCGAGCGTTGCGATCATCGCCGTGGGCTACGCGCTGGGACTGTGCCGGCCCGGTACCGCCGTGGTGGCGTTTGTCGCCGCCGGGGCAGGGAACCTGTTCGACAGCTATCTCGGCGCCACCATCGAACGCCGCGGCCTGGTCGGCAACGCCATCGTCAACTTTGCCGGCACCAGTTTTGCGGGCGGCCTCGCCCTGGGCCTGCTGCTCACGCTGCATTTGGTGTGAAGAAGCCACTTTCGAGGGCTTTGTAATGCTCGCAACCTACCTCAGCATCCTCATTACTCTCGCCCTGGTACCCGTTCGGAATGCTGACGCTCCGAAGCTGCCTTTCATCGACCGTGGGGCGTGTCCCTTCGAGTGTTGCAATAATTACGGCAAGTGGACGGCCAGGCTGAGCCAGCGGGCGTATAAATCCTCGAGCAAGGAATCGGGCCTGGCGTTTCGCAGTTCAGCCCGGCGAAACGGTCTAATGCGCTGACTGGCCTGCTGATCACCCGAAAAGCCGGCGTTGTGATCGTAAGGAAACAGACAAGGTTCTACGACGTGACGGTTCCGGCCGGGACGAAGCTGTATGTACTTCATCTCGAGGGCGAGGGTGTCGCCCTCTTCTGGTACAAGGGAGCTGCCCACAGAGGCGAACTCTATGCGAGTTCCGTCGGCAAGGGCAACGAAGCTTACCCCTTTGATGTTCTATCATTGCCGCAAACAGAATGGTGGGTGAGGGTCAGGAACCGGCACGGGTATGCGGGCTGGATTCTCAACCCGCGAGAGTTCAGGGGCATGGATTCTTGTGGCGGTTAACCCGGAATCAGGTAGCGCGGTCCGCCGGTTTTGCGGTCCGCGGTTCTTCTTCGGCAATCTTCGAGATGGCGTCTTATTTCAGGCCAAAAGCCGCAGACTGCGAAGACGGCGGTCTGCGCTACCAGTCTCTCGCTTCGCGCGATCGCAGATGTTGAACACCGAACATCTGCGCCAGCCCGCGGTGCTCAATGGCAAACAACCAGCCCCCGGAGGGGGCGGAAGGTTTTAGCCCATGGCGCAAGCCATGGGACGGCGAGCAGGCAAAGGAACTAGGGGAGCCCCGGAGGAGCGAAAGAATCGTGATGATTTCTGACGTTCTTTCGCCCCTCCGGAGGCTGCCGGCGAAATCATGTGGTCAATCTGAGTTCCCACGGCTCACGCCGTGGGCTAAATGTGCCGGCCCTCCGGGCCTGCTGAGCTGCGGGCCTCAGCGGCTGAAGCCGCGTCAATCAACTGCCCGCCAACGGCACGGCTGAAGCCGTGTCCTGGCGTGGTGGGTTCGGCTACAAATAGGTACAATTACTGGCGGGGTATAAAGGCCCGCACTCAGAAGGCGCTGAGTGTGGCTGCCGGCCACCGGCTTTGCGCGCAGCCGGGGTTTACCCAGTGGGACCGCATCCATGCCAACCGACGATCTTCATCAGCTTCTGCGCAGTGCGTTCGGGTTCTCCTCCTTCCGTCCGAACCAGGAAGCTGTTTGCCGTGCGGCCATCAAGGGGCGGGACATCCTGCTGGTGATGCCCACCGGGTCCGGCAAGTCGCTCTGTTACCAGTTGCCGGGCGTCTCGCGCAGCGGGACCACGCTGGTGATCAGTCCGCTGATTGCCCTGATGGAAGACCAGGTGGCCAAGCTCAAGGAGCGCGGTTTTGCGGTTGAGCGCATCCATTCCGGCCGCCCGCGCGCCGACCTGCGCCGTGTCTGCCAGGATTACCTGCGTGGAGTGTTGCAATTCCTTTTTATTGCGCCGGAGCGGCTGCGCGTGGCCGGTTTCCCGGAGATGCTGGCCAAGAGGCCGCCGTCCCTGGTGGCCATTGATGAGGCACACTGCATCTCGCAATGGGGGCACGACTTCAGGCCGGATTACCGCAGGCTGGGCCAGCACCTGCCGAGCTTGCGCCCGGCGCCGCTGATCGCGCTGACGGCCACCGCCACGCCCATCGTTCAGAAGGACATCGTGGCGCAATTGGGGCTGGTGCGCCCGGCGCTGTTCGTTCACGGTTTCCGGCGCTCCAACATCGCCATTGAGGTTGCGGAAATTGCACCTTCTCAGCGGCCCGAACTTACCCATCAACTGCTGCGGGTGGCCGAACGGCGGCCGGCCATCGTCTATACGCCCACGCGCAAGCGGGCGCAGGAGCTGGCGGCCGAACTGGCCGCTTCCTTCCCCGCCGCGGCCTATCACGCCGGCCTCGATGCCGGGCTCCGGCAGCAGGTGCAGGCCGAGTTCCTCAAGGGGCGGGTGGAGGTGATTGTTGCGACCATCGCCTTTGGGATGGGGATTGACAAGGCCGATATCCGTACGGTGATCCATACGGCCCTGCCTGGCAGCATGGAAGCGTACTACCAGGAGATCGGACGCGCCGGGCGGGACGGAAAACCCAGCCGGGCCATCCTGATGCACTCCTATGCCGACCGCTACACCCACGACTTCTTCTTCGAGCGCGATTACCCGGACGTCAGCGTGCTGGATGGAATCTTTGCGCGCCTCGGGCCCGCGCCGCAAACGAAAGCGGCGCTGCAGCGGCAGGTCCAGGCTGAGGAGGAGACTTTTGACAAGGCGCTGGAGAAGCTATGGGTCCACGGAGGCGCCGTGGTGGACTACGCTGAAAATGTCAGCCGGGGCGACACCGGCTGGCGCGACGCCTATCTTGCGCAAGCAGAACAGAAGCGGGCGCAAATCGACCAGATGATCCGTTACGCGGAGAGCCAGCAGTGCCGCATGGCCAGCCTGGTGCGCCATTTTGGCGATCTTGCTGACGGGCAGAAGGCGTGCGGGACCTGCGATTTCTGCGATCCCATGCATGGCGGAGCACAACGGCTCCGGAGCGCCACCGGGGAGGAGCATGCCTGGCTCTTGCGGGTAGCGGCCGCCCTGCGCAAGACGGGTGCAAGATCGACGGGCAAGCTTTACCAGGCGGTATGCCCCGGCCGTGAAATCGCCCGCAACGCTTTTGAAGAAGTGCTTGGGGCGATGGCGCGGGCAGGCCTGGTAGAGCTGATCGACTCGGTCTTTGAGAAGGATGGAAAGCCGATCCCTTACCGTACCGCCAGGCTTACGGATGCCGGTTACGCCGTGGACGAGCGGACGCCGGTCAACTTCCTGATGAAAGAGGCGGTGCTTCCACCCGAAAAGCGCAAAAGGAAGAGGAAGTCCAAAGCTCCCGAGGGCCGGAAGAAGGCCCCGGAAGCCGCAGCACGGCCTGAGGCGGCGGCGAACGCGAAAGGGGCGGAAAGCAGAGACGAGGACCGCCTGGAAGCGGCGTTGCGCGCCTGGCGCCTGGCCGAAGCCCGGCGGCGCGGCCTGCCCGCGTTCCGTATCTTCAACGACCGCACCCTCAGGGCCCTGGCCGCCAGCCGCCCGGCAACCACCGAAGACCTGCTCGCCATCCCCGGAATCGGAATCAGCAAGCTCGAGAAATACGGGAAAGACATCCGCCGCGTCCTGCGCGGGAATGGCGATTAATGGAGCAGGCCGCGCGCAGCCTGCGTAATGCAGACTCTGCGGTAGTTGATTGAGAAATTAGCCATAAGCCCCAGCTCGCGACCGTGAGGGTCTGGGTTACCACATTCCCGCCTCGCGAGATCGTAGACGTTGAGCTGCGAACATCTGCACCCGCCGGAAATGTTCCCTGTACCGTTCACGCTAGAGGCAAAGCTGTGCTGATGCTCAGCCTTGCCTGCTAAACGTGCATGATTGGGCCCTGCCCAGCTGGCGATGGCGGTTTAGCGAGAGGCAGCCGCTTCTTTTACCCATTTTTGCGCCTCTGCTGACTTGGCCCACTCGCCCGCCACCTGCCGGGTGGCGACGTTCAGCCGGTTCCAGACATTCGTCACGGCGATCCAGAGAACCAGGTTCCCAAGCTCCGATTCGTTGAAGTGCCGTGCAGCTTCATTCCAGATTTCATCCGGTACCGGGTCTGGCCGGTCGCTCAGGCGGGTGACGGCCTCTGTGAGCGCTAGCGCGGCACGTTCGGCGTCACTGAAATAAGGCGCGTCACGCCACGCGGCCACAGCGAAAAGGCGCTCATTTGTGTCGCCCGCCTTATTGAAGCGGAGCGCCAGATCAACACAGACGCTGCAGCCATTAATCTGGCTGGCGCGCAGGTGGACCAGAGCGAGCGTCTTCTGCGGCACGCTGCTGCTTTCCACCGACTTCGCAAGGGCTTGCAATGATTGCAGGGCATCCGGGAAAATCATTGCGGGGTTTTTTATCCTTGTTTGCATCAGGTTAAACCTCCATGTCACACAGAGTAGATTTCGTTCGTCACAACTATGACGGAGCATGACGAGGAGATGTGACCGATGGATAGAACATAAATGGCTGGCGGAAAGATTTGAAGAGAACCGTGGCCGCATGCGGGCGGTGGCTTATCGTATGCTTGGCTCGATGAACGAAGCGGACGACGCGGTTCAGGAAGCGTGGATACGCCTGAGCAGGTCCGACGAGGAGAGTATTGAAAACCTGGGCGGGTGGCTGACTACCGTCGTCTCGCGCGTGTGCCTGGACATACTGCGCTCGCGCAGGTCGCGGAGGGAAGAACCCATTGACGAGCAAGTGGTCGAGCCGGTTGCGAGCAGCGGGCCCGGGATCGATCCCGAGCAGGAAGCGCTGCTGGCTGACTCTGTTGGGCTTGCGCTGCTGGTTGTGCTCGGCCGGTTGAGTCCGGCCGAACGTGTCGCGTTCGTCTTACATGACATGTTTGCCGTGCCTTTTGAGGAAATTGCTCCGATTGTGGGGCGGACGCCATCCGCAGCGAGACAGCTCGCCAGCCGAGCACGACGCCGCGTGCAAGGTGCGCCCACGGCGCCCGGCGCCAATATTGCCGAACAACTCGAAGTGGCCAATGCCTTCCTCGCGGCCTTGCGGGCCGGCGACATCGAAGGGCTCATCGCGGTGCTTGATCCCGATGTGGTGGTTCATGTGGACGAAGCCGCCGCTCGACCTGGCGCTCCCAGAGAAATACGCGGTGCACAAAACTGGGCCAGGGGAGCGGTTGCGTTCGCCGCCATGGCCCAGCATGTTCAGCCGGCTTTGGTGAATGGATCGGTAGGACTTGTTTGGGCCCCCCAGGGACGTCTGATGAGGGTTGTCACATTCACCCTCAAAGGCGGCAGGATTGCCCAGGCGGAAATTATGGCCGATCCTGCGCGCCTTCGCGAGCTCAACATGGCAGCTCTCGCTTCCTGACGGTGGTTCTCGCTGCTCAATGACGTGCGGGGTTGAATCACGGGTGCAGCGAGGCCAGGTAGGCTGCCAGCGAAATCATGTCGTCGAGCGACAGTTTTGCGGTAACCGGTTTCATCATCTGGGCGTCCGGTCCGTTGCGGGAGCCGCTGCGGAAATCGTAAAGCTGCCGGACGATGTAGCTGGGTGAACGGCCCGCGATGGAGGGCACTTTGCCCTGGCCCCGGAGGCCCGCCCCGTGGCACATTTCGCAATTCATGGTTTTGCCCGCGCCGCCGGTGGTGGCCAGCGCCTTGCCTTTTTCCACGCTGCCCACCGGAACGTAGGCGATGAATCCTGAGGCGTCATCGCGCATCTCCGTCAGTTCCTGGTTGACGGGTGTTTCGATGATGCGGTGGCCGATAGGCTCCCTGCCGCCACCGGCCGTGCGAACCAGCATCCAGCGCGACGCGTGCGTTTTGGGAACGGTCCGGGTTTCTACCACGCGGATCCACGGTTTGGGTTTTACGTGTGAGAAGTAATCGGCGGCGGCCTTGATCTCCGCGGCGTTGGCCTTGGTTTCGTGAGTGGTCATGGCTTCAATCGGAATGGTGTTTTTTGAAGGCTTGCGCCGGCCGCTGGTGAAATCGGACATCTGCTGAATGATGTAGCCCGCCGGCAGGCCGGCAAGACTGGAATTTTCAGGCCGTCCCTGGCCGTTGGGCAGATGGCAGAATCCACAGGCTGAAACTTCCGGCTTCCTGCCGTGCGCTACAATCTCCGGCATGGGCGGATGGCCGTCGGGATGCCAGTCGGGCGGAGCGAACGCGGCAGCGTCAATCTGGCGCCGGGTAAATGCCTTTTTGCTGCCCGGTACATGGCGCAGAGCATTTGACTGCGGGTTTGGCCGGGGCAGGCGATGCCGGGGCCGGAGGGTTGCCCGTAAAAGCCCAGTACGGAGGAGGCTCATGGCCCGGCTGTGCTGTGGTCATTCCACTTTTATTCCGGCCAGCAGCCGCGACAACGAACGCGCAAATGGCCATCGATGCCAAAGAGAGCAGCAGCCAGGGGCGGCGGTGTAAATGAGCGAATCGCGCGGACCTGCCGGTGCCGGGGAGCCATGCGCGCGCTGTCGTCCACAGCTTGTGCGTCTTCATCCGAAAATCCTCCGTGGTCCCTATGAATTGAAGGTACGAAGTGTAGCACAGGAACGAATGGAACAAGGGCGGATCGCTTTGATTCAGTGTGTGTTACTTTGTTAGGGCCAGAGAGCGGTGCGTTCGTCCATTCCAGGTGAGATGGGGGACACGATGACGATCGACAGGCGTGACTTTCTGCAGGCCATCGCAGGGGGTGTGCTGATTTCCGGCAGCGGTGTCGGTGATTCCGCAGCGGCGGCTCCGCCGGCGCAAACAGCGGGCTGGTACGATCGGCCCATGCGCTGGGCGCAGCTCGCTTTTGTTGAGAACGATCCGGGGAATTACGACCGCGAATTCTGGCTGGACTACTTCCGCCGCATTCATGCAGACGCAGCGTGCCTCAGCGCCGGAGGCTGCGTGGCGTTCTATCCCACCGAAGATTCCGCTCCATTATCGAAGCAAATGGCTGGGCGATCGGGATACCTTTGGCGACCTGCTCAAGGGCTGCCGCGAGCTGGGAATGAACGTGATTGCGCGAACCGACGCCCACGCCTGCCATCAGGATGTGTACGACGCCCACCCGGACTGGATCATGGTGAACGCGAAGGGTGAGAAGGTGCGCCACTGGTCTGACCGGGACTTCTGGGTGACCTGCGCCCTGGGACCTTACAACTTTGAATTCATGACCTCTGTGCACAAGGAGATCATGACGCTCTATGGCGTCGATGGAATTTTCACCAACCGCTGGGCCGGCTCCGGCATGTGCTACTGCATCCATTGCCGGGAAAACTTTCGGGCGTTCAGCGGAATGGACCTGCCCCGGACGAATGACCCGCAGAATCCTGCCCGGCGGGAATACATCGTGTGGCGCCAGAAGCGGCTTTTCGAACTGTGGCGGGTGTGGGATTCCGCAATTCAAAGCATCAATCCCAACTCGAGCTTTATCCCCAATGCAGGCGGCGGGGCCCTGAGCAGTCTTGACATGAAAACCATCGGCGAAAGGTCTCCGATTCTGTTCGCCGACCGGCAGGGGCGCAGCGGCCTGATGCCGCCCTGGATTAACGGTAAGAATGCCAAGGAATACCGCGCCGCGCTGGGACGAAAACCGATTGCGGGAATCTTCAGCGTGGGGCTGGAAGACAAGTACCGTTGGAAGGATTCGGTCCAGAACGGCAACGAGATTCGGATGTGGGTAGTGGACGGCATCGCCCACAATTTCCGTCCGTGGTTTACAAAATTCAATGCCAAGCCTTTTGACCGCCGGTGGCTTCCGGTTGTGGAAGAACTTTACAAGTGGCACTACGAGAACGAGCGATATCTGCGGAACGAGACTTCGCTGGCCCGGGTTGCCATGGTGTACTCGCAGCGGACCGCAGCGTTTTACGGTGGCGAGCAGGCGCGCGCCAAAGTGGAGAATCCCTCCCTGGGCTTTTACCAGGCGATGGTTGAGGCGAGGATTCCGTTTGAGATGGTCCACGATGAACTGCTCGATCCCGAGCACCTGGCTCCTTTCCGTACGCTGGTGCTTCCGAACATTGCCGCTCTTTCGGAGAAACAGTGTGAACAGATTCGGCAATATGTGAATGGGGGCGGGAACCTTGTGGCCACCTGGGAAACGTCGCTCTATGACGAATGGGGAGTGCGCCGGGAGGACTTCGGCCTCGCGCCGCTGTTCGGCACGTCTTTTGCCGGGCGCACGCAAGGGCCGATGCAGAACTCGTATCTGACGCTCGAGAAGGACCCCGCCACCGGGCGTTTCCACCCGCTGCTGGCGGGGCTCGAAGACGCGACTCGAATCATCAACGGTGTGAACCGGGTGATCGTGAAGCCGGCGATGGCGGGTTCATATTCTCCGCTGGTGGTCGTTCCGACGTACCCCGATCTTCCCATGGAAGAAGTCTTCCCGCGGCCGGAGAAGACGAAGGAAGCCGGTGTCTTCATCCGCGAATTCGGGCGTGGCCGCGTGGTGTATTTTCCCTGGGACGTGGGCCGCACCTTCTGGGAGGTGCTGAACGTGGACCACGGGAAGCTGCTGCGAAACGCCGTGCTCTGGGCCACGAATGAGCCTGCTCCGGTTTCGGTGGAGGGAGCGGGCGTGATGGACCTTTCCATCTGGACGCAGAAGAACTCGATGACGGTTCATCTGGTGAACCTGACCAATCCCATGATGATGAAAGGCCCGGTGCGGGAGATTATTCCCGTTCCACGGCAGACGGTGCGGGTGCGAATTCCCGAGGGCCGGCGCATCGAGAAGGTCCACCTGCTGGTTGCAAAAACGGCGGTCCCGTTCCGGCAGGGAAATGACGCCATTGAGCTGGAGGTCCCATCGGTTGGACTGCACGAGGTGATTGCGATTGACTTTGCGGCTTGAAGGGCTTGACGCCGGGGACGATTCGGAGTGGAATGGTACGGCCTGAAATTGGCAGAAGGATTCCTGCCGTTTGACGAGGAGGCAAAATGAACAGAAGGGACGTGCTTCGTTCCGCGGTTGCGCTGCCTGCTTTTGGGGCTGCGTTGTCGGCCGCGGCTGAACAGAAGAAGGATCTGAAAATCACCGGAGTTGAGACGGACCTGCTGAAACCGCCTCCCGGCGAGGCTTATTACGATGCGCTACAGACCCTGAACGTGGACAAAGGCGCCGTGGTTCTTCGCATTCACACGAACGCCGGTATCACAGGATGGGCCAACAGCTGGTTCGGCAACCGTGGCGAAGGCGCGCGAGTTGTCCAGTCGATTCTGGAAAACGAAGTCAGGCCCGTGATTATGGGAAAAGATCCGGCGTTTCCGCGCCGCATCCGCGCTGAGCTTTGGAAGGCCATGAACTACCAGGGGGTGACCGGCGTGGCGCAGTTTGCCCTGGCGGCCACCGATATCGCCCTGTGGGATATCCTGGGCAAGAACGCCGGATTGCCGGTCTACAAGATGCTGGGCGCTTACAGGGAGCGCATGCCGGTCTATTCGATGTGCGGCTGGTATTACGACAACGACGGCGACCTGTCAAAATTCAAACGCCAGATTTCCGACGCCATGGAACAGGGCTACAAGGCGGTCAAAATAAAAGTCGGGAAGTATTCGCTGGCCGACGACGAACGGCGCATTCGGCTGGCGCAGGAGACGATGGGGAAGGGAAAGCGCTTGATGGTGGACGCGAACCAGGTGTTCGACCGCTCGGAAGCCCTGTTGCGAGGCAAGGTGTACCAGGCGATGGGCTGCTTCTGGCTGGAAGAGCCGCTGCCGCCGGAAGACATGGAAGGCTTTGCACTGGTGGCCCAGGCGCTGGATATGCGGATCGCCACCGGCGAGAACCTCAACACGAAGTACGCTTTCGCCGATCTGATCGCGAGGCGGGGAGCTGATATTGTGCAGCCGGATGACCGCCGCGCCGGAGGCGTGTGCGAGTGGATGGAGATTGCCGCCATCGCCGCCGGCTACAAGGTGGAGGTGGCCAGCCACGGCGGGGGCTCGACCAATTTGAACATGCTGCTGGCCATGCCGAATGCGATCTATATGGAATCCGGCGGCCCGCGGAAAATTATTGACGGCGAAGTTCCGGCGCCCGAAGAACCCGGCATGAGCACCGAGGTCAGCGCTGAAGAGATTCGAAAGTATAAAGTTGGATGACACCCGGGTCACGAGTTTCATTCCTGGCGGCTGGAACCACTGATCCAACACCGCCGCGCTCGAATCACTTCTTTGCGCCGTGGATGGGATAGCCCTGCCAGACATATTCGAGAGCTTCGGCCAGGGTCTGCCTTTTCACCGCGTGGTCAACGTGCCCGGCATTACGCGCAAAAACAAACTGATAGCGATATCGCCTGGCGGCAAGCACTTTGGCCATGTCTTCATTGGCAACGACCCAGTCGTGCATGCCGTCGCGCATGGCGTTTGGATTGAAAAGGTCCCTGTCGCCCACTTCCATCCAGATTCGGATCGGCTTGCGCGGACTGCGGGGGATCAGGTGTTCATGGAATTCCCACGCGCCATGCGGCGTCTTTGGGTTGTAAGGCCACTGCTGATTGATGAAAGTGCCTGAGTACGTGAGAACGCGGTGATAGAGCTCCGGGTGGTACCAGGCCATGATCAGGGCGCAGGAGCCGCCGGAACTTCCGCCCATCGTGGCGCGTCCATCCGGATCACGGGTGAGTTTGACATGATACTTTGCCTCCACCAGCGGCAGCACTTCCTTCTCCACAAATTCCGCGTACCGGCCTGACATGGTGTCGTATTCCAGACCGCGTTCGCTGCCCTGCGCATCTCCCCCGCCATTGCTGATGGAAATGGCAATCATCGCGGGAACCTTATGTTCAGCGATCAGGTTATCCAGGGCCGTGAACAGCATCGGGTCGGGTCCGTCCGCACCGACGATGAAGGGCGCGACAGTGCCGGTCTCATATTGTTTGGGGACATAGACCGTCACCCGGCGAGTGTAAGGGGCGGGGTGGCTGGTGTTGACGATCAATTTGGCGGGGTTGTGCGGGTCCGGCGTGCCAAACGTATTCAGGTCGCGCGCAATGCCGGGATAAAACCTGCTGTCCGCCGAATTCATGGTGAACTCATACACCGCTCCATGCGGCACGCCCTGGTGCTCCGTCAGTTCCGGCGCGGGACTGTGGGTGGGCCCGATGATAAAGTTTCCGTCCGCAGTCGGCGGGGGAACGCGTCCATCGGGCAGTTCTTTGGCCGTGACGTAGCCGGGCGTGTGGGGATCTCGCGTTGGTGGCGTCGGTCTTTTCGCCGGCCGCCCCTGGGCTGATGCCATTCCCACGCCAGCCATGAAGGCGATCAAAAGTGCCAGGCTTCGCAGTCGATACACGGGGATTCCTTTCGGTTGTTGCGATGTCTGATTCCTGCTGGCAGGGAGTGAATACCAGAATCGCTTCCCGATACGCCCAAGGAAAGCGCGCCCCCGTGAGCAGGCAGGGAGAATATACCACTGAAGCCCGTGCCTAAAAAGGCTGGCTGGTGTTTGCCCGCCACTCCAGTATGATTCATTCAGAAAAGCGCACTTAGAGAACCGCTGAATGGGCTGCCAGCGCCGCAACCAAAAACAAGCCGGGTATTGATCACCGTGGGCAGGGATTGCAAGCTATAATAGGCGCCCAGGGAGGCTTTGCTATGATGACTCGACGTAGCGTGCTGAAAGCGATGCTGGCTGCCGCTGGTGCCGCCGGCACTACAGACCTGCTGGCCCAATCTGCTGGAACTCCCGGTGGCCTGCCCAAAGGTTACCGCCTGGTCTGGCAGGATGATTTCAATGCCGATGGCCGGCCCAATCCAAAGAACTGGACTTACGAACACGGCTTTGTGCGCAACGAGGAATTCCAGTGGTACCAGCCGGAGAACGCGACGTGCTCCGAGGGGAAATTGATCATCGAATCGCGGCGGGAGAAGAAACTGAATCCCAATTACCGCAAGGGCAGCAAGGAGCTGGCGCTCCAGCCGCCGCGCCGCGCAATACACTTCGTCAAGCCTGATCACGCGCGGCCTCCACAGCTGGAAATATGGTTATTTTGTCATGCGCGGCCGCATTGATACGCGCCCGGGCATCTGGCCCGCCTGGTGGACACTGGGAGTTTCCAAGCCCTGGCCCGCCAACGGCGAAATCGACATCATGGAATATTACCGCGGAGACGTGAAAGCCAACGTGGCCTGGGAGAAGGCCGACGGCAAGGCCGACTGGGTCAGCACGTCCAAGCCGATCAAAGATTTTCACGATCCGGACTGGTCCCGGAAGTTCCACCTCTGGGCCATGCACTGGACGCCCGAATTCATTCACCTTTACCTTGATGGCGCGCTTATGACTTCCGTGGATCTCAGCCGCACACACGACGCACTGCACAACGGCTTCAATCCGTTTCACCAGCCCGTCTACATGATTCTGAACCAGGCCATCGGCGGTCACTCCGGCGGCAACCCGGAACACACGAAGTTTCCCTCCCGGTTTGAAGTGGACTACGTGCGCGTGTACCAGCGGCCGGCATAGCCTTCCCGGAACATCAATCGCGTGCCTGCCCCGATACGATAAAGAAGACGGCTGAAATGTCGCCGGCCGGGCAACGGAAATCCCTGTCTTTGATAGAATCTGGTTTGCAAGGTTTGAACGCAGCCGCTAGAATGCTCATTTAGCAGACGGGTGCGCCTGTCGCGTCGATATATGTCAGAGATTCTCGCGATTTACCCAGGGTCCTTCGATCCGATCACCAACGGTCATTTTGATCTGATCCAGCGAAGCAGCCGGATTTTTGACCACTTGGTCGTTGCCCTGCTGACGAATGCGGAAAAGCAGCCGCTTTTCAGCGTCGAGGAGCGCGTCGAGATGCTGGAGGAAGTGACGCGCGACATGAAGAACGTTTCCGTGGACACGTTCAGCGGGCTGCTGGTGGATTATGCCGTGCAGAAGAAAGCCCGGGCGATTGTGCGCGGAATCCGGGCCTTTTCCGACTACGAATACGAAATCCAGATGGCCCTGATGAATCGCAAACTCCAGCCGAAACTGGAGACGCTCTTCCTGATGCCGGCGGAATCGTATGCGTACATCAGCTCGAGGCTGGTAAAGGAAATTTCCGGGCGCGGAGGGTCCGTGAAGGGCCTGGTGCCGCCCCTGGTGGAAAGACGTTTAAGGAAGAAAATCGTTTCAACGATAGACGAGGTTTGATGCCATGGAACTTTCAGAACGCATTTCACGTATTTCGGTCTCATCCACTTTGGCCGTAGTCCAAAAGGCAGCCCAGCTCCGGGCAAGTGGCGTGAGTTTAGTCGACTTCGGGGCGGGCGAGCCTGATTTTCCGACTCCCGACAACATCAAGAACGCCGCCATTGAGGCGATCCACCAGAACTTTACAAAATATACGCCGACCAGCGGCATCAAGGAACTGAAGGAAGCCATTGTCGAGCGCCACGCCACGGACTTTGGATCCAACTACAAGCTTGAAGAATGCCTGGTGACCGTGGGTGGAAAACAGGCCATCTTTGAGGCCGTCGCCGCCACCATCAACCACGGCGATGAGGTGATTCTGGCGGCGCCTTACTGGGTGTCGTATCTGGACATCGTCAACTACGCCGGCGGAAAGCCGGTGATGCTCCAAACGCGAGAAGCGGACAGCTTCCAGGTTCGTGCCGCGGACGTGGAAAAACTGGTCACGCCGAAAACCAGGTTGATCATTGTGAATTCACCGAACAATCCGACGGGCGCCGTGGTTCCGGACGAGGAGATGGAGAAACTGCTGGAGCTGGCGAAAACCCGCAACGTTCTGCTGATGACGGACGAGTGTTATTGCCAGTTCCTTTACGACGGCCGGAAGCCGTTTTCACTCGGGCATTCGGGCGACCGTGACCATCTGATCATCACAGGATCGCTCTCAAAAACCTACGCCATGACGGGATGGCGGGTCGGCTTTGCGCTGGGGGCGAAGAGCCTGCTGAGCAACATGCTGAACCTGCAGAGCCATTCGACTTCGAACGCCACATCGATTTCGCAGAAAGCGGCGGTTGAAGCTTTGCGTGGGCCGCAGGATTCCGTCCAGACAATGCTGGCGGAGTATCAGCGGCGCCGGGACAAGATTGTCGCCGGGCTGCGGGCCATTCCCGGTATTACCTGCGCCATGCCGGCGGGCGCGTTTTACGTCTACCCGAACGTGGGCGCTTACCTGAAGAAGGAAGGGGTGGCGGACTGCAAGGTGCTGGTGGACCGGCTTCTGGAAGAAGCACACGTGGCGGTAGTGCCGGGACCCGGCTTCGGCACCGACGAGCATGTCCGGCTCTCCTACGCGACTTCGGTGGAAAACATCGAAGAGGGCCTGCAGAGAATGAAGAAATTCTTCAGCGAATTGTGACCATCTGCTGAAGAACTTCAGCTGGCTTCTGCAGCACCCGCCCTCCGGGCGGTCAGGCTTTTCAAATAAAGGCGCCGGACTGCTGTCCGGCGCCGCCACTCAACGTGAGCAGGACCTTATTCAGGGTCCTGCGATGCAACCTATGCCAAAACTCGACACGCCGCTCAAGCTTTCACCCATCTTCAAACCGAAAATATGGGGCGTGGACGAGATTGCTCCCCTGTTTGAGTGGCCGGCGCCTGAGAAGATTGCGGATGACCGCGGGGCTTCTGCCCAGCCGGGTGAGGAGAACCTGATCGGCGAAGTGTGGATCACGGACGAAAGTTCACAGATCTTGAATGGCCCTGTCTCCGGACTGACTTTGGGCGAGGCTTCGGCCAAGTACCGAAGCCGGTTGAATGGCGCGAACTGGAAAGACCGCCGCTTTCCCATCCTCTCCAAGTATATTTTCACCAGCGACTGGCTTTCGCTGCAGGTGCATCCGGATGACCAATATGCACGCAAGCATGACCCGGGCAATCTGGGGAAGTGCGAGATGTGGTACATCATTCATGCGGAGCCGGAGGCGGAAATCCTGCTGGGGATGAAGCCCGGAACGACCCTGGAAATGCTGAGGGAGGCTTGTGAGCGGGGCAAAAGCAAGGACCTCCTTTACCGTTTTCACCCCAGGGCGGGCGAAGCGATTTTTGTGCCGCCCGGAACCGTCCATGCGCTGGGCCCTGGGCTGGTGATTTTTGAAGCCGAGGAACACTCGGACATGACCTACCGGCTGGACGACTATGGCAGGATGGGTCTTGACGGGAAGCCTCGTCCGCTTCATCTGGAGAAGGGTTTTGGCGTGATCAGGCCCGAAGCGCCGCCGCTCCGAAGCCTGCCTCGCTGCGTGGTTCTTGAACCGTTTGGGTCCCGGCGATACATTCTTGCCTGCCCACACTTTGCCGTTGAGGAATTGAGAGTGAGAAAGACAGGGCATTTCAAGGCGTCGGTGGAACATGCGGAGATGCTTTCCATCGTCGCGGGCGAAGGGCGGGTGGAAACCGGAGCGGGGTGGATGGGTTACAGGGCTGGTGATACCTGGGTGGTCCCGCCGGGAGCCGGGCCGTACCGCGTGGCACCGGTGGAAAAGACGCGGGCCCTGAAGTTTTACGTGCCCGACCTTGAGAAGGATTTCAAAAGGCCGCTTGCCCGGCGCGGGTTCAAGGCCGAGCAGATCAGGAAAATTCTTTTTGACTAGGGACTGATGAGCAAAGCGCTGAAATCGCGAGGTTCTCTCTACGATCACGTTTACGTAGTGATTATGGCCGGCGGCAGCGGCACGCGCTTCTGGCCGCTGAGCCGACGCAAAACGCCCAAGCAACTGCTGGATCTGTTTGGAGGCACCACGCTTCTTGAGCAGGCGGTGGAGCGCGTCAAGGGAATGGTGCCTCGGGAGCGGATTTATATTTTCACCAACAGCATGGTGCGGAGGCAGATTGTCCGGCTGATGCCCGACATCCCTGAACGCCAGATTGTTGCGGAACCCGCGCAACGCAACACCGCGCCCACCATCGGCCTGGCAGCAAATGAGATTCTGCGCCGCGACCCGGAAGGCATTATGGCCATCCTTCCGGCTGACCACGTGATTCGCAAGCCGGGCGCCTTTCGCAATGCGCTGAAGGCCGGCTGCCGCTGGGCTGCTGCGGAGGGCCGATCAGTCGTGCTGGGTATTCAACCGACGCGTCCGGAAACCGGTTACGGATACATCCGGCTGGGTAGGACCGAAAAGAACGCGGGAAGGGAAAAGATGTTCCGCGTGGAGAATTTTACCGAGAAACCCGGGCTTGCCGCCGCCCGTCGGTACGTGGCCTCCAGGCGCTACCTGTGGAACGCCGGCATGTTTGTGTGGCGCGCGTCAACGCTGCGCAATAATCTACGGAAGTTTCAGCCCGCGATGGCGGCCGGCCTGGAGCGGATTGCCGAGGCGGGAGGCATTGACAACCTGCGCGCGATGAAGCGCCTGTTCCCACAGCTCGAAAAAATTTCCATTGACTATGCCCTGATGGAAAAAGTCGAAAATGTGTTTGCGGTGGCGGCTGACATCGGCTGGAGCGACGTGGGAAGCTGGGCAGTGGCTTATGATCTGAGCACCAAAGACGGCAATGCCAATGTGCGGCCGGAGAATTCGCTTTGCCTCGATTCCCAAGGCAATATGCTGGTGGGCGACCGGAAATACTTTGTGACCATCGGCGTGGAGAACCTGGTGATTGTTGACACAGGTGACGCTCTCCTGGTCTGTGCGCGGCAGCAATCCCAGAAAGTGGGCAAGGCCGTGCAGGAGCTTGAACGGCGGGGCAGGAAAAATCTGCTGTAATGCGGAGGTTGTTCTGACGGAATCGACTGAGCAGATCAAATTCGGGACCGACGGATGGCGGGGAATTATCGGCGATACGTTCATTTTTGAGAACGTCCGCCGGGTGGCGGCGGCCATCGCCCGCTACGTTTGCCAGGAGGGCCGGCCCGAGCGCGGACTGGTGGTGGGATATGACACCCGTTTCCTTTCCGCCGAAGCCGCCCGCGAAGCCGCCCGGCAGGTTGCTGCCGAAGGCATTCCGGTGCTGCTGGCTGACCGTGCTACACCCACGCCTGCCGTCAGTTATGCCGTGGTGGCTCGGAAAACTGCCGGGGCGCTGATGGTGACCGCGAGCCACAATCCGTATGTGTGGAACGGCATCAAGGTCAAGGCCCCTTATGGCGGATCGGCTTCTCCGGACATCATGAAACGGGTTGAGACTTACGTTCCCGAGCAAGATCCGGCAAAAGACCACACTTCAAAAGCTGTCGCCGCGGGGATTGAAATGGCCGACCTGGTGAGCCCCTATCTCGATCGTATCCAGACACTGGTTTCGCTCGACCGTATTCGAGAGAGCGGAAGAAAGTTTGTGATCGATCCCATGTTTGGCGCGGCACGGGGATGCCTGGCGCGGGTGTTTGAAGATGCCGGCATTTCCTTTTCCGAGATTCACGGCGAACACAATCCGCTGTTTCCGGGAATCAATCCCGAGCCGATTGATCCGCACCTGGCGGAGCTGAGCAAAGCCGTTGTGAAGAGCCGGTCCGACGCCGGATTCGCTACGGACGGAGACGCCGACCGCATCGGGGCCGTGGACGCCCAGGGAAACACGGTGGATTCACACAAGATATTTTCTATTTTGCTCAGGCACCTGGTTGCCGAGCGCGGGCAGAAGGGTGAGGTGGTGAAGACGGTTTCGACCACCCAGATGATTGACAAGATCGCTGCGAAGTACGGCCTGCCGATTCACATCACTCCGATCGGTTTCAAGTACGTCTGCGAGCTGATGCTGGCGCGCGATATCTTGATTGGAGGTGAGGAGAGCGGCGGGATTGCGGTGCGCGGACATCTGCCCGAGCGCGACGGCGTATTGAATTCGCTCTACCTCGCGGACATCATCG
>CAVSWQ010000038.1:0-43648 GCA_963731705.1 uncultured Acidobacteriota bacterium
GAATCGTGGAACAGCACCATGTGCAAAGTATCACCGGGAAATTGCGTCCGGATCAGGTGGGTCAGTGCCATGGCCACCTTCTTGGCCGGAGTAAATCGGTCCTCGCCGTAAAGAATCATGCTGTGGCTGCAATCCAGCATCAGGACCGTGGCGCAGGAACTCTGGTATTCGCATTGTCGAACCTGCAGGTCCTGGTAATCCAGCTCAAGCGGCATGGTGAGCCCGTTTCGGCTGATGGCCGAAAGCAACGTGGCATTGACGTCCAGATTGAGAGTGTCGCCAAATTCGTAGCGGCGGCTGGAGCCATCGGCCTCAACTCCGGTGGCCATTTCGCGAGTATCATGGCGGCCGAAACTCGATTTCCCAAGAGATCCCAGGAGGTCCTTCAGCGTCTTGAAACCGAGGAAGTCCACCGCCTTGTCAGTGATTTCAAACCTTGTCCGCCCCTCACCCTGCCCCATCTGGCCCGACCGTGGCTCTGTGACAGCGCCCTTCTGGGGCTGCTCAATGGTGACGTAGCCTTCGTCCGCCAGTTGCTGCAGCATGCGGTCAAGGGCTTCCGAGAGCATTGAATTCTCGGGATTCTCCAGCATTTCCTTGAGGAGTTCATCCGAGATCATCCCTTTTTGTTCCAGGGCTTCGAGCAGCGCATCCCGCAACTGCTCCATTGTTTTCTCGGAGTCCATTTCGTAGGCGCCGTAATACTGATTGAAGAACCCGCTGTCGAGCAGATAGTCCTGCAGCATCTGCATCAGGTCTTCGGCGCTCAAGTCTTCAAACGGGTTCGGGATGTGCTTACCGTATTTGATGTACTTCATTGGAGCAGACCCTCTTGATCCGGCGGGCGGGTTAAATGGCCGAACCCCCTGGTTAGTTCAACGGACGATGGCGGCGGCCGATTCCTTCTGCAGGCTCGCTGATGGGCTCGGCGGTCCGGCGTTCCACGTAGAACCCCAGTTCCTCGTTGCGGCTGATCTTCTTGAGAGCGTAGAGCCCTTCCAGAATGAATTCTGCACCCGAGACCAGCAGCGCGGGATCGTCCTTGGGTTTCATGCCGAGCGTTTGTGTTGTTTCCAGAAGGCCCTGGATCTTCTTGAATTGCCCGTAGAGGTCCGCCGTGGCAGCGTCTTCTTCGTATTTCAGGGTTCCCCCCAGCTCAAACCACTGGACCAGAGATTGCAGCGGTACGTCATCAAAGTATTTCTTGAAAACGCGAGCGTTGGCCTGCCGGATGACATCGCGCGCAATGTTTTCGGCGCCCCGCAGCTCGCCTTCGTATTCAAGCTCAAACTTTCCGGTCAATGAGGTCAACCCGGCATAGATATCAGAAGGGCGGGGAACTGCCATCTTTTCGCCTCGGGTCAGGGCGCGACGCTCAGCGTTTGAGATGACGTTTTCAAGGCACGTGATAGGCATCCGCTGGCTGACCCCGCTCCGCTTGTCTATTTTTTTCTCTTCCCGGGCCTCGAACGCAATGGTCTCGATCAGTTCACGGATAAAATCGGGGACCTTCAGGCGGAGCGCTCCGTCCCGTTCGCTCCAGGCTTCCTGAGAGGTAATGGCGATGCCGTGTTCGAGAGTCGTGGGATAGTGCGTGCGGATTTCAGAGCCGATCCGGTCCTTCAGGGGAGTAATAATCTTGCCTCGCGCCGTATAATCTTCCGGATTGGCGGTAAAGACCAGCATCACGTCAAGCGGCAGGCGAACCGGATAGCCCTTAATCTGCACGTCCCCTTCCTGCATGATGTTGAACAGCCCCACCTGAATCTTGCCTGCAAGATCGGGCAGTTCGTTGATGGCAAAGACGCCGCGGTTGGCTCTCGGCAGGAGTCCGTAATGAATGGTCAGCTCGCTGGAGAGCGCGTGTCCGCCCCGGGCCGCCTTGATGGGATCGAGGTCACCGATAATGTCCGCGATGGTCACGTCGGGAGTGGCCAGCTTTTCCACGTACCGCTGGTCACGTGGCAGATAATCGATGGGCGTCGCATCGCCTTGCTTTGCGATCAACTCATGGCAGGCACGGCATATGGGGTTGAGCGGGTCGTCGTTGATTTCGCAACCGGCGACGAACGGGACTTCTTTATCCAGCAGGGAAACGAGCGATCGCAGAATTCTACTCTTGGCCTGGCCTCGCAATCCTAAGAGGATGAAATTGTGGCGCGAAAGGATGGCATTTGCAATCTGCGGGATGACGGTGTCTTCAAATCCCACAATGCCGGGAAACAGGGGTTCCCCATCGCGCAGTTTGCGGACCAGGTTAGCCCGCATCTCATCCCTTACACCCTGTTTGCGATAGCCGGATTTCTTCAATTCACCTAAGGTTTTTGCTTTTGCCATAGCCCCTCTCTAACTCTGATTATACTCATGCTACTCGACTCAACTCAACGAAGTAATCCTGATCCTGGTGTGCTGAGCACAGGCAAAGTCCGCCTGGCATGTCACGCTTTATAGTTAGGTGGATGGCCTCAGCAGGTTTTCCGTTGCCACCCAACAACAACTTGCTGCGGGGTGCGCGGCAGATTTGCTTCAGGCGTCATGTATAATATCAAATCACAACGAACTAAGGCGCTTGGCAGGGAAGCCATCGGGCGCCCTGCACGCAAAGAGAAAATGGAGTTCTGATGTCCTCGTTGACAACAGTGTCGCCTGAGGTGCTGGCCAACTACGAACCGGTCATAGGACTGGAGGTTCACGTCCAGCTCCTGACCAGGTCAAAAATCTTCTGTTCGTGTTCGACGCACTTTGGAGATCCCCCGAACCAGAATACTTGCCCGGTGTGCCTGGGACTGCCTGGAGCGCTGCCGGTCCTGAACCGTGAGGCGGTGACGATGGCTGTAAAAGCGGCGTTGGCGCTGAACTGCCGCATTAATCCGCGCTCCCGTTTCGCGCGCAAGAATTACTTCTATCCGGACCTTCCCAAGGGATACCAGATCTCGCAATACGATGAGCCGCTTTCCGAGGACGGCTGGATTGACATCGAAGTAGCAGATGTCAAGAAGAGGGTCGGGATCACACGCGTGCATATGGAGGAAGACGCCGGCAAGTCTCTTCACGAAGGATTTTCAGATTCTGGGGAAAAGACCTATATCGACCTGAACCGCTCGGGCGTGCCGCTGATTGAAATTGTCAGTGAGCCGGACCTGCGTTCTCCGGAAGAGGCTTACGACTATCTGACCCGGCTGAAAACGCTGATGCTTTACCTTGAGGTTTCTGACTGCAACATGGAAGAGGGTAGCCTTCGGGTTGATGCCAATGTCAGTGTGCGGAAAAAAGGCGCTACAGCCTTTGGAACCAAGACCGAGGTGAAGAACCTCAACTCTTTCCGGTTTCTGCAAAAGGCGCTGGCCTATGAGGTGGAGCGCCAAATCGAGGTGCTTGAAGGCGGCGGCGAAATTTCTCAGGAAACGCGTCTGTTCGACAGCCGCGAGCAGCGTACCTACGGGATGCGGTCAAAAGAATTTGCGCACGACTATCGGTATTTTCCCGAGCCTGACCTTCTGCCGCTGGCTGTAACAGAGGATTGGAAGGAGGAGGTTCGGCAATCTCTGCCGGAGCTTCCCCCTGCGCGGGAGCAAAGGTTCCAGACCGAATACGCCCTGCCGCGGCAGGACGCCAGCGTGCTGACGGCCTCGCGGGCCTCGGCAGACTACTTTGAACAGACCGCGAAGGCCTGCGGGGAACCCAAGCTGGCGGCCAACTGGGTCCTGAATGATTTGAGCTATTTGCTTCAGGAGAACGGCAAGGAGATCCATGAAAGTCCGGTGAGGCCGGAAAACCTGGCAGGACTGATCAAGCTGATTGCCGGGAATACGATCTCCGGAAAGATGGCCAAGGACGTCCTGGCAGAAATGTTCAAGACGGGAAAGTCGGCGAGCCAGATTGTCAGTGACAAGGGGCTTGAGCAGATTACTGATCCTGACAAGATTGCAGTGGTCGCCCGGGAAATTATCGCCGCCAACCCCAGGCAGGCTGAGCAATACCGGCAGGGCAAGACGGCCACGATCGGATGGTTTGTGGGCCAGGTCATGAAGGCCACGCGGGGGCAGGCTCAGCCGAAGCTGGTGCAGGAAGTGCTGAGAAAAGAGCTTTCGTGATTGTTCATCGCTGCGACCCTGGTGTGTAAGGGTAAAGTTCCTGCAATCCCCAGTTCTGCGGGGCTGGTGTCCTATGATCTTGAAATCGCTTTCCTCACAGGTGTTTGCGCTGGCGACCATCGTCCTTCTTGGTCCCGGCCTGGGCTGTGCTAAGTCGCCGCAGACAACTGGAAAGAGAGGCGCGGCAGCGAGACGTGCCGGTGTCCAATGGAGTGCAGCGGCAAAGGAACAGTTCGCGGCCGGCCAGAAACTGGAAGCCAGGGGATCGCTGAAAGAGGCCGTTGTTCACTACCAGAAGGCCGTGAAGCTTGAGCCCAACTGGCCGGAGGCCCACGTTGCCCTCGGCAACGCATACAGTCAGCAACACAAGCCAAGCTATGCCATGCTGGAATATCTTCGGGCGACCCGCCTGGACCCTGGAAACTCCGATGCGCACTACAATCTGGGTACGCTGCTTCGCGCGGAGGGGAATCTCACCGGAGCGGCGAAGCAATTTGAAAAGGCGCTTCAAATTGATCCTGACAATCCCGGCGCCCATAATGACCTGGGACTGACCTACGCCCAGCAGGGGAAGCTGGTCCCGGCGATCAACCAATTCCGTTCGACGGTGAAGCTGAAGCCAGGATGGGCCATCGCGCATGACAACCTGGGTAACGCACTGGCGATGGCTGGTGATTTGAATGGAGCGATGACCTCGTACCGCAATACCATCGCGTTGCAGCCGGATTGGGCCCAGCCCTACAACAATTTAGGCAACGCCCTGCGGCAGGCCGGGAACCTGAAGGCCGCAGTCGAACAATATCAAAAGGCATTGCAGCTGAGTCCCAAGTACGCTGCCGCCTGCAACAATCTTGGCCTTGCCCTGCAGCAGGAGGGGAACCTGGACGACGCCATCAAGCAATATCAGCGGGCCATCCAATTGAATTCTGATTACTCGACTGCCCACAATAATCTTGCTGCGGCGTACTACAAGAAGAAAAACTGGAATGGAGCAATTGCTGAGTACGGACAGGTATTGCGCATCAAGCCGAACGATCCCGCAGGGCACTTCAATCTGGGACTGGCGCTCAAAGCCGCTGGCAACCGGAAGGGTGCTCTGGAACAATTTCAGCAGGCGCAGAAACTTGATCCTGGCAATCAGCAATACCGCGAGGCCTATGAATCGCTGATGAAAGCCTCGAGCGCACCGGGAACAAAAGTGCCCGAATCCGGCGGTGAGACGCTTTCAAAACCTGCCGCAAAAGGATCTCAGTAATTCAGGAGAAGTGTTTCTTTACGAGAGGAGACGACCATGCTGAAAGTTGGAGACAAAGCGCCGCGTTTTTCACTTCCATCCGATTCCGGGAAGCCCATCAAGCTGAGCGATTTCAATGGCAGCACATTGGTTCTTTATTTTTTCCCCAAGGCAGACACCCCCGGTTGAACACGAGAAGCTCACGAGTTTCGTGATGCCAGAAGACAGCTGGATAAGCTTGGCGCCAAAGTCGTGGGGATGAGTGCCGACTCCCCGGAAAAACTTGCAAAGTTCCGCGACAAATATCAGTTGAACTTTCGACTCGCCAGTGACATGGACCACAAGATCCTTGAAGCCTATGGCGCCTGGCAGGAGAAGACGCTTTACGGCAAGAAAAGCATGGGAATTGTCCGGTCGACCTACATCATCGATCCGAAGGGCAGGGTGAAAGCCGTATTCCCCCGCGTGAAAGTTGACGGGCACATCCAGCAGGTTTTGGCTGCATTGAAACTTTAAGTGGGGATTGTCCGCTGCTATTTTGCGAGCGCTGAGGCCAGGGACGGGCTTCGCTGATAGCCCAGCGAGGGGTGGTGGCAATAGAAAATTCTGACGGAGCGGTTGTCGAGGCAGGAAATGTCAGCCCGCTCCTCAACCCAGCCCTCTGATCCCATGAAATTGGAAAAGGACTGGAGCTCATCCGGGCCGCGCTCCAGTAGAAACCGTTGGACACCCAGATACGCGTCCTCGCCCAGCACTACCAGGGTTTCCATGTTCGGAAACAGCGAAAGTTCATTTCGCAAATGCCGGGAGCAGTAGTGCATGGCTTTATCCGGCACCCGCGGGGCGGACGTGTGGCAACGGATGACGTCCGTGAGGATAAATCTCTTCTTGAATTCCGCAAACGTGCTTATGCCAAGCAGATCGTAGAGAGCTGTCACAAAACGGTTGGGTCGCCCATTGTTGCGATAGAACGAATTATCAACACGCGCCGTGGCGTGGCGTCCAATCACAGCCGCCCGGACTGAACTGAGATTGGGATAGTCGCGCTTGATGTAGCTGGCCATGAATTCACGCGGCGGAAGAAGAATTGTTGATATTGCGGCGCAGTCACGACAGCCTTCTATCTTGTGCATCACTGCTTCTGCGTCGATACCGGGGGCTCTGGCTTCCGTAGTGGTTACGGCCGGGGCGGAGAGAGCCATTTGCAAAAGGTCTTCCGGAGAAGTTCCGGCAGGGCCAAGGATAGCGTTGTCAATCAGCCTGACACGATCTATGCGCGCCGCCACCAGGGCAAGGGTACCTGTCGTGATGCGGGAAACGGGTTCAAACGACAAGGGATTGACAATCGCGAGGTAGTCGACCTTTACCGGGGAGTCTTCCTCGAACATGCGTCGCATTTCCGCCAGGATTTTCCTTGCGTCGGATTCACCGGAATGCACCAGTTCTTCGGCTCTGCGGAGGCTGCGAGAAAGCGCAAGGGCCGACTTTCGCTGTGCTGGTTTGAGATCGCCATTGCGTGAACTGATCGCCAGGCCATCCTCGTCCCTCACGATGGGGCATAGTACCAGGCGAACATTGAGGTTGAGGTCCTCCACCAGACGGCGGATCATAATAGTCTGCTGAAAATCTTTCTGGCCGAAATACACCATGTCCGGCTGCATGATATTAAAAAGTTTGACGACCACAGTAGAGACACCGCGAAAATGTCCCGGGCGTGCGGCCCCCTCGTAAATCTCCCCCAGCGGTCCCGGTTCCACAAACGTCTGGAATCCCTCCGGGTACATTTCCTCCGTGGACGGAGCAAAGACGGTATCAATGTTGTAAGAGCTGAGCAGTTTGAAGTCTTTATCAAGATTGCGCGGATAGCGCTCGAAGTCCTCTTTGGGTCCGAACTGGGTGGGATTCACAAACACCGAGGTTACCACGACATCACATTGTTGTTTGGCCTGGCGGATCAGGCTGATATGGCCTTTGTGCAAAGCACCCATGGTGGGAACCAGTCCCACGGATTTACTGCGGGAACGGCTTTCTCGCGTCAGGGCCTTCATTTCGCTAACAGAAGTGATCAGGCGCATAAGCTGTTTCAGAGCGTTGTCCGTGGCGGGCAACTCACTCGGTCAAGGTATGAACCGCTTGCACATTTGTAAAACCAACAGGGCTCACGGAACAGACACTTGAAATTCTTTGTTCAGGAACGTGGCTGGCCGGAAACCTCCTTCTCAAATTGCTCCAGGACAGCCACAGGGCAGTGATAAGATTCGCTGTCGTCAGGATACCGGCCTTCCACGACGTCTTGCTTGAAACGCGAGAGGGCATCGTGCAGGGTGCTGTGAATATCCGCATAAGGCCGCACAAATTTTGCCGGGTGCTGAAATGTAAGTCCGGCAAGATCGTGGAATACCAGAACCTGGCCATCGCAATCGGGACCGGCGCCAATGCCAATGGTTGGAATGCGCAACCGGCGGGTGATCATGGCCGCAAGTTCACGCGGGATGGCCTCCAGTACCAGCGCGAAAACGCCGGCGTCCTCCAACGCCTGGGCGTCCGCCAGGAGTTCGTTTGCTGACTCCAGAGTTCTGCCCTGGACGCCATAACCGCCCAACCGATGGACCGATTGCGGAGTCAGGCCGATGTGCCCCATGATCGGGATTTCAGCATTCACCATCCGCCGGACCAGGCGGGATCGCTTCCGTCCGCCTTCAATCTTGATGGCCTCGGCTCCGCCCTGTTTGATGAAGCGCAGGCTCGTCCGCAGCGCGTCTCGTTCTCCCAGGTGATAGGAACCGTAAGGCAGGTCTGCAATCAGCAGTGCGCGGCGTACACCGCGGCGCGCCGCTCGGAGATGATGAAGCATTTCGTCTGATGTTACAGGAACGGTGGAGTCATAACCCAGAACCACCTGGGCCAGGGAGTCGCCCACCAGAAGGATGTCAATTTCCGCCTCGTCCACCAGGCGGGCGGTCGGATAATCGTAAGCGGTGAGGGCGGTGATTTTCTCGCCGCGGAGCTTCCGTTCAAGAATTAAAGGGACGGTAATTTTGCTCACGGCCTGTGTTGTGGGGTCCATGGCACTACCTCCTCATCAGAAAATCAGGGCGCGGTGACAATATCCCTGCACGCCCCTGGCAGAAATAAAAAACCTCTCGGTCGCAGCTCAATTCGTTCTGGAGCCGTTGCAACATGACGCCAGAAATCCCCTGCCGGGGATCAATTTGCCTGGACTGAGAGGGTCGAAATGATCTTGATCCCCAACCCCGGGTATCAGCCAGGGGGAGGGGAAATGCGGCTTTCACCTTTGTTTTCGACCGTCTCAGTCCGTAGAAGCGGATCCAAGCGGCAAAAAATACTGGGTACCTCGTACCGGCTGCGTCAGTCGCTGGAGCAACTGCTTCAAATCTTCGTTCCGGTCGACAAAGTCGATCTCGGACGTTTCAATCACCAGCAGGTTGCTGGAACGGTAGCGGAAGAAGAAGTGCTCGTAAGCGTTGACCACTGCCTCAAGATAATCTTCCGAGATGCGGCTCTCAAAAGCGACGTTCTTCTTCTCAATCCGCTTCTTCAGCATCTCCGGTTTCGCCTGTAAGTATATCACCAGATCAGGGATAGGGACCTGCTCAGCGAAAATCTGATAATACTGCTCATAAAGTTGCAATTCCGCGTCGCTCAGGTTGAGATAGGCAAAGATCTTGTCCTTCTCAAAAATGTAGTCGCTGACGACGGTCCGGTTTGCAGAGCCTGAGACGTCGAGGGCGCGGTACTGCCTGAAGCGTTCCACCAGAAAATACATCTGGCTCGTGAAGGCCGCGCCGGACTTTTCATGGTAAAACCCCTTGAGAAAGGGGTTGTCGTCCACGTCGCGCATGCGGTCGGCGTTCAGGCGATCGGCAAGGATGTCGGCCAGGGTGGTTTTCCCCACTCGAATCGGGCCCTCAACGGCGATAAATCGCGGCGGTTCGTAGGCTGGTATTTTAGCCACGGCTGACCTCCCGGACGGGAGCGCCGGGTCCCTGTGAAAGTTTCAACATGTTTTTATCCAGGTACCTTCTCTATGAAAAATGGTGGCGCTTATTCTACATCCCCAAAAAACTCTCTGCAGTTGAAGTTCTGCTATTGTTCGTCTGTGTCGGCCGGCGATTGGATGCGAATCACCTGGCTGGCGTCCGCCGTTTCGCTCAGCATTTCCGTCACGGTCCGCTCGGTCACCGGATGCCGAAGCCCGGGCGCGAGTTCGCCCAGGGGTATCAGGACAAACCTGCGCTGGGCCATGCTCTCATGCGGGATGTTCAATGCCGCGGAACGAACCACAACATTCTCGTAAAGCAGGATGTCGATGTCAATCGTGCGCGGCCCCTTGTTGACGACGCGCCGCCGGCCCAGGCTGTGCTCCACCCTTTGAACGGCCTTCAGCAGTTGCAGTGGAAGAAGCTCAGTCAAAACCTCCGCCACACAGTTGACGAACCATGGCTGCTGGCGGAACTCCACAGGCTCTGTGCGATAGAACGAAGAAACGCGCCGGACTTCCAGCCCTGCCGCAGTTAGCGCATCCAGCGCCTCTTGGATGTTTCCAGACCGGTTGCCGAGATTGGATCCCAGAGAAAGAAAAACTCGCTTCATCGATTGGAATTCAGGCGTTGAACCTGCCTTGCCCTAACTTTCAAACAGCCCCGGTGATTTCCCCGGCATGGACATCTTCAGGTGCCGGTAGGCCGGCTCATTGGCCATGCGCCCGCTCCGGGTGCGGCTGACAAACCCCCGCTGGAGCAGGTAGGGCTCAACCATATCCACCAGCGTATCGACCTCTTCGTTTAAAGTGGCGGCCATGGCCTCTACACCCACCGGCCCTCCCTTGTAAAGGCGGATGATCGTGGAAAGAAAGTTCCGGTCCAGATCGTCCAGCCCCTGCTCATCCACGCCTTCCAACTGCAAAGCCTGGTGGGCAATCTCCGTTGTAATTTTGCCGTCCGCTTTCACGTCGGCAAAGTCTCGAACCCGTCTGAGCAGCCGGTTGGCGATGCGCGGCGTGCCTCTCGACCGCCGGGCTATTTCTGCGGCTCCGGCGTCATCGATGGGAACTTCCAGTATCTGGGCTGAACGCAGAATGATCTTTTTCAGGTCCTCGACGGGGTAGAACTCGAGATGGAAGAACAGGCCAAAGCGGTTCCGCAAAGGAGCTGACAGGCTTCCGGCCCTTGTCGTCGCGCCCACCAGAGTGAACCTCTTCAGCGGAACATTGATCGTCTTGGCGAACATTCCCTTGTCCACCACAAAGTCGACCTTGAAGTCTTCCATGGCGGGGTAGAGAAACTCTTCGATGTTTGCCGGCAGCCGGTGGATTTCATCAATAAACAGGATGTCGCCTTCGCCCAGGTTGGTCAGGATACCCATCAGGTCGCCGGTCCGTTCGAGAGCGGGACCGGAACTGGTGACGATCTTGGCGCCCATGGCGTTGGCGATGATGTGTGCCAGCGTGGTTTTGCCCAGACCCGGCGGGCCGTAGAGCAGCGTGTGCTCGGCCGATTCCGAGCGCTGCCGCGCCGCCTGCAGAGCGATGGAGAGTTTCTCAACCGTTTTGCGCTGCCCCACATACTGCTCAAGCGAGGGTGGCCGCAGGGTCTGGTTAAAAGCCTCTTCGTCCTGCGAAATTAAATCCGGCGATACTAAACGGACTCTGGACATATCTTATGAGTGTTACTGATCCCGCGGCTGCTTTCAACTGTTTGTTGTTTCCTGCCGCTGTTCAAACACCTTGCGCAGGAAGGCATCAATCGATTTCAGGTTTTTATGCCGCGAAAGGATTTCACCGGCCATCCGCTGTGCCTCGGAGTGCGAGTATTCAAGCTGCTCGAGCACTTGGATGGCCTCCATCTTCAGGTCGGAGACGGTTTCGGTTTCGACCGAAAGCGGCTGGTCGCTGTGTGCCAGTGCAAACTTCGCCATCTTGCCTCGCAGGTCGGTCACAATGCGCTCGGCGGTCTTGGCGCCGATGTAGGGCAGCTTCTTGAGCAATTCGGTGTCGCCGTGCTCAATGGCCAGCGCGATTTCATTGAGCGGACGTATCAGGCATTTCAACGCCCGCATAAAACCGACGCCGGGAACCTTGGTGAAGGTCTCGAAAAACTCGCGGTCCAGCGGATCGAGAAAGCCCACCAGCTTGGGCGTCAGGTGGCCGCCGGCCATCCCTCCGTCGATGTAATAAATGGTGTAAAGCGTCAGTGGATTCTTCCGCTCGTGATCCGCAGCCTGGCGCAGCCGGGCAGCGATGCCCGACGGCACAAAAACTTCATAACAGAGCGAGTTGACCCGCACCAGCAGGGAATTGTGCGCGATGCGGTCATAAAGAACTTCGCCGGTGACTTCTGAGATCAGAAAATGGCTCCTTCGATGAATGTTGCCGCGCCCGTGGGGCATTGCCCGGGCTGCAGGCCCATTTTACCGCAGCCTTCCGCCCCTGAGCCGGACGCTGTTGGTGGGGGCGCGAAGCGTATTCAGATAACTTAACGCCACGGCCAAGGCATCAGCGACGTCGGGCGGGCGCGGCGGCGCGGGCAGTGAAAAATGCTGCTGCACGGCGCGCTGCACCTGCAGCTTTGAGGCGTTCCCGTTGCCCGTCACAGATTGCTTGATCCGCTTGGCCGATAAGGGGAAAACAGGAACGCGGGCCAGCCGGGCGGCCAGGCAGATGACCCCGCGCGCATGCCCCATCAGAACGGCAGTCTGGGGATAGTCGGCGTGGCTGTAAACTTCTTCCAGGCAGACGACCTCCGGATGGAATTCCGCAACTACTTCCTGAATGCCCTTGAAAAGTGTTTCCAGGCGCAGGGGCAGGTTGTTTCCGTCGGCGCGCGGAAGGCGAACTACTCCCGCCTCCACCAGCGTCGTTCCCTCGCGGCGGCGCTCGATGATGCCGTAGCCGGTGATGTTGAGGCCCGGGTCAATGCCCATGATACGGATTGAACTGGCGCCATTGCCTGCCATGCGCTGAAATTGTAGCACGTTGACGAATCTCAGATAGCTGAATGTCTGCCCGGGGTGGCGGCCGTTGGTTGCGGAACCTCCTAGTCTCGGGCTTCAGAAATTTCCTTCAGGATGGAGCCGCAGAGAAGAGAAGAAGCTATCGGGGGCAGGGCCAGATTCCAGGCTGGGGTCTTCGGTTCGTTTTCTTGCCACCATTTATTTTCAACAGGATACTCCGGTTCGTTTTTCGGTTCGTTTTGGGTTCGTTTTTTCCACTGGTACGTGTTTTCAATAGCTTCTCCGCTTCGTTTTTGGGTTCGTTTGGGTTTGTTTTTGGGGCCCGATGCTGTGTTTTCAACAACTTCTCGGGTTCGTTTTTCAAAAAACGTGTTTTTTGTCCCACAATTATAATGCCAAAACCCCAGGATGTTTGTTTTCAAAGGCTTGCGAACATATTAAAAGTCAATTCAGACTGTTTACTTTTGCGACCACATCGCCTCCCTTATCACTCTAAAGACTACTATGCTAGGCCACACATGTCAAGCAAAATCTGCGGCATCCCGCGTTGCCGGCAGTGCCATCCCTGATCGGGAAGTGCGGCGGGTGGCATGTTCCGCAACCTTTTATCGGGGTTTGGAGCCGGCTGGCGCGGCGCGCAGGTACTGGACCGGCCATGTGGTGGGATATCCCAGCTCGCGCGCGGCACGCAGGGGCCAGTAAGGATCGCGAAGCATTTCTCGCGCCAGCAGCACGACGTCTGCCTGGCCGCTGCGGATGATGTGGTCGGCCTGGGCAGGGGCGGTGATGAATCCAACCGCTCCGGTTGGGACGCCTGCCTCGCGCCGGATGCGGTCGGCAAAGGGCGTCTGGAAGCCGGGGCCCGCGGGTATGGCGGCATGGGGCAGATTACCGCCGGAGGAGCAATCCACCAGATCGACGCCCAGTGTTTTGACCTGCCGGGCGAGTTCCACGGACTGTGCCGGGTCCCAGCCGCCTTCTTCCCAGTCGGTGGCCGAGATTCGGAGGAAGAGCGGAGAGTTTTCGGGCCAGACATCGCGGACCGCCGTCACCACTTCGCGCGCCAGGCGGGTGCGGTTCTCAAACGAGCCGCCGTATTCGTCCTGGCGATGGTTGCTGAAGGGAGAAAGGAATTCGTGGATCAGGTAGCCGTGCGCACCGTGAATTTCGACGATATCGAAACCGGCCTGGAGGGCGCGGCGGGCGGCCTGCGCAAAAGCTTCGGTAACGGAACGAATGCCCTCAATCGTCAGCGGCTGCGGCCTGGGATAGTTCTCGCTGAAGGGATCGGCGCTGGGACCGGCAACCAGCCAGCCGCCCTCGCTTTCGGGCACGGCTCCCTGGCCCCGCGACGGCGCATAGGTGCTGGCCTTGCGGCCGGCGTGCGCCAACTGTATCCCGGCGAGCGCGCCCTGCTGATGGATGAAGCCAACGATGCGCGACAGCATCTCGATGTGGCCGTCGTCCCAGATGCCGAGGTCCTGGGGGCTGATTCGGCCTTCGGGAAGCACGGCGGCGGCTTCGGTCATCACCAGAGCGGCCCCGCCAACGGCCCGGCTGCCCAGGTGGACCAGGTGCCATTCCGTTGCGTAACCGTCCGTGCTCGAATACTGGCACATGGGCGAAACCGCGATTCGGTTGCGGAGTGTGGCTCCGCGGATCGTGAGCGGTTCAAACAGGTTCGACATTCTTCTTCTCCTCGGCTGTAATCGGCGAATGATTCCAGTGTAAGAACTTTGGATGCGGCGGCCTGCGGCGAGGTTTCAGGAGACGTTTGTTCTTACTGGGGAGCGGCAGCCCGAGGAATCACACCATACTTGCGAAGGATTCGAAGCGTGGCGGGAATGGGCAGCGCCTTGACGGTGACTCCGTTGCCGGTCATGGTGGTGGCCTTGAACAGGGAATTGTAGATGGCCTCTTCCGTGGCCTCAATGGTGGCGAGAAACAGCGGCGACATGGCCGGGTTGGTCACCACGGTGATCTGGCGAGTGAGGCCGGTGGTGGGGCGGATGCGGACCTCGGGGGCTGTTGAAAAAGCGATGGCGTAATCGCCGCTGCCGTTTGAGCCTGCCGCGCCCGTGCGCGCCAGTCCCATCATGGTGCGGGCGGCGAGACGCCGAAGGTTGCGCGCGCTGAGCGGGGCGTCCGTTGCCACCACCATCATGATGGATCCGTCGGCCGTGTCCTTCATGGCTAGGGAGGACTTCGTGCCCGGCTCCAGCTTATCCTTCAGATAGTACTGCCCCAGTTCGCGCCCCACAGGCGCGCCCAGGATGCGCAGAATGCCGCCGAAATTGCTCTGCACCAGCACGCCCACGGTGTAACCGCCCAGCGATGCGGGCAGGCGGCGCGAAGCGGTCCCAATGCCTCCCTTGAATCCGAAAGCCATGGTGCCCGTTCCCGCGCCCACGTCGCCTTCCTCGACGGGCCCGCCTTTGGCATTGCGGATGGCGTTGAAGACGTCCTGGGTCGTAATGGCGCGCTTCTGAATGTCATTGAGATGGCCGTCGTTGGTTTCGCCCACCACGGGGTTGATGGATTTCACATTCTGATTGCCGGGCAGGGAAAGCATGTAGCTGACCAGGTCATCCGCCACGCGGCCCGTGCTGAGCGTGGAGGTCAGCAGAATGGGCGTCTCAATGTTGCCGAGTTCTTCCACCTGGGTCGAGCCGATGAGCTTGCCGAAGGCGTTGCCCACAAACACCGCGCCGGGCACTTTTTCCTGAAACATGTTGCCGGGGTGCGGAAGGATGGCCGTCACGCCCGTGCGGATGTTTGCGCCACGAATGATGGTGGACTGGCCGACCTCGACTCCCGCAACGTCGGTGATGGCGTCCAGCGGGCCGGGCGGCAGAACGCCCACCACGATGCCGAGGTCGCGGGCGCGCGGACGCTGTGGCTGCTGCGCCGCCAGCAAAACCGGAAGCTGAAAAAGAAGAAGAATGCTGAAGACGGCTTTGTACACGTTGCACCACCAGAGAAGCAAGTATCCGCTTTGAGCCACCCGCTACACTTCAAGGCCGATGGAGCGCATCAGCTTGAGCGCGTTGCTGGTCTGGACGACGCCGGGCGTCAGCTTGTAATCAAAACGGAGCTGGCCATCTTCCAGGTGATCTTCAAAGTGGAAGTTGGCGGCCCGCGATCCTAACTGGTCGACCATTTTGGCCAGCGCCAGGTCGTGCGTGGTGACCATGCCAATCCCGCCGCGCTCCACGAGGTTCCGGACGAGGCCTTCGGCGCCGATTCGCCGGTCGTGGGAATTGGTGCCGTTCAACAGCTCGTCCAGCAGGAACAGGACGGGCAGAGGCCCGTTGGTTAATTCGGTGATCAGTTTCAGACGAGTGATCTCCGCATAAAAACGCGATATGCCACCCTGGAGCGAATCCAGAACGCAGATGGATGCCGCCACGGCCAGGGGCGACAGGCGCAGGCGTTTGGCGCGCACGGGCGCGCCGCACTGGGCCAGCACGGCGTTGATTCCGATGGAGCGGATCAGGGTGCTTTTGCCGGCCATGTTGGGACCGCTGATGATCATCAGGCGCAACTCTCTGCCCAGAGTCAGGTTGTTGCGTATGGCTTTTGATTCGGGAAGCAGAGGATGGGCGAAGTCTTCGGCCTGGAACAATCCCTGCTCAGCCGATGTGAACTCAGGGAAGACGTCGGCCGGGTGCTCGAAAGCATAACCCGCCAGAGCGCAGAGGGCTTCCATCTCGCCCACTGCCCGCAGCCAGCCTCGGATGGACGGCCCGAATTTTGTGCGCCAGGCATCAATGGCGAAAGCGATCTGGAGGTTCCAAAAGACAAAAGGATTGAGGGCTGCTACAAACATGTTGCGCCGCGATTCCATGTATTCAACCATGCGGCCCAGGCGTGAGATGGCCTGCGATGGGACCACGCCCCGGGTCTTTAGAGCGGACTGCAACTCGACGAGCATTGGCGCTGAGAATTCTTCCCGCTCAAGCCTTTCCAGGACGACGGCAAGCACAGCAAGGTCTTTCGAGACATCCTCTGTGGATGGAAGATTTCGCCCGCCGGAGCTGGTGTGTATCCCCACATCCGGAACGATCTGCTGGACGCGTTCGCTGAACCGGGAATTGAAAAACAAATTCACCGCGCTGGAGGCGAGCGCCAGGCCCCACCAGCCCCAGCCGAACCACGCCGCCATGCTGAACAGCCACACGCCTGCCAGAACAACGGCCGCCGTGCGCGCCAGTCCGGACTTCAGGATGGGGCCGGCTTCAGCCCAGGCCGCCAGACCATCGGGATGCACTTTGGAACGGACATCTTCTCCCCTGACGGCCAGGTCTTCGCGCAGACCCAGTCTTGTGCGCAGATCGGTGACGGCGGCCTGGCGCGCGTAGATTTCGTCAACAGAAGCGGGCGCCAGCAGCCAGCGCGCCAGAGCTTCTTCGCCGGTGGCGGTACGGGCGGTGGAGAGAAGCTCGAACAGCGATCCCTGGCCGAAAAGGTCGAGGTCGCGCGAGTAGGGATGCGCAGAGTCCAGGAAGCGCTCGCCTGATTCTCCTTCGCCCATCCAGCGGTTGTCCAGACGGGCCAGGCCTCGCTGGTAGAAGGCGATGGCACGCTTGCACTGTTGCAACGCCCGCAGCGCCCGAGAGTGGACCGTCTCAGAAAACGCAAGCGCCGCGCCCGGCACCAGCGTCCATAAAATGGATACCGAGCGCGAGTCCAGGGCCAGCACAATGACGACGAGCGCTGCCAGGGCAATCACCAAGTTCACGCGGCCGAGAGACTTATGCCGGCGGTTGAGGCGGGACTGTGACTGCCGGAGGGCTTCCAGCCGTGCGAGGAATTCGGACTTGGGGTCTTGTGGCATATCCTGAAACCAAGTGTCTGATTGTACTCCAAGCAGGCCTTCCGCCGGAGGCTATCGTGAGAACCAGGGAACAATTTCGTCTGAATGTTCGTATCTTTTTGTAGCGAGCGAAAGAAAAGAGGATAAGGACATGTTTTGCAGCAACTGCGGTTCAAACCTGATACCAGGACAGAATTTCTGCAGCAAGTGCGGCAAACAGGTTGTGGCCGAAGTGACCCCTCCTCCACCCGCGCCGCCGCCGGAAGCAAGAAGCGCGCCTTTGCCGGCGGTCCGGAACAGGATTGAAAAACACACGCGGATTCTCGCCATTCTCTGGCTGGTCATCTCTATTATCGGCCTGGCCCGGGGATTTGGAGTCTTCTTCGGCGGCAGCATCGCCATGCACTTTATTCCGTTTCCGATGCGCCCCTTTGTCTGGCCCATTGCGGGAATGATCGGGATGTTTCTGCTGGCAAGTTCAGTGGCAGGTTTCCTGGCGGGATGGGGATTGTTGAATTATCGTCCCTGGGCCCGCATGCTGACCCTGATTCTGGGAGTCATCTCGCTGATTCACGTACCGCTTGGAACGGCGCTTGGAATTTACACGCTCTGGGTCCTGCTGCCTGCCGAGTCGGAGCGGGAATACCAGCGTCTGGCGCGCGCTGCGTACTGATGCGAAAGCCCGGAGCGGGGCACGGCGGCCGCCAATCCGTTTTCCCGGTGCCAGCAGGTGGTGAGAGGTGTGGTTGGCCTGCCGCTGAGGCCCGGCAGCGGATCAGGCGTAAATGCCGCGCAGCTTCAGAATGGTGGCGACGCGGTCGATGGCCAGCATGTAGGCTGCGATGCGGTTGTTGACGTTGTGCTTTTCGCCGTAAGTGGACCACGTCATTGAACGCGGCCACCTGGATGTGCTTGAGCCGCTCGTTGACCATGCCCTCGGGCCAGAAATATCCCTGGCGGTCCTGGACCCACTCAAAGTAGGAGACGGTGACGCCTCCGGCGTTGGCCAGGATGTCGGGCACCACAAACACTCCGCGATCGAAGAGGATGTCGTCCGCGGGAGGCGTGGTGGGGCTGTTGGCGCCTTCCACCAGGATGCGGGCCCGGATGCGGCCGGCGTTCCTGCTGGTGATGACGTTTTCAGTGGCGGCGGGAAGCAGAACGTCGCAATCCTGTTCCAGAATTTCCTGGCTGCCGATGCGCTCCGCACCGGGGAAACCTTCAACCGTCTTGTGTTCCTTCGAGTATTCGAGCAGTTGCGGGATGTCCAGCCCGTTGGGGTTCAGGATGCCTCCGTGGATGTCGGCAACGCCGATGATCTTGTACCCGGCTTCGTGCATCAGCCGCGACGCCTGCGAACCCACGTTCCCAAAGCCTTGAACGATCACGCGCGTCTGCTCGCGCTGGCGCCCGAAGCGCTTGAGCGCCTGGTCGGTGACAATCATGCAGCCTCGTCCGGTGGCGGCCGGCCGGCCGCGCGAACCTCCCAGGCCGAAAGGCTTGCCGGTGACGGAGGCCGTGACCGTGTGGCGAACGTGCATGGAATAGGTATCCATGATCCAGGCCATCGTCTGCTCATTGGTGTTCATGTCCGGAGCAGGGACGTCGCGTTCGGGGCCGATGTAGTCCAGGATCTCCGCCGTGTAGCGCCGGGTAATCCTTTCCAGTTCGCCCTGGCTAAGGTGTTCGGGATCGCAAATGACGCCGCCCTTGGCGCCGCCGAAGGGGATGTTGACCACGGCGCATTTCCAGGTCATTTCGGCCGCAAGGCCGCGGATTTCGTCCAGCGTAACCTCCGGCCCGTAGCGCAAACCGCCCTTGCAGGGGCCGCGCGCAATGCTGTGCTGGACCCGGAAGCCATCAAAGACTTCCAGCTTGCCGTTGTCCATCATTACGGGAATGTGGACGATAATTTCGCGGTTGGGGGTGCGAAGATACTTGAGGATACCTTCATCCAGTCCAAGTTTCTGGGATGCTATGTCGAAGCGCGCAGCCATCGAATCGAAAACGCTGAATTCTTTATCGGTATCTAGTGTGGACATGGGAGCTCTCGCAATTGGCAGGATCACCTCAAGGCGAGTATATCAGATGGGCCGGAAGGCGACTATAGCGTCACGCGTCCGGATTAGAAGACTCTACGCAGCCGGACTGGGGGCAATGGCGGGGCTCTCGTTGCGAGCCTTTGCGGTGGAGGTTGTTGATGTGTGAACCAGCTTCCAGGCGCTCTTTTCGCGCAGTAACCGGCTGACCAGTGCAATGTGCATGGCGTGGCCGGCACGGTCGGCCACAACGTGTCCGATCAAGGGCCGTTCGAACATGACCAGATCACCCACCAGGTCCAGAATCTTGTGCCGGCAGAACTCATCAGGAAAGCGCAGACCCTCCGGATTCATAACGCCGGTTTGCGTCAGGACAATGGCATTTTCAAGTGAGCCTCCGCGCACCAGGCCGCTCTGCCGCAGCATTTCAACCTCGTCGATAAAGCCGAAAGTTCTTGCCGGAGCAATGCCGCGCTCATAGCCGGGCAGGTTCATGGTGAAGGTTCGCTCCTGCTCGCCAATCAGCGGGTGAGGGAAGGAAATCCGGTAAGTGATCCTGAAATCTTCGGCCGGGTAGATGGCGATGCGCTTCTGTCCGTCCTCCACCTCGACGGGCTTTACCACTTTCGCCCATGCTGTTCTGGAGCGTTGCTGCTTCAGGCCCGCCTGCCGGAGCAACTTCATGAAGGGAAGCGCGCTGCCATCCATAATGGGAACTTCAAGATTGTCGATTTCGATGAAGACGTTGTTGATGGACGACGCCGCAAGCGCGGAAAGCAGGTGCTCAGTGGTTGAGATGAGTACGCCTTTCCTCATCAGGCTGGTCGCGTAGCTGACCCGGGCCACATTCTTTGCCTTGGCCTTGATAGGAAATCCGTCCAGGTCAACCCGCTTGAAAACAATACCGGTGCCGCTCGGGGCCGGCAACAGGCGCACATGCACCGGAACTCCCGTGTGTAAACCAATTCCTTCTGTTGATACCGGTCGTGCAATCGTAAATTGGTGACCCAAGAAACCTCCCACAGACAGTTATCATATAAGCAAAAGTCTTGCCATACGTTCTGATTTAATAAGTCATGTGATAACAGTAGTTTGCAGTGGATGGCTTGCGGTCAAGGTCTGGCAATATGTGGCAAAACTACCACACTTTGGTAAACATTATCCAACACCATTCTGCGAATCTGATGCCCGAATTGCTTTTCCTGTAGGATACAATGCTGAGATTCAGGGAGGAAAAAGCGTGGCGGAAACGGCGAAAACAGGGAATGTGGTTCTGATTGATGGGATGTCGTTGTTATTTCGGGCGTTTTACGCCCCCATGCAGACCACGCTGACCTCTCCCGGAGGGATGCCGACCAAGGCAATCTACATCTTCCTGCGGACCATCCGTAAACTGCTGAAGGACTACAGGCCGGAAAAAGTTGCGGTGGCGTTTGACACAGCGGCCCCAACGTTTCGCGACGAGCTTTTTGAGAAGTACAAGGCCGGCCGTCCGCCGTTCCCGGAGGAACTCAGCGTCCAGCTTCCCTATGTGCATCGCTTTTGCAAAGCTCTGGGGCTTCCGCTGGTTGAAATGGAAGGATTTGAGGCAGACGACCTCATCGGAACACTGGCCCGCCAGACTGCCGGGTTGGGCGAGGAAGTCTTTATCGCTTCCGGCGACGAGGACCTTTTTCAGCTTGTTGACGACAATGTGAAAGTGCTGAAGCCGGGGCGCTCATCGTCGAACGGAGAAACGGTCTGTGACGCGGCCAAGGTGAAAGAGATTATCGGGGTGGAGCCCGGCCAGGTGGTCGACTGGCTGGCACTGACCGGCGATCCCAGTGACAACATTCCGGGCGCGCGTCCCTTGCCCGGCCGCGAACCCCTGCAGACGGAAAACGGAAAAAAGCGGAGCTACATCGGCCCGAAAGGCGCCACCGAACTGATCAACGAATTTGGGACCCTAGAGGGTGCGCTTGAGAACTACGAAAAAGTAAAGCGGCAGAGCTACCGCGAAGCGCTGCGCGACTTTCGTGAGGAAGCTCTGCTGAGCCGCGAGTTGGCCACCATCCGCACGGATGTGCCGCTCGACATTGTGCCGGCGGACCTGAAGCCCACACCGTATGACGTGGACGAGGTCCGCGCATTGTGCCAGGAACTGGGCTTTGCTTCGCTTTTGAACGAGTTGCTCCAGGAGGCCGGAGCGGAAGAAGCTGCGGATGACGATGAGTCGGTTGAACTTCAAGCTGCCGATGAGGTTGAAAAGTGGCTCAAGGCCGTACCGGCGGGTGCGGAGCTGGGCATCGCATTTGATGTGGAAGGCGAAGAAGGCTTTGCGGGCCGGCTGGCGGGAATAGGTCTGTCAGACGGCAAACGTGCCGGGATGATCGCCGCGGAATCGCTGGAGAACGCAATGGGCGCGCTCAAAACCGTGTTTGCCGGAGATGCCCACGCGCTGGCAGTCCATAACTCAAAGCTTTTCCGGATGATGCTTTGCAAGCAGGGGATCGGGCTGGAAGGTGTGGCGCACGACACGATGCTTTATTCCTATTTGCTGAATCCGCTGGCCACCAGCCATACCCTGGAATCCCTCGCTCTCCTGCGGCTGGGGAGAAAGCTCAACGGTTCGCTGGGACTGGCCGCGCGCTATACGCATGAGCTTGCCGCGATGATAAGCCCACAGGTTTCGCGCGAAAACGTCCGGGAACTTTATTCGCAGATTGAGCTGCCTCTGGCCGAAGTGCTGGCCGACGTTGAAATGATCGGGGTGAAGATCGATCCGACGATTCTGGCCCGCATGTCGGAGGAATTCGCCGGTGAACTGACGGACCTGACCCGCGAGATTCATGACCTGGCGGGGGAACCTTTCGATATCGACTCGCCGAAGCAGCTGGGCCAAATCCTTTTCGAAAAGCTGAAGCTGCCCGGTGGGAGAAAGCTGAAGAAGAGCGGGCAGTATTCCACTGAAGCCTCGGTGCTGGAATCGCTGGCGGAAAAGTACGACCTGCCGCGGAAAATCATCGACTACCGTACCCGGGCAAAACTGAAGTCGACCTACGTGGACGCCTTGCCGAAATACATCAACCCCGAGACCGGCCGGCTGCACACGAGCTTTAACCAGACGGTCGCCCGCACGGGGCGGCTCTCATCCTCGAATCCCAATCTGCAGAATATCCCGATCGGCGAAGAGTTCGGACTCCGGATCCGCTCGGCTTTTGTGGCTGAACCCGGATGGATGCTGATTGCGGCGGACTATTCGCAGATCGAGCTGAGGGTGCTGGCGCACATGTCCGGCGATCCGCGACTGATTGAAGCCTTTACTCGGGGCGAGGACATCCACGCGCGCACCGCGCAGGAAATTTTCGGCGTTCCAGCCGGGCTGCAGAACCACGAACACCGGCGCATGGCCAAGGCCATCAACTATGGGGTGATTTACGGACTCAGCTCTTTTGGCCTCGCGGCTCGGACGGGCTCAAGCAGGACCGAGGCGCAGCAGTTTATTGACGCCTACTTCAAGCGGTACGACGGGGTTCGCACCTTCCTGGAAGCCCGCATTGAGGAAGCCCGAACAACCGAACGCGTTCGCACGCTGTTTGGCCGCATGCGTCCCATCCCGGAAATCAACAGCCGGGACACCATGGCGCGCAACCGCGCTGAGCGCGAGGCCATGAATACCCCCCTGCAGGGCACAGCCGCCGACCTGTTGAAGCTGGCCATGGTGAAGGCGCACGAGCGGCTGAAGCGTGAGAAGCTCAAGACCCGCATGATTCTGACCGTCCACGACGAGCTGGTTTTTGAGTCGCCGGAAGGGGAAGTGGCTTCTGCCGGGGAAATGATTCGCTCGGAAATGGAAGGGGTTTACCCGTTCAGGGTGCCGCTGAAGGTTGATATGGGAACGGGAAAGAACTGGAAGGAAGCCAAATAGGGGCGGGGGGCAGAGGCTTGTCGGCCGCCTGGTATTCGGGGCATTTTTCAGACAACTGAAGGAGGCGGACTGATGGAGTCCCTGGATTCATTGCGACAATTGTTTGAATACGACAACTGGGCCAACCAGGAATCGCTTCGCAGCATGACGACCCTCGAAACCCTGCCGGAACGGGTGCTGAAGATCGCGGGCCATATTGTGGGAGCGCAGCGCGTGTGGCTGGGACGGCTGGAAGCTCCGGGCAGCGCCGCGCCCGCACCCTGGCCGGCGGTGAGCCTGGAAGAAGCGGGTGCTGCTTTTAGTGAAATGCGCGAGCGCTGGAATTCCTTTTTGGGCAATCTGACGCCTGAGCGCCTGGATGAAGACCTCGTTCACCGCAACAGCAAGGGTGCTGAGTTTCGCGCTCCGGTGCGGGACGTCCTGATGCAGCTTGTGATGCACGGCGCCTACCACCGGGGCCAGATTGCCGCCGCGGTCCGCAACGCAGGCGGAACGCCCTCCTCAACCGATTACATCACCTGGGTCCGCCGGCAAAGGACGCAATAGTCCCGATCCTGCGAACAGCTTTCAGAGTCCGTGCGCGCGGCGCCTGACGGTGGTGAAGGCGATCGATCCCATTCCCATTCCAGTCTGGAACCAGCCCTGGCGATACCGCAAAGGCTCATCTTCTATCGAGTGCAGCCGATAGAGAAATTAAGGTTTGAAGGGACGCTGTCGAGTTTGAGAGCGGCGACCTTCGGCCTTTCGATCTGGTTTCCTGAGAGGGGAATGATGCGGAGACTTTGTTTGCTGCTGCTGATAGCCGGCCTGACTGCGGGGCCATTGTTTGCCGGGCAACGGTGGGGGCCCGGCTCGGCAATGTTGAAGGTTCGCCAGAAGCAGCAACTGCTGGCTTTGAAGTTGAAACAGAAGTACGCCAGGGAGTCGCTGAAAAATTCCCGTTTGCCCAAAGCGGTCCGGACGCAGCTCAGGCATGAATTGAAACGGGAACGGGTGAAACTCCGCCAGCGGCAAAAGGAAGAGCGGCAAACCATGAAGGACCGCGAAAAAGTGTTAAACCAGGGAATGAAGCAGCTTTATTCGGAATAGTCTATGCGCCCTGGGATTGAAGCCGGTGAATCCATCCGCTCAAAGCCAGCAGATCCGAGGGTGTGCTGGTGAGCCCTGCATGTGAATGTTTCCTCCTGTCTTGAGCCTACCCTCCTCCCTGATCCCGACAAACCCTTGTTCAAACCTTTCTGGTAAACTAGGGAAGAACTCTTTCAATGGAGGCTTGTGATGAGGCATCTCATCTGGGGCCTGGCCATGTGTCTGGTATCGATCCCGGTGCTTCAGGGCCAGCAGGCACCAACCCTCGGTCCTTCACGGCCGTCGCTGGAAGGTCCAGCCAACACGCGGACAGCCAACCCCCGCAGGCTGATGAAAATGCGGCGGGTTTACATTCAGCGCATGGACCAGGACCTGGATGTCAAACTCGCCGATGACATCTCTCACGTTTCCTGGTTGAAAGTGGTGGACAAGCCTGAAGAGGCCGACGCCATCGTGCGAGGGACATGCTTCAGCCTGCGCCGACTGAAGCGCCTGCATGCTGAGGTCTACATCAGCGATCGTGTGAGCGGGAAGTCCATATGGCAGGACGTGATCCGTGTCCCTTATGATTCTGCTGCTCCGAAGAAGGCAGTGGACCGGGCTGCGTCTGACATACTGGAGCATCTGAACGAGAGCATGCACGCGGCTGCCAAGCAATAAATTCTGTTCCGGGCTGCAGTGATGGGGTGGACGTCGCTGCGGCCAATCTCCTGCAAAGTGGTACCCTTTCCTATGCCTGATTACCGAAAACATTTCGCCGAGTTTGGCGAGACGACCTATCTGAACTGTGCCTATCAGGGAGTGTTTCCCCTCACGGCCGTGGCGCGCTGCCACGAAGCGATTGACTTGAAATCTCATCCGGAACGGATGGACCCGGCCGAGTATTTCGGTCTGCCAGAGCGTGTTCGCAGCCATCTGGCGGCGATTGTCGGCAGCGATGAAAGTGAGATTGCTCTCACCAGCGGCGCCACGCAGGGCGTCGGCGTGCTGGCGTCGGGACTGCAACTGGGGCCGGGGGATGAAGTGATCGTTGCCGCCGACAATTTTCCCGCCAATCTTTTCACCTGGCTGCACATGCGCCGGAAAGGCGTGCAGGTGAGCCTTCTGAAGAATGGGGATGCTCCCCTCCGTGTGGACGATGTGGCGGGTGCCTTCACGCCCCATACGAAAGTTCTGGCGCTCGACTGGGTGAATTATTCCACTGGAAGGCGGATTGATCTGGCCGAGATGGGCCAGCTGGCCCACGCGCGAGACGCGTTGTTTGTCGTTGATGGCACGCAGGGGGTCGGGGCCCTGGAACTGAACGTCCATGACCTTCCGGTTGATGTTCTTGCCGTGGCGGCGTACAAGTGGCTGCTGGGACCCTACGGGACGGGTTTTGTTTATGTTCGGGATGAAGTGTTAAACCGCCTGGATCTGAAGGTGGTCAACTGGCAATCTGTGGATGGTGCGGACGATTTTGACTCTCTGCCGGTAGATGACATTCAGCTGGCGGCGGCCGCCAAGGTTTTTGATGTTCCCGAGACTGCCAATTTTCTGAACCTTTCGGGGATGGAGGCTTCGCTTGAATTTGTCCGAGGGGTGGGCGCGCGCGCTGTCACCGGGCATTGTATGGACCTTCTCGACCATGCGGCGGAAGGGCTGCAGGAGCGTGGGTACGCTTTGTCCAATGACGACCGCGCCCAGCAGCCCTCTCCGCTACTGTGTTTCCGGTGCCAGACACGCGAAGCGACGGACAAGTTATATGAGAAACTGAAAGCGCATCATGTCGAGGTCAGCCTGCGTCACCACCGGATTCGCGTTTCGCCTTACCTCTACAACAACAAAGAGGATATCGACCGCCTCCTGGCAATAGCCAGCTAACAGACCGGCTTTGTGGGTGGGGCGCCTGCACCGAATCAGGCAGCCCCATGGGTCCTGCCGATTGCCCAAGGCGCAATCCTCGCTCGCCTGGCGCGGACGGCCTGCGGGGATTCCCTAGTCAGAGCCAAGCGGGTTCTTCATGAGTATTCGCGACTTTCAGCCGGCTGACTTGCCAACCCTTTCGGAAATTGATCGAAAGTGTTTCCCGCCGGGCGTTTCCTATTCGCGGGAGGAACTGGCCGCGTTTATCGCCCACCGGTCAGCCAGGACGTGGGTGGCGGAAGACGAGGGCTCGATTGTGGGGTTTGTGGTGGCCAACCGCGAGCCCCTCCGCGTTGGACACATTATCACCATCGATGTTCTGGAAGGTTCACGGCGGCAGGGTACGGGGAGCGGGTTGATGGAGGTGGCTGAAGACTGGGCCCGCAAGGCCCGGCTGCAACTCATCTATCTGGAGACCGCGGAAGACAACCTGGCGGCGCACCGTTTTTATGAGGGTTGTGGATACCGGAAGGTGGATAAAGTGGAAGGGTATTACAACAACGGCCAGGCGGCATGGGTGATGGTGAAGCACCTCAAATAGCGGGCCGCCGGCAGCGGAAAGGGGCGCTGCAGGCTGCCGCAGGATTTTTGCCGCGAGTCCGATTCCGGGCATTGACAGGCCCGGTGATTGGTATAATCCTCGTTACAATTTGAAGTTACCTGCACGTTCCAGAGGTCTTTATGGTTGTCAAACTTGGAGCTCGCGAACGAAAGATCATCGTCATTGCCATCGTGGTGTCGGCGGTGTCGCTGCTGATTGGCATCCGGTATTTTTCCCGGGCGTTTCCGGAAGCTTCGCTCACCTTGCGGGTGAACCGCGCCGACTCCCTCCCGATTGCAGAAAAGTATCTTTCATCCCACGGTTTCAAAACCAGCGGGTACCGGCACGTCGCTATTTTTACATACGACGACGACGCCAAGACCTATCTGGAGCGCACGCAGGGGCTGGCCACGATGAACAAGCTGACCAGCGGCCCCATCCATTTGTGGCGCTGGTCGCATCGCTGGTTCAAGCCCCAGCAGAAAGAGGAATTCAGGGTTGACGTCAGCACGCAGGGCCAGGTGGTGGGCTTTGACCATGAAATTCCTGATGCGGCGCCGGGGGCCTCCCTGAATCCGGAGCAGGCGCGGGAGATTGCGCAACAGTTCCTTGAGAAAACGATGCATCGCGACCTTTCCGGACTTGAGTTTCTGGATACTCAATCGGAAAAGCGGCCTGGCGCGCGTGGATTACAGCTTTACCTGGAAGCAGAAGAGCATCAACCTGGGCGACGGCAGCTATCGCATTGAAGTGGATGTCGATGGCGACCATGTCGCCGGTTACAGCGAGTATGTCAAAATTCCCGACCAGTATTCGCGCGATTACGAGAGCCTGCGTTCCCGGAATACTTCCGCGCAATTAGTGGACGAGGTGTTCTGGATTTTGCTTAGCCTGGCGATGCTGGTGATCCTGGTGAAGCGGTTGCGCGACGGTGACGTTCCGTTAAAGATGGCGTCGGGATTTGGCATGGTCGGGACGGCCCTCTACTTTCTTCAGCAACTGAATTCCTTTTCGCTCAGCCAGTTTGGCTATTCCACCACGGATTCCTATTCGGCCTTCATGGCGGGGTATTTTCGAAATGCGGCTTTGAGCGCTCTTGGCGTCGGGGCCTTTATTTTCCTGATTGTGGCCTGCGCCGAGCCTGTCTACCGGGAAGGCCTTCCACGTCTCATGTCCATCCGCCGCACGTTGAGCTGGCGTGGGCTGCGGTCGCGTTCTTTCTTCATCGCCAACGTCGTGGGCATCGCCATGACGTTTTTCTTTTTTGCTTACCAGACTGTGTTCTATCTGGCCGCGGATAAGCTGGGCGCCTGGGCCCCGGCCGACATTCCTTTCTCAAATCTGCTGAACACGCGTATCCCCTGGATTGCAGTGCTCCTGATGGGCTTTCTTCCGGCGGTTTCAGAAGAATTGCAGTTCAGGGCTTTCGGCATTCCCTTCCTGGAAAAACTCTTTCGCTCACGCGTGGCTGGAGTGGTTGTGGCCGCGTTCATCTGGGGGTTTCTCCATTCTGCCTATCCCAATCAGCCGTTTTTCATTCGAGGGGTCGAGGTGGGTGTTGGCGGCATCATCGTCGGCGTCATCATGCTTCGCTTTGGCATTCTCGCCACGCTCATCTGGCACTATTCGGTGGATGCGCTGTACACCGCTTTTCTTCTGTTGCGTTCCCCTAATGATTACCTTCGGATCTCAGGCGGATTGACGGCCAGCATTATGTTGATTCCGCTGATTGTAGCCTTGATCGCCTATCTGCGGAGCGGCACCTTCTCTGACGAATCCGAACTGACCAACGAAAGTGTGGGGCTCAAGCGGGCGCTGACCGAAGAAGCCTCCGCAGAGGGTGAAAGGTCCGTCAGTTACCAGCCTCTCAAAAAGTCCCGCATTCTTGCAGCAGGGCTGCTGGTGGTGATTCTTTGCGGGGCCGCCTTTATTCCCGCCTATCGTTTTGGCCGCGACATCAAGCTGCGCTTTTCGCGGCCTGAGGTGATGGGTTCGGCCGTGGCCTATCTGGAAGGGCAGGGAGTTCAGGTGCAGGAATACCGTCGCGCCGCGTGGCTTGTCGAAAATGTGGACCCGCTCACGATGCGGTACCTGTTGCAACACCTCTCCATCAGGGAATCAGAGCAGCTTTACCGGCGGACGACCCGCCTGGAACTCTGGGAGATTCGCTTCTTCAAGCCCATGCAGAAGGAGGAATACCGCGTCTTTGTCGACCCCTCTGACAACCGGGTATTTGGTGAACGGCATATTCTGGATGAAAATGCGCCGGGGGCAACTCTCTCCGCTGATGAAGCCCGCTCACTGGCAGAAGATTTTCTGCAGCAGAAGAACTATCAGCTCGCAAACTTTGAGCTGCAGAATTCTGAGTCGAAAAAGCGCAAGGCCCGTGAAGACTACATGCTCACCTGGCAGGCAAAACCGGACAGTCCGCTGAATGTGGGGGATGCGCATTTCCGCGTCGCAGTGGATATTGCGGGGAACCATGTGATCGGCACTTCGCGATACTTCAAGCTGCCGGAACAGTGGACGCGCCAGCGCGAAGCGTCACGGCTTGGAAATTCCATATTGCTCGGGCTCCAAAGCCTCATGGGGATTGCCGTAGTCGCGCTGATGATTATCCTTTTTGTCAGACAGGTTCGCGCGGGAAAAATCGCCTGGGGACGGTCGCTCTGGGTGGGAGCAGCTCTGGCGGTGTTAATGACCCTGGCGGAACTGAACGGGATTCCGCTGATTGATCAGAGGTATGTTACATCAATCTCGCTCAGTAATTTCTGGATCAGCGTCGGTGTCGGACTGGCGGTGGTTCCCTTGTTACTGGGCCTTTTCGGCTGGCTGGCTGTGGCGCTGGCCGCCAGCCTTTATCCGGACGTCTGGGGGATATTCCGCGGCGCGGCGCGGCGAGTATGGCGGCGAGATGCGGTGATTGCAATCATCCTCAGCGTTGCGGCCGCAGTGGGAATCTCGCAGCTAATCGGCTTGATCTCCAACCGCTTCCATACCTTTGCTCCGGTGTCTATCGGCATCTTTTCCGGCCGGATGGACACTTCCTCACCGGGCCTTGGGGTGCTGGTGCACGCCCTCATCTATACGGTTCTGGGAGCCGCCGTGGTGGGGATCCTGATCCATCTGGCTCGCTCAGGATGGCGTCACCGGGCGTGGTGGATCTGGCCGATTGCGTTGCTGATCCTGGTGAGCCTGGGGCCGTCGGGCGCGCATTCCGTTCGGGAGTATGCGGCCGGATGGGTGATGGGTTTTCTTCCCTTTGCCGCCGCTGTCGCTATCGCAGGCTGGTTCTTCCGGGCGAATATTCTTGCCTACGTCGGAGCGATCTTCTGCCTGCAAGTCGCGGCGCCGCTGGTTCAATTATTGTCGCAGCCTGCGATGTTCTTCCGCTGGAACGGGGCCTTGCTTCTGGTGCTGAGCCTGCTGGTGCTGGTGTGGATGCTCGCTGCCGGGAGCAGAGTTCCCCAGGCTGAAGGTCCGAGCGCCGACTGAGGCACCTGAGGCAGGGGTTTCCGTTACTACCTGCGCGGGCGCGTATTTTCAGTAGACATCCTTAGATTCCAGCATCTGGCTCTTGCCGTTCTTCCATAGCGCGTACTGAAGATGGAACTGAGGGTTCATCGATGCGGCACCGACCTCGCCGTGAGTGTTCATGGCGATCACTGCGCAGGCGGCTTCCTTGTTCTTAGCGGCTGCTTTCACCATGCTGCGAAGCAATTCCTCACAGGCCTCTTGTGGTGACGCCCCGCGCGCCATCATCTGAACAATCGAGACGCTGGTACAGTAATTGGTCATCAGGTCTCCGTCACCCGTGGCGGAAGCTCCACCTGCGCGGTCGTCGGCGTAGTACCCGCAGCCGACCAGAGGAGAATCCGCGACCCGGCCGGGGATTTTCCAGGCTAGTCCGGAAGTGGAACATCCGGCCACAATGTGCCCTTTGCCGTCCGTCGCCACCACGCCGATCGTATCGTGGTTTTCAGGATTCAGCCAGAAAGTCTGGCGGTGAGGGTTGGCTTTCCATTCCATCCACTTCTTCAGGCTGTTGGGAGTCAGCAACTGCTCAGGGTGGTACCCCATATTCCGGGCAAACTCCTGGAGACCGATGCCTCCAATGGTCGTGTGGCTCGTTTTCTCAAGCACCAGACGAGCCACGGAGATTGGAGTCTTTACACCTCGCAGACCGCAGACGGCGCCGGCACGGTGGCGGGTGCCGTCCATGATGCCGGCGTCCAGTTCGACGATTCCTTCGGCGTTGGGCAGGCCGCCGTAACCAACGCTTGTCACTTCCGGGTCCTCTTCAGGAATATTGATGCCCTTTTCGATGCCATCCAGCAGACTCCCTCCCTGGTGGAAGACCTCGGCGGCGCGATTCACTGCGGGAAGACCGTGTTTCCAGGTCGCCAGAAAGACGGGCCCTCCATCCGGCTCGTCCGCCTGCGCTGGAACACTGGCCAGAGCCCCGGCTGCGGCGATTGATTTCATAAAATCCCTGCGATTAACATTGTCCATGATGTCTCCTCATCAGTCCTTCAATTGGCGTTTCCGAACCTTACGGGGTGAACTCTTGCCCCATCCTCCTCCGCCCGGAGTTTCAATAGTAAGAATACTTCCTGCTGGCACGCTCACCGCTGTCTTTGAAGGCAGCCTGCGTTTCTTGCCACCAGTCATCAGAGTGTTCTTCCCGGCCTTTCCCGGTTTTCCGCCGGCCAGCCCGTAAGGCGAAAAGCGCCGGCGATCAGACAGGATGCTGAGGCGAACATCCGTGAGAAACTCGATCTCGCGAATGATGCCGTCTCCCCCGTGGAATTTTCCGGTGCCTCCCGAACCGCGCCGAATCGACGTTCGCCGCACGCGGACCGGGAAGTGGGATTCAAGAGCTTCCACGGGTGTGTTCAGCGAATTGGTCATGTGCGTGTGAATGCCGCTCAGGCCGTCTGCCGTTGGCCGGGCGCCCATTCCGCCCGCAATGGTTTCGTAATAGGCGAAGGGCTTGCCCGTACGAGGATCGATTCCGCCGAATGACAGATTGTTCATGGTACCCGAACTCGCCGCCGGAATGCGATGGGGCAATGCCCGGGCCAGGGCTCGCAACAGGACGTCCACAATTCGCTGGGAAGTTTCCACGTTACCCGCCGCCACCGCGGCAGGCAGGCGGGCGTTCAACACGCTGCCTTCGGGCGCGATGATGTCAACCGGCTCCAGCAATCCCGCGCAGGCGGGAACATCTTCACCCAGCAGACAACGGAACACGTAAAACACCGCTGAAGTGGTGATGGCCAGGACGGCGTTGACGCCGCCGCGGCACTGCGGCGAGGATCCTGTGAAGTCAACGGTTGCACGGCCCCCATGAATCCGGATGGCCACCTGCAAGCGCACGGGTTTCGCGGAATATCCGTCGTCGTCCAGGAAGTCTTCAGCACCATACGTTCCGTCGGGAATCCGGCTGAGCGCGTGCCGTATCAGGCGTGCCGAGTAATGCTGGAGGGCGGCAAGGTAGAAGTCCATTTTGCGGACGCCGTACTTTTGGGTCATTTCCTGGAGACGTCGTTCGCCCAGTCTGCAGGCCGCGATCTGGGCCGTCAAATCTCCTTCGCGTTCCGTCGGAGTGCGCACGTTGGCCAGCAGCATCGCCAGAACATCTCTCTGGGGCCTTCCGCTGCGAACCAGCAGCACTGGAGGGATGCGCAGTCCTTCCTGGTAAATCTCTTCGCTGAGTCCCATTGAGGCTGGCTGCGCGCCTCCGATGTCTGAATGGTGGGCGCGATTGGCCACGTAGAAAACCGGTTTGGGATTCTTCGGCTGTCTGCCCGCGCCGGCGAAAACCGGCATGACGCACGTGAGGTCGGGAAGATGAGTGCCCCCGGCAAAAGGATCGTTGAGGACGGCGATGTCGCCGGGACCGAGCGGCAGGCGCTCGATGGCGGCGGCTACGGACCCGGGCATCGATCCGAGATGCACGGGCATGTGGTCGCCCATGGCCACAACGTCCCCGCGGCCGTCAAACACGGCACAGGAATAGTCACGCCGCTCTTTGATGTTGGGTGAGAAGGCGGAACGGCGCAGCGCGGCGCCCATCTCTTCCGCCACCGAGTGAAAGAGGTTCTTGAAGATTTCGAGTTCTGCCGGATCAATCCGCATGGTCAGTCAGCACCAGATTCCCTTCGCTATCCACCCGGCATTGAAAGCCGGGGGGTACCACCGTGGTTGAGCTGTATTCCGCCAGCACGGCCGGGCCGTTCAAGCGCACGCCGGGCGAAAGCCGGTCCCGGTCGTAGAGTGGAGTTCGGTGGAAGCGATGGCCAAACCAGACGTTCTTCTCCTTCAGGATTGCGTTGTCAACCCGGCGCGCCGTACCCACGCCGGAAGGTGCTGGGGTCTTCCGCCCCGCAATCGGCACCGTCAGGCGCAGCCGCAGATTCACCACCTCAAGCGGCTTGCCGGCATGAGCATATCCGTAAACCTTTTCGTGCAACCGTTCAAATTCTATTCGGAACCGCGGCGAGAAGGGGACCATCAACTCATAAGACTGCCCTGCGTAGCGGACTTCAAGCTGCTTTTCCAGCAGAACCCTGCCGGGCGGAAAATGGTCGCGCCGCAGTTCCGCGCGGGCCTCCCGCTCGATCCTTCTGAACCGGCGCGCAAGATCGTTCAGAAACTGCCGGAATGGAGCCGGACGGACGGCCCGCGCTTCGGCCGGGACGGCCATCAGGACCGACTGCGAAACGTCTTTCACCGCGTCTGACCGCAGGATGCCCAGGGCCGAAAATGTCCCGGGATTCCGGGGGATGATGATGCTGGCCACGCCGAGAGACCGGGCGAGATCCGCGGCCTGCAATCCACCGGCGCCACCGAAGCAAATCAGTGTGAAGTCGCGAGGATCGTGGCCGCGCTCGACGGAAATCACCCGTAGCGCCCTTTCCATGTTGGCGTTGGCCACGGCAATGATTCCGCGGGCCACCGCCAGCGGGCTGCTGAGGGTGCCGCTGGTACCGTGTGACTTCTTTCTGTTACCACGAATGAATGTTTGGAATGCTTCCTCAGTGGCCGGCTGGTCCAGGCGGAACGTGCCGCCCAGAAAGTGATCGGGATCGATTCTCCCGAGGATGAGGTTTGCGTCCGTAACGGTCGGCCGTTGCCCGCCGCGCCCATAGCAGACCGGGCCGGGCGTTGCGCCGGCGCTCTCAGGCCCCACCCGCAGCGCGCCGCCTGCATCCATGCGGGCGAGCGACCCGCCGCCCGCTCCAACCGAGTGGACATCGATCACCGGGACCGCGACGGGGAGTCCTCCCAGGGTGGTTTCGTTGGTGATGCGCGCGCGGCCCTCAAACAGGCAGACATCGGTTGAAGTTCCACCCATGTCAAAGCTGATGGCCCGCCGGATTCCCAGGCCTTCCGCCAGCCGGACGGCCGCGGCAACGCCTCCGGCCGGGCCGGAAAGAATGGTTCGAACCGGCTCTCGCGCCGCATGCCGGGCGGTTGTGATGCCGCCGCTCGATTCCATCACAAATACGCGAACGCCCGATCGCTTCGCTCTTTCACCGCCTTTGCGCCCTGCCATGGAGAACCTCCCGGCGGCTTGCCGGTCCAGTCCGGACAGGTAGGCGCCGATACGCGGCATCAGGTAGGCGTTGATGGCGGTGGTTGAAAGCCTCTCATACTCGCGGAACTCGGGCAGGATCTGGTGGGAGACGGAGAGGGGAAGCTGAAGCTCGCGAAGCGCGCGGAGCACCACCCGTTCGTTCGCGGGGTTTGAAAATGAAAACAGCAGGCACACGGCAATGGATTCCGCGCCGGAACGGGCGATCGTGTCCCGGAGCTGGCTCAGTTGCTGGCTGGAAGGGCGCAGGAGAACCGTGCCGTCAGCCGCGATACGCTCGCGCAATCCGAATCGCATGCGGCGCGGGACCAGCGGTGGATCGCGGCGCACATCCAGGTCATAAAGGCGGGGTCGCGCCTGGCGGCCGATTTCAATCAGGTCTTCAAACCCTTCGGTGGTGACCAGCGCGACGCGTGCGCCGCGCCGTTCCAGCAGACTGTTGGTGCTGACGGTTGTGCCGTGGATGATGTCGATGGTGGCGTGGGGCGACTGTCCGACCAGGCGACTCACGCCGTCCGCAATCGCCCGGCTGGCTTCCTCCGGCGAAGACGGCGAGCCGGAAAATACCTTGATGACTCTGACGCTTCGGCCATCCGCCACCACGCAGTCCGTAAACGTTCCGCCTGTGTCCACTCCGACGCGCATAGGCTTCCTTCATTGAATGGGTCCGGGTTCTCGCGGCCGGCCTGGTGATGAACCGGGCGCCTGTAACTCCCGTGTCAATTCAAACCGAAAGCTTAACAGAAGGTATGCGGGTTCCCGCAAGTGGAAGTGTTGAAATCGCGAATTGAACGCGTGTGGATCAGCGGCGGAATTCGGTTGAAATCCACCGGCAAAAGTTACTGATTTTCTACGCCGGGTGATTGCCCAACGGGAAGGATGCGTGCGCATTCAGCGAGGAGTCGTCGCGGAGGCCCCTGGCCAGCTTGTAATAGCCTGCGGCGGCAATCATGGCCGCGTTGTCAGTAGAGAGACGCGGAGAGGGAAAGAAGACGTGGAAGCCGCGCTCTTCGCCCGCCTTCGCAAATCGCTCCCGGAGCAGGGAATTGCAGGCCACGCCTCCCGAGACGAAGACGGTGCGAATTCCTGCCGCGGCGGTTGCGGCCACGGTGCGTTCAATCAGATCGGTGACGGCAGCTTCCTGGAAACTTGCCACGAGATCGAGCGTGGCCTGGGAACAATGTGCGCGAAGATCTTCCAAGGTCGCTGCATCGGGTGAGGCGTTGCGCCAGGCGCGCCGGTCTTCAGCTTCGGCCACCAGCTCCGTTCCGCGCACGCGATAGAGGACGGCGGTCTTCAGTCCGGAGAAACTGAAGTCGAGCTGGTTGCCCTTCATTCGAATACGCCCGAATTTAGACTTGCGCGGATTCCCATGGCGCGCCAGGCGGTCGATGACAGGGCCGCCCGGGTAGCCAAGCGCCAGAAGTTTGGCCACTTTGTCGAACGCTTCACCGGCGGCGTCGTCTCGAGTCTGCCCCAGCATCTTGTAGGAGAATGACGGGCATCCGCCTTCCGCGGGTGTCTCCGATTCCACGCGGTACAGAATGGTGTGCCCGCCTGAAACCACAAGCGTGATGTTGGGGAAACCGGCGACCGGGACGGACTGGTTCTCCTGCCGCTCCATCGTGTTGTGGAGCAGAACCGCGTGGATGTGTCCCTCAAGATGGTTGACTCCAACCAGCGGTTTGCGCAGTGAAAGCGCCAGTGCCTTGCCGTAAACCAGTCCCACCAGCAACGATCCGATCAGGCCGGGACCTTCGGTAACGGCAATGGCTTCGATGTCGTCCAGCGTGGTCCCTGCCTGCTGGCAGGCTTCATCTACGACAGGCGAGATTTTCTTCAGGTGTTCGCGTGAGGCAAGTTCCGGCACAACTCCGCCGAACCTTTCGTGGATCTTGATTTGCGATGCGACAACGTTTGAGAGGATGCGCTTGCCGTCTTCCACCACGGCAGCAGCTGTTTCATCGCAACTGGATTCAATCCCCAGGACGAGCATAATGATTCATCTTAACACGTGCTCGAAAGGTGCATGAACGGGCAGTAGGTTGGGCGGGACTTGCCCATCATCGACAGCACGAACGTGCCCCCTGGTCTTTGACTGTGCTGTTCGAAAGGCGGTAGACTGACCTTTCTTGAAAGCTGGATCCAACACAACCCGTACGGAGATGACGATGAAAGTTCGCAAAGCTGTGCTGCCTGTGGCGGGATTGGGCACCCGCTTCCTGCCGGCGACCAAGGCCCAGCCCAAAGAGATGTTGCCGATTGTAGACAAGCCACTGGTTCAATATGCCGTAGAAGAGGTGGCGGCTGCCGGAATTCCTCTGACCATTTTTGTAACCGGACGCGGCAAGAGCGCCATCGAAAACCACTTTGACGTTTCTGCCGAACTCGAGCACGAACTGGCCGGGCGCGGAAAGGAGCCATTGCGGAAACAGGTCCGGCAGATTTCGTCTCTGTGCAACGTGGTCTATCTGCGGCAGAAGCATCCGAAAGGCCTGGGACACGCGGTCCTGATGTCACGCGACCTGGTGGACGATGAGCCTTTCGCAGTGGTGCTCTCAGACGATGTGATTGACAGCAAGGTTCCGTGCCTGAAGCAGATGACGGAAGTGTTCAGCGAACTCAACGCCAGCATTCTGGCTATTGAGCGCGTGCCAAAGTCAACCACCGGGAGCTACGGCATCGTTGCTGCCGACCCGGTGCGCAACTCCAAATGGAATGGCCGGCTGTTCCATGTGAAGGACCTGGTTGAAAAGCCTTCACCGGCCGACGCGCCTTCCAATATGGCGATTATCGGGCGCTACATTCTTACTCCCGGGATCTTCAAGAAGTTGGCCTCAACCCGGCGGGGCAAGGGAGGAGAAGTGCAGTTGACCGACGCCCTCAAAAGTCTGCTGAAGGATGAACCGGTCTACGGCTTCATCTTTGAAGGGAAGCGCTATGATGCAGGTGATAAACTTGGCTTTTTAAAGGCCACGGTGGAGTATGCGCTGAAGGAACCCACCATGGGTCGGCAGTTCAGGAAATACCTTAAGTCATTGAAATTATAGTGGTTGATGGTTGACGGGCCTTTCCGTGCCATCGTCTCCCACTGCTTGTTCAGTGCGCAAAGGATTGGACACGCCATGAAAGACGAACAAGCTGCTTTGCGCAAGCACGTAATCTTTCTGCTCAAGGGCGGTGGCGCCCACGTTGATTTTGATACCGCCATTGCCAGGCTCCCCGCAAAGCTGCGCGGAGCCAGACCCCAGGGGATACCCCACACGCCCTGGCGGCTGCTTGAACACATGCGGATCGCGCAGTGGGACATCCTGGAATTCAGCAGAGACCCCCATCACGTTTCTCCTGACTGGCCAGGCGGCTACTGGCCGAAGGGCGACGCCCCTGCCAGTGCCGCGGCCTGGGCGAAATCCGTAAAAGCATTCCGGCACGATCTGAAGGAAATGGAACGCCTTGTTTCCCGCCCATCGACAGATCTCTACACACGCATACCGCATGGCGATGGGCAGACGATTCTGCGGGAGGCCCTGCTGGTTGCAGACCACAACGCTTACCACCTGGGAGAACTTGTGGTGGTGCGGCGTTTGCTGAATGCCTGGCCGCGGGGATAAATCGGTGGGGCTCACTCACTGTGGGAAGCTGCTCCTGCCCCGGAGCGTCGCGTCCCGGTCGAACAAAACTTTCCGGTTCTTCTAATGACGGGTGGATGCCTTGGAGTCAGAGGGCTTGCTCTTGGCGGGGGAAGACTCGGCCGCCGGAGGCTTTGCGGAAGAACCGCCGTCCGACTTGCCTGACTTCTCAGGCGACGATTTCCGGGCGTAGTCCGTCACGTACCATCCCGTCCCCTTAAACTGAATTGCCGGAGCGGACAACAGGCGCGTCAGGTCTCCGCCACACTTTTCGCAGGTTGCTAACGGGGGATCGCTGAACTTCTGGATTTTCTCAATTCGCGAGCCACACTTTTCACATCGGTACTCGTAGAGAGGCACGGTCACCTCCTGACCATTCGGACAATCATTATAGCAATGGCGATCAGTTTCGGTAAAGTTGTTGTGCGCTGGAACGCGGCCGGGAGGCTGGCGATTGCCGCCGGCCTGGAAGGGCCCTGGCCGGGGCCTAAGGGCTTTTATACCGAACAAGTTGTACCCGCGCAGTGCAATTGGTACACTGGTGTCCGGCGCGCAGCCGTAAAAATACCGAAGCGAGACGATCCTCATGAAAAGCCCAATTCTTCCGGCCCGCTATCCCCCCTTGCATCTTCCGGCTGGCAGGCTCTACGTTGTGGGAACGCCGATCGGCAACCTGGAAGACATCACCCTGCGGGCGCTGAACACCCTGAAGGCTTCGGACCTGATCGCCTGCGAGGATACCCGCCACACCCAGAAACTGCTGAATCACTACGAAATCCGGACCCGGACCATCAGCTACCACGAACACAATGAGATGACACGCGCGCCGGAACTGGTTCTTCAAATGGAGCAGGGAAGCGTGATTTCCCTCGTCTCCGATGCCGGCTCGCCGGTGCTTTCTGACCCCGGCTTTCGGCTGGTCCATCTGGCCGTCCGGCACAAGGTCCCGGTGGTCCCGGTCCCGGGTCCCTCGGCCATGGTAGCGGCGCTCAGCGGCGCCGGCCTTCCCATGAACGAATTCATTTTCACGGGATTCCTGCCGGCCAGAAAGTCCGCACGCCGCAAGGCGCTGGCGGCACTGGCCCCGTTCGAGAAAACGGTTGTCCTTTATGAGGCGCCGCATCGGATTGTTGAATCCCTGCGCGACGTTCATGAAATTCTCGGCGACCGCGAAGTCGTGATCGCGCGGGAAGTGACGAAGGTTCACGAGGAATTCCTGCGAGGGTCGGTGGCGGAGATTCGCGATCTTCTGAAGAAGTCACCGCGGAAAGGCGAGCTGACGGTGATCCTGGGGCCGGGCGCAGCTCCGCGACCGGGCGACGGGAACGGCCAGTCCGTCCGGGCGGAGGTCGAAAGGCTCCGGGCGAGTGAGGGGCTGGATGAGCGCAGCGCCCTGAAAGTTATTGCCCGTGCGCGCGGCATTTCCCGCAGCGAGGCCTACCGGCAGCTTCAACTGGAAAAGAGCAACGAAATGTGAATTTTGAATTCTGAATTATGAAGGATGAAATGAGTGCGCCGAGTTCAGAGTTCTGAGGTATGGGTTCTCGTTTCTGAAAATGCCAGATCTGCAATTTGAGATTGCTTCACACCTGAAACCGCAGACACTGCAAGGCGAGCGTCTGCTCCAGCCGGGGCGCTAAAACCGCAGAGTTAAGGAACAACTCTGTGCTACGGCTGCGGAAGTTACACACTTTCGTGGTGCGGCATTGCAGATACTGCAATGTGAGCGTCGGGGGCGGCGGGGACAATATCTTTCCAAAGAAATCGTCGACGCGGGCCAGCACTTCCTGGGGGCTTTGGGCGCTCTGGACGCTGCGGCGCAGTTCGGCTCCGTTTCTGACGCCGTGGGTAAACCAGCTGGCGAACTGCTTCATCTTTCCGATGGCCCCGGGCGTTTCTTCCGCAACCAGCATGGCATAGTAATCGCGGATCAGCTGATAGCGGTCGGCGTCTGAAGGCTGCTGATAGCGCGCCGGTGCGGGCAAACGATTCCATCTGGCGGAAGATCCAGGGATTGGTGGGCGCGGCGCGGCCGATCATCACGGCGTCGCAGCCGGTCTGTTGGCGCAGCGCCAGCGCGTCCTCCGGCGCCATCACGTCGCCGTTGCCGATGACGGGAATTCGCACGTTGTTTTTGACCTCCGCGATGATGTCCCAGCGGGCGCGGCCGCTGTAACCCTGCAGGCGGGTGCGGGGATGGATGGCGATGGCCTCCACGCCCGAGTCTTCCGCCAGGCGGGCCACTTCCAGCGCCACAATCTCCTCGTCGCTCCAGCCCGAGCGGATCTTGGTGGTGAAGGGAATGCTGACAGCGGCGCGAATCTTCTGGAAAATAGTCTTGAGCTGAGGCAGATCGCGCAGCAGGCCGGAACCTCCGCACTTGACCACTTTCTTGGCGGGGCAGCCGAGGTTGAGATCAACGATGTCGAAACCCAGGTCTTCGATCATGCGGGCGGCGTCGGCCAGGTGGTCGGGATCGGCGCCGAAAATCTGCGCGGTGATGGGGCGCTCTTCTTCCGTGTAGTAAAGGTAGCGGCGGGAGCGGAGATTCTGCCGGACCATTGCCTCGCTGGAAACAAACTCCGTCATGATGAGTCCGCAGCCGCCCAGGCGCTTGATAAAACGCCGGAAGACGGTATCCGTGATGCCGGCCATGGGCGCCAGGATGTGGGCGGGGTGGATGCGTACATTGCGGATCTGGAGTTCTTCGAACAGCATAGGTCAGCTATTCATTGAGTATAGCGGCGCGGTCGGCAATTGCAAAGCGCATCTGCCCTTCGGCCGCCAGCTCGTTCCAATCCAGGCTTCGCCGTCGCAGTTCGCCGAACTTTTCGCGCAGTTTCAGCACGCGGGCTTTAAACTGCACGGTGTCGCCGGGCACAACAAGCCTGTGGATGTCGGGCGGAGGGAATCTGCAGGATCATGGCGATTTTGCCGGCCATCTGGGGCCGTTCCAGCACCAGGATGGCTCCCAGCTGGGTGACCGCCTCCAGCAGAATGCCGGGCGGCACCACCGGAGAGGAAGGCGAGTGTCCCATCAGCATCGCCTCATTGGCGGTGAAGTTCTTGATGCCTTGAATTTCAACGCCCGGCGTGAAAGCGGTGACGCGATCCACCAGCAGAAACGGATAGCGATGAGGCAGCGTACGCTGAATGATGGATTCGAAAGAGATTGTGCTTCCTTGATGACTGGTTCGTCATGGGAAGCTTGCCGGCTGCGGCTCTTGCCTATCTGTTAGAACTTTCAGCGTCGCGGCTTAGACGATTGCAGACGAGACCTTCAGCGCAGGCGCGGAGGCCGGGGCCTGCGGGTTCCCGTTCAGCAGGCGGCTTCAGCAGTTCGCGGCCCAGGGGCGGCTGCGCGCGGTGAAGTCGCCGGGGCGGTCCTTATCCGCTGCATACTGTTCGAGCATGGCCTCGAGTTTGGAGTCGATGTCGTCCAGGTAGCTGACCACCAGGGCTTCCATAAACATGGGCTCCTTGGGAGAACCGAATTCCAGCCTGCCGTGATGCGCCAGGATGATGTGCTGCACGCGGTCCCACAACTCGGGCGGAAAATCCGGAATCTCCCGCACCTTATCGCGAACCATTTCAACTCCCATGCTGATGTGCCCTATCAGGTTGCCACGCGTTGAATAACTGAACCCGCGGGTGAAATTGAGTTCCTCGATTTTCCCCAGGTCGTGCAGCAGGAGGCCGGTAAGAATCAATTCGCGGTCAAGAAAAGGGTAGTGGTCGCAGAGGCGGTCGCCGAGGACTGCCAGGGAACTGACGTGTTCGATCAGCCCGCCAATGAAGGCATGATGGTAGCTCATGGCGGCGGGCGCCTGCCGGTATTTGCGGGCGATTTCCGGATCGTCGAAGATGCGGAGAAGCAGGGTTTGCAGCGGTCCCTGGGGCATCTGCTGAATCCGTTTAAGCAATCCCTGGAAGAGTTTTTCGGGGTCCTGGGCGCTGTGCGGAAGATAGTCGGCAAGGTCGACGTCGGCTTCGCGGCACTTCGCGATCTTGCGCAGGGAGAGCTGGGGATTGCCCTGGTAGAGTTCCACCCCTGCGGTGACCTTGACAATGTCATCGGCTTCAAAGTTCAGGTCTACGCTGTCGCAGTCCCACAGCTTCCCTTTGATGGTTCCCGTGTTGTCTTGAAATTCCAGATCGAGATAGGCGCTGCCGTTGCGGGCGGTCTTGCGGTCTTTGGCGCGGACCAGAAAAGTTGTATTGACGGAAGTCCCGGGCTTCAGATCGGCAATGTAGGCTTCTTTCATCCGGTTGTGCCTCGTGGGCTCAGTAGCTCTCATCGCCTCCCGGCGGCGCGCCCGTGTCTACAAATCCGGGAGCCAGGCGGATGTAGCTCTCTTTTCGCAGGTCGGTCAGAAAGCCCCGCATCCCGTTCTGTACCCTCTGGTCGTACAAGTAGTTCATCACCTGGGTTGAGATCTGGTCAAAGGTTGGATGCTGTCCCACACGCCTTTCGAGGACTTTGAAAATCATGTAGCCATACTGGGTCTTGATGATAGGTGTGATGTCACCGACATCCACTTTGGCGATGTCTTTGGCAATCGCGTCCGAGATAGTGCCTTGCTTGAAGAAACCAACATCGCCGCCTTCCTTGGCGCTGGCGGAATCCGATAGCTCTTTGGCCACGTCGGGAAACCGCGCGCCGCTCTGGAGTTCGGTCTGGGCTTTCTTCGCCAGTTTCTCGGCTTCTGCGGGCGTGTGCTTCTCTGTGGAGACCATGATTTCCGCCAGGTGAACTCCGGGCGGGGAATCAAACTGCTCCTTGTGGGCCTCAAAGTATTTCTGCGCATCCGCTCGCGTCATGATGATCCGTGAACCGACTTCCCGCGAAATCACCTGCTGCATCAGGAGCTGCCGCTTGATCTGGTCCTTGAAGTCCTCCCAGTTCATCCCGTCTTTCTCGACCGCGTCCTGAAGGGCCTGAAGTGACTTCAGGTTGTACTGCTGCCGGATCTGGTCAAGGTGTTTGATGACGTCGGTATCCACCTTGATGTCGTCATCGTTGGCCTTCTGGACCATCAGGTCCTGGTCAATCATGTCGCGCAGCAGGTCCTTGCTTTTCTGATTGAATTCCTCCTCAAGCTTCTGGCCGGAAAGCTGCTGGGCCAGTTGCGCATGCAGCTTTTCGCGCTCTTTGTCATACTCGCGCTGGGTGATGATCTTGTTGTTGATGCGCGCAATAATGCGTTCCACCAGCACCGTCTTGGCGTTGGCGGTGGGAACGGCGGCCGGCATGGCCAGCACCGCTAACACCAAACAGATCAATATATTGACAGTCTTTCTCGTCATAACATTCACCCCACACAGAGACTTTTTGCGGGCCCGGAACTTATGTTCCGCCTGTGCGTCTACGTGTTACCGCAAAACCGCCCGCGATAAGTTATGTCAGCTCCCGGGCTGCAATTCCAGCAAGATATTTTCAAGATCTTTTAAAACGTCACCGCCGCCGTCGGTCACCTGTATTCTGAGGACCCCGTCGGGCCGGAAGGCCACGCCGCGCTGGTCTTTGATGATCTCCATCAGCCTTTCCGGCGTGACGGGCGTCTGCTCGTGGAAGCGCATGCGTATTTCAGCGCCTTTCCTTTCCACGGTGTGGATCATCAGCTCCTCGGCGCGGGATTTGACCAGAGCATAACTCAACAGCTGTTGGACGGGGACGGGAACGGGGCTGTAGCGGTCCGTCAGTTCGGCTTCCATGTCGCGCAGCGCCTCCTCCGTCTTGAGCGCGGAAATGCGCTTATACATGCGCAGGCGCTGGCGTTCGTCGGTGATGTAGCTTTCAGGGATCTTGATGTTGATGCCCA
>CAVSWQ010000039.1:0-23173 GCA_963731705.1 uncultured Acidobacteriota bacterium
TTGGCCCTTGGGGGCTGAAGATTGATTGAGGCAACAGTGATGCGGCGCGGCCCGGGCGTCGCGATCTCGTCGAGAGAGATATCATCCCAGTACACAGTTCCCTGCGGCGAGTTTGCCAGATAAAACTGCAACTTGACCCCTGTAGCTTTTGCCGGCGCCGGAGCATCGAGGGTAACCTGCTTCCAATCGCCCGCGGGCGCCAGGCGGTAGGGGTAGTTGGGCTGCCCGGCGCGATTGCCATCGGCGGCCACCCAGTCAAGACGGGAGACAATTTGCCATGATTCGCATTGGACCCCGTCTGCGCAGTAATAGGCGCTGAACCGGTACCATTTCCCCGGCTCAACGCCGTCCACTTTGAACTCCCAGCCGCCATAGGCGGAGGCGTTGGTGTCGCCGTAGATTGCAAGCGAGCCCGGCCTGGACCGATGGTGGACAGGGTCAATGAACGTCTTCGTCGCGATCTCAGGCCGCGCTGACCATGTGGTCCAACCGGCCGGCAGCCCATCCGCCCCGGCGCTGAACCCGGACTGATGCACGTGGAGACCGGTTCCACCGCCTTGTTTCAGGCCGTTGGACAGAGCAAGCGGAACCCCGTTCATGAGAGCACCTGCCCCAAGTGCGGTGGTGCTCCCAATCTTCTTCATGAACGATCTGCGCGTTTGTTTCACCAGAAAATACCCCTTCAGGATAATATCGCGGCATGACCCTCGCCTCAGCAAGTACGCATCAGCCGGGCCCTTGCGCTGCCCCACGGTAACACACCCCTGCGCCTCCCTCAAGCCTCCGTCTCAAGAGGGTTGTGTCAGGGATTGACCCGTTGCTTCGGAAAGGAATCAAGTGCCCCTGCGCTGGCGCCCGCCTGGCAAGGTTTGGGATATCTCAAAGCAGGAGGCTCTGAGAGTGGGCATCGGATCGAATGTCTCGCACGCAAACCGTATTGGCTTAGCTATAGAATCCAATGCCCGTAGTCAAGGTTCCACAGCGGCCGGTACAGCCACGAACTCCCGGGCCCCGGGGGCTGGAATCTGAGCATCATTTACGCCGCTGCCTTCACCTGAAGGTGAGTATCCACCGAGCGCATGAAATCCCGCGGAGCCGCGCATCGCTCCAGGTAATCGACCGCGCCCATCTCCATGGCTTCCAGGTAGCAATCGATGTCCAGCGTCCGTGCCACCACCAGAACCGGCAGGTCCGGATTGATTTCCAGCGCCTTAGCCACTACTGGCCGTCCTTCAAATGCAGGGCCGCCCTGCGCCACAACCGCCATGTCAAAATTTCCCTGCTCCAGCAGGGACAGCGCCTCCGGATAAGAAGCCGAAACCACGACATCGTGGCCCAGCGCGTGTAAAACGCCGTAGTAGTAACGGATGTCGCTCGGGTCCTCATCCACAAGGAGCGTCCTGAGTCTGGGTCGTTCATAAGCCGCGTTGAAGCGTTTCGGAGCTTTATTGGTCAGGCTTGGCATCATTTCCTCCCCGCACAGACGCTTCCTCCCTACACTTCGACCTTCTGCCCCACGACGAACCGTCTGTACGTTGTTCACCTTACTTTTAACACTGGAAGGATTCTTTGGAAAATTAGAAAAAGTCAATCTAACCCTTTCCTATTTTCTAACAATTTCTTGCCGCCAAAACCGGCACACTCACCACCATGTTTCGTGCTTTTGACGGCCAGAGCCAACAGCGCCTGCGTCCAGTGAATATTTCCGGAAGTCGCGGATGTTTCTTGCATTTCCCCGCCGTGATATGGCACAAGAAAGGATGGAGGAAAACCTGCAGAACGTCCAAATCACACGGAATTTGTTTCGGCCCAAGAGAGAAGAGCCGGGGTGGCTCGCGCTCCCGAAAGAGAGGCGAACTTCACGCCCACTCCGAGCACTCAAACTCCGCGAACTGCAAGTCGGGATTTGCAGTTGAAAATCCGCAGGGCTTATAATCATGGTGTTAAACCAGAGAGGCGGACACACGATCATGACTGCAGACAAAACAGTTCCGGCGGAAAACGGTATCTTTGCGGCCTTTCATCAGCGCGTTCAGCAAAAGACAGTCCAGGTGGGAATTGTGGGCCTGGGATATGTCGGCCTGCCCATCGCCCTGCTCTTCTCAAGCAAGGGGATTTCCGCTACAGGCTTTGACATTGATACCGTCAAAGTCACGAGCCTTCAGAACGGCAAAAGCTACATCAAGCACATTCCCGAAGCCGAAATCTCAGGCGCGCTGAGCCGGGGGCACTTCAAGGCCACAACGGATTTCTCGGAACTACGGGCGATGGACGCCATCATCATCTGTGTTCCCACTCCGCTGGACGACCATCGCGAACCCGATCTGACCTACGTCCAACGCACCACGGAGACCATCGGCGCGCACTTGAGGCCCGGCCAGCTCGTTGTGCTGGAAAGCACCACCTATCCCGGCACCACAGAAGAAGTTGTCCTGCCCATACTGCAGAGCTCGGGCCTGCGCTGCCCGGTCGTGCCCTACACGGTATTGGACGGTGCGGCGGCGGTTTCCAATTTGCCGGACGCGGATTTCATGCTGGCATTCTCTCCGGAAAGAGAAGATCCAGGCAACCCCTCGTTCAAGACCCACCAGGTTCCCAAGGTGGTGGGAGGCGTCAACGCTGCCAGCGCCATGGCAACGAAGCTCCTATACGAAGCAGCCTTCAACCAGATTGTGCTGGTCAGCTCGTCCCGCGCCGCGGAGATGACCAAGCTGCTCGAAAACATCTACCGCAGCGTTAACATTGCACTGGTGAATGAATTGAAGCTCCTCTGCCAGCGCATGGGGCTGGATATCTGGGAAATCATCGAGGCGGCCAAGAGCAAACCGTTTGGCTTTTCCGCTTTTTATCCGGGTCCCGGGCTGGGAGGGCACTGCATCCCCATCGACCCTTTTTACCTCACCTGGAAGGCACGCGAATATGAGTTCCCTACCCGCTTTATCGAGCTGGCTGGGGAGATCAATGCCTCCATGCCGCTCCACGTCATCGAACGGCTCGCTCAGGCTTTAAACCAGCGCAGCAAATGCCTCCATGGCGCGCGTATCCTGGTGCTCGGCGTCGCTTATAAGAAGGACGTGGACGACTTGCGGGAATCACCCTCGCTTAAAATCATCAAGCTCCTGCAGGAGCGCGGCGCCAGCGTCGATTACAACGATCCCTACTTTGAGCGCCTGCACAAGATGCGGCAGTACGACCTGGGCCTCAAGTCAGTCGCGCTGACGGAGGAATCGCTTTCAAGCTACGACGCCGTCCTCATCACCACCAATCATTCGTCCTACGACTATGAATTCATCGCAACCCACGCCCGGCTGGTTGTCGATACACGGAACGCGACCGGCAACGTGTCGCAGCACAGGGACAAGATTGTGCAGGCCTGAACGGCACGCGTCAGAGAGTCGGTTTGGATTGTGATGGAGAACAGGGCAGGCAGGGCTCCCGGAAACCGCGTTACAACCTTGCAAACTTGAACCACGCATCGATGATGTTCTTTCCCGTGTAAACGACTGTCCGCTCATCCATACGCCGGCTGGCACGGCGGGGCTCCGGCCCCGGAGCGCCGGTGGTGGTGAACTCCACTTTCACCTCAACCGGGCCTTCAACCCGGTAAGGCCTGAATTCCGCAAAGCGCTTCATGGCGCGTTCCGCCCGGGTTCGGATCAGCCGGCAGGCGGCCGAATGGGGCAGCGTGAAACCGGCGGTCGGGCTGACTCCGGCCTTGACTTCCGCGCATTCCACCTGTGGAATCAATTCCCGAATCTCCTTGCACGCTGCCGTGTCCCCGGCCAGCATGATGGCCGGAACGCCCATCTCACCGGCAATCATGGCCCGAATGCCAATCTCGCCCACCAGCCTCCCATTCACCCACAGGTTCTGGATGTTAAAGAAATAGGAATGAGGGAGGACACTGTTCTCCGCCCCCGCCATCGCGTGCTGCCCCACAAAGACGATAGCGCTGAAAGTGGAGTCGAATTCGCGAATGGGAGGGATGGGCGAGCCGATCAGGAGGCGCGCTTTGGGATGAATGTCACCGGCGGAAAGCGACTCGCCTCCGTCGTGGCCGTCCCACACCACTACCTCAGTAGCGCCGCCGGACCGCAGCCCTTCGACGGCAGCGTTCACCTCGCCCGTCAACAAGCTTTGTGATTCCTGCCAGCGGGGACTCTTCAGCGGATTGCACTGGTCGGCCCAGCTGAAGATCCCGTCCACGCCTTCCATGTCAGACATGATCAGGACCTTCCGGCCTTTTGACTCTGCCGGCGGAAGCCCGCCGGCTTCACCTGCGGAAGGAACGGCCTGAACGGCGGCAATGCCCGCACCGGTCGCAGCGCTCTTCTTAAAGAAATCCCTGCGGCTGATTCCTTCTCTATCCGCCATATCGATCGATTGGCCTGCGCCCCCGGGAAGCCTGCGGGGCGTGAATCAGACGGTTGAATATTTCCGGCAAAGCGTCTTGATCTTGTCCATCAGCTTGGGAACGCCCGTCAAAGAGTCTTCCTTGCCCTCGTACTCAGCGGACATGAAACCCTTATAGCCGGCTTCGGCAAACAGCCTCCAGGCGCGATCCAGGTCCACCGGCGCCCCATCCGCAAAGTGGTCGCGGATGTGGGCGTGCGTGGCATAAGGGAGGCAGGCCTTGATCTGAGAATAGGCGTCCTGCGTGGGAGTGCCACGAAGTTGGTGATGTCCAGATTGATCCCGGCATAAGGCGAATCCACCCGGTGCATGATTTCAAGGCAGACGTCGGCATTCTGGGTCACCCCCCCATGATCTTCAATGCCGAGCGTAATGCCCTTCTTGCCGGAATAGTCACAGGCAGCCTTCATGACCTCCACCGACCAGTCGGTTCCCTGCTTCACCGTCGCCCCTTTGGGCAAATGACCGCCAAAGATCCGCAAGTGCGAAGCTCCCAGGCGGTCCGTCACGTCCACCCACTTCTTGATCTCCGCCAGCACCTTGCGCCGCTCGGCGGCAGTGGCCTGGACCATGCTGGAACCGCAGGACGCGCCCGAAAAAGGAATGCCTTTTCGGAAGGCCAGGTGCCGCAGGTTTTCAAGGTAGCCAGGGTCTGTGGACTTGAACCAGTAAACTGTCATATCCGCGCCCACCGAGCCCATCTCCACCACCTTGTCGAGAAACTCCGGATAGGTCATCGTTCCCTTGGCCAGGTGGTCGTGGAAGGAGTAGGCGCAGCAGCCGGGCAGAAGCCGGGGCTCGTGCGAGGCGAATTCCGTGGATGCCGGCTGGGCCGACCCGCCCGCCGCCGGCTTGTTTTCCGCCTGAGGCGCACAACCGACCGAGAGCGCGCCGGCCACGGCCAGCCCGCCTGTCTTTAGAAACCTTCTTCGCGCTATTTTGTCTGCCATTGTTCCCTTCTCTCCAGGAAAGCATGAAACTTATTCGGGAGTCGAACCGCTCCAGTCCCTACCGAAATACTCTGCTCTCCCGGACAGGATTAAACAATTTGCTCCGCTTCGGCATCCCAGCGGACTTCCCGTCCCTGCCGGTAGGAAGCCACGGCCATGCGGCAGGCAATCGCCGACCGGAAACCGATCTCAAACGGACAGTTCGGAGTTTTCCGGCTGCGCACGCACTCAAGGAAGTTCTGCATGTGGAGGTCCGTTTCGTCTCCGCCCCCCACGATGTCCGCCGCGGTCGCTTTTTCGCCGGCGGCCGCACTGCCGCGGCCGGTTCTCTTGGGGACGTAGGTCACGGTGTCATGATTCTCGTCTCGTTCCACCGCCCCTTCGCTGCCCAGCACAACTTCGTCCGCTCCGTAGTAGCTGCTGCCAAAACCGGAATTCCAGGTGAAGAAAATCTTTTCCGGCAGGGCCATGGATACGTCCATGGTGTCAGGCACCTGCATTCCAGGCGAGAAGTAGTTGGCGCCGGTCATGCTCACCCGCTCCGGAATCTGCAGGTCCATCGCCTTGAACCAGAAGCCCACCTGGTGAACCATGTTTTCATAAACGTTGCCACCGGAATAGTCCCAGTAAAACCGCCAGTTCATGTAACGGTTGGGATCAAAAGGATGAAGCGCGGCCTCTCCCTCAAACTTCTTCCACTCCACATGCTGAGCATTGCAGTCGGAAGGAATCGGCCGCTTCCACCCGCCGTATGGCGCATTGCGATACATGTGAGCGTGGATGGCCGATATTCTGCCCATCGGTTTGTTGTGGACGAGATCCCGAGCACGCACCTGCGCCTGGCTGCTGGTGGACTGGATTCCCACCTGCACCACTCGGTCCGAAGCCAAAAACGCATGCCGCATGCGCCGGGCATGATCGGGATTGAAGGCCATCGTCTTTTCCTGGTAAACGTCCTTGCCCGCCTGGATAGCCGGAACAAAATTCAGGGCGTGCTGGTGCTGCGGAGTCGCAATCAGCACTGCGTCAATGCTCTTGTCGTCCAGCAGGCGGCGGAAATCGGAATAAGTCTTCACGCCCGGGGCGATAGCCTTTGCCTGATCCAGTCGCCGAGTATAAACATCTGCCACTGCAACCGCCTCGGTGTTGGGGGCCTTGATGGCAGCCTTGAAAATGGCCTGACCACGGCCGCCGGCGCCGATCAGCCCGAACCGAATCCGGTCGTTCGCCCCGAGAATGCGCCCCGCTGGACTCAATCCTGAAACCGCCATGGCGGTACCGCCTCCCAGAACTTGCTGCATAAAGGTTCTACGATCCGACATCCTGGCCTCCTGTTGATTTGCAATCGAAAAATTGAATAGATTGGGCTCCCGCATTCAGCGCGGTGTCCGTTTCATGCATGGAAGCTGTGAACCCGGCTTCTCCGGCGGGCACAAAAACTCCGCCGAACATATTCTCCGCCCGGGTGCCCGCACCATCCACTTCTGAATTGATCCAGCCAACTTTGGTACACCCAATAGCTACCGTAAGTCAAGGATAGGTTTATTCATGTCGCCCGACCACTGAAATCTTTCCCGTGCTCAAACTTCACGCGGTCGTCAAAAGCGGCCATATCTTCGATAGGCTTCCACGGGATGCACACCCTCAAGAACGGCCTTGCGGACAAGGTTTTCGGTATTCACCACTTCTTCCGACTTTTCGAGCACCCGGAGCGTGATCTCCCGCGGAATCACCAGCACGCCGTCCTTGTCGCCCACAATAAAGTCGCCCCGCCGGACGGCCACCTGCCCGATTCTGATTTCTTTGCCGTAGGAAACCAGCTTCCACCTCCCCATCACATCGGCGGGGGTCCGATAGCGGCAGAAAACGGGAAATCCCAGCTTGAGGATGTAATCGATATCGCGCGCGCCGCCGTCGATCACGGCCCCCCGGGCGCCGCGGTACTTTGCCGTCTCGCAAGAAAGCTCTCCGAGATGCGCGCTGACATTGTCGTGTGGCTGGGAGACAATCACGTCGCCGTTGCGGAGGTCTCCAAGCATCTGGAGGATAGGAACATAAACTTCCTCTGGATCCTGGCTGTCTGTCGGCTCCCCTTCAACGGGCATCGCAATGCCTGCCACACTCTGGTCCATCGTCAGCGCCTGGATGGACGACGGCAGCACCTGGTTGCGGTGGCCCATTTCGTCCAATACGTCTGAAATGGCCCCCGTATAGATCACTGAAAAACGCCGGCAGACGTCATCCACATTGAAATCGACAATTTGATCTTCCCCCACCTGGTTTCTCCTTTTAGGTATTCTTCTGGCCGACAGCTGCGCCGAGTGCGCAGCAACAACTGATCTATTCGCGCGGAAAGTTCTCAGGCTTCCAGGGCTGCTGCCGGTGATGTTTTTTGCGAAGAGTGGACCAGCGAGGTGAGCAGAGCGGCTACAATAAACCCAACGCCGAGCGCCGCAAACCCGGCCACGAAGTTTCCAGTTTGCTTGTTGAGATAGCCCACAACCACAGGACCGAAATAGCCGCCCAGGTTCCCCAGGGCATTGATCAGCCCCATTGCCGAGCCACTAACCGAGCGCGGCAATGTTTCAGAAGGGATGGCCCAGAAGGGACCCAGAGCCCCGTAGGATCCTGCGCCCACCGCCACAATGGCGATAAACGAGAGAACGAATGAATGCGGGCTTAGAAGCACACTCGCCAACAGAAACACCCCGCCCCAGATCAGCGCACCAGAAACGTGTCTTTTCCTTTCACGTTTCCTGTCAGAATGCCGCGAAATCCATACCATGCCGATGCCGGTCACAATAAAAGGAATCGAAAACAGAATGCCCACTGCAAGGTCGCTCAAACGTTTCTCACTGTGGAGCGCGCTCGGCAGCCAGAACAGATACCCGTAGTTGCCGCTGTTGATCAGGAAGTAGATCAGAACCAACAGCAACACCTGCGGCCGCAGCATCAATTTGAGGAAGGGCTCCGGAGTCACAGGGTTCAGATCCCCATCTTCGGAGGTGAGAGTAGTCTCCAGGAACTGTTGCTCTTCGGGTGAAATCCATTTAGCCTGGTGCGGCCGGTCGGCGATAAACGCAATCCATATAGCCAGCCACAGGAAAGGTAACGCCCCTTCGGAAATCAGCATCACCCGCCAGCCCCAGCGGCCAAGGATCCAGCCGGAAACGGGCGAGGAAAGCACCACGGCAGTGGGCAGGCACAGCATCCAGTAGGCGTTGGCGCGGGCGCGTTCCGCGCGCGGAAACCAGTGCGACAGGAGCACCAGCGTGGCAGGCCACACACCGCCTTCAGCAATGCCGAGCACAAAGCGCATCAACCAGAACTCTTCCCAGTTGCGCACCAGCCCGCAAAGGACCGCGGCAATGCCCCAGCAAACCAGCAGGATGCTGATGAATCGCTTGGCGCTCCAGTGCTCAGCCAGGTAGCCGCCCGGAATCTGGAGCAGCAGGTAGCCCCAGAAAAAGATGCCAGCTGCACTGCCGGCCTGGGCCGGATTCATGTGAAGGTCGTGGCTGATGGAAGGCAGCGCCAGAGAAATGTTCGTCCGGTCAACGAATGCGATCGTGTACATGATAAACGCGACCGGAATAATGTGCTGCCAGCGCTTTTCAGGAATAGCCATAAGCGGGCAGGATTATACCAGACTCCTGCCGATACACAATTGATAAGTGAACGGGCCAGATAAAATTAACAGGGAGGGAATCTGAGGAACACTCGCCTGAGGCGCCTGCAGCCAGGAAGTTGCGGTACTTGCGGGTCACGCCCGGGCGTTCCGCTTCTCATAACTTTCCATGCAGTCCTTCGAGCAGAAGTGGACGACATGACCGTCCTCCACCAAACGATGTGACACTTCAGTCGAAACAAACATGCCGCACACAGGGTCTCGGGCCGTCCGGCCCTGGCTTGCACTGGGTGTCGACTTTTTTCCGCTGCGGCGCGGGGCGTTGGGGCCCCTCCGCGCTCCGCCCAGAATGCCGCGGATCGTCCTGGAAATGGCGTACACCATCCCCATCAGAAAGACCAGGTCCATGATGACTTCAATTAAACGTGCCACGGTAGATATGCCGGCGACTAACCGAGGGCAGGATGCCTTGTCTCCGCTAAGGCCTCATGGCGGAGCCTGCGCTCCCCGGGGCCGCGTCCAATTTCCCCTTGATATCTTTCAAGCCCGGATAATTCGGGTTCTTCCGGTTGAGTTCACTCCAATACTTTTTGGCAGCCTGCAGATCGTGAGTTCCCTCAAGGTTCACGACAATCAGGTTGAAGATGGTCGGCTGATGGTTCGGATTCAAAGCAAGTGCCTTCTGATACGCTTGGACAGCCTGCTGAGGCTGGCCGGTATAGAAATAACATGTGCCCAGGTCTGTCCGCGCGTTGATGTTCCCGGAGTCTAACCTGAGGGATCTCTGGTACCACTCAATGGCCATGTTGTAATAGCGCTTGTCATAAAGGTAGTTGGCCAGTTGCAACGGGACCTGGGAATCCTGAGGATTCTGCCTGGCGCGCTGCTCGTAGTTCTGGATAACCTGCGCCACTTCCATCGGCGGGTGCCCGTTGGGAAGGCCAGTTGCAGGGTCAACGTCGGCCCCGCCTCCAGCGCCCATCGCCCCGGCTGAGGGTGAACCGGTGCTTGCAGCAGCAGTTGCCGCAACAGGCACATTCACCTGCCCCTGCGACTTGTAAATGAAACCTGCCAGAAATCCCACGCTGAAGAAGATGACCGCCGTAACAATCGTTTCGATTTTCAATCTGTACCCATACCTCAATTCTCAAACTTCCATCTGGAGAACTTTATAGTACGATATAAGACTGGTCAATGGTAGCAAGAACAAGTCGCTCTTCCTCTTTGCAAACCTCACAGAGGACGGAAGCGGCAAGCTTTGACCTGAACTTCGCAACAACAGTTTTGCACGCCGGTTTCGCCCGAGCCCGTCGGCTCAAATGGTGCGGCGATCGTTTCATGACAAAGCACCACGTTGCCGGCAGCAGAAATTAGACGTAGCATTCAGAGGCGGAACGGATCGCTTTCAGAATATTCCGCGTCTTCATTTCCAGCCATCATCACAGAGGGAGGTTCTATGCCACAAGTCTATCGAAACCTGATTGCCGGCGAGTGGGTTGAATGCGCATCAAAGGAGACGTTCCCCAACATTAACCCGGCCAACACCGACGAAGTGCTCGGACACTTCCAGGCTTCCGGCCCTGAAGAAATGCAGAAGGCCTGCGCCGAAGCCTCCAAAGCGCAACCCGCCTGGGCCGCCTTGCCGGCGCCGCGCCGGGGCGAATATCTGTTCAAGGCCGCCGAATTGCTGGAGTCCCGCCTCGACAAGATATCTGAAGACATGACCCGCGAGGAAGGCAAAACCCTGCCGGAAGCCAAGGGAGAGGTGAAGCGCGCCATCAATATCTTCCGCTATTTCGGCGGCGAGGGGGCCCGTTCCTTCAGCTACCAGATTCCTTCCGAACGGCCCAACGTTTTCTGCTACATGATGCGCAAGCCGCTCGGCGTAGTGGGATTGATCACGCCCTGGAATTTCCCCAGCGCGATTCCGGCCTGGAAGATGGCTCCGGCGCTGGTGGCAGGCAACACGGTTGTGATCAAGCCCGCATCGCTGGCGCCGCTCAGCCCCTACCGCCTGGTGGAAGCTCTGGTTGAGGCCGGCATCCCGGCGGGCGTGCTGAACTACGTCACAGGAAGCGGCAGCGGAGCGGGCAACGCACTGGTGGAACATCCCTCCATCCGGGCCATCTCCTTTACGGGTTCGTGCGGCGTTGGCAACGCCCTGCACGAGAAGCTGGCCGGCCGCAAGGTCCGCGTGCAACTCGAGATGGGCGGCAAAAACCCCACCATCGTCCTGAAAGACACGGACCTCGATTATGCTGTGGACATTCTCATCAATGGCGCATTCTTTTCAACCGGGCAGAAGTGCACCGCCTGCAGCCGCGCCATCATTGAAAAAGACATTTACAAGCCGCTGGTTGAAAAACTGGTGGCGAAAACCAAGGCCCTGAAAGTGGGCAACGGCGTTGAGCCGGGAATCCAGATCGGGCCGGCGGTGGATGAGAAGCAGCTCGAAACCGACCTGAAATATATTGAGATCGCCAAAAAAGAGGGTGCCAAACTGCTGTGCGGAGGGAACCGACTGACCGGCGGCATCTATGACAAAGGCTTCTTTGTCGAGCCTACGATTTTCGACGAGGTCAAGCCGGAGATGCGCATCGCCCAGGAAGAAGTCTTCGGGCCGGTGCTGGGCTTGATGGTGGCCAATGACTTTGAAGACGCCATGCGGCTGGCGAATGGCGTCCAGTTCGGGCTTTCCGCCTCCATTGTGTCACGCGACCTCACCCGCGTTCACCAGTTCATTAACAGCATCGAGGCGGGCCTCATCACCATCAACCTGCCCACGGCGGGCGTGGAATATCAGCTCCCCTTTGGCGGCACCAAGGAATCCAGCTTCGGCATGCGCGAGCAGGGTCCGATGGCGCTCGATTTCTATACGGAGTCGTGCACGGTTTATTTGAAATATATGCAATGAGCAGGATCTGAGACCTCACCAGGAGATTGCCATGAAAAAGACACAACAATTTCTCGCCAAGCTCAAGTTGCCGTTTGAAGACAATCATGCGCTCAAGCCCACCTCCCTCAGGTTCAAGGATGGTGGGCAATTCCGTTTTGAGATTCCGAGCGTCGAAGGCCCGCGCGTTTTCCGCGAAGTGCTGGACGCAGCCAAGGACCTGAACGTTCCGATCCATCGCGTCAGCCAGGGCAGCGGCGTCATGCTGCTGACGAAGGCCGAAATTTCGGAGATGGCGCACATCGGCCACGACCAGCGCATCGAGGTCTGCCTGTTCGTCGGACCGCGCGCCACATTCGAAACCGGAGCGCAGACCGCATCCACCGCCGGCAAGGTGATCGGGCTGCAGCACCGCGGCGCCGACCAGTTGGTCTACGCCATTGAAGACGTCAAGCGCGCCTGCGATCTGGGCATCCGAAGCATCCTTCCCGCCGACCTAGGCTTGATCTGGGTGATCAATGAGATGAAGAAGAAGGGCGAACTGCCTAAAAACCTGGTCATCAAAAGCTCGGTCACACTGCCAGCCGCCAATCCCGCCACGGCCCGGTTGTTTGAACAGGCGGGTGTTAGCACGCTGAACATTCCCACCGACCTGGCCCCCGCGCAGATCGGGGCTATCCGCCAGGCGGTGAATATTCCCATCGACCTTTACATCGAGGTCCCCGACAACTTCGGTGGCTTCATCCGCTACTACGAGATGCCGCAAATTATCCAGGTGGCGGCGCCCAACTACTTCAAGTTCGGACTTCGCAACGCTCCGGACATCTATCCTTCCGGTGGCCACATTGAAGATCTGGCAGCCAGGATGGGCCGCGAACGCGTTCGCCGCGCCCGCATCGCGCTCGACCTGCTTGAACAGTACGCCCCCCAGGTGAAGATGTCGCCGCTAGGGTCCAAGGACCTCGGCATCCCTGAAGTGTAATCAGGGGCCTGCCCGGCGACTGACCGCCTTGGTGATTTTCGCGTCCTTGCGTGCGGGCGGGATACCTCCCGCATGCCCAATCCCGGTACCGGCACTTTGTCAAACGTCTGTCAAATGCACTGTGGGGTCCCCGCCCTGCAGAAACCCCACCTGCCCAAAAACCGTATAACATGATAGGTATATACAAGCATGGAAAGGTTCCTCCCATTCCCGAAGCCCGTACTGGCAGTGATGGCCGCAGTCTTTGGCTCAGCCGTCGTGCTTTACAGCGCTCTGTGGATGTACTCCATCCGTTGGCAGAGCGGAGTGGAGCTCGGCTTTGATTTCAACTACATCGGGGCCCTGCATGCCGAACACGTCAGAAGCGTGGAACCCCGTGGACCGGCGGCAAGCGCCGGTCTAAAACCGGGCGACCGGATCACGGCCATCAACGGGCATCCCATCGAAGACCGTCACGTGATTTTTGATGTGTGGTCGCGGCAGAAGCCCGGGAACGCCGTTCAACTCACAGTCATTCGCCCCGAGGAATCTTTACCTGTGGTTCTTACCGCCACCTTTCGGGCGCGCCGGTCAGCATCCAGGGAGGCCGGGTTGACGGAACGCCTGGGCCAGGAAATTCTGCAGACCTATCCGCTCGTATTCCTGATTGTCGGCCTGCCTGTCCTCTTTCTGCGGCTTGAAGACCGCAACGCCTGGCTTCTGGCTTTGATGTTCGCGTGCTTCACCGCCGCGCCGCCGTTTCCCAATCTGTTTGCAGGCCTGGATCCACCCCTACGCCTGTTCGCCACCTCCTATCGTGCCCTCTTTGGCACTATGCTGGGTGCAGTCTTTTATTGCTTTTTCGCCTTGTTCCCTGCCCGCTCATTCCTGGACCGCAGCCTTCCATGGCTGAAGTGGCTGGGCCTGGCCATCGGCATTACATTTGCTTTACCGGGCTTGCAGATCGGCACGTCACACGCGCCCGCTGTGGTGGAAAATCTGATCGGCCGGCACTCTTCACACATTGTCCGCCTGTTTTACAACTATGGATTCACGGCGCTGGGTCTGGCAGCCCTGCTTGGGAACGCCTTTACAGCCTCCACTCCGGAAGCCCGGCGCAAGATTCGCGTCATCCTCTGGGGAACGCTGGTTGGAGTGGTGCCCATCGCGGTGCAGACCGCTCTCGGCGATTTCTTCCACATGCATCCGCCGCTTGCACTGGGAATCACCGTGGTGCTGCTGCTGTTCCTTTTGCCGCTGTCCTTCGCCTATGCGGTCCTTAAGCACCGCGTGCTTGAAGTTCCCGTCCTGCTGCGGCGTGGCGCGCGTTACCTGCTGGTCCTTCGCGGCTTTACGATCCTGCTGGCCCTGGCCAGCGTCGGAGTTACTTTGGTCTTTGCCCTGTTTCTGGCTCCCTATCTGGAACTTCTCGCCGTCGGTGGCGTTCCGGGCGGGATCGCGTTGGGAGCGGGATTTGGTACGGTTTTACTGTGGTCTGGGATGGTTGTCCACAAGCGCGTGGGAGAAAAAATCGATCGCGCCTTTTTCCGCAACTCGTATGATGCCCGGATGGTTCTGGAGAACCTGGTTGAAATTTCCCGAACGGCGACCGACAGGGGCAAGTTGTCAGATCTGTTGAAGGGCCATCTGGAACAGGCGCTGAGACCAAGTTCGCTGGCGGTTTACCTGGAAACGGCCAGCCATCAACTTTCCGCAATGGGCGCTGCGGTCCTAGCTTCGCTCTCCGTCATTTCAACCGACGATCCGACGCTGGTTGAAGCCGGCAAACGCGCCCGGCCATGGGACATCATGAACGAGGAGGAAGAAAAACTCCCCCAGCCTTTTCTGCTGGCACCCCTCCACCCCGATTGCCTGGTGCCCATCCTTGGGCGCGACGGCCGGTTGGTGGGCCTGCTGGTGCTAGGGCCACGGCTATCTGAAGAACCCTATTCCAGGGAAGACAAGCAGCTGCTGGCTTCCGTAGCTGCCCAGGCCGGAATCGCGCTGGAAAGCATTCGGCTGGGCGAAGAGATTGCCGAACGCATTGAGGCGGAGCGCCGCGCTGCCCAGGAAATGGAGTTTGCCCGCCAGGTGCAGTCCCGCCTGCTTCCACAGAAGTTTCCTGTTCTGCGCACGCTGGAGTATGCGGGAGGCTGCGCGCCAGCCCGTCAAGTGGGCGGCGACTATTACGATTTTCTGGAACTGCGTCCGGACCGCATAGCGCTGGTGCTGGCCGATATTGCAGGCAAAGGAGTGTCCGGCGCGCTGCTGATGGCCAATCTTCAAGCCAACCTGCGCAGCCAGTACGCCATGGCGCTTGACGACATCCGGCAGCTTCTGAGGTCGGTCAACCGACTGTTCTATGAAAACACCAGCGACAACAGCTATGCCACGCTCTTTTTTGCGGATTACGACGAGTCAACACACGGCCTCCGCTACGTGAATTGCGGGCACTTGCCTCCGCTGCTGCTGAAGGGAGGTGGGTCTTCAACGAACGGCCCAATCCCGCCGTCGAATATCGAACGGCTGGAGCCCACTTCAACAGTCCTTGGACTTTTTGACACGTGGGAGTGCAACGTCGCTGAAACCAGTCTCAGCCCGGGCGATACGCTCCTTCTTTACACCGATGGGGTTACGGAAGCGGCTAATGCTGGCGGCGAAGAGTTTGGCGAGTCGCGGCTGGTAGAGACCCTGTGTACCAACCATAACCTCAACGCCCAGCCCCTGCTCGATTCCATCATCCAGGCTGTGCAGACTTTCAGCAACGAGGAACAGGCCGATGACATCACCCTGGTCGTTGCGCGCTGCAAGTCATAACCGACGGCTGTTCGCAGCAGAAAACAACTGTGAAATCCCACGAACATCGGTAGAATGTCGCCATGCGCAGCACTGAACTGGAGCAACTTGACCGCGACGGTTTTGTCATCCTTGGCGACTTTGTCGCACCGGACTTCCTCGAAGCTCTCCGCAATCGGATTGCTGAATTGCTGGCGAAGGAAGGTGATGCCGCAGGTTCGGAATTCAAGCAGGAAGCGCACGCGCGCCGTCTGGCAAACCTGGTCGACAAGGGAGAGGTATTTGAACGCGCCGTCATGATGCCGCGCATTCTGGAACTGGCTGCGCACGTACTGGGCCCGCAGTTCAAACTGGCCAGCGTCAACTTTCGTGCGGCTAACCCTCATTCCACCTCCTCCCAGCCGCTCCACGTAGACGTGGGCGCGCTCCCGGACGAGAAAGGCTTCTCCGTCTGCAATACCGTCTGGATGCTGGACGATTTTACGCCCGAAAATGGTGCCACGCGATGCGTCCCCGGCACGCACCGTTCCGGGAAACTGCCCCAGCAGGTCCTCGACGACCCTTCCGCACCCCATCCTGATGAAATTCTGGTGACCGGCAAAGCAGGAACCGTCGCGGTAATGAACGCGCACCTGTGGCACGGTGGAACGGCCAACCGCACCGATTTTCCCCGGCGCGCGCTGCACGTGTTTTACACGCGATGGGACAAACCACAACAACAGTACCAGAAAAAACTCCTGCGACCCGAAGTCCAGGCAAGGCTCAGCCCTGAACTTCGCAGGATCCTCGCCCTCGACGATCCCCTGAACGACAAACTCTGCCAGGAAACCACCAGCATGAGCGGTTTTATGCGTTAAGCTTTCATCCGCCGTCGCTTCACAATTGTGCTAGACTTCACCCATGAAATACCTGCTCGCCATTGCGATGTTCCTGGCGGGTGCTTTTTCTCCACTAGCACTGAGAGGCCAATCTGTCATCTTAACGTCTGGACCAGCCGCCTCTGGCACGTGGGTTCGGCCGGCGCCGTTCCGCGATGGTCCGTACGGATTTCGCCGGTTTGACGCTTCCCGTTCAGTGGTCTTTCCGCCGTTTTTTGGCTATCCATCAAGCTATCCGTTCACCTATTTCTATCCCAGCCTGTGGCCGCCGCTCGACGAGCAATACCAGCAGGCTTCACGCATTGCGCACGGTGACGTCGAGGCGGAGGTCGCCGCCCAGCAAAAAGAATATCTTTCCAATCAGATCAAGACCCTGGCGGATGAGGTGCAGTTGCTACGCCAGCAGCAGACCTTGCGGCAATACGCGCAGGAGTCCGTTGAGCCGCCTCGCACTGAAGGCCCCCGGCAGCCCTCGCCGGAAGGCCAACCTTCCCCCCGGCACGAATTCCCTGCCACTGCCTTTGTTTTCCACGACGGCCATGAGATGGAAGTGCGCGACTACGCCATCCTGGGTGAAACGTTGTGGGTTTTCAGCGGGCGAGACAGCCCGCAAGTTCCCGCTTGCCGATTTCAACATCGCTGCCAGCCGGCAGGTGAATGAAGAGCACGGGATTGGATTCCCGGTCTCGCACCCTCATCAACAGTAATCTGCCTTCGTCATTGCACAGCCAGGTTGTTTCCCGTTACAATCCGTGCTTGCGTTCCTGGCCGGTTAACAGCATAATTTTGCCTTTCCAGGTCTATTGCCGCCCACAGTCAAAGGAGGATTCACATGTCATCGGAAGACCAGCAGTTGCATCATAACCTTTTGTCCAAACCATCGCGCCGTAACTTCCTGAAAAGCGCCGCCGCTTTAGCCATGGCCGGCCCCGCCCTTGCGTGCGGCCCCCAGGGCGCAGAGAAAACAACCGAACAGGCGAGCCCCTCAGGAAAGCCCCGGCTGGTCTGCGTTGGGACTTATAGTTCTCCCGAGGGCCCGGAGGGACACCGCGGCCGCGGCCAGGGTATCTACCTTTTTGAAATGGACCCTGCGACCGGCAACCTTACGCAGCGTAATTTGACTGAAAATCCAAGGAACCCTTCCTGGCTTGCTCTCAACCCTGCCGGCACCCATCTATACTCCGGTGATGAAATTCACCACTATCAGGGCAAAGCGTCCGGCGCCGTCAGTTCCTATTCGGTTGACCGCTCTACCGGACACCTAAAGTTCCTCAATACAGTCAGTTCCGAGGGCGATGGACCGGCGCACATCAGCGTCCACCCTTCCGGCCGTTACGTTTTTGTTGCAAATTACGGCGGCGGAAGCATTGCCGTCTTACCCATCCTTTCCAGTGGCGAACTCGGTCCCGCCACCGACGTCCACCAGGACAAGGGTCCACTCGGTCCCCTGCACGCCACCAGCGCCCCCCCGGGAAGCTTTGCCATCAGCGGGCACGACGCGCACCACGCCCACATGATTGAGCCTGACCCCAGCGGCAAGCGCGTCATCTCCACAGATCTCGCCATGGACAAAATTCTGATCTGGAATTTGGACCTGGAAAAAGGCAAGCTGACGCCCAACAATCCCCCTTCGGCCTCAGCACCTCCAGGCGACGGCCCACGCCATTTTGTCTTTCATCCCAACGCCCGATGGTTCTATTGCATTCAAGAGGAAGGTTCAGCCGTGGTCGCGTACGACTACGATGCTTCAAGCGGCAGCCTTACCCAGAAGCAGATTATCTCAACCCTGCCCAAAGGCTTTGTCGGCACCAACTTTCCCTCCGAGATCCGCATTTCCCCCGACTCCAAGTTCATTTACGGCGCCAACCGCCTGCATGATACCATTGCCTACTTTTCCATCGGCGAGGATGGTAAATTGACATACGTCGGCGAGGAATGGACCCGTGGCGACTACCCGCGCAGCTTTACCATCGATCCCGCAGGGGATTTCCTTTACTGCTGCAACCAGCAGGCCGATAACATCACCACGTTCCGTGTCAATAAACAGACGGGCGCTCTGACCTTTACCGGCCAGTATACGCCCGTGGGGACCCCTGCCAACGTGGTCTTCCTGACGTAGGAATTACAGCATGTCAGCAGGTTGCAGGGCCGCCCTCGCGGTCCTGCGCCTGTTATTCACACAGTGAGCCTCCCCACTGCTTGGCGCATCCACGGCCACAGGTTAAGATTTTTCAGATTTCAATATCAGGTGGTTCTTCTTTCAATCCTGCCAACGATTGAGCGTGACATTCCAATAAAACGAGGCGATTTCGCCGTCCCCGGCCTTAGCCGACGGTATCGCCTATTTCCCGGTTTTCTTTGGGCGGAAGAGTTGGATGAACAGTCCGCCCATCACGATCATGATGGCGCCCCACCACACCGGCGCGTGAAGGTTGGCCAGGACGGTGGCTGGGGGATGGGACCATTCCGCGAGTCCGCTGACAAAAATCAGGATGCCGTATATGAAAAGTAAAATCCCGGCAAAGAACCAGACAGGGATCATACGGCGTTCTTCACTCATTCTATTACTCCCCTGTTCTCGATTTCAGTATGAATCCAGTATTCCACATAGATTCCTACCCTTCGTTATCTGAAAATCCACTGTAAAATCAGAAATACAACGAAGCAAACACCCGCCCAGAAAACCGGCCGCTTGACGAGCGGCAGGTCGCCTTCGCTGGGGATGTCGGTCAGGCCCATCACCAGGCCCCGCAACTCGGACTCGGGCCTTGGCTTTGTCACCAGCGTCACCACCAAGGATACGGCGATCACAGCAACGAATGCCCAAAGCGCCTGCCACATCTGTTGTGCAAGCGACTTGGCTCCGGCATAGAAACAAAACCAGGCGACACGCTCCGGATGGCCCCGCATCAACGCGAAAATCGTAACCGCCGTGGTGATGCCCGCCAACAGGCCCCAGAACCCCGCCTTCTTCGTGGCCCGCTTCCACAGCATCCCGATAATGACGGTGCCGAACAGCGGCGCGATGAAGAAGCTGAACAATGCCTGCACATAATCCATCAGGCTTCCAAAGTGGGTCACAATATAAGCGGCCCCGATACTGACGAGCAGTCCGATCATCGTGCACCACCGCCCCATGGCAACATAGTGCCGGTCGGTAGCCTCCTTCTTGATGAAAGGCCGGTAAATGTCGTAAGTCCACACTGTGGCGAACGCGCTGATGTTCCCTGCCATGCCGGACATGAAGCCTGCGATCAGCGCCGTGATGCCCAGGCCCAGAAGACCCGGGCCCAGATAGCGGGCCATCATCAGTGGCAGAACCTGATCATAGGTGTGTTGTCCGGCCGTTGCCAGGTTGGCGGGATAGAGGTGGTAAGGCAGGACTGCAAGGGCCAGCAAACCCGGTAGGATGACGATGAACGGGACGGCCATTTTGAAGAACGCGCCGATGATGGGCGCAGTTTTCGCCGAACGAATATCTTTGGCCGCAATGATGCGCTGCACCACCAGAAAGTCCGTCGTCCAGTAGCCCATCGAGAGCACCGCTCCGAGGCCGAAGACGATGGCCATCCACTGCACGCCCATAGGGTTCTGTGAAGGGTGAACCATGGGCCCCCACATGTGCGTGAAATCCTGTCCAGCAAACCTTTCGTGGATTTTTGCCACCATCCCTGACCAGCCGCCCGACTCGATCAGGCCCAGAATCGGAATCAGCAGCGCCCCCAGCCAGATCAGGAAGAATTGAATCACTTCGTTGAAGATAGCCGAATAGAGCCCGCCCAGCACCACGTAGACGCCGACAGTGAGCGAGGAAACCCAGATGCTGAAATGAATATTCCAGCCCAGAATCACCTGCATCACGACGGCCATCGCATACATATTGACGCCAGACATCAGGATGGTCATCACGGCGAAGGTAATTGCGCTGAGTGCACTCGTGGCATGGCCGTAACGCAACTGGAGGTATCCGGGGACGGAATGCGTTTTGCAAATGTAATAAAAAGGCATCATGATGAGCGCCAGAAACAGCATGGCGGGAATTGCGCCCACCCAATACCAGTGCGCCGCCAGAATGCCATACTGGTAGGCGTTACCGGCCCAGCCCAGCAGTTCGAGCGATCCGAGATTTGCGGAAATAAACGCCAGACCCGCCACCCAGGAGGACATGCCCCGACCGGCCACAAAAAAGTCTTCGCCGCTCTTGGCGAACTTCTTGAGATAGAAGCCGATGCCGAGGACGGAGACAAAGTAAATGACAATAATGGCAAGGTCCACCGGCCTGAGGCTCATGATCTTGCTCCCCGCTGTTGCCGGGGCCGCCAGTAATGCCAAAAGAAGAACGCCACAATGAATCATCTATCACCCTTAAGTTGGAGATCTATCGAGCCGTATGACCTGCAATGAGACCCGTCTTCCGCCCCGCACATCAACATCTGCTGTTTCAGACGTCCAGTTCTGAGGCCGCCCCCCGAAACCCCAGCGGGACCGCCCGAATCCCCCATATGAGAAAAAGCAAGATGTCACGTTCCCGGCCGATGTTCAAGAGGAAAGTACAATCACTTTCATATTTATTCCATCACTCCACGGAACCGTGCCGTTCAAATGCGCCGCTGGAAATTCCCTTTGCGTCCGGCACTGCCCTTCTGTATCATCAGGCGGTGCAATCGCCGCCTTGTGCAAAGCAGCCGTGCAGCGGACTTTGATCTCTTTTCTGCCGGCGGCAAGTTCACCCATGAATGCAATTCCAACTTCCGAGGGGAGTTCCGATGAATCGTCGCACCTTTAATCGAATCCTTGCCGGAGCTGGTGTCAGCAGTGTGGCCGCGCCTTCCCTGCTGCCCGGCGCCTCGACAGCGCCCGCGGCAGCCGCAGCCATGCCCGCGCCTTACAAAATTTCCATCATGCTTTGGACGGTCTTCAGAAATATGCCTTTCGAGCAGCGGCTGGAAAAGGTTTCCGAGGCCGGCTATCACGCCGTTGAACTGGTGCGCGAATTCGAACGCTGGTCGGACGCCGATTACGCCCGCGTCAACCGCAAGAAGCATCAGCTCGGCATCACCTTCGACACCACAGCCGGCATGCATCACGGCGTTGGAGATCCGGAAGAGCGCGAGGCCATGCTCAAAGATCTTGAGGGTATGATAACAGTTTGCGACAAGCTGGAATGCCCGCGCCTGATCGTCATGTCGGGCAACGTGGTACCGGGAATGCCGCACGCTGACCAGCACGCAAGTTGCATCGAGGGACTCAAACGGGCGGCGGAAAAAGTGGAAGGGAAAAATGTCACCATTCTGGTGGAGAACATCGATCCGGAAGAAAATCCGAAATACTTCCTCACCTCGGTGGCGGAAGGGTTTGAAATCATCAGGACGGTTAATCACCCGCAGGTGAAGTTCCTCTACGACTTCTACCACGAGCAGATCTCCGAGGGCAACCTGATCGAGAAGATGGAAAAGAACATCGACCTGGTCGGTCTTTTCCACATCGCCGATGTTCCCCACCGCCACCAGCCCGGCACCGGCGAAATCAATTACGCCAACATCTATAAGAAAATGGTGGAACTGAAGTACGACCGCTACATTGCCATGGAGTTTATGCCCGTTGGCGATCCCCTTCAAATTCTTCGCGCCGCACGCGAGGATGCGGAGCACGTCACAGCGGCGTAGTGCGGGTGATTCCGAGGCAAGCGAGGAATCTGTTTCTCGTTCTTACAGGCCAATCAGGCCGGCATTCGCTTACTGGTAGAGAATATAGCTCGGCCGCGGAGAGAGGCTCAGCACTTGCGCGGGCGTCATGAGGGCGCCGCCGATTTTCAGGTCATTCTTATAAAACAGCTTGAATCCTGTGAATTGGACCGGCTGCCTGGCGATGTACGACTTGTAAGTTGCCGTCTTCAAGACCGGCGACCCGAACCCGTCCATATCCATCACGATCTGAACTTCCGGCAACGGCTTGATGGCATGGAAATCCGTCACCATGCGCTCGGTGAATCGGTGGATGACGAGGATTTTGGGAGGCAGATGGTTTTCCCGCACGATTCTCGCCAGAAACCGCGCGGCAAAGTTGATGTCAGCGGCATTCATCGTGCCGAACCAGGCCCCGGGCCGCTTGCCGTCAGTCAGCGCAAACTCCGGGTCGAGTGCAAGCTCTACATTTGGCCGTTTGAGGTATGGAGCCAGACGAAGCACTTCCGCCTCCACAGTACTCCAACCGGGCTGCACGTCCAGGAAAACCAGCCCATGGATTTGGTCCCCCATGCTGATTGCTTTATCAATTTGCTTCGACGGCATGCGAAACCGGTACTTCCCGTCCTTCCAGGGCACGTTCTGAGCGGCAACCGCGATGTAATCCAGGGCCGGCACCACCGGCGTCGACGGGTCTGCCGCCGCCCACTCTTTTACCGTCGATGCGAGCATGGAAAGCATCTTGTCCGGCGAATACTCACCCAGAACACCCATGCGCCGTGAATAAAAATTGCCGTAGTACGCAACTATTCGCTTAAAAGGCAGCACGGCGCCGGCCTCGGGATAGGGGGCACGCACTGGCCACAGCGGTGCTGGGCATGGATGGAACACGGCCTCCTTCGTGTTCAATCCCGCCGGGCCGGATGCCGAGACGGCCCGGTAAACTCTTTTGCGGTCCGACCTCGTGGCA
>CAVSWQ010000040.1:0-24631 GCA_963731705.1 uncultured Acidobacteriota bacterium
CCGTTCAAAAACGGGCGTGCTGTTGGAGCGGTAGATGCTGACCTCGATCAGCGTGTTCAGCAGGCAATCGGGCGAGCAACCGAGCATCTACTTTCCTTACAGTCTCCGGAAGGCTACTGGGTCGGCGAACTGCAGGCCGATTCCACGCTGGAGTCCGACTATGTCTTTTTCCTCCATGTGGTCGGCCAGCTTGATTCCGAGCGCGTAGCGAAACTGGCCAATTACATCCGCCGCCGGCAGCTCCCGGACGGAGGATGGAATATCTACCAGGGCGGCCCTTCCGAGCTGAATGCCACCGTCAAGGCTTACGTCGCATTGAAGCTGGCCGGGGATTCTCCAGAAGACCCCCACATGGCGGATGCCCGCCTCAGAATCCACGATCTCGGCGGCCTTGAACAGACCAATTCTTACACGCGATTTTATCTGGCGCTGGGGGGCGCCGTAAAATGGAAGCACGTGCCGGCGATCCCACCGGAGTTAATGCTTCCGCCCAAATGGTTTTTCTTCAATCTTTACTCCCTCTCTTCGTGGACCCGCGCCATTGTGGTGCCGCTCACCATCCTTTATTCCCTGCGGCCGCAATGGCCGGTGCCGGAGCACGCCCGCTTGGACGAGCTTTTCCGCGATCCTTCGGGGCACATTCCTGCCTTTGATTGGGACCGGAAAATCATCAGTTGGCGGAACCTGTTTCTGGCCATCGACCGATTGTTCAAACTGCACGAATCCCTGCCCTGGAAACCCTTGCGCAAGATGGCCTTTGAGCGTGCCCGGAAGTGGCTGCTGGAGCACCTGGAAAGGAGCGAGGGATTGGGAGCCATTTTCCCGGCCATGGTCAATTCCGTCTTTGCCCTGCTGGCGATGGGGCATCCGGCAGACGATCCTCTGACCGCGCGCGAGCTGAAACACCTTCGCGATTTTGAGATTGAAAAGGGCGACACGATTTGCCTGCAACCCTGCCTCTCGCCCGTTTGGGACACGGCCATCGTGATGTACTCGCTTGAGGAAGCGGGGCTCCCGCCGGACCACCCGGCGCTGGTCAAGGCCGCCCGCTGGCTTCTCGACCGTCAGATTGTCGGCCCCGGCGACTGGCAGGTGAAAAACAAAGACACCGCCCCTGCGGGCTGGGCTTTCGAATTCCGAAATGACTTCTATCCCGACGTGGATGACGCCTCATTTGTGATGATGGCTCTCCAGCGCGTTGCCTATCCGGACAAGGTGCGGCTTGAGCACGCCCTGCGGCGCGGCTTCCAGTGGATGGTCAGCATGCAGAACCGCGATGGAGGATGGGGTGCGTTCGACCGTGATAACGATTGCGCCGTTCTCACCCGCGTGCCTTTCGCTGACCACAACGCCATGATCGACCCTTCGACCGCGGACGTGACAGCGCGGGTGCTGGAATGCATTGCGCGCCTCGGATGGCCGGCTTCCCACCCCGTGGTTCAGCGGGGACTGAGCTTCCTGCGGAAGGAGCAGACGGAGGAAGGCGCCTGGTATGGCCGGTGGGGAGTGAATTACGTTTACGGAACCAGCGGCGTCCTCCGGATGCTGGAAGCCTATGGAATGGGCAAGGCGCCCGAAGCCCGGAGAGGCGCCGACTGGCTCTGCTCCGTCCAGAATCGCGGCGGCGGTTTTGGAGAATCCTGCGCTTCCTACGACGATCCTTCCCTGAAAGGACGTGGGGCAAGCACAGCGTCGCAAACGGCGTGGGGATTGATCGGGTTGCTGGCAAACCACAGCGTCGACGATCCAGCCGTCGTCAATGCCGTGCAATACCTGCTCGACGAGCAAACCGAAGAAGGGTTCTGGACGGAAACCGAATTTACGGGAACAGGCTTCCCGCGTGTTTTCTACCTTTGTTACCACTTATACCGGGACAGCTTTCCCCTGTATGCGCTGGCGCACTACCAGAACCTGCGACACAATAGGGAGAAGGCGGAGTCCATTCGCTTTTCGCCCTCCGAATTCGGGTCACATAACGGAAATGGAAACGGAAACGGGAAAAAGAACGGGAGGAATTGATGAGATTTCCGCTCAGTTTGACGGCAAATCTGAGTACCTATATAGCAGGAAAGCGGTTTCATAGAATTGAAAAATTTCCTTTGGTCATGATGCTGGAACCGTTGCACGCGTGCAACTTGACCTGCACAGGCTGCGGCAGGATCCGGGAGTACAAGGACACCATCCGTGACAAGCTGACGGTTGAGCAGTGCCTGAATGCGGTGGACGAGTGCGGCGCGCCCATCATATCCATCTGCGGCGGCGAACCGATGATCTATCCGGAGCTGCCACGGCTGGTGAGCGAAATCCTGGATCGCAAGAAAAACATCTACCTGTGCACCAACGGGATGTTCATTCGCAAGCGCCTGCAGGATTACAAACCCACTTCCCGCATGTTCTTCAACGTCCACCTGGATGGCATGGAAGCCACTCACGATCTCTGCGTGGAGCGCGAGGGCGTCTTCCGCGAGGCGGTGGAGGCCATCAAGTTCGCCAAGGACCGCGGTTTCCAGGTGTGTACGAACACCACGATTTACAAACAGACCGATCTGAACGAAATTGCCGAGATGTTTGAGTTTCTGCGGGGCCTGGGAGTTGACGGCCACATGCTGTCGCCGGCTTATTCGTATCTGGCCGTCCAGACCAAGGAAATCTTCATGTCGCGGCAGGAAATTCATGAAAAGTTCCGCCAGGCAAGCAGGCTGCTGGAAAACTACGCGGTGATGACCTCGCCGATTTATCTGGAATATCTGCGGGGCGAGCGTGAGCTCGAGTGCACGGCCTGGGGCAATCCTACTTACAATCCGCGCGGCTGGAAAGGGCCGTGCTACCTGATTACGGACGGACACTACGCGACATTCAAAGAGTTCATGGAAAGCACTCCATGGGAAAAGTATGGGCCCGGGAATGACCCCCGCTGCGAGCACTGCATGGTGCACGTGGGATTTGAACCTTCCGCGGTTCTGGGAGCGAATCGCACGTTCCCCGATACCTGGAAGCTGTTGAAGTGGCAGATGACAAGCCCGAAGAACGGGAACAACGGCGCCCAATACGGGAGTGGATGCGCAGGATGACGTCTCTTGTAACAGGGGCCAGCGGGTTTGTGGGAAGCCACGTGGCGCGAATGCTGCTGGATCGTGGTGAGCAGGTTCGCATCCTGATCCGCCCGCAAAGCAGCCTGGCCGTGCTCGAAGGACTGCCGTTCGAAAAGGTTTACGGCGATCTGCGAAACCCCGAATCGCTCGACCCGGCTGTCGAAGGCGTTGACCGGATCTTTCACGTTGCCGCCGACTACCGCCTGGGCGTTTCGAACCCTCAGGAAATCTACGACGCCAATGTGGCGGGCACGCGAAATCTGCTGGAAGCAGCAGGGCGGGCGGGTGTTCGGCGCATCGTCGTTACCAGCAGCGTGGCCACCATTGCAGTAGACCGCGGCGATGCCCTGCCGAATGAGGCCACCGGGTCCCGGCTTGACGAAATGATCGGCCATTACAAGCGCTCAAAGTACATGGCCGAGAAGGAAGCCTTGAGGGCGGCAGGCGCAGGCATGCCCGTCGTGGTGGTCAACCCCACCACCCCGGTCGGCCCCGGCGACTGGAAACCCACACCCACCGGACGCATCATCGTGGACTTCCTGAATGGCAGGATGCCGGCTTATGTGGAAACGGGCCTGAACTGGGTTCCCGTTGAAGATGTTGCGCGGGGGCACTGGATCGCCGCCGAACACGGTCGTGTGGGCGAACGATACATCCTGGGCGGCCGCAATATGCTGCTGAAAGAAATTCTGGACCTCCTGGCGCGAATCAGCGGACGTCCCAGCCCCCGGGTTCGGCTGCCTCATGCCGTCGCCCTGGCCGCTGGATACGCCGACCAGTTTTTTTCACGCTTCCTGAACCGCCAGCCCCGAATTCCCCTGGAAGGGGTTCGAATGGCCCGGCACAAAATGTTCGTGGATTGCTCAAAAGCTTCCAATGAACTGGGTTTCACGGCCGGCCCGGTCGAGGCGGCCCTCGAACGCGCCGTGGCCTGGTATGAACAGAACGGCTACGCGCGCCATAGCGGCGCAGCGGCAGCGAATTTTGGGCAGGCTGCATAGGAAGCAGAACGGCACCCGAATGAGAATACTGGTGACATTTGCGGTCGATTGGGAATTCAAGCCGTGGCTTCGGCTTGGGAGGTTTCAGTCTGCTTCCGTGAATGGCCGCGACTTCCGCGCAGAGATCGCCGGTCACGACGTCAGCGTTATCCTCACCGGAATCGGCCCGGCCAATGCGGCGCGGTCCATCCGCAACTTTGTGGAGAAGGTCCCCGATCTCTGCATTGCATCGGGCCTGGCAGGCGGCCTGAAGCATCAGCACCGGCCCGGGGACATCCTGGCGGCGCGCTCAGCCCGAGCGGAAAGCAGCAAACCCGTATATGAAAGCGATAAGGGACTTTTCACCGCCGCCGTTGAGTGCGGAGCAAAGCCGGTAGAGCAGTTTATTTCCTCTGAGCGGGTGGTCCGTACCGTGCAGGAAAAATTGCGCCTCAGCGCCTCCGCCGATGCGGTTGACATGGAATCTTTTGCTATCATGAAAGGAATGAGCGGGTTGGGCGTGCCCTGCGTCGCGGTGCGTAGCGTGGCCGATTCCGCTGAGATGAATGTGCCGTGCGATTTTGACCGGGCCCTTGACCATTCGGGGCGCATCAGTATAGCCCGGGTTCTGGGACAGGTGGCCTGTGATCCCCGGCAGGCGTGGCCGCTGGCGCGACTGGGAATGCGAAGTTCGCGTGCCGCCGCATCACTCGCCCGGTACCTGGATGGCTATATCGCCTACCTGGCCGGACATAAGGAGAATATGGACCTGAGTGTCCAGCACATCAGCCAATGACAACTGCCAGAACAGAAGAAGCCGGAACGCGTTCGGAGCTTCAGCAGCAGAAGAAGCACATGTGGGCTGGAGTCTATCGCGGCCAGGGCCGCGTGAACGCGGAGGAAGTACCGGTACCGGAGATTTCCGCCGGAGAAGTGCTGGTGCGCGTCCGCGCCTGCGGCATCTGCGGAACCGACATCAAGAAGATCAAGAACGGCTTCCTGCCTCCTCCGCAGATTTTCGGACACGAAATCGCCGGAACGGTTGAAGCGGTGGGCGACGGGGTTAGCCAATGGCGGCCGGGTGACCGTGTGCTCACTTTCCATCATATTCCCTGCGGCGATTGTTTCTATTGCCAGCAGAAACTCTACTCGCAGTGCCCCACTTACAAGAAGGTGGGCGTGACCAGTGGCTTTCGCCCCAGCGGAGGCGGCTTTGCTGAATACGTGCGGGTGATGGACTGGATCGCGGAACGAGGAATGGTTCGGATTCCGCCTGATGTCACCTTTGAGGAAGCTGCGTTTGTCGAGCCGGTCAATACCTGCCTGAAGGCCATCCACAAAGCGCGCGTCGAGGCGAGCGACAACGTCCTGGTGATCGGACAGGGTCCCATCGGCATGCTCCTGATGCTGCTGGCACGCATCCACGCCGGTGCCAGAGTGATGACCACCGATCCCATGCCGGCGCGCCGCCGTAAGAGCATTGAACTTGGGGCCGAAGAATCATTTGATCCCTTAAGCGGAGACCTCGTGGCCGCCATACGGGAACGGACTTCAGGCCGCGGCGCGGATGTTGTTCTGGTTGCCGCTCCGCAACGGGAGCTTCTGGAGCAGGCTCTCACCCTGGCCCGTCCGGGAGGCCGTGTTCTGCTTTTTGCTTATAATGACCCGCTGCTGCGCGTGGAGTTCCCCGCCGCGACGGTGGGCATTGACGAAAAGGAGATTTTAGGCAGTTATAGCGCTTCATTTGATCTGCAGGATGAATCTGCCCGGCTGATTTTTGAACGCATCCTGCCGGTTCGGGAATTGATTTCCCACCGGTTTCCACTTTCTCAAATTGAACAGGCCCTGAGCCTGGCAGCCCATCCTTCCGAGGAGTCTCTGAAAATCATATTGGTGCCCTAATGGAAACTCATCTCAACGGCGATATGAACGCCGCCGTGTTGTACGGTCGTGAAGACCTTAAAATTGAACGGATACCCATCCCTGATCTTGCTTCGGATGAAGTGCTGGTTCGGGTCAAGGTGGCCTTAACGTGCGGGACAGACCTGAAGGTCTGGAGGCAAGGCTATCACGCCAGAATGATTGTCCCTCCGGCCGTTTTTGGCCACGAACTCTCCGGCGTGGTCGAAGCCGCGGGAAGCGAAGTCGGCAATGGGCTGAAGCCGGGTTCCTGGGTGGTGCCGGCTAATTCCGCGCCGTGCAATAATTGCATGTTCTGCCGAAAAGGCCAGTCCAACCTTTGCACCTCGCTGCTGTTTAACAATGGCGCCTACGCTGAATACATCCGAATTCCAGGCCGCATTGTCCGGGAAAATACTCTGGAAATACCCGCCCACGTTCCCTTTTGCGACGCCGCCCTGGTTGAGCCGCTTGCCTGTATCCTTCGCGGCATCGAAGAAACAGGCATTCGTTCCGGCGATACCACAGTGGTTGTGGGGTGCGGGCCCATCGGGTTGAAGTTCATTCGAATTCTTTCCGTCCGCGGGGTGCGGGTGATTGCACTCGGCAAGAGGAAGAGCCAGATCCGGGCCGCGGAGCGACTGGGCGCCTACGCGGCATTTGATGTTTCGGGGCTGGACAATCCCGTCACAAAAGTCCGCCAGCTTACTGAAAACGGTCAGGGAGCCGATTCCGTCATCGAGGCGGTCGGGATCCCCCAGACCTGGCAATGGGCTGTGCAGATGGTGCGTCGCGGTGGAACCGTCAACCTGTTTGGAGGTTGTCCACGTGGCAGCCACGTACAGTTTGATCCCTCGGTGCTGCACTACTCCGAAATCACCATACGGTCCACCTTCCACCATACGCCGCAATTCATTCGCAAGGCCCTGGACGCTGTGGCTAAAGGCGAAGTCCGTGCTTCAGACTTTGTGACGGGTGAGATTCCGCTCGACGAATTGCCGCGCTTCTTCCAGAAAATGAAGCACCGCAACGGCGAATTAAAGGTGGCCGTCATTCCTTAGGCCCCCCCCAAACCTCACCCGCTCGACCGGCCCACTGAGCCGGATGAGGTCCGGCGCCGGTCCCATTCGACTCCTGCCGCGTCTTGCGGTCACGGTTCTGCCAGAATAGTCTTAATTTAGTCTAAAATCATATCCCATTGATAATACAGGCTATACAAAGCTCACTCCGGAATGAATGTTGCAATTTCTTGCACACTTGCCTTAGCAAAACTTGTATTGATCATCTGGAACTTGCCGAAAACGAATTCAGGATATATCCTAGGACGTAAGTTTGGAATGGCGCAAGTGCGGAAACGCACGCGGGAGGGGGTTCCGCGCAAACAGAACGAAAGGCCTGGGTCGGAACATATGTCTGGTTTGGCTCCTTAACGCCAGAGAGATCACTCACACCCGGAAAGGAATGCGAACATGACCCCAATCCGCAATAAAGTCGAACATGGCAGCCCGGTGCAGCTGAACACTGGGCACTCCGTTTCTGTGGTGCTCCGGCATGCCGCCGAAATCACCCTTCTTCTGATCCTGGCCAGCAGTTGTGCCTACGCACAGGCTGCGGCCGAATATGGAGGGGCAACTTCAGGGATTGCCGGCAACATTGCAGGGACAAACCTGATGAAGAAGGTCCAACTCCCTGACACAAACGGCAGCAAGCCCTCCGTTCTCATGACTCAACCTTCGGGCGCCGGGACAAACAAGAACTATATCTTCGATTCCATGAAGCAAGGTTCGGTGGCCGCAAACCGGAAGGCTCTTGAGGCACGCGCCGGCAAGAATGCCGCCAAGCTGATGCTCAGGTCAAAGCCGAGCCAGGCCGACGTGAATATTGACGGAAAGCCGGTAGGCAAGACTCCACTTCTGTTGGTTCTCTCCCCGGGCCAATATAACGTGGCGATGAACGGGAAACGGATGGACCATGCGGAGCAGAAGATTGACCTTCTGCCGAAGGAAACGCGAGAGTTCCTGCTTCCTCTCAAACAACTCTACCCAACTTCGGTTAAGATTAACCTGCACTAGAGAGTTGGGCAGTTCGCAGGGAGATCACTATGGGCGGTCCAGTATTTGACAGACAGGTTTTTGTAAAAAAGCAGCAGCCCCCAAAACCCCCTTCAAGGTCCCCATTGCCCGGAGGGCTTATTCTTGTGCTTGTTGCCGCTCTGTCGGCTTTTGCGACCTACCGGTATGTGAAGGCGGGCGGAAAGGAACCTTCAAACACCGCGGATAAAGCTCGCATTGCCGAACTCCAGACCAAGCTGCAGGCGACGCAGGCCCAAGTCCAGGAACTTGAAAAACGGCGCCGCACAGCGGCCACCCGACATGTTTCCGAGGAAAGCAAATCCAGTGCCGCAAAGCCTGCCCCCACCGGTCATTCGGTCCATGCTGAATCGGCTCCACGTCCCGGCGGCCCTCTGACGGCGGAATCGACAACTTCGGCAAAGCCTGCTGCGAAAAGCCCAAGCCACTCGGCTGCCAGCAGTGTGGCAGCTACGCCTGCTCTCAATACCTCTTCTTCAACGGCAAAGCCCCCGGCCGCAGCCAGTCAAGCGGTTCCCAGCAAAGAGTTGAGCAAATTGCAGGGAAATCTGGCCGCCAACCACGAGGAATGGCAGGCGACAACAGACCGCCTTGGCAATGTCGTCGGCGAACTTGATACCCAGCGCTCAGCGATTCAACAAACCCAGAGCGGCGTCAACTACCTTCTGGAAAGGGCACAGCGGTCTGACATTGCCTTTGCGCTCAGGAAAGGATCTGGACTCCAGCTTGTCGGCCCGATTGCAATGGAACTTGAGTCCACCAACGTCAAAGGTCAGCATTACAGTATTCGCATGATGGTGGACGACAAGTCCATCGTGTTGAAGGATCGTGCGCTGAATGAAATCGTGCAGTTCTATACTTCGCGCAGCAAGTATCCCCTTCGGCTGATCGTTTCACAGGTCGGGCGAAGAGAGGTATCGGGAACTCTGGCGGTTCCGACGGAACTGCGCCAGGAACTCAACAACGCTCATCTGAGGGAAAGATAGAGGGTGCAAGGCTGCCATGAAGGCCAGCCTCCCCACCGCACCCGCTACCTGCTTTCTTCCAGACGATTCTCCCAGGGCTCTCCGAGCAATCCGCGCTTCCCATAGTCTTAAGCGTGCAGATGCTTCTCTGCTGTTTTTCGAATTGACCAGCAGCCCCAACCCCGGCATTCCTCTTTGACATCCGCGCAGGAAATAGCGATAATCGCCGCCTTGGTCCCTTGCAGACCTCGACATCAAGCCAATCGGGCGTTAACGCATATAAAGCGCGTCGGGAGAATCCGGTCATGAGCGTTCGTCGCACCCATGTGTTGTTCATACTCGCACTCTTTCTGTGTGCATTTCCTTCAAGGAGTTCCATCTCCAGGGAGGCAAACCCCGCGGTCCTCAATCAACCCTGGACAGCCCAATGGATTGCGTGTCCGGGCAGCCCGCATCGCGAATTTGGCGTCTATTATTTCCGCAAGGACTTTTCGCTTTCGATCACCCCGCAGCACTTTATCCTCCACGTGAGCGGCGACAACCGCTATCAGCTTTTCGTGAACGGCGCGAGTGTATCCGAAGGCCCCGCGCGAGGCGACCTTTTCCACTGGCGCTATGAAACGCTCGACATCGCCGGCCACCTCCGGCCCGGGCATAATGTTGTTGCCGCCATCGTCTGGAACTATGCCGACCTTGCGCCCTGGGCGCAGATGAGTAATGAAACAGGTTTGATTGTCCAGGGAGATACTTCGCAGGAGTCTGTTGTCAATACGAACGAAAGCTGGAGAGTTCTGCAAAGCCGCGCCGTCCGGATGATCCCGATCAACCGCAAAGCAATTCCCTTCTACATGGTGGTCGGCCCTGGCATTCGCGTGGACGCCAGCCAAGTTCCATGGGGGTGGCAGAATCCGGGCTTCGACGATTCTGCCTGGAAGCCGGCAGTGGCGCTTGTCGAGGGAGGCCCACGGGGAATTCAGGACAGCCACTCCCCCTGGATGCTGGTGCCTCGCAATATCCCCATGATGGAAGAGAAGCTGCAGCGCCTGGTCAGCGTCAGAAGGTCACAGGGAGTCGAGGTTCGCAACAGCTTTTTGCAGGGGCAGTCTCCAGTAACGATTCCGGCGCATGCAACCGCCACGCTGCTTTTCGACCAAAGCTTTGAAACCACCGCCTATCCGGAACTCGTGGTCAGCGGCGGCAAAGGGTCAGTGATTACCCTGACGTACGCCGAGGCCTTATGGAAGGGGCGCGAGAAAGGCAACCGGAACAACATCCAGGGGAAAAAGATGCTGGGCATGGAGGACCAGTTCCTTCCGGACGGAGGCCAGCAGAGGATGTTCCGGCCGCTCTGGTGGCGAACCTACCGCTACCTGCAGGTTGCGGTCAGGACCGGCGCGGAGCCCCTGACCCTGAACGACCTTCGCGGAATCTTCACAGCGTATCCCTTTAAAGTCCGCGCGAGCTTTGAGAGCAGCGATTCGACACTGCAGAAAATGTGGAAGGTGGGCTGGCGCACCGCGCGACTCTGCGCCCACACAACCTATATGGACTGCCCTTATTACGAGCGATTGCAGTACGCCGGCGACACGCGTATCCAGATATTGATTTCGCTCTACATGACGGGTGACGACCGCCTGGCGAAAAATGCGATCGAGTTGTTGAACGAGTCACGCATTCCCGAGGGCATCACGCAGAGCCGCTACCCTTCTCGCCTGCCGCAGTTCATTCCGCCGTTCTCCCTCTTCTGGATCGGCATCATGCACGACCTCTGGTGGTATCACGGAGATACGGACTTTCTCCGGCAATACCTTCCGGGCATGAGGGATGTACTCGGGTGGTTTGAACGCCGCACCACACCTTCCGGCCTGCTGGGACGGCTGGAATGGTGGAACTTTGTGGACTGGACTCCACAATTCAAAAGTGGGGTGCCTCCCGAAGAAACGGACGGCCAATCATCGATTCTTTCCCTGCAATTTGTGGCAGCGCTCCAGAACGCCGCCGAGCTGGAATCGAATTTCGGCAACCCATCCTTCGCCCGGCATGACCGCGCACTGGCGGAAAAGATTGCGCACGCCGTCTATGAGAAGTGCTGGGACTCATCACGCGGCCTGCTGGCGGATACTTCGGCGCGCAAAAGCTTCAGCCAGCATGCCAACATCCTGGGCGTCCTGACCCGTGCCATCCCCGCCCAGGATCAGAAGCGCGTTATGCAAAAAGTCCTGACGGATTCCGCGCTGACCCAGTGCTCTTACTACTTCCGCTTTTACCTTTTCCGCGCCATCAAGAAGGCCGGGCTGGGCAACGAATACCTCAGCCTGCTTGGGCCGTGGAAACAGATGCTCGCCCTTGGCCTCACGACCTGGGCGGAAAAACCTGAACCAGTGCGCTCCGATTGCCACGCCTGGAGCGCCCATCCGAACTTCGATTTCCTCAACACGGTTGCCGGCATTGAACCGGCCGCCCCGGGTTTCCGCAAGGTTTTGCTGCAGCCCCATCTGGGAAATCTGGACCGCCTCGCGGCCACGGTCCCTGTCCCGCAGGGCGAAATCAGCGTGAAATATGCGCAACGCAACGGTCAACTGTCCGCTGACGTCACGCTGCCACCCGGCGTGACCGGCTGGCTCGCCTGGGGCGGACAAAAGCTGGAACTTCACGGCGGCGCACAGCACTTGCAGGCGTCGAAAGAATAGCCCTTATTCCTGGGTGTTCCACCCGATAACGGACAGCCGATGCCGCAACGTGCGCCTCCGGACCGTCCGAAAATACAGACACTACTGCCCGCTCTTTGTGTATTAATTCCTGGCAGGTTTTCAGGCCGGAAACAATCGGCCTATTACGAGGAAGATTTGACCATCACGGCTCTGGGCCCCTTGGGGCCATCTTCGACCTCATACTCCACCGGGTCTCCCTCTTTGAGGGTTTCAAAAGTGAGGTCCTGAAGGCTGCTGCGGTGGAAAAAGATCTCACTCCCTTCCGCCGAGATGATGAACCCAAACCCCCGGTCGCGGACAACTCGCTTGACTTTTCCTTGCATAGACACCTCTCGTGCAAACGGAAGGGTCGTTACCGTAGTCGCAGACCGGAGTTTGTTTCTTTCGTGGGGAATGCCGGTCGGAGCGAAGAGCCCTTCGTCGCATTGGCTTGAATGTATCAGCGCCCCCTGCATTTGTCAAACACCCTGAACATCTGCCCGCAAAGCATAAAGACAGAGGCCCCGGAGAGCCCGGCCCGGCGGACCTGAATCGGTGGTAGACTCTCCCTAACGCTTCCCGGAGGTAGTCTGATGTCAAAGCAAAATCTAACACGAAGGAAGTTTCTCCATGGGGTCGCCGCAGGATCGACCGGTGTTGCCCTGGGCTCAATCCCCTCCTCCGTTGCAGGGATGTCTACGGAATCTGCTGCCGGGCCCGGCGCCCCGGTGACCTCGATTTCCTATCCGATCGCTGAGCCTGGCCATGCCGCCCCAAAAGGTGAAATCAATATCGTCACCCTGGCGGAAATCTCTCAACCTTACCAGGACAAGATCCGAGCACAGTCACCCTCCATCAAGCTGAAGCTTTGCAAGTCACGCGACGAATTCCAGCGCGAGGTTCCATCGGCGCACGTCATCTTCGGCGGATTTTCAATGAATGACCTCGCGCGCGCCAGTCAGCTGAAATGGATCCAATGGGGCGCAGCCGGCGTGGAGGGCATCATGCGGCCCGAGCTGGTGAACAGCCCGATCGTCCTCACCAACATGCAGCGAATGTTTGCTCCTCCCATTTCGGAAACCGTTTTCGCCCTTCTGCTGGCGCTCACGCGAGGCATTGACCGCTACACCCTGCAGACCCGCCAGCACCAATGGAAGCCGGTGGGAGGCCTGGTGGAAATCAGCGGCAAGACCATGGGCGTGGTGGGCCTGGGTGGAAACGGGACCGACACCGCCTATCGCGCCTTCTATGGTTTCGGCATGAAGGTGCTGGCGGTGGATCCCAAGCCGCTGCCCAAACCTCATTTCGTTGCCGAACTCCATTCGCTCGACGGGTTCCACCAGATGGTTCCGCAAGTGGACGTCCTGGTGAGCGCCGCGCCGCTGACGCCGGTCTCGATGAACATGTTCAATGAAGCGGTCTTCCGCGCCATGAAGCCCTCCGCCTACTTCATCAACATCGCCCGCGGCAAGCTGGTGGATACCCCGGCGCTGGTCCGCGCGCTCAAAGAGCGGCGGATTGCCGGCGCGGGGCTTGACGTCGCCTACAAGGAACCGCTGCCGCCCGATGATCCTTTGTGGGACGCCGGGAACGTCATCATCACCTGTCACAGCTCCGGCCACTCGCCGCAGACCGAAGGCCGGCGAATGGACCTCTTTACCGAAAACATCCGCCGTTACGTCAACGGCCTGCCGCTCCTGAACGTGGTGGACAAACAGCGCGGCTACTGAGGGTTTGGCGGCGCGAGAATCCAGCGGTTCTGGTGAAGGAACTCGCCCACCAGCGTCACGTCTGCGGTGCCGCACACAATCTGCCTGCAGAAGACGACGGGCGAAAGGATGCGAGGATCGCTGCGGGCCACTTCACCCAGGACCCGCCGGGCGTCTTTTCGGCGACTGGTCTGCCACAGCACCAGTGACTGAAGCGCCAGCATCGAGGTGGAGTGCGGATCAACGGCCAGCGCCTGGGCGCATTCCGCCAGCGAGTTATCCGCCTGCCGCTCCCGCCAGTAGGCCAGCGCCAGCACCCGATGCCCTTCCACCGCACGAGGGTCGCGCGCCAGCAGTTGCTGCGCCCGCTCCATGGCTCCCCGCACATCGCCCTGGCGAAGGCGCATCAGCGCCAGTTGTTCCCCTGCCGCAAGGAAGTCGGGCCGCGCAGCAAGAACCTTTGTGAACAGTTCTTTTGCCTTTGCCGATTCACCCGCCTCCATCAGGAGCTTCCCCAGCTCGTACTGGCTTTGCCAGTCGCCCGGATCGAGCGCCACCGCCTTTTGCAGCATCGGAAGGGCTTCCGTGCGCTGGTGGGCCTGTATATACAGCTGCGCAAGGGCGGCGTAGGCAGGCCCGAAATCAGGCGCCTGCTGAACGGCCCGATTGAAATCCTGCGCCGCCTGCGCGGTGTTCTGTTGAACCAGGGCGATTTCTCCCAGGCCGAGCCAGGCTGCGCCGCTCGAAGGATTTGCCTGAAGGGCCTTTTTGTATTCGGCTTCCGCGCGCATTTCATCGCCGGTCGAGGTGAAGGCGCGGGCGAGCGCCACGTGCGCCAGGGCGCGTTCCGCTGCAGTAGAGGCCAGCGGGATTGCGCCCAGCGCATCGGCTTGCGCATCCTTCTGCCGCCCCGCCTCGAGCTCCAGTTGCGAAAGCTCCAGGCGCATGTTGAAGTCGCGCGGGGCAAGAGATGACGCCTTTTGAACCTCGCTCAATGCGATCGCGCGGAGGTCGCCGGCCGAAAGAGCGGTGTCCGTGGCGGCATTCTTTGCAGGTCCGTCCGCGATATCTCCTGCCAGGCGGCCGAGCTCATAGTGGGCCCGGGCGCTCTCCGGTTCGAGGCGCACAACCGTGCTCATTTCCTGCCACGCCCGGCCGAGCTCCCCTTGCCGCCACAAGGCGATGCCAAGACCGCGGTGAGCGGCCGCGAATGAGGGATCCTCCTGAACGGCTTTCTGAAATGTGGCCACGGCGCCGGCAAAATCGTTCTGGTCCAGCAGCCCGTTGCCCTGGTTGACCAGCGTGACAGCCTGCTGTGACGGCACAGCTTTGGCGGCAGGCTGTGATGGCGTGGTCGTTCCCGCAGCCTGCCGGCCCGCGCCGAAGCTCCAGCGGGAAACCGACAGGCAAGCCAGCATCAAGAGTGCGGCGACCGCCCAGTGGAGGATCCGTGACCGGAAGCCGGGCGCCATTCCGCAAGCGGCCTTACTGCGGCACGCGAATCTGTTTCGGGTCGCGAATAATGATTTCAGCACGGCCATTGTATGTGGTGATCTCGCCCAGTATCTCAACGTTCCTGCCTTCCAGCGATCCCAGGCTTCCAAACTTGGAACGGTCCTTCGCAAAGATGACGCTTCCAAAAGGGCAGTTGCGATAGTTTTGGCAAAAGTCCAGAAAGGTGCTGCCCGAACGCGAAGTGAATACCTGCAGGACGCGTCCCGCCACGCATGTATTCTCACCTGTGTGGCGGCCGGCCTCCCGGAGCTCAAGGCATCCTCCCTGCGGAACATGGACACTGCCTGCATCGCGGCTGCGGGTAGCGGCATGACGCATCCCCAGGCGGTAGGCCACCATGGAACTCAGCGCTACGGCCGCGATCCCGGCCACGGTGATGGCTGCGGTCTTCTTTCGAATCATGGCACCTGGCAAAATCCTTGTGGATCGGGAGAACCCTGCGCTCCTGACGGTGGCCAAACTTGTAATCACGCCCGGCTCCCGCACTTGAGTATAGCAAACGCGGTTCGGAGGGTATGGGACTACGCGAAGCCGCCGGGTGGCAGGGTCAACCCACCGCTACACGCCTGAGGGCCGGAAGACTCCGTGGGGGTCGTGCTCAAAGTGATAGATTTTGGCCACCTCGATTTCAAAGCACCGCAGCCAGGAGATCTGAGAGATGGCCAACGCCACAAACGTTCCCAGCAGCGGGCCAACCCAATAGACCCACCAACCGTGCCAGTCGCTCGCAACAAGAGACGGCCCGATGGTGCGTGCCGGGTTGGTGCTGGTGCCGGAAACCGGCGCCTCAAGATAAACCATCACCGCGTAGAGAAAAGGAAACAGCAGAGGCGTGTAAGGACGAAGGCGCGAGTGCCCCAGAAAGAGGAACAATCCCGCGATCAACCCGAAGGTGGTGACTACTTCCCCAAGCGTGGCCTGGAAGACCGTAAAACCCGTACCGGGAAACGTTCCGCCGAAATCGATGCTGGCGCCCATGTGTCCCCAGGCCAGCAGCGGCAAAGCGCCCACCAATCCGCCGGCCAGCTGCGCCACCATATACCCAAGCGCATTAGGTGCGGTCATTTTCCCTTTCATCCAGAAAGCCAGCGTGACAACCGGGTTGATGTGCGCGCCGCTGGTCTTGCCTACGGCAGAGACGGCAATGGACGCGCCCGTGGCGCCAAAAAGGAAACCGGTGATCAGTCGCCGCAGCCCCGGGTCAGGCAGCAACGCCGCAACGGGACTTCCCTTGCCGAAATCGAGGATGACAACCGAAACGCCCACCGCGACGAGCAAAGCCGTGCCGATGAACTCCGCAAGAAAGAGGGTCCACAAATGTTTCATGGTTGCCGCTGTGTGGCCCGGCCCCTCGGGTGGTGATCACTTCCGTGGTTTTCAGTTGTTGGAAGAGGTTTCCGGCTAGCCCTTCTGACAAGCTCCGGTTCGTTTTGGGTTCGTTTTTTAGCCATCATGTATTTTCAACAACATGGCCCGGTTCGTTTTTGGGTTCGTTTTTCCACCGCCACGTGTTTTCAATAACTTCCCGGCTTCGTTTTTGGGTTCGTTTGGGTTCGTTTTTCAGGCCGATTGTTTATTATCAGTAACTTCTCGGGTTCGTTTTTTAAAATAACATCTTTTTTGTCCCACAATTTTAGGGCCAAAACTCGCTGGCTTATATTTTTCAACGGTTTGCGGTAAAGCTAAGAGTCTGTCCAGACTGTTTAATTCTGCCGCCGAATCCCGTCCGCCGTCACTAGAAAGACTACCACACTAGCCCACGCTTGTCAAGGAAAATTCTCGGCGAGTGAGAAGGTAGAAGCTCGAAGACGGGGAGCGGGATGCGGGAGGGCGAAGCCCTCCCCTACACCCCTACCGTCCTCTGCCGCAAATCGCCGAGCGCTGGCAATTCCCTGCCCGGGCCTCGCTACTTCGGCGCGGGGCCTTCGGTCACCTGGACAAGATCGCCGGGGCGAATCCATTTGGCAAAGGCCTTCTGGACTTCCGGCGCGGTGATCTTCACGTAGCGTCGGGCCGAAAGCACCGGCTCATCGAGCGGCAGCCCCATCGTGGAACGGTAGATCAGCCCGCCGGCGATGCTGCCCACGCTGGATTCAGAAAGCGGAATCCCGCGCAGCAGCATGGCCTTGGCCTGGCGAAGTTCCCCGGGGCTAACGGGGCTGCTTTGTATCTGTTTGAGGTCGCGGACGATGATGGCGCGCGCCTTGGAAACGTTGGGCGGATCGCAGGCGTAGCTGACCCGGTAAACGCTGCGGGTTTTTCCAAAGCTGAATGAAGAGCCCACGTAATACACCAGGCCGGCGTTTTCGCGCAGGTCCTGATAAAGACGGGTGGCATAAAAACCTCCGCCAAGAACGTGATTGCCCACTTCGAGCGCATAAAAGTCCGGGCTGAAGCGGGTGAGCTTGAGCGTTTCCGCCAGAGTCACATTATCCTGCACGCGGCTTTTGTCCGGGACGGCGGTGGTGGCCGGGCGATTGTTCGGGACCGCGGGGAGATCGGTGGGCGGTTTGGGGCCGGTGGCTTTCCAGCCACCGAAATATTTTTCGATCACCGACTTCGCTTCAGCCGGAGTGACCTTGCCGATCACCACGATGGTGCCGAGGTCCGGCCTGAAAACGTGCTGGTAGTAGGCCCTGACGTCGTCGAGCGTGAGAGAGGAAACGGTTTTGGGCGTGGCCTGGCGCAGGGTCGGATCGGTCCTGGGGAACAGCGCAACGTGGAGGGCGCGGCTGGTGAGGTAATCAGGGCTTTGAAGCTGCCCTGCAACCGTCGCAGCCAGTTGCCGTTGCGTAATCCGGAAGGCCCGTTCGGGCAGCGCCGGATGCAGCTCATTCTGCGCCAGCAGCTCGACGCCGCGGTCGAGGTGGGTGGAAAGAACGTTGAGTGAAAAATCCGTTCCGGCGGACTCATCGGCGCCGATATCGTCCAGCGCCTTCTGGAAGGCGATGCGATCCAGAGTTGTGGTGCCGTAGGAAAACAATTGACCCAGTTCATCGTCAGCGCCTTCCTGGCCCGCAGGGGTTTCGAGGGCTGCGTTGTTCTTGATGTGGCCGTAAATGCTGACCGTGTCGCTGGTGGATTCCGGCTGCACAATCAGCTTCAGGCCGTTCGGAAGCGTGCTCACCACAGGATGCACGGTGGGTTCGGGAATGGAGAGCTTTTTCAAGGCCGTCTCAGCCCAGGCTGGAAGCTTGACGTTCCTGGTGTGTTTGGGAGCGAAGGATTCCCGTCCGCCAAACGACTTTGAAGAGATCGGCTTGCCTGACGCCTGCGGCGTCAGCACGGCCGTAATCGCTTTCGACTGCACCAGGTACTCGCGGGCGACGCGATTGACGTCAGCCACCGTCACCTTTTGAATAGCCTCCACATCGTCCTGCGGCGACTGGCGGCCTTCCACGGCCAGCGCGTTCGACCATGCCATGGCGAGCCCCGAAACCGAATTCTTCTGGAACTCCGCGCCGGCCAGTTCATGCCGTTTGGAGGCGGCCACCAGATCAGCCGGCACGCCGTTCTTGATGTCGGCCTCCAGCACATTTCGCATTTCCTCCACCAGTTGCGCTCCGTCGCTTCCTTTGGGAAAGGCCCCGATGGCGTAGCCCAGGCTTGCGCCGGGCAAAGAATCCAGCGAAAAGCCGGCATAGAGGGCCTTGCCCGCGGGCACCAGGGCATAGAGGCTTCCGCGCTGGCTGCTGAGAACATCGGCCAGAACCTGCGCCGCGGCAAAGTCAGGACTGCTGGACCCGGGCATGCGAAACGAGATCAATGACATTCCATAAGGCAGGTCCGTTTTCAGGTTCAGCGTCTGGGCGCTGACCGGCTGGAATGTGAAGGCAGGTTTTGCAGGAAGTTTTTTCGCCGGGATCGCATCAAACAGATTCTTCACTTCAGCCAGCGTCGCAGGGGGATCAATATTGCCCACGATCACCAGGATGGCGTTGTTGGGCGCATACCAGTCACTGTAAAACTTGTGCAGCATGGCGCCGCTGGTCTTGTTGAAAGAAGGACGCGAGCCGAGCGCGTCGTGGGCATAAGGCGTTCCGCGAAACATGGCGGCCAGCAGCCTGGTGTAGAAAACGTATTCGGGATTGGAAAGGTCCTGCGCAACTTCCTGCTCAATGGCGCCGCGCTCCTTGTCCCAGAGCTTGTCGGTGTCCAGAATTCCGCCCATGCGGATGGACTCGACGTGGAGGGCCACGTTCAGGTCGGCGACCGGCACGGTAAAAAAGTACTGCGTCACGGTCTGTTGCGTGTCGGCGTCGAACTCGCCGCCCATCGCCGCAGCGATGTCCGCCAACTGGCTGGCGGAAAGGCCGGGGCTGCCGCGAAACATCATGTGCTCCTGCGCGTGGGCCATGCCCGGAAAACCTTCCGGCGTCTGGTCAGAGCCCGCCTTGTAATTCATCACCGTGGTGACTACCGGCGCCAGGGTGTTGCGGACGATCACCACGCGCAGGCCGTTCGCCAGGGTCGCCCGCAGCACATCTTTGCTGCTGTCGGCCTTTGCAGGCGCGAGTCCGGCCGCGAGCAACAGGACGGGCAAAAACGCAGCCATCAGGATGGCCGGGATTCGGGCCTTACGGTTCCGGCCAGGAGCCAGCCTTCCACGCCGCCCGCTTTCCCCAATCCCCACAAATTCAGGTTGTATCATTTCCATATTTATCAATCCCTCGATTCGATGTTTGTTTCGTATGTTATGAGTCTGGCAGGTTAACGCTATTCATAAAACCGCGAAAAACCGCTGTCCTTTTCTTGGATGCAACAACGCGGACACACGTTTGCAGAGGCAGGGCAGGATGGGTAACCATTTTCCAAAGCCGGCGCATCCCGCAGGACGAACCAACAGAAAAACCTACCGCTAGCGCCGCAATCTCTGGTACATTGGGCCGCGCATTATCTCAGTTCCGTCCCTGGGAAAGCCCCGTATGTTCCGGGAGCGAATCTCTGCAAAGGTCTATAGGAATGCCTGATTGGATAAGCCTCATCCCCACGGCGCGAAGCCAAAGTACTCATCATAAGAGGACACCGGGGCTATTTCAAATCGCCGTCCTGCTGTTTGCGGCAGCGTTTCTCACCCAGTGCGCAAAGCGGGAAAGTGAAACCCCGGGGGGCGAGGACTACAGCGCCTGGCGCATCGCCGGTGGCACTCCGGAAAACATCCACTATTCCACGCTGAAGCAGATCAACCGCAGCAACGTCAGCCGGCTCAAGGTGGCCTGGGAATACGACACCGGCGACGCCTATCAAGGGTCGCACATGGAGTGCAATCCCATCGTCGTCCGGGGCGTCCTTTACGCTACCACGCCCAAACTCCGGCTGATCGCTCTCAACGCCGCCACCGGCAAACTGCTTTGGAGCTTCACTCCGCCGGAAGACAAAGAGCTTTTCTCCAGGTTGAAGTCGCTTGCGCTGACGCCCAATCGCGGCGTCACCTACTGGAGCGACGGGGGTGACGAGCGGGTCTTGTTTGTAGCCGGGCACAACCTTTACGCGCTGAATGCGCAGACAGGCAAGCTGATTTCCACCTTCGGCGATGCCGGGCACGTTGACCTGCGCGATGGGCTGGGACGCGACCCGGAGAATCTCACCGTCACGGACACCAGCCCCGGCGTCATCTATAAGGATCTGATCATCATGGGCAGCTCCCTGCCCGAGGATCTCCCCTGCCCCCCGGGCGATATCCGCGCCTACGACGTGCGCACCGGCAAAATGCGATGGAGCTTCCACACCATTCCCCGTCCCGGCGAACCCGGCTATGAGACCTGGCCGAAGCATGCCTGGAAATACACCGGGGGCGCCAACAACTGGGCCGGCATGAGCGTGGACCTGAAGCGCGGGCTGGTTTTTGTGCCTACCGGGTCGGCAGCCTTCGACTTCTATGGCTCTGGCCGCATCGGCGACAATCTTTATGCGAACTGCCTGCTGGCGCTGGACGCCTCGACGGGCAAGCTGGTGTGGCATTTCCAGGCAGTGAAGCACGACCTCTGGGACCGCGATTTTGCGGCGGCTCCGGCGCTGGTGACGGTGCAGCACGACGGGCAGAAAGTCGACGCAGTGGCGCAGATCACCAAGTCCGGATTCGTGTTTCTCTTCAATCGCGAAACCGGCAAGCCGCTGTTTCCGATTGAATACCGCAAGGTTCCACAATCCGACGTTGAGGGCGAAAAGACAGCGGCCACGCAGCCGTTTCCGCTGCTGCCACCGCCCTTTGCGCGGCAGGAGTTCACGCCGGCGATTGTGACCGACCGGACGCCGGCGGCGCATAAGGCGGTGCTGGCACGCTTGCGCAAGCTTCGTTACGGAGGGCAATTCATTCCTCCCAGCCTGCAGGGGACGGTCTATTTTCCGGGCACCATGGGCGGCGGCGAATGGGGCGGCCCGGCGTTCGATCCCACCACGGGACTGCTCTACGTCAACTCCAACGAACTGGCCAAAATCTTTCGCCTGGTGCCAAGGCCCAGGTCGAAAGGCGTTGTGAATGCACGCCAGCTTTATCTCAGCAATTGTTCCAGTTGCCACAAAGCCAACCTGGCCGGCAGCCCGCCGGAATTCCCGTCCCTCAAAAACATTGGCAAAAAGTACAGCGAGCGGCAGCTTACCGGCGTTATCCAGAAAGGCGGGGGCCGCATGCCGGCCTTCGCGCAGCTTGGAAGCGCGGCAGTCCGGGCCATCGCCGCCTATCTGGCAACGGGAAAGGAAACCATGGTGCGCACCACATGGAACGAGGCGGAAATGGGGCCGTGGCTGAGGTACAGGATCGACGGCTACAACAGATTCATCGACCCGGACGGCTATCCGGCGCAGAAGCCGCCCTGGGGCACTCTGAATGCGATCGATCTCAATACCGGCAAGTTTGTCTGGAAGATTCCGTTCGGCCAATATCCGGAGCTTGTGAGCAAGGGACATCCCCACACGGGCAGCATGAATTTCGGAGGGCCCGTGGTCACCGCCAGCGGGCTGCTCTTTATTGCCGCCACCAACTACGACCATAAGATCCGGGCATTTGATAAGGCTACAGGAAAACTTCTCTGGGAAGCCACGCTGCCCGCAGCCGGAAACGCCACTCCGGCCACTTACGAAGTGAACGGGCGGCAGTACGTGGTGATTGGCGCCGGCGGCGGCGAATGGGGCGCGCCTTCCGGCGGCACCTACGTGGCCTTTGCGCTTCCGCAGTGAGTTATTGTAACTACCGGCACAAAATCAATGGCAGAGCAATTCCAGCTACCGACAGGGCCAGGGGGATTTCTAACATGAAGCATTCTGATTCCATGATCGGCTTTAAACTTTTCATGATCCTGACCATCACTTTCGTCTTTTCGCAGTGCACAACAAAGTCGACCCCATCCGCCCAATCCTATACCACCTGGCAGTCCTATGGCGGCGGCCCGGACAACACTCATTATTCCGCGCTTGACCAGATCAACCGCAGCAACGTGGCCCGACTGAAAGTGGCCTGGAAGTACGACACCGGCGACGCGTTCAAGAACTCTGAGATGGAATGCAATCCCATCATCATCCACGGCGTCCTCTATGCCACATCGCCCAAACTTCGAGTCTTCGCGTTAAACGCCGCCACCGGCAAACTGCTCTGGAGTTTCAGCCCGCCCGGGGAAGGCCCCGTCCTGCACGCGATGCACTATCGCGGATTAACCTACTGGAGCGAAGGCAGCGAGGCGCGCCTATTTTTCTCGTCCGGGCACGACCTTTACGCCCTCAATGCCGAAACCGGCAAGCCTGTTCCGTCCTTCGGCGAGGCCGGGCACATTGATCTGCGTAAAGGGCTGGGACGCAATCCCGAAAACCTCTCGGTGAAGGATACGACTCCCGGTGTGATTTACAAGGACCTCATCATCATAGGCAGCAGCCTGCCGGAAGACCTGCCCTCCCCTCCGGGCGACATCCGCGCCTACGACGTGCGGAGCGGTAAAATGCGATGGAGCTTCCACACCATTCCCCGCCCCGGCGAACCCGGCTATGAGACCTGGCCGAAAGATGCCTGGAAGTACACGGGGGGCGCTAACAATTGGGCCGGCATGGCCCTGGACGTAAAGCGCGGCCTGGTGTTTGTGCCTACCGGATCGGCCGCCTTTGATTTCTATGGCTCTGACCGCATCGGCGACGATCTTTACGCCAACTGCCTGCTGGCGCTGGACGCCTCTACGGGCAAGCTGGTGTGGTATTTCCAGGCGGTGAAGCACGACCTCTGGGACCGGGACTTCCCCGCCGCTCCGGCGTTGGTGACCGTGGAGCACGACGGGCGACAGGTGGATGCCGTTGCCCAGACCACCAAGTCGGGATATGTGTTTGTCTTTAACCGCGAAACAGGCAAACCGCTGTTCCCGATTGAATACCGAAAGGTGCCGGCCTCTGACGTGAACGGCGAAAAGACGGCTGAGACGCAGGCGTTTCCGCTGCTGCCGCCCCCGTTTGCACAACAGGAGTTTACGCCCGATATGCTGACCGACCGGACGCCGGCGGCGCATCAGGCAGTGCTGGCGCAACTGCGCAAGCTGCGCTACGGCGGCCAGTTTATTCCACCCAGCAAACAAGGGACCGTCATCTTTCCAGGATTTGACGGCGGCGCCGAGTGGGGAGGCCCGGCATTCGATCCCACGACCGGCCTGCTTTACGTCAACGCCAACGTCATGGCCTGGATTCTGCGCCTCATACCCAGGCCCAAAACCCACGGACTTGTGAACGCCCGCAAACTTTATCTCAGCAACTGTTCGAGCTGCCACAAAGCCAACCTGGCGGGCAGCCCGCCGGAGTTCCCTTCACTTCAACACATCGCAAAGAAGTACAGCGAAACTCAGCTTGAGGACTTCATCCGAAAGGGCGGCGGGCGGATGCCGGCCTTCGCTCAACTGGGAGAAGCGCCGATTCGGGCCATTGCAACTTATCTGGCGACGGGAAAACAAACCATGGCCAGGGGCACATGGAACGAGGCGGAAATGGGGCCATGGCTGAAGTACATGAGCGATGGGTATAACAAATTTCTCGATCCGGACGGGTACCCCGCGGTGAAGCCGCCCTGGGGCACGCTGACAGCCATCAACCTGAATACCGGCAAATTCGCCTGGCGCATCCCATTTGGCGAGTATCCGGAGCTGGTGAAGAAAGGGATTCGCAACACGGGAAGTGAAAATTACGGCGGGCCGCTGGTGACCTCGGGGGGGCTGCTTTTTATCGCAGCAACGAACCACGACAACAAGTTTCACGCCTTCGACAAGGCCACTGGAAAGCTGCTGTGGGAAGCCACCCTGCCCGCTGCAGGGAACGCCACTCCCGCAACTTATGAAGTGAATGGGCGGCAGTATCTGGTGATCGGTGCAGGCGGGGGAAAGTGGGGTGCGCCTTCCGGCGGCACCTATGTGGCTTACGCATTGCCCCAGTAGGGGCTTTTCAAAGCAGAGTCCACTCCGAATAGACTGGGAGGGGAAAATCACTGAAAAACAAGAGGGCTTCACCTGCCGAGTTCCTCCGGATGAGCAAGATCACAATCGCTTGTGATCCCCCTCACTGCCAGCGGCTCGAATGTAGCGTACAAGTTGCTGTATAATAATGGGTTGTATTGGAGCTGAGAAAATGGGCAAACTACATGATCGACTGGCGGAACAAGCGCCAGGTCTCCGCGAAAAGGTTCACAACGTCGTTGCCGAACACGGGACGGCGGTGGTTTCCGAGGTAACAG
>CAVSWQ010000041.1:0-26762 GCA_963731705.1 uncultured Acidobacteriota bacterium
TGTTTGGGCTATTAAGCCTTAATTGTGCACTTTCGCACAGTTCTAGTCAATGGCATTTGGTGGGTTGCATGGCACCTCATGGAGAGAAACCCGATGCAACTCGCCGGCCACTGCAATGGGGGCACCTTGCCAGCGCAATCTGCACATTCTTCCAAATTCTTCACAACACAGACCTTGTCTGGAGATATAATCGGGTCGTTTCCAGTCACGCCAATCCGCCACTCCTGCCCGGAATTGGCATGCAGTATCCAATGCGCATGTCGTTATTACAGGAGTCAAAATGCCAAACTGGACAAGGCGAGATTTTCTGAAGAGTGGTATCGCGGCTTCAGCCGGAGCAGCCTCACTCGGACCGAATGCCGATGAATTTCTGGCGGAACCGCGCGCGGCGCTTGCCGGCGTCCCTGGCCAGCCGTCTTCCGCCGGTTCATTGCGGGAGAAATTGTTGCTCGATTTTGGATGGCGTTTTCACCTTGGCAACGCCGCTGATCCCTCGAAGGATTTTGACTACGGCCTCGGCACCGGTTACCAGAAGACTGGGGCCTTGTTTTCCAAGCCCTCGCGGCCGGATTTTGACGATACCGGCTGGGAGGCCATCGATCTCCCTCATGACTGGGCGGTGGCGTTGCCTTTCCATGAAGATGAATGGCTGACGGCCCACGGGTCCAAGCCGCTGGGCAGGGATTATCCGGAGACCAGCATCGGCTGGTACCGGCGGGAATTTGAAATTCCAGCCGGCGACCTCGGCAAGCGGCTGAGCCTGGAATTTGACGGCGTCTTTCGGGACTCCATGGTGGCGCTGAATGGAAACTTCCTTGGGCGAAACTTGAGCGGTTACGCGCCCTTCTCATACGACATCACGGACCATGCCTGGTACGGCCGTAAGAACGTCCTGGTGGTCCGTGTCGACGCCACCGAGCACGAGGGCTGGTGGTATGAGGGGGCGGGAATCTACCGGCACGTCTGGCTGGTGAAGACGAATCCCGTGCACGTACCGCAGTGGGGCACTTTTGTGACTTCTGAGGTTAAGGAGAATTCTGCGACGCTCACCATCGCGACGGAAGTCGGCAACGATCAGGAGAGCGAGTCGTCCTGCACGGTGGCCTCAAAGATTCTGGACAGCAAAGGGAACGTGGCCGCCACGCACCGTGCCCCCGCAGTTGCAATTCCCGGCTGGCGGCGGCGAAAAATCACTCAGAAGGTCAAGGTTGATAACCCCCAGCTCTGGTCCATCGAAGAGCCGAATATGTATCGTCTGGAGACCACCGTTGAGGTCAACCAGACGGCAACGGATACCTGCGAGACCCCCTTTGGCATCAGGACCATCCGCTTTGACAAGGACAAGGGCTTTTTCCTGAACGGCAAGCCGGTGAAGATCAAGGGAACCTGCAACCATCAGGACCATGCTGGCGTGGGGATTGCTCTGCCGGACCGGCTGCAGTATTTCCGCATCGCCAAGCTGAAGGAGATGGGCTCCAATGGCCTTCGCACTTCCCACAATCCGCCCACTCCCGAACTGATGGACGCCTGCGATCGGCTGGGCATGGTGGTGCTGGACGAAACGCGCATGTTTTCATCGGTTCCGGAAGGCCTCAGCGAGTTGAGCCGGCTGGTTCGCCGCGACCGCAACCATCCCAGCGTGGTCTTCTGGTCCACCGGCAACGAGGAAGCTGAGCAGAGCACCGACCGCGGGGCCCGCATGTGCCGCGACCATGAAACGCCTGGCCCGGCGGCTGGATCCCACCCGGCCCATCACCCAGGCGATGAACGGCGGCTGGGGAGAAGGGATCACCACCGTGCTGGACATCATGGGGTTTAACTACAAGCACGCACCCGAGATCGACGGTTTCCGCCGGAAGTTCCCGAACATGCCTTGCGTCGGAACGGAAACGGCCAGCACCGTTTCCACGCGCGGGATCTATTTCAATGATCCGGGGCGTGGTTACGTCAGCTCCTATGACGTGAATTATCCGCCCTGGGCCACTTCGGCCGAGGAGTGGTGGCAGATTTACGACCAGCGGCCGTGGCTTTCCGGCGGCTTTGTGTGGACCGGGTTCGACTATCGTGGCGAGCCTACGCCTTACGGCTGGCCGTGCATCAGTTCGCATTTCGGGCTCATCGACACCTGCGGCTTTTTCAAAGACCTTGCGTATTACTACAAGGCGTGGTGGGGCGATCAGCCGGTCCTCCATTTGTTTCCACACTGGACCTGGGACCAGGAAGGCAAGCCCATTGATGTCTGGTGTTTCACCAATCTGGACAAGGTGGAACTGTTCCTGAACGGCAAGAGCCTGGGAATGCGGACCGTGCAGAAGAATTCACACGCGGCATGGAAAGTGAATTACATGCCAGGGGCGCTGGAAGCCCGGGGTTACAAGGGTGGCCGCCAGGTGATGACTGCTAAAAGGGAGACCACCGGTAAGCCGGCAAAAATCGTGCTTCAGCTGGACCGGGCCAAGATCAATGCCGATGGCGAAGACGTTTCCGTGGTTGCCGTGAGCGTGGCGGATTCGCAAGGGCGGGTTGTTCCCGTTGCGCAAAACCTGATTTCCTTCCAGGTTTCCGGTGCCGGCAGGTTGATTGGCGTGGGCAATGGCGATCCCTCAAGCCACGAGGCCGATAAAGCCAGCCAGCGGCATGCTTTCAACGGGCTGTCGGTGGCCATCGTGCAGTCCGGCAAACAAGCCGGGTCGATCACAGTGCAGGCCACATCGCCCGGTCTTGAATCTGCTACGACCAACATCGAGTGCCGACAGGCAACGCCGCGCCCGGCCGTCGCATGAACGGAACCTTCTGGTAACCGCGTTGAGAGGGGACACGATTCAGCCGCTCTCTTCCGATTCCGGTTTTGCTCTTTAAGGCCCGTCACCTCGTGTCATCAGGTTTTCCCACCTTTTCAGGCGGGACCCGCACACCTGTTGGTGCAGGCGTGCACCATCCCGTATAGTCATTTGCTCATCGGGCAGTGGGTTGTTGGAACGCCGTCCTTTCCTGCTGCAGAATCCCTTATCAATCAAGGAGGTGCCATCTGGCGTGGGGTTCATGGTGTTTGGCCCCACTCGTGCAAGACCATCTGATGAAAGACCCTATTCTTTGAGGAGGAACCTCTGTATATGAAAAAGATTTTGACATTGTTGGCAACGCTGGCGATTGCTATCTCCCTGTCGATGCCGGCATTCGCACAGGAAGCACAGGAAGCCCCGGCTGAAGCCGCTCCGCAGTCTGCTCCTGCTCAGAAGCAGGCGAAGAAGAAGCACAGCAAGAAAAAGAAGGCGTCAAAGAAATCGAAGAAGCAAAAGACGGAACAGACCGAAGATACCCCGGGCCAGTAACAGCCCGGCACCTGAGGGTCATCAAGTCCCTGCCGGGCAACCGGCAGGGGCTTTCTTTTCGAGGGGTCGAAATATAGGTGACGCCTGCAGGGCTGCATATGAAAGGGCGTAGTCGGCTTTGCTCGCCCCGATTGGGGTCTGGGAAGCTTCGGCCTATTCGTCCTTGATGGCGGCTTTCACCATTTGGAGCATGGCAGGCGGAATGTTGGACGCGTTAATTCCATGGTCTTTTTCGGCATGTTCAGCAGCCAATTTCATTAATTCTTCTTCATTATCTGCCCGGATTTCCTTAGGGCAGTTGGTGCCTAAGTCGCTACAGCGCAATACCTTTCCCATCACAGCCTCCTTGTTGTATTCTTGAGCCTGAACCGACATCATAGCACATTATGTTAATTAAATAGTTAATTCCGCCGATAGGCTACATATTATGGCCAGAATGGCATCTGTTTCCTTGCTTTGGGCAACGTCTTCGCGGATAATGGACTCTACATTAAATTAATGTGTGGCTATGGGGAACTGTCTATGAAGGGGCGCGCGGCGGGGGTAGCGGCGCTGGCGGGATTACTGATCTCGACAGCTTGTGCTCCAGGTAACGTGTACTTCCAGAAAGGGCACAAAGCGGAACTCAGGAAAGATTGGGACACGGCCCTGATCAACTACGAAAGAGCCGTGCAGTCGAGGCCTGCAAACGCCGAGTTTCAGCTCCGGCAGACGCATGCGCGGATGGAAGCCTCGTTGTTCCATCTGAAGCAGGGGAAAGAGTTCCTGCGCCAGCAGCGGGTTCCGGCAGCGATGGGAGAGTTCCAGAAGGCGGCCAGCATTGACCCCAGTAACCAGGCCGCAAGGCAGGAACTTACCCGTTTGTTGTCAAATGAAGTGGCTGCCAAGCAGGCCCGGGAAAAGGGACTGAAGGAGGCCATCCAGTCCAGCCAGCAACAGCAGCAGCCTGTTGCAGCCGAGTTGCAACCCTTGCCGCAGGAGCCCTTGACTCACTTTCGCATCAGCGCCGACAGTAAGCGGGTCTACGAGACGCTTTGCAAGCTTGCCGGACTCAACGTTGCCTTCACTTCTGACTTTCAGGCCCAGCCGGTTTCGATGGACCTGAACAATGTGACCATTCAGAACGCTTTGCACGTCCTTTCGTTGCAGACCCACACGTTCTGGAGGGTGGTGACTTCCAACACTATTCTGGTTGTCCCTGACAATCCTGCCAACCGCCGCGATTATCAGACCGAAGTACTGAAGACGGTCTATCTGGACAATTCGCTGAAACCCGCCGACCGCACGGCAATTACCACGGCGCTGAAGCAGATTCTGGGTATTCAGCGGATCATCGACAATCCGAGCGCCAATGCCATCATCATCCGAGACTCGCCTGAAAAAGTGAAGGAAGCTGTGGCCCTCATCCGCGATCTTGATCACGGCAAAGCCGAGATCATGATTGACGTTACGGTTCTGGAAGCTGACGCAAACCGGGTGAGAGAACTGGGGTTGTCACCGGCGACCATCAGCCCATCAGGCTCCATTACCCAGGGGTTGCAGGGAGCTGCGGTTTACAGCCCCCTGAGTGCCGCTACCCTGGCAGGGCATATTGGGTTGAACGATTATGGCCTGGTTGTTCCCAGTGCTATCGCGAATGCCGTTCTGAATGATTCCACCACGCGCATCATGCAGAATCCGGAGATTCGGGTGACCGATGGTGATACCGCCACGCTGCGGATCGGAAGCCGCATTCCCTACGCCACCGGCAGCTTTCTGCCTTCCCTCGGAGTGGGTGGCTCAACGGGTGGACAGTCAGGCGGATTCGGCGGCTTGATTGCGAGTACGCAATTCCAGTTTCAGGATGTCGGGGTCAATGTGGATCTGACGCCGCACCTGTTGCCCAGTGGCGAAATCGCGATCCACGCGAAGATTGAGATTTCATCCGTGCAGCCCTCGGTCAGCATCGCCGGCGTGAATGAGCCGACGTTTGGCCAGCGGCAAATTGAGCACGATATTCGGTTGGAAGAAGGAGAAACGAGTGTGCTGGGCGGCTTGCTCCAGACCGAAGACTCGACCACGGTTTCGGGTGTGCCCGGACTGGGCAATATTCCCGGCCTGAAGTACTTTTTCAGCGACACGAAACACGAAAAGAAACAAACGGATGTGCTGATCATGCTGACTCCGCGGATCATCCGCCTGCCTGAATCCTCCGTGGAGGCGGCCGCAACGCAGACTCCTGCGCAGCCTGTTACAGGGCCTTCGACTCTTGCCCCTTCAGCACCTGCTCCTCCTGCTTTGCCCGCCCAGCCCAGCTCTGCGCCTCCTTCTCCGGGAAGGCCACCGCAACGGCGATGAGACGCTTCTTTAGACATCGGCTCAGGATACTATCCGCTGCCCGGGGTTTTACCCTGATCGAGATGATTGCCGCCATGACCATCATGCTGGTGCTCACCACCATTGCCCTTCCCATGGCCGCTGTGGTTGTCAAGCGGGAAAAGGAGACGGCGCTGAGGGAAGACCTCCGGACCATGCGGAATTCCATTGACCGCTACAAGGACTTTGCCGACCGGGGCATGATTCCCACCCAGATGGATACCTTTGGCTATCCGCCGACATTGGAGACGCTGGTTAAAGGAGTCCCATTGAAAGGCAGCAAGGACAAGTATAAATTCCTCAGGAAGATTCCCGTTGACCCGATGACGGGCAACACCGATTGGGGAATGCGCTCCATGCAGGATGACTCTGACTCCCGAAGCTGGGGTGGCCAGGATGTTTTTGACGTATTTTCGAAGAGCCAGGGAATTGGCATGAATGGGATCCCTTATGCGGATTGGTAGGCTGAGCAATCTGGAGCCGGGAACTTCTGGCGGAGAGCGAGCCGGGAAGAACGGCTTTACGCTGATTGAGTTGATGGTGGTGCTCACGCTGATCCTGATCCTTGCGGCGATTGCCGCTCCAAGCTATCGCGTGGCCATTGTCAGGGCGCGCGAAACGGTGCTGAAGGACGACCTGTTCACCATGCGGAAGCTGATTGACCAGTACACGCTGGACAAGAACCAGCCCCCCGAATCTATGGATGACCTTGTTCAGGCGGGCTACCTGCGCGGTGGATTGCCCGTCGATCCTTTCACCGGGTCCAACCAGACCTGGCAGGTTGACATTGAAGAAGTTCCTTTGAGCCCGGAACAAACCGTGCCGGGCGTGGTGGATGTCCACAGCGGTTCCATCGCGCAGTCGCTGGAGGGAACTCCGTACAGCAGCTGGTAGTCATGGGTGAATTCGTTTGCAGGATCGGGACAGGAGCCGGTCAGGTCCTCAACCAGACGCACGAAGCGTCGTCTGAGGGCGAACTCCGTGCGCGGCTGACGTCGCAGGGGTACTACGTCTTTTCGGTCAGGCCCAAGTCCATCCTTTCGATGAGGGTTGGACCGCCGCGGCGCGGCAAGATCCGGGAAGATGATCTGCTGATCTTCAATCAGCAGTTTGTGACGCTTTCCAGGTCGGGCCTGCCTTTGCAGAAGTCGCTGGAAATGCTGGCCCGTCAGACTCGGAGTGAAGGCCTCCGGGCGGCGGTGGAAGAGGTCAAAGACAGAGTTCGCGGCGGCGCCCTGCTTTCCGAAGCCTTTGAATCCGTTGGGAAGTTTCCCAAAATTTATTGCGCCACTCTTCAGGCCGGCGAGCGCAGCGGTACGCTGGACAAGGTCCTGGGCCAATACGTAACCTATCAGAGGACCGCGCGGTCATTCCGCAAGAAGTTCTTGTCTGCACTGATTTATCCGGCATTCCTGCTGATTTTTCTGACCGGGCTGATTGTCCTGATTGACACGTTTATCATCCCCAGGTTTTCGGAGCTTTATAACGAATTGAACGTGCCCATGCCTCCACTGACAGTGTTTGTCATCAGCCTGGGCCTGGCGATCAAGCGGATGGGTGTTTTTGTGGTGATCGGGATTGTTCTGGCGATACTGGGCCTGCGGGCAGCGGGGCGGTCGCAGATGGCGCGCCTGCAATGGGACAAGCTGAAGTTTCGGCTGCCCGTGGCCGGGAGCCTGCTCCTCAAGTTTTCCGTGGCGGAATTTGTCCGGACGCTTTCAACGCTGTTGCAGGGCGGGCTTCCCATTGTGGTCGCGCTCCAGAGCTCGGCGGGGTCGGTTTCCAGTCCATTGCTTGCGCGCGGACTGGAGCAGGCTAGAATAGAAGTGATGGGGGGACGTCCCCTGAGCGAAAGCCTCCGCATGACGAATTTTTTTCCGCCCATGGCTCTCGACATGATTGAGGTGGGAGAAACGACGGGAGCGCTGCCGACCATGCTGGACTCGGTTGCTGAGTTTTTTGAAGAGGACGTCAATATCGACCTGTCGACGCTGGTGGCCATGGTGGATCCCATCATGATTGCCGCCATTGCGCTCGTCGTGCTTTTTGTGCTGGTGGCGTTTTACTTGCCGCTGTTTTCACTGGCGGCCCAGGTGCATTGATGGATGAAAATCCGCTTTCCGGAATAGTGATCGATCCCGAAGAGGAACTGGCAACGGCCCGGCTCGCCGCTGCGCGTTACTGCTTCGAGTTTGTCGATCTGCGCGATCTGCGTCCTGATCCGGATATCCTGCGGTCCATTCCTCTGGATGTGATGCTGGACTACCAGTTCCTGCCGCTTGAGGCCAAGAACGGTGAGCTTTCCATAGCGGTAGGCGATCCTTCCGACCTGGCCCGCCTGGACGAGCTGGCGATGCGGCTGGACCGCCAGCTGGTGGTGAAGGTGGCGGCTCCCAGTCAGGTGAAGGAATTCCTCAGTAAGACCGATCCTTCGCAGCGTGTGCTGGACGAGGCCACCGTTGAGTTCCGCCTGGACGTTATCCGCGACGAAGAGAACGGCCACGGCCAGGAAAACCTTTCGCTCGAGCAACTGGTTGGCGAGCGCGGCGGCAGCCCGGTCATCCGGCTGGTGGATTCGATTGTTTTCGCGGGACTGGAGCGGCGTGCCAGTGACATTCACCTGGAAAGCCGTGACAACTCGATGGTGGTCAAGTACCGCATCGACGGCGCTCTGCATCAGGCCATGAACCCGCTCTCCTATGAATACCAGTCCAACGTGATCAGCCGCATCAAGGTGATGGCGGACCTCGACATCGCCGAGCGCCGCGTTCCGCAGGACGGCCGCTTCAGAGTCAGCTATCGCGGCCGCCCCATTGACTTCCGTGTCTCCATTATGCCCTCGATTCATGGCGAAGATGCCGTGCTCCGTATTCTCGACAAGCAATCCCTGAGCGAGAAGTTTCGGCAACTTCGCCTGGACATTCTGGGTTTTTCAGACCACGAAATCAAACGTTTCCGACGCTTCATCCGTGAACCCTACGGCATGGTGCTGGTCACCGGGCCAACGGGCAGCGGCAAGACCACGACGCTCTATGGGGCGCTCTCGGAAATCAAGAGCGATGAAGACAAGATCATCACCATTGAAGACCCGGTGGAATACCAGATTCGCGGCATCACGCAGATTCCCGTCAACGAAAAGAAGGGACTCACCTTTGCCCGTGGCTTGCGGTCCATTTTGCGCCACGACCCCGACAAGATCATGGTGGGCGAAATCCGCGACAATGAGACCGCGCAGATTGCCATCCAGTCGGCCCTCACCGGCCACCTGGTGTTCACCACGGTCCACGCCAACAACGTCGTCGACGTTCTGGGCCGGTTCCTGAACATGGGCGTGGAGCCCTACAACTTTGTTTCAGCGCTCAACTGCATTCTGGCGCAGCGGCTCGTCCGCATGATCTGCGAGGAGTGCAAGCGGCCGGTGACTGTCCCCCGCCAATTGTTTGAAGAGTCCCGAATCGACCCGGCCGGGTGGCAGGGCATTGTTTTCTACGAAGGCGCCGGCTGTCAGCATTGCACCCAGACCGGGTTCCGCGGCCGGACCGCCATTGGGGAACTGCTGGCGCTTTCCGACAGGATCCGCGAACTGATTCTGGATAAGCGCCCGTCGTCGGAAATCCGCCAGGCGGCTCGCGACGAGGGGATGAAGACGCTGCGCGAATCCGCGCTGGACAAGGTTCGCCAGGGAGTGACAACACTGAAAGAGATTAACAAGGTTACCTTTGTTGAATAGTATTTCGCTTGGCCGGTTACATTTGCGAAGGAGTTCTTCCGCCGGGAAATCTCGGACGTTTCGTGCATCTGCGAAGCGGAAGTTTTCTTTGCCCGCGACGCTGTTTGAGTTTCAGCCGGAGTATGTTCTGGGCGCGCGGCTCTTCAGGTCATTCCACCGGGTGGCGAGCGTGGCGCTGGGAGAACTCGATGCCGGCGTCCTTTCTCCCCTTCTGGCGCGCCCCAATCTTTTGCGGCCCGATGAAGTGGCCCGGAGGATCCGCGCGGTGGCGAAGGCTCTTGGGTCTGACAAGGGGCCATTTGGTCTATTGCTGCCCGACGGAGCGGTACGCGTCAGTCTTCTGGAATTTGAAACACTGCCCTCCGACCCCAAGGAGCAGGAGTCTCTGATCCGGTGGAAGATGCGGTCCCTGCTTCCCTTCCCGGTGGAAGAAGCGCGCTTGAGTTTTGAGGTTTCTCCGAAAGAATCGGAGGGGGTCGAAGCGGTCGTCATGTCGGTGCGGAAATCGGTGCTGGCCGAGTACGAATCCACCCTGGAGGGGTTGAACGGCGATGTCAGCCTGGTGCTGCCGTCCAGCGCGGCGCTTCTCACATTGTTGAAAGAAGACGCCGAGGCGGGCGAGATGCTGCTGAATATTTCGCCCACCCACTTGACGGTGGTCGTCGCCAAAGGCCGGCAGATCAAGCTTTGGCGAAACCAGTTCATGGGCGGAAAGTCTTCCGAAGAGGGTCTGGCGGCCGTCACCGATGAGGCGGTTCGGACCCTGGCGGCCTCGCACGACCATCTGGGACTCGAAATCAGCAGGGTCTGCATCTGCGCGCGGCCGAATGTGCCCCGAAGCTGGATCATGGAACTGGAGCAGAGGGTTTCGCGAAATGTGACAGATGTGTTGCCCCCCGCGCTGCCCGTCAGGATGAGGCTCTCACAGGAAGAGGGACAGATTCTGAATGAATTTGGCGCCACGGTCTCCGGGCTGTTGGCGAACGCAACTTAGATATGAAAGTTTACTTCAACCTTGCTGTTGCTCCTGACCGTCGTGAGCGATACGCGCTTGCCTGGGCCGTCCCCACGCTGGCCGTCTCGTTGATTGTGCTGGTCTGGCTTGCCTTCACGGCGATCCATGACGTGCGGCGCTCGCACCAGGTCCAGCGGTCGCTGGCCGAGGTCCGGTCGCAGGAAGCCGCCTTGAGCTCGAAGGAGGCCAGGCTGCGGAAGCAGATTGACCGCCCTGAATACAGAAGCATGATTCAGAAAACCGAATTTGTGAATCAACTGATCAACCAGAGGCAGTTTTCGCTCACGGACCTCACGTTCAAGGTGAGCAAGCTGCTGCCTCCTTCCACCCGGCTCAACGGCCTGGCCCTCGCTTCGGCGTCGGACCCGAACCCGGTCGTTCAGTTCGCCGTGATGGGAAAGGACGAAGAGTCCGTCGAAGCCTTTCTGAACAACCTGGAAGGATCGAGCGACTTCAGTGAGGTCATTATCAAAAACCAGGGTTTTCGCGGAGGGGCTGGAAGCGGCCCGCAGGAGATTGCATTGGTCTGCACGGCGAAGTATAAGGTGGAAACTCCGGCGACAGGGAACTGATTGCAGGTATGAGAAGAGCGCGTCGAAAGAAGATCATCCGGGCTTTTGAAGTCGCCGCCCTTGCGGTTGTGGCCCTGGACCTGGTGGTGTATTTTGTGGCCGTCCGGTCCCAGGGGGGCAAGGTTGCCCTGGCTGAGGATTCTTATCATCAGGCGTCCATGCGTCTCGAGCTTCAGAAGGTCCAGGTGGCCCGCCTTGAAAAGTTCCAGGAAGCCCTTCCTGCCGCGGATGACAAGCTGCAGGATTATCTCAAGGACCACGTTCCGTCGCGGCAGCGCGTCTATTCAGATGCGCTGCACATGATGAATGCCCTCACCCGGAAGTCGGGCGTGCAACTGGATAGCCTGAGTTATAAACTGAATTCAGAGAAGGGCGAACCGTTCGATCAGCTCGGCCTGGATGTGACCGTGGAGGGTCCTTTCGCGAATCTGTTGAAGTTTGCGCATTCGCTTGAAACCTCGAATGACCTGATTCTGGTCCGCAATTTTTCGTTCTCGGCCGGGCAGGGAAGTACGGTCAACCTGAGGGTCGGCGGCGTCCTTTATCTCACACCATGAAGAACCGGACAAAGGCCGAAAAAATCGGGTTGGTCGTACTGGCCGGAGTTTGTGTGTTCCTGATCTTCAGGCTGGTTTCGGAAATCATGGGCAATCCGTCCAGTGTGTCTCAAACGGAAACGAAGTCTTACCTGCCCTCTCCCAATCCGGCTCAGGCAAAGGGCCAGGCGGGAAAGTCCACGGCTTCTCAGAATTCGGGTTCCGCACTCGAGATGCAAACCCTCGACCAATACCGGCCGAAGCCGCTTCCGGACCTTAACCGCAATCCTTTTGGTTTTGGCCCGCCGCCGCTGACACCTGCCCAGAAGGCAATGCAGGCGGCCGGAGCCGCCGCCGGCCCCATGACGGCCAGCTCGGCGCCTGAGGCCTCCCACATTTCGTTGCGGGCCATCGGGTACTCTGAGAAACCCGGCGTCGGGCCCGAGGCCTACCTGGCGGATTCAGATGATGTTTTTGTCGTCCACGATGGCGACGTTGTCTCCGAGCGGTTTAAGATTCTCAAGATCACTTCCATGATGGTTGAAATCCAGGACGGAGCTTCTGGTGAAAGATCTCAACTGCCCATTCCGGTTGTTCAGTAGCCTTCGCGGCAGAGGCCCGCGGAGGGACTCCTCGGAAGCGGGATATATTCTGCTGATTGTGATGATGATGGCCACGCTGCTGCTGATCTCTCTGGCCGCGGCGGCGCCCAGCATTTATGTTGAAGGCCAGCGGGAGAAGGAGCAGGAACTGATCTTCCGCGGCGAACAGTACGCCCGCGCCATCATTCTTTTCCACCAGCAGTTTAAACGTTATCCCACTTCCGTAAAGGAACTGCTCCACACCAACAACCTCAGCTTCCTGCGGCGGGCTTACCCCGATCCGATGACTCGGAGCGGCAAGTGGCGGTTCATCCACGCCACAGTCAACGGCGTGGTCCTTGATTCAAAGATCCTCAAACCGCCCGGCCAACAAAACAACAAGCCGCTGGGCGATAACAGCAATGCCACCGGGTCGCAGTCCACGCCCGCCGCTCCGACAACAATGCAGCCGGCGACGCAGAACAGTTCGCAAAACGGCGGCTTCACCACGGGAAATTTTTCCCTGCCGGGCCAGGGACAGAATTCCGGCCAGAACCGGCAGGAGAACAGAGGCTCTTCCTTCTTCAGCAACGATAAATCCATCGGCACTTTCATCGTGGGAGTTGCCAGCACCAGCAACCACCACTCGATCGGTGTTTTTGACAAGCGGACCGAGTATGACGAATGGGAGTTTCTGGGTATCCCGGGCGCTCCCGGCGCGCCCAACATCATGGGGGCGGGCGGGGTTCCCGGAGTTGGAGCTCAGCCGGGGCAGTCGCCCAATGGCCTTCCGGGCTCAAATCTCGAATTCCGGCGGCGGTTTCCACCTGGGTCCCAGCCAGCCTTCGCAGCCCTCGCAACCCGGCTCAATTTTCGGCGGCAATTCCAATCGCTGACAGCCGGATTCGCCGGGGGGAAAGCCCGTCTCCCGCCTTCCAATACCACACCCCGGTCCCGCTGACTTAACCGCAGTTCCTCTTTTCTCATCCCCCAGGCTTCTACCACCTACACCGGAACTTTCTACTTTGCTCAGACCGGAACTTCTCACTTTGCAGCGACAGCGCCACGATTTTGCTTGACAAATGTCGGCTAGTATGATAGTCTTTTGTGTGCTGACGTCGGGGCGCAGCGGGATTCGCAGACTCTATGGCCGGCATTGCAGGGCACGATGAAAGACTAGCGTCTGGTTATTTGAGACAAATGGGACAAAAAAAGATGTTATTTTAAAAAACAAACCCGAGAAGTTATTGAAAACAAAGGATCGGCTCAAAAAACGAACCCAAACGAACCCAAAAACAAAGCCGGAGAAGTTGTTGAAAATACGTTCCTGTGGAAAAAACAAACCTAAAAACAAACCCGGCCATCTTTCTGATAAAAAAGGATGTCGAAAAAACGAACCCAAAACGAACCGGGGAAATCCTGGCTTTGATGTAGCCCCTCCGGCCTGGCTCCTCAGGCCGCCGCCGTTTCAGAGCGCCCTCGCGCACGGCGTTTGCCGCTGACAACCAATTCTTGCGGGTGGCCTTTGTGGCAACCTGGAGAATCGAGATTCCTTCCTGCCTGTTCCATGGGCAAGAGATCCATATTTTTGGCAATTCCCTGACGTCGTCGCGCCGAAGGTCCGATATAATACGCGAAGCCGTTGTGCGGAATTGAGGCAAGGCAACCACCACGGGCTGCTCGGGTTGCATGGCGGAATCCAATGGCTCAGTCGCCGGTCGTAGACGTACTTCACGGAGAACCTATGAGATACGCCAGACGGTTAGGGCTCGTAGCGTTGATTCTCCTGGCGCTTGTTGCGGCAGGATGTGGTAGTAGCAGCAGTAGCAGCAGCGGTTCGAATAATCCTCCCTCTGCTGTAAGTGTGACCCTTTCGCCCAGCAGCCAGACCGTGGGTTATGGTGCAACGCAGCAGTTTACGGCTGCGGTTACCGGCGCCACCAACACAGCCGTCACCTGGAGCGTATCCAGCTCCAGCAGCAGTAGCAGCAGCCAGATCGGAGCCATTTCGAGTTCGGGGCTCTATACAGCTCCGGCAGCTACTTCGGTGTCGGCCGACCCCGTGCCTCAGATGGTGACCGTAACCGGCGGGCAGACGGTTTCCGGTGCTGACATCACCGTCCCGCCTCTGAACTCCGTCGATACCGTGACCATTACGGCCACCAGCCAGGCGGACAGCACGAAGTCCGCTTCCTCCACCATCACGCTTACGGGCCTTTCGATTTTTGCCGCGGGCCAGTGCGTGCCTGACTCCTCCAATCCCAACACGCTCAACTGTTCAGCCAGAAGCACGGGAGTCGAGCTTTCGCGCAGCCAGGCCAGCGGGCAGACCATCTACCTGTATGTGGCGGGTTATGGAATCCTTCCGGGCACCACCTACATGATCAGCAGCAACGGCAGTGATGTCACCATACCTATCCAGCCTTCCAACGTGGGCGGAAACTTTGTGACCACCAGCGATGGCATCCCGGCAGTGTACTTCCAGGTGGTGGTGAGCCCCACGGCCACGCTGGGGCCGCGAAACCTGGTGGTGAGAAATTCGGGCAATGAACTCACGTCATTTGTGGGGGCCGTGAATATCACACAGTGAGCGATGTTCTATGAAGATTCGTACCATTGTTCTTGCCGTTCTGTTGGGTTTCTGGCTTGTTCTGCCGGCCGGAGCCACCACGCTGGTCCGGATGAGCCTCAGGCAGCTTGCGCAGGCGTCCAGCACCATCGTCCAGGGCCAGGTGGTGTCCCAGGCCACTCGGACGAACGCCAGCCACACCCGCGTTTTCACCTACACCACCATACAGCTTGAGAAGGCCCTGAAAGGCCGGCCGCCCGCCACGCTCACCATTCAGCAGCCGGGCGGAACTGTTGGCAATTTTCACGTCCGGGTGCCGGGTACGGCCATGCTGAGGCCGGGGACGCAGTACATCCTCTTTCTGGAGCCGACGGCGGGGGCCAGCGGCACTTATCACCTGGTGGGCATGATGCAGGGTGCTTTTCGCGTCTACCAGCAGCGAAATGGTGTCCAGCGCCATGTTGTTCTTCCCCTGGGAGCTCTCAGCACGGGCGGCAGCTCCGCGACGATCACTCGATCTCCTTCGCTTGGAGAATTCCAGATGACCGTTTCGGGCGCTGTCGCGGCGCCTATTGTCATCCCGTCAGGGACTTCGATCCCGGCGGTGATTGTTTCAACCGAATTTCAGGGCGCCGGACAGGCCGTCGTTATTGCACGGACTACGTCGGATCTGTTCCCCAGCAAGAGCGTGGTGATTCCCGCGGGCAGCCAGGTGGTGGGTAACGCGCAGCGGCAGGGAACGAAGTGGACAATCTACTGGAGCACCGTTTCCGTGCGGGGCCGCCCGGCGCACCTTTCCGCAACCAGCGAAATTCCGGTCACAGAGGGTCTGAAGGGCCAGGCGATGTTTGTCCAGACGAGGTGAAAGTGATGAGGCAGAGGCAACGCGCAGGTGGAAAAGCAGGGATGGCAGCCGCTCTTGTTGCCGTGGCGGCAATGTTTTCGGCGGTCCTGACGTTTGGCTTCAACCCGTTTCAGGACAACCTGGGTACGATCAACTCTCCCGTTCCCGTGGTGGCCCGCTGGAATTCCATGCCCGTCGCGTGGCTGCTGAACGCGACTAATTCCGGCAATGTCGCAACGCCTAATTGCGTCCTGGGCGGCACTCCGGATTCGTGCATCCAGCAACCGATTTCGGACGGATTCACCACCTGGGTGAATGCCCGGGTCGCGGGACAGTCTCTGACCACCGTGAGCGTGACCGGCCCAACCTCGAGCACCCTCACGGATCCTGTTTATGATGACTGCCAGAATGTAGTGGGATTTTCTGACACCAACAGCAGCGATTTTTCAACGGGGACCATCGCCTTTACGCAGGTGGCGACGGTCACGCGGACTTCGGGGTCAACCGGGCCCTTCCAGTACACATGCCAAAGCAGCGGCGCCACGAAAACGTGCAACACGGATGACTGCATTGCGGACGCCGACATCGAGTTCAATCCCAGCGTGAACTTCACAACTTCGCTGAGCCCACCTTCCGGAACCTTCAGCCTGCAATCCGTTGCCACGCACGAGGAGGGCCACCTGCTGGGGCTCGACCACAGCGGGATCGGCCATACCGTCATGTTTCCCTTTGGCGATTCAACCGCTGCGCACCAGCAGACAACACTTGCCGCAGATGACGCCATCGGCATCTCTTATCTTTATCCCGCCTCTAATTTCAGCACGGCCACCGGAACAATCTCAGGAACCGTCAATCTGAGCGGCACGGGGGGAGTCTTTGGCGCGCACGTGATTGCGGTGAATGCCAACACGGGGAACGCCGTGACCGATGGAATTTCCGCTTCTGACGGCACTTATCGTCTGGTCGTGCCTCCCGGAAATTACCGTGTGCTGGCCCTGCCGTTTTCTCCCAACGCGGATTCGGGCGTTCTGACCATGGATAACTTTTCAGGATGGTTGTGCGGCTATGGGGATTCTCAGTGTACGACCGTGCTGGCGAATCCCACCAGCTATACGGGCCGTTACTACTGACCGGCAACGGCGGAACTTGGACTCCCGGCGTGCGTTCAGTGCTTGTGAAGGGTTCTATCCTGGGCGGGGCAGGAGACGGAAGAGTGCGTCAGGCCTCCGGCTTTTATAGCCCGCCCGTCACTTCAATCACCTGGCCGGAAACGTAATTCGAGAGCGGCGAAGCCAGAAAGAAGATCACTCCCGCCGCCTCCTCTGGAGTTCCCGGGCGGCCCATGGGGATGGAGTGGATGGCCGCCTCGCGCATCCGGGCGGGGATGCCCAGCTTCACTTCCGTCTGCTGCCATTGGATGCTTTCACCGTCCTCCTTCGGGGCTGTCAGGCGGGTGTCAACCAGTCCGAAGGCCGCGGCGTTTACCTGAATGTTCACCGGGCCCCACTCGCGCGCAAGAGTTCTGGTCAGGCCGATAACGCCGGCTTTTGCGGCAGCGTAGTTGGCCTGCCCAAAGTTGCCCCGGGTGGCGGAGGTGGAACTGATGTTGACCACTTTTCTGGCGCGGGCGGCGCCTTGCTCTTCAATTTCCTGTTTGGCTGCTTCGCGCATGGCTGCGCCCAGCACGCGAAGGATTCGGAAGGTTGCAGTGAGATGGATGTCAATCACGGAATGCCATTGCTCATCGGTCATCTTGTGGAGCGTTCCGTCCCAGGTGATCCCGGCGTTGTTCACCAGGATGTCGGGGATGCCGAACATCTCGAACGAGGTTTCGAGAAGGTCTTCCGGGAAATCCGCCGCCGTTACATCGCCTGCAAAGCTGTGCGCGGAGCCGCCGGCCCGGCGAATCGTTTCAGCGGCCACTGCAAGGGCCGTTTCATCCACGTCATTCAGCACAACGCGCGCGCCTTCGCGTGCAAACAGGTCGGCCGTGGCGCGTCCGATTCCTCGGGCCGCCCCGGTCACCACTGCGATTCGGCCTTCGAGCCACCTGGACATACCTGCGCCTCCTGATCACACTTCAGACGTCCTGGAATGGTAAACCGTGAAGAAGAAACTTAAACGGGACGGTCGGCGGCACGGGTAGCGCGCCGGTGCTGGGCCAGAACGGCCAGCATGGAACTGCGCTCCATCTTTTCACAATGTACCGTGCAGATCGACATGTCTGCAAGCGAGTGGATACAGTCATGAATGCGGCACTGATAGCGGAGTATCGTCGCGGGATCTGCCCCGGGCCGGTAAGCCCATGACCAGTCGGAAACCCAGCGCACCATGGATCCGTTACGCCGGATGATCGGCCGTTTGCAGGGGTTGTCCATCTTGGCAAAACGGGAAAGGCAGTCAGGAGCAGTCAGGAAAACCAGGCGGCTGTTTCGGATAAGGGTCTCGGGACGCAGTCCGTGCTCCCCCAGGATTCGAGCAAGCTCTTTGAGCCACGCGGGTCCCGCCAGTACTACGATTTGCTGACCAATCTCAATGCCGCCCACGACAAACTGTAAAATCTCACGAGGACCGGGTTTCTTTCTTACTAATAAGCGGCAAGAGTTAGCCGAAGGTTCAACTCGTAAATCAACGTCCATTCGTACAATCCCTTTGCATTCTATGATGCGCGAAAGCAGGCCCTGCTGTCAATCCAGTTTTCAGGGATAAGGGCAATATTTGCACTATTTTTCAGAGAATTTGTGCCGCTGTAGGAGGTATTGTGGCAGCACGCGATACTTCGGAGCAGAGGGGCGGCTCGTCTTTCCAGAAAGCAGGCCAAAGGAGGTCGACGAGAACTGATGACCTGGTCTTAATGGATTCGAAGTTCCAAGTGCCGAGTTGCTCTTATCCGTGAAGGAAGCGCCCCGGATTGACCGGAGTGCCGTGGATCCGGACTTCGTAGTGGAGGTGAGGCCCCGTCGTCCGCCCGCTCACGCCGATGGCACCGACAATCTCGCCCTGCTTGACCTGTTCTCCCACCACTACAAAGATCCTGCTGAGGTGGGCGTAGCGGGTCGTGATGCCGTCGCCGTGGTCGATCAGGATACTTCGCCCGTAACCTGCATCAGGCTCGGCCTCAATCACCAGACCATCACCGGTGGCCACCACGTCGGTTCCCACAGCATCGGCAATGTCGATGCCGGGATGAAAGGCCGCCTCGCCGCTGAATGGATCCATCCGTTGGCCGAATCCGGCGGATAGCCTTCCATGGACCGGCCAGATTGAAGGAATGGCGTTGGGGTCGTCAATCATGCCTGGAAACGCGCTGGGGCTGAACCTTCCACTGACGCTGTTGAGGCTTACAGTTTTCATGGTGTTCAGGGCGTAAAGTGAAGGGTCCCCGTCCGCTGCGCTGGACTGTCTGGCCAGATTCAGAAGGTCAGGCGTGATCTGCTGCCGGCGTCCGTTTCCAAATCCGTAGGTCACTGCGACTTCGGCGGCGAGCGTTTGAAGGGAGTTCAGCTTGACATTGGCGCGGCTGACCTTGTTTTCCAAGGTATGGAATTGTTGCTTCAAAGCCTCTCGTTCGCTGCGGACGGTATTGTAATTCGATACTTTGATCAGCATCCGCGCGTAGCTGGTTGCCAGGCCGGCCAGCATTACTATTCCCACGATGCTCAGAGCAAGAACCACGGGGACCACATAGAATGGGAGTTTGAACTTGCGGACTCTACCGTGGGCACCAGACGTGATGAGCAGTGTGTAAAACTTGTTGTTCATTCGGTTCAATCACCACTAGCCTTCCGTAGAATCTTGGACGTCCTCCCACCTCACCTGAACAAGAGCGGGTGTCCCCAGGTTCGCCCAGGAAAGCAAAAGAGACATCCTAATTGGAGCACGCAAAGCTTGTCAAGCGGATTAGCTGCACAACTTAAGCGGTTTTGAGCCAGTTGTCAAGCACTTCCGCTCGTTCATCGTCTCTTCGGACTAATAATCGAAGTCCTTCATCCGTGCCGCTTTGTTTGTATGTTTCCAGTGCGTGGCGATAAATTGCCGAGAGCTTCGTTTGTGGCCACGGTTCACCTGACGCGTTAGTGGCATTCAGCAGCCAACATGGTCTGGGAGCCAGGGCGCCCACAATGTCTGGCAGGTCAAAATGCTTCAGGATCCCATAGCCGAACCATGGCAGTGTCAGCGAGTAGGCCTTGGACTCTACAATCGACCGGTACGTAGCTACTGTAGAATCAAGCATTAGCGAGCTCAGCCGCTCATCCATTGTTCCGGCCAGCAGCAGGGCGATAGCTGCGCCGTGTTCCCCGAGTCCGTGAATCCGTTTACGGTCCACATCCGGCCTTGATTGAAGGTAATCGAGACTGCGGAGGCAATCCCAAACCCGTTGACCGATGACTGGCTTGCCCAGTGCGAAGCTCGCCCAGGCATAGTCTTCCTGATTGTCGTCTCCGTGGTAGAAGACAGGCCCGGCAGCGGGCAGGTGTGGAATGGAGAATCCGAGGCCGCGTAAATCGACTGAGCAGACTGCAAATCCTTTGTGCACAAGATTGACCATCTCGCCTGTCTCTTCGATGGCACTATTCCTACTTCTCTCTGAGACATGGAGGATTGCAGGAAAGGGCCCGGCGCCTTGAGCCGGCTTCATGAACCATCCTGTTACCCGAACGGAAGGTTCCGAGTGCAGGACGACATCTTCGATGTGTACGCCCTTGCGCGTGTGGGAGGAAAGCGTCACGGAATCCAAAGGAGTCTTCTTCGCGGGAAGGGCAAGCAGACGCCTGAGCGTGCCTTGCGCGCGCTCACGGAAGGCTTTGGCTTCACTGGGCGTGCTTCCCAGAGGATTGTTCGGTTGCAGTTTCTTAAGCCGGTCTGCGCTCAGTTGGACCACTGTACGCCCACCCAGAGACGTCAGCACCTGTCCCGTCGGTGTGCAGTTGAGCTCGCCGGCAGCCGCCTCATCAAACTCGGCTTCCTCGCTTCCCCAGGCCTCCTGCCCGAGCCAACGGTTGAACCAGTCGTAGGCAGCGCGCCGGCTGAAGAAGTCATAATCGTGTGGCAGCGAGGTGGCGAAAAGGCCGGCCTTCTCAGGAGTGCCCATCAGTTTGTAAGCGGCCAGGACTTCATTGTGAACTTCTTTCGTGCCTTCAATGTACGTTGGTGAGTAAGTGGCGCCACGGTCGATCGGAGTATAGATCATGAGCAGGGGTTTGGGCGCAAAAGCGAGCAGCAGGTCTCCACGGTCAATTCCTTCTGGCAGGCTGAAGATCAAGTTCTGTTCTGCGTCGGCCACCGCTCCCGGTGGCGCGTAAGATGGCCCGGCGAGGTTTTCAGAGTTTCCGTCAACTTCCACGGCGACTTTGATCCGCCGCTCAAGCGCGCAGAGGTACATCGTCACGGTCGCACCGCCGGACTGGCCCGTCACGCCGATCTTATCCGGATCGACTTCGGGGCGTGAAAGGAGGTAATCGAGGGCCCGCACACCGTCCCAGGCGCGGTACTGCGCGAAGGTTGAACCAAAAAGGAGCATGGGCCGCCCGGCTTGAGAGTGTTCCCCGGTGGGACCGTAAAGGATCTTGCCCGTTTGAGGGTCAAGGTACTGGTAGCGCTCGCCCTGGCCGAAAGGATCGAAAGCCAGCACCACATATCCCTTGCGTGCCAGCGTCTGGTAAACATACGCGTAATTGCGGTAGGCTTTTCCGTTTCTCGTGTGTCCCAGAGGCGCGAGGACTCCCGGGAACGGGCCTTTGCGGCCGTTGGGGATGTAGAGATTGGCCGTAACGTAGATTTCAGGATGACTTTCAAAGATGACCTTTTCGATTCGATAGGCGCCTCGGTCGATCCTCCCCGTAATGCGCGGGTTCAGCGGAGTTTTTTCAAACCGGCCGCCAACGAGTTCCCAGACCGTGGAGTGTACTTTTTCAATGCGGGCGCGGACGTCAGCCTCGCTGCGCAGGGCGCGAAGCTGCGAGAGCCTTCGGGCGCGCGCCTCGTTCATTTGAGCGGTCAGGTATTCCGGCCAGTCGTTCCAATAGTCACGTTCGCCCCGGGGTGCTGCCTGGGAAGTTGCCGGTTCACCCCCGGAATGGGCCGCCGCGAAGGTTTCCGCACCGGCCAGGGGCAAGGCCAGTCCCAGCATGTTGGACTGAATAAACTTTCGACGCGTGATCATAAGGATCCTTCAGGCAGTCAGCGGGCAGTCTTTCGCACACGCAAACCACGAATTTTCAAACACAGGGACTGGAAATCAAAGCTGATTGTATACTACAGCCGTGGCGATGTTTCAATCAGAAGGTGAATTCGTAAGGTGGCTCCGGGACCTGACGTCGGAAAAATCGAGACGAGTCAGGATGGGTGTCGGCGACGACGCAGCCGTGGTTCGGGTGGGGCGCGATCGTGATTTGATCCTGACGGCCGACCTTTCGATTGAGGGTGTCCATTTCACCTCGCGGTTGCATCCGGGCCGGTCGGTCGGCCACCGCGCGCTTGCGCGCTCTCTCAGCGACATTGCTGCCATGGGAGGTGTTCCTCGCTTTGCCCTGATTTCCGTGGCCCTCCCGCGCGCCATTTCTCGCGCCTGGGTTGAAGAATTCTATCGGGGAGTGATGGATCTTGCCACGCGTTTTCGAGTGGACGTGATTGGAGGAGACACATCGATTGCGCGGCGAACCGCTATGATTGACGTGACGCTGGCAGGCGAAGTTGCCCGCGCCAGAGGATTGCTCCGTTCCGGGGCGCGTCCCGGCGACATGATTTATGTCAGCGGAAGATTGGGGCAGTCGGCGCGCGGCCTTGAGATTCTGAAATCGCGAGCGAGAAAGAGCAAACGAACTCGAGAAGAGAAGCAGGCCAATCCTGAAACCGCAGCAGCCCTGACGGCTCATCTTTACCCTGAGCCGCGCTGCCAATTGGGCCGCTGGCTTCAGAGCGCGGGCATTCCGTCTGCACTGATGGACATCAGTGATGGTCTTTCAACGGATCTGGTGCGGATGTGCGAGGCGAGTGGGGTGGGGGCCAAAGTTGATGCCGGGCGCATACCCGGGCCCGCCGGAGTGACGCCGGAACATTCTCTGGAACTGGCTCTCAATGGGGGAGAGGACTACGAGTTGCTCTTTGCGGTGCCCAGACGGAAAGTGAGCAAGGTCCCCCGAACCTACCGCGGCGTTCCGCTCCATTGTATTGGCCAGATGTACCGCTCGCGGAACGTCCTCCTGGCTCATCAAGACGGCAGACCATCGCCTCTCGTACCGGCCGGCTACGATCATTTTTCAAAGTAATGGCATAGGGCCGTGCGGATCTTCCCGATGGAAAAATCTGGAATGATGAGCCTAGTTGACCTGAGGGTCCGGCGCGGCTTGTGGAGTGACGACGGCTGGAGGTTGGGCAGATGGTGGCGGTGCTGTGGTTGACGGGGTTGGGTTTGACTGGGTGGTGGGCGGAATCTGCTGAATCGTGGAGACGGGTTTTGAGCCCGCCAGGCTGGCCGCAAGCGCGCGAAGATCGGAATCGCTGGTCAGAACGTTGCCTGATCCCGCGCTGGCCAGAATTTGCTGTACCTGGTCAGGCGTTGACAATAGCGGTGAGCCCGGGAACCGCTGTACCGGCTTGTCTTTCAGCACCTGGGTCATGAAATCCGTCCAGATGGGCAGCGCGACATGCGAGCCCTCTTCTCCACGTCCCAGCGGGTGATGGTCATCAAATCCCACCCAGACTCCCGCTGTGACTGAAGGGGAAAACCCGATGAACCAGGCGTCAGTAAAGTCATTGGTGGTCCCCGTTTTTCCCGCCAGGTCATATTTCCGGGCCAGCGATTTGTCGCGGACGGCCGTGCCGGAATTGAAAACTTCCCGCAGCATCGAGACTTCAATCCGTGCGATTCCCGCCGGCAGCACATCGGTCACCTGGGGAGGAAACTCGTCGATCACACGGCCGTTATAGTCGGTGACCCGCAGGATTTCACGGGGCGCAATGTGGACGCCGTCATCAGGGAATGTTGAAAAGGCCGATGTATGCTCCAGCAGCGTCAGGTCAGAAGCGCCAAGCGCCAGGGGCAGATTGGGAACCAGCCGTGACTCGATTCCGAACCGGCGACAAAGTTTGATGACGTTATCGATGCCGACTTTGGCAAGAAGTTTAACCGCAGGGACGTTCTTTGACTCCGCCAGAGCGTGCAGCAGCGTGATGCTTCCTTCGAACTTGCCATCGTAATTGTGGGGCGCCCACAGGCCTGCCGGGCTCGGGAAGGTCACCGGGCTGTCCATGATGGTATCGAAAGGCCCGATGCCGTTCAGTAGAGCCTGTGCATACACATAGACCTTGAAGGAAGATCCGACCTGCCGGTAAGCCTGCACCGCCCGGTTAAACTGGCTCTTGCTGTAGTCGTATCCGCCCACCATCGCCTTGATTTCGCCGGTTGCATTGTCAACCGCCAGCAGCGCTCCCTGGACTGTCGGCGTCTGATCAAGCGTCGCGTGGACTGTTTTGCCCTTGATCTCCTCGATCTTGAACACGTCCACGTCGCCCGGGCTGAACACCCTGCGGGGATCCTTCTTCCAGGTCCATTTGAAATCGGCGGGTTTGATCTCCGCTGTCAGGTTGCCGAACCGCACCTCGGCATAGCGTGGATTAACGTCCATGACAATGCCATGGACCACTCTGTCCGCCTTCAGAGGGTCTGACCAATCAGAATTTTCATAGGTCTTCAGCGTAGCCTGCTTGCCATCCGTAAGTTTGACCGGGCGTTTCAGAATGTTCTGTTCCGGGCCCCGCCATCCGCGACGCTTGTCATCTGCCCGCAAACCATTCCGGAGGGCTTCCTGGGCGGCGCGCTGCATGCTGATGTTCAAAGTCGTGTAAACCCGAAGGCCTTTTTGCTGCACAGCTTTCAGGCCGTACTTCCTTCGCAGGAACTGCCGGACGTCTTCGACGAAATAGGGAGCAATGTTTTCATTCCAGCCCTTGACGTGCAGGTCCAACTGCGACTTGATGGCCTTTTGATAATCCGCTTTGCTGATCTTGTCATTGTTCAGCATCGCCTTCAAAACTTCGTTGCGGCGCGCGATGGCGTAGTGCGGGTGAAGAATCGGCCAGTAAATGGGGCCCTTGGCCATGCCCGCCAGAAGAGCGGTTTCAGGAAGCGTAAGCTGGTTCAGGTGCTTGCCAAAATAAAATTCCGCCGCTGCGGCAAAACCGTAATTCCCATAGCCCATGGGAACCTGGTTGGCGTACATGCTGAAAATTTGAGGCTTGGTAAACCGGCGCTCGATCTGAATGGCCAGCAGGGCCTCCTGGATCTTCCGCCGAAAACTCTTTTCCGGAGTCAGGAAGAGCATACGAGCCAACTGCTGTGTCAATGTGCTGGCGCCCTGGGCCTTGCGCCATTCAAGAATATCGGTGATGGCCGCCCGGATGATCCTCAGAACATCAATGCCCCAGTGGTTTTGAAAATTGCGGTCCTCGATAGAAATCACACCGTTACGCATGGCCGGTGGAATCTGGTTGTAAGTCACCATCACGCGATGTTCCATCGCAAACCGTGCGATGGGGGTTCCGTCGTCGGCAAAAACCTCCGTCATCACGTCAGGCCTGTAATTTTCCAATTGTTGAACCTGGGGAAGGTCAGACGAATAGACAAAGAAGAGTCCTCCCAGCACTCCGACTCCCGCCGAGAGGACAACAAGGATAACAAAGACAAGCTGGCCGAAAAACTTTCGGCTTCTTAACAGGGGTGCCGCCCCCCCGCGAATTGGGCGATTCGGAGGCCGCGATTGGGGACCATCCATATAAGTGCTTCCCTCTCCACCAATTCTAGGACCACCCTTTATAACAGTCAAACAAAGATGATGCTCCAAGGATCGATGGGGTCATAAGCTCACAACTTGCGGTTCTTTCGGATCTTCGGTCAGGCAGGTTCCGCCAAAATCTTGCGACAAATTCGGATCAGCCTGGAGTGCGGAATCTGTGACGGGGAAGAAAGCACCACCAGTTCTCCCTGGCGGAAACTGCTGTAATACCATCTGGCGAACAGACTCAGATGCTCCCAGGAGACTGTGCCGGGGGATTCGTCCGCCTCGCGCAACAACTCATCGAAGAGCAGGCGAAAGCGTTCGTCCAGAGAAAGCGGCGAGGAGACATTTTCTCCGAGGTCCATCGATCCGGGTTCGAGCAGTTTACCCGAGCGCATCAGAAAGAAAGAGACGGTCTTGTGCTGCGAGCCCGGCAAAACAAGAACCGCGTGAAGGTCGTTTACGTTTCGGACGGGTTCCGGCTTAAGCGCCAGCGCGTCATGAATCTTTTTAATCTTGCGATGCAATTGTCCAGCACGCTCAAAATCAAGCTGATCTGAAGCCTGACCTCGTTCGGCCTTAACGCTCCTCTCGAGCGACTGACCCTCAGTGGCCAGAAATTCGACGACGCGCTCTACTTCCTCGTGGTATTCGGTGTCACTGCAACCCTTGAAACACGGCGCCAGGCACATGTGCATCTGCGAGTATATGCACCCGGGATGGGCCGGGTCCGGATTGAGGTCCTCAACACAACGACGGATTTTGAAGAGGTCAAGAAATTCTCCTGCAAAGCGCTCAGCCGCCGCCCGGGAAGGGAACGGGCCGTAGTAGAGACAGCCATCTTTTGAAATGCGCCGCGTGGGATAGAGCCGGGGAAATCGATTCCGGAGATTCAATTTGAGCAGTGCGGGGGCCTTCAGCCGCAAGCGCGCCCGGTATTGCCGGGGATAATAGTGGCGGTTCAGGCGGTAGACCAGCCACTGCATTTCGAAACCCGACCCGGCATATTGGTATTCGATGCGGCGAGTCATCCCGCGAAGGTTCAAAAGCCTGGAATGGCCCTCTGTGCTTCGCAGGACCCTCTTCAGCCGCCGTTGAAGGTCACGCGTGCGGCCAATATAGGGCCTGGATGTCGCGCTCTGGTCCGAAAAAAGGGCAAACACTGCAGCCCGATGATCGAACTGCTCGAAAAACGGTTCGCTTTCCGCCCTGGGATCGAATTCCAGCGAGTTTTCAAGTCTCATGTTTATTCCCGGCGCTTGAAGCGATTTTAGGTTCAGGGCGAAAGGTCGGTCAAGCTAGGGTGGGCCAACCGGCAGAAGAACTTTGCAGGCCAATTGTTCGATGGAGAAAAAACCGCGGAGTCCGGGTCCTGGGATCCTATGGCAGGTGAAATTCAGTTTGAAACTTTCGTGCCGAACCAAAGGAAATCATTTGCGAAAGTGACCTGCC
>CAVSWQ010000042.1:0-305204 GCA_963731705.1 uncultured Acidobacteriota bacterium
AGGCCTACCGGCAGCTTCAACTGGAAAAGAGCGCGGAGAGCGAGAGTTCGTGAACTTCGCGGGTCCTTTTTCCACCACCCTAAGCCTGTTCTACTGCCTGGCCATATTTACTACTCGTGCGCTCCCGCCTGAGATAAATTAATCGCGCATCGCGAACTTTTTCTGCCATTTTCCCTAAGTAAAGATAGGAGATTCAAAGCGCGGGTAGGAGTGCCAATTGTCCGACGACCACGAGCTCTGGAAGAGGATTGCCAGTGGCAACGCCGAAGCGTTCGATGCGTGGTACCGAGAAACCGCGCCGCGCCTGCGGAGCTTCCTCCGGCGCCTGCTTGCCGACGAACAGGCGGTTGAAGACGTTATGCAGGAAACCTTCACGCAAATCTGGCATCGCCCGCACCGCTTCGACCCGGAACGCGGTTCGCCGCGCGCGTATCTATTTGGGGTTGCCCGACGGCAGGCCGCAGAGTGGAGGCACAAACACAAAGCAGCGGATGAACTCGAATTCGATCCACTGGCTCCTAACAGTGTCGAGATTGATTCCATGGTTGCCGAAGCCTTCAGCCGTCTCACAATCGAACACCAAACGCTGCTCTGGCTTCGCGAAGTCGAAGGACAGTCGTATGAAGAGCTGGCCATGATCCTTGACGTCCCCTTGGGCACGGTTCGGTCGCGCCTGTTTGCCGCACGCGAGGCTCTCCGTGCCCATTGGGGCAAGGCGCGTCAGCCCGCAGGAGGTCGCCATGATCTGTGATGATGCGGCAGAGTATGTTTCCGCGCTTTGCGACGGTGAAACGATTCCGCCCGCAGCCGCCCAGCACATTGGTAGCTGTCCGGGCTGCCAGGCGCGGCTGAGTGATTATCTCGCCTTCGGTGTCGAGTTGCGCCGAGCCGCGAGCCTTGAGCTGGCCGATACTGTGCCTTCCCGCACCTGGGCCAAACCGCAGAACCGCGTTGCCACTTGGTGGCAGAAAGGATGGGGAACCATGCGCATTCCGAGACTCGCTTTTGCTGTTTTGATCGCAGGCATCGTGACACTTGCGTCAGTCCTGGTCGTCGCCAAAGTCCAGGCAAACGCTACCGGGACTGTGGTTCTGCTGAGTACGGCAGGTCCAAACGGTCCGCTGGCGGACTGCGCTATCTCGACGCTGGACAAGAACCAGTTCCCTTGCACCTGGTACGGGCGAGTAGCGTCGCGATTCCTCGCATACAGGGTGTTCTTCGTTTCGCGAGATGGCAACCGCGTCCGGCTTACGCTCTATACGCACATTTATACAGCTGGGGCGAACCCCGGCTCTCCCCAAAGCGAGGGTGGTTCCATCAAGAACGTCTGGTTCGAGCCGGGTAAGCGGTTGAATTTTAAAGTGCCCGGAGTGGGCATGCTCACGTTGGAAGGCAAGTGGATGGATCACATGCCCATCTTGGGGACACTTGAACCAATTCCCAATGAGATTCGGCTTGGCAGGCCACTGCTTCTGAAAGATAACGTCGTGGTCGGTGATCTTTCGCATTTCATCGGAAGCACCTTTGGTATGGACGAACTTGACAGCGCATTCGGGTTCTACATCCCTGGACAGGGCCGATTCCTGCTCTCGTTGTTGCCGATGAAGGGAGCCGTTGAGGCGCAAGTCGCGCAAGGCCGCATCTCGTTCGATGAGGGTGGACACTCGTGGGTATTGCTGAGCGGCGTGCCGATCTGCCGCGCCCACCACATCTGGGTGTTACGTCAACCCGACTTCAAGCTGAGAGGCCTGAACCCGAACGCAGTAGGCTGCTGCAGCACTCCGAAGCTGGTTGAGACCGAGCCTGGAGTTTGGGTGCCAGAAAGATGGCCGAAATAAGTAAGAATCTTGCCTTGCGGAAGCGCATTGCGCTGAGTCGGTAGCGCCGACCGCCGCGGTTGCGGTCTGCGGGGTTTTGTCAGAAAGAAACCGTGGACCTCAGAACAGGAGGTCGCCGCTACTCCCTTTTCTCTGTGTACTCCGTGGCCTGAGTCGCTGAAAAGCGGAGGCACGGAGAACCTTTGTGCTCTCTTTGTGAAAGCCTTCAGTCGGTTGGTTTCGTCAAAATCAAAAACCGCAGAGTTAGAGAACAACTCTGCGCTACCACTACAGGGCGAGAGTTTGTGCCGTAGACAATATCTTTCCAAAGAAATCATCGACGCGGGCCAGCACTTCCTGGGGGCTCTGGGCGCTCTGGACGCTGCGGCGCAGTTCCGCTCCGTTTCTCACGCCGTGGGTAAACCAGCTGGCGAACTGCTTCATCTTGCCGATGGCCCCGGGCGTTTCTTCCGCAACCAGCATGGCGTAGTAGTCGCGGATCAGCTGGTAGCGATCGGCGTCGGAAGGCTGCTCATAGCGGCCGGTGCGGGCAAACGATTCCATCTGCCTGAAAATCCAGGGATTCGTGGGCGCGGCGCGGCCGATCATCACCGCGTCGCAGCCGGTCTGTTGGCGCAGCGCCAGCGCGTCTTCCGGCGCCATCACGTCGCCGTTGCCGATGACGGGAATTTTAACGCTGGCTTTGACCTCCGCGACGATGTCCCACCGGGCGCGGCCGCTGTAACCCTGCAGGCGGGTGCGGGGATGGATGGCGATGGCCTCCACGCCCGAGTCTTCCGCCATGCGGGCGACTTGCAGCGCCACAATCTCCTCCTCGTTCCAGCCCGATCGAATCTTGGTGGTGAAGGGAATGCTGACGGCGGCGCGAATCTTCTGGAAAATGGTTTTGAGCAGAGGCAGATCGCGCAGCAGGCCGGAACCGCCGCACTTCACAACTTTCTTGGCGGGACAGCCGAGGTTGAGATCAACGATGTCAAAACCCAGGTCTTCGATCATGCGCGCGGCGTCGGCCAGGTGGTCGGGGTCGGCGCCGAAAATCTGGGCGGTGATGGGGCGCTCTTCTTCCGTGTAGTAGAGGTAGCGGCGGGAGCGGAGATTCTGCCGGACCATTGCTTCGCTGGAAACAAACTCCGTCATGATGAGGCCGCAGCCGCCCAGGCGCTTGATAAAACGCCGGAAGACGGTATCCGTGATGCCGGCCATCGGCGCCAGGATGTGGGCGGGGCGGATCGGGATGTTGCGAATCTGGAGTTCTTCGAACAGCATAGGTCAGCTATTCATTGAGTATAGCGGCGCGGTCGGCAATTGCAAAGCGCATCTGCCCTTCGGCCACCAGCTCGTTTCCAATCCAGGCTTCGCCGCGCAGCTCGCCGAGCTTTTCGCGCAGTTTCAGCACGCGGGCTTTAAACTGCACGGCGTCGCCGGGCACAACGAGCTTGTGGATGTGGGCGGAGGGAATCTGCAGGATCATGGCGATTTTGCCGGCCATCTGGGGCTGTTCCAGCACCAGGATGGCTCCCAGCTGGGTGACGGCCTCCAGCAGAAGGCCGGGCGGCACCACCGGCGAGGAAGGCGAATGTCCCAGCAGCATCGCTTCATTGGCGGTGAAGTTCTTGATGCCTTGAATTTCAACACCCGGCGTGAAAGCGGTGACGCGGTCCACCAGCAGAAACGGATAGCGGTGCGGCAGCGTGCGCTGGATGATGGATTCGAAAGATGGGTTTGCTTCCTGTGATGTCTGGTTCGTCATGGGTTTTTTGCCGGCCTGCAATGGAAGGCGTGCGAGTTTCTGAAACACTTTGCGTGCCACGTCATCCTGAGCGGAGCGAAGGATCTGTTTTGCCCATTTTCAGTAAGAATCAGCAGATGCTTCTCCCGCCTTGCGGGATCAGCATGACGGGCGCCCAATTCAGCACCCTGATTAGAACTTCAGGGTTCCGGGTTCTGCAGGAGCGGCTGCGGGCTCCGGGGCCGGCTCGGGGGGCGGCTTCAACAGTTCGCGGCCGAGCGGCCGGCAGCGGGCGGTGAAGTCGCCGGGACGGTCCTTGTCCGCTTCATACTGTTCGCGCATGGCCTCGAGTTTGGAGTCGAGGTCGTCCAGATAGTTGACCGCGAAGGCCTCCATGAACATGGGCTCCTTGGGAGAGCCGAATTCCAGCCTGCCGTGGTGCGCAAGGATGATGTGCTGCAGGCGGTTCCACAACTCGAGCGGAAAATCCGGAACCTCCCGCACCTTGTCGCGAACCATTTCCACTCCCATGCTGATATGCCCGATCAGGTTGCCACGCGTCGAATAACTGAATCCCCGGGTGAAATTGAGCTCCTCGATCTTGCCGAGGTCGTGCAGCAGAAGGCCGGCGAGAATCAATTCACGATCCAGGAAAGGATAGTGGTCGCAAACGCGGTCGCCGAGCCCCACCAGCGAACTGACGTGTTCGATGAGCCCGCCAATGAAGGCATGGTGGTAGCTCATGGCGGCGGGCGCCTGCCGGTATTTGCGGGCAATGTCCGGATCGTTGAAGATGCGGAGAAGCAGGGTTTGCAGCGGTCCCTGGGACATCTGCTGGATCCGTTTGAGCAAGCCCTTGAAGAGTTCATCCGGGTCCTGAGTGCTATGCGGAAGAAAGTCGGCCAGGTTGACGTCGGCCTCGCGGCACTTCGCGATCTTGCGCAGGGAAAGCTGCGGATTGCCCTGGTAGACTTCCACCCCTGCGGTAACCCTGACCACGTCATCGGCTTCAAAGTTCAGCTGGGCGCTGTCGCAGTCCCACAGCTTCGCTTTGATGGTTCCCGTGGAATCCTGAAACTCGAGATCGAGGTAGGCGCTTCCGTTGCGGGCAGTCTTGCGTTCTTTGGTGCGGACCAGAAAAGTCGTGGTGACGGAAGTTCCGGGCTTCAGATCGGCAATGTAGGCTTCTTTCATCAGTTTGTGCCTCAGCAGGTCAGTCGCTTTGATCGCCTCCCGGGGGCGCGCCCGTGTCCACAAAGCCAGGGGCCAGGCGGATGTAGCTTTCTTTTCGCAGGGTGGTCAGAAAGGGCCGCAACCCGTCCTGTACCTTCTGATCGTAAAGGTAATTCATCACCTGGTTTGCAACCTGGTCGAAGGTTGGACGCTGTCCCACGCGCCTTTCAAGGACTTTGAAAATCATGTAGCCATACTGGGTCTTGATGATCGGGCTGACGTCGCCGACATCAACTTTGGCTATGTCTTTGGAAATTGCGTCCGAGATGGTGCCCTGCTTGAAGAAGCCGACATCGCCGCCTTCCTTGGCGCTGGCGGAATCCGAGAGTTCCTTGGCCACGTCTGAAAACCGGGCGCCGTTCTGGATCTCGCTCCGGGCCTTCTGTGCCAGCTTCTCGGCCTCTGCAGGCGTATGCTTCTCTGTGGAGACCATGATTTCCGCCAGGTGAACTCCGGGCGGAGAATCAAACTGTTCCTTGTGGGCCTCAAAGTATTTCTGCGCATCCGCTCGGGTCAGCATAATCCGTGAACCAACCTCTCGCGAAATCACCTGTTGCATCTCAAGCTGGCGCTTGATCTGGTCTTTGAAGTCCTCCCAGTTCATCCCGTCTTTTTCGACGCCATCCTGAAGGGCCTGAAGTGACTTCAGATTGTACTGCTGCCGGATCTGGTCCAGGCGTTTGATGACGTCGGTATCCACGTTGATGTCGTCGTCTTTGGCTTTCTGCACCATCAGGTCCTGGTCAATCATGTCGCGCAGCAGGGTCTTGCTCTGCGCATCAAATTCCTGCTCAAGCTTCTGGCCGGAGAGCTGCTGGGCCAGTTTCGCATGCAGATCTTCCCGCTGTTTGTCATACTGGCGCTGGGTGATGATCTTGTTGTTGATTCGCGCAATAATGCGTTCCACCAGCACGGTACTGGCGTTGGCGTGGGGAACGGCCACGGGCAAGGCGATGGCCGCTAAGCCCAAATAGATCAATAGCTTGAAAGTTTTTCTCGGCATAATGTTCACTCCACACAGAAACCTCTTCCAGGTCCGGAATTCATGTTCCCGCCTGTGCGTTTGCGTGTTCCTGCGAAAACAGCCCACAGTGAATTATGTTAGCCCCCGGGCTGCAGTTCCAGCAAGATGTTTTCAATATCTTTTAGAACGTCTCCGCTGCCGTCGCTGACCTGCATCCTGAGGACGCCGTCGGGCTGGAAGGCCACGCCGCGCTGATTTTTGATGATCTCCATCAGCTTCTCGGGAGTGACGGGCGTCTGCTCATGGAAGCGCATCCGGATTTCGGCGCCTTTCCGTTCCACGGTGTGGATCATCAGCTGTTCGGCGCGGGACTTGACCACGGCATAATTCAGCAGCTGTTTGACGGGGAGCGGAACCGGGCCGTAGCGGTCAGTGAGTTCGGCTTCCACGTCGCGCAGCGCGTCCTCCGTCTTGAGCGCGGAGATGCGCTTATACATCCGCAGGCGCTGGCGCTCGTCGGTGATGTAGCTTTCGGGGATCTTGATGTTGATGCCGAGGTTGACGGTGGTGCGGACTTCGGGCCTGGAAGGATCTCCCCGGAGCTCGTGGACCGCCTCGTCCAGCATGCGCAGGTAGAGATCAATGCCGATGGCGTTCAGGTGGCCGTGCTGCTGCTGTCCCAGAACGTTGCCGGCGCCCCGCAGTTCCAGGTCCAGTGCCGCCAGGCGGAAGCCCGCGCCGAGGTCGGAAAACTCCTTCAGCGCTGCCAAACGACGCTTGGCAATGGGCGTGAGAGTGTCCACGGCGGGAACCAGAAAATAGGCGTAGGCCCGGCGGTCTGACCGGCCGACGCGGCCGCGAAGCTGGTAGAGGTCCGAGAGGCCGAAACGCTCGGCGTGGTTCACGATCATGGTGTTGGCCCGTGGAATATCGAGCCCGTTCTCCACCAGAGAGGTGGCCACCAGCATATCGTACTCGGCCTCCATGAACTTCAGCATCGCTCGCTCCAGCTCGCGCTCGTGCATCTGGCCGTGCGCAACTCCAATGCGCGCCGCCGGGACCAGGCGCTGAAGCAGCGCGGCGATGGTGAAAATGGATTCCACGCGGTTGTGAACAAAATAGACCTGGCCGCCGCGTTCCATCTCATGCAGGATGGCGGACTGGATGAGGCCGTCGTTGAACCTGGCCACGGTGGTCTGGATGGCCAGCCGGCCGCGGGGCGGACTCTCAATCACCGAAAGGTCTCGCAGGCCGCCGAGCGCCATGTGCAGGGTGCGTGGAATGGGCGTGGCCGACATGGTGAGCACGTCGACGTTGGCCCTCAGCTTTTTCAATCGCTCTTTGGCCGCCACGCCGAATCGCTGCTCTTCATCCACAATCATCAGTCCCATGTCCTGGAATTGAACGTCTTTTGACAGCAGGCGGTGGGTCCCGATCACGATGTCGACTTTGCCGGCTTCAAGGTCGACCAGAGTTTTCTTCATCTCCGCCGCGGAGCGGAAGCGGCTGAGCATGTCAACGCGCACGGGGAAGTGCGACATGCGCTGGCAAAAAGTGGTGTAGTGCTGGAAGGCCAGGACGGTGGTGGGCGCGAGCACGGCGACCTGCCGGCTTTCCTGGACCACTTTGAAGGCGGCGCGCATGGCAAGTTCCGTCTTGCCGTAGCCCACGTCGCCGCAGAGCAGGCGGTCCATTGGTTCCGGAGTTTCCAGGTCGCGCTTGATGTCGGCGATTGCGGTGAGTTGGTCGGGTGTTTCCTCAAACGGGAAAGAATCCTCAAACTCCTTCTGCCAGTTGTTGTCGGGAGCGCAGGCCGCTCCGCCGCGCATCTTTCTCTCGGCGTAGAGCCGGAGAAGCTCTTCGGCCATGTCGCGCAGGGCGCGCTGAACGCGCTTCCGGGTTCTCTGCCAGGTGGTGCCGCCCAGGCGGTCCAGGCTGGGCTTTACTCCTTCGCCGCTGGAGCGGTATTTCTCCACCAGATCGAGACGTTCCAGGGGGACGTAAAGCCGGGCGTCGTCGTGATAGGTGAGGAGCATGAAGTCGCGGGTGGAGTCGCCCACCGGAAGCTGCTTGAGTCCCTGATAGACCCCGATGCCGTGATCGACATGAACAACGTAATCGCCCACCTTGAGATCGCTGAGGTCAGAAAGAAAGCTGGACGCGCCGCCTTTTCGGCGGCCTGCCGAGGCCCAGGCAAAATCGCCCAGAATGTCGCGCTCAGAAAGCAATAGGAGGTGAAGGTCAGGGAAAACGACGCCGGCTTCAATTTCGCCTTTGGCAATGAGCAGGGCGCGGGCCGCCGGTTCGTCTTCCGCCGGGGCGGCCTGTTCGCTCCCGGTTGTGCCGCGCGCCGCAGGCCAGCCGACATTTTCGTAGGGTATTTCGTAATCGGAAAGGATCTCGCGCAGGCGGTCGGCCTTTGCGGAGGTCGGGACAGCCAGAACAACCCGTTCTCCCTGCTCCACCTGGGTTCGAAGCTGTCCGGCCATCACTTTGAGCGAAGCCTGGTATTTGGGCACCGGTTGCGTGTTGAGAAAAAAACGACGGCTGTTTTCCGGCACCCCCGCGGGAAACACGCCATCATCTGTCTCTTCGATGGTGAGCTCGCTGAGAGAAACAGCCGGAAGGCCCGCTATCGCCGCCTGAAACTCCTGGCCGGCCAGAAAGAGTTCGTTGGGCTGAGGCGGCTGAGGAGAAACGTCCCGAACGGCATCAAACCCACTTTGCAGGCTTTCGAGGAAATCCTCCAACTGCGCCTGGCGGTCAGCGGGCTCGTCCCAAACCAAAACGGGCCGCTCCAGAAGGGAAAACAGCGTGCCGGGGTGCGGTTCCACCAGCGGCACGTAGAACTCCCAGCCGGGATAGAGTCCGGAGTAGGAATCCGACCAGCCGGGAGGCAGGCGGGCTTCACGGCCCTCCGGGGTCCGGGCTGCCAGCACGTCAACCAGCCGGCCGAAAAAATCTGTGGGCGGAGCCGCTTCCGAGAGGGGAAGAATCATGATGCTCGCAATGCTCTGACGGGAGCGCTGGCTTGCGGGATCAAACTCACGCATCGACTCAATGGTGTCGCCGAAAAATTCCATGCGAACGGGCCATGAGGTCTCCGGAGGGAAAACGTCCACGATGCCGCCGCGAACAGAGAACTGGCCTGTGGTGGAGACGGGCTCGGCGCGCTCGTAGCCCACTTTCAGCAGGTGCTCGGAGAGGTCTTCGGGCGCGAGCTCGTCGGAGGTTTTGATCTGGAGGGCCAGTGAGCGATAAAACGGGACCGTGCGATAGCGCATCATCGCAGCGGGCAGCGCGGCCGCCAGCACGCGGACCTGGCCGCAGGCCGCCCGCCAAAGCCCCACGGCACGGCGCTCCAGAATGTCAGGATGCGGCGAGCGCGCTTCATAAGGCGAAGCGTCGAACGCGGAAAGGGAAATGGCCGTTTCGCCTGCGCCAGGTTCCAGCCAGTCGAGAGCGGTGGAAGCTGTCTTGATCAATCCTTCTGCGGCGTCGTTGTCGCCTGTGATGACGATGACCGGCCTTGCCAGTTGATAGGCGACGGTCGCCGCCACAATTCCCCTGGCAGGGCGGGTCAGGCCGGAAATCGAGACTCCGCCCCCGGCGGCGGGTTCCTGCATCCGTTCCTGTACAGCCCGGAACCCGGGATGTTCGAGAATCGACTGGAGTAATGGTTGAATGGAGGACATTAACCCTGGGGGCTTTCAGCCAAAAATCTTCTGCACGGCGTTGACGATGCCCGTTGTAGAAAAACCGGGAACGGCCGGCATTGAAACCACGCGGCCTCCGGCTGCTTCAACTTCCGGGCGCCCGACAATCTCGTTTGGACCCCATCCGGCGCCCTTCACCAGCACGTGTGGCAGCATGCGGGCGATCACGGCCTGCGGTGTGGGATCGTCAAAAATAGTGACGTAGTCCACTGCCTCGAACGCCCCCAGAAGTTCGGCGCGCTCTTCCTGCGGGAAGATGGGACGCCCGTCGCCCTTCAGTTCGCGAACGCTGCGGTCACTGTTGACGGCAACGATCAGCCGGTCGCCGAGCTTTCTGGCGTCGGCCAGGTAACGCGAGTGGCCGGGATGCAGCAGGTCAAAGCATCCGTTGGTGAAGACGACACGGTCGCCGCGCGCCTTGTGCCCGTCGATCACGGCGTACGCGTCGTCCAGGCGCAGAACCTTTGAGCTTGCCAGCCGGTTCGCCGGCGTCTTGGAATTCACAGGGTTATTCTAGCATGGGCGGAACCTCTCTACTTGACCCCTGCGATGTAAGGAACTTACACTGTGAAAAATCCCGTGATATTCTGGCGATGGAAGGGAAGGAGCGCGAGGGTTGAGGACGATTGCCATCGTAGGAGGCGGACCCGCAGGCGCCATGACCGCCACGCGGCTGATGCAGGGAGAGTCTCAATCCCGTAACGGCGGGGCCCCGCTTCGCGTGGTCGTCTTTGAAGAGAATCCCGGATGGGAAAAGCCCTGCGGAGGCGGCTTGAGCCACAAGGCGCTGAAAGAATATCCCTTCCTCTTGCAGGCCGCAGGGCCGGCGAACCCCGTGTGGAAAATGGAGGTGAGCGCTCCGGGCGGCGTGACGGCGCGCTTTAGTCTCCGCAAACCTCTTGCCATCTACTCCAGAAGGGAACTGAACCGCCTGCTGCTGGAAAGAAGCCGGAACGTGGGCGCCGGGCTGGTGAGCGACCGCATCATCAGAGCGGTTCGGGTGGGAGACCGATGGCGGCTGAAGGGACGTTCCGCTTGCTACGACGCCGATTTTCTGATTGTTGCGGCCGGCGCGCGCAGCGGCCTGCGGAACCATCTGGCGGGAGCCCTGCGGGCGCAGGATTTTATGCTGACGTTGGGTTATTTTGTTCCGGGATGCGAGGACATGCTACGGGTTGAATTTTTCGATAATTTTGAGGGCTACGCCTGGTCGTTCCCGCGCGGGAACCATCTTTCAGTTGGAATCTGCGGCAAAGTGGGACATGTTAAGATGGCGGAGCTGCGAAAAAAGCTTTCCGGGTTTATGTCGCGCTTTGGCTATTCGACCGAATCGGCCCTGGTTTTCAGCCACCTGCTGCCTGCACTGGAGCCGGAAAGCTGGGCCGGCATCCGGCTGGAAGGATCTGGATGGGCGCTGGCCGGAGACGCCGCCGGGCTGACCGATCCCCTCACGGGCGAAGGCCTTTATTTTGCGCTGCGGTCAGGAGAACTACTGGCGGAATCGATCCTAAAGGGTAGTTCGTACGCGAGAAGGGTCTGGACCGAGTTCGGCAGGAAATTGATGCTGGGCGCCCGCATCGCTCCCAAGTTCTACTGTGGCGAGTTTTTTGGCGCCAGCATGACCACGCGCATGGTCCAGTTTTGCAGCAGGAGCAGGACCTTTTTGAACCTCTTTGAGGATATGGTAGAAGGTAACCAGGCTTACCTTGGACTGGCCGGGCGCGTGTTCAGGAATCTGCCCCGGTCGCTGGTGGAGATGGCAACCCACTCCGTCTGGAAACGGGTGGGAACTCAATCCGCCGGGCAGGTATGAGGCAGAGTTGATCCCCAATAAAATAATGCTGATCAGGATGGTGACGTGCGAGAGAAATCTGAAGAACTGTTTCGAAAAGCAAAAATGCTGATGCCCGGCGGCGTCAACTCGCCGGTGCGGGCATTCCGGGCCGTCGGCGGCACGCCGGTATTTATGGCCAGCGGCCGTGGCGCTCATGTGAAGGACGTTGACGGCAACGACTATCTGGACTTTGTGTGTTCCTGGGGACCGTTGATTCTGGGCCACTGCCACCCGGAAGTGATGAAGGCGCTTGCCGCGGTTCTGGAGACCGGAACCAGCTTTGGGGCTTCAACGGCGGGCGAGGTGGCCCTTGCAGAAGAGATCCTGAAGGCGTTCCCGTCCGTTGAACGCGTGCGCCTGGTGAATTCCGGAACAGAGGCCATCCTCTCGGCCGTGCGGCTGGCGCGGGCGGCAACCCGGCGCGACAAGATCCTCAAATTCGAAGGGTGCTATCACGGCCACTCGGACAGCCTGCTGGTGAAAGCCGGGTCCGGCGTCGCGACGCTGGGACTGCCGGACAGCCCGGGCGTGCCCCAGGTGCTGGCGGAGTTGACGCTTACAATTCCATTTAATGATTTTGAAGCCCTGGAAAGCGCTTTCAAGACCCACCGCGATCAACTGGCCGCGGCGCTGATAGAGCCGGTGGTCGGAAACATGGGAGTGGTGCCGCCCCAACCGGGGTTCCTGGAGCGCCTGCGCGCGCTGACCGAAGAGCAGGGAACCGTGCTGATTTTCGACGAGGTGATCACCGGCTTCCGGGTGGCTTACGGCGGGGCGCAGCAGCTTTATGGAATTCGCGCGGACCTGACAACGCTGGGCAAGGTGATTGGCGGCGGGCTGCCGGTGGGGGCCTACGGAGGGAAAGCCTCGCTGATGGAACGGGTGGCTCCCAGCGGACCGGTTTATCAGGCCGGGACCCTTTCCGGAAATCCATTGGCGGTGGCCGCGGGGGCAAAGACCCTGGAAGTACTGCGGCGGCCGGGAACGTACGAACGGCTGGAGACGCTGGGCAAGAGGATGGGGGATGGTCTGCTGGAACAGGCGAAGCAGGCTGGAATTCCACTCAGCGTGAACCGGATGGGCTCCATGCTGACGGCGTTCTTCAATTCCGCGCCAGTGACGGACTATCCATCCGCCAAAGCATCGGATTCTGTAAAGTTTGCGACTTTTTTTGGCGAAATGTTGAGCCGGGGAGTTTACTTTCCGCCCTCCCAGTTTGAATCCCTCTTCGTCTCCACAGCGCACTCGGAAGAAGAGATTGACCGGGCCGTGGCTTCGGCCGGCGAAGTCTTTGGAGAAATGGGTGCGGGAAATTAATTCCGCTCCGCTAGGATTCCAGGAAGTAATTCCGGCAGGCCTGCCTCACGGACGGGCCATCCAGGCTTGGCTGTACTCCCTGGTATTTGGCGGCCCAGCTGATATGCTGTGCGATGTCGCGAGGGTAGCAGGCGCGGAGCGGCTGCTGGAGAGCGGCCAGCAGGCTTAAAACGCCGTCCACCACCGTCGCGTCATAAACCAGCTTGTACTCAGTGCACACGCGTTTGAAGATTTCGTGAAACTGGCCGGGTGGCACATAATCCACCTTGATTTTGGTCTGGATACGGCGAAGGAAGGCTTCGTCAGCCAGCGACCTGGGGTCGAGGTTGGTTGCAAAGGCGACAAACAGGTCGAAAGGAATCTCAATCTGCTTTCCTCCCGCCAGGTTGAGGAAGTCGATTCTCCGGTCCAGCGGAACGATCCAGCGATTGAGCATGTCCTCCGGGCGCATTCTCTGGCGGCCGAAGTCGTCCACCACCAGCACGCCGTTGTTGGCTTTCATTTGCAGAGGAGCGGTGTAAAACTTGGTGAGAGGATTCATCTGGAGGTCCAGCATCTCGAGGGTCAACTCGCCGCCGACGACAACGCGCGGCCGCTTGCAGAGGACCCATCGCTTGTCATGCTCGCCCATGGACTCTTCCTCTTCTTCGAATCGCCCGTGCAGATGGGTGTCGTAAACCGTGATGATCTGGCCGTCAACTTCAACGGCGTAGGGAATCCAGACGCGGTCGCCGTAGATCTTGGGAATGCTTTCGGCCATAGCCGTCTTGCCGGTTCCGGCAGGCCCATAGAGAATGATGCAACGGCCGGAAACCACGGCCGTTCCCATCTGATTGAGGGTCTCCACAGGGAGGACCAGGTGGCTGAAGGCCTTTTCAACCTGCGGAGGACGGACCTCGGCTTCCCGGATGCTCTGGGCGTGGATGCGCGCAACATAGTCATCCAGGGACACGGGCGCAGGACCGTAGTAATGGTTCAGGTTTAAGAGTTCAAGCGCACGGCTACGTCCACCGGAAGTGATGGCGATGCGGTGAACGGCCCCCGTCATGCCCTTCACTTCGCAGAGTTGTTCTTTGCGAAGTCTCTCAAAAAGCAGCTCCACAATGGCATAGCTCAGGCACATCTTCTTGGCAAGTTCGAGGAGACTGAGTTCTCCCTCGTAGTAGAGGATTTTCAGCGCCAGGTCCTCGAGCAGGGCGCGGCGTATGTCAAGGTCTTGCAGTGTCTTTGGAATCTCAAGTTCAGCGCTGATCATGGTTCCTTTCCTCTAATGGCGCTCTGAAGATGCCTTGAATCTGATGAATGTCATTGCGCCGTTTCAAAATTCCTGCGGCAAGCCATTCGTCCGGCAAGGTGCAGAGGCCTGAAAAAGATCCTAAGGGCATTTGTCGCCCCCGGCGGGGCGAAAACCTTTCAGCAAGGCGGACTCCTGATGCAAGGAGATGCCAGGGTGCATCTTTCCGTAGAATCTGCTGTCACGGCAATAATAAAGGCCGGACCTCCTGTTCACCCAGACTCTGTGTTTCATGTCTGTCGTTGGAGCTTGGGGCTTTGGAGCGGACATTGCCTGCAGATCTGCCACCAGGGTTGCCGGCGCGCTGCGATACTTTACCAGAGAGGGTGCGATCGCTGCCAGCAGCGCGAGAAGTATGACGATGACAATCGCGGGTGCATAGCGATTGCGCGACGATCCGCTTTTACTTCCGGAATTTTGGAGTTGGACGATTTCTGCCATGGTCGATAAAAGGGCCTGCCGCCCTGGTTCGGATTACCTGACCCGCGCCGGTCTGGGCTCTTCGCAATGAGTTGCCCCCTGCAAAGACTGGTGCAGACCTGACCGGTCAGCCGAACAGTTGTCTCCGTATACCGTTTGCCTGCCGCGCGGAAAAGCTCGGCACCGCGTGAAAGAGCCTAGGCCCTGACGGTGGTGCCGTCCTTTGGTATGCTTTCCGAAGGTTGGGGCGGGGACACGGAGCGTGATTTAGCAGGCGTGGGCAAAGGCCCGATTTCAAGAAAGTCTCCAACGTGAGTTCGAGTCCTGAAGATGGTGTGAGGCGGCAACTCGAGCACGCTATCGGCCTTCAGAATGACCTTTGAGATTCTAAACGGGCGGACGTGTTCCTCGATGTGGACGACATGGTTACTACGATCGAGGAAAACGATGTCGATTGAGAACAACATGCCGATGGTATGCACACCATAGGATGGAACGATCCAGAGTCCCTGTCCGGGCCGTGCCCAGCGGCTGGTTCTTCCCAACAGACCCACAAGTCGACCCAGGTAGCTGTCGGCTACTGAAGCATTCGTAGCTACGAATGCTTCGCGAGTCTTATTGTAAACGTACACCCGTTTCCGGTTATGATTACCCACGCCTAATGCTCCCCACTCAAGCTAACGGTGTCGCAACTAGTCTCGAGATGCCTGCCGTTTACGACGCCAGATGATGATGTACAGCACGATAACTGCTCCGATACCGGCAATGATTCGAATGGTTGTAGCATCCATTTTTCTGTCCTCCAGGCTTATTGAGTTTGAGGGGAACTAACTTCTATTGCTTGAGTTCGTCCCCTTTGATGGTCAAGGTCTCCTTAACGATGCATTCCGACAAACTGTCGGAAGATGGTAATGATTGCGGGCCCCAGGATAACCACAAACAGAGCCGGAAAAATGAAAAACACAAGCGGCGGCACCATTTTGACCGGTGTCTTGGCCGCAGCTTCCTCGGCCCTTTGCCGGCGCTTCATGCGCATGTCGTCGGCATGGACGCGCAGGGATTGAGACACGCTGGTTCCGAAACGGTCCGTCTGGATCAGCATGGCAACCAGGGCTTTGATGTCGTCCACTCCAGTGCGGGAAGCTAGTTCACGCATGGCTTCAATCCGGGTTCTTCCGATGCGGATTTGAGCGTTGACCAGATCGAGCTCGCCGCAGAGTTCAGGGTGAGTAATCCGCAACTCCTGAGAAACACGCATAAAGGCCTGGTCAAGTCCCAGTCCAGCCTCGATGCAAACCACCAGCAGGTCCAGCGCGTCGGGGAGCGCCTTGCGCAGAATGGTCTGGCGCTTTCTGACACGGCGCGAGAGCCACATGTCGGGCAGAAGAAACCCAGCCGCCAGAGCGAGAATGTAAATGAACATCGCATTGCCTGATTGCGTCAGGCCCGAAAAGTAAGCGACGAGCAGGAAGATAATGGGCAACAGGACCTTGGCGCCCCTCAATGCCATGAGGGCTTCCGGCCGCCGATAGCCGGCCCGCACGAGCATCAGCTTCGTGCTCGACATATCTTTTGAGGAGGGAAGCAGTTTCCCGACATCGCTCAGAACGCGAGTTGCCTTTTGGGTCTGCTTTTGGCGGAACGTGACTTTCCGTTGCGCCGCCAGGGGTTGCCAAAGTCTGGACAATCGGTCTGCGATTGGGAACTCACCGGGCGAGAACGCGTAGACCAGTGCGCCCGCTACCACCACAATCGCAAAAAATGTTAAACCTACCGCTAGCCAAACCATTTTTCTTACCCTCAGTCGACTTAAACGTCGATGTTAACGATTTTCCACAGCATCAGGGATCCGACAACCTGCAGAAACACTGCGGTGCCTATGATGTAGGGACCCATCGGATCAGTAAACAGGGGCTTCATATAGGTCGGGTTGAGAAAGCGCAGGACCAATCCCATGATGGGAGGCAGTGAAATGAGAATGGCTGCCGTTAAACGCCCCTGGGCGGTCTTGATTTTTACTTCGCCAAGAATTCGGAACCTTTCTCGAACCACGTGCGAAAGGTTGTCCAGGATTTCCGCCAGATTGCCACCTGTATCCTTTTGAATCAGGACCGCTGTCACAAAGAATCGAACGTCGATCAAGGGAATGCGCTCGGAAAAGTTCAGAAGCGCATCCCGCAAGGGAAGACCGAAGTTCTGTTCTTCAAACGTGGTGCGGAACTCACCGGCCACCGGTTCGGGCAATTCCGTCGTAATCATTTCGAGGCCTGTTGAAAAAGAATGGCCGGCGCGGACAGCGCGACCCAGAAGGTCGATGGCCTCCGGGAAAATCTTTTCGAACGCTTTCAGCCGGCTCCTGCGTTTGAAGGCAACGACTCCAATAGGAATGAGCGCCCCCACGGGGATGAATAGGAAAGCCAGCAGGGAACTGTCCGTCATTTTGTTGCCGATCAGAAATCCTGCAATGGCCAGGATGGCGCTCAAAAGGATCAGCCTGCCCGGCTTGACCCTCATTCCAGCCTGTCCAATAAAGTTTCTGAGCTTGTCGGACCACTTCCATTTCAGCAACATCCGGTGGATGGCGGGCACATCGCTGAGAAGCTCGTCGCGAACCACCTTCAATTCGAGAGATTCGCTGCCGCGCTTTGCGCTGCGCTCGATTGCGTCCAGGCGTTTGGCAACAATCTTATCCGGAGCGGAGCCGCTTGAAGTCGCAAAGAGAACGCCTCCCACCAGAATAATAATAATCAGGAATGTTAATCCGGCTAATGCCAGCGCCATGATGATCTCCTTACCGGACGCCTGCTACGGGCGATTGCTCAAACATCTCTGCGGGCAGGTGGATGCCTGATGTCACCAGGCGCTCAGCGAACTTCGGACGAATACCCGTCGGGACAAACTGGCCCAGAACTTCGCCGTTTTCACCGATGCCCATTTTCTTGTAAACAAAAATATCCTGCATGGTGACCACTTCGCCTTCCATTCCGGTCACTTCCGCCACGTTGGTGACGCGCCGTTTCCCGTCGCTCAGACGGGTGACCTGGACCACCACGTCGATGGCGGAAGCAATCTGCCGGCGAATGGCCGTGTCGGGAATGTTAAGGTTTGCCATCGCGACCATCGTATCGAGGCGGGAAAGGGCGTCCCGAGGAGAGTTGGCGTGGATGGTGGTCAGCGACCCGTCGTGGCCTGTGTTCATGGCCTGCAACATATCGAGAGCCTCTTCGCCACGAACCTCGCCGACGATGATGCGGTCGGGACGCATACGGAGGCAGTTGATCACCAGTTCTCTCGCGCGGACCGCGCCTCTGCCTTCAACGTTGGGCGGGCGGGTTTCCAGCCGCACTACGTGGTCCTGGTGGAGTTGCAATTCCGCGGCATCTTCGACGGTGACGATCCGCTCGCGGTTGGAAATGAAGGACGAGAGCACGTTGAGCAGCGTGGTTTTTCCGGCGCCGGTACCGCCCGATACCAGAACGTTCAATCGCGAGTAGACGCAACCCCGCAACAACTCGACCATCTTTGCCGTCAGTGAATCATTTTCAACCAGTTCGGTGGCGGTCAGGGGGTCACGTCCAAAACGACGAATGGAAAGAACCGGCCCGTCGATGGACAGGGGCGGGATAATTGCATTAACACGAGATCCGTCAGCCAGGCGGGCGTCCACCATCGGGGAGGACTCGTCAATTCTGCGGCCTACCGCTGAGACGATTCGGTCGATGATGGACATCAGGTGCGCATCGTTCCGGAAACTGGCTGATGTCCGCTCCAGCAGACCGTTCCTTTCGATATAGACACTCTTGTAGGTATTCACCAGGATGTCGGAAATCGAGTGATCTTTCATTAAGGGCTCGAGGGGGCCCAGCCCGAAGACTTCGTCGAGGACTTCCTGAGAGAGGCGCTCCCTCTCCGTCAGCGTCATGGGGGCGTTTTCTTCAGCCGCCAGGGCCTCCACCATTTCCGTGACTTCCGCTTTGACGGTATTGCGGTCAAGCTGATTGATGCGCTCGAGGTCCAGCTTCTGGATCAGCTTGTGATGGATGGCGACCTTGATGCTGCTCAGGTCATTGCGTGGCTGATTTGGCATGCCCATGGTTTAGTTACCTCTTTGGAGAGTTTGAAAACAGACCGAAAATGGTATTCCCTTTCTTTTCCGGTGGTGCTGCCGTGACGCCTGTCAGGCGGGTGGCAAGCTGCTGGAAGTTTGAAACCAGCGGATTATTATGGTTGCGGTTCAGAGGCGTCCCCAGATTGATGGATTCGCTCACCTGCCGGAAATCATTCGTCAAGCGTGCGAAGATCGACAGCTTGGCCCGTTTCTCAAAGGCCTTGATGGCGTCCTCGTCGGTCCGGTGATAACGGTTGATGATGACGCGGCAGTGATCAGGTTCGACTCCCCAGGACGATAGTTTCGTCAAATGCTTTTCCAGGGTCCAGAGGGCGGGAACGTCGGCCTCCGCCACCAGCAATACCATACGGGCCATTCGCAGGAGGGGCCGCGAGTGCAGGGAGTAGCTGGAACCCATGTCCATGATCAAATGGTCGCAGCAGCTCTGGGCGACATTGACCACCCGGAGCAGGGCCGAGGTCTGGATATCTTCCCACTCATCCGGGTCGGAGGCTCCGGCCAGAACTTCCAGACCGCTCTTTTCGTGGAGTGTCAGCAAGGCGTTGAAAAAATGGCTGTCGAGCCGCTCGAGGTTCTGGGTCGCGTCGCGGACAGAAAAGCGGGAACGGAGATCGAGCAGGAGAGCAACGTGCCCCATGGGCCGGGCGAGGTCCATCAGGATAACCCGCTTTTGAGTCAGGCGGGCCAGTTGTGCGCCCAGGTTGACCGACACGGTGGTCGATCCAACTCCGCCCTTGGCGCCCATGACGACAATGAGCTTTCTATCAAGCGATTTCTCACCTGGAGCCTGCTCATCACGAATCCTTTTCAGAGCACCTTCCAGAGAAATTGTGTCGACGGGATGAGCCAGGAATTCACGGACACCGCTGCGCATGGCCTGCATCAGGAGTTCCGGATCAGGCTGTTTGAGCGGCGAACAGGCGACAACAACCACAGAGGGGCGAAGGCGTCGGAGATGCGCAGCAAACGCCAGAGAGACTTCGGTCCCTCCTGCAAGGTCCAGGATCACAAGATCAGGGATGTTTTCACCCGGCGCGGGATGTTGCTCAGCTGAGGGCGACCATTCAACCACCGATTCGGTCAGGCCCGTCTGCTCAACACATGCACGCAGGTAAGATGTACTTTTGGCGTCTGTAGCGACAACAGCCGCGGTCAACATGAATGATTCCTCTTTCCAAACTTCTGCAAAGCTCTAAGCAACCTATTGGCCAGAACCCTGACCCTGCCCGCTGGTTGCCGGCGGCATGAACTTCATCGGGAATTGCGGCCCCCCGGGAACCTGGCCAGGAGGCAACGGGTGAACAATTTGCGGCGTTACGAGAACGAGCAATTCGGTCTTGTTCTTATTTAGGCTTTCGCTCTGAAAAATCTTGCCCAAAAGGGGTATGTCGCCCAATCCGGGAATTTTCTGCAATGTTTTGGTTACACGGTTGTCCATCAGGCCAGCAATCACAAAGCTCTGTCCATCCCGCAGTTCCATCTCTGATTGTACCCTGCGGACTGCCAGAGCGGGAACGGTAAACCCGGTAATCGTCAAAGCATTGGCATAGTCGAGTGAACTGACTTCCGGCGACACCTTCAAATGAATCTCGTCGTCTGGAAGGATGGTCGGAGTGAAGTCGAGCTTTATTCCAAATTGCCGAAACTGAATGGTGATGGCAGGAACGCCGCCGCCGGCACCCGTTGACTGGAGCATTGGAAACGGAAACTCGCCGCCGGAGAGGAAACTTGCCTCTTTACCGGACTCCGTCAGGACGTTGGGTTCGGCCAGGATCTGGAGAAGATTCCTTGTCTGGAGCGCCTGGATGGTGGAGGCCAGGTTAATATCCGGGCGGAAGACAAACACGTTCAGCAGGCTACCCAAAGTATAGCCGCCAGTACCCCCGCCCAGCTGAGCGAGCCCGGGTGGGGAATATTGTCCGGTTGAAGTCGTGAAGATATTCTTTGCTCCCGGAAGGCTCATGATGTTGACGCCCAGCTGCCTGATAGCAGAGCGGTCCACTTCCGCAAAGCGAACCTTCAACAGGACCTCTCCAGTGGGTGGGGCCGGCACGGCCAGCAGGCTGACAACGCTATTCTTATTGGGCACCATAGACTGCGCCAGCTCCAGAATCTTATCGGCAACGGCGGCAGATGAAACATGGCCCGATAGGGTGACAATGTTTTTGCTGACACTGACCTTCACCGGTTCATTCGGAAAGGTGCTGCGGATATCTCCGGTGAGATCCAAAACGTCCAGATCGACATAAACATCAAACGTTTGCATCTGGCCGGACTGGCCCCAGATCACCAGCGAGGTTGCGCCCGCCCGCTTACCATTCAGGAGAATTTCGGTAGGGCTTACAACCACGGCATCGCAGATATCCGGGTTCGCAAGAGAGACGCGCGTAATCTGGGCCGGGGATGTGACGACCAGCGAACGATCGACAATCAAATGCAGCGCTTCCGGACCACCCGATGGGGCGCCCTGGCTCTCGGCCTGCTGGGCGCTTGTGCGGGTATTGATCTGTGATGCCCCTAGAGGAGAGGCATAAACAAGCGCAACAAGCGCTGCCGTCAAAAGAACCAGACTTGTGACTGCGGGAAGGGAACGTCTTTCGATTCTGCTATTTTTTCTTGTCATCGACTCCGCCTGAATTTAGCTTGAATTAGCTTATTGACTTGAGAAAGTTTGGTCAGTCTTCTTGTTGCCCTTGATCACTTCAACTACATATGGAGCTGGCCCGGCTGGCTTTTCGGGACGCACAGCGCGCCGCGGCGCACGATGACCGCCGCCTCCACTGCGAACATGAGGTTGCGCCCCGCCAAGCAGGAGCACCGACTTAAAGACCGGAGTGGGCTTTTCAATGAGCTTCGTGTCGATCGTGTTGCGCAAAGCCAGATGGATTCGATTGTCCGTACTGGCCATCGTAAGCTCATCAGCCTGCTTCGGCGTCAGCAGTAACGTAACGACTCCAACCGTATGAGGTTTACCCTGCTTGTCCTGTTCCACGGTTTGTCCGGCGGCCAGGACTCGAACATCCTGAATAATGGTGCGGGTCAGGCTGTCATCGGCACCCTGCGGTGTGCCAGTGGCCATCACGTCGACCATCGTCCCCGGCATGGCAAAGCCGGAAACGCCGACGACATCGTCGACTCGGACGGAAACAGCCCTCATGCCGACGGGAATGGCGGCCGGCAGCCCGACCCCGGCTTCCTTGGGCGCCAGCTTGTCTTCCAAAATCGCCTCATTCTTGGACACCGGCGCGATCACGGACCGGCCAATGCAGTCCTGGATGCGGCTGAAAGATCCAGCGAGAGGAGTGTCCTTGGGCCAGGTGATCAGCGCCAGATCCTGCACGGTCAAGGGAGTTCCTAGAGCGAGGGGGCGTGATGCAACAACAACATGTGAAACCTCTATGGGTTTGACAGCAGACGCATTCTGGATTTGGCGGTACACAAAACGGCTTGCGATCACAGCGATCACAATTGCCACGACCAAGGCGATTAAAGCTCGATTCCTATTCATATTTCCTTCCTCGGTACCTCAAAAGGTCAGCAAACTCGACTTTGCAAACACAACAAATACCATGGCCAGCGCTATGGCAACCCCAAAGGGAAGCCGCAACGCGCCGGGATCGTCCAGAGTTACGAGGGATTCCCGCGCACCCATGCCGAATGTTGCAAAAGTCCGGATGAGGACGGCCAGATTCCCCAAAGTTTTCTTGACGCGGCGCTTTCGAACAATTTCTACGATAGCCATCATGCCGGCAATAAAAATACTTGCGAGGAGGACGTTCAGGAATTTCCACGGCCCGAGGCAAGCTCCCAGCGCGATCATCAATTTCAAGTCGCCTGCTCCAATGCCTCGCAAAATGACCGGAACGATGAGGACGGCTATGGCAATGCCTGCACCTTCAAGCCCGCCCTTGACTCCAGTCCATCCTGAAACGACTCCATTGATTCCCAGGCCCAGGATGAATCCCGAAACCGTGAGCCAGTTGGGGATACGGCGAAAGCGCCAGTCCAGCCATCCTGCCCAGAGGGCGATGAGCAGAGCCAGAGCCAACACCGCAACCTGATTCCACATCACATCATGCATCGCTGGCATTCTTTAGACCTTGTTCAGGGTTGAGGAGGGGAAATGGTTGACCAGGTATTGAGAACTTAGTGAACATGGCGGGCACAACAAAAGCCCTGTCCTGAGCGTCTATAAAACCCAGAACCCATGGTTCAGTCGTTCCCCCTCCGGGGTTGTTGCCGGGAATTGGCTCCATTCTGTAGCGTCATCAATCTATGCCCTGCAAACGCTACCTGTTGCACATTCCAGAAACCACTCACCAGCCGAGGAAGCTTGATGCTTTCCTCAGCTGGTGATTTGTCTTCCATATTCCTAGCTGGCAGCCGTCAGGTTGCTCGCTGCTGTTGAGAACACATTGTTGATGGCACTGCCGAGTGTCCCCATGACCGTGATAGCGGCCAAGGCGATCAAAACCAGAAGCAACGCGTATTCCGTAAGATCCTGGCCTTCTTCTTCCTGCCACAGCCTCTTAAGTAGCTCCGTCATCAGTAAAATCCTCCCGTGAGTTGAAGTTAGGGTGATGTTTTTGTACATCGTACCCACACTGACTTATAGCACTTGGTGTGCCAAATCCGCTGCTACAGAAAGCTATAAATCAAAAAAAATAAGTCGCATGAAATCAATTAATTGCGGTTTCCTGGATAGCCGGGTAATAAACTCTGCTTGTTGCACCGGTTTGACAGTTACCTTTTGTTGACGCCACTTGTGTCCTTAGATTGCTTATTGGTGACGCTTTGTATTCTGGGTTCCTGAGTTGGGTTACGCCCTCACTGTGGGAAGTGAGTGTTTGGGTTTCGAGTGATTTGGCGGTTAAGGGCGATTTCTGGATGGTTTGGCTGTCCACATGTACCTCCATCGGTTAAAGCCCTTGGGTACTTTACAGCCGTTGGATGTCAGCGGGAGGTGTTGCCACCCGCCTGTCCGGTGGACTCATCTCCCCGTAACTTATTGGAACGAGGAAGATAAACGTAAAAGCGGTCCTGTTCCCAAAGCTTCTCAGGTTCCGGGACCTGCAGGCTGTCCACCACCCTGTAGGAGCTTTTGATCGCGTCTCGTGCTCCAGGAGTGAGATAGTAGTTCAGCCAGACGGGGTCTGTTTCCTTGTTAAGGTCGAAGTCCAGCACAATAAAGGAGAACCAGCCGGCCCGAATCCGCCTGAGAAGGTGCTCGTCAGAGAGAACTCCACGCTGGGCCAGGATTTTCGTCTGTAAGAGATCGGAAAACGGTGTGTCCAGCCCCGCCTGGACCAGGTCTCCCGAACGAAGGCCCATTGCTCGAGCGTGAGGCGGAAATTTCGTTCGAAAGTACGATTGGACGGTGTCAAACTGCCTGACTGCGCCTGGACCTGGCGCAGGCGGCGTGTACCACTGCCCCGCGAACAGGGCGATTGCAAGAAGAAACAGTACGTCTGCGGGAGAATATCCCTCCCTGATCTTACGGATGAGCAGTGCGGGCATCAGAACTGAAACCAGGAAGATGGTGTCGAAGAAATATTGGATAAACGCTGTCGCTCTTGCGATGGTAATGAGTCCAAGGACAACTGCACACACCATATAACACAAGAGCAACCTGTCCGGATAGGTGCGAAGGTACTCAAAAGCCAGCAGCACCGCAACCCCAAACATCAGCACATAGACTAAGAGACCTATTTTGAACTGGTACCAGGAAAATACTGTGATGTGGTAGAGGAAAAAATGCCGCCACAACTCCTGTCCCGGGAATGCAAGCCATTGTAATATCCCAAGCAGGCCGAATCCAAAAAAGGCCAGCGCTCCCAGAAACTGGACGAGTCGGGCATAGCGCTTCTCAATGAGAAGGAAGGCCATTACCGCCAGCGACCCCGCAATATACTGCGGCTTGTAACAGAAACCCAGACACATCAGGGGCGCTGAAAGTAGCAGGGCCTTGCTGTTCCGATAGCGGTAAGCTACCAGGAAGCCTGAAAAAAAGAAGAGCAGGGCCACGCTGTCGGAAAGTGCTGAGATGCCGTGAAACGTTACGATGCCATAAGACATTAAAAACAGCGGGCTCAATACTGCGGCCAGCCGACTTCGGGTGACCCAGAATGCGAGTAAGCTGCAACAGACTGCAATGCCGAGGATCGCCAGCGCAGAGAGAATACGAAGGGGCAAATACGATGGGTTGTCCGGATTGACCAGGCGCGAACCCACCAGATAATACAAAGGGCCATAGGTCGCACCGGCGAATCCCTTGTCCGACGGAGGAGCATAGATGGGCAATCCCTGAGCGAGGCGGACGGTTTCGGCCAGTGCGCATCCTTCGTAGCTTTCATTGCCCGGGTAGATCATCCGGGTTCGCCACGTGGAGAGGTTACGAACTGTGAAAAATCCTGCCAGCGAGAATGCAGCAAGGACGCAGATGAGCGAGCGTTTTGAAATCCTTTTCGTCAAAAACTTTGATGTCTTTTCTATTTTTGTCATCTTGAAAGTCCGAATGTGGCGCGGGCACGGTGCTCGCGGTGATGGTTTTGCTGACTTCTTTGCGAAGGTTGCCGAATCCCATTTCCGGCAGGGTGCCGTGGCGACCCTTTGGCCGGGGTCTGACGCCTGGTCGGCGGGTCTGTTCCCAACCACGGCGTATTGGGCTCCGAGTGGACACCAGCAAAGGCGCCGCTGAAGGCGGCGAAGCGAACGAAGCCACCGTGGAAAGAAGACGACGCAATCATGGTGGGTTTTGAGCCCTGCCGGGTAAAGCACAGAATACTCTCCCTGCACGGCAGCAAAATGGCATCTTCATCAAACACGCATTGCGCGACTGCCCACCGCATCAATGCGTTGAGGGGATTGTACTCGAAAACGACGAGCCTCCCGCCGGGCGCCAGACGAGAAGCCACATCGGATACGAGGCTCTGCCGTTTCACGGGCTTGACGTGGTGCAGAACGTTTGCCATGACAATGAGGTCACATCCCGAACCCAGGGAATTGGAGTCGAACTCGAAAGAACCCTGGGCCAGGAGTGCCGGATTGAGCCGGACAAGGCTGCCTGGCGATGGGTCGAACCCATCGGCCTGCGCTTTGGGAAATTGCAGCTTCAACTTCGTCGAGAGCATACCGATGCCGAATCCGTGGTCCAACACGCGCTCGACATCAGGTGGTGCCATCCGGGTTAGGCAGGATGCCTTGTAGGCAGCAAAGTATTCGGGCTTATCCATCGAGATTTTGAGGCTGTGGGCAAGGAGTTCTTCGAATGGGTCGGCGTAAGAATCGAATTCCGCCGTCGAGATGGCCTCTTTGCTTTTCATTTACCTATCTTGGATCCCTCTGTATCGGGTGCTATTAACGCGCTCCCTCCGGGCTGGTATTTGTGTCCGGATGAATTTGTAACGCGTCCGTAGCTGCTACAGGCTGGAGCATCTGCTCCCTGGCGAAGATCGAACTGAGCGGATCTTTGTAAATCTCCTTCCAGTCAGACCGTGCCCGGAGCAGAGTGGCCAGCGGGCTGTCACGTTGAATGATGCACGAGTTAATGTGATACGTTCGCAAAATTGCCAGGGCGTTGGGATGGATGTCCTGGACACTGATGTAATCCGAAAACACGCCGGCCTGCTCATAGAAATCGCCCCGGCCGTCGATAAAAACCTTGTGCGCCGGCCCCAGCGCCCAGAGCAGGTAACCTCCGAATGCATAATCGTTGTACATCGGCCCAGGCACGGAATGATCCCGCAGGTAACTTGCGGCTGCCACCGGGAATTGCTTGGAGGCGAGCTTGGCGAGGTCCTTTCTTGTTGGCACTCCTCGACCGATTGCCAATATGATTACGACAATGAGGACTGCATTGATTACAGGCTTGTCTTTCTCCGGCTCGTACGGAGGCGCCCAACGGGCCAGCAAGGCGGCCACCAAAGGCGCGAACACGAGCGCGAACAAAATAACAAAGCGCGTATGCACGCACGTCATATAGGCCGTAAACAAAACGAGGAAGAGTTCTTCAACCCTGTAAGTCAGCCGGAACGCAACCTGGGCCAGCAAAAAAGCGAGCACGAGAACGAGCATGACCTTCGGTTCCCACAGACTGAAATTGAGTGGGAACCACTCCATCACGTGCGCCGCCTGTTCTGGGAAAGACAGGGCCTTTTCGAAAGGAAAGATGAAAGCCTGGCCTCCAAAGGGGGTTAGCGGAAGTGTCAGAGTACCCAGCAGAAGCACAATCTCCATGTGAATTCGCTGCCGCGGCCGCCAGGGCTCCATCTTGAGTCCACCCAGCTTGAAGGGGACCAGTCCGCAAACCCAATAGAGCCCCAGCACGCAAAACCCGAGGATGAACGAACCATGGGTGTTAATCCAGATCAGAAAGAGGGGAGGCAAAATCCAAAGTTGCTTTTGTAATCCCTGCCGGTAGCGTTCCAGGCTGATGAGCGTGATGAGGAGGAAAATGTATCCCAGCAATTGAGGCCGAAGAGTAAAGCACATTACGGCCAGTGGCATGATAAGAATGGTTCCGGCAAAGGCTGCTTTGGAATTGCGGCTCCGCAGGCTGGCGTAATAATACGTAAGGACCAGGATGATGCTCGTCAGCCCAAAGAGCAGGGTATGCAGGCCCCTCAAGCCGCCGATTTTGTACGCAAGCGCTAGCGTGACCTCACCCAGCCACTCAAAGGCCAGCGGATTGTTTCCATAAGCCGTAAAGGAGTAGATGTCGGCTTTCAGCCAGTGGCCTGTCACGAGAATTTGCTCGCCCAGTTTCATATGCCACCATGTGTCCGGCTCCAGCCGGAACGTAGGGAACATGATGACCGCATTGAGGGCTATCAGTAGTGCCCCCATCAGCACGGGGAAAGAGAGACACTGCCGTAGCGCGCGCCGGAAAACGGATTGCTCCTGTTCTTGAACCGGAATCATTGTTTCAGTTGCCATCCAAAACTCCTAATATAGCTATCCGTGTTTCAGGTGCCTGGGCTTAACATTCTTTGTTTTGCCATTTTGCCTTTTACTCCGGTCGCAGCAGTGCTATTTTCAGCGCCGGCTCCCCGCTGCTGTCGAACGAACAACGTGCTGATCCCGTCCTTATAAGTCTGCTTCCAGCCAGGGCTGGAAGCGAGCAGGATTGCCAGCGGACTGTGGGGCGGAATCAGGCAAGACCGTACGTGATATTTCCTCAGAAGCGCCTCTGTGTCGGGTTTGAGGGACATGATGGACAGGTAATCGGCAAGGACCCCTGAATATTCATAAATGTCCAGCCGACCGTCAATGAAAACTCTGTCTGAAGGGCGCCGGTTCATGATCAGGTAGCCGCCCCAGAAGAAATAATTGAATGTTGGGCTCATATCTGGATGGACCCGAAGGAACTGAACAGCCTTGCCTGGCATCTCGCCCGCAAGTTGCTGTTGCAGCCTGGCATTCGAAGGGAAGAATTCAACGATTCCGGCAATGATGAGTCCGACCAAGGCGAAATTCAAGATCGGGTGATCTTTTGTTTCTGAGTAAGGCGGAAACCACGGCGTAATCCATTCTGCCAGCACGGGAGCGAAAACCGGCACGAATAGGACCATGAAACGCGCATGCACGACGGTTTCGCCCGTCGCAATCAGCAGGAGCACCATATCCTCCAACCGAATGCGCACCCGCCGCATGACCACGAATATCCAGATAACCAGGATCAGCAACAGGAACAATTTTCCGTAGGATGATGCCAGGGCCAGAGGCTGCCATTCCTGGATAATATGGATGATCATGGGTTGGGAACCGGCCATCTCCAGCGGGTAGGCGGCCAGTTGGGTTCCGTACGGAGTAATGACCGAGGCGACCAGGCAGAGGAGGGCGGTCAGTTCAAGCTGCCGGCGCTCACGCGGCGTCCACCGCTGGCTGTAAAGGCCTCCGGCCTGGAACTCCTTCAGTCCGGTCAGCCAGTAAATGCCCAGAACGCCAAACCCCAATACAAAGGTCCCATGAGTGTTGGTCCAGAGCAGGAAAATCAGCGGCAGGATCCAGATGCTATTCTTGAACCCCTGGCGAAACCGCCGGAGCACTATCAGCGTAACGATGAGAAACAGGTAGCCCAGCAGTTGCGGGCGCAGTGTCCAGGAGATGGCGGCCAGTGGCAGCAAAACCGCGCAGGCGGCAAAAGCCGATTTAGTGTTCCTGCTGCCGAGATAGGCAAGATAAAAGAGGGCAAGGATAATCACGCCGGCCAGTGCCATCGTCAGAACAGCCAATCCCTGCATGTTGCCGGCCCTCCAGGCGAGGGCCATGATGACTTCTCCCAACCACTCGTACGCAATCCACGGACTTCCGTGCACCGTAAATGAATAGATATCGTGCGTTGGCCATGTGTGGGTTTTCAGGATCAGATTGCCGACCGTGATGTGCCACAACGTGTCGCTTTCCACCCAACGCAGGGGATGAGATGAGGAAAAAACCGTCTGGTGGATGTTGGTGAACGTTCCCGCAAATGCGCCTGCAAGCAGCAATGCGGCCAGAAACGTATGAAAGGAGAAAACTTTCTTGAGAACTCTGGTGACGCTTGAATGCACTGGTGCCGATGAGTCGTTCCCGGATCCGCGCGCAGGAACCGCGTTCCCAACGGTTGGATCTGATTCATTGAATTTATCGTTTCGATTGAACATGGTTCTGTTTGGCAGAAACGACTTCCCTCCGCCCTGGAGAGCTTATGCTCTGGCAGGCTGCAGATTCCGGCCCTTCCGTTTGGTGTTCAAGTCGGGTCGCGGAGCTGGCCTTGCTGTCTTACGGACAAAAATAGCGCTGAGGGTGTCTTTGTAAACCTCCTTCCAGTCGGAACTTGCGGCAAGCAAAGCAGCCAGGGCGCTGTGCTGTGGAATCAGGCAAGAGTTGATTCTGTAGCTTTGCAATATGGCAAATGTATCGGGTTTGAGCCCGACGACGTCTGCGTAATCAGAGAAAAGGCCGACTGGCTCGTAGATATTACCCCGACCGTCGATAAAGACCTTGTTCTCCGGAGCCAACACCCAGACCAAATAGCCGCCATAAGAGTAGTCATTGAACATCCGGCCCGGCGTGGGGTGCTGCTGAAGATAGCGGACAGCCTGAGTCGGGTAATCCCTGGCAATGTTTCTTTGCAAAGTGGCCTGTGAAGGGAGGTACCACACCATGGCGGCAAGCGCGGCAAGCATCAGTACGGCATTGACGGCGTGTTTATCGATCCTGGGATCATACGCAGGTGCCCAGCGGACTAGAATCGAAGCCGCCAGTGGCGCAAAAACAATTGCAAAAAAAATAGCAAAACGGAAGTGCTCAAATGTGGAAAAGAGCACAATGAGAAAAATAGCGAATTCTTCGAGGCGATACCGGATTCGGAACGCCAGCTGGGCCAGTATAAATGCGAACAGAAGAACCAGCAGCAGTTTGGCTTGCCAGAAGTCTGTGTTTATGGGTTGCCATTCGGCGATGTGGGCAAGATTGAGTGGCAAAGAAGTCGCATAATCAAGAGGAACCGCGGCCAGTCGGGTACCGTAAGGCGTCAGAGGAAGGACCGCCACGCTCAGCAGGCCAACCAACTCCATGTGCAAACGCTGTTCCGGCCTCCAACGGACCGCGTAAATCCCCCCCGAAGAAAATGTCCATGAGGCCGCTCAGCCAGTAGAGCCCCAGCACCATGAAGCCCAACACGAACGTTCCATGGGTGTTGACCCAGAGCAGGAAAACCAGAGGCAATACCCACAGGGTATCCTGTTCTCCTTGCCGGAACCGCGCCAGCGAAATGAGCGTGATGAGGAGGAATATATAGCCCATCAACTGGGGACGGAGGGTAAATGTGAGCACCGCCACGGGCAGCAGGAGGAGTGTCGAAAAAAACGCAGCGTATGAGTTCCGGCAGCTCAGCCAGGCGAAATAGTAGATCAGAACTACGATTATGCTGGTCAGGGCGACGAGCAGCAGGTCCAGTCCGCGTAACCCCCAAAGCCGGTAGGCAAGCGCGGTTACGACTTCGCCGCCCCATTCATAGGCCACGCCAGGCATTCCGTGAGCAGTGAACGACCAGGCATCAACTGTTGGCCAATGGCCGGTCTGGAGAATGGTTTCTCCGTACTTGATATGCCACCATGTGTCCGGGTCCATGCGCAGCCCGCGCTCAATGCCGAAGTTGGCGGCCACCAGGATTGCTCCGAGGAACGCGGGAAACGAAAAGCATTTCTTCAGCAGTGCTCTCAGGCGAGACTCTCCGGTTCCAGTGGCTTGCTCTCTTGCGGTCACGGTTTCGGATGTGGCCATTGCTTAGTTAAGCCCCTCGGATGAAGTCTGCAGTCTACGATGGCCTTGACCGACCTCGTCGGAACGGCCGTCCCGAACATACAGTTCAGCCACATCATCCTGGTAGACCTGATTCCAATGCGGATCGGCGCCAAGGAAGGTTGCCAGAGGGGTGCCACGCTGAAGCAGGCACGACTGGATGCCGTATCCTCTGAGCAATTGTTGGGTTTCCGGGGCGAGGTTGACGATCCGGCGGAAATCGGCGAACACGCCGGTGCGTTCGTAGAGATCTCCTCGTCCGTCGATGAAAACGCCTTGACGCGGCACCCTGGCCCAGATCAGATAACCGCCAAAGCCATAGGCGTTCAGCATGGGCCCCGCAAGCGGGTGTTGTTGAAGATAACGAACGGCTTCGACGGGATAGTTGGCGGCAACCTTATGCTCAAGGTCTGTTCTGGACGGGAAGTATCTGATCCACGCGAATGCCATCCCCAGAATCAGCACGGCATTCAGCGCGTACTTGTCGATGTTGCGGTTGTAAGGATCTACCCAGCGGGTCAAAAGCCCGGCCAGCAGCGGCGCAAAGATAATCGCAAAGACGATTGCAAAGCGAACATGAACGCAGGTTTCATAAACTGCAAAAATGAAAAAAGCCGTTTCCACCAGACTGCAGCGCAGTCTGAGAGTCAGGAGCGCCAGCACAAACAGGATGACGAGGGCGAGAAATAGCTTGATCTGCCACTGGCTGAAGTCTGCGGGTTGCCATTCCTGGATATGAGCCATATTGCCGGGCAGGGAAAAGGCGTACTCGACAGGTACCGTGGCCAGGCGGGTTCCATAAGGGGTTATGGGAAGCATCAGAACGCAAATGAGCGCTGCCAGTTCAAGACGGATGCGGTCACCGAGCGCCCATCGCTCTGTATGAAGGCCGCCCCGGGAGAAGTCGACGAGGCCACAGGCCCAGTAGAGTCCCATGGCCATGAAGCCCAGCACAAAAGAACCGTGCGTGTTAACCCAGAGCAGGAACACAGGAGGCAGAACCCAAAGCGCCCCGCGATGTCCCTGGCGGAACCGCTCCAGGCAGATGAGGGTGACCAGCAGGAGCACGTAACCGAACAGCTGGGGACGCACCGTCATGGACAGCATGGCCAGCGGCACTACAGCAAAGGTTGCGAGGAACGCGGCCTTGCACTCTTTGCACTTCAGCCAGGCGTAATAGTAGATCAACAGCGTAATCAGGCTGCTCGACGCCACAAGAAGCAACTGGATTCCGCTGACTCCTGCCCGAGCCGCCAGAGACATCACCACGTCGCCCAACCATTCATAGGCAATCCAGGCCGACCCGCGCGCCGTAAACGAGTAGTGGTCAACAACAGGAAACTGTCGGGTGGCCAGAATATCGCTGCCGACCCTGATGTGCCACCACGTGTCCGGGTCAAGGCGGATGGAACGCTCTGCGACAAATATCCCGCTGACCAGGATGGCTCCCAGGAGCACCTGGAATGAGGAGATTTTATGCAACAGTTCGCGCCAGAGAGATTCCTGGAGTTGAGTGTCTGCAGAAGGAGCCGCAGGGACGGAGGGTTCAGATTCTGTAACAGGAATGATCGTGTCTGGCATGGTAGATGCTAGCTCAATGAGTTAACAGGGTCTGGTTCCGCCCGCGGCGGAGTCATTTTGCGATTCTTTCGGTTAGATTGACGATGGAGGGCCTGTTCTGTTCGGTGAAGCCCAGCCGCTCGCGCACGAAATAGAGGGGCCTTCTCTTGGATTCTCCATAGATTCGACCGACATACTCGCCGATGATTCCCAGGCAGATCAGTTGAACACCGCCAATGAATAACACGGCAATGAGGGACGAGGTCCAGCCTCTGACCAGGTGAGCAGAGAAGAAGTGCGCATACAGGGCATAAATGATGCCCAGGATGGCCAGGCCGGAGGCTGCAAAGCCCGTCCATGTGGCAAGTCTCAAAGGCGTAATGGAGAATGAAAGAATACCGTCCGTTGCCAGGCGCAACATCCTGAAAAGTGGATATTGAGTGGTGCCTGCGTAGCGCGCCGCGCGCGTGTAGGGAAACGCCACCTGTGAAAAACCCAGCCAACTCACCATCCCCCGCACAAACCGGTCGCGTTCCGGCATGGAAAGCAGGGCATCTACGGCGGCGCGGTCCATCAAACGGAAGTCGCCGGTGTCGAGTGGAATGCTCGTGTCAGACAGGCGGTTGATGATCCGGTAGAACGATTTGGCCGTCCAGAGCTTGAAAGCCGTCTCTCCCGGCCGGTCGGTTCGAACTCCGTAGACGACGTCGAAACCTTCGCGCCAGCGGGCAAGGAATTCGCCAATCACTTCCGGCGGATCCTGAAGGTCGGCGTCAATGATCACGACGGCATCGCCTGCAGCGTGCTCCAGTCCGGCCGTAATGGCCACCTGGTGGCCGAAATTTCGAGAGAGCCGGACCACCCGCACGCAACTGTCGCCTGCCTGCAGTTCACGCAGAACAGCGGCCGTCCCATCCGTGCTGCCGTCATCAACATAAATGATTTCAAAGCAGGTGGTTGCATCAGGCGTGGAGATTTTCGGCTCGCCGACCGGTTGCGGCCTGAGGTCTGGCGTGGAATATCGGACCGTGCCTGCCGATTCCAGAGCGGTGGTGAGTCGCCGGTGGGCTTCCCGAAGCCCTTCTTCTTCGTTCTTGCACGGGACCACCACCGAAAGCAGGGCCGCTTGCCCTTCGGCGGACCGTGTAGCAGGCGATCCATGCAATCGAGGGCGTTCGAAGAATGGGTGATTCATTTTGGACCCCTCATGATGACGGAACTCTTTTGCCCGTTGCCACCGGTTGGCTGCATCAGCCGGTGCCAAGCAATAGGATACAGCAAGTTGCGGGCCAATCCACTTAGGTTCGGAGCAGAAGGGCAATTTAGAGAGTTATCTGATTAATTATTGGCGAGTGCACAGAAGGATACGGGCATTTTGTACCGTAAAAACGAGCTAAACTCTTATGCATCAATAAGTCATGGTATCTGCCGGAGACAGACCCTACCCCCAGATGTCACCAGAAGTAGACAGGCGCACCGGTCAGTCTGAAGGTTGTAACGCGATGATGTCCGGGGCTATGCTCTCGTGAACTGCCCTCTCGACAGGCTGTTTCCGAGACAATCTGGAGCGGGACGCCGTCCTATTGCCTGTGGTCCAGACAAAGACGGCGTCCCACGGTGAACAGGTTGGAGGTCATCACTCCGAATTGTCGGCTACTGGATCAGGCGCACGGGGATGGGTGAAGACCCGCCTGAAGAAATCGTGGTGCCGCCGCTGCCCCCGCCTGTCCCACCGCCGCCGCCGCCGCTCCCGCTCCCAGCGCCGGCAGCGCAGGAAGAAATGTTCATAATATTAGTGTAGACATTACCCTGGTTGGAGCCGTCCTCGTATCTGACGAACATCTGGACGAATCCGATAACCGTGACGGTCAGGGTTGAGGGGCAAGAATTTCCGGGGCACAGAACGGTTCCGTCATAAACCGGGATGGTGACAACCGAGTCAGAACTGTCGATTGTTCCTGTCAATCCGTAGGGGTTGTTTGCGCCTGCGGTAATTTCCCATGCGGCGGGATCGAAGACGTCCATGCCCGTTGGGTTGTTCTTGCCGCCGCTCTGATGAATCAGGCAGTCAACTCCCTGTTCAGTCGGTCCCACCATATTGCCGGTGATGGGCTGGATCTGCTGGGTGCCACAAACGATCGTGTTGTGATTGCAGCACTCGATGTTCTGGCGGTAGAGAGAGCCGCTGGAGGGCCCTCCGCCTCCACCATTCGTGCTTGCGCACGAGGGGCAGTCGCTCGCAACCGAGCCCGCAGGGAGGAACACGGGCCAGAATTTTCCGGGGGCGGCGGTACCGCCGCCGTTGGGGTCGCCCGGTTTAATAGTGATTTGTTCGCCCTGCACTCCACCGGAAGCAAGCGGGCCGGGATTTTGAATATCGCCCGTCGTCGGGTTAATGAAATAATCGTAGCCGGGGCAATTGGGATTTCCTGGTGAAACAGGGTGCCCCTCATCGCAGTTCGGCAGCAACCAGGGCTTCAGGCATTGTGCGCCCACGCTTGTGGTCGAGCCGGAAGGGTTGAAAGCTTCCGCTTTGGCTGTGGCAGAGACGTTTGCAGAATTGACACCGAATATCTTGACGAAGAATGTGGGCATCGGGTTGTTATGGCTCGCGTCGCGCGCGGCCAGAACCTTGATCTGAGGGTCGTGAGTGTCCAGGACAGGAAAAGTGACGTCCGCGTCCGTGATACCCGGGCTTATGCCGGCAATCAGGTTCTGGTTGCCCACCGCTTCGGCCCTCTGCGTGGCAATGGCCTGGCACGAGCTTGAGATTGTTGCACCTACATTTGACGTACACCCTGCAGTGACAAGCGCCTGAGCGCCCGCAATGGCCGCCGCGTCCGCAGCCCTCTGCGCCTGGCTTCGCCCGACGTATAGTGAGGCGAGATCGACGCCCAGTCCTGCCATTCCCAGAATAAAAATCATGCCCACTGCGATCAGCACGATGCTGACGCCACGCTCATTGGGACGTTTTCCAGTCAACTTTTCGCATGCTCTCATAGCTTCCTGCTCCTAAGGGTTAACTAGGGTTCGCCATCATGGCATCGGTCTCGATACGGATGGGGTCGGTAAAGGTTGCCGACGGAACTAACAGCTTGATGACTTGGTCGAATCCAAACGTCCAGTCGTAGGGGTAGTATAGTGTTACGCGAGTGGATGAGACTGTTACCAATTTGGCACTGTTGGGGTCGGTGTAGGTAACCTTAACATTCCGTTCGATTTTCAGGCCGTAATTGACCCCGCCGCTGGTCGTGTAATAAGTTCCAGTGCAGGTTGCCGGGCACGGGTCGTAGCTCAAGGTGGAGCCAATGAAAGAGGTATTAACCCCCGCGTCTTGCAGGTAGGTTTTGACGTCTTCCATGATAGATCTTACCGATGCCGGGTTGGCCGTGTTGGTATCAAGCTTACTTTCGGAACCGCCGATCCGCGCGCCCTCGCGGACAGCGTTGGCGAGTTTCTGTTTGAGGTTATAGGCGTGCGAAAAATCCAGCAGGCCCACCACCATCACCAGAATCAGTGGAAGCGCCAGGGCGAACTCAAGAAGCTCCGCGGCTTCTGTCTCTCTCACGCGCCTGGCAAACTTTAACGCCGTCACGGACGACGAAACCCGCAGTTGCACTGCCAGACCCGAAATGGCGCACGATAGCTGCCGGGTTAAAGAGGTTTTGATCTTGGAATTTGCTGTTAACACGGACCCTTACTCCTCTCCCCTCAAAAGCTGGTTCCCACCGGGCACGTTGCAGGCTGGTTTTCCAGCCGCATCTGAACCGTCGTTGAAAGGTTGATGGTTGATAAGTTAATGCTGGTGAAGGGAAGCGAAAAAGTATAGGGATACTCATAGGTAAGGCGCACACCACAGATGTGCGGTACGGGATTGCCGGGATCCAACTGGACGTAGACGATTGAGGAATTTGTGACCTTTGTCGTGTCCAGATTAGCCGATTGCAGAACAGGATTGACGAAATTGGTCCAGATGTCGGTGCCGGAGTAGGTGGTGGCTCCAGGGCAATACGTCGAGTCAGCACAAGGAGTCAGAACCGCTGCTTTGGCCCCTTCTCTTGCCGCCCGGGTGATAGTTTGATAGACGTTCCAGGCGCGGCCGAAGCTGACGATCCCCAGCAGCAACATCAGGAGTATGGGGATAACCACAGCTGCTTCTACCAGCTCAGCGCCGGACTCTTCTTTCCAATTTGTAACCAGTCGGACACTAAAACGCCTAAGCCGTGTCCTTGGCAAATGACACATGCGCCCCCATTCTACCCCTCCAGCGTAGAGCATAATACAATATCCCCTTTAATCGTAAGGATTTCCTCCCTACGCCTTGTACCAGAAGAGCAAATCTGTTGCCATAAAGGTCCTTTAACGGGCCGGAATGGTCCGAACCCCCTCAGATATCTCTTAGTATTAGTATCCGTAAACTTACCTATTGTCAATAGGGTAAACCTCTTGACCAGTATCCTCGGTATCTCCAGAAAGACTCGGCAACCACGCCCATCCATCTGTCTTTACGCTCGAAGCTTCTGAAAGGCCGGCAACATTTCGAACGGTTTGCTGGTGCTGGCGATGGTTTCGCCCAACTGCTCAATTCTCTCTTCCGACATGTTGCCCAGCAGTAGGGCGGCGCGCTGGAGGTAATCAATTCGGTCCGGAACAAGCCCCATGATCCTGGCACACGTAGCGTCCACGGCCACGGGATCGTCTCCGGCTACCAGAACTCCGGATGCCTTGGGCGTTCCCTGGATGGGACCGTTGCCTTCCATGCCCACGATGCCGTCTACAATGGCAAAATCCGGCCGGACCGTGCTGTTAATGTCCAGAATTGACTTGCTGATGCCCGCCCAGTGAAGCACGTTCTTGGGCCATCCATAACAACTTCCGGGAACAATGCCAAACATGTTCTTCAGGGCCAGGGTGACTCCGACCCAGTGGTGGGTCTTCATTTTGGGCATCGAAACCACAAAGTCAGCCGCCAGAAGCGTCTTCGGCAGGAATAAGGACTTCAGCTTCGAGGCGCGTGTGCGGGTTCCAACCTGCGATACTTCATCAGTATTCAAGTCGACGAAAGACCGGTCCAGCGGGCCCAGGTAGTCTCTCAGGCGCAGTTCTTCCAGAATCCCTTCCGTATCACGTTCATGCCCCGGCCCTTCGGCAACGATCACGGACTTTGCGCCCAACCGCAGAAACGCTTCCCGTGCAGCCCGGATGACCACCGGGTGGGTGTTGATCATCCCTTCCATATCGGGTTCCACGAAATTCGGTTTCAGGAGCACCGACTTGTCGCGCACGGGCGGCCGAAGCTCCTGCAACGTTTCCCAGAGGATTGCTTCTACGTCGGACTCGTAGCTTGAAACGCTCCGGATTGCCACCGCGGAGGGCGAACGATTAAACGGGGGTACCAGGCGTGTGTTTGAATAACTCATATCTCGTCCCGGGCCTCTGATGAACAACCCAGCCAGCAGGGAAGATCGTTGAGGGCAAGCGAGGCCCAGGCCATGGCCGGAATGCTTTGCAGGAATTGATTGTTGCTGTAGAAATCGCCCAGTTGAGTTTCAATGGTATCTGCCGGCCGGCCATACACTTTGAGGCAAAGATGGGCCAGGGCCAGAGATGCCGGGCTGCGGAGACTCTGATAGCGCTGATGCAGCCATTCCACACCTTCCAGGTTTGCGGCACGGTCTTTGTGATTTCTCAAAGCAAGCAGGGCCCATACAGTTGGTGAAATCCGGGCGACCCCGGGAACACCGTAAACCAGGGGATTGCCGGCATTCCAGCCGCCGCCGGGGCAGGCACGGTCATAGAGCATCTTTTCAGCCAGTTGCATGCGTTTGAGGGCTTGCGAAGGGAGGTGCCTCCCGGGGACGTTCTGGAGCAGGATCAGAACATAGGCGGTGGGTTCCACCCAGCTTGCCGTGTTGGGCGTCCAGCCCCATCCCCGAAGTGAATGGTCCTGGTGAACCACCGATTCAGCCTTCTGCTGCCGTCGCCGCAAGCGCCACAACAGATTACCTTCTGCCGGCCATGTTTCGCTCAGCCAGCTTGCTCCGCGAACGGCAGCATCCTGCGACGGGCCTTTCAGGCTGATGAGAGCGAGGCCTGCCAGTGCGGACACCCAGCACCCTGGTTCCTTGCCGGAACCGGTGGGCCAGTCTCCCGCTGCCATCTGCGTTCGCCGCAGCCAGTCGGTCGCGGACGCGAGTGTTTTGCCGGATGACTCTTCAAGAGCCTGCAGGGCAAGAACGGACCAGGCCGTCGGCTCGGTGGTGCTGGGGAGTTCGGGCCTGTACCCCCATCCGCCATCCGCGTTTTGGGCGCGTCGCAACAGATCGGGAAAGAAGTCTTGAGCCGGGGTACGAATGTCGCGCTCCTGCGTCGAAAATGCGTATCAGTCAATACTTGCGGACATTCCTGATACCCGGGATCGGAGAGGTTACATGATATGTTCTTGCGAGGTCGTCTCTTCAGCCTCCACAATTCCCAGTTCATCGTTATCCATCTGAATCTGCAATTGATTGATCAGGCGGTGCAAATATCCACGTGCCACGCCCAGGGACCGGGCTGCATCGACCTTGCGGCCTCCGCACTCGCGCAGAGTCCTCAGAATCAGACGCCGCTTGAATTCGCGAACCTCGTCTTCGTAGGACCTGCCGACAGAAGCTTGTTCGAAGTCTCCTCGCAGGCTATTGGGCAAATGCCAGGTTTCTATCGTGGACCCTTCGGCCATCACGACTGCGTGCTGGACCGCATTTTCCAGCTCCCGGACATTTCCGGGCCATTGGTATTCTTCAAGGGCGTGGATGGCCAGAGGTGAAAATCGGGTCGCGCTTTTTCCAAACTGTTGTGTGAACCGTTGCAGGAAGTGCTGAGCCAGGACTGGAATTTCGTCACGACGTTCGCGAAGGGCCGGGATCTGAATTTGCACCACGTTCAGCCGGTAGAAGAGGTCCTTGCGGAACTGGCCTTCTTCCACCATGGTTTCCAGGTTCCGATGCGTAGCGCATAGAACCCGCACGTTGGCTTCAATGGGTGTATTGCTCCCCAGTCGCTCGAACGAACGCTCCTGAAGGACTCTCAGCAGCTTGGACTGCAGGCCCAGGGGAAGGTCGCCAATTTCGTCCAGTAGAAGCGTTCCGCCATGGGCTGCCTCAAAACGTCCGCGGCGCGTTGTGATAGCGCCGGTAAAGGCGCCCTTTTCATGCCCGAAGAGCTCATCGTCCACCAGGGTTTCGGGAAGATTGGCGCAGGAGAATGCCACCAGGGGACCGTTGGCGCGGGGACTGATGCGATGAATGGCGCGGGCCAGAAGCTCTTTTCCTGTGCCGGTTTCGCCGGATATCAACACGCTAACGTCGCAGGGTCCGACCTTGCGGGAGGTCTCGAATACCTGGTGCATGGGCTCAGACGTTCCAAGCATTTCTCCAAAGCGCCCTGCCGAAAGGTCCCGGGAACGGAGGTCTGCCAGCTCCTTTTCTATTCTTCGGAAGCGGCATGCCCGCCGCAAAAGGAGCCGCAGGTCCGCCATGTTGGGAGGGCTTGAGAGTGTGTCGTAAGCGCCATTCTCGATGACGGTCCGGGCGAGGCTGTCGTTGGAGTCGCCGACAATGGCAATCATGGGCGTGGAGGAATCGAGCTTTTTGATCTCATCCATCAAATGGAGAGTTGCTTCGGCGCTCTCTTCTTCTCCACTGTCGTGCAGATCCAGCAGGATGACGTCGCACCATGCCTGCTCTTCTGGAGTTACTTCAAGATCATTCTGTTCGCTGGTTCGGACTTCGTAGCCAGGTCCGAGGGCTCTTGTGACAACCTCTGCGAAGGGACCGTCTGAACTGTGAAATAATACCCGGATAGCCTGCTCACACATTAGCTATACCCCGCTCTTCTGCAGCTTGAGATCATCTGCCGACTGTACATTTCGTGAATACTCAGGTGTACAGTGCCCAAATGGTAAATCTCATAGCTTTGATTCCCCCCCAGTGCTCAAGTTTTACTGCAATTGTAGTGTGCTGGCAATGGTACTTAAGTACGATGCTAAGATTCTAATCAAAACCACTTGCTGAAATGATCCTTGTACAACCGGAACGTTCCTGGCAAAACGGCACTTCATTAATCGGCTCAACAATCTTAACAAAACTTTAAGAAATCCAATGGCTTGGTGGATTTGCCGATTCGCCCATCGATTGGCGGTTTGCATGGCAGGACATCTCCGCACAAAGCAAGCCTGCCACGAAATTCGGGGTTGCGGGCAGGGCATTGGGCTTCCTGCGCGTGTTCCATTTTACCTTGCGACTTGCGGATTCTACAACGTGGTAATCAAGGGGTGCGTATTTATTAATACCCCGCCCGAATTTGCAAGGGGGCGCGTAAAAATATTCAGGCTCCCGATATCCCGGGCTGAAATGGATGCCGGGCCAGCCTTTCCCGTCACATTCCGGTGTTAGCTGGATCACAGCAAGCCTTTCAAACCTGTGATATTGCTCACGTGCGAGGCAGATTTAGCAACGCCATCCTCGTTTGACTATCCGGTCTATTTGAGGAGCAACCCCCATGAAGGAAACCCTTCGATTCAAACTCAATGGAAAACCCGTGAGCCTGGAAGTCGATCCCAGCCGTAAGTTGTTGTGGGTTCTGCGCTACGACCTTAAGCTTACCGGGGCAAAATATGGTTGCGGAGAAGCCCTTTGCGGAGCCTGTACGGTGATGATTGGGCGACAGGTGGCGCGGTCGTGCTCGGTCGAAATGAAGGAGGTGGCAGGGAAGGAAGTTACTACCATTGAAGGACTGGAACAAAACGGCAAGCTGCACCCCTTGCAGCAAGCTTTTGTTCAGCATGACGCGTTGCAGTGCGGATACTGCACCCCGGGCATGATCATGAACGCCTACGGTCTGCTGCTCAACAATCCGCGGCCTTCACGCAGCGAGATTATCGAACAAATGGAGGGCAACCTTTGCCGCTGCGGAGCGCATGTGCGCATTGTGGCGGCTATCGAGACAGCCGCACGGCAGATGGGAAGGAGTGCGTGATGAAGACTCTTGATGAAAAGCGCCGACCACTGGAAGAAGAAAACCTGGAACTTGATTTCAGCGATCTAACGTATGATCCCGGGCCGGCATTCCCGCTCAACCGTCGCGAATTCCTGAAGCTGGTGGGCGGTGGAATTCTTGTCTTCTCCACGGTTCGCTGCTCATGGGCTCAGGAAGGTGGGCGTGGTCGCGGCCATGCTCTTCCCGAAGATTTCAACGCCTTCCTTCGGATTGGGGAAGACGGTAAGGTCACCGGCTATACAGGAAAGATCGAAATGGGCCAGGGCGTCATCACTTCGCTGGCGCAGATGCTGGCGGATGAGCTGGACGTTCCATACGATTCCGTCCACATGGTGATGGGCGATACGGCCCTCTGTCCGTGGGACCGCGGAACCTTCGGGTCGATGACCACGCGCTTTTTCGGCCCTCCTTTCCGTGCAGCCGCTGCTGAAGCGAAAGCTGTACTGGTAGAACTGGCATCTGAAAAGCTGGGTGTGCCCAAAGAGCGGCTGAAAACCAGGGACGGCGCCGTCTATGTGGCGGGAGGCAACAGAAAAGTCACCTACGGAGAGCTTACCAAAGGGAAGAAGATCCTGCGGCACGTGAAGGGCGCTCACGTGGAGACGGCCGCCGACTTCACCATCGTGGGGAAACCTGAGATCAGAAGAGACGGCATCGACAAGGTGACCGGCAGGGCCCATTTTTCCGGTGACATCAAGGAACCGGGAATGCTTTGTGCGCGCATTCTCCGGCCGCCTGCTCACGGCGCCAAATTGACCAGTGTGGATACCTCCGGCGCAAAGCAAATGGCAGGCGTCCAGGTCGTCCATGAAGGGGACCTTGTAGCCGTGCTTCACCCGGACCCTGAAACTGCGGAGGAAGCGCTGGGGAAGATCAAAGCCCAGTTCGACCAGCCCAAACCTTACGCGGACGACAAGACGATTTTCGAACACCTGCTAAAGGTTGCGCCGGAGGGTGAAGTTGTCGCGGAAGGCGGGACCCTGGCGGAAGGCCGGAAGGCCGCTGACTACTTGGTGGACGAGACCTATCTGAACAGCTACGTTGCACACTCACCGATGGAGCCTCACACGGCGCTCGCGAAGATGGAAGGCAACAAGCTGACCCTCTGGGCTTCCACGCAAACACCTTTCCCGTTGCAGGAGGCTGCAGCCTCATTGCTGGGCATGCCCTCGGCGAACGTTCGCGTGATCACGCCCTTTGTGGGCGGAGGTTTTGGCGGCAAGAGCGCCATTCGGCAGGCGCTGGAGGCTGCCCGACTGGCCAAATTGACCGGGAAGCCGATCCAGGTGGCGTGGACGCGCGCCGAAGAGTTTTTCTATGACACGTTCCGTCCAGCCTCGGTGATTAAGATCAAGGCCGGTGTTACGAAAGCAGGCCTGCTGACCTACTGGGATTACGGTGTCTACTTTGCCGGCGGTAGAGGCTCGGAGCAGTTTTACGACATTCCCAACCATCGAACCATGGCCTTTGGATCGGGATGGAGAGCCCCCGAAGGAGCACATCCGTTTGCCACCGGTCCGTGGCGCGCCCCGGCCAACAACAGCAACACGCATGCCAGGGAATCACACATTGACCTGCTGGCCGCAAAGGCGGGAGTTGACCCGATCGAGTTCCGGCTGAAGAATCTGAAGGACGAGCGAATGCGGCGTGTTTTGCAGGCCGCCGCGAAACAATTTGGCTGGAAGCCGGCGAAATCACCCAGCGGGCGCGGTCTGGGCGTGGCCTGCGGGACGGACGTCGGCGCCGTGGTCGCGCACATCGCGGAAGTTGCCGTGGACAAGGCCACGGGCCACATCCAGGTGAAGCGCGTGGTCTGCGCTCAGGAGATGGGGCTGTGCGTCAATCCCGAGGGAGCCCGCATTCAGATGGAGGGCTGCATCACCATGGGGCTGGGATACGCGCTGACCGAGGAACTCAAATTCACCGGCGGCGACATCCACGACAAAAACTTCGACACCTACACGATTCCGCGTTTCTCCTGGCTGCCGACGATCGAGACGGTCATCCTGGATGCCAGGAACAAACCAGCACAGGGCGGCGGCGAGCCGGCCGTCATCTGCATGGGCGCGGTGGTTGCCAACGCCGTGTATGACGCCACTGGCGTTCGCATGCTGCAACTGCCCATGACGCCGGAGCGGGTGAAGGCAGCGTTATCCCGCGCTTGATGCAATGGTCCGGGCGGTGCTGGCCCTGGGTTGCGGCAGCCTGCCGCCGGCTTCTTCAATACCTGTGGTAGACGGCTTGCCGTACTCCAACGCGGGGCAAGCTGCCACCTCCGCCCCCGCGTCATTCCGAGGAGCCGGATGGCGACGAGGAACCTGCTGTTGCCGCAAGGAAGATCAACGCAGGTTCTTCGGCCATAAAGCGGCCTCAGAATGACGCTTTGCCGGGCCAGCGTGGCGCACAGAGCACGTCTGCGGGCCCACGAGGCGGCCCCGGGCAATCTTTCAATCGTCAATCGCTCAATAGCCTTTCAAAGAGGGCAGAGAAGCCAGGTGGAAGCATCCGGCAGGGCCCTCGCGCGCCGATTTTGCTTGACAAGCGCTGGCCTAGTGTGGTAGTCTTATCCAGGTAAAAGAGGGGCGGCATTGGGGATCAGGAATAAAAAAGAATACCTTTTTTGAAAAACGAAGCCGAGAAGTTATTGAAAACAAACGATCGGCTCAAAAAACGAACCCAAACGAACCCAAAAACGAACCCAATAAGTCCTTTAGAATCGCACCCGTGGTAAAAACGAACCCAAAACGAACCCAAAACGAACCGAAGCATCTTGTTGATAATAAAGGACGGCTGAAAAACGAACCCAAAACAAACCCGAGAGCGAAGCTGCCACCGCCTAGCCTTTTTGCCTGCCGGGCCGCCGCGCAATCTCGCGCACCCCTTCGATGAGGCGGTCGACCTCTTCGCTTGTGGTGTAACAGGCGCAGCCGGCACGGACGACGCCCTCTTTCTTGAATCCAAGCCGCTCAACCACCGTGGCCGCATAAAAGTTTCCGTGCGAGACAAAGACTCCGCGTTTCGCCAGATGAGCGGAAACATCAGCGGAAGGAACTCCCTGGACGACGAACGACACGGTCGGCGTGCGGCGTTCCGCCGGCGTGGGTCCGAATACCTTGACGCCCGGGATGTTCGAGAGGCCGTTCCACATCTGCGTGACCAGCGCATGGCCTCGTGCGTCGAGCGAGGCCAGTGCTGATTGTAACTGCTCGCGCCTTGAGACTCCTGCGGCCAGCGAAGCGATGAAATCCACGGCAGCCGCCGCACCGGCAATGCCTTCGTGGTTCAGCGTGCCGGTTTCGGCCCTCTCCGGGGCGTTATCAGGCGCGGGCACGAGCTTGGGAAAATCGATCGATTGCAGGAGGTCGCTGCGTCCGTATAGCACGCCCATGTGCGGACCGTAAAATTTGTAGGCGGAACAGGCCAGGAAATCACAGCCCCAGGCTTTCACGTTAGTAGGAATGTGAGGCGTGGAGTGCACGCCGTCAGCAAAGAGCAGCGCGCCGGCGTTGTGAGCAATTTCAGCCGCGCGACGGACGTCATTGATGGTACCCAGGGCGTTCGAAGCCACGCCGATGGCCAGTACTTTTGTTCGCTTGTTGACTTTGGCTTCCAGGTCCTGCCAGTCGAGCTGGCCCGTCTCCGTGATCATCCTCACCGAATGGACGGTGACGCCACGTTCCTTTGCCAGAGCCCTCCAGGGATCGACGTTTGCATGGTGGTCCAGCTCGGTCACGACAATCTCGTCGCCGGGGCCATAGGCGCGGCCGAGCGCCCGCGAAAGGTGGAAAGTCAGGGTGCTCATGTTGGGGCCAAAGACGATTTCGGACGGGCTTGCGTTCAGCAGGTCTGCCAAAGCCGCGCGGCCGTTGCGGATGGTTGCGTCCGTCTCGTTGCTGGTGGGATAGCCCCAATGGGTGTTTGAGTTGTGATGGTAAAGGTAGTCGCTGATGGCATCGGCCACGGGGCGGGGAACCTGGGTGCCGCCCGGGCCGTCAAAGTACGCGACCGGGTAGCCGCCTTCGTGCCGTTCAAGAGCCGGAAACTGCGCGCGAATGCTCTCGACGGGTGCGATGTTGGTCGGGTTGGCTGTAGTGTTCATGATGACTCCGAAAAGTTGGCCGCCTGAGGACGGCGCAAAGACCCTTGTATTGTAGTGCCGGCCACCTCGCGAATCGAGACCGTTTTGTTGCCGCCCCCGAATCTCAGAGGTCAGGCAGCTGGCGCCTGGGCAATCTTCAGGCGGAAGAGCAGGAGTGCGGCGACCAGTACCACGACGCTGGCGGCGACCATCGCGCCACCGAGTCCGATGGTGTGTTTGAGCCCCCCGGCAAGGGCGGCTGAGATTCCGCCGGCAAAGGTGCCCACAAAGTTGAAGACGCCATATCCGGTGGCCCGAAGCTCGGGACTGGCAATCTGGCTGAGGACGGGCATGCAACTGCAATCGTACGATCCCCGGCCAATGCCGAAAATAGTGAGTGCCGACAGGAGGACCCATCCAGAATTCGCTAGTCCAATAATGCAAAGGAACGGCGCCGCGAGCGCCAGGCCCGCAGCCTGCGTCATCAGCCGGCCACGCGACGATCGCGTTCCCCAGCGGTCTGCCAGCATTCCACCCACCAGGATTCCCCCGACGCTGCCCACCTGGATGTAGGCCGTGGCGGAGAAACCGGCTGCCAGCAGGCTCATGTGGAAGTGCTCGTAGAGATAAATGGGCATCCAGGTATAGACCAGCCAGTTGGCAACTGACATCATGCCGAACACGAGGGTCAAAGTTGCGAAGCCGCGCAGCGCAAACAGCTTGCGCAGCGAAACCGCAAGCCGGGGTTTTGCCGTCTTTGGGCGCTCCGCGGTTGCTGTAGTGGTTGCAGGCTTCTCGCGCAGGCCCAGCAGGGCGACCATCGCAAAAGCTACGCCGACGATTCCCAGAAAGGTGAACGCCGGCCGCCAACCGTAGTTTTCTCCAATCCATCCTCCCGCGATGCCACCCAGCACGATGCCCAGATAGGCGCCGCTGTAGTGGATACCGGTGGCGAGCGACCGCGTACGTTCGCTGTGATGCTCGGCAATCATGGCCAGCCCCGCCGGCAGATACGCAGCTTCGCTTACGCCCATCAGCCCGCGCACGGCGAGCAGTTCACGGAAGTTTCTGGCTTTGCCGGTTGCCCAGGTCATCACTGACCACACCATCAGGCTGGCGACAATCACCTTTTTGCGGCCAAACCTGTCAGCCAGATAGCCGGTGAGGGGGCTGGCGATGGCGTACACCCACAGGAAGGACGTGCTGAGAAGACCCAGCTCCAGGTCCGTCAGCTTCAGGTTCTTCTGCAGCAAAGGGAAGACCGAGAAGATGACCTGCCGGTCCAGGTAATTCAGCAGGAAGACAAACCACAGGAGGGCGACAAGGATCCACGGATAGACGGACTTGCCGGATCGACGCCGGGCGTTCATCGCGCCCCGGAAAGCGATGGCCTGAGGCTGCTCTTTTCAATCAGACTGAGCAGTTGACGCTCTCCGTCTGCCGTCAGGTTTTCGCGTGGAGCCAGGCACGGTCCGCAGTCGAAACCCTGCCACTTCAGCATGGTCTTGACGGCTGAAAGCATGGGGAATTCGAGGGTGATTCGGATAAGTTCATTCACCTGGTCCTGGGCGCGTCGGGCTTCGTCCCATTTGCCGCTGAGCGCGCTTTCATAAATCCCTAGGACGAGCTCGGGAACGAGATTATAAAAGGTTCCGATTCCTCCCCATGCGCCCATCAGGAGACCGGCGGCAAACACCTCGTCGCGGCCGTTGAAAATCACTTTTCCTGACTGGCTAATCTGGTGCAGCTTGTAAAGATCGAAGTCGGTGAACTTCAATCCCACCACGTTGGGTATCTCGCACAGTTCGAGAAGATGGTCGAGCGTGACTGTAAGCCGGCTCGCTTCCGGGTAGTAGTAGACCAGCAGGGGAAGGCTGGACGCTTCCGCCAGCCGCTGATAGTAGTTGCGCAGTTCGGCATAGCTGTAGTTTCCGGCCGGCGGCAGGCTGCTGACGGCGCTGGCGCCGATGCGCTCCGCGTGGCGGGCAAGCTCGATGGCATCAGCCACTCGCGTGGCGCCGACGTGCAGAATCACGCTCCGGTCTTTGGGCGAGCAGCGGACTGCCGTTTCCGCCACCTGCTGCCGCATGCTGACCGGCTGCAGGACGCCTTCCCCCGTCTGGCCGCAGACGTAAACACCGTGGACCCCGGTCTCATAGAGCCGTGCCAGCAGCCGTTCAAATGTTGCAGCGGCAAATTCTCCGTTCGCATCAAACGGTGTAACTATTGCGGGAAAAACTCCGCGGAGGCGATGCTTCCATTCTTCACTGGACGGCATGGTGACTAAGTCTCCCTCGCTTTATGGCCATTCGTGTCGTGCTACTTTGCCTTGAAATGATCGGCGCCGTGCGCGAGCCATCTCAGGTTGAAACGCGCAAACTCAATCTCTTCGTAGGCGTTCGCAGTGCCTCGCTCATAGAGCAGGCCGATCGTCCCATCCTGCAAGGCCGCCAGCGACGAGTAGGCGGAGGGCCCCGCGTATACCAGTCCGGGCCACCGGCCAGGTCTTTGCTTCGTCATCGCTCAGGCGGACGGTCATCCGGTCGCGCCGCGCTGTATCGGCGGGGTTTGAAAACAGCAGGCGGTTTTTGCCCGTCTCACGCGCAAGCGTATAACGAATCATGCTCGCCTGACAAACGGGCTCAATCAGGGTGGCATCCAGGCGGACAGGAGACCATGTAAGGCCGCCGTCATGGCTCAAAGCGACGGCACGATGATGTCTGCCTGCATAACTTCGCATATTCAGCAGCAGGGAGCCATCGGCCAGTTGGACCACGGCCGACTCGTTGGTTTCAGGTCCGGCGCTGCCGCCGATCTTCCACGTTTTGCCGTGGTCGTCGCTGTAAATCACGTGGGAATAGAAAGCGTGTGTTCCCGCCACCTTGTGATCGCAGGGAACCACCAGCCGCCCGTCTGCAAGCTGAATGCCGTTGCCGGGCCCGGTGGCATACCAGGTCCAGTTGGATTTCTTCGTCGATGAGGTGATTTCTCTTCGCCGCGGCCCAGTGCGCCCCGTCGTCGCTGCTGTGCGTAATCCACACCGTGCGTCCGCCTTTGGGCGATCCCTGGTCGATCTCTTTCTCCGTCAAGCCGGCGGGATTGGCGGTCAGCAGCAGCCAGATAACGCCCGTCTTGCGGTCCTCGACCGGCGCGGGGTTCCCCGCAGTGAAACCCGGAAAGTGCGCCACCACCTGGGCCAGCGTCCAGGTCTTTCCGTTGTCAAGGCTCCGCCTCAGAACCAGGTCGGTGGGCGCGGAATCGCTGGCAGAACCGGAGCGGGCTTCGCAGAAAGCCAGAAGCGTGCCCTTGCCGGTTGCGAGCAGCGCAGGAATGCGGTAGACAAGGTCGCCGCCGTCTTTTGCCTTGTAGACTGCGCTCTGCCTGATGAACGGACGGGCCGCGTCAGCGCGGCACGGCGCCAGGAAGCAGGCCGCGAAAATACAGGCCGCAACCTTCTGTACAAGCGATTTCTGATCGATCCTCATCAGTCTCCATCTCCCGGAAGATTGGGTTCCGCTTACGAAGCGCCATGCAGCGCCTGCGGAGTCACATTCCGCAACACGCAAACGCCCTGCAAGCCGCATGGCAGAAACGCAAGTGCCGCATTTTATCACTGCTGGCGCCCGGATGCTCAAGGCAGTCGCTTCTTTTGAGCGCTGGAACCACAGCTCAGGAAGAATCCCCGTGCCAAAGTATGAGTGTGGACTAGCTGGTTGAAAGGATTGGAAAGGATGGTACGCCTGGAGGGCGATTTCAAAACTCTTGATTTAAACAGTCGGCCAAGTATCACCTTTGGACGTGGACCTTTTGGCAGCCAGGTACCGTGAAGAAAGGGCGTTGGCTCTCAATAAATAGACACGAACTCAACCGATTATGGCGGACCACCTGAGCCTGTGCGGAATTGCAGCCACATGGAAGAGCGCCGACATGCCAAAGCATTATCTCGTGGCGCAGGCCATTGTAAGAGCGCCCTTCACGGTCGGCCAGGGGATATTGACACTGCGATAGAAAGCTGTTCCTGCCTGTAATCCATAGCCCACTGAGACCTGTACAAATCACCCTGCGTCGGGAAATGTTCCACTCGGTGGCCGGCCAGGTGCCGTGAGCGGGTAGTAGCGCCGGTTACCACCACCACGCAGCTAAAGACCTGCCCGCACCGGAAAGGCGTCAGTTCCTGTCCTCGTAAACTCAAATTTCAGGATCCATTCATTCGAGATGTGCTGACCATCAACTTTCTCAGGCCAAAATTTCCACCGTCGTGCGGCTTCGAGAGCCAGCCTGGCAAAATACTGGCTCGGCCCGGGAGAAACGAGTGTCGCGTCCACCACGCTGCCCGACGGATCAACCACGACCTTCACGTTAACTCTAATCGTGCCTTGAACGGTGTCGCTCGCGCTCTGGGGCACGTCGGGTAAGATTTTCTGACGGACTCCACTTTGAGCAACACCGCCGGTAGGGGTCTTCGACCCCGCCCCAGATCGAAGGGAGGAGCGTGACGGACGGGTGCCGCTAGAAGCTTGCTGTTCCACATTGGTCTTCTGCGTGAGCGGCCTCGTTGGACGCGTCACGGGGTGTTGGCCTGGTTTGGGCTGGAGGCGGTGACGGTTCAGCAATTTCGGGCCTGCCACAATCGCCGCCAGCGCAAGCCCGACCGCGACCGTCAGAACAATGTATCGCCGCTTCGCGAACAGCTTTTGCAGCATGGCACTGGTCTGTGACTTTGGCACGGGCGCGCTCGGCTCCAGCCGCGCCCGTATCTCGGCAACGGTCCAACGGCGCAGAGGGTCCCAACGCAAACAGTTGCGAGCGATATCAAAGAACGGAGCCGGCAGCGTCCGGGGGAGTACCGGATCCCCTTCTTCCGTCCTCACCCATACGGGCGGGCGCTGCGAGGGGATCTCAACTAGTATCATGCCCAGCGACCAAATGTCCCCAGCTGGCGAGTTCATTCCGCTTTCTGCCTCGGGAGGGTCGTAGACCCCCGGCGTCCCCCGACCGACACTTGGTTTGCCCTTCCGGCAGATCCCGTCGCTGGAGAGTTTTAGTTGACCATCGACACTCATGACGTTGGAGGGTTTCAGGCGGCCATGAATGAAACCTTCACCGTGAAGGTAGGCCAGGGCGTTCAGAATCAGCTTGATCGTCTCTCGTGTTTCCGCTGGTGGGAACGGCCCTTGTGGAAGAATTTGCGACATGTCAACTTCGGCGTACTCCATCTCGAGGTAGAGCAGGTCCATGTTTCCAAGCTGGCAGCGCCCCATCTGAAAGAGTCGGATCAGGTGAGGATGAGACAGCTTCGCGGCTTCTTTCCACTGGGAGAATTGGAGTTCCGCGTTTTCAGTGCCCGCCGGGATGAGCTTGACCGCGGCTTTTTGAAGCCCTCGTTTCAAGTCGTCCGTAAGAAACACACCGCTGTTTTCCGAGCCGCCCAGGTACTGGCGCAGGTGGAATTCCCCGTTGAGGACTTGGCCTTCCCATTGTTTCCAGGTCTGGTTCATAGGGCACCCCGCCTCTCGGATCACATGACTTAGTGTTCCCGTACCCGAGCCCCCAAGCCGGATATCAGCCTAGAAGAAGCACTGGAGCGGCTAAGCCGCGACTCGATCTCGATGTCTTTGATGTTCACAGGCGCCTCAGGTATCGACGCTCTTTCGCATGGATTGGATGTTCTAAGCTGGGGTTGTGCGAATAGCAAAAGGATCTTTCCCCTTTTCAAAAATCCCTTCCGGAAGACCTCTTGCAAAATACTATTTCAATCGCAACTGAAAAGTAACATGCCGCTTTTTGAGTGTTTCCTTAGGGCTTGAGCTATTGAAAAGAGTGGTACGCCTGGAGGGATTCGAACCCCCGACCTGTTGCTCCGGAGGCAACCGCTCTATCCATCTGAGCTACAGGCGCACACAAAATGAGTGTAATGTCTTGGCCGGAAGCGGTCAAGCATTGAGCGAGTTGCTTCGCGCGGCCCAGCACTGAAGCTCAGCCGGTTCGATCGATGGCGGGCCGTTGCGGATCCAGATAATAGGCCACCAGTGTTTCCGGCCAGAAGGTCACGCGGACTTTTTCAATCCGGCTGGAGGGAAACAGCTTGCACAGGCCGTTCGCCGAAAGCAGTCCCAGTTCCTGCGTCTGCCCTTTGGGGATGTGGGTACCCAGCAGGCTGTTGTAGCGGCGCTGCAGATTTTCCGGCATGAACTGGATGAAGGGCAGGTGATAGTGGCTTTCAAAGGGATACCAGTAGTTCGGCGTGGTGACAAACCAGCTTTTGCCCACCCGCATCACCTCTTTTGCGAATTGCTCCTGGCGGCCCGGTCCCAGAATGTGTTCGATGACGGCGTTGGAAAACACGATGTCGAACGCCTTGTCGGGAAAGGGCAGGGAACATCCGTCAAAAACAATGTAGGTGGGTTCGGGGTAGGCCTGGCGGGCGCTTTTTACCTCGACAGGAGCGTACCCGCCGGCCACAATGCGCGACGGATAGGGATAGACGTCCTCAAAGGTGTAGCGGAGAAAAACCTCGCCGCTCGCGCCAATATCCAGCACGCGCTCTTCCGGACGCGGCTGGAACAGCGACTCGAAAAGCTGAAACTTCTTCGTCCTGGACTTGTGGCTGAAGCTCCTCAGCACCGATTTGAAGTAAGAACTGTCCATGTTGCGTGGAGCCGGGATGGTTGTGCGCAAACAAGCCGCTGCGCCTGAATGAATTGCGATCCACTATCTTGCAGCAAATCCGGCCAAAGCGCAGCATTTAGTTGACATTTTTGCACGCCGAGGTCAATTCGGATGGCGTGGTAACTGTTCTTCTCTTGCGGTGATCGGCCCGAAGGCCCTAAAATCATTGGAGCCACAAACTTGCCGAAACGGAATCCCCAAGCAAGTTTGCTTTACCTGTTGTGACACGGAGAGGTGTCCGAGTGGCTGAAGGAGCACGCTTGGAAAGCGTGTTTACGAGAAATCGTAACGTGGGTTCGAATCCCACCCTCTCCGCCATGTACCCTCTGGTACGTGGCGCCGCCGGGTCATTCAGCATTTTTTTTCGGATAAAACTATGGGACTTCACAGTTCCAAGGTGACGGTGCTGTTCGTCATATCGTTTTTTGCCCTCTGGACGACGGCATGGCTGATTCACAATCTGCTGGCGCACACCGTCTGGCACGCTTTGGGAGGCTCAAACAATTACAATCTATTTTACTGGGCTTTACTGAAGCTTCTTGTCTGGATCGTTTTCCCGATGTTTTATGCAAAGAAAGTCATGGGGGTTGGAGATCTAAAGATCTTCCTGGCCGTTCGGAACGCAAGAAGAGGAATCGTGTGCGGAGCTGTCGCGGGAGCCATTTGGATTGCCGTTTCATATATTTTCCAGGGCTATTTCAGATTTCATTTTGTTTTTTCGTTAACGCTCGTATGGCTCGTAACTGGGACGCCGATCTGTGAAGAATTCACTTTTCGGGGCGTAATTTTGCCCGGCCTGCAAAAAAGCGGAATGTCGTTCTGGCCCGCCAATACAATTACTGCCTTCCTTTTTCTTCTCATTCACTTTGTAGGCTGGACGTTTCAGGGCGCCTTCATCAACAATTCTTCATTATTGATAATGGGAAGCATTGTACTTCTTGGTCTCGCCGCCGGCTGGCTACGTTCCAGGTCGAACTCTCTTTACAGCAGCATCATTCTCCATTCTCTCAACAATTTGTACGCTTCTATCCGGTAGCGCGGTGATGTTCAACACCAGCCATCGTTGATAGCGGGCAGGATCGCTTCGGACTTTTCCAGAGCTGTTTGCAGCCAACGTTTGTTTTGAAGACGAATTTCGAACCCTGGTGATTTGTGAGGGAATCATGCGCCGGGATGCGAGGCAACCAAGCACAGGGGGAAGATTTGCGTGATCGGTCTACCCGTGCGCCAGCAGAGTCATGATGCCTTCCACCGGAATGCGCAGCCAGGACGGCCGGTTAGCGAGTTCGTAACGGACCTCGTAGAGGGCCTTTTCAAGAATGAAGAGGTCGAGCAATCGCGCGAAGGTTTCCGGATCGGCCGGGCAGGACGGACATCCTTCGACGGTTTCCTGATAGCCCTGCATGAAGGCGCCTGACGCTTTGCGTTTCCAATCGAGAGCGGGTTGTTCGAGCATCCTGATCTTTTCCGGTTCGCCCGTGCCGGCTTCAAACAGTGCTGACCATGCGGCATAGTCGAATGAGCGCAGCATGCCGGCAACGTCTCTGAGCGGGCTGTGTTTGGTGCGCCGCTGCGCGAAGGGACGGGCGGGCTCTCCCTCGAAATCGATGATGTAAAAATCCTCTCCGGCCACCAGAACCTGTCCCAGGTGGAGATCGCCGTGGAAACGGGTCTTTTTAAGGGTTGAGCCTGATGCCAGTTCGAATTCGGAAATCAAACTCAGGATCCGCCCGCGCTGTTCGAGCAACGCCTGCACGCGCGCATGCTGTTCCGGCGGCAGCATACTTTCAGAATTGGCAAGCAGGCCGAAAGTGGTTTCCGCTTCGGATTGGATTTGCTGTTTCCAGCCGCTGACATCCGCGGCGGTGATGGGCTCAGGCTGGAAGGCGTCATCGCCGCTTTCGATGGCGAAGGCCCGGTGGAGCTCTGCTACTCGAACGCCGAGGCGCTTCGCAAGCACGGCATAGGCCCCGTTGCTGCCTTCGTCCACGCCGCCCTGGAGGATGCCGCTGAAAATACGCTTCAGGTGGCTGAGCGTGAATGACCAGCCGTCTCCCTGGTTGGGAACAAATCCCTGCATGACGGCCAGCGCCGTCGGGTGCTGCTCGCTGTCGAATTGCTCAATCGAGCCGAGCAACTGCGGTGTGTTGCGATAGCCGGCCACGTCGGTGAGGTAGCGCCCCATTTCGAGTTCCGGCTGAATTCCGCGTTCCAGCTTCCGGTAGGCCTTCAGCACCATCTTTTTGGCGATCAGGATGCTGGAATTACTCTGCTCAGCGCCGAGCCTTCGGATGTTCCGTTCATCTTCTTCCTGCAAGGGGAACCATGAGTGGGTGGGGCTGAAGCGCAGGTTGCCGCCGGCGCCGGCCAGCGCCGTCCTGTCTCCCGCGGCGCGCATCAGGTCCGCAATGAAGCGGGCGTCTGCCAGCGCGTCCCGCAAGGTTCCGGATTGCGTGCCTTTGCGGATGCCGGCAATCACTTCGTTTGAGCCGGCTGGCGTCTCAGCGGACGATGGCGAATCCCAGGCAAGAGCCAGTGGCAGAAAGTAATCCTCGGATCGGCCATCCGCCAGATGGGCGCGGAAGGTTGCAAGCAGCCAGTTGCCGTTGCGCCCCGAAAGGACGAAGCGGCTTTGCAATTCTGCACGCGTCAATCTTGGTGCCCTTTGAAGCGAACCATCGCTGCCTCGAAAGGTAAGCAGGCAGCGCCTGGTGCTCGAACTGCTCGCGCGTTTTGCCGCGTTCGAGGCTCTGCCAGTCTTCCGAAAAGTCCAGGATTGGCAATTCAGGCATTTGTTCTGGTCCCTGTGACGTTTCCAACCGGCGCCTCCATGTGATTGTCGCTGTTAATTGCCCTTTTAATATGATCAACCAATCAGGCGGTCATTGCAAACGGCTGTGCGATGCTCGAATGGCGGGATGGCCAGAGAACGACGTCCGAAGCCCCCGGCGGACTGGTATCCGGGCGTGTCCGGGCGCGTCCGGCGTTGGGGTGCATGGCCGTGCACCGCTCTCTGCCAGGGTTGCCGCGTTGTTCGAGCTGCGGCGCGGCGCGACCTGACTTATTTCAGGCTGCTGGCAATGGCCAGGGCCACAAAGCCGAGGATCAGCGTGAAGATTCCAGAAAGGACGATGGTGCGGGGTTTGCGGGTGGTTCCTTTCCACTCCCCCGTGGCAAATCCCCAGATGTTTGAGGTGATGATGATGGATGACATGAACAACGGCCAGCCCAGTATGGGTCCGATGGCGTGCAGGTGCGAAGCTGACGCGCCGTAGATGGCGGTGCTGCCGAACCACAGCACTCCCATGACGGCCCCGAAAATCCAGTAAGCGCCTGTTCCTCGCAAGGCGTAGCGATGGAAGCTGCGGTTCTTTCGCCAGAGATAGATGCAATAGATGAGGTAGGGAACCAGCGAGGCTGAAACCAGAGGCGCCCAGATCACGTTCGCCTGGCTGGTGGTGCTGACTCCAACCTGGAGAGCGCGCCGGGTGAGCGGAGTGCCAAAAGCCAGGCCGAAATTGATCAACGGAGATCCCAGCCCGGCCAGGATGCAGATGATCAATCCTGTCTTGAAGCTGATCCTCTTTTCGCCTTCCTTCAATTCAGCCTGCGGAGCAATCAGAAATTCCTTTTCTTTCTCCCTCCCCGCAACGGCGCACAGCACGATGCCGACCAGCACCAGTCCCACGCCAAGGAAGATGGTTTCACCCTTGGGCGTGGGGATGGTCTCCGGCTGCAGAAAGACCAGCGGCACCAGCGAGCCGAGCGCCGTCGAGAGGCCGATGGCGATGGCAAAGTTGAGCGAGATGCCGATGGCCGCGATTCCCAGGCCGAAAAAAATCTGCGCCAGCCCGAATCCCAGGCCGAAGAGAATCACCAGCCACATCGTGTGGGCGGAGGCGTGCGCATAAAAGCCGGCGACGTGCGGGACGGTGGCAAAAACCAGGAACCAGGGAAAGAGCAGCATCCCCACCACAGCCCAAACCGCCCAGATGTTTTCCCAGTTCCACTTGGTGACATATTTTGTGGGGGCGGCAAAGCTTCCGTTCAGGACGCCGGCAAGCGCCGCGAGGAAGATTCCGATTGAGACATCTGACATGGCCTGGTCCACCTTTTGCTAAACAGGGGCTCGACGTTCACGGGCTTGGTCTTAGAATCACCGGCTCGCGGGCTTTACCCTGATCATGACGACCCCGTGCTCCATGACGTCGGCGGAGTAACTGCCGTTGAACTCTCCAAGGTCCTTGCGAGCCCACAGGTCACGAACGTTGGCGCGGCCGCTAATGCCGATCTCGCTGAACCTGACAGTGAGCTTGATGGTGGACTGTTCGCGATTGAACAGCCCACCGCCTTGCTGCCGTCGGCCAGAGGTTTCATCCAGATCTCGAGCGGCCCTTCCTCCCACACGCGGTGCCCTTCCACGCCGAGCGGATCCTGGTCAACGGCGATCACTTCAGGGTTGGTGAGCATGGCGAGCGTTTCCGGTGTCATCTTTGTCAGATCATTGCCGGTGATCAGCGGCGCTGCCAGCAGGCACCACAGGCTCATGTGCATGCGGTATTCTTCGGGCTTCATGCCGCCGTTGCCGATTTCGAGCATGTCCGGATCGTTCCAGTGTCCGGGACCGGCCAACTGCGCCAGGCCTTCCTGCCCGAATCCAATGGCTACCATGCGGTTGTAGTTGTCCTTGATGTCGCCGGTGGTTCGCCAGAGATTGGCGCCCGTTGACTGCGCCCAGGTCCACACCCTGCCGCGTCCGTGGATGCTGTAAACGATGGGCCGGCCCGTTGCGACGAGCGCTTCGTGCATCTTCCTGAAGGCGCCCGGATATTGTGCCGGCTGATACACAAAGCGCGCCGTGCACCAGTCATACTTCAGATAATCCACGCCCCACTGCGCATAGGTTTCGGCGTCCTGCTTCTCGTGCTGGTAGCTGCCCTCGTAGCCGCCGCAGGTCTTGGGTCCGGGCGAGGAATAGATCCCCAGCTTCAGCCCTTTCGAGTGGACGTAATCGGCCAGCGCCTTCATGTCGGGGAACTTGGAGTTCGGGTGGATGACGCCTTGGGAATCGCGCACGCCTTCCCAGCAGTCGTCGATGTTGACGTACTCATAGCCGGCGGCCTTCATGCCGTTTGTAGCCATGGCGTCGGCCTGGGCGCGGACGATAGCGTCGCTCACTTTGCAGGCAAAGTGATTCCAACTATTCCACCCCATTGGGGGCGTTTTTGCGAGTTGTGACTGGGCAAAACCGGCCGGCGAAAAAACGGCGATGGCCAGTAACATCATGACAATAATAGAGATATAAGTAGCTGAAATTTTTCGCATGCTTTGCCTCCGGCTGGTTGTTCAGTGGCCAGGGGCTTGAACAACCAGACGCTGACGATTTTTCGCCCCACCATAGGCTAGTGATGTCTCACCTGGATGAGCCCGGCGCGTTTGGCTTCCTGGCGCGGATAGTGGGGTGAAATGGGAATGCTTTCCCGCCGCACCATGAGCTTGCCGTTCTTCACCCACTGGTCGCCGCGAACCTCCAGGTGTTTCACCATACGCGCGCGCCACAATTTCAACTTATCCTGGTGCGCGGCCTCTGATGAAAGGTCTTTCAACTCCTGCGGATCGTTATCCAGGTCGAACAATTGTTCCGAGCCGTCGTGCGCGTGGAAGATGTATTTCATGTGGCCATCGGTCAATGCGTTCCAGTGGACCAGCGGGCTGTAGCAGATATCGTGTTCCATGTCGATATAGGGCCGCCAGCCTTCGGTTTTGCCGTCGGCCAGGCGCAGCAGGCTCATGCCGTCCAGGCTATCGGCGATGGGCTCGAGCGCCCCGGCGGCGTCGAGGAAGGTTGCCATCATGTCGCGCAGCTCGGTGGGCTGGTCGACAACGCGCCCGCGCGCGCCGCTCACCAGTCCTTTGGGCCAGCGCATCAGCATGGGGATTCGCGCCGACGACTGATAGGGCTGGCACTTGCGCCACATGTAATGGTCGCCCAGCATGTCGCCGTGGTCGGAGGTGTAAACAATCAGGGTGTCTTCCAGCATTCCGCGCGAGTCGAGTTCTTCCAGCATCTGCCCGATCTGTTCGTCCACGTACGCGACCTGGCCGTAATATCCCGCGCGCGAGCGGTGCACCTGTTCCTTGCCGAGCTCGCCGCACCAGATGTCGAGCCCGGGTCCGCTGGGCTTACGGTATTTTCCCGACCACTCGCCGTGGAAAGCTTCCGGCAGATCGGCATCCATGTACTGGCGCATCAGCCGCTCGGGCGGAATGTAGGGGCTGTGCGGCGGAATAAATGAAACCTTCAGGAAGAAGGGCTGGCGGCGGTCGTAGGTCCGCAAAAAGTTCACCGCCGAGCGGCCCACCCAGCGCGTGCGGTGCAGGCGCTCCGGGTAAGGGAAGCCGCGGCCCTGGTAGGCGTTCCAGAAATCTTTCCAGCCAAAGCCGCAGCCGTCCACCACTTCTGAAAACGCCCCGGTGGCGGATGGCCCCTTGATGTTGGGCGCGTTCTGCCAGAAGAACGAGTGGTAGTCGGACTGATAAATGTCGGGGATGTCGTGGTGCTCGTCGTTCAGCATCAGGTCGTAGCCGTGCGACTGGCGGGGCGCGTCAAAGTGGTTCTTGCCGATGGTGGCCGTGTAGTAGCCGGCCTTGGCGAGCTCCTTCGGCATCTCATGGCGATACTTCGTGGCGATGGGCCAGCCGCCCATGCCCAGCAGGCCGTGGTTCCAGGGCGAGAGGCCGGTCAGCAGGCCGGCGCGCGCCGGAATGCAGCTGGGCGTGGCCGTATAAGCGTTGCGGAAACGCACGCCTTCCCGCGCCAGCGCGTCCATGTTGGGAGTCCGAATGGCGCGGTTGCCGTCGCAGCCCATGCACTCGCCGCGATGCTGGTCGGCCATGATGAAAAGGATGTTCGGCCGGTCCTTTCGCCGCGGCTGCCTGTTCCGTGCCTGCTCCGGGCCGCGCATCAGTTCTGCTGATTCGACGGTAGGCGGCTCCTCAGCTCGCGCCTTTCCCGCCGCCTGCATCGATGCCGTGGCCGCCACCGCCATTTTAAACATGTCCCTGCGGCTCAGTTTCCCGTCGTTCGATTTTGCCAAGATACTTCCTCCGTTCCTGTCATTCCGATCCCGCGCAGCGCTGTAGCTGTAGCGCAGAGTTGTTCTGTAACTCTGCGGGTTTTGGGTTTAAGGAAACAAACCGCAGAGTAATCCCGCACAGCGGGACAACTCTGCGCTACCAAACCGGTTCCCGTCATTCCGATTCCGCAACGCGGGAGAGGAATCTGCTTGTCTCCTGACTCCCGGTGCCCTCTTTCATCCTTCACACTTCATACTTCTGCCGTTTTCCCCTTGCACCCCCCTCGCGAGGCCGCATATTATCACAAGCCGGGCAGGGCGGAGTTGTTCTTTAGGCTTGGGAGTTTTGCCGAGTGCAGTGTCGGGGTGCCGCCGAATCGCACACATCAGTAGGAATGTGGTGCATCCGGCAGCCGCTAATTTTGGCGGGTGAAAATGAACTCCGCGGAGAGGAACCTATGAGCACCACCGTTGCTGCGGCCACCGCACACGGCCTGACGCTTCAAAGGGAGCAAAGAGAGCGCCTCTTCTACCTGATTGCCGGCCTGGTGATGAGTGTCGGCGTGGCCGTCGGCTTTCACATGTTCTACCTGCACGGCCTGAACGATGCGGGACAGCCCGTGACGCAGCAGATTGCTCCCCTCGTTTATGTCCACGCCGGCCTCATGACCTGCTGGATGCTCCTTTTCCTGCTGCAATGTGGCCTGGTTATGAAAGGCAATCGCCGTTTGCACATGCGGCTGGGAAGAGCTGCCGTTGGACTCTACGCGGTTATTGTTCCCATTGGTGTCATTACTGCACTGCTGCAGATCCATTACGCCGATCCGGGCTCGTTTCCACCCTTCGGACCCTACCGCTTCCTTACCCTTCCGCTGGCTGAAATCGCCAACTTCACGTTCTTCGTGGGCGTTGCGTTTCTATTTAGGCGCAAGCCCGAGGTGCATCGCCCCTTCATGATGATGGGTACGTTATCCGTTGCCGAGGCGGGGATAGGGCGCATCGGCTCTATCCGCAACGTTTTTTATGAAGCCAGCCACGCCGACTTTTTCCCCACCTTCTGGGGATCAACGGTGGTGGTCGTGCTTATTCTGTTGCTGGTCAAGCTCGCCATGACGCGCCGCTCGGATCGCCATTTTGCCACTGCCCTCGCTCTTTTCGTTGCCTCCGGCCTGCTGAGCAGCTATGTCTCCACCACCGCCTGGTGGATACAGATTGCCCACCGGATAACGCACTAAGAGTGCCGCTGCTAGGAGTCTGTCGGAGCTTAGGGATCTGGAATTTGGCTCTTTCGCGGCTGACACAGAGGCTGTTTGAGTATTTGCGATTTTCCCCCGGGTCGCGCATACGTTCCGCAGTTTGGAATGTATGCGCCATCAGGCAGTTCCTGCAACTTCCATCAACATTGGGAAAGAAGGGCCGCCTACATCGCAAAAGGCCGCGACGTAGGCGGGTGGCGCAGATATTGATTTTTAATGTCTGCGTTCAGCGAAGCTGAGAAGGTTTGGGATGGCGGGCTCCACAACCGCCATGTAACGATTTTCCTGAATGACCTCTGGGCCCTGGCGGGCGTGGGCTTCGGCTAGAAAGTCTCGCTTCGCGAGAACGCAGACGCTACAATGCGGACCATCTGGGCAAACCGCCATCGTGCGGAAAATCGTCAGTATCATTTCGACTTGAGGTGAGAGAGGGATGTCAGACCTGAGCAACGCGGAAAAGCGCAAATTCGAGCACCTATTCGGGATGCATACTGGTTACGTTTTGAACTTCTCGGACCGCACATTCAGCGAATTCGTACGGGACAACACCGGGCGGGACATCTATGACTCACGCTACAACTACGCGTCCGGCTCGAAAGCGAACCGGCTGCGCGCTTTCTGGAACGTGGAAGGGAATCCTGTAGTCGGCAAATTAATGGGAGACATGCTCGACTACGGGCTTGAAATTGGATCTTTCAAAGAGGGTGATCCGCTGCTGGAGGAATGCCGCCGGGCCGTTCTTCGACTAACCCAAAAGGGAAATGTTGCCGACCTCGATGCACTTACTAGCATCTCCAGTGAGCGAGATTTCGAAGCAATTACCAAGGCCGTCCGCGAATCGATCGAAAATAACCAGCCCGAACTTGGCTTGGATAGGCTGCATACGTTCGTCACTAAATACGTCCGTCAGCTCTGCACGCAGCGGGGCGTCCCCATTGATCGAGACAAGCCGCTACACAGCCTTTTCGGCGAGTACTTAAAGCGCCTGCGGGACGGCAACCACATCGAGTCTGTGATGACCCTGCGAATCCTGAAGTCAAGCATTTCCACGCTGGAAGCTTTTAATGATGTGCGGAACAACCAAAGCCTCGCACACGATAACCGCGTCCTAAACTATGACGAAGCACTTCTCATTTTCAACCATGTTGCAAGCTCAATCAGATTCCTCCGGGCGCTGGAAGGCGGAATTCCAAAGCGAGAACCTCAATCTAGAGAAAACGAGTAGCGCTGGCACCGATTTCCCGCCGTGGCCCTTTCTGCGAATTCATCCATGCAGAAAATGCCTTGCACCACCCCTCGCGAGGCCGCATATTACCACAAGCCGGGCAGGGCAGAGTTGTTGTTTAACTCGGCGGGTTCTTTCGGGCGCAGTGGTGGGCTGATCCTGAATCGCACACATTGCGAGAGACATGATTTGTACGTCCCCTGCCCGATATGACGTGAAACGGGAGCGAGTAGCGAGGACCTCCGCCTTTGAGGTCCGCGGTTCTTTCATCAGGTGAAAACGAAAGCCGCAGACCGCAGTGGCGGCGGTCTGCGCTACCCTCTTTTGACGACTGGCCGGGGTTGAAACGACCAGTGAACCTTTGAGTAAATGTTGGCCGCGGTTCCGCAATGGTGCTGCAGGTAGTTCCAGGGATTGGGTTCGCTCTTTTCGACGATGTAGAAATTCAGTTCTTTCTCGACGGCTTTGACTATTGCTGAGTTGGCAGGGTCAGCGCGACTTATGAGAAATTCGACACTAAACGCTTTATTGGCCGAGTGGCCGACCAGCGCGACAAGAGTCCATTCGTCCGGGGCGGCGGTGGACTCATCCTCATATCGCACCTCGAAGTGATCGGACAGACGGTTGACCGGCCCTTCTGACCATTTCCACGGCTGCGAGTCTGACTTCATCGACATTCAACCTTCCCACTACTCTAGGCCGCCCACGTGAAGGAATAAGCGATGAACCCACTTCTCCAGTTTGCTCGATCCCGTTAATCCGAGGCGGTCGTACATCTTTTGTAGGTCAGGTTTCCAGCCCTGTTCATTTGGAGGGCAGGTCACCGGCGCGCCTTTGGAATCCTTCCCGGGCCACTGGTCGCCGAGAAAGTAGATAAAGACAAGCCGGGCGGGAACGTCGTGTTGGAGAAGAAAGTGGAGGGTGGAAAGCCTGTTGGCGTACTGGTAAAAAGGGTCCAGCCATTCTTTAACCGTCGAGTTAAACGCGTGGGCATTTATCGTTTCTTCAAATGCCTTTTTGATTTTCGGACGCCCGCCGTTTTCGCTTGCTCCACAGTGACTCGCTAGCTCCTCCACGTGGCCTTTTGCTTCGACCAGGAGGTATTCAACCTGAGACCCTGACTGCAGGCGCCCGACTGCGTCCCAGTTTTGTACGTTCCCGGTCTGCGGCCAAAATTCCATCCAGGCGGCTCTGGCAGGGTGAGCTTGTTCAAAGAAATCCACGCCTTTCGACTCCAGATCCAAATCCGGATACCTCTTCTTGGGATCAAAACGGAAGTCGAGCCATTCGAGCACACGCCCGCCTGTCTCCCTCTCAATCTGACGATTTAGTTCCGCGCGATGATAGCCAAGATAGCGCAATAAATGAAATTCACTGCCATAACCGCAACCCATTTTCCCCATAGGTCCATCCTTTTGTTTTCGAGATCAAAATGACCGGAGGTCGCGCCCCGATTCATGGGGACGGCTTCTCGTAAAATGCCTTCTGCCACCCCTCGCGACGCTGCATATTAGCACAAGCCGGGAAGGGGAGACAGCGAAGGATGAAGTGTGAAGGATGAAGGATGAAAAGGGAAAGGGAAGTAGCAAGCGGCTCGCGCATACGTTCCGGTGTTTGAAATGCATGCGCCGGCAGGGACTTCCCGCGACGTCTACTCATTGTCGGAATAGAAGGGCCGCCTACATCGCAAAGGCGGCAACGTAGGCGCCACCCGCGGCTGCCATGAAGCCCGATAAGAGCCTCTCGCTTCGCGCGATCGCAGACTTCGCGCAGAACGCGAAATCTGCGCCACCCGCCACCCGCGAGTAAAGGGCTTCAACGTAATTGGCGGCCGGGCACACGCTGCCCTGCCGGGGAGTCCGCCTCGCCCGGCCGCTAGACGTTCAGTGTCTTCAGGTAGGCGACACTCTGCACGGTGAGATCCCAGTTCATCTCGATGAAGTAGTTCTCGACGCCGCCGGTTCTGGCTGCGGCAAAAATCTTTGCCCAGTCCAGGCTGTCCTTTCCCACCGCGAGGCCGGGGCGACGGCGCCTGCGCTGCCCGGCGGGTGGACGCTGCCCGGCTCGCGGGCCCGGCAGCGGTGCGTTCAAATCCACGCCCTGTAAATGCATGGAGATGAAACGCCCCGGGTACTTGTTGAAGTACATTACCGGGTCTCCAACAATTCTCATCGCGGACATCTGGAACTGCATCTTCACCAGCTTCGGATCGAGCAGTTCAAGCAGGACTTCGTAGGTGAGCCGGCCGTCGACCCTGGAGAGTTCAAACCTTTCGTCGTGCAGGAACTGCTGAATGCCCGCCCTGGCCGCCACTTCTCCGATCTTGTTGTACTCGTCCGCCGCCTTCTTGACGGCATCCATGGTGGTGACGCCGTCCTTCACGGGCCCGTCCAGGCTGGCCGTACCCATCTGCGTCATGCCAATGCCTTGGGCCCAGTCAATCGCCTCCTGTTGCTTGTTTCGGAGTTCATCCAGGTCAAAGTGGGCGCTCGGGCACTTCAGCCCGTGGTCTTCCATGATCTTCCTGGTCTGTTTGGCGTCCGTGAGGCTGGCGAACTCCTCGTACCCCGGCGAGCACAGCTCCAGGCTCCCAACTCCCAGGGCCGCCATGTCCTTGCACAGCCCCGCAAAGTCACCATCCTTGATCCTCTGCCGGTGGGGATAGGTCTGGCTCCCGATAGGCAGCCCGAGCGGATTGGCGCGAAGTTTCCGGGCGCCGACGCACAGGAACCCTGCCACTGCGGCATCCACTCCCGATTGCTTGAAAAACTCTCTTCTTGAAATTGCAGACATGTGCACCTCCACATTGATGCAGGCGGGCCTTCGAGCGTGCCTGGTCGCTACGCGCTCGTCAGCTTCCACCCGTCGCGATATTCGCGTGTCAGGTACTGGTTGGCGTCGGCGATGTTAGTGAACTTCATGCTCTCCGCGGTCCCACAGCAGCGCCGGTGCGCAATGGCCTTCATTAAAGGTCTTTCGACTGTAGCGAATCGCCGCCCCAGCCAGGGCAATGGTTTCTGAGCAGTTGGCCGCATTGAGGAAGTTGCCCTGCGAGGCCGGGCCCCCCTTGAACGCTGCAAGCCACTCGTTATCGGTGGCGAAACGGCGTCGACGGCGGCCCTGTTCCGGCTGGGGCTCCGGAATTCCCTTGCTGGCGCGATAGGCCCGCATCTTTTTCGCCGGAATGATTTCGTCGTTCAGGATCATTCCCTTGTCGCCGACGAACAGACTGCCTGTTGCGGGAATCGACTTGCCGTCTTCCAACAACTCGTCGGGCGTGTAGGGCCGCATTCCGCCGTCGTACCAATACAGCTTGATGGCCGGCCACCGCCCGTGGGCTGCGAACTTGAAGCACAAGCGGTTGGCGTACGGAAATGCAAAGTCATTCATCTTGACGGTGCTGACCTGGTCGTTGATTTCGCAACTGGAGCTGCCTTGAGCTTCAATGCTGTACGGGACCGGCAGGTCGAGCGCCATAAAAATCGGCCAGAGGCTGTAGTTCCCCATGTCGGCGATGCTGCCGCCTCCAAATTCGTACCAGCCGCGAAAGACGGCAAAGGTATAGCTGGGATGATAGGGCCGATCGAGCGACGGCCCCAGCCACAGATCCCAGTCGAAGCCTGCGGGGACCGGCGGCCTGTCGGTGGGAAGACTCAGAGCCTGCGGCCAGAAGGGGCGGTCCGTCCAATTGTGGACTTCCCTGAGCGTGCCGATGGCGCCGCTCTGAATCATATCTCGCACGTCGTTGATGGGCCGGTGCCAGGCGAGCAGATGCGTGGCCACTCCCGTCTTCCGAGCGGACTCGACCACCATCCGGACCTCCGCCACCCGGTTGGCGAGGGGCTTGTGCATGAGCACGTGTTTGCCTTTCTTCATGGCGGCGATTGAAATGGTGGCGTGCAGGTGGTCGGGCGTCATAATCTTGACGGCGTCCAGGTCCTTCTCTTTTTCCAGCAGTTCCCGGAAATCGGCGTAGGAGGCGACGCCCTTGAAGTTCTCCGATGCCCGCTTCTTGGCGTAATAGGTCTCGATGATTTCCTTTGCCATGTCACGGCCGGCGCGGATGCCGCTGACTCCGGCGTCCCAATTGGGGTTTTCCAGAACCCGGCGGACGCTGTCACGGATGCCGTTCTTGTCCCAATCAATGTAGTTCGTGCCGTCCTTGACGGGATCGCATACGGCCGTAATCTGCACGCCGGGCGTGGCGATCAGCCGCAACATCTCTCTCGTTCCCTGAGTGCCGCATCCGATGTAGGCCAGGGTAATCTTATCGCTGGGAGGGACATATCCAGGCCCGCCCAGCACATGTCTCGGAACAAGAGTCAGAGCCAGTCCCGCTGCTGCGGGGGCAAGGAATTCACGACGGTTGATTTTGCCTTTGGGATCCATTCCGAATCTCCTTTGCTGAGGGTGAACAGCACTTGGCAGGTGGTTCTGCTCGCCGACGCGAGCTCGAACCTGGACCGGGTCTTCGCAATGTCCCGTGCGTCCACAGTGTGAAGGGATTCTACCACCTGTTCCTGCCACGGGCTCAACAATTAACTTCGGCGCCCCAAGCCCCTGCGGCAGCCGCGCTCCGCTTGTGTCTTTTAGTTCGACGCGCCTGTCTGCCGGAGCATTTGCCGGCGCTTGGCTTTGAATTCCGAGCCCGCGCTCCTTGTGGGCGGGTCGCGCATACGTTCCGCCGTTTGGAATGTATGCGGCTTTTCGGAAAAATCCCTGCGCCACTCATTGCGAGGCCGCATATTTTCACAAGCCGGGCAGGGCAGACAGCGAAGGATGAAGTGTGAAGGATGAAGGATGAAAAAGGGAAAGGGAAGTAGGAAATAGGCAGTAGGAGGAGAGCAGATGGCATAAAAAAGCAGATTCCTCTCCCGCTGCGCGGGCTCGGAATGACGGGGGTCGGGAGTGCGGAAGTCAGGAGCCAGGGGACAGAAGGCTGAAGGCGTGAAGGATGAAAAAGAGCAGCGGGAGCCGGGATACAAGCAGATCCCTCTCCCGCTGCTTTGTGGTTACGCACCACTCACGAAGGCGCGCTGCCTGGCCTGTCAAAAGATGGAGAGTGAGATGCGAAGGCCGGGACGTCTCGGGTTGCACAGAAAATAACCGCCCTGGACGTACTCGACGTAAACGTCGTCGTCACGCCTCCAATCGCGCGGCAACGGCTGGGCGTATCCGAAATTATAGCCACCGTAAGCGAAGCGGTGGTAGCCTTTCACCACCCTGACGTGCGTGACACGGAACCTGTGTCTACGGCCAAAGTGCGCGCGGTAGTGGTCATCGGAGATGCGGCCGTAGTGGCCCTGTTTCCGCTCCATCTTTTCGTGGCGCCTGGCCTCTTTGCGCTCCTGCTTTTCGCGCTTTTTCATTTGCTTGTCACGACGATGTTCCTGCTGCCCCTGGGCCCTGGTTTTCACGCCTGTTCCCAGCAGCCACACCGTGCTCAGCACTGCTGCCACCACCATCCGTTTCAAAAAATTCGTTTTCAAGCCACACCTCCTTGGCAATCAGATCGTTTCGTCTGACTTGTTCTACGAAAATAGCCCACGGCGAGCGCAACAGGCACAAAGTGGGATGCAGTCTGTTTCCTCCGCGGCCGTCCCTCTTCCCAACGACCGGCCGTCCCCCTCTTCTGTGTTTATACACTAGTCGCGTTTGCCTGTCATCAGCCTTCAGCGGGCCGCGCAAGACAGTCGGCAGGACTTGGAAAAGAAGCAGTTTCCTCCCCCGCTGTGCGGTTTCGGAATGACGGGGCGGGAAGACAGTAGGCAGAAAGCAGAAGGCGGAAAGCAGGGATGGTGAGCCGGAGGCTACGGGTGGGCGGGCTGGGCGGGGGGGATGGGTTTTGGGTTTTTGCGCCTTGCGATGTTTTCATCCGCGCCAACATTGAAGAGCTTGAAGTCCGAATATTGATGATCATTGCGAAGCGTTTTGCCACGCCAATCGACGGTTACCGTCACATCCTTCGGAAGCCATAACGTCTGAGCGAGTTGCTTGAAGTAAACTTCCTGGTAATCAATCTGGGTTGTCTCTTTGCTCAGCCGGACTTCCGGCAAAGGCTTTAAGAGGTCCGTGAGCAGACGGACGATCTGATAATTTTGCGTGTCAATCCAGGCCAGCCCTTGTTGGAAGGTGAGAGCGGAATGTTTGCCGATCGTGAAACTTCCGACCAACTTTGCCTTGATGGGAATTTGAGCAAAAGCCACCACATAAGTTTCGTGACCGTCTATCCTCTGGCGGCCCAGGTAGCGAAACTCTGACCCGGACTGGTAATCCGGGTGAATGACCAGTGCCGCCGATACGAAACCGGAAGTCAGCATGTAGCGACCGTTCAGGACGCTTCGCGCTCCCCATGCCGGGTTGGCGCTCTTGCGGTACTCGGTAAAGCCGGGAACATGCGGGTCGTGCGGCATCAGGCAAAGGTAACGGAATTTCTCGACGGCCTCATTTGACACCTTGCCATTGTGACGAAGTTGTTGCTGGCGAACCTTCTCCAGAGAAATGGAGTTCTGGAAACCGTGATAGAGCGCGGCGACGTTCTTTCCCGCGGCGGCCAGAATTTCTTTCAGATCGTCCTGGTTTTTCGCGGGCTCCAGGCCCTTCAGATGCATCTGCTGGGGGGAGTCATGAAGAAAGTCAATGGACGCGACCGCTCCCCCTTCCTGCTTCCTTCTCCTGCCGTTGTGGGTTTTGGCGTAAAGAGCTTCCACCTGCTTGCCGTTTTGAACTGCTGCCCACACCTGGCGAACCTCCAGCGGCATCTTCTTCACGGCTCTGCCCTTCAGAAAGCGGTTCATTTCCGTATTGGCCGCGTCAACCTTGTATTCCCCGAGCAAGGCCTGAATCCACAACAGGTAGGCGTCCTGGCCGCCCCCGGCCGCCACTGAACTCTTCAGGCAGGCTTCGGCCTGTCCATACTGATGCAACTGCCAATAGGCGCGTCCGAGTTCCTGCAAAACGAGTTTGTTGCCGGGTTCGCGGCGGTTTGCGTAGGCAAAGTATCCGATGGCGGTTTGGGGTGCGTGCATCCAGCTTCGCATCACCCCGGCCAGCACCACCGCTTCCAGGCTGCCGCCTGTGGAGTTCTTCTTCCTGGTGGTCAGTTTGATGGCCGCATCGGCCCGGCGCGCCGCACCGTCCCAGTTTCCGGAGTCCAGTTCGGCAAGCGCCAGCATGGTCAGGCACCTGGCGCACTCCGGATTATGCCTGGCGACGTCCGCAAAATCACTCAAGGAGCGGTCGGGGCGCTTCTTCTCAATAAATTCCTGGACTCCCCTGGCGTACTTTTTTTCGCTCCTGGCCGCCAGACCGTCCGCAGGCCCCAGCGACCTCAGCCGCGGCAAAAGATTGGAAAGCAGGTCCTGCTGGGTAAGCAAACCCGGATCGCCTTCTTCCGGCCGGAGGGTTAAGGGAAGCAAGACCGGCTTTGGGAAATCCGCATAATCGATCAGCTCGTGAGCCGTCTGATAGCCATGCTTCTTAATGGTGAGCCACACTTTGAAGTCGCCGGTAAACGCGCCCTTCACGTTGTAAACAGTCTGGAACTCACCATTGACGTCCGTCTTGAAAAAACGGGAATCACCATTCAGCCCGGGGCTTACGCGCACTTCGGCGCCGCGAACGAAATCCTGATCGACGGTCATCACCTTGCCCGCAACCACGTGATAGCGGGAGGAGCGTAGATTCAATGTGTTCATTTCGAATTCGGTCGTCAGGTTCCCTGGGGCAATCGATCCAGCAGGTTGCGATCCTTGGGCCATCACCAGCCCAGTCGCTAAACAAAATGCAAATGCCAGTGAGAAAACGCGAAGGATCCACTTCATGTGAAACATGGGTTGGATAACTTCCGATCCTTTCGCCTTAGACTTGACCAAGACTTTATCAAGGTTCTTTTTAGTATTCAAGCGAAGGAATAACCAGACCACGGAAGGCGCTTGCGCGGAGCAAGCATAGAAGAAGACTGGGCTTGTCCCCTTTTTTGAGACAAACGGTTATGACTCAGAATTCAGCGATTCGCGCCTACGGCCTGTGTTGGTTCAGCCTGAAATGGAGAGGTGGGGTATTTCGTTAGTGAGAATTCCGCCCCTCGGGCGGGGATTTTCAAGGCATCGATCAGACCACCAAGCTGTCCCTCAGCGTGGCTGCGTCCCGGAGTCAAGATGAGACACGGTGCCTCCCAGATGCAGCGCGCACTCGCCGGATGCATACGCTAGTTAGGCGGCACGCTAGCTCATACGCCCAAACTCATCAACGTCCAGAACAAAATCGAGACCGTCCGTAACCTTGCTCCGTCCCTCGACCAGACGATACTCGACCGAATTGATAGCGACCTCTTGAGGAATCTTGTTGACGATGAATCCTGATTCTCCAAGGCCCAAGATTCGCGTTCGAAGCTCAGGGCGCTTCCTGTACAAGTTGATTCCGGGATCAAATACAAATGCGTAGCCCCGCACTTCCGTGAGCTCGCCCGAAACCCCGGTTACCTCACCTACAAAGTGCCGACGCACATCACCATCAAACAGGCGCCTGGTGATGATGTGCAACTTGTCGCCGACTTTTATCGTGGGCTCAGACAGTTACCACCTCCGCTGGTCCTGCCGCCGAACTCTTAATTAGGCCAACCTGGATCAACCGTTTGCGGGCCGCAGCAGTAAGGCACGAACTATACCATATACACCCAGGGAGGTAATCCGTTTCAAGAGATTCGTTTTCAAGCCACACCTCCTTGGCAATCAGATCGTTTCGTCTGACTTGTTCTACGAAAATAGCCCACGGCGAGCACAACAGGTACAAAGTGGGATGCAGCCTGTTTCTTCCGCGGCCGTTCCTCTTCCCAACGGCCGGCCGTCCCCCTCTTCTGTGTTTATACACTAATTGCGTTTGCGTGTTATCAGGCTGCAGCGGGCCGCGGAAGGCAGAAGGTGGGGGCGACCCGGCAGCCGCCGGGCTTGAAGCCCGGCCCGCCTGAAAAAATCCCACAGACGCTGCAATGCGAGTATCCGCGGCAGTCGTGGATGCGTCGCCCGGCCAGCCGGCACGCTATGCTTTGGGGGCCTGGCTGAAAATTTCAACCAGCCGTTTCGTGATGAGTTCAGCCTCGCCTTCCTTGAGCTGCCACATGGCAAAACCGAAAACCAGCGGGTCTCTGTTATGCCGGTGGCGGTCGCCGCTTGGGGGTTGTTCACCATTGTTCCAGGCGGTAGGTGCCGGCGTAATGGAATGAGTTTCGGAATTCCACATCAGGTTGCCTTCCTGAACATTGTGTTCGGTGTCGCCTTCAGGCCACCGACCTTCCATGCCGCTGGCGCCGCTAAACTTGGCGCCGATAGCCAGCGGGCGGGTGGCGGCCAACTGGTCCATCACCTCACGTCCGGTGAGCTTGACCTTGTTCGGGTCAATCTGCCAGCTGTAGTAAGGGGTCACATTGCCAAGACCGTTGGGATCATACCGCCGGGGGAGTTCGGTAACTCCAAACTTGCTGACCGCCCGGGTGATCATCTGCGCGTCATGGTCGAAGTCCTCGACTGACTTGGCGTAGTCCTGATGGACGAAAAGTTCCAGGGACTTCAGGAAGGCGAAGATCTCTTCTTTGCCCACCTTGCACGGACGTCCGATGGTGTCTTCATTCGGGCTCATGTTCATCTGGGCATAGTGGCACAACTGTTCCTTGCCGATCAGCAGGCCGGTGGCCTGCGGGCCCTTGATATCTTTGCCGCCGCTGAACGCGACAAAGTCCCAGCCTTCCTGCGGCATGGTCCACAGCCGTTCAATCGGCGGCACGTCGGCGGCCGCGTCATTGAACGCGTAAATGCCGTGCGCCTTGGCAATTTCCAGAATTTCCTTGCCGGAAACTTTTCCGCGATCTTCATTGATGTGCAGGAAGTGGATGGCCAGTGTTTTGGGATTGATCGCGTTGATCATCTCCTCTTTCGTCTCCACTTCCACCAGCCTCGCTCCCGTCTGGCGGATCTGATGGTCAAACGGATTGCGGTGGGCTTTCTGAATGATCACCTCGGTTTTGGGAAACCCTGTGACGTCGGGGCACGCCTTGATGCGCGGCGCCAGGTCTTCCGTCATCATGCCGGCGTAGGCCACCATAATCCCCGCCGCCGCCCCGCAGGTCACCAGGCCCGTGTAACCGGCGGGCCAGTTGCAGAGCTTCGCCATCCATTTGCCGGCGGCCACCTCCAGGTCGTTGATACTGACGCAGTGCTCATTGCCCTGCCGGTAGAGCTCCATGGATTCCACGGGTATGATCGAGCCGCCGATGACCGTCAGCGTGCCGTTGATGTTGACCAGGGGCGTGACCCCGAGCTCGGACCAGACGTCGCCGGTGGAACCGAGCCCGCTTTTGATGGGCACAACCGGTTTGCCGTTGATGGACGAATTGGATTTTTTTGCGAGAGACATTTCCCCTGGCATTAACACCCCCCCGCTTGTCGCGGCAAGAGCAGATAGAAATGTGCGCCGGCTCCATGCCGGCTTGGAATCGCTCATGGGTTCCTCCCTTTTTGTGGCCCTTTATTCGTTCCTGGAAGTCACTGGCCGTTGGATCAGTTCTAAAGGTCCCTTCGCTGCTGGAAGCAGACAGGGGAAGAACAGGAGCATGACGGTGACCAGGGGTTCGGAACGGCCTCGCCTTTCTGTTTGTTGTCGACCCCCGCCCAAAAGCAACGGTCGTTATCAAGTTGTAGCATAATTCCGAGCAATGAATAAACTCAACGTCGCACCGGCGCTCAGCGGGAAGGCAGTGAAAGCCGGCGGCGGGAAACATCCTCACACTGGGAGCGGGGTGGTAAACTGGGCGCAAACCCCGCGCAGGACAATGGCGCCGCCTGGGTGCGGCGGCTGCATCGGCCGCAGGTGGCATGGCCATCCTGGCCGTGTTGGTCCGCGGGCGAGACGCCCGTGCCACGAGTGCTATCCGCTGCTAAGGTTGGGAAAGAAGGGCCGCATGCATCGCAAAGGCGGCGACGTATGCGCGACCCGCTAAGAACATTGTGTTCCAATGCATCATTTGTTAGTATTTCGTCGCATTCAACCCCACTCTGCGAGGGCTTCAATGACGTCGCGAACACGTGTCGTTTTTCTTCTCATCTTTGCAGCAAATCTGGTCCTCACTTCCTGCGGCCCGGGAACGGGTTCCCACGGCCTCAAGGCCTGGTACGTGGATTCACTGGTCAAGGTCTTTCCGGGCGACGCGGTGGGCGCCAGCCAGTTAGCCCCGGCTGAATTCGAGGCAGCCCGCAACCAGCACGTCAACATCCAGGTTGCGCTTCGTTCGACGAATGTGTTCAGTGCAATCACTGCACGACTTGAGCCGCCGAAAGACAACAGCGGCCACACCATCGCGCCCTCGAATGCAAGCATTCGTCAGGTCGGCTACGTGGTGGTCGGCTCCCACACACCGGGATCGCCCCCCGATGAACTGATCGGCACAACGCCGGGCTGGTACCCTGACGCGCTGCTGGCGCTTCCGCTCGATCTCGAAGCGAACCGCACACACTCCCTTTGGGTTGAGATTCACGTTCCACCGGACACCCCGCCGGGCGATTACCAGGGCGCCGTCGATATCAGCGATGGCCAGCAGTCCCTCGCGCACCTGCCTTTCCACCTGAAGGTTATGGCAGCGACGGTTCCGGAAAAACAAACTCTGAACGTCACCAACTGGTTCACACTCGATGAGCAGAGATCACAGCAGTTCTTTGGCGTGGCGGCCTTCTCTGACGGCTGGTGGAAGCTGGTGGGCAATGTGGCGCATGTGTTTGCGGCGCATCGCCAGAACGTCATCATCACTCCTCTGATGGAATTGGTGCAGCCCAAGGTGACAGCCGGAGGGCTGCAATACGATTTCAGCAACTTTGACCGCTGGGTGGAAACTTTCAAGGCTGCCGGCGCTCTGAAATACATTGAAGGCAGCCATCTGCTGAATCGGCCCTACTACTCGGCGCCGCTGGGCGTCGAAGTTTTTGAACGGGAGGGGAGCAAAGTAGTCACCAAGGCCCTGCCGCCCGACTCGCCGGAGGTCCAGCGCTTCCTGGCCGGTTTTCTCACCGCGCTCAATAAACATCTGGAGAGCAAGGGCTGGAAAGGAATGTACCTGCAACACGTGCTGGACGAAGCGCACGGGGACGAGATTCCTTACTATGGCAAGATCGCGACACTCGTCCGGCGCTACCTGCCCGGTGTGCAGACCATTGACGCCATCGACGCCCAGCAGATTCCGGATATCGTCCGGAGCGATTGCGACATCTGGGTTCCGCAATTGGGCAAGTTTGACAACGCCGTCGACCTGCTGGACCAGAGGATGCAGAGCGGACATCCCGTCTGGTATTACACCTGCCTCTACCCGCAGGGGAAGTACATCAACCGCCTGATGGACTTCGCGCTAATCAAAACGCGGCTGCTGCCCTGGCTCGACTTTCGCTACAACTTCACGGGGTTCCTGCACTGGGGAGGGAATTATTGGACTCCCGAGCCCATGCTTGACACCCAGCCCGTGATTGACAACAACACCGAGCTTCTGCCTTCCGGCGACGCGTTTATCTATTATCCCAACCGGCAGGACATGACGTTTGACAGTTCCATCCGCATGGAAACCTTCCTGGCCGGAATTGAAGACTACGAACTGCTGCACCAACTGCAGGCGTCGAACCCCGCTGAAGCCAAAAGCCTGGGATCGAGCGCCATCTCATCGTTTACGGATTACGTTCGCGACCCGGCTGCTTTTCGGAAGATCGAATCCAAGCTTCTGGCTGCCGCGTCAAAGCAATAGCCGGGCGGAGAAATGGCGGCCCCTGTGGCGCGGGTGGCGCAATCCCTGTGCGGGTCATCTCCACCCGCTGCTAGAGCAGCGATGCTTCGGTTTTGATCTTTCGGGCGATCCCCCGGAATCTCAGGCTGGCATCACCGAAGCCATGATAAACACGGACTTTCGCTGAATTCGCGAGGGGTTTGCCGTCCAGGCTGCGCAAGGTGAAGAGTGGCGTGGCCGCGGCGGAATATGAAATGCCGTTCCACGCCAAAGAGTGAAAGGCGACGAAGGCAGGCGACTCGATCAGGAAGCCATTCGGGGGCAGCACGATTTCACCGCCGGACTTTGACCTCCAGCGGAAATTGTCCGGGCCGGCATTCACCACCACTTCAGTCTTGCCGTTTTCCCCCTGGAAGATCGTATGCTGAACTTTTCGGTCCCGTGAGAGAAACTCATGGCTGGCGAGTTGCGCCTCCGCAGTGAGTTCATGAAGGGGGGAAAGAATTTCATAGGTGTTCTTCACAAAACGGTCGAAGGGGTGAAGCCCTTCCGCCCAACCGTTATCACCGCGGGTGAAAACATCCTGCCCATGCGAAGAAGTCTCTCCTCCACTGCGGGGGATTTTGGCTTTCGCGTTGGAGTCTTTCCAGTAGAGATGATGGGGGACCGCGTGATAATTGAGCGTGCGCCCGATGCTGATGTGGTAGAGCACGTACTCAGCCGATTTCATAATGTTGTAGCCGTATTTTCCGTAGAGGGCGATGGTGTCTCGAAAGACGGTCTCAAATAACGGGACGGAACTTCCGCCCGTCTCCGGCAGCAACTTTTTGTTGTGAAAATAACTGCCGCTCACCCCCGTCAGCCCTTCAAAGAAATCGGCATGAGCGATGGCCCATTCGCGCCCGTCTTCGCTTCCAAAGATTCCGAAGACGCCGCGGCCGTAGTCGCACAGTTCCTGCTTGCACCGCATATCATCCGGCTTCTGCAAGGGATGATGGGGATCGTAGCATTCGAAAAGTGGCGCCGCGAAGGTGGTGTCAATAAAGTAGGAATTGGCCTGGGTCAGGTCTTTGACTGCCGGAAGATTTTGCGGCCGCTGCGCCAGCCTGATGGATTCATGGGAACAGACGAGGTAAGCCTGGCCGCCCCACCAGACCCCGCCTTTCATCAAACTGCCATCGCGATGCTTCATGACGAGGCTTTCGCTCCAGGAAGGAGAATCACGGTAGATGTCCTGGTAGTTGTCATGAAGGCCGAAAACATATCCCAGCTTCTGGACGCGGCGGGAACAATCGGCCAATCCTTCCGCGCCGCCACACTCCGGAGCAGGCGGCATGATGTCGGGGTGCTCATTGTCGTAACCGCGATGTGTCCATCCGCCCAGGATGTAAAGGACCCGGTCGAGTTTCAGATCGTTTTTCAGATGCTCGGCAACCTGCGCCGCTTCATCAAACGTCCAGTCCACCTCCAGAAATTTCTGTTGGGTGCTGGCCGCATTCATCCGCCGGTCAAGGCAGGCCCACAACTTGAAGTTGATGGCTCCAAACAGCTTCCTGCGTTCCGGGACCACGGCTGTTTTCTGCCTCCACGGCACCAGCATCCCGCGTTCGGCGGCCATCGTCCGATAGGCCTTGGCGATGGCCATGTAATCGCCTTTGCCGGGGAATAGCACCTGAAGCGAGTGCGCGGATTTCTGCAATCGAAGAGAAAGTGAGAGCGCCTGCCTTCCGGCGAGTTCTCCCGATTCCGGCAACTGGCTCTTCACCCTGGCCGTGGTATAAGGGTCTTCCCAGGTGATCATCGCGGTGGCGCCGCTCTTGACGGCCCCCACCCATTCCATGTGGCATCCTTCGTAACCGTAGGTATCAAAGTCCGCGCTGAACTTCCGCCGGCTGGTTGCGGGAATCAAAAGGCCCATCCGCGCGGGGACGGCGACAGACCCCTCTTCGCCATCGGTGGTCCAGAAGGCCTCGTCCAGCAGCCATACGCTCTCCACCACCGAGGGATGGGACGCCCGGTAACTCAACTGCAGACCTTTCCCATCCCTGACAGGCTGCACCATCACGGTTAATTCCAGATCCGTCTGGTCTTCCGCCGTCGCTGCGCCTTGCGCGGGGCGGGGTCGGAACGTGATTTCGAGGCCATCGTCCACGCGCCGCGCTTCGCAGGAACTCAAGTCAGCAGGGCTGGCCTGGCCGTTAACACGCAGCGCAACTTCGCCGAAGCGCTGGCGAAACGGGTTGGAGCGCCACGTCACGCCCGTTTGCTGATCCAGCAGTTCGTATCGCCCCGTGGCCGTCCAAAGCCGAAAGACCCAGAAGGGGGTTTCCAGAGTGACTGGATTTTGGGCGTCATGAGACCCCGCCGCCTTTGGGTCCGCAACGGCTGCGAATCCGGTGGTTCCGCCGCTCAATGCTCCAAGCGCAATGAGCTCCATCGCCTTGCGTCTGTTGATTGCCATGGTGAATTCCTCGTTGGCCCTGGTTGAGAGTGCAAAGTCGTGCGCTGAGTGCGTCAATATGCGGCTTTCAGGCAGTTGGCCCTGCCTGATACAGGTGGCCTGGGAAACGCGACCTCTTCACAATGTTCATCCTATTGCGAGGCCGCATATTATCACAGGCCGGGCAGGGTACAGTTGTTGTTTAGCTCCGCGGGTTTTGTCGAGGCCGCCCCCTTCATAGATGCGCCAGCCGGCGATTTGCCTCAGAAGAACCGCGGACCTCAAAAGCGGAGGTTCGGGCTACCGGTACCAGCTCGAAGGCGTAGTGTGTTATTTTTGTGGCCGGCGACTGGCGCTGCCGGCGATCGGGCGGCAGCCGCCGAAGGAGGAACCTGGCGACTGGAGAGGAGGAGTTTCATATGGGTCCAAAGATTTCACGCAGAAGATTGATGCAGGCAATGGGTGCGGCGGCTCTTGCGCCTTCCGGGATTGCGGCGGGAATGCTGCCGGGCGCCGGGGAAGAAGTCCCGCCGGTGGCGGGCTGGTGTCCTGAGGGTCCCGGCACGCCGAAGCTGAGCCTTGGGATCGGCCAGAACGCCGACGCGACGGCGATGCTCCGGTACAAGCAAATCGGTATCGATCACGTCCTCATGGGCGGGCCACGGATTCCCTGGAAGGAGAGCCAGATCGGGTCCATCCTGGCCCGGTTCAGGCGGGGAGGCCTGACGGTGGGCAACATGATGATCGGAGGCTTCCCCAAAACCATCTACGGCAGGCCGGGGCGGGATGAGGAAATCGAGAACGTTCAGAAATCCATCCGCGCGGCCGGCCGGGCCGGGCTGCCCGTGATCGAATACAACTTTTACGCGCATCGACTGGTGGAGGGCTATTACCGGAAAACCGGGAGAGGCGGCGCGGGGCTGACGGCGTTTGATTATGACCGGGTGAAAGACCTGCCTCCGCTACCGGCGGAAGGCGCCCATACCCTTTCGGAAATGTGGAACAACATCACCTATTTCCTGAAAGCCGTCATCCCGGTGGCCGAGGAATCGAATGTGCGGCTGGCGCTGCATCCCAACGATCCGCCGGCGCCGCTGAGCCGGGGCTCGCAGCAGATTATGGGAACCCTGGAAGGCTGGAAGCACCTGATCGAGATTGTCCCCAGCAAGGCGAACGGCATCACCTTTGATTGCGGAGTGACGCGGGAACTGGGGCAGGACCCGGTGGAAGTCTGCCGTTACTTTGGCAGCCGGGACCGCATCAACCACGTGCACTTCAGGAATGTTCGCGTGCAGGTGCCGCACCAGAAATATTCCGAGGTGTTCCCGGACAACGGACAGAACAACATGTTCGCCGTGATGAAGGAATTGGTGCGGCAAAAGTATCCCCGTCTGATCTTCCCGGAGCATCCCCGCCAGCTGGATGTTGATGGGGAACTGAAGGCGCGGGCCCCCTACTACCCCGGCGGCGGAGGGTACGTCGGCTATGTGTACAACGTGGCCTACGCCCGGGCCATGTTTCAGGCTGCCCTGATTTCCTCCTGAGGGAGCAGGAGGAGCAGGCGGGATACCGGCCGGGAATTCTCCCAAATGATACAAAACGCTACGGATGCTGCGGCCGTGGCAACCGTGGCTGGGGTTTTCACCTTCGCTTTTCCGGGAGGGTGGTGCCATCGTGCGCCGCTCTGTGCAAGCCGCGAGTCCCAGAGGATAATCAGGCTATAAGAGGTTGCGGTGAGGAAATAGCTGGCCGTAGCTGCCCGCCTTTTTCTGAGACCATATGGTAAAACACCGGACATTAAAATCGGATTTTTAGAGGTTTACCCCTCCCATCACTTGACGGAAGGGGCTATAATGTCCCCGTCTGTTGCGGATACCAGAAGATGAAGAATAAGGAGCGTGCATCGCACACGCTCAGGAAACCATTGACTGAGCTTCCCGTTTTGAACGGCCGTGACGCTGGCTGAGAGATTCAATCTTGGGAGGGGATAAATGTCACCGGGTATAGCTGTCGCCGTTGTGCCAGAAGATTATTACCGCAAGCCCAAGGGAGTTCAGTTCAGGAAGTCCTTCCCCGAGCGGCAAGATGCCATCGAGTACGCCGAAACAAACGGCTGCCGGTTGGTGATAGCCTGCGAATCCGGGAGCCGTTATGATGTGCTGTTTGATCCCGTCTCGATTCCAGGGCTGGCTATCAGTTTTGACCTTGTTGTGGACAGAGGAGAAATGGTGGCCGTTCCACGCGTACGGCCCTCCAGCAGTAAGTTGCCCGATTTGGCCACAGCGACCGCATCCCAGCGCAGCCAGCCTTCCTTGAAATTAGCCTTGAGTTCCGTCTATGGCTGGCTCAGTGCCTGATTTTCAGGCCCGGCCTTTTCGGACAGGGTTTTCCTGCCGTGGAAGAGAATGACCTCAAGCAGCGAGGTTCGCGCCGTCACTTCCGTTTTGCGGGAAGGCGGAGACTACCCGCTTCTGCGCACTTTGATTTCGTCGTGGACGATGATCGACACCACGACGAGCACCCACACGGGGAATACTGCCACTCCCGGAATCGCTTCGGCCACCAGCCCCGGCAAAAGCGCCCACTTTCGGCCAAGAATCAGGAACAGAGCTCCCGCGGTTGACAGGTCAAGCAGCCACTGAACCGGCAAAGCAATCTCAGCCCAGATGGACAGGAAATCCGAGACAGCAGCAACTGCAAAAGCCATGGCAGACCTCGCCCGGGAGAGATGCCTGACCGGCCCAAGCTCCTGGTTCGAGCTGACGAGGACAGGTTGATTTTCGTTTTCCATCGGCTCTCCCATTGACCTGCAGGCGGCGCATAGGCTCCGCAGCCTGATGGGTCTGCAATACTTTGATGGTAGCAGATAACCCTGGCTTGCCCGGAATTTGATTCTGCCCCCTGACGGAGTGCCAGAAAGCAGAGGGCGGGAGGCAGAAAGGTGAGTGCTCTTATCGCAGAGGCGGTGGCTGCGGCCGAAGGATCAGCAGACGGAGAGTGGCAAAAAACCTGCCGACAGAACTTCCGGCAGCTGCGCCGCAGGGCCGTTCGGACGCGGTTGATGATTTGCTACACAGGGCGCGCCATGCCACGTAAGTCGCGCGGGGAAAGGACGCGAAGTTGGAGACCCTGCCGGTGCTGCCGGCTCAAAGCGGAGTGGAAGCCAGCCAGTTGGAAAGGCAGCGTTGAATAAAGCCCTCAGCCCAGAACTTCAGGCGAGCGTTTTTCAGGCAGAGATACAAGCTGCGACCGTTCTCTTTGCAAAGATAGACGGTCCATGGAGACGCGAGATTCCACTTCTGGAGCTTGCGGCACAGCAACTTGCTCGTGTACGGATCCAGATTGATCGAGGAAATGACTTGCAGAGAGGGCGCTGGCGCCTCTTCGGCGGAGGTCCCGGTGTGATCGGGATGGTTGTTGCCCAGGATCATGCAGGATGCTTCCGCGCCGGTGAGAGAGTGGATCTCGGCCAGCCGGGATAAATTGAGCGGTTCGTCTGCCTGCTCGGGCGAAAGGATGTTTTGCACTTTGTCTGCGCCTGCGGCGGACGGCCACACCTCCGTGATGTCGGACTCCAGGGCCTCGATGAGCTTTCGCAGGGTATCCACGTTGATGCAGCGGATTCCAGCCTCAAAATCCTCCAGCGTGTCGGGGGCCATCTGCGCGGCCTCCTCCAGTTCGTGTTTTGTCCACCCCTTTGAAAGTCGAAGCCGATGAATTTGCTTCCTGATGTGCGAATTGGTCAAGCCGCCAGGCGTCCCAAAAAGGTCTGGTGTCTGATACGGCATGTGAGATGTCGCCACGATTCACCCCCCCTGATACCGTTCCTCGGTCGCGTTTCGAAAAATTGTTATGCCAAGTGTGGCCCCATCACGCCTTCAGGTCAATCCATGAAGTATCTTCAAATAGGGGCGGGAAAACCCTGAAAAAAAGGCTAAAAAACCCTTACTTAATGGGGTTCAGGTAAAAGCTGTAGAAAAGGTCCGTAGACTTCACTAGGAGCTTTTTCAGGAGATATGCAGGGGTGGCCGTGGTGAAGCGTCCGGGAAGTCTGCGCCGTGCGGCGAGCCTGTTGACAAGCACGCTGGTGCGCACTCACTGGGTGGTGCACAGCAAACTATCTTTATGTAAGATAGGTGCCATAGGAAGTTCGCCAGAAGCTTCAATCGTCAGCGAAGGAGGACCGGGGATGCCAGAGAAGAAGATAACGCGACGCAACTTCCTGGGAGCGACAGCGGTGGCCGGATGGGGAGGATTTTCATTGCCCGCCAAAGCAGGCGCCAAAGCGGATTTGGCTTACACTGCCCGCGCGGCAGAATGGAAAAGCTCATCAAATCAACCGCCACGGAAGGTGATTGTTGGCACGGTGATGCAACCCTTCTGGGTGAAGTATCCCGGCTTGGAACAGCGTCTGCGGGAGTTGACGGAACTGATCGACCGCATGCAGGCTCAGGCGCAGAAGCGGTATGGCCGCGGCCTCGATCTCGGCATCCTGCCGGAGATGGCGGTGACAGGAGAAGTGCGGCCCGGCCGCGACGCCCTGGGCTCGTCGTTCCCGCTGGAGGGGCCGGTCCAGGAAGCATTTTCGCGCAAGGCGCGGCACTTCCATTGCTACATCGTGGCCCCGCTGTTCCTGCTGGAAGACAAGGCGGCCGGACTCTGCTCAAACGCGGCGGTGCTGTTTGGACGCCAGGGCGAGGTGGCGGGCATTTATCGCAAAGTGCACCTGGTTGTAGACCAGCGCACAGGCTCGACCGAAGGTGGTGCGACGCCAGGCAAAACTGAGCCGGTCTTCGAGTGCGATTTTGGAAAGTTGGGCATCCAGATCTGCTACGACATGGAATTCAATTCCGGCTGGAGGGAACTGGCGCGCCAGGGCGCCGAACTTGTGGCCTGGCCCTCGCAATCACCGCAAAGGTCGCGGCCTGTGGCTCGCGCGCTGGAAGGACACTACTACATTGTTTCCAGCACCTGGCGGAACAACGCCTCTCTTTTCGAGCCCACGGGCAAGATTGCCACGCAGGTCGTGGAGCGGCCTGACATGCACAAGAGCTCCGGCGGGCTACTGGCGAACAATGTGCTTGCGCAGGAGATCGACCTCAGTTACGCCATCCTTCCCTGGAGCGCGAAACTTGAGAATGGGAAACTGTTCGCCAGGACATACGGAGATAAAGCGGGCTTCCACTATTACGAAGACAATGACTGCGGAATTTTCTGGTCCAATGATCCGCAGATGACGATTGGCCAGATGCTCCAGAGGTTGGGGCTCCGGGAACAGAAGGACGAACTGCGCGCCGCGCGCGAACGCTATCACGAAGCAGGGGTCCCTGGTTACTAAGAACGTACCAACGGCCGCACTGGTGAATACCCGGAGGTCCGCGGTTGCTGTTAACGATCGAGATGTTTGAACCGCTTGCGGAGTGATCCGTGCCATCCGGAATATCTTGTCGCGATCTGTTGAGCGGAATACCGCTAGACGCCGGGCACTACAATTGATGCATCGACCACCCGCGGCAAGAAACCGTGCCGTGGCTAACCCTCAACATCTGATAAGGAGAGAGCGATGGGAAAGATCAGCAATACCTGGGACCTGGTGAAGCAGAGTTTTGCCGTTCTGCGCAAAGACGAGGAACTGATGCTCCTGCCGGTGCTCTCGGCGATAGCCTGTCTTGCGGTTACGGCCTCACTGCTGGCGGGGAGCGGCTTTTTCTATTACCCGCAAATCAAGGCGGCGATTGCCGAGCATGGAGGCTGGCATCCCAGCAACAACCTGGTGGTCGGCGCCATGTTTGTGTTCTATCTGGCCAACTATTTGGTCATCATCTTTTTCAATACGGCGCTGGTGAGCGCGGCCTCGATCCGCCTGGAGGGCGGCGATCCCACCGTGCGCGACGGGCTGCGCGCTGCCTGGAACCGCCTGGGCGTTATCTTCCAATGGGCGCTGGTGGCGGCCACGGTGGGAATGATCCTGCGCATGATTGAAGAACGCAGCAGCCTGGTCGGGCGGCTGGTGGCGGGCCTGCTGGGCCTGGCCTGGACGCTGGCAACCTTCTTTGTGGTTCCCATCCTGGCCTTTGAAAACGCCGGACCCATTGAGGCCCTCCATCGCTCGGCGGAACTGTTCCGCAAAAACTGGGGTGAGCAAGTGGTGGGAACATTCAGCTTTGGATTGATCTTCTTCCTGCTGGCGCTGCCGGGAATCGTGCTTCCTATCCTGGGAGGGGCCATTGCCGGAGGCATCGGGGTTACGCTCGGCGCCTGCGCCATGGTCATCTACTTTATCTTTCTGGCCATCGTCAGCGCTTCAACCCACGGCATCTTCCTCGCCGCGCTTTACCGCTACGCCACCCAGGGCGAAATCGCCCCCGGCTTCACCCCCAGCAGCCTCACCACTGCCTGGCAGCCCAAGTCACGATTCTAAGGAATTGGAAGCAGGAAGCAGATAGAGGATGTGGGCCGCAGACTCTCTCCCGATGAGCAGGAGAGAGTCTGTCCGATGAAGGCTGAGGGCTTTAATGTCCGCAAGAGAACAACGGCGGGCCCTAAAATCCGGAGGGCCGCGCTACGGTCTTCCTGGCCTATTGAAGAGAGCTTTGGCCATTTGACGGCGGGCGCCTGGTCGCGGCGGAAAAGCGCTTGATGAGATCGGCGACACTTGCGAGTGCGGATCGGCTCCGTCCGTGGGATTGGGCCTGCAATAATTCGTCCTGTGCTATTTCGATGACCTCGGCTTCAGCTATGGACGTGCAAACCTGCTCAGGATCCTGCAGCACGTCAAACTGCGGGCCCGTCCGCCTGCTGTATTGCACGATGAGGTTGCAGCCGTGCCGGCCTGCATACTGGACGGCTTCCTCCCGGGTCTCCAGGCTTTCTATGTATTGGACCTGAAACGGCCACTTAAAATGCGAACTTTGCAGAATTTTGATAGTGCTGTTTGAGTTGCCCATGTTTCCCTCCCGAGACCTATTGAACCAGTAAATGCCTGTGCGGACAATGGACCAAAGGTACTACTACCTTAGATCGGCGATGGCCGTTAGTTCCATGAGCGGTCGCAGGCCGTGGGAAGGGAAAAAGAGGACCCGAAATGTCTTTTTGTTGAATAGGTTGCGGGCACAGTGGCAACAGGCCGGCTGGCCTCAATCATTGCTGGCGGTCAAAAACAACCTTGCCGCCGACGATGGTGCGAAGGGCCTGGATCGCCTTGATCTCATCCACCGGGCAGGAAAGGTAATTCCGGTCAATAACTACCATATCGGCCAGCTTGCCGGGTTCGATGGAGCCCTTCTGGTTCTCCTCAAAAGAGAGCCAGGCGCCGTTCAAAGTGTACATCCTGAGCGCCTGCCGGCGGCTGATGCGCTGGGCGGGGTTGATGACGGTTCCATCCACCGTCCTGCGCGTGATGGCGATCCACATGCCGAGGAAGGGATTGTAAGGATTGGTTGAGGTGTTCGGGTCAAACCCGATCATGTGGTCGGAACCGCCCGCCACCACGACTCCGGCGCGGAAGAGCGAGGCCAGCGGAATAAAGTTGGCCATGCGGGCGGGGCCAAAAACATTTTTGATGGCCGGTCCGTCAAGGTAGAGCCACGCCGGCTGACAATCGAAAGCGACTCCCAGGTCTTTGGCCATCTGGATGGCGTGAGGGTCGGGGAAGTTCCCGTGCGTCACCGTGAAGCGGAGATTACGGATGGGCTTCTCGCTGTTGGCCGCCTGATAGGCCTGAAGAAGCAGATCGGTTGAGCCGCCGCCCGTGGTGTGCGCGGTCATCTGCCAGCCGAGTTCGTCCGCCGTCTTGGCCATGGCGACGAGGTTCGCTTCCGGTACGCGAAGCACCCCGCGATAGTTCGGATCGTGGTAACCATAAAGTCCTGTGTTGGGGCCGTAAGGTTTTCTCAGGTAGGCGGTTCCCATGCAGATGCCACCGTCTGCGAAGGTCTTCAACGTCCCGACGCGATACCAGTTGTCTCCCCATCCGGTCACAAAAGGAATCCGCAGGATCGAGTCGCGCACCTGTGCCGGCGTGCCCTGCGCGCCGATGACGTAGGTGACATAACAGCGGGCGGTGAGCTTTGACTGGCGATGGAGGGCCTGGTAGGCGCGAAAGCCCGCCGGCCCCTCGGCACGGTCAATGATGCTGGTGATGCCCACCCTGTTGTAATGATGCAGCATGGTTCGAAGCGCCCAGAGACGGTCCTGGAGAGTGGCGGGCGGCGCAGCCCGGAGCGGCGCCAGAAGCCCTGGAGCGCCCAGAACGAGTCCGGTGGGCCTGCCTTGCGCGTCCTTGAGGATTTTCCCGTCCGCGGGCTGCGGGGTGCCGGCGGAGATGCCAAGTTCTTTGAGCGCCGCTGAATTCAGCACTGAAGCGTAGCCGTTGTCCACAATCACCGGCCGGTCTGCCGCGGCCGCATCCAGTTCCGCGCGGGTGGGATAACGGCGTTCCTTGAGGCGGGTTACAAAAACGTGCGGGACCAGGATGATCTGCCGGGCCGGCAGCACGGCGTCCCGACGCCGGATGTAGGCCTGAATGTCCGCAATCGAGTGCAATGGCGGCACCTGGCTGTGGCGCTCGCCAAGCGCTGCCTCAATGGGATGGCAGTGGCTGTCAATGAGGCCGGGCAGTACGCATCGCCCATGCAAATCCACCTTGACCGTCGCGGGACCCGCCGTGCGAAGTACGGCCTGGTTGGAGCCGACGCTGGTGAAGCGGTCCCCGCCAATAGCCGCGGCCTCCGCCACCGGATGGCCCGTCCACATGGTGACGATGACGCCGTTGTAATAAATGGTGTCGGGCGGTTTCTGCGCCTGCGCAGCGGCGGCCAGAAGGAAAACACACACCGACATCATCAGGATGGATCTGCCAGAAGCTCCGGTGGAAAGCCGTTTTGCTGATTTGGGCATGGTGACCTGGTCACTGGAAGATGAGTTGCAAGGCCGGCAAAGCTCGCGCCGACGCACCAACATAACATAATGGAGGGTCGCAGGGGGTGGTTTCGAGGAATAAAGAAGGCAGAAAGCGGAAGGCAAAAGGCCGCGCGCCGAAGGCGGATAACTGGGGGCCGCGGAGAGATGCGCCGGCAGTGGGGCCGATTCCTGGACTCGATAGAGAGGGGACACCGCCGCTCAAAAAAACGCGGACCTCACAACAGGAGATCCGCGCTGCTCGGTGTGCTTTTCGCTGCACCCAAACTTGAAAGGAAAGATGAATCGTTCAGAAGCAACTGCGGGTCAGCCGTGGGCCGGGATGGCACCGCTACCGACAAGCCGCGGGTCTCACAACCGGAAAGGCGCCCCACTCGGCGGCCACCGGCTGGCGAATGGCAGAGCGTGCGGCGTCTTAGTGTTTCGAAGCGCGTGCTGAGGCACCATCTATCCGCCTGGCGAGTCCGAACATGCCCAGGATGCCGCGTTTCCTCCGTCCGCCGGAATTGTTTTTTTCCACAGCGGGGCCCTTTCCGGATAGCCCGGACCCGGCTTCGGACGTCCAGCGCGATTCCGGGTCGATCATGACGTCGAACTGCGGTCCGTTCCTCTTTTCGTATTTCACGATCAGATTGCAGCCGTGCCGGCTGGCATATCGGATGGCTTCATCGCGGTTCTCAAGGCTCTCCATGTACTGAATCTCGGCCGTCCACTTAAACTCAGAACTTGAAAGCAGTGCCAAGGTGCTGTTTGCGTTCCCCATAGTGTCCTCCCGATAACTAGTGAACCAGTAACTGCTTTGTCTGGCAATCGGCCATTGGTACTACAACCATCGGCCAGCGCCGGCGGACGGCGTTGGAGGCGCGGTAAGCGACGCCACGTCAACAGATAAGGCGCGTCAGCGGGGCCGCCTGGCTTGCCGTCCTGACCGGCCTGCTTTATCTGGGCTTCGGCTTCTTTAAAGGGCATTTGCGGCGGACCCTGCTTCCTGCGCTGTCTGACCTCTCGCCAAAGAGTCTCGCGGGGTCTATTGCCAGCCACCTACGGTTCAGGCGGCCGAGCGAAGAAGAAGACAGGTCGTACAACCTGCTGCAGCGCCTCACCTATCTGGTGGTGATATTTGTTCTGTTTCCGCTGGTGATCTGGACAGGCCTGGACTTGTCGCCGGCATTCGCGTCCGCGTTTCCGTATGCGGTGACGATTTTGGGCGGGCGGCAAGCTGCGCGAACCCTGCACTTTTTTGTGACCGTCGCCCTGGTGCTCTTTCTATTGGTTCATATCCTGATGGTGTGGCTTGCCGGGTTCCGCAAACGCGTGGGCGCCATGGTCAACGGCCGACTTGCCGGGCCTGAGGAGCGGTCATGAGCAAAATTTCAAGACGCAAACTCATCACCAGCGGCCTGGCTGTTGCCGCGGGCGCCTCGGGTCTGGGAGTGGCCGCGAAGCTCGCCGAGCGCTATGGACTCCTCCCGCCCGATTCGGGCGTTCTATTTGGCGCCGGAGAAACTCTCACCTATGCGACGCAGCTCCTATTGACTCGTCACTCCATGGCAAGGGAGTTTTCCCGCAGCCAGATGTCGAAAGATCCCTTCGCAAACGAAGTTGCCCCACTGGGTGAGGACTTCCAGCGCCACCAGGCGAAGGGTTTTGCAGACTGGCGCCTTGCCGTTGACGGCATGGCCGCCCGGCCGGCATCGTTCTCGCTTGCGGATCTGAGAAGTATTCCCCACAGTAGCCAGATCACCTTGATCGCTTGTGAAGAGGGTTGGTCCTATATCGCCGAATGGAGTGGTGTGCCGCTTGCTGACATTCTGGACCGCGTGGGTGCGCACCCCCAGGTCCGGTATGTTGTCTACCGTTCGATCCAACCGGACTGGTGGGAGAGCATCGACATGGCCGATGCGTTGCACCCTCAAACCATCGTGGCGGATGGAATGAATGGCGGCGAGCTTTCCGTGCCGTTTGGCGGACCGCTTCGCATGCGCGTGCCCCGGCAACTCGGCTACAAGAGCCTCAAGTACATCACCCGCCTGACCCTGACCGATAACATCAAACAATTCGGCAAGGGCCTGGGTTCCGCTGAGCCGGAAGCTGGATATGCGTGGTATGCCGGCATCTGACGGGACAGGGTGCCCGGCGGATGAGTCGTTGATATCCCGGGGCAATCAGTGAAGCTGAGAGGCGTTGGAATGGCGTGGGGGCGCAACCGCCTCGATGCTGCGCCGAAGCGTGCCTTCGATATCCGCCTGCTGGTAGTGGGCGGCGGCCTGGCGCAGGCGCGGCGCTACATGCCGGACGTGGAAGGTCCCAACGGCGGTGGCAAACTGTTCGGCCAGACGGAGGGTCTTCAAAACCGCGATGCTCCAGGCGCGGCGGAAGGCGCAGTGAATATCGGCCTGGCAGCGCCGGCTGAGAGCGTAGCGCAGCCGTGGGGTGACTTCGCGGGTGTACAGGACTGAAGCTTCCGCGGCAAGGCGTCTGGCGACGTCAGAGATGCTCCCCTGCGAGTGTCTGTGCCACCCGCGGCGCAAAGCAACTGCAGGGTTCGACCACCAGCAACGGCTGGCGGCAGACCGGCAGAACGGGACGGTTTCCCGGTGGTAGAAGGCGGCGGCACGGGCGGCAATCCGCCTGGCGTGAATGCGGGCGGTGGAAAGAGAATAGACGCTTGTTCTGCAGATGTCGGAAATGGATGAGCGCCAGGAAGAGCGGTGGACGCCAAAGCTTGAGGGCCAGGTATTTCTCCTCCGCGCGTGCCGCATGGCGCGCTCAAAAGCCGCCCGGCGGCGTCCGCTGAAGGCCTGGCGAAGGCGCGGGACGATTTGCGTGACGCAGAGGCTTCGAACGGCGGCTGCAAATCGCCAGACGAACTCCCAGGCCGTCCTGATCGTGAGGATGGTCCAGCCCCCGATGTAAGGTTCTACCAGAACTTCTTCTGTTTTGAGTAATTCGAGGTTGAGGTCGGCCGTGCATGAACTGTCCGGGTCCAACATCACGTCGAACAACGCGAAACTGCCCTCGTTGCGCTCCACGATCAGGTTGTATCCGTACTGGAAGGCATAATCAATCGCTGAGGCGCGCGTTCGGAAGGATTCTATGAACTGGACACGGGGTCGCCAGCGGAAAGAATCACTTGGAATAATGGCTAACGCACCGTTTGTTCCGACCATGGTTTTCCCCCCTCGGTGTAAATTGAACCTTGAAATAACTCTTCCGGCAATCGGCCATTAGTGCTACAACCATCGGCTACAGTGTGGGCAATGCTGCTAGCGCTTACGGTTAAGTTACAGCTAACTAAAGAATTACTTGGTATTTCAGTGGCGCTCGGTGGGGGTAAGCTGAAGAGAAAAAAGGTGAAATTCAACGGTCGAAAGGCGAAACCCTGGCGAAGATGAGGGAAGGAATGAACTCAGGTGGAAGCCGCGGGGCTGCAGGCGGCCCATACTAATGAGAGGTTCGCTTTGCTTCCGAGGCTAGTTTGTGCCGGGGAACCCGCGTGGCGACAATCTTTCGGCGGTGGCCTGGATTTGTTTGTTGTTAGAGCAGTGGCCGTCAGAAGGCTGATAGCCGGCCGTGAGAGCGTCAGCCTGCGACATCAGCTGTCCCGGCCTGTTGCCGAACAGGACATCAGTGCGGCAGTAATAAAAGCCAAACTCCTTTTTGACCCACACTGTGACGCGGGCGTCCGCCTGCGAAGTTTTCGCCGCTTTCTCTGAAATGAGAGTTGACGGGTTCGTGGAATATGGAGAGGCATTTGCGGGGCCGGATGACTGTTCGGTCCCGGAGGATAAATTGCCCGTGGACGCCAGGTTCGCCTTGCTGCCGGAGCAGGAGTGGTAGGAAGGTTGCAGCCCGTCGGCCAGAGCGTCGGCTTGCCTCATCAACTGCCCGGGATTCACGCCGAACAAGGCATCGCCCCGGCAGTAATAAAAACCAAGCTGCTTTAACCCCCAGACCCTCACGTCCTTGCTCGGCACCGGGGTTCCAGGCTGGTTTTCTGCAACCAGAACGGACGATTCCCCGGCGTTCGCGGAGGCAACGACCGCCTGGTTGTTTGCACAGTAGGTGGAGCCGACGGGACGGTAGCCCGACGTCAGAGCATTGGCCTGCGTCATCATTTCCCCTGGCTTGTCGCCGAACAGAGTGCCGCCCTGGCAGTAATAAAAGCCGGATTGCTTTTTCGCCCACACGCCGACGTCTTCACCCGCCCTGGGCAGGGAAGGTGCTTTTTCCTTGCGCGAAAACGAAAAGATACTGGCGAGGGTGGGGAGATCTTCCGTCTCAGTCAGCCAGACCCGGATTGGGGATAATGATACGACGAGATACCCGAGAAGCAGCAAAATACATGCGGGGACCAAGGGATTTGAAGTTATCGGAGAATGGTTTGAGGGAGACGGTTTGTAGTGGGAGCTCTGGGACCCGCCGCGCGACTCAAAGAGCTTCCCTTCACCCAGGCTGAAAATAAATTTCGTGGCCAGGCTCAGGGGCCTTTCGAGGATATCGAGTACCTTTCTGCCGTGAAGGTCCATTTTACGCGTCCTTTATCCCCGGAATAGGTGCTTTGAAACCTCCTGTTCGCGAGAACTTTCCTCCTGCTACTTTGCGCGTTGCTGAAATGTTGCGAACCAGCCTACCCTTTAAAGCCGCTTTGTCACCATCCTGCAGTCAGACGCTGGTGTAAGACCAAGCCCTGCCAACCGTATCTGGCTGCCGAGCGGAGCCCCCAAAGCTGGTCCCGCCTACGGGGGAGATCCTTTGCGTTGTTACGTTTAGTGCCTCCCGCCGAGGTGGCCATGTCCATAGCCGAAATGGCCATCACCGGTGCCCGAGCCATTACCACCACCGCCACCGTTTCCGCCTCCGGAGGCGCCTCCATGTCCACCGCTGTTGCCATGTCCACCGCTGTTGCCATGTCCACCGCTGTTGCCATGTCCACCGCCGTTGCCCTGTCCACCGCCGTTGCCGCTTCCGCCGCCATTGCCGCTTCCGCCGCCATTGCCGCTTCCACCGCTGTTGGCGCTTCCACCGCCTGTTGCGGGTTCACCAGGCGAGCCAGTGCCGCCGCCCGAACCGGACCCGCCACCCGAAGCAGGCTGTCCGGCTGAGCCAGACGTTGCTGCCGGTGCTTGTCCTGATACAGTGGACACAGTTGTGGATGCGTTTGCATAGCTGGATTTCAGGGTGGCTCCCATGACTTGAAGGACCGCAATGACCGCCACGCTTATCAGGATGAACATCAAAGCATATTCAGCAACATCCGCTCCTTCCACCTCGTGCCATGATCGTGTTAGGAATTTCTTCATGCATCCCTCCTTTGCATTCCCGGCCAGCGCGGACGACATTTGCCCCTGGGCTGGTGTTGTCCTGTGACAGGAGTCAGGATTGCAGCACCAAACTTACGGAGCCTGGCCAGAGTCTGGTCTCTCCATGCCTGCTGAAGTGCCACCGATGGGCTTGTGGCCGGAGCGCTTCCTGGATTGAAAATCACCTCCGCTGTTTCTTCAGAAGGTTTGAAGCAATCTTCCCGCCAGACCAAGGCCTGTAGCTTAGTTTCTGTGTCAAACAGCTCTGCAGCTACACCTGACACTATCTGACCTTTCTAAATTAAGGTCTGCATCGGGAATGCGGAATTGGGCGATTCCCGTAATGTTTAGAATGATTGGCCCGTTGGATGATCGGGATGGTCCCTAGGGACTACGGTAATCTCTGGTGCATGCTGCGGAGGTTTGCGCATTCAGGGACATAGGTTTGCACAATGTGTGCATCTCTTTGCAACTATTCTTAATGGCGCCCCTTGATGCATCAATTTGTCAGGTCGGATAGTTTCCTGATTCGTTCAGCACAGAATTACGGATCACCTCCGGCCCTGGCTGCTTGCCATCGACGGTATAGAACCCCAGAAGTTGTGAAAGGGTATTCAGCGTAGTAGCGCCAGCCCTCTTTCTTGGGGGATTTCCGTTGATAGGTGAGTACTGCGGTGATACTCTCGCAGCGGCAGCGGGGGCGCCGGACGGTCTCCGGGAACGGAATCCTAAAAGGAATTCACCTCTCATATAGAACACTCTGGTGTGTCTATTTTTCTTCTGCTGACGATGGCTTTGCCACCGGCGCACTGGAATCCTCCGACCGGGCTTTCCATGCACTGGAGTGCCGTGAAGTGGAGCCTGCGAATGCCGCGCGGAGGCCGCCTCCACGATGCCGTGATTGATGGAGCCCGAATTCCACCGCCTGCGGAATGAAGAAGAAATGAAAGTGGGATATTCGCGTCGCGACATGCTGAAGACCGGCCTGGCTGCCTCCGCTGCCTTGCTGGCGCCGTCGTACGTGTTTGCATTCACGGGCGAAGGTTCCGCGGCGGAGATGGCGCGCATTCGTGAGCGTTATGTTGTGTCCGTGCTGCCCAGGGGTGCGAACCAGATCCGGAAGCTGAAGGAATTTGGCAAGCAGTATGCGGAAAAGCTCGGACCCAATGGGGGCTGGTCCGACGTCGATTACGAGAGCGAGACCCGGTCCAACTGGAGCGCGGCCGCCCATCTGGACCGAACGCGGGTGATGGCCATGGCCGCGGCCTTTGATCGCAAGGCCGGACACCCGGATCAAGGGCTCGACGCAAAGGTCCTGCGCGCGCTGAAGTATTGGACCCTCCATGATTATCAGAACCCGAACTGGTGGTGGAACCAGATCGGCGTGCCCCGGCTGGCAGGGGAGATTGCCTTCTTGATGCAACAGCAGCTTTCCCGCGAGCAGCTATCAAAAGTGGTCGAGATCATGAAGCGCAGTGACTGGCAAAAGGGTCCGTGGACGGGCGCGAACCTGACCTGGGGTGTGGCGATTGAGATCGTGCGCGGCTGCCTGGAAGAAAACGCCGGCACGGTAGCAGAAGGCTACCGCCGGATGTACCAGGAAATCAGGATCGTGAGCCCTGCGGAAGAGGGAATTCAGCAGGATTACTCATTCCACCAGCACGGCGCCCAGCTCTATAGCGGCGGATACGGTCTGGCTTACGCCATCGATGTTGGGCGCTTCGTTGCCTTCGCCTGGGGAACGGGTTTTCAAATTCCTGCGGAAAGGATGGCGATCCTGAGTTCCTATCTGCTCGACGGCGAGCAATGGCTGGTGCGGGGTGACATCATCGACTACAGCACGGTGGGGCGGGAGATGACGCGGAAGGGAAAGGTGATTGCGCCTGCCTATTCGGCGGGGAGCCGGCATACTGTGGCAAGCCCGGGTGAAAGCTTGCCAGGAGTTGTTGACATGCTGGCTGCATTGCCAACGCCACGGCAAAAGGAATTGAGGGCCTTTTCCGCGCGATTGCAGCAGCGGCAGAATGCGCCGGCGTTGAACGGCAACAAACAGTTCTGGTGCTCTGATTTTATGGCCCATCGCAGGGAGGGCTTTTACACGTCTGTGAAGATGTTGTCGAATCGGATGCTGAACGGCGAAGAGGTGAATCACGAAGGGAGGAAATCCCAGCACCTCTCTGACGGCGTCAATCTGCTCTACCTGACGGGCGACGAGTACAAGGACATTTTCCCTGTCTGGGACTGGACAAAGCTTCCTGGAGCCACCGCGATCCAGGGCACCCTGGAGATCGGCGGCGACAATCCCATTCATGCGCGCGGGACGACAGCCTTTGCGGGAGGCGTCTCCGACGGCAAATACGGCATGGCGGCCATGGACCTTGCCCGCGGCAATCTGGCCGCAAAGAAAGCGTGGTTCTTTTTTGACGACGGTTATCTGTGCCTCGGGGCGGGCATCCACCTTGCAGATGATACTGAGCACATCGTTGCGACGGACGTGAATCAGACTTTGCTTGCCGGCGATGTTCTTACGAGCCATCCCAACAGCCGCTTGCGGAGGGTGCACACTCGTATGAGGCCGGGAAAATTGCCTGGGTCTACCACAATGGGGTCGGGTACATCCCGGGACGCGACTGCCGAATTTCTCTGACGAATGGCCCGCAGACAGGGGCATGGTCAGAAATCGGGACCGGCTCCAGTAAGGCCATTACGCTCCCCGTATTTAATCTGTGGATTGATCATGGCCGCGCACCTCGGGCGGGAAGCTACCAGTACGCCATTCTTCCGGGAGCATCGGTGAAACATCTGGCGGCACGGGCCGGAAGCCCCGTCATGCAGGTCCTTTCCAACCGGGAAGACACACAAGCGGTCTGGCATAGCGAACTCAATATCGTGATGGCGGCTTTCCGCCAACCGGGATTTCTGGCAACTCCCATGGGTCGGGTCGAGGTCGACCATTCATGCCTGCTGCTTGTGAGGAAGGTTGCGGGCGGGTGGAAAATCACTGCATCCAACCCCGAAAACCAGCCTCTGACTCTTCATGTTGAAGTCGGAGGCCGGAAGATCGCGATCGATTTGCCCGGCGGCAATTTCGCCGGATCGAGTGTGACCTCAAAATTGAGCGCAGCGTGAGCGGGCTCGGTGACTTGATTTCAGGTTTCCCCTGTGTCCGTACGAGACCTGCCAGGCGATGCAGAATGGGGTCGATTCGCAAGGTTCCATACGTTACAATGCGTGCGTCTCTTCCTGTTGGGGAACACGTACAACTGAATGAAGCCGGCTTGTCGGGTGATAGAGAGCGAGGCGAATGAGCATCATCAAGAAACTCTCCTGGGTACTGGTAGCTGGGCTGGGAGCGCTGGCTTTCGGGATCATTGCCACCTCGCGGGGCGAGCCGCTCAATGCCGTGTGGCTGGTGGCTGCGGCGGCGTGCATCTTTGTGCTGGGTTACCGTTTTTACAGCCGCTTCATCGCCTATCGCGTCCTCGAACTCGATGCCAGGCGCGCCACGCCCGCCGAGCGCAAAGACGACGGCCGCGACTTTACGCCCACCAACAAATGGGTGGTATTCGGGCACCACTTTGCCGCGATTGCCGGACCCGGGCCGCTGGTGGGTCCGATTCTGGCCGCGCAGTTCGGCTATCTGCCGGGAACGCTCTGGATTCTGATCGGCGGAGTGCTGGGCGGCGCCGTGCAGGATTTTGTGACGCTGTTCTGCTCCATCCGGCGCGACGGCAAATCGCTGGGCCAGATGGCCAAGGAAGAAATCAGCTCCACGGCGGGCTGGACGGCGCTTTTCGGCGTGATGCTCATCATGATCATCCTGATCGCCGTGATTGCGCTGGTGGTGGTGAATGCGCTGAAGGGAAGCCCCTGGGGGCTTTTCACCATTGCCGCCACCATCCCGATTGCCTTCCTGATGGGCCTCTATCTGCGCTACTGGCGGCCCGGAAAAGTTCTGGAATCTTCCATCATCGGGGTCACGCTGGTGATGGCGGCGGTGGTGGGCGGACGCTACGTGGCGGAATCGGCCACGCTTTCTCACTGGTTCAACTACAGCGGCCCGGCGCTGGCCTGGATGATCATCATCTACGGACTGGCGGCTTCCATCCTGCCGGTGTGGCTGCTGCTGGCGCCGCGTGATTATCTTTCAACCTTCGTCAAGCTGGGAACGATTCTGGCGCTGGCGGTGGGCATTCTGGCGGCGCGGCCCATGATGCACCTGCCCGCCATCACGCGCTTTGCCGACGGCACGGGCCCGATCTTTGCCGGCAAGATTTTTCCGTTTTGCTTTATCACCATTGCCTGCGGCGCCATCTCGGGATTTCATTCGCTGATTTCCAGCGGCACAACGCCCAAGCTGATCACTAAGGAAACGCACGCCCGCATGATCGGCTACGGCAGCATGCTGATGGAATCGTTTGTGGGCATCATGGCGATTGTGGCCGCCGGCGTGCTTCAGCCGGGCGTCTATTTTGCCGTCAACAGCCCGGCGGGGGTTGTGGGCGAGACGGCCGGCAAAGCCGTGGCCACCATTTCCGGCTGGGGATTTCCGGTGACCCAGGCGGCCATGGCGGACCTGGCTTCAAAGGTGGGCGAGATTACGCTTTTCAACCGCACGGGCGGCGCGCCGTCGCTGGCGGTGGGCATGGCGCATATTTTTTCCAATGTGCTGGGCGGAACGGAAGTGATGGCTTTCTGGTACCACTTTGCCATCATGTTTGAGGCGCTTTTCATCCTGACGGTGCTCGACGCCGGCACTCGCGTGGGGCGCTTTATGCTGCAGGACCTGCTGGGCCACATCTGGAAACCGCTGGGGCGCACGGGCTGGTATCCGGGGGTGGTGCTGACCAGCGTGCTGGTGGTGGGCGCATGGGGTTACTTTCTTTACCAGGGCGTGGTCGACCCGCTGGGCGGCATCAACAGCCTGTGGCCGCTGTTCGGCATCTCCAACCAGTTGCTGGCCACCATCGCCTTGTGCGTGTGCACCACCATTCTGATCAAGATGAAGAAGATGCGTTTTGCCTGGGTGACGCTGACGCCGCTCGCCTGGCTGGTGGCCGTGACCATGACGGCAAGCTACCAGAAAATCTGGAGCCCCGACCCGCGTCTCGGGTTCCTCTCGCACGCGCAGATGCTGGCCGGCCAGATTTCGAGCGGGGCGATTCCAGCCGCACAGATCGAGACTACGCAGAGGCTGATCTTCAACAACCGCCTGGATGCTGCGGTTACGCTGGTGTTTGCCGCGCTGGTGATTCTGATCCTGTTTGAATCGGGGCGGCAGTGGTGGGCCTATGCGGTGGGGAGCAGGGAGCCGGTCCTCAAAGAAGCGCCGGCGGAACTGTCGCGGCTGGAGGCTTGAGAAGGAGCGAATGAAGCGGATGGCTTTTGTGGCGAATCTGCTGAAATCGTTCTGGAATTACCTTCGTGAAGTGAGCGGAGAAAATGATTACGTCCGCTACTGCGCGCGGATGGCTGCTGAAGGCGGCGATCCTGTAAGCCAGAGGGATTTCTACGAACACCGGCAGCAGGATAAGTATTCGCGCCCGAACCGCTGCTGCTGAAGTGGTTTGCGTGGCTTGCGAAACGGACTGAGCTCGATTTCAGGGCAATTGGGAAAAGACGATGCGAGTGGTCGTGATTGGCGGAACAGGGCATACGGGAACGTATCTGATTCCTAGGCTGATCGAGGCGGGTTACGAGGTGGCGGTGATCAGCCGCCAGCAGCGACCTCGCTACCCGGCTGATGGAATTGGCGGCCAGGCCGCGTGGGAGGCCGTCGAATGGATTGCAATGGACCGGGCTGAGGCAGATGCGGCCGGTGACTTCGGTGCGCGTGTGGTGGCGCTCAAGCCCGACATTGTGATCGACATGATCTGCTACCAGCCGGAGAGCGCGCGGCAGCTTGTGGACGCGCTGCGCGGGCGCATTCAGCTGCTGGTCCATTGCGGCAGCGTCTGGGCCGGCGGGGCCAGCCTGCAGGTGCCGAGCACGGAGAGCGAACCCCGGCGGCCGATCTGCGATTATGGAAGACGCAAGGCCGCGATCGAGGAGTACCTGCTGGACGAGTCGCGGCGAGGGGGGCTTCCCGTCACCGTTCTGCGCCCGGGACACATGGTGGGGCGCGGATGGGTGCCCGTGAATCCGGCGGCCAATTTCAACCCGCAGGTTTATTCCGAACTGGCGAGAGGCGAAGAGGTCTGCCTGCCCAACCTGGGCATGGAAACGCTGCATCACGTGCACGCCGACGATGTGGCGCAGGCCTTCATGCTGGCCCTGGAGAACCGCAACGGCTCAGTGGGAGAGGCCTTTAACGTGGTTTCACCTTCGGCGCTGACGCTGCGAGGCTATGCGGAAGCGGTCGCGGGCTGGTTTGGCAAGCCGGCAAAGCTTTCATTCCATCCATGGGAGGAATGGAAAAGGACCGCTTCGGAGGAAGACGCCAAAGTCACCTGGGATCACATTCTCCATTCCTCGTGTTGCAGCATTGAGAAAGCGCGCAGGGCCTTGGGCTACCAGCCGCGCTACACATCGCTCGAAGCCGTCAAAGAGTCACTCGACTGGCTCATCCAGAACGGCAGGGTCGAGGTGTGACCTGTTCCTACCCGTTCGGGCTGTCCTCTAAGGGCGCGCCCGTGCATGAGGAGGGAGCGCCCGGCCAATCTGTTCCGGAGTACTTGCCCAGAACATGGCCAATGAGGAGAATGACAGGAAACAGGATTCGCTGGATGATTCGCGGCGGAGCCACAACTGCCTGGGTGTGGCGGTGGCGCCACAATAGGTGGGCCAGGTAGAAAATCGAAGGCTTTCCGGCGGGGTTGGCATTGAGGACGGCAAATATTCCCTGCAGGAAGCGATCCAGGTACCCTGCGGGAATGCCCTCACATTGAACTCCAGGAGAACATCTCCGGCATTCCACCACGCATGAACGACTCCGGGAGGGAAAACTGCGCTTCCACCTGCTGGCACAAGAATTGTTTCATTCCCGACCCGAGATCCAAGGGATCCGGCCATCACCATGCCCTCCTCACGCAGGTTGAAGTGCACGTGAGGCGGTGGGCCGTTCGACTTCGGCGGCAGAGATCCGTCGATGGCCAGAACGGTTTGGCCATCGGCGTCACGCACGCGGCGCATCCGCAATATCTCTCCGGTGTGCAGATTCTCCAGTTTCAGGAAATTTTCCGTCGGCGCATTCGATGTATTCATATCAATTGTATCCCTGCAAAAAGTCATCGTTCTCGATGGAATCCGCCGACAATCTTCCGGCGGCTGCCATCGTTCGAGGGAGATTCAAGCGTATGTTAAATCTGATAGGAGGCTGGCCTCTCTGCCGTTTTTGGATATCCAAACCCTGTGATCAGCAGATTCTATCATTCCGGCGCAATCGCAGGCCACAATTCCGGCTGAAGTGCGTCCGTTGTAATAATTAAAGTCAGGGAGCGAAGATTGGCGTTGCTGGACTGTGGCGCAGTCGTAAATAATGATGCTAGATCAGATGACCGGGAGGGTAACATGGCCGAAAAACGTACCGGCAGGAAATGTGGTCGCCGGGACTTTCTCAGGAAGGTTGCTGCCGGGGGCGCACTGGCGTCGACATTAGGTGCGCCAGAGCTGGCCGGGCAGGGACCGGGGCTCGGCAGAGAGGCCGCCGGAGAAACATCCACGCCTGTCTTCGGGGTTGGCCATGGGGTTCCTGGCATTCCGCAGGCGCCGCGGCGTCCCGGGCGGCGGCTGGTTGACAAGTCGCTGAGGTCGGGCGACGCTTACGCGCGGTTCGATGCCCTGAAGCAGACCTGGACCTGCGGCACCGGCCTCATCGAGCAGCAACTCGAACTGGTGGACGGACATTTTCGATTGGCCCGGTTGCGCAACCTGCTGACCGGCAGCGAGTATGTTGAAGGCGCGGGCTCGAACGAATTCCATTTTTCGTTTGGGGGGCGGGAGTACAGGGGTGAGAGCGGCGGCTACGAGATGGTGAATTATGAGATGGTCCGCATGCCAGTGCCGAAAGCGTCGCCCGGCATCGAGCCGGGAGTCACGCTGGTGGTGAACCTGGAACATCCGCTCTTTGCCATCGGCGTGCATTATGACGTTTTCGCTTCAACCCCGCGTACGCAGATGGGCATGATCCGCAAGTGGTGGCAGGTAACGAACCGCACGCAACAAGTGCAGCCGCTGACAGAGATCAGCATGAACCGGCTGCGCTTCCGGCCGGAGCATTCCACGCGTTTCACGTTGTATCACTGGGTGGGGGCAGGTGCGGGAAAAAATACCAACCAGTTGCAGTCGGAGAGTTTCAGCCACACCAAGGCGCGAACTTTTTTTTCGATGGCGGGCCACCCGGACTACCGGACCGACGATGTTTACGACGGCAGTTCCAGCTACCATCCCTACTTTGTTCTGGAGGACGCCCAAGCGGGCGACGGCTTCTTCCTGGGCTTCAATTACCTGGGTCCGTGGTCGGCGCGGATCTGGAATCCGGGCGGCCTGAACGAGGGCGGGTTTCCCATTCAGTCGCAGTTAGAATTGCACACCGAGCCGCTGAAGCCCGGAGGAACGTTCGAAGCTCCGAACAGCTTTATCGGTGTGTACAAGGGCGATCTGGATTCAGCCAACGAGCAGTTGCAGGATTGGCAGGCGACTTACAAGTGGGACTATACCCGCGAAACATATCTCTTCAGAAGCACGATCTACGAAACCCATTGGAATGACCCGGCCTACAAGCAGAAGCCGAAATTGCACAAGAAGCTGATGTGGGAGATCGCTGACCGCTGCCGGTCAACCGGCGCGGGGATCGCACATGAGGACGACTTCTGGTTTGACCAGCGCGGCCGGGGGGTTTGGGAAGGCATCGAGTGGAGCGAACTGGTCAGCTATCTGCGACAGTCCGGGATCATTTTCAAACTGTGGATGCCGCCCCAGCACTTTGCTGCGGGAACACCGATGGATGTGGAACATCCGGATTGGAAGCTCGTCCCGAAGGTTCCGGACGGCGTCACTGTCTGGTACGGCCTGGGATTTTGCGTTGCCTCGCCCGGCGCGCACAATTACATGCGCGAATTCATGCTGCGGCGCGAGAAACGCTACGGCACATTCTTCTGGAGGGTGGACGGCTGGATTGAGGCGCCATGCGCTTCTGACGGACACGGGCACCCGCCCGGGCAGCCGTTCGTCGGGCAGTATCACAGCTACCTCAATCTCTTGCGAGAGGTGAAAAACGCCAACCCGGAGATGGGCATCGAGGGCTGCAACTCGGGCGGGGAATGGGCCAATTGGGACAAGTTCGAGCTGATCGAGGACAAGCAAGGCTCCGACGGCGGCGGCCCCGACGACCTTTATTACCTGAGCTACTTCTGGCCGATTACCAAGATGATGGGGTTCGGTGGGAATTACAGCCGCATGGACGATGCGACGGCGCGACGGGAAAGCGTGATGCGCAGGTTCCTCCAGAACGAAGGCATCTACGACCGCTACATGCGGGTCTATCACCCGCGCGCCGACGATGCGCCGACGCCACACACATTTCTTGAATTTACGAACGGGACGCGCACCAAGGCAGTCATCATCCAGCGTGTCCGCCATGCGCGGGCGGGCGGGGGAGCGGCGGCAAAAGGTGGAGCCGTCGTTTACCCAAAGGCGCTGGTTCCATGGGAGAAATACAGCGTGGGATTCCGCTTCAGCAAGGATACGCACACAACGAGCGGCGCGGAATTGATGAAGTCCGGCATTCGATTTGCTTCCGAGAATCAGCACGAAATGATCCTGCTGAACCTGGATCGCGCGCCCGGACGAGGCACCGATCACACGGCTCCCACGGCACAGGGCAAGGGCGTGAAGAAGATGGAAACCTGGAATGGGCGCAGCGGTGTTTCCTTGCGCTGGGAGCCCAGCCAGGATGACGGCCTGGTATCCCATTACGAGGTGTTACGCGAAGGCAAAGTTATTGGCTACGCAGCGATTGGCACCTTCTACTTCGACCCGGGGGCAAGCTTCGACAATCGATACGAGATCGTGGCGGTCGATGGAGACGGAAACCGTTCGATAGGCACCGTATGGCGCGGTAACCAGTTCATGCAGAGGGGAATTCAAATGAAACGGAGAACGTTCATGCAAAGCGTTGCTGGGGGAGCGATGACGCTGGCCCGCTACCGGCCCAACCTCAATCACGCACCCGGCTGGTGGCGATCACACACCGGGTCGAATTATTGTTCAGCGGACGAAAGAAGAAAGGCGCTGATCAACCCGGAATGGGCTGGGTGTTCATCATTACGACAACAACCTCAGAACCTATACGGTGACCTGGCCGCGCGGACACGGTGCCGGAATTCCGGGCGTCAGTTCGGTTTATATGCGTCTGGACTGGTCCGACCTTGAGCCGGAAGAGGGCAAGTTTAACTGGCCCATTGTCGATACGCCCATGCAGAAGTGGGTGCAGGCGGGCAAGACGATCGCCTTTCGGTCTGCACTCGGAAGCGTCGCTCCGAGAGCTTATGCCAGCGCGCTGGGTGGAAAAGGCGGGGGCTAAGGGTTACCTCTGAACAGCCGGCGGCAAATCACCGCCAACGGCCGTCGGGAGCTGATCGACGATCGTTTCCCAGAGCTGCTCTGGCGCGTGCGGGCGAATGATGGCACGCACTCGCCTTCGTGGATGTCGGAACGTTGGCGTGTGAGGCGAAGCATACGGTGTGGAACGGTTACCGTGCGCATAGGCCACGGTGCTCGCGATATTGATCTTGAAAGAAGAACAGGGAACCAGATTGAGAGAGAAGGGGGAGGGAGAACGGACGGGATAGCTGAGGGACGACAAGGGAGGGGGAAAGGAAAGAGGAAATGGCGCGCGTTGCGTGATTCTAGAGTCGGAGCATTACGGACGGAGAAGCGGGAGCTAGGGAATAGCACAAGTTCCTTCAGCGGAAGATTATGCTGCAGCACGGTGCTGGTAGAGAGAGCGACGTTGTGGACGGTTCACCTGCGCTTGGCATCGCTGCAAGGTGGACACATGTGGTGGCGGAGGTGCTGCTGGTGGCTAGCTGACTCACCTGACTGAGTGCAGGCGAGGGCGTGCTGCGGGAGGCCGACGAGAGGAGAAGGGGGGGGGGGGGGGGGGAGGGGGGGGGGGGGGGAGGGGAGGAGGGAAAGCCAGCGAGCGAGAGGCCGCGGGCCGGGGGCGAAACTCGAGAGCATCATTACCCTGCCTTCCTGACGGCGGTACGCGTCACTGGAACCTCACAGGGCGGCGAGCAGCGCCAACAGAGCACGAATGCGTCGCCCGTGTTCACCGGGTTGCAATGGGCTCACATCGCTTCGCTGCGTATGAGCGTCTTCAGAAGTCGAAGCGTTGTCACGCAGAGACGGCACAGGTTTTATGAAACGTCTGGAACCACACAGGGCGCTGAGGTAGGCCAGTTACGAGGGGATGTGGTAGCCTGCGCTACGGGATGTTACCCCCGCCATGGCTAGGGGCGGGGGTACCCCACCGTCTGGGCCAGGATGATTTTCTGGTCCTGACGCAGTTTCATGCTCTTCCCCAGGGCCGCGCGGTTGATGCTGCCACGCACCACGACTCCCAGGCCTTCCGAAGCACAAAAGAGGTAAACATTCTGCGCGATGACACCGGTGTCGGCGCCGTTGTAAAGAGCCCGGTCATCGGCGCTGGCGCGGCCGACTTTGGCAAGATCGGCGACGTAAACCAGGTTGACGGGCGCTTCGCCCACGTAGGATTGAGTCCCGGTTTCCGAGCGTACATCCTTAGCCAAGACCGGATCAAGCTTATTGCCCTTGCCGTCGTAAACGTAGAGTCCTTCCGCCATGGCGACATAGATGTCAGTCTCCTGCCAGTTCATCGCCGAAGGCGCCGTGCGCTTGCCGGACTCCGGGCGGTTTACTCCAAAGGCTGCCCACAGCAGGTTGGAAAGCGCCTGCAACGGGAGCTTGCGGGGGCTGAATTCGCGCGTCGAGTGCCGGGCTTTGAGCGCTTGCATCAGGGGCATCCCGCCGGTAGTTTGGGGAGCAGGCAAATGGACGGGCTTCAGCTGCTGGGAAACCGCCGGTATTGCCAGCGCCAGAATCGCAAAGCAGAGACAGCGAAGAGGGGAAGGACGCAAGACTTTCATCACAGGCCTCCTGTGGGGCAAATGGTTGAAGGCAACCTTCAAGCCGGCGAGGGCAGACCGCTTAGGGAAAAGCCGGAACTTCCGCAACCGGATATGCGCAAGGGCAGGTTGCCGAATCACCCACTGCCGCGCGCAACCCTGTGTTGCCGGCTTTCGATAATCCCAGTTTACACCCGGGAAAACAGCCGGGAACCACGATCTTGCGGGACTTGTCCGGTGCAAGAGCATGTTTGTTGCATTCGGAAACAGCCTGTTCTATGTTGCCTACCATCGGGTAGTCCATGTGAACAGTCCAGTATGTCCTAAACCTCTGAGGGGAATATTTTAAAAGCCCTGGCGGCATTCTACGGGCAACCGGACGAGACGGTTGCAGGTCTGGCGGCTTCCAAGCACTGGGACCATTTCCTGATCAGCCGCATTCACAATGAGAGTTCCGGCAAGCTTGATGGCGATGATATCTCCGGCTCAATGGGGCAGGTGAAGGCGGGCCAGATGGATGCGTTCGAGGCGATGGTCAAAGCCATTGTTGTACCACTCATGGAAAGGGAACTTGCTGATGGCACGGTGATCTTTTGCAGCGTCGATTCCGAGGATTATCACAGTGAGATGCCGGGTCTGGTCGACGTTGTTTTTCCGGTCACCGACACCGCGACAATGGACAAGGTGAATGCCGCATTCGAAGCTGCTGTCAGCAAGGACACGGAAAGCGGTCCTGCGCTTGGGGCCCTGACCGCGAGGGAGAGCCACCGTGACTTTCTGGGACGCATTACGCAACTGGTGATCAATTAAGACCGGCGATAAACTGGCTTAAATTGTGTGGAAGCTGTGGGCTGGCGCTTGATGGATCGGGCCGCCAGCACTCTGCGAGAAAGACCTGACTGGAGACATCGCAGACTTTGTGGTGGCCCTAGTCAATTTCCACGGTCTCATAGACGGGGTCTTTGACGCCCTGGATGGAACTTCTGCCGGTTGTCTCCAGTTCCAGCGCAATGATTTCATTCGCGCCGGTCCTGAGCCAGGGCGCGGGGCAAAAGAGCGTCTGCTGGGGCCCAATCTTCCAGAAGCGGCCCAGGTGATGGCCGTTGACCCAGACGTGACCTTTGCCCCAGCCGCGCATGTCCAAGAAGGTGTCGCCCAATGACGACAGTGGGAAACTGCCGCGATAGAATCGTGGTCCGCGCTTGGGTTTGGGCGAAAATTGCAGCCGGGCCAGATTGTCCAGAGGAAGAGGAAATATCTGCCAGCCTTTCAGTTCGTTCCCGTCCAGAGTCACCTTTTCAGTGATTCCCTTGCGGTCATCCAGCATGTGCGGGCCGTAATTAATTCTGCCCATGTTTTCAATCAGGATATCCATGGGCTGCGCAGGGGCCAGCTTCACGTCGACAGCGTTCTGTTTGAAGCGTCGGTCGAGTTCCGCCAGCTTGCTGTCACCCTGGTAGATCAACGCGTAGTCGCTCATGCTGGTGATATTCAGCCGGCCCTGGGTGGGGCGTTCGGGAGACCAGCGGTAAAGAATGAACCCGAAAGACTGCCCTGCAGACTCCATAGGCTTCGGCATGTCGGAGAGGATGGGATTGCCGAGCAGGCTGTCCAGCCGGGCGCATTCGGTCAGATCGAATCGAGGAATGGAGATCATCGGCAGCGAGGGTGGCAATGGAGGAATGTTCATTGTGGGCGCATGCTCGTGGATGAGTTTCTGCAAGTCAAAATATTTCGGCCGCGGCCGGCCGGCCTCATCGAGCGGAGCGTCATAGTCGTAGCTTGTGACGTCGGGCTGGTACGCCCTGGCGAAATTCGCTCCATTCATAAAGCCGAACGACGTTCCTCCGTGAAACATGTAGAGGTTGAACGAGACGCCGTTTGAAAGCATCCATTCCACGCCTTCCATCAGGTTTTGATTGTTGCCATGGTGATGGATTTCTCCCCAATGGTCAAACCAACCGGGATAGAACTCGGCGCACATACGCGGGACGTTGCGGCGAAAGCGAGCAAAATGCTCAAACTGTCTGGCGGGGTCTGAACCAAAGTTGATGAAGGAAAGAACGCCGGGCAGGGTGCCGCCCGAAAGCATGCGGGGTGTGGGGCCGTCAGCGGTGAAGAGCGGCACATCAAAGCCGGCGTCGAGCAGCATCTGCCGGATCGCACCCATGTAGGTGTGTTCGCTGCCAAATGAGCCGTACTCGTTTTCCACCTGGGTCATCAGGATGGGGCCGCCGCGCGTGACCTGCAGCGGAGCCAGCTCTACGCCGACGTGCAGCATGTAGCGGCGCGCGGCGCTGAGGAAGCGCGGGTCGCTGCTGCGGACCCTGATGCCGGGCGTGGCCAGCAGCCATGCGGGGAATCCCCCGAAGTCCCATTCCGCGCAGCTGTAGGGTCCGGGACGGAGAATTACCCACAAACCTTCTTCCTGGGCCGTGCGGATGAAGGTCGCCGCGTCGTGCCGTCCCATGAAAGTGAACTCACCGGGCCTTGGCTCATGGAAGTTCCAGAACATGTAAGTGGAAACGGTGTTCAGACCCATGGACTTCAATTTCTTAAGCCGGTCGCGCCAGTACTCGCGCGGGATGCGTGCGTAGTGCATCTCTCCGGAAAGAATCTGGAAAGGCTTGCCGTCGAGCAGGAAATGTTCGCCGCGCCAGCTGAAGGTGTGTGCCGCACCATGCGGGGAGGTCGCTGCTGTGTTCTGCCTGGCGCGCAGGAACAGCGGACTCAATGCTTCCAGTCCCGCGGCCGTTGCGGCGGCTCCCAGAAATCCTCTTCTGTCCAGCTTTCCACTTGAGTTTCCGATATCCACGTCTCGATCCTCCGCACTCGCCTGTGAAGAATGGCCTCCGGGCTGGCGCCCGCGCCTGGTTCATTCCTGTTGCAGTATTCTATTGCTGTATCATAATAACCGCGAAATTCATTGCAACCCAACACCAAAACGGCTTGTCCGGGAAGGAAACCGAAAATGAAGACACCCAGAAAGAAGGAACGCAAAGCACTCCGCAGCAGCGCCTGGTTTGGCGGGAATGACAGGTGGGGAGTGGGGCACCGCGCCTGGCTTCGCGCGGAAGGGTTCAGCGAGCGCGTGTTCCAGGGAAAGCCCGTGATCGGCATCTGCAATTCCTGGAGCGAGTTGAACAATTGCAACGCGCACTTGCGCCAGGTTGCGGAGGCGGTGAAGCGCGGCGTGTGGGCCGCGGGTGGATTCCCTCTGGAGTTTCCGACCATTTCGCTGGGCGAGATGCTGATGAAGCCGACCACCATGCTTTACCGGAATCTGATGGCCATGGATGTGGAGGAGTGCATCACGTCTTACCCGCTGGACGGCGTGGTGCTGCTGGCCGGTTGCGACAAGACGACACCGGCGCAACTGATGGGCGCGGCCAGTGCCGACATTCCGGCCATCATGGTGACCGGCGGGCCGATGCTGCGCGGCATGTGGCGCGGACAGGAACTGGGTTCGGGAACCGACGTGCGTCGGCTGTGGGAAGAAGTTCGCGCCGGACGGTTGAGCGAGGAGGCGTGGTGCGAGGTGGAATCGTGCGTCTCGCGAAGCGCGGGCCACTGCACGGTGATGGGGACGGCTTCCACTATGGCTTGTGTGGCCGAGGGACTGGGCATGATGCTGCCGGGGTCGGCGGACATTCCGGCATCGGATTCGCGCCGGCTTGCGATTGCCGAAAAGAGCGGTGCGCGCATGGTGGAGATGGTCCATGAGGGGCTGCGGCCTTCGCGCATCATGACGCGGCAGGCCATTGAGAACGCTATCCGCGTGGATATGGCCATCGGCGGCTCGACCAACGCCATCGTGCACCTGGTGGCAATAGCCGGGCGGCTGGGCATCGACCTGCCGCTCGAAAAGTTTGACCGGCTTTCGCGTTCGACTCCAGTGGTGGCCAACGTCCGGCCCTCCGGCCGCTACCTGATGGAAGACTTCAGTTACGCGGGCGGGATCGCGGCGCTGATGAAGGAAATTCTGCCGCTGCTGCACGGCAAGGCTGTGACCGTAACGGGGAAGTCGGTGGCGGAAAATCTGGCCCCGGCGGCCACCTTTAACCGGGAAGTAATCAAGTCGCTGGACGAACCGCTTCGGCCGGAGGGTGGGACGGCCATCCTGCGCGGCAACCTGGCGCCGGCGGGAGCGGTGATCAAGCAGTCGGCCATCTCGCCGCACTTTGCCAAACACAAGGGCCGTGCGGTGGTGTTTGAAAACAATCTCGACCTGATCAAACGGCTTGACGATCCCAGGCTGGACGTGGATGAATCGAGCATTCTGGTGCTGAAGGGCGCGGGTCCGAAAGGCGCTCCAGGGATGCCCGAGTGGGGCCACCTGCCGATACCCCAGAAACTGCTGAAGGCCGGCGTGCGCGACATCGTTCGGCTCAGCGATGCTCGCATCAGCGGCACGAGTTACGGCACCATGGTGGTCCACGTTGCGCCCGAAGCCGCAGCCGGCGGTCCGCTGGCCGTGGTGAAAGACGGCGACTTGATTGAACTTGACGTGCCTGGAAGACGCCTGGAATTAAAAGTATCCAATACGGAATTAAAGAAACGCTTGAAGTCGTGGAAGGCGCCTCAGCCGCATTATGTGCGCGGTTATGGCCGGATGTTCCTGGACCACATCCTCCAGGCGGACCAGGGATGTGACTTTGATTTCCTGAAGGCAGTGAATGGGCCGGAAAGGGTTGCGCCACCCGTGAAGTTCAAGAACCCGGGGATATAGGGTCAACGGAAATTTAGGGCCGAATGTGCTTTCCGGGTTGCGTCCCGATCTAACCGCGCGAGTTCGAGAGGGAAGGAACTCTTCCGGCCGTAGACTAATCTCTTTGGGGAGTCGCCATTGCGAGTGGCGTCGCGGGCCCTGACAGATCAAACCAAAAGATTACAGTCTTCAATGAGTTTGCGTCGTTATGGTATGATGAGGTTCCGTGCTAGCGAGCTAGCCAACGGTGGGCGCCTGGCCCCCGTAATATGCAACGGAGCTTGATCAGAAGCTGTGTACAATGTGGGCATAAAATGGAAGGGACTCTCCGTTGTCTTGTGCGCCGTTGGACTTGCGGGCATTGGCGCTATCCTTATCCTTCGCAGCAGCCAATCCGCATCCGGTCAACAACGCCGTGAGTGGCCGCGTATCGGCGGCGCATCGTGCTCTGCCTGCCACCCTGAATCGGGCGTTGTATAACGCAAAGACGCTTAAGCTGGCGAACCTTCCGCCACGTACCGGGTGCGCGCCAGCCGCCGCTGCTGCCACGAGGTCGGACCGCAAAAGAGTTTACCGGGCCGTCTCGGCATCCGGCCCGGCGGGATTGAACACGAAGGAGGCCGTGTTCCATCCATGCCCAGCACCGCTGTGGCCAGTGCGTGCCCCCTATCCCGAGGCCGGCGCCGTGCTGCCTTTTAAGCGAATAGTTGCGTACTACGGCAATTTTTATTCACGGCGCATGGGTGTTCTGGGTGAGTATTCGCCGGACAAGATGCTTTCCATGCTCGCATCGACGGTAAAAGAGTGGGCGGCGGCAGACCCGTCGACGCCGGTGGTGCCGGCCCTGGATTACATCGCGGTTGCCGCTCAGAACGTGCCCTGGAAGGACGGGAAGTACCGGTTTCGCATGCCGTCGAAGCAAATTGATAAAGCAATCAGCATGGGGGACCAAATCCATGGGCTGGTTTTCCTGGACGTGCAGCCCGGTTGGAGTACTGTGGAGGCGGAAGTGCTTCGTCTGGCTCCATACCTCAAACGGCCAAATGTAGAGCTTGCACTCGACCCGGAGTTTGCGCTGACTGACGGCAAGCGGCCCGGGGCCTGGTTCGGCACGATGAATGCCGCTGACATCAACTTTGCCGCGCGGTTTCTGGCGAGAATCGTGCGGGAAAACCATCTGCCTCCCAAAATCCTCGTCATCCACCGATTCACCGAGCGCATGGTGACGGATTTCCATGCCATCAAGCCGTTGCCGGAAGTTCAGATCGTGATGGATATGGACGGGTTCGGGTCACCGGTCTTGAAGACGGCAACTTACAAGTCGTACATCGCCAGGCAGCCGGTCCAATTCACAGGATTCAAGCTGTTTTATAAGAATGACCTGAAAATCGGCGGCGCCCTCATGACGCCCGCGCAAGTGCTGAGCCTCTCTCCGCGGCCGAGCTATATTCTCTACCAGTAAGCGAACGCCGGCCTGATTGGCCTGTAAGAACGAGAAACAGATTCCTCGCTTGCCTCGGAATCACCCGCACTACGCCGCTGTGACGTGCTCCGCATCCTCGCGTGCGGCGCGAAGAATTTGAAGGGGATCGCCAACGGGCATAAACTCCATGGCAATGTAGCGGTCGTACTTCAGTTCCACCATTTTCTTATAGATGTTGGCGTAATTGATTTCGCCGGTGCCGGGCTGGTGGCGGTGGGGAACATCGGCGATGTGGAAAAGACCGACCAGGTCGATGTTCTTTTCCATCTTCTCGATCAGGTTACCCTCGGCAATCTGCTCGTGATAGAAGTCGTAGAGGAATTTCACCTGCGGGTGATTAACCGCCCGAATGATTTCAAACCCTTCCGCCACCGAGGTGAGGAAGTATTTCGGATTTTCTTCCGGATCGATGTTCTCCACCAGAATGGTGACATTTTTCCCTTCCACCTTTTCCGCCGCCCGTTTGAGTCCCTCGATGCAACTTGCGTGCTGGTCAGCGTGCGGCATTCCCGGTACCACGTTGCCCGACATGACGATCAGGCGCGGGCATTCCAGCTTGTCGCAAACTGTTATCATACCCTCAAGATCTTTGAGCATGGCCTCGCGCTCTTCCGGATCTCCAACGCCGTGATGCATGCCGGCTGTGGTGTCGAAGGTGATGCCGAGCTGATGCTTCTTGCGGTTGACGCGGGCGTAATCGGCGTCCGACCAGCGTTCGAATTCGCGCACCAGTTCAACGGCGTGATAGCCGGCCTCGGAAACCTTTTCCAGCCGCTGCTCGAAAGGCATATTTCTGAAGACCGTCCAAAGCATGATGGAAATTTTGTAAGGCGCGGGCATGGCTGCGGCTGCCGCGGGCGCTGTCGAGGCGCCGGGCAGCAGGGAAGGCGCGGCCACACTGCTGACACCAGCTCCGGCAAGGATTCGATTAAAGGTGCGACGATTCATCGGAACTCCCCTCGGAAGTTGGAATTGCATTCATGGGTGAACTTGCCGCCGGCAGAAAAGAGATCAAAGTCCGCTGCACGGCTGCTTTGCACAAGGCGGCGATTGCACCGCCTGATGATACAGAAGGGCAGTGCCGGACGCAAAGGGAATTTCCAGCGGCGCATTTGAACGGCACGGTTCCGTGGAGTGATGGAATAAATATGAAAGTGATTGTACTTTCCTCTTGAACATCGGCCGGGAACGTGACATCTTGCTTTTTCTCATATGGGGGATTCGGGCGGTCCCGCTGGGGTTTCGGGGGGCGGCCTCAGAACTGGACGTCTGAAACAGCAGATGTTGATGTGCGGGGCGGAAGACGGGTCTCATTGCAGGTCATACGGCTCGATAGATCTCCAACTTAAGGGTGATAGATGATTCATTGTGGCGTTCTTCTTTTGGCATTACTGGCGGCCCCGGCAACAGCGGGGAGCAAGATCATGAGCCTCAGGCCGGTGGACCTTGCCATTATTGTCATTTACTTTGTCTCCGTCCTCGGCATCGGCTTCTATCTCAAGAAGTTCGCCAAGAGCGGCGAAGACTTTTTTGTGGCCGGTCGGGGCATGTCCTCCTGGGTGGCGGGTCTGGCGTTTATTTCCGCAAATCTCGGATCGCTCGAACTGCTGGGCTGGGCCGGTAACGCCTACCAGTATGGCATTCTGGCGGCGCACTGGTATTGGGTGGGCGCAATTCCCGCCATGCTGTTTCTGGCGCTCATCATGATGCCTTTTTATTACATTTGCAAAACGCATTCCGTCCCCGGATACCTCCAGTTGCGTTACGGCCACGCCACCAGCGCCCTCAGCGCGATTACCTTCGCCGTCATGACCATCCTGATGTCAGGCGTCAATATGTATGCGATGGCCGTCGTGATGCAGGTGATTCTGGGCTGGAATATTCATTTCAGCATCTGGGTTTCCTCGCTCACTGTCGGCGTCTACGTGGTGCTGGGCGGGCTCTATTCGGCTATCTTCAACGAAGTGATTCAATTCTTCCTGATCTGGCTGGGGGCGCTGCTGATTCCGATTCTGGGCCTGATCGAGTCGGGCGGCTGGTCAGGGATGGTGGCAAAAATCCACGAAAGGTTTGCTGGACAGGATTTCACGCACATGTGGGGGCCCATGGTTCACCCTTCACAGAACCCTATGGGCGTGCAGTGGATGGCCATCGTCTTCGGCCTCGGAGCGGTGCTCTCGATGGGCTACTGGACGACGGACTTTCTGGTGGTGCAGCGCATCATTGCGGCCAAAGATATTCGTTCGGCGAAAACTGCGCCCATCATCGGCGCGTTCTTCAAAATGGCCGTCCCGTTCATCGTCATCCTGCCGGGTTTGCTGGCGCCTTGCAGTCCTGCCTTACCACCTCTATCCCGCCAACCTGGCAGCGGCCGGACAACACACCTATGATCAGGTTCTGCCACTGATGATGGCCCGCTATCTGGGCCCGGGTCTGCTGGGCCTGGGCATCACGGCGCTGATCGCAGGCTTCATGTCCGGCATGGCAGGGAACATCAGCGCTTTCGCCACCGTGTGGACTTACGACATTTACCGGCCTTTCATCAAGAAGGACGCGACCGACCGGCACTATGTTGCCATGGGGCGTTGGTGCACGATGATCGGGCTGCTGGTCAGTATCGGGGCCGCTTATATCGTGACCCACTTTGGAAGCCTGATGGATTATGTGCAGGCATTGTTCAGCTTCTTCATCGCGCCGCTGTTCGGCACCGTCATTATCGGGATGCTCTGGAAGCGCGCCACGAAGAAGGCGGGGTTCTGGGGCCTGTTGGCGGGCATCACCACGGCGGTTACGATTTTCGCGTTGATGCGTGGCCATCCGGAGCGTGTCGCCTGGTTTTGTTTCTATGCCGGAGCCAAGTCGCTGGCACAACAGATGTGGCAGGCGCTTTGGGCATTCGTTGCTGTGTTCGCCGTATCCTGGTGGTGACGCTGGTGACAAAGCCAAGGCCCGAGTCCGAGTTGCGGGGCCTGGTGATGGGCCTGACCGACATCCCCAGCGAAGGCGACCTGCCGCTCGTCAAGCGGCCGGTTTTCTGGGCGGGTGTTTGCTTCGTTGTATTTCTGATTTTACAGTGGATTTTCAGATAACGAAGGGTAGGAATCTATGTGGAATACTGGATTCATACTGAAATCGAGAACAGGGGAGTAATAGAATGAGTGAAGAACGTCATATGATCCCCGTCTGGTTCTTTGCCGGGATTTTACTTTTTATATACGGCATCCTGATTTTTGTCAGCGGACTCGCGGAATGGTCCCATCCCCCGGCCACCGTCCTGGCCAACCTTCACGCGCCGGTGTGGTGGGGCGCCATCATGATCGTCATGGGCGGACTGTTTATGCAACTCTTCCGCCCAAAGAAAATCGGGAAATAGGCGATATCTTCCGCTAAAGTCCTGGAGGCTGCGGATCTCCGGGAGGGGGCCGCAATGGTGCGGAGGCCGCGAACGCAGCCCTGGTCATATGTTGGGGGGAACGGTTTCCTGAAGCAAGTTTGCAGCCTCACTCGTCGGTTGTTGTCGACACTCGTCAGGTTGACCAGGACATTAATGGTCAACTGGCTATTTCCCTATTTATTAAGTAGTTGACAGTGCCCACGGGGTTTTATACACTCCGATTAAAGGATAGTCACGGAGAATTCGTTCACGTTGTTAACGCCTCGATCGCGAGTGAGGAGGACGTGGCAAGAAGAGTTGCTGTTCCTGATCAAGTGTTCCTTCCGTTTGTGACTCCATGAACGCCAGAGATGCCCACTCGCGCGGAGGGGGAAGGCGTTGCGATCAACACCGGGATGGCTCCGGGCCCTGTGCAAGTCAAGGGACCCTGTTTACGTAGTGAATGATGTCCAGCGGATTGTCTGCTGGAACGCGGGTGTTCAGAAGCTGCTGGGTTACTCCGAAGCGGAAGTTCTCAACCAGCCTTGCTATCAGATTATTGGGGGAAGGGTGTGCGGCAAGTCATGGTGCCATGCCGGGTGTTCCGTCCAGCGCTCCGCGCAACGCGGCGTGTTTCTTCAACATTTTGAAATGCAGGCCCGCACGAGAAGCGGGGACGAAGTCTGGATGAACGCCAGCATCTTCACTCTTGAAAGAAGAGGCAGACGATTCACCATCCACCTGTTGCGCGACATGACGCGCGAGGAACATACCAAGGAGACTTTGGAGAATTTCCTCGGCACATTGCACGCCTACGGCGTTGCCAATGGAAATCAGGAAGCCGTCACTAATCCCGGTCCGCATATACCCTGCTTGCCATCAAATCCCCCTAAGGTCGCCCAACTGACGCGCAGAGAAGTCCAGGTGCTGGAACTGCTGGCCGGGGGGCTCTCCACTAAGGACCTTGCGAAACGACTGGGCGTCAGTCCATTCACTGTCCGCAGGCACATCCAGACCATTCTCCTCAAGGCAGGTCTGCATACGCAAGCGCAGGCCGTGGCCTATGCCTACCGCATCGGGCTTCTCTAGTTTGGGGGCCCGCAAAGGAACCTGAGCCTCCAAATCCCGCTGACATGCTGCAAATTGACCACAAAAATGGTGCAATCGTCGGATTGTAGTCGGCCACCCATGTGAGTAATTTAATTTGCATAGGCGTTTGTCATAGCAGCATGCGCCCACCTCTGGCAGGGCCAACAGTTCCCGGGGCTTTTTGAGAAGAGGGAACAATGAACGCATTTCGGCTGGCCATCATAAATCTTCAACAAGGGAATCATTCCCTGGTTCCATCTCAAACCTTATCTTCCTGGGTCTTTTTGCATAAGAAATCAGTTATCGGGGGACCGCTTCAGCGGTGCCGGAGTATCGGAATCTGAAATTCGCAGAAGCCTCAGAGACGCTTCCTGCCCCCCTCTGCCGGGCTGTGACCCTGGAGGATAATCATGAAACGTTGGATCTTTACACTTGCTAGCCTGATGTCCATCATTGCGCTCACCGTAGTGTTTCCAACCGTCGTGAGCGGACAAGATCTAAAACCCGGCAAGAAGATTGATATACCTGGACCGAAGTACATGCCTGGTGAGGTCATGGTGAGATTTCGCCCAGGCATGCGAGGAGTGCCAGGCGATGCTCACGGGCAAATGAAAGCCCAGGTTGTCAAACACTTCAAGAGTACGCCTCCTCTCGACCTGGTACGGCTGCCCAAGGGGATGTCCGTTGAGGAAGCTCTCACTCGCTACTCACATAATCCAAATGTCTCTTACGCACTCCCAAACTACCTCTATCAGACGAACGCAATACCGGATGACACCAATTTCAGCAGCCAGTGGAACTTAAACAACACGGGTGCCGGGGGCGGTGTCGCAGATGCCGATATCGATGCGCCAGAAGCCTGGGACCTGACAACCGGAAGCCACAACGTTGTGGTGGCGGTCATTGATAGCGGGATCGACTACACTCATCCCGATCTCATGGGTAACATGTTCCGAAATGAGCAGGATTGCAACATGAATGGGATCGACGACGATGGGAACGGCTACATAGATGATTGTTACGGAATCGACCCTGCCGGCGGAGACTCGGATCCTATGGACGATAATCAAGCCGGAGACGTCTGGCATGGGACCAGTGTAGCCGGAGTGATTGGGGCTAAAGGGAACAACGCCTTTGGTATATCGGGCGTCGATTGGGACGTAAGCCTCCTAGCGTGCAAAGACAGTGTGAACGGACAGGTATCTGCGCAGGCAATGCTTAATTGTCTCGAATATGTCCGGGACATGAAAGACAACCAACTCAACGTCGTCGCGGTAAATCTCAGCCAAGGCAACTACTGGCCCGACCCGACTATTAGAGCTGCGATAGACGAATTGCGGCAGCGTGGCATTATTTTTGTTGCCTCGGCTGGGAATAGAATCCTTTGACGCGGATACTTTGTTGCCTGCCTACCCCGCTTCCTTTTTCCTTCCGAATATCATCTCCGTGACCGGCACAACCGGTTCTGATAGTCAACGCTACGACTTTGGCCGGCACACGGTCCACCTCGGCGCACCGGGTTATGGCATATGGACGACAAAGCACCCGCTACTACCCAGCGATGAGCTTTTCCATGCTTTGAATGGAACATCCTTTGCTGCTCCACACGTTGCTGGTGTCGCCGCGCTCCTGTAGAGCGTACGATTCAAGCCTGAACTGGAAGCAAATCAAGAACAGGATACTGGCGGGTGGTGACAGCATATATCATCTCTGAAGTACGAAAACCGTAACAGGAAAGCGACTGAACGCGTACGGCGCTTTGGTGTGCTCCGACTCTCCCGTCCTGTCTCGGGCTCTGCCAAGAGCACAAACAGTTGGGACGACACCCGGTGACCCGGTTATTTTAGCGGCGCTCAACATCAACTGCGGTATGCCGAACGGGAACGTCCACGTTTTAGCTGACCCGGGCGGAGGCACAATTACGCTGCTTGACGACGGCGTGGATCCCGACCAGGAAGCCGGGGACGGAATTTATACGGGGCAGTTTGTTCCCCCGGCTTTGGGTCAATACACGCTGACCTTTCCGGATGATGACGTCGTAAGCGTCCGAGCGTTGCGAGATTACCAACCTTCGGTAGTAGATTTCCAGTATCGCGACTTCACGGGTACCTATATTAATTTCCCCGATTCAGGTGTTTGGATCGATACCACCTTCGGTTTTTCATTGCGGTTCGGAGGGCAGAACTTCTCGCACGTTACCTTCAGCAGCGATGGGATCGTGATGTTGGGGCAAATGGGTGATACGTCGGCGGTGCAGTTCCTCAACCGTCCGATTCCGGACCCAGAGAACGCACCTGTCTTCGTCGCCCCATTCTGGGATGATCTCAACCCCGATTACAATGGACCCAGAAACGTTTACGCCACGGTTATCGGAACTGCGCCAAACCGCGAACTTGTAATTGAATGGAGAGACGTACATTACTACAACGGTTTGGTCCAGGGCCTGCGTGAAGGATGCACTTCGACGGGGGGTGTAACCTTGCAGGTTGTCTTCTCCGAGAGCAAGGACGATGTCCTTTTCAACTATAAGGATGTCTCTTTTGGAGGAGACTGCGCTTTTGCAGACAATGGCGGTTCCGCCACCGTCGGAATTCAAATTGGTCGAAATGCAGGATCGATGTACAGCTTCAATTCACCCAATCTGACTGACAACATGTCGATCCTGTGGACGACGAAGTCCCTAAGCCTGTCTCCCTCAAGCCTCGACCTTGGCGGTGTCTCTGTCGGCGATACCAGCGTACCGAAGACCGTGACCCTGAGCAACGAAAGCGGCAGTACCATCACCATCTCGTCCGTTGCGGCGAGTGGTGATTTTGCGGTGCAGAGCGACCAATGCACCGGTTCGTTGGCTGCAAACAATAGCTGCACTATTGGTGTGACGTTCACACCCACCGCTGCCGGGACCCGCAATGGCGAGTTGACAGTTAATTCCACCCCGGGAGGCGAGCAGAGAATTAGCCTGGTTGGCAGTGGAGTGGTTCCGGTTGTTATGCTTTCGCCTGCAAGCCTTGACTTCGCCCAACAGGGGATCGGCGCTCCCTCCGATCCAAGGCCGTCACGCTGAGGAATGACGGAGGGGCTGCGCTAAGCATTACGGACATCAGGGCCTCGGTCGCGGATTTCACTGCGGACGACAGCAACTGCGGCACTTCGCTCGATGCGGGGCAGGAGTGCACCATTACGGTTACCTTTGAGCCCAGCTCCGAGGGCCCTTTAACTGGTGAATTGACGGTTACGACAAATGCCCCAAGTAGCCCGGATACTGTCAGCCTGAGCGGCGAGGGTATACTCGTTCCGTTGGTTTCACTCTCCCCCACAAGCCTTGCCTTTGGCTTAGTAAGGACTGATACTACAAGTACGAAGAGCCTTGTCCTGACCAACAGTGGGACAGGCCCACTGAGTATCACGAGTACAATCCATGCAGAACCGAATCCTCCTTTTGCCGCGACTGACAATTGTGGCAGCAGCCTGGCGGCCAATAGCAGTTGCACAGTTCAGGTCACCTTTACACCCTCTGCTATACAAGCCTACCCTGGAACGTTGACGATTGACAGCAACGCCGATAATAGCCCGCATGCGGTGGTTGCCCTGACCGGTGAAGGAACGAACTCTAACCTGACCATTGATCAATCGAGCCTGGACTTTGGCAAACAGTTGAGAACAACAAGCCAGATGCTATCTGTGATGTTGACCAACTCCGGAAATGCCGCGCTCAAGTTTTCTGGAGCAACGGTCAGTGGACAGGACGCAGCGCAATTTCAGAGCAACGGTCAGGATTGCGCGAGTCGGAACCCCATCGGGCCGCAACAGAGCTGCAGTGTTTCTGTCACCTTCACTCCGACTTCAACAGGAACAAAGACCGCTATGCTCCAGGTGTCAAGTGATGACCCTGCGAGTCCACACAGCATTGGCTTAACCGGACAGGGGACGGACTTCTCGGTTGGAATGGCGCCGGGCTCCTCGGACAGTGCCACGGTCAACGCCGGACAGGCCGCAACCTATAACCTGAGCATCGCACCCGTCGCTGGGTTCGAAGGGAACACGACATTGACCTGCACGTGGAACGGCGCTCAGCCGCGAGGGACGGCATGTTCGGTCACGCCCTCGACGGTCAGCGTGAACGGAATTGATGTGGTGAATGCTACCGTCAGGGTAACCACCACATCGCGGTCGATGGCTCCGGTTACCTGGGAACCGCAGCCACCAGCCCCGAACAGTTACCCGGTGTCACATCTGGGACTGTCTGCGCTGGCAACCCTTGCGCTGCGCCGACGCCGTGCGACTGTGGTCCTTGCGTCGGTGCTGTTCCTAGTGGTGCTGTGGACAGCCTGCGGCGGTGGTTCCACTCCTACACCTATACCCACTCCGACGGGTACGCCGGCGGGCACCTACTCACTGACCGTGACCGGTGCTAATGGCAGCGTGACCAGCACCACCGGTCTGACACTTGTAGTGAATTGAGCGTTGAGTCTTGCGTCTGAACAAGCGGCGCGGGTCATAAAGGCCCGCGCCGCTTGCTTAGGATGGTCAAAAGGAGCCTGATGTTAGCGTTATGACAATGGTTGGATTCATTGAGGGGAGGCAACAAATGAACCGAAAGCAAAAACTTATTGGCACAGTCTTTGTGGTCAGTGCTGTTCTGCTCAGCGCCATCGTTGCGACAGGAGCTGGAGTTGGTTTGGGAACGTGAAGGTCGTTTTAACCGCAGCGAAATGGACCGGCGGCTGATCGACAAGGACGCCGTCCTTATTCTTGACGAAACCGCACACAAGCTGATTGTGCGTAATGAACAAAGACCTCTGGAAGTTGACTTCGATAACATCGAGAAGGTTGTCTTCGACGTCAGCACCCACATGGTAGAGTATGGCCGCCATCGTAAGCGAAACTTTGCAAGCCCAGCACGTCAGCAAGTATTGGTGCTACCTCGCGTATCGAGGCAAGAACGGGATGTCACGCTCAATCGTTGGCAGGATTGAAAGAAGAACCACCTGATATTGAAATCTGAAAAATCCTTGAACCTGTGGACGTCGCGAAGCGTGAGGAGGCAAAGCGGATCGACAAAAAGACATTGAATGACCGCCAATCCAAGTTCAAATTGAAAATGGATCAGCAGAATCATCCTATGCCGGAAATCAAGGCCGGAAAGGCTCTCGTCGTTGTAGTATGCCCGCCCTTGGCGGCCCGCTTTGCCGGCAGGGGAACAGCATAAGGCGCGAACGATCACGTGGTGGCGGTGAATAAGGAACGAGAAGCGCTTTTGGACCGCTTGTAGGGCCTGCCGTTCAATTCGACGTAGGGGTAGACAAAATAGTTGACAGATGGGCCGGATTGCTTTGGTGCGAGATTGATATCGCGGCCGACGGAAGGGCCTGCTCGGTTCGTGTCAATGATGCGCGCAAGCAGTGGGGAGCGATAGGTTGAATAACAGGCGCAGGACCGCGAGGGCGGCCCTGCAACCTGCTGACATGCTGTAACTCCTACGTCAGGAAGACCACGTTGGCAGGGGTCCCCACGGGCGTATACTGGCCGGTAAAGGTCAGAGCGCCCGTCTGTTTATTGACACGGAACGTGGTGATGTTATCGGCCTGCTGGTTGCAGCAGTAAAGGAAATCCCCTGCGGGATCGATGGTAAAGCTGCGCGGGTAGTCGCCACGGGTCCATTCCTCCCCACCATATGTCAATTTACCATCCTCGCCGATGGAAAAGTAGGCAATGGTATCATGCAGGCGGTTGGCGCCGTAAATGAACTTGGAGTCGGGGGAAATGCGGATCTCGGAGGGAAAGTTGGTGCCGACAAAGCCTTTGGGCAGGGTTGAGATAATCTGCTTCTGGGTAAGGTTGCCGCTTGAAGCATCGTAGTCGTAAACGACCACAGCGGAACCTTCCTCTTGAATGCAATAGAACCATCGGGCGTTGGGATGAAAGACAAAATGGCGTGGGCCGTCGCCTGGAGGTGCGGAGGCCGAAGGGGGATTGTTAGGCGTCAGCTTGCCTTTTTCCAGGTCCAAATTCCAGATCAGAATTTTGTCCATGGCGAGATCTGTGGAGATGACGCGCTTGCCGCTGGGGTCAGGCTCAATCATGTGGGCGTGGTGCGCGTCGTGCCCGCTGATGGCAAAGCTTCCCGGGGGGGCGCTGGTGGCGTGCAGGGGACCGAGTGGGCCTTTGTCCTGGTGGACGTCGGTGGCGGGACCGAGTTCGCCACTGGAAAGGATGGGTAAGACGGCAATGCTTCCGCCGCCGTAATTTGCAACAAAAACGTAACGGCCGGAAGGGTGGACGCTGATGTGCGCCGGTCCATCGCCCTCGGAACTGACTGTATTGAGGAACTTTAGGTGTCCGGTAGAGCGGTCAACCGAATAGGAACTGACGGCGCCGGACGCTTTGCCCTGATAGTGGTGAATTTCATCACCGGAGTATAGATGGGTGCCGGCAGGGTTGAGAGCAAGCCAGGAAGGGTTCCTTGGATTTTCAGTCAAATTACGCTGCGTAAGGTTGCCGGTCGCAGGGTCCATTTCAAAAAGGTAGATACCCTGGCCGCGGCCGCGGTGTCCCTCCGGGCCCTCGGGAGAACTATAAGTCCCAACGCAGACCAGCCGGGACTTCCCTGAGGGCCTCGCCTGCTCGGTTGTTTTCTCTGCGCCCTGGGGGCCGCACGCAAGGGCGGGGCCGGCCATGGCTAAAGCGGCGGCGCTTTTCAGGAAGTTACGGCGCGATGGTTTGGACAAAAGGTTATGATGCAACTGCTGGTCTTCCGATGACATGTGAATCCTCCTTTGACTGTGGGCGGCAATAGACCTGGAAAGGCAAAATTATGCTGTTAACCGGCCAGGAACGCAAGCACGGATTGTAACGGGAAACAACCTGGCTGTGCAATGACGAAGGCAGATTACTGTTGATGAGGGTGCGAGACCGGGAATCCAATCCCGTGCTCTTCATTCACCTGCCGGCTGGCAGCGATGTTGAAATCGGCAAGCGGGAACCTGCGGGCTGTCTCGCCGTTGAAAACCCACAACGTTTCACCCAGGATGGCGTAGTCGCGAACTTCCATCTCATGGCCGTCGTGGAAAACAAAGGCGGTGGCAGGGAATTCGTGCCGGGGGGAGGGTTGGCCTTCCGGCGAGGGCTGCCGGGGGCCTTCAGTGCGAGGCGGCTCAACGGGCTCCTGCGCGTATTGCCGCAAGGTCTGCTGCTGGCGTAGCAACTGCACCTCATCCGCCAGGGTCTTGATCTGATTGGAAAGATATTCTTTTTGCTGGGCGGCGACCTCCGCCTCGACGTCACCGTGCGCAATGCGTGAAGCCTGCTGGTATTGCTCGTCGAGCGGCGGCCACAGGCTGGGATAGAAATAGGTGAACGGATAGCTTGATGGATAGCCAAAAAACGGCGGAAAGACCACTGAACGGGAAGCGTCAAACCCGCGAAATCCGGGCGGACCATCGCGGAAGGGAGCCGGCCGAACCCAAGTGCCAGAGGCGGCTGGTCCAGACGTTAAGATGACAGATTGGCCTCTCAGTGCTAGTGGAGAAAAGGCACCCGCCAGGAACATCGCAATGGCGAGCAGGTATTTCATGGGTGAAGTCTAGCACAATTGTGAAGCGACGGCGGATGAAAGCTTAACGCATAAAACCGCTCATGCTGGTGGTTTCCTGGCAGAGTTTGTCGTTAAGGGGGTCGTCAAGGGCCAGAATCTTGCGCAGTTCAGGGCTGAGCCGCGCCTGGACTTCGGGTCGCAGGAGTTTTTTCTGGTATTGCTGTTGTGGCTTGTCCCACCGCGTATAAAACACGTGCAGGGCGCGCCGGGGGAGACCCGTGTGGTTGGCTGTGCCTCCGTGCCACAGGTGCGCGTTCATTACCGCGACGGTTCCTGCTTTGCCGGTCACCAGAATTTCATCAGGATGGGGTGCGGAAGGGTCGTCGAGGACCTGCTGGGGCAGTTTCCCGGAACGGTGCGTGCCGGGGACGCATCGGGTGGCACCATTTTCGGGCGTAAAATCGTCCAGCATCCAGACGGTATTGCAGACGGAGAAGCCTTTCTCGTCCGGGAGCGCGCCCACGTCTACGTGGAGCGGCTGGGAGGAGGTGGAATGAGGGTTAGCCGCACGAAAGTTGACGCTGGCCAGTTTGAACTGCGGGCCCAGTACGTGCGCAGCCAGTTCCAGAATGCGCGGCATCATGACGGCGCGTTCAAATACCTCTCCCTTGTCGACCAGGTTTGCCAGACGGCGCGCGTGCGCTTCCTGCTTGAATTCCGAACCTGCGGCATCACCTTCCTTCGCCAGCAATTCAGCAATCCGATTGCGGAGAGCTTCGAGGAAGTCCGGTGCGATAAAGTCGCCAAGGATGACAAAACCGTCGCGGTCAAGTTGCTCCAGTTCAGTGCTGCGCATGGCGACATTCTACCGATGTTCGTGGGATTTCACAGTTGTTTTCTGCTGCGAACAGCCGTCGGTTATGACTTGCAGCGCGCAACGACCAGGGTGATGTCATCGGCCTGTTCCTCGTTGCTGAAAGTCTGCACAGCCTGGATGATGGAATCGAGCAGGGGCTGGGCGTTGAGGTTATGGTTGGTACACAGGGTCTCTACCAGCCGCGACTCGCCAAACTCTTCGCCGCCAGCATTAGCCGCTTCCGTAACCCCATCGGTGTAAAGAAGGAGCGTATCGCCCGGGCTGAGACTGGTTTCAGCGACGTTGCACTCCCACGTGTCAAAAAGTCCAAGGACTGTTGAAGTGGGTTCCAGCCGTTCGATATTCGACGGCGGGATTGGGCCGTTCGTTGAAGACCCACATCCTTTCAGCAGCAGCGGAGGCAAGTGCCCGCAATTCACGTAGCGGAGGCCGTGTGTTGACTCGTCGTAATCCGCAAAAAAGAGCGTGGCATAGCTGTTGTCGCTGGTGTTTTCATAGAACAGTCGGTTGACCGACCTCAGAAGCTGCCGGATGTCGTCAAGCGCCATGGCGTACTGGCTGCGCAGGTTGGCTTGAAGATTGGCCATCAGCAGCGCGCCGGACACTCCTTTGCCTGCAATATCGGCCAGCACCAGCGCTATGCGGTCCGGACGCAGTTCCAGAAAATCGTAATAGTCGCCGCCCACTTGACGGGCTGGCGCGCAGCCTCCCGCATACTCCAGCGTGCGCAGAACAGGAAACTTCTGTGGAAGCAGGCGGGACTGCACCTGGCGGGCAAACTCCATTTCCTGGGCAGCGCGGCGCTCCGCCTCAATGCGTTCGGCAATCTCTTCGCCCAGGCGAATGCTTTCCAGCGCGATTCCGGCCTGGGCAGCTACGGAAGCCAGCAACTGCTTGTCTTCCCTGGAATAGGGTTCTTCAGATAGCCGTGGACCTAGCACCAGCAGGCCCACCAACCGGCCGTCGCGCCCAAGGATGGGCACCAGGCAATCGGGGTGGAGGGGTGCCAGCAGAAAAGGCTGGGGGAGTTTTTCTTCCTCCTCGTTCATGATGTCCCATGGCCGGGCGCGTTTGCCGGCTTCAACCAGCGTCGGATCGTCGGTTGAAATGACGGAGAGCGAAGCTAGGACCGCAGCGCCCATTGCGGAAAGTTGATGGCTGGCCGTTTCCAGGTAAACCGCCAGCGAACTTGGTCTCAGCGCCTGTTCCAGATGGCCCTTCAACAGATCTGACAACTTGCCCCTGTCGGTCGCCGTTCGGGAAATTTCAACCAGGTTCTCCAGAACCATCCGGGCATCATACGAGTTGCGGAAAAAGGCGCGATCGATTTTTTCTCCCACGCGCTTGTGGACAACCATCCCAGACCACAGTAAAACCGTACCAAATCCCGCTCCCAACGCGATCCCGCCCGGAACGCCACCGACGGCGAGAAGTTCCAGATAGGGAGCCAGAAACAGGGCAAAGACCAAAGTAACTCCGACGCTGGCCAGGGCCAGCAGGATCGTAAAGCCGCGAAGGACCAGCAGGTAACGCGCGCCACGCCGCAGCAGGACGGGAACTTCAAGCACGCGGTGCTTAAGGACCGCATAGGCGAAGGACAGCGGCAAAAGGAACAGCAGCAGCACCACGGTGATTCCCAGTGCAAGCGGCGGATGCATGTGGAAGAAATCGCCGAGAGCGGTCTGCACCGCGATGGGCACCACTCCAACCAGCGTTCCCCAGAGGATGACGCGAATCTTGCGCCGGGCTTCCGGAGTGGAGGCTGTAAAGGCGTTCCCAAGCAGGGCTGCCAGACCCAGCGCCGTGAATCCATAGTTGTAAAACAGGCGGACAATGTGTGAAGAGTGCCGGCCGATCAGATTTTCCACCACAGCGGGCGCGTGTGACGTGCCGATCTGCAAGCCCGGTAAAGCAAATGTAATGCCGATGGCCAGGCCCAGCCACTTCAGCCATGGAAGGCTGCGGTCCAGGAATGAGCGGGCAGGGAACAAGGCGAAAAAGCAATAAAAGACTGCACCCAGCATAGTGCCAAAGAGGGCACGATAGGAGGTGGCGAACAGGCGTAGGGGTGGATCCAGGCCTGCAAACAGATTGGGAAACGGCGGCGCGGCGGTGAAGCACGCGAACATCAAAGCCAGAAGCCAGGCGTTGCGGTCTTCAAGCCGCAGAAAGAGGACAGGCAGGCCGACAATCAGGAATACGAGCGGATAGGTCTGCAGAATTTCCTGGCCCAGGCGTTCCGTCAACCCGGCCTCCCTGGATGCTGACCGGCGCGCCCGAAAGGTGGCGGTAAGAACCACAGGTAAAGATTCCTCGGGGCGAATGACTGTGAGTTGAACGGCGTTCCCGGGCTTCTGCCGCGACCACACATCAAAAATCACGTGACGGTCTTCGATGGGATGCCCGTTGATGGCCGTGATCCGGTCGCCCGGTTTTAGACCGGCGCTTGCCGCCGGTCCACGGGGTTCCACGCTTCTGACGTGTTCGGCATGCAGGGCCCCGATGTAGTTGAAATCAAAGCCGAGCTCCACTCCGCTCTGCCAACGGATGGAGTACATCCACAGAGCGCTGTAAAGCACGACGGCTGAGCCAAAGACTGCGGCCATCACTGCCAGTACGGGCTTCGGGAATGGGAGGAACCTTTCCATGCTTGTATATACCTATCATGTTATACGGTTTTTGGGCAGGTGGGGTTTCTGCAGGGCGGGGACCCCACAGTGCATTTGACAGACGTTTGACAAAGTGCCGGTACCGGGATTGGGCATGCGGGAGGTATCCCGCCCGCACGCAAGGACGCGAAAATCACCAAGGCGGTCAGTCGCCGGGCAGGCCCCTGATTACACTTCAGGGATGCCGAGGTCCTTGGACCCTAGCGGCGACATCTTCACCTGGGGGGCGTACTGTTCAAGCAGGTCGAGCGCGATGCGGGCGCGACGAACGCGTTCGCGGCCCATCCTGGCTGCCAGATCTTCAATGTGGCCACCGGAAGGATAGATGTCCGGAGCGTTGCGAAGTCCGAACTTGAAGTAGTTGGGCGCCGCCACCTGGATAATTTGCGGCATCTCGTAGTAGCGGATGAAGCCACCGAAGTTGTCGGGGACCTCGATGTAAAGGTCGATGGGAATATTCACCGCCTGGCGGATGGCGCCCATCTGGGCGGGGGCCAGGTCGGTGGGAATGTTCAGCGTGCTAACACCCGCCTGTTCAAACAACCGGGCCGTGGCGGGATTGGCGGCTGGCAGTGTGACCGAGCTTTTGATGACCAGGTTTTTAGGCAGTTCGCCCTTCTTCTTCATCTCATTGATCACCCAGATCAAGCCTAGGTCGGCGGGAAGGATGCTTCGGATGCCCAGATCGCAGGCGCGCTTGACGTCTTCAATGGCGTAGACCAACTGGTCGGCGCCGCGGTGCTGCAGCCCGATCACCTTGCCGGCGGTGGATGCGGTCTGCGCTCCGGTTTCGAATGTGGCGCGCGGTCCGACGAACAGGCAGACCTCGATGCGCTGGTCGTGGCCGATGTGCGCCATCTCCGAAATTTCGGCCTTCGTCAGCAGCATGACGCCGCTGCCCTGGCTGACGCGATGGATCGGAACGTTCAGGTCCTTGGCTGCGTCCAGCACTTCGCGGAAAACGCGCGGGCCTTCGACGCTCGGAATCTCAAAACGGAATTGCCCACCATCCTTGAACCTGAGGGAGGTGGGCTTGAGCGCATGATTGTCTTCAAACGGCAACTTGAGCTTGGCGAGAAATTGTTGTGTCTTTTTCATGGCAATCTCCTGGTGAGGTCTCAGATCCTGCTCATTGCATATATTTCAAATAAACCGTGCACGACTCCGTATAGAAATCGAGCGCCATCGGACCCTGCTCGCGCATGCCGAAGCTGGATTCCTTGGTGCCGCCAAAGGGAAGCTGGTATTCCACACCCGCCGTGGGAAGGTTGATGGTGATCAGTCCGGCCTCAATCCTGTTGATAAACTGGTGAACGCGGGTGAGGTCGCGTGACACGATGGAGGCCGAAAGCCCGAACTGGACGCCATTGGCCAGTTGAATGGCGTCTTCAAAGTCATTGGCCACCATCAAGCCCAGCACCGGCCCGAAGACTTCTTCCTGGGCGATGCGCATCTCCGGCTTGACCTCGTCGAAAATCGTCGGTTCGACAAAAAAGCCTTTGTCATAGATGCCACCGGTCAGTCGGTTCCCTCCGCACAGCAGTTTGGCGCCCTCTTTCTTTGCGATCTCAATATACTTCAGGTCGGTTTCGAGCTGCTTCTCATCCACTGCCGGCCCGATCTGGATTCCCGGCTCAACGCCGTTGCCCACTTTCAGGGCCTTGGTTTTCGCCACCAGCTTTTCAACCAGCGGCTTGTAAATGTCTTTTTCAATGATGGCGCGGCTGCAGGCGGTGCACTTCTGCCCGGTTGAAAAGAATGCGCCATTGATGAGAATGTCCACAGCATAATCGAGGTCCGTGTCTTTCAGGACGATGGTGGGGTTTTTGCCGCCCATCTCGAGTTGCACGCGGACCTTGCGGCCGGCCAGCTTCTCGTGCAGGGCGTTGCCAACGCCGCACGAACCCGTAAAGGAGATGGCCCGGATGGAGGGATGTTCCACCAGTGCGTTGCCCGCTCCGCTGCCGCTTCCTGTGACATAATTCAGCACTCCCGCCGGGATGCCGGCTTCGACCAGAGCTTCCACCAGGCGGTAGGGGCTGAGCGGCGCCAGCGATGCCGGCTTGATCACAACCGTGTTGCCTGCCACCAGCGCCGGAGCCATCTTCCAGGCCGGAATCGCGCTGGGGAAATTCCAGGGCGTGATCAATCCCACTACGCCGAGCGGCTTGCGCATCATGTAGCAGAAAACGTTGGGGCGTTCGGAGGGTATCTGGTAACTGAACGAACGCGCGCCCTCGCCGCCGAAATAGCGGAAGATATTGATGGCGCGCTTCACCTCTCCCTTGGCCTCCGGCAGAGTTTTGCCTTCCTCGCGAGTCATATCTTCAGCGATCTTGTCGAGGCGGGACTCCAGCAACTCAGCCGCCTTGAAGAGATATTCGCCCCGGCGCGGCGCCGGCAAGGCGGCCCAGGCGGGTTGCGCTTTGGAGGCTTCGGCGCAGGCCTTCTGCATTTCTTCAGGGCCGGAAGCCTGGAAGTGTCCGAGCACTTCGTCGGTGTTGGCCGGGTTAATGTTGGGGAACGTCTCCTTTGATGCGCATTCAACCCACTCGCCGGCAATCAGGTTTCGATAGACTTGTGGCATAGAACCTCCCTCTGTGATGATGGCTGGAAATGAGAACGCGGAATATTCTGGAAGCGATCCGTTCCGCTTCCGAGTGATCCGTTTAACTTGTGTTGCCGGCAACGTGCTGCTGTGCCATGAAACAAGCGCCGCGCCATCTCAGGCGGCGCTCTCGGGCGAAACCGGCTTGCAAAACTGCTGTTGCGAAATTCCGGTCAAGGATTGCCGCCGCCATCCTCTCGGAGCTTTGCAAAGAGGTAGAGCGGCTTGATCGTGCTACCATTGGCCGGCCTTATATCGTACTATAAAGTTCTTCAGATTGAAGTTTGAGATATTGAGGCACGGGTACAAAGTGAAAATTGAAACTATTGTTACAGCGGTCATCTTCTTCAGTGTGGGATTTCTGGCAGGTTTTATTTACAAGTCGCAAGGGCAGGCGAATGTGCCCGCAGCGGCGGTCGCTGCCACAAGCGCCGCTGCACCTTCCGCCGGGGCGATGGGCGCCGCAGCGGGGGCCGACATTGATCCCGCCACCGGCCTTCCCAAAGGGCACCCGTCGATGGAAGAGGCGCAGACGATCCAGAACTACGAGCAGCGCGCCCGGCAGAATCCTCAAAATGCCCAGATTCCATTGGAGCTGGCCAACTACCTTTATGACAAACGCAATTACAACATGGCCATTGAGTGGTACGAGCGTTCGCTCCGGTTAGACTCCCGTAACGTCAACGCTCGGACAGACCTGGGCACATGTTATTTCTATACGGGCCAGCCGCAGCAGGCCCTCCAGTGAGTATCAGAAAGCCCTTGCCTTAAATCCGAACCATCAGCCGACCATCTTCAACCTGATTGTCGTGAACCTTGAGGGAACCCACGACTTGCAGGCTGCCAAAAAGTATTGGAGTGAACTCAACCGGCAGAACCCGAATTATCCGGGCTTGAAAGATATCAAGGGGAAATTGGACGCGGCCCTGGGGAGCGCCGGCTCGGCCAAGAGGCCCTAGCGGACACATTGCATCCTCCCCCGGTTGTGCCCCATCATATTAATCGTGGGACGCTTAATTGAAGTCATCATGGACCTGGTCTTTATGATCGGGATGGTCTATGCCATTTCCAGGACGATCCGTGGAATAATGGGCGGAGCGCGGAGGAGCCCCAAGGGACCGCGCAGCAACGGAAAAAAGGCGACACCCAGTGCCGCCGGCGGCCGGACGGCGCGGGACCCCGTGTGCGGCATGTTTGTTTCGACTGAAGTGTCACACCGTCTGGTGGAGGATGGCCAGGTCGTCCACTTCTGCTCACAAAACTGCATGGAAAGTTACCAGAAGCAGAAAGCCCGGTCGTGACCTTCGAGCACCGCAACTTCCTGGCTGCGGGTGCCCCGGGCGAGCCTTCCTCAGATTTCCTCCCTGTTAATTTTTCCGGCCCGTTCACTTAGCAATTGTGTATCCACAGGAGTCTGTTATAATCCTGCCCGCTTATGGCTATTCCTGAAAAGCGCTGGCAGCACATTATTCCGGTCGCGTTCATCATGTACACGATCGCTTTCGTCGACCGGACGAACATTTCTCTGGCCCTGCCTTCCATCAGCCACGACCTTCACATGAATCCGGCGCAGGCCGGCAGTGCAGCCGGCATCTTTTTCTGGGGCTACCTGTTGCTCCAGATTCCGGGAGGCTACCTGGCCGAGCACTGGAGCGCCAAGAAGTTTATCAGCATTCTGCTGGTTTGCTGGGGCGCGGCCGCGGTGGTCTGTGGCCTGGTGCGCAACTGGGAAGAATTCTGGGTCATGCGTTTTGTGCTCGGCATCGCTGAAGGCGGCGTGTGGCCGGCTACACTGGTGCTGCTGTCGCACTGGTTTCCGCGGGCGGAACGAGCCCGGGCCAACGCTTACTGGATGCTGTGCCTGCCGACGGCCGTGGTGCTTTCCTCGCCCGTTTCCGGCTGGATCCTCGGCCGCTGGGGCTGGCGGGTGATGCTGATTTCCGAAGGGGCTTTGCCTTTCGTGTGGCTGGTGATCTGGATGCTGTTTATCGCAGACCGGCCGCACCAGGCCAAATGGATTTCAGCCGAGGAGCAACAGTTCCTGGAGACCACTCTCAAATCCGAAGATACGGATCTGAACCCTGCGGCGCCGGAGCCTTTCCTCAAGCTGATGCTGCGGCCGCAGGTGCTGCTGATGGTTCTGATCTACTTCCTGATCAACAGCGGCAACTACGGGTATCTGTTCTGGCTGCCGAGCGCTCTGCACAGTGAAAAACGATTGAGCGACCTTGCGGTGGGCATCCTTTTTTCGATTCCTTTTATCGTAACCGGCGTGGGCATGGTTTGGGTCTCGCGGCATTCCGACAGGAAGCGCGAAAGGAAAAGACACGTTTCTGGTGCGCTGGTCTGGGGCGGCGTGTTTCTGTTGGCCAGTGTGCTTCTAAGCCCGCATTCTTTCGTACTCTCTTTTGTCGCCATTGTGGCGGTGGGCGCAGGATCGTACGGGGCGCTGGGTCCCTTCTGGGCCATCCCTTCTGAAACACTGCCGCGCTCGGTCAGCGGTTCGGCGATGGGACTGATCAACGCCCTGGGGAACCTGGGCGGCTATTTCGGTCCTGTGGTTGTGGGCTATCTCAACAAGCAAACTGGAAACTTCGTGGCCGGGTTTGCTGCACTCGGCGTTGGCTTTATTGTAGCCGCTCTGCTCACCTTGCTGGTTCACTCTTCGCAAAAAACATCACCGGCAGCAGCCATGGAATCCTGAGAACTTTCCGCGCAAATAGATGGCTCGTGGCTGCGCACTTTGCGCAGCTGTCGGCCGGAAGAATGTCGAAAAGGAGGACGTCAGGTGGGGGAAGATCAAATTGTAGATTTCAACGTGGATGACGTGTGCCGGCGTTTTTCAGTGATCTATACGGGGGCAATTGCAGACGTTTTGGACGAAATGGGCCACCGCCACCAGGTGCTGCCGTCGTCCATCCAGGCGCTGACGATGGACCAGCGTGTGGCAGGCATTGCCATGCCCGTTGAAGGCGAGCCGACGGACAGCCAGGATCCAGAGGAAGTTTATGTGCCTGTCCTCCAGATGCTTGGAGACCTCCGCAACGGCGACGTGATTGTCTCCCAGCCACACGACAATGTCAGCGCGCACCTCGGAGAGCTTTCCTGTGAGACGGCAAAGTACCGCGGCGCCCGGGGGGCCGTGATCGACGGCGGCGCGCGCGATATCGATTACATCCTCAAGCTGGGATTTCCAGTTTTCTGCCGCTATCGGACCCCCGCCGATGTGATGGGGAGATGGAAGCTGGTTTCCTACGGCAAAGAGATCAAGATCGGGCAGGTGGCCGTCCGGCGGGGCGACTTTATTGTGGGCGACAAGGACGGCGTGCTGGTGATTCCGCGGGAGATCACGCTCCGGGTGCTCGAAAAGTCGGAAGAAGTGGTGAATACCGAAAACCTTGTCCGCAAGGCCGTTCTCGAGGGTGTTCATCCCGTGGACGCCTATCGAAAATATGGCCGTTTTTGACGACTGCGGGAAGTTTGAGCAGCGGAAAGGCTTCAGGGGTCGGGCGACATCAACAAACATATCCTTGACTTACGGCAGCTATTGGGTGTACCAAAGTTGGCTGGATCAATTCAGAACTGGATGTTGCGGGCACCCGGGCGGAGGAATATGTTCGGCGGGGTTCTGTGTCCGCCGGAGGAGCCGGTTTTACAGGTTCCACACATGAAACGGACACAGCGCTGAATGCGGCAGCCAAATCTTTTCAAATTTCCAATCGCACATTAACAGGAGGCCAGGATGTCGGATCGAAGAAGCTTTATGCGGCAAGTTCTGGGAGGCGGTACCGCCATGGCGGTTTCAGGATTGAGTCCAGCGGGACGCATTCTCGGGGCGAACGACCGGATTCGGTTCGGGCTGATCGGCGCCGGCGGCCGCGGTCAGGCCATTTTCAAGGCTGCCATCAAGGCTCCCAACACCGAGGCGGTTGCGGTGGCCGATGTTTATACACGGCGGCTGGACCAGGCAAAAGCCATTGCTCCAGGTGTGAAGACTTATTCCGATTTCCGCCGCCTGCTGGACGACAAGAGCATTGACGCAGTGCTGATCGCGACTCCGCAGCACCAGCACGCGCTGAATTTTGTTCCGGCTATCCAGGCGGGCAAGGACGTTTACCAGGAAAAGACGATGGCCTTCAATCCCGATCACGCCCGGCGCATGCGTCACGCGTTTCTAGCTTCGGACCGCGTGGTGCAGGTGGGAATCCAGTCCACCAGCAGCCAGGCGCAGGTGCGTGCGCGGGATCTCGTCCACAACAAGCCGATGGGCAGAATATCAGCCATCCACGCTCACATGTATCGCAATGCGCCCTACGGCGGGTGGAAGCGGCCGATTCCTTCCGACTGCAATGCCCAGCATGTGGAGTGGAAGAAATTTGAGGGAGAGGCCGCGCTTCATCCTTTTGATCCCAACCGTTACATGAATTGGCGGTTTTACTGGGACTATTCCGGTGGCAACGTTTATGAAAACATGGTTCACCAGGTGGGCTTCTGGTTCAAGGCGATGGACCTGCAGATTCCGGAACGGGTGAGCATGACCGGCGCCAACTACTTCTCTCCCGGAATGCAGGTGCCTGACACCATGGATGTTTCCATGGCGCTGCCGGAGAAGATTTTCTTCACCTGGAATTCCGGCTTTGGCAGCAGCTACTACGGAGCAGACGAAGTTGTGCTGGGCAGCGAAGGGGCGGTGGCAAGGGACGAGAATCATGACACCGTGACCTACGTTCCCAAGAGAACCGGCCGCGGCAGTGCTGCTGCCGGCGGAAAGGCGACTGCGGCGGACATCGTGGGTGGCGGAGACGAAACGGACCTCCACATGCAAAACTTCCTTGATTGCGTCCGCAGCCGGAAAACTCCGAACTGTCCCTTTGAGATCGGTTTCCGGTCGGCGATTGCCTGCCGAGATGGCCATGGCTTCCTACCGGCAGGGGCGGGAAGTCCGCTGGGATGCTGAGGCGGAGCAGATCGTTTAATCGTGTCCGGGAGATTGGCGGGGAGAGTATTTCGGGAGGGACTGGAGCGGTTCGAGTCTCGAATAAGATTCGTGCTTTCCGGAGAGAAGGGAACATGACAGACAAAATAGCGCGAAGAAGATTTTTAAAGACAGGCGGGCTGGCCGTGGCCGGCGCGCTCTCAGTCGGTTGTGCGCCTCAGACGGAAAACAAGCCGGCGGCGGGCGGGTCGGCCCAGCCGGCATCCACGGAATTTGCCTCGCACGAGCCCCGGCTTCTGCCCGGCTGCTGCGCCTACTCCTTCCACGACCACCTGGCCAAGGGAACGATGACCTATCCGGAGTTTCTCGACAAAGTGGTGGAGATGGGCTCGGTGGGCGCGGACATGACAGTTTACTGGTTCAAGTCCACGGACCCTGGCTACCTTGAAAACCTGCGGCACCTGGCCTTCCGAAAAGGCATTCCTTTTTCGGGCGCGTCCTGCGGTTCCAGCATGGTGCAGGCCACTGCCGCCGAGCGGCGCAAGGTGCTGGCGGAGATCAAGAAGTGGGTGGACGTGACGGACCGCCTGGGAGCTTCGCACTTGCGGATCTTTGGCGGTCATTTGCCCAAAGGGGCGACGGTGAAGCAGGGAACCGACTGGTCGGTGGAGGTCATGAAGCCCGCCTGTGACTATTCCGGCAAGAAGGGCATCACGCTCGGCATTGAAGATCATGGGGGGGTGACGCAGAGTGCCGACGTCTGCCTTGAAATCATGCACCGGGTGGATTCGCCTTATGCCGGGATCAATCTGGACATCACCAACTTCAAGACCACTCCCACGCAGGACGCCTATTCTCAGATCAAGGCCTGCCTACCTTATGCCACGCACGCTCACATCCGCGACCACTTTGCGGACGGGTCGCCGGTGGACCTGGATCGCGCCTGGAGGCTGTTTGCCGAAGCCGGCTATAAGGGTTTCATGTCCGCTGAGTACGAGGGCAAGGAAGACTCTTTGACGGGCGTTCCCAAGCTGATGGACAAGATCAAGACGCTTTGCCGGAAATATTCAACCGTCTGATTCACGCCCCGCAGGCTTCCCGGGAGCGCAGGCCAAGCGATCGATATGGCGGATAAAGAAGGAATCAGCCGCAGGGATTTCTTTAGGAAGAGCGCTGCAACCGGTGCGGGCATTGCGGCCGCCCAGGCCGTTCCTTCCGCAGCCGAAGGCATCGAACCTCCAGTCGAAGATCCAAATGGCTCGCAAGGTCCTGATCATGTCTGACATGGAAGGCGTGGACGGGATCTTCAGCTGGGCCGACCAGTGCAATCCGCTGAAGAGTCCCCGCTGGCAGGAATCACAAAGCTTGTTGACGGGCGAGGTGAACGCGGCCGTCGAAGGGCTGCGGTCCGGCGGCGCCACCGAGGTGGTGGTGTGGGACGGCCACGACGGAGGCGAGTCACTTTCCGCCGGTGACATTCATCCCAAAGCGCGCCTGCTGATCGGCTCGCCCATTCCTCCCATCCGTGAATTCGATTCCACCTTCAGCGCCATCGTCTTTGTGGGCCAGCACGCGATGGCCGGGGCGGAAAACAGCGTGCTGCCGCATTCCTATTTCTTTAACATCCAGAACCTGTGGGTGAATGGGAGGCTGGTGGGCGAGATTGGAATTCGGGCCATGATTGCCGGTGAGATGGGCGTTCCGGCCATCATGCTGGCCGGGGACACGGCAGCGTGCAAGGAGATTCGGGAATTGATTCCACAGGTGGAATGCGCGGAAGTCAAGTCCGGAGTCAGCCCGACCGCCGGTTTCACGCTGCCCCATTCGGCCGCCTGCCGGCTGATCCGAACCCGGGCGGAAAGCGCCATGAAGCGCCTTACGGAATTCAGGCCTTACCGGGTTGAAGGGCCGGTTGAGGTGAAAGTGGAGTTCACCACCACCGGCGCTCCGGGGCCGGAGCCTCGCCGTGCCAGCCGGCGTATGGATGAGCGGACGGTCGTCTACACGGGAAAGAACATTATCGATGCGTGGTTCAAGTTCGGAAGGCTTTGAGGCAACCTCCTGCAGCCCTGCCTGCTTTTCCCCCACACCATCCCAACAGATTCTCTGCCGCGTGCCTTTCAGGCCTGCACGATCTTGTCCCTGTGTGCTGCGATACGTTGCCGGTCGCGTTCCGTGTATCGACAACCAGCTGGGCGTGGGTTGCGATGAATTCGTAGTCGTAGGACGAATGATTGGTGGCGATGAGGACGGCGTCGTAGCTTGAGAGCGATTCCTCCGTCAGCGCGACCGACTTGAGGCCCAGGTCGTACTGGCGCATCTTGTGCAGGCGCTCAAAGTAGGGATCGTTGTAGTCGACGCTGGCGCCGCGCTCCTGGAGCAGCTTGATCAGTTTGAGCGAGGGCGATTCCCGCAGGTCGTCCACGTCCTTCTTGTAGGCGACGCCCAGCACCAGGATGCGCGCGCCATAGAGGCATTTGCTGCGCTGGTTTAAAGCCTGAGCAAGCCGTTCGATGACGTGGAGCGGCATGGAGGCATTGATCTCGCCAGCCAGCTCGATAAAGCGGGTAGGGAACTCATATTCGCGCGCCTTCCAGGTGAGGTAAAAAGGGTCGATGGGGATGCAGTGCCCTCCCAGCCCGGGACCCGGATAAAAAGCGGAAAAGCCAAACGGTTTGCTCTTGGCCGCCTCGATGATTTCCCAGATATCCAGCCCCATGCGCTGGCAGAGGAGCTTCAATTCATTCACCAGCGCAATGTTAACGCTGCGGTAGATATTTTCCAGCAGCTTGGTCATCTCCGCGGCGCGGGACGAGCTGACCAGGACAATCTGGTTGAAAGCTGCTTCGTAAAGGAGCTTGGTTGCCATGGCGCTGGGAGCGTTGACGCCTCCCACCACCTTGGGAACCTGGTGGGTCTTGAAGTTGGGGTTGCCGGGATCTTCTCTTTCCGGAGAAAAAGCCAGCAGGAAATCCGCGCCCGGCAAATCGGAAACCGCCGCCGCCCCGTCTAATACCGTGTAGGGCACGACCGGGCAGCGCAGGCCCGCGCGCTGCAGGATGGGCAGGACAACTTCTTCTGTGGTGCCGGGATAGGTGGTGCTTTCCAGCACCACGAGCTGGCCGGGCCTCAAGTGCGCGGCAATGGACTCCGTGGTGCGTTGGACGTAGGTCAGGTCGGGTTCGCGATGGTCATCCAGCGGAGTCGGAACACAGATGATGATGGCGTCCATGGCGCTTAGTTCCGAAAAATCCGTTGTGGCCTTGAAGTGCCCCCGGCTGAGCGCAGCTGAGATTTCGGCTTCCGGAATGTGCTTGATGTAGCTTTCGCCCTTCTGAAGGCGCGTGACTTTGACGGCATCAATGTCAAAGCCTGTGGCCGAAATTCCCTTGCTTGAGAAGAGCAGGGCAATGGGCAGGCCGACGTATCCGAGTCCCACAATCCCCACCTGGACTGTCTTTTGCTGAATGCGCTGGCTCAGGGCCGTAAAGGCATCGTTTCCCACTGGAACTTTGTTGTCTGCAGTCATGACCGTGTGTCCGCCTCTCTGGTTTAAAACCGTGATTATAAGCCCTGTGGATTTTCAACTGCAAATTTCGCGGCTGTTCGCCGCGTCTCCAGGACACACAGTGGGCGGGAAGTTCGGAAAGGAGCGATAGCCGAAGCCCTGAATCCATCAGCTCACGAAAGCTGCGCGCAAGGCAACGGCGCTTACAGGCCGAAAGCGATAAGGGTTGATCCTGCGGCCACCGCCACAAACTGTTTGCCGTCCGCCGTATAAGTCATGGGTGACGAATGCCAGCCCTCGCTCATGCTGAAATGCCACAGCGGCCTGCCGGTCTTGGCATCGGCGGCGGCAAAGGCGCCGCTGTCATCGCAGAAAAAGACCAGGCCGCCTCGGGTGGCCAGCAGCCCTCCCCAGGTATGGCCGGGTCCCTCCTGCGGCCATTCCCAAACCACCCGTCCCGTTTGAATGTCAATCGCGCGCAGATATTTCTTCCCGGGCTCTCCCGGAATCTCGCGGGCCATCTGGTCGTGGAAAGGTTTTCCCTTTTCCCATACAGCCGATCCTTTGATGTAGATGCTGCACTTTTCGAGAGCCTGGACGTAGAACAGCCCCGTGGCCGGGCTCCACGCCGGGGACATCCAGTTGGTCGCTCCTTCCGGCGCCGGGCACACTTTGGTCTCCTTTCAGCGTGGGCTCAGATCCGGGGAGCAATTGGGGGCGGCCATCGGGTGCAATACCGCTAGCCCAGGTCAGCCTGTGCACAAACGGTGTTGCCATCAGGAACCGGCCGGTGATTCGGTCAAGCACATAGAAGAATCCATTGCGGTTGGCCTGCAGCAGCAGATGCCGCTTGCGGCCATGGAACACCGTGTCCACCAGCAACGGAGTTTCCTGCGCGTCCCAGTCATGGAGGTCGTGCGGAGTGAACTGGAAGTACCAAAGGAGCTTGCCCGTTTCGGGTTTCAGCGCGATCACCGAATCCGAGTAGAGGTTGTCGCCCTTGCGCTCATCGCCATTGAAGTCAGGGCAGGGGTTGCCGGTGGTCCAAAAGAGGATATCGTTTTCAGAGTCGTACACGCCGGTCATCCAGGTGGCAACGCCGCCGTGCGGAAATGCGCGGCCCACCCAGGTGCTCGCCAGGGGATCTCCGGAGGCGGGCATGGTATAGAAGCGCCATACCTCTTTCCCCGTTGAAGCGTTATAGGCGACGACGAAGCCGCGCGCGCCCAGGTCGCCAAATCCTTCTCCGGTGATGACGAGGTTGCCCACCACCAGGGGCGCGGCGGAAATCCTGTATTCATCACGGTAATCGGCCACTTTCACGTCCCAGACCAGACCTCCCGTCACCCAGTTCAGCGCCAGCAGGTGCGCGTCCGGCGTCGCCATGAAAATCTTGTCGCCCAGCACGGCCACTCCGCGATTGCCGGCCACAACCTCGCCGCCTTCTCCATCTGCAACATCGCGCCGGTAATGCCAGACCTCGCGTCCACTGGCAGCATCCAGCGCGTAGGCTTCGTTGGGGTTGGTCACAATCATCATGCCGCCGATCACCACCGGAGTTGTTTGCAGACCCTGGGCACCCCGAAGTGTGAATGTCCATCGCGGAGTAAGCCGGTTGATGTTTCCGGTGTTGATCTGATCCAGCGGACTGTACCGGTTGCCGCCGGGGTCGCCATTGTAGGTGGGCCAGTCACCGGGACCAGGTATTGGGCTTTTCATCGCTGCCTGGGGATTCGTCTTGGGCGGCGTTGGGGAGCTTAAATAGGCCAGCAGGTTTTGAAGCTGAGTCTCGCCGAGGTGAACGGGAGGCATCAACGGCTTCTTCTCCCGTTCGATGTGGAGAATGCCGCTCCGACGCAGGAAGTGGAAGTTTCCCTGAAAGTCCTGAAGCTGGAGGTCATAGCTGCTTTCGTTTCTGGCAAATCCGCGCAATGCACTGCCATCCTTCAATTGCACCGAGACTACCTGATAACCACGCGCCCTGCCCGGGTTGCTCAAGGACTGTTCGATCCTGCGGACGGTTTGCGTCCTGCCCAGCGTCGTGAGGTCCGGTCCTTTCACTCCACCATGTCCATAGATCATGTGGCAGCCGCCACAGCCTCCTTCGCCCCAGAAGTAAGCTTTTCCCTCGGCCGCATGGCCACTGATTTCGCTGCCTGCCGCCGGAGCGTTGAGCGAGTAAACAAAGTTGACCAGCGCCGACTCTTCGCCGGGCGGAAGATGAAACGGCGGCATGCCACCCGGTCGCCCGGTACGAATGATCTGGAGAATCTGCTTTTTTGAGCGGGGGGAACCGAACAGGCTGGGACCTCGTTCGCCACCGCGCGCGTCGCCGCCGTGGCAGACGGCGCAGTTCGCCTGATAGCGGGCCCGCCCTGTTGCCGGGGACGATTGCGGGGCGCCGGCCGCAACGGCCACGGAGACTGCGGCCCAGAAGCAAAGACAAGAATTGATGATCCGGTGCGGGGAAAAACTCAGCATGGTCCTGGTACTCCTGCATCCTGGCGATTAAGTGTTGGCTTCCCGTTTATCCTGAAGCTCCTACCCGTTTGCTTAGGGGCTCATGGTTAGGGATTTCTTCAGGCCAATCAGTCCGCGCATTCTGCATATTACAAGCCATCTCAGTTCTTTTCGGTTGCCGCAGGCGCAAATCTGTGCGGTCTGCGTTATCTTCAGGTCTTGCTATGTCCGTTCTTGTGCCATATCTCGACGGGGAAATTCAAGAAAAATCCGCAATTTCCGGAACCATTGGCTGGAAACAGGCTCTATTCTCTCTGCCCGTCTGGAGAGCGGGACAGGGGGGTGAGCGTGCCGGTTTTGGGGCAGGAAATGTTAGAAAATAGGAAAGAGTTAGATTGAATTTTTCTACTTTTCCAAAGAATCCTTCCAGTGTTAAAAGTAAGGTGAACAACGTACAGACGGTCGTCGTGGGGCAGAAGGTTGAAGTGTAGGGAGGAAGCGTCTGTGCGGGGAGGAAATGATGCCAAGCCTGACCAATAAAAGCTCCGAAACGCTTCAACGCGGCTTATGAACGACCCAGACTCAGGACGCTCCTTGTGGATGAGGACCCGAGCGACATCCGTTACTACTACGGCGTTTTACACGCGCTGGGCCACGATGTCGTGGTTTCGGCTTCTTATCCGGAGGCGCTGTCCCTGCTGGAGCAGGGAAATTTTGACATGGCGGTTGTGGCGCAGGGCGGCCCTGCATTTGAAGGACGGCCAGTAGTGGCTAAGGCGCTGGAAATCAATCCGGACCTGCCGGTTCTGGTGGTGGCGCGGACGCTGGACATCGATTGCTACCTGGAAGCCATGGAGATGGGCGCGGTCGATTACCTGGAGCGATGCGCGGCCCCGCGGGATTTCATGCGCTCGGTGGATACTCACCTTCAGGTGAAGGCAGCGGCGTAAATGATGCTCAGATTCCGGCCCCGGCGGGCCCGGGAGTTTGTGGCTGTACCGGCCGCTGTGGAACCTTGACTACGGGCATTGGATTCTATAGCTAAGCCAATACGGTTTGCGTGCGAGACATTCGATCCGATGCCCACTCTCAGAGCCTCCTGCTTTGAGAGATCCCAAACCTTGCCAGGCGGGCGCCAGCGCAGGGGCACTTGATTCCTTTCCGAAGCAACGGGTCAATCCCTGACACAACCCTCTTGAGACGGAGGCTTGAGGGACGTGCAGGGGTGTGATACCGTGGGGCCGCGCAAGGGCCGGGCGGATGCGTACTTGCTGAGGCGAGGGTCATGCCGCGATATTATCCTGAAGGGGTATTTTCTGGTGAAACAAACGCGCAGATCGTTCATGAAGAAGATTGGGAGCACCACCGCACTTGGGGCAGGTGCTCTCATGAACGGGGTTCCGCTTGCTCTGTCCAACGGCCTGAAACAAGGCGGTGGAACCGGTCTCCACGTGCATCAGTCCGGGTTCAGCGCCGGGGCGGATGGGCTGCCGGCCGGTTGGACCACATGGTCAGCGCGGCCTGAGATCGCGACGAAGACGTTCATTGACCCTGTCCACCATCGGTCCAGGCCGGGCTCGCTTGCAATCTACGGCGACACCAACGCCTCCGCCTATGGCGGCTGGGAGTTCAAAGTGGACGGCGTTGAGCCGGGGAAATGGTACCGGTTCAGCGCCTATTACTGCGCAGACGGGGTCCAATGCGAATCATGGCAAATTGTCTCCCGTCTTGACTGGGTGGCCGCCGATGGCAATCGCGCCGGGCAGCCCAACTACCCCTACCGCCTGACGCCCGCGGGCGATTGGAAGCAGGTTACCCTCGATGCTCCGGCGCCGGCAAAAGCTACAGGGGTCAAGTTGCAGTTTTATCTGGCAAACTCGCCGCAAGGGAACCGTGTACTGGGACGATATCACTCTCGATGAGATCCCTGCGCCCGGGCCGCGCCGCATCACGGTTGCCTCAATCAATTTACAGCCCCCAAGGACCCACTCCTCCGAGGAAACTGTCGGACTTTTCCTGGAAAACATCGAGCAATCGGTCAAGCAGCCCACCGACGTCATTCTTTTAACCGAAGGGATGACCGCGGTCAGAAACGGAAAAGACCCGATTGACGTTGCGGAACCCATACCGGGCCCCACCATATCGCGTCTTGCCGAAGTTGCGAAACGCCGGCGGACTTACATCATTGCCGGCCTGTTTGAGCGCGAGGCGCACACCCTTTACAATACGGCGGTGCTGCTGGACCGCCACGGGAACCGTCGTCGGCAAGTACCGCAAGGTGTATCTGCCCAGGGAAGATGTCGAGGCCGGTATGACTCCTGGGAATCACTATCCCGTTTTCCGGACGGATTTCGGCACTGTCGGAATCATGATCTGCTGGGACCACTACTACACGAACCCGGCCAGAGCGATGGCGGTGCAAGGGGCGGATATCATCTTCCTGCCGGCAGCGGGCACGTATACCCTGATCGAAAGAGCCCGCGCCTGGGAGAATCACGTTTTCCTCGTATCGTCGGTACACAACAACCACTACGCGCACATCATCGACCCGGCCGGCGAAATGGTGGCGGAATCTTCGGCGTCGGGGACGCCCGCCATCGCCACCATCGACCTGAATCATCGGTATACCGATCCGTGGCTCGGGGACATGAAAGAGCGGTTCATGAAGGAAATTCGGTTCGATGTGAGCGTCCCACGTATCTGATAACCCCTTCCGGCTGGAATTCGAGTTGAGATCACCCTGGATAGAGGTGGGGGAGGAAGCCTTCAGCGATTCGCGAGATCGCAGACGATACGAGGCAGGCGGCTGATCCGGCCGGTCGCCGGGGGGCTTGTAAGAGTCAGCGGGCGACGGGCGATTCCTCAATCACAGATTCGGTTTCGGGAACGATCTCGAAGGTGGTTTCGATCTTCGCCGTCTTTGAGATCATCGCGCTGACCGAACAATATTTCGTTTCCGAAAGCTGAATGGCTTTCTGGACCATTTCGGGTTTGATGCAGCCCCTCAACTTGTGCTTGATGGTAACCCGTGTAAACACGGTGGGTGGCTCGGAACACTGCTCCGCCTTCAGTTCGACATCGTAGCCGGTTACACGCTGGCGCATCTTTCTCAGAATTCCGACCACATCGAAGGCGGTGCATCCTCCGAGTGCCAGCAGGGCGAGTTCGATGGGTTTTGCTCCGGTGTTGCCCTGCGCATCGTCCATCACCACGTTATGGCCCGAACCTGACTGGCCCACAAACTGGCGACCTTCATCAACAGTTGTCAGATGGAGTTTTGCCTGGATCATGGGTTTATCCCTGGACAGGAGTATCGTTTCATTTCAGCGGCGGAAACGTCCTGACGGCTGCCTTAACTCCCGTTGCTGTGCCTGGTGGTAATCTTTGCGGTACTCGCTGTCTTGATGACCCACTCGGTGCTGACGGATTTGGGCCGCGTGATCGGTGTTCCCAGCAGGCGGTTGAGAACCAGTTGTGAGGTCATCCCCAGCGCGCGCGAAACTCCGAAAAGGACCGTGTAATACTCGAATTCGGTCAGGCCAAACAGGTAGAGCAGTGAACCGGAGCCGGCGTCGACGTTTGGCCAGGGATCCTTCACCTTGCCCAGTTCCTTCAGAACCTGGGGCGTGACGTGAAACAGGCGATCCACAATCCTGAAGATCTCGTCGTTCGGGCACACGCGGTCGCCGAACTCGTGGAAAGCCGTAAACCGCGGATCGGTGACGCGAAGCACTGCATGGCCGTAACCCGGAATCACCCGGCCGTCGTTGAGGGTCTCCCAGACGTAATCGCGAAGCTGTTCGTCGGTGGGCACGCCGTCGTATTTGTTGCGAATCCCCAGAACAAAGTGCAGGCACTCCTGGTTGGCCAGGCCGTGCAGCGGTCCCGCAAGACCGTTCATGCCCGCCGAGACTGCGTAGAAGGGGTCGGAAAGCGCTGAGCCCACTGTGTGGCAGGTGAATGCGCTGACGTTTCCACCCTCGTGGTCGCAGTGCAGCGTCAGGTAGAGCCGGATCAGGTTGTGGAATTCTCCCGTGGGGTCGGGCAGTCCCAGCATTGAGGCATAATCCGCTCCCCAATCGAGATCGGGATTGGACGGCAACGGTTCGCCCTTGCGGGTATGAATGCGATAGATGCCGGCCGCGACTGCAGGAAGCACGGCAAGCAGCCGGAGGGCATCCTCCAAAGCCGCCTCCCAGTAATCCGGCTTGTGCATCCCCTCCGAATATCTCTTTCGGAAAACGGATTCGCGTTCCATGGTAAGGATGGCCGTGCTGAACATGGCCATCGGGTGAGCATCCGAAGGCAGAGATTTCAGCACCTTCCAGACGTAATCGGGTACTTCAGATCGCTTTCGGAGGTCCTGTTGCAGGCTGGACAACGCTTCGGCGTCCGGAAGTTCGCCGGTGCAGAGCAGGTAGAAAATTTCTTCCGGGAGCCGGTTCTTCAGGTCGCCGATGGGGTGCCCCCGCACCACCAACCCTTCGTCCGGGCCTACAACTGAGGTATCACAGACCAGCCCTTTCACCCCTCGCATGCCGCCGAAAACCTGGGTGACTGTTACCTCGGAAACCACCGCCGTCCCGTGTTCGGCAACGACGTTGTGAACCTTTTCGCGGAGACCTGGCGCTTGTTCCGCCAGTCGATCATGTAGTTTGCCCATTTTCTCAGCTCCAATACAACCCATTATTATACAGCAACTTGTACGCTACATTCGAGCCGCTGGCAGTGAGGGGGATCACAAGCGATTGTGATCTTGCTCATCCGGAGGAACTCGGCAGGTGAAGCCCTCTTGTTTTTCAGTGATTTTCCCCTCCCAGTCTATTCGGAGCGGACTCTGCTTTGAAAAGCCCCTACTGGGGCAATGCGTAAGCCACATAGGTGCCGCCGGAAGGCGCACCCCACTTTCCCCCGCCTGCACCGATCACCAGATACTGCCGCCCATTCACTTCATAAGTTGCGGGAGTGGCGTTCCCTGCAGCGGGCAGGGTGGCTTCCCACAGCAGCTTTCCAGTGGCCTTGTCGAAGGCGTGAAACTTGTTGTCGTGGTTCGTTGCTGCGATAAAAAGCAGCCCCCCCGAGGTCACCAGCGGCCCGCCGTAATTTTCACTTCCCGTGTTGCGAATCCCTTTCTTCACCAGCTCCGGATACTCGCCAAATGGGATGCGCCAGGCGAATTTGCCGGTATTCAGGTTGATGGCTGTCAGCGTGCCCCAGGGCGGCTTCACCGCGGGGTACCCGTCCGGATCGAGAAATTTGTTATACCCATCGCTCATGTACTTCAGCCATGGCCCCATTTCCGCCTCGTTCCATGTGCCCCTGGCCATGGTTTGTTTTCCCGTCGCCAGATAGGTTGCAATGGCCCGAATCGGCGCTTCTCCCAGTTGAGCGAAGGCCGGCATCCGCCCGCCGCCCTTTCGGATGAAGTCCTCAAGCTGAGTTTCGCTGTACTTCTTTGCGATGTGTTGAAGTGAAGGGAACTCCGGCGGGCTGCCCGCCAGGTTGGCTTTGTGGCAGCTCGAACAGTTGCTGAGATAAAGTTTGCGGGCGTTCACAAGTCCGTGGGTTTTGGGCCTGGGTATGAGGCGCAGAATCCAGGCCATGACATTGGCGTTGACGTAAAGCAGGCCGGTCGTGGGATCGAATGCCGGGCCTCCCCACTCGGCGCCGCCGTCAAATCCTGGAAAGATGACGGTCCCTTGTTTGCTGGGTGGAATAAACTGGCCGCCGTAGCGCAGCTTGCGCAGTTGCGCCAGCACTGCCTGATGCGCCGCCGGCGTCCGGTCGGTCAGCATATCGGGCGTAAACTCCTGTTGTGCAAACGGGGGCGGCAGCAGCGGAAACGCCTGCGTCTCAGCCGTCTTTTCGCCGTTCACGTCAGAGGCCGGCACCTTTCGGTATTCAATCGGGAACAGCGGTTTGCCTGTTTCGCGGTTAAAGACAAACACATATCCCGACTTGGTGGTCTGGGCAACGGCATCCACCTGTCGCCCGTCGTGCTCCACGGTCACCAACGCCGGAGCGGCGGGGAAGTCCCGGTCCCAGAGGTCGTGCTTCACCGCCTGGAAATACCACACCAGCTTGCCCGTCGAGGCGTCCAGCGCCAGCAGGCAGTTGGCGTAAAGATCGTCGCCGATGCGGTCAGAGCCATAGAAATCAAAGGCGGCCGATCCGGTAGGCACAAACACCAGGCCGCGCTTTACGTCCAGGGCCATGCCGGCCCAATTGTTAGCGCCCCCCGTGTACTTCCAGGCATCTTTCGGCCAGGTCTCATAGCCGGGTTCGCCGGGGCGGGGAATGGTGTGGAAGCTCCATCGCATTTTACCGCTCCGCACGTCGTAGGCGCGGATGTCGCCCGGAGGGGAGGGCAGGTCTTCCGGCAGGCTGCTGCCTATGATGATGAGGTCCTTGTAAATCACGCCGGGAGTCGTGATCCTTCACCGAGAGGTCTTCGGGATTGCGTCCCAGCCCTTTACGCAGATCAATGTGCCCGGCCTCGCCGAAGGACGGAACAGGCTTGCCGGTTTCGGCATTGAGGGCGTAAAGGTCGTGCCCGGACGAGAAAAATAGGCGCGCCTCGCTGCCGTCGCTCCAGTAGGTTAATCCGCGATAGTGCATCGCGTGCAGGACGGGGCCTTCCCCGGGCGGGCTGAAACTCCAGAGCAGTTTGCCGGTGGCGGCGTTTAACGCGAAGACTCGAAGTTTGGGCGATGTGGCATAGAGGACGCCGTGGATGATGATGGGATTGCATTCCATCTCAGAGTTCTTGAACGCGTCGCCGGTGTCATACTTCCAGGCCACTTTCAGCCGGGCCACGTTGCTGCGGTTGATCTGGTCAAGCGCGGAATAATGAGTGTCGTCCGGGCCGCCGCCATAGGACTGCCAGGTGGTATAGGATTGGGCGGATGGGGTCGACTTTGTTGTGCACTGCGAAAAGACGAGAGTGATGGTCAGGATCATGAAAAGTTTAAAGCCGATCATGGAATCAGAATGCTTCATGTTAGAAATCCCCCTGGCCCTGTCGGTAGCTGGAATTGCTCTGCCATTGATTTTGTGCCGGTAGTTACAATAACTCACTGCGGAAGCGCAAAGGCCACGTAGGTGCCGCCGGAAGGCGCGCCCCATTCGCCGCCGCCGGCGCCAATCACCACGTACTGCCGCCCGTTCACTTCGTAAGTGGCCGGAGTGGCGTTTCCGGCTGCGGGCAGCGTGGCTTCCCAGAGAAGTTTTCCTGTAGCCTTATCAAATGCCCGGATCTTATGGTCGTAGTCGGTGGCGGCAATAAAGAGCAGCCCGCTGGCGGTGACCACGGGCCCTCCGAAATTCATGCTGCCCGTGTGGGGATGCCCCTTGCTCACAAGCTCCGGATATTGGCCGAACGGAATCTTCCAGACAAACTTGCCGGTATTGAGATCGATCGCATTCAGAGTGCCCCAGGGCGGCTTCTCCGCCGGATAGCCGTCCGGGTCCAGGAATCTGTTGTAGCCGTCGATCCGGTACCTCAGCCACGGCCCCATTTCCGCCTCGTTCCATGTGGTGCGCACCATGGTTTCCTTTCCCGTTGCCAGATAGGCGGCGATGGCCCGGACTGCGGCGCTTCCAAGCTGCGCGAAGGCCGGCATGCGGCCCCCGCCTTTCTGGATAACGCCGGTAAGCTGCCGCTCGCTGTACTTTTTGCCAATGTTTCTGAGGGAAGGGAATTCCGGCGGGCTGCCGGCCAGGTTGGCTTTGTGGCAACTGGAACAATTGCTGAGATAAAGCTGGCGTGCATTCACAACGCCTTTCGACCTGGGCCTTGGCACCAGGCGAAAGATTTTGGCCAGTTCGTTGGAGTTGACGTAGAGCAGTCCCGTGGTGGGATCGAACGCCGGGCCGCCCCATTCGCCGCCGCCCATCGTGCCCGGAAAATAGACCGTTCCCTGCAGGCTGGGAGGAATGAATTGCCCTCCGTAACGAAGCTTGCGCAGGTGCGCCAGCACCGCCTTGTGCGCCGCCGGTGTCCGGTCGGTCACAATCGCCGGCGTGAACTCCTGCCGCGCAAAGGGCGGCGGCAGCAGCGGAAACGGCTGCGTGGCCGCTGTCTTTTCGCCCTCCACGTCTGATTGTGGGACCTTGCGGTATTCAATCGGAAACAGCGGCTTGCCGTTTTCGCGATTGAAGACGAAACACGTATCCGGACTTGGTGATCTGCGCCACCGCGTCGACTTTTTGCCCGTCGCGCTCCACCGTCACCAGCGCCGGAGCCGCCGGGAAATCGCGGTCCCAGAGGTCGTGCTTCACCGCCTGGAAATGCCACACCAGCTTGCCCGTCGAGGCGTCCAGCGCCAGCAGGCAGTTGGCATAAAGATTGTCGCCAATGCGGTCGGCGCCATAAAAGTCGAAGGCGGCGGAGCCGGTAGGCACAAACACCATGCCGCGCTTTACGTCCACGCTCATGCCGACCCAGTTGTTGGCGCCGCCGGTGTATTTCCAGGCATCCTTCGGCCAGGTGTTATAGCCGGGTTCGCCGGGGCGGGGAATGGTGTGGAAACTCCAGCGCATTTTGCCGGTGCGCACGTCGTAGGCGCGGATGTCGCCGGGAGGGCAGGGGAGATCCTCGGGCAGTGAGCTGCCCATGATGATCAGGTCTTTATAGATGACGCCGGGACTGGTGTCCGTGACGGTGAGATTCTCCGGGTCGCGTCCCAGCCCATCGCGCAGGTCAACGTGCCCGGCATCGCCGAAGGCGGAAATCAGCTTGCCGGTCTGTGCATTCACCGCGTAAAGGTTGTGCCCGGCTACAAAGAAGACCCGCTCGTCACCCCCGTCGCTCCAGTAGGTGACGCCGCGATTGGGCGTCAGCGCAAGCGACTTCAACCTGGCAAAAAGCTCTTTGTCCTGCGGCGGAGTAAAGCTCCAAAGCAGTTTGCCGGTGGCGGCGTTGAGAGCGATCAGCCGGAGTTTGGGCGTGGTGGCGTAAAGGACGCCCCGGACGACGATGGGATTGCACTCCATGTGCGACCCTTGATAGGCGTCGCCGGTGTCGTATTCCCAGGCCACCTTGAGCCGGCTGACGTTGCTGCGGTTGATCTGCTTCAGCGTGGAATAGTGGAGGTTGTCCGGAGTGCCGCCGGCGACCCGCCAGGCGCTGTAGTTCTCGCCGCCCGTGGTTTCACTTTGCTGCTTTGCGCACTGGGTGAGAAACGCTGCCGCAAACAGCAGGACGGCGATTTGAAATAGCCCCGGCGTCCTCGTATGATGAGTACTTTGGCTTCGCGCAGTGGGGACGAGGCTTATCCAATCAGGCATTCCTATAGACCTTTGCAGGGATTCTCTTCCGGAACATGCAGGACTTTCCCAGGGACGGAACTGAGATAATGCGCGGCCCAATTTACCAGAGATTGCAGCGCTAGTGGTAGGGTTTTCTGAGTATCCGTCCTGCGGCATGCGCCGGCTGTGGAAAATGGATGCCCATGCTGCCCTGCGCATGCAAACGTAGCGCGCGTTGTTGCATCCAAGAAGAGGACGGCGATTTTTCGTGGCTTTATGAATAGCGTTAACCCGCCAGGCTCATAACATACGAAGCCAACATCGAATTGAGGGAATGATAAAGATGGAAATGATACAAGCTGAATTTATGGGGATTGAGGAAAGCGCTCGGCGTGGAAGGCTGGCTGCACGCCGGAACCGCAGTGCCCGCATCACGGCCATCGTGATAGCCGCTTTTTGCCCGTGCTGTTTTTCGCGGCCGGACTCGCGCCCGCAAAGGCCGCCGGCAGCAAAGATGTGTTGCGGGCGACTCTGCCCAACGGCCTGCGTGTGGTGATTGTCCGCAACACTCTGGCGCCGGTGGTCACCACGGTCATGAATTACATGGCGGGTTCCGACCAGGCGCCGGAAGGTTTTCCGGGCATGGCGCACGCGCAGGAACATATGATGTTCCGCGGCAGCCCCGGGCTTTCCGCCAGCCAGCTGGCGAATATCGCGGCGGCGATGGGCGGGGAATTTGACGCCGACACGCAACAGACCGTGACGCAATATTTCTTTACCGTGCCGGTCGCCGACCTGGACGTCTCCCTGCACATTGAATCCATCCGCATGCGGGGCGTGCTGGGTACTGACAAGCTCTGGGACCAGGAGCGCGGAGCCATCGAGCAGGAAGTCGCGCAGGATCTTTCCAATCCCGAATACGTTTTTTACACCAAGCTGCTGTCGGCCATGTTTCGGGGAACGCCTTACGCTCACGATGCGCTCGGCACCCGGCCGTCGTTCAACAAGACCACGGGCGCTATGCTGCATGAGTTTCACGATGACTGGTACACGCCGAACAACGCCATTCTGGTGATCGTCGGTGATGTCGATCCCCATGCGACGCTGGCTGAGGTCAAGAAACTTTTCAACGGAATCCCGGCTAGAAAGCTTCCCGCGCGCCCTGCGGTCACCTTGCAGCCGGTCAAGGCCCAGACGCTGAATTTGGAAACTGACCTGCCCTACGGCTTGCGGTGATTTCCTTCCGCATGCCCGGGAACGGGCAGCCCCGATTATGCGGCCGCCGAGGTGCTCGCGGACGTGCTGAGCAGCCAGCGGGGCAGCCTGTACGAATTGGTGCCCGAGGGGAAGGCCCTCTACGCGGGCTTTTCGTTGGATTCGTTGCCGCGAGCGGGCCTCGGCTACGCGATCGGCGCCTTTCCCAAGAGGACGACGGGGCGAAAGTGGCGGATGAAATTCGCAAGGTGCTGGCCGCGGATCTCCGGACGGCGTTCCCGCCGACCTGGTGGCCGCCGCCAAGCGCCACGAAATCGCCGGCGCCGAGTTCCAGAAGAACTCGGTTTCAGGGCTGGCCATGGCGTGGTCCAGCGCGCTGGCCGTTGAAGGGCGGCAGTCACCGGAAGACGATGTCGAGGCTATCCAGAAGGTGACCGTTGCCGACGTGAACCGCGTGGCTCGCCAGTATCTGTGCAGCCGGATGCCATCACCGCCGTCCTTACGCCCCAGGCCTCCGGCAAGCCGATTTCCTCAAAGTCGTTTGGCGGCCGGGAGTCTTTTGCTCCCAAACACACGGGAACGTCAAGCTGCCCGCCTGGGCTGAGGCGGCCCTCAAGCAACTCGCCATTCCCAAAGCGACCGTGCATCCGACGGTGAGCACGCTTCCCAACGGCATCAAGCTGATTGTGCAGCCGGAATCCATCAGCGATACGGTCAGCGTTTACGGCCACATCAAGAACAATGCGGACCTGAAACTCCCAAGGGCCAGGAAGGCGTGGCCGAGGAACTCGGCCACCTGTTTTCCTACGGCACCACGACCCTCAATCGTATTGCCTTCCAGAAAGCGCTCGATGACATTGGCGCCGATGAATCTGCCGGGACGGATTTTTCACTCCAAGTGCTTTCCAGCCATCTCGACCGCGGGGTCGAACTGCTGGCTGACAACGAACTGCACGCGGCCTTGCCCGCAAGAGCTTTCAAGATCACGCAGCGGCAATTGGCCGCGACGGTAGCGGGGCAGTTACAAAGTCCGGATTACCTGACCAGCCGCGCCCTCCACGCCGCCCTGTTCCCCAAGACCGATCCGACGCTGCGCCAGGCGACGCCCAAGACGGTTTCCTCGCTGACCCTCCAGGACGTTAAGGCTTACTATCAGCACGTCTTCAGGCCGGACTTGACCACCATCGTGGTGATCGGCAAGGTCACTCCGGCCAGGCGAAGGCGGTGATCGAAAAGTATTTTGGAGGCTGGAAAGCCACCGGACCCAAGCCGCCTACCGATCTTCCTGCGGTCCCGAAACAATCCCCCGGCTATCACCGCGGTTCCTGACAAGAGCCGCGTGCAGGATAACGTAACCCTGGCGGAAACGCTCAAGCTCAACCGCTTCAACCCCGACTATTATGCGCTGGAAGTGGGCAATCACGTTCTGGGCGGAGGCTTTTACGCCACCCGCCTTTATCAGGACTTGCGCGAAAACGCCGGCCTGGTGTATTACGTTTCCTCGTCATTCAGATTTGGAAAAACGCGCGGCGTTTACGAGGTGAGCTATGCCTGCGACCCGCCCAATGTTTCCAAAGCGCGCGCCATCATCGTTCGCGACCTGAAGGAGATGCGAACCAAGCCGGTGAGCCCCGCCGAACTGCGCCAGGCCAAGGCCATGCTGCTGCGCGAGATTCCGCTTTCCGAATCCAGCGTCGATAGTATTGCCGGCGGGCTGATTTACCGTTCGGCATCGGCCTGCCGCTCGATGAGCCGGGCTGTCCGCCCATCGCTACGTGAAGATCACCGCGCCGGAGGTCGAAAAGGCCTTTGCCAAATGGATTCGCCCCGGCGATCTTGTCCAGGTGACCGAAGGCCCGGAGCCGAAGTAGCGAGGCCCGGGCAGGGAATTGCCAGCGCTCGGCGATTTGCGGCAGAGGACGGTAGGGGTGTAGGGGAGGGCTTCGCCCTCCCGAATCCCGCTCCCCGTCTTCGAGCTTCTACCTTCTCACTCGACGAGAATTTTCCTTGACAAGCGTGGGCTAGTATGGTAGCCTTTCTAGTGACGGCGGACGGGATTCGGCGGCAGAATTAAACAGTCTGGACAGACTCTTAGCTTTACCGCAAACCGTTGAAAAATATAAGCCAGCGAGTTTTGGCCCTAAAATTGTGGGACAAAAAAGATGTTATTTTAAAAAACGAACCCGAGAAGTTACTGATAATAAACAATCGGCCTGAAAAACAAACCCAAACGAACCCAAAAACGAAGCCGGGAAGTTATTGAAAACACGTGGCGGTGGAAAAACGAACCCAAAAACGAACCGGGCCATGTTGTTGAAAATACATGATGGCTAAAAAACGAACCCAAAACGAACCGGAGCTTGTCAGAAGGGCTAGCCGGAAACCTCTTCCAACAACTGAAAACCACGGAAGTGATCACCACCCGAGGGGCCGGGCCACAGGGCGGCAACCATGAAACATTTGTGGACCCTCTTTCTTGCGGAGTTCATCGGCACGGCTTTGCTGGTCGCCGTGGGCGTTTCGGTTGTCATCCTCGATTTCGGCAGGGGAAGCCCCGTTGCGGCGTTGCTGCCTGACCCGGGCCTGCGGCGGCTGATCACCGGTTTCCTTTTTGGCGCCACGGGCGCGTCGATTGCGGTCTCTGCCGTAGGCAAAACCAGCGGCGCGCACATCAACCCCGTTGTCACGCTGGCTTTCTGGATGAAAGGGAAAATGACCGCCCCTCATGCGCTTGGGTATATGGTGGCGCAGCTGGCCGGCGGATTGGTGGGCGCTTTGCCGCTGCTGGTCTGGGGACACATGGGCGCCAGCATCGATTTCGGCGGCACCTTTCCCGGTACGGGTTTTACGGTCCTCCAGGCCACGCTGGGGGAAGTAGTCACCACCTTTGGATTGATCGCCGGCCTCTTCCTGTTTCTCGGGCACTCGCGCCTTCGTGCTTACACGCCGCTGCTGTTTCCTTTTCTGTATGCGGTGATGGTTTATCTGGAAGCGCCGATCTCAGGCACCAGCACCAACCCGGCCCGCAGCATCGGCCCGTCGCTTGTGGCGAGTGACTGGCACGGCTGGTGGATCTATTGGCTGGGCCCGCTGCTGGGAACGGGTCTGGCCCTGGCCCTGGGGCAGATCTCCTGGCTGCGACGCTTTGAAGTCGAGGTGGCCAAGATCTACCACTTTGAGCACGATCCCCACGGAGTGTTTCGGCCTTCACGCGCCTGGCGGTGGAGTCACATCGATCCACACCCTTCCGACGGGCCGGATGCGGCGGCCGCGTTTGTTATACTCAAGTGCGGGAGGCGGCACTGAAGATGGATTTGTTCCCTGGCTGGAATCAGACCTTCTCCAATCCACCACAGCGGCATTGCCTGTTGCCATGATTCGAAAGAAGACCGCAGCCATAACCGTGGCCGGGATCGCGGCCGTAGCGCTGAGCTCCATGGTGGCCTACCGGCTGGGGATGCGTCATGCCGCTACCCGCAGCCGCGATGCAGGCGGTGTCCATGTTCCGCAGGGAGGATGCCTTGCCCTCAGCGACGCCGGCCGCCACACGGGCGAAAATACCTGTGTGGAAGGTCGCGTTCTGCGCGTTTTCACGTCGCGTTCTGGCGCCACGTTCCTGGATTTTTGCCAGGATTATCGCCACTGTCCTTTTACCAGCGTCATCTTTGCGGCGGATCGTTCAAAGTTTGGGAACCTGGGGTCCCTGGCAGGCAGAACGGTTAATATTCTGGGAGAGATCACCACATACAATGGCCGTGCTGAAATCATTATTCGCGACCCGAAGCAGATTCGCGTGCCGCAATAAGGCCGCTTGCGGAATGGCCCGAGGCTTCCGGCGCCGCCGCACCCACGCGGCGGTCTTCGCGCTCTTGCTGCTGGCTTGCCTGCCGGTCTCTCGAGCAATGTTCGCAGCAGGGCAGCAGCCTGCAGGAACGAGCACGTCCTCACAGCCCGACGCCAGGGCTCTGCCGTCACAGCAGGCCATCATGCTGGTCAACCAGGGCAACGGACTGCTGGAGCATAACGATTTTGCCGGGGCCGTGGCCGCATTTCAGAAAGCCGTTCAGGGGATCCCGCCTTTGCGGCCGCTCACCGCGGGCTGGGCATCGCCTTGTGGCGGCAGGGGGAACTGGGCCGGGCGTGGCAGGAAATGAATACGGTGGCGCGCCTCGAACCGGAGAGCGCCCGGGCCCACTATGAGCTCGGCCGCCTGGCAGGAGATATCGCGAACGGACCTGCAAAGAATGCCGCCACGGACACCGCTCTTTCGGCCGGCGACCTCCGCGCGATCGCTTTGAGCGAGGTTCAGAAGGCCTCATCGCTGGCGCCGCACGACTTCAACATGCGCCTGGAGCTTTCGCAACTGGAGCTGAACGCAGGGCGGAAGAAGGACGCGCAGGCCGACGCGCTGGGCGCCATCCCGCTGGCCTCCACTGCAGCGGAACGCGCCCTGGCGCACGTGGCGCTGGCTCGCGCCTTCACTTCAACCGGCGACGAAATGCGCGCCGAAGCCGAATACAAAAAGGCCATTCAGGAAAATCCTTCGAGCGGCGCAGCCTGGCTGGGCCTGGGAGAAATCGCCCTGGTTCAACAGAACACCGCGCAGGCGGCGCAGTATTTCAATCGGGCCGTTCAACAGGCGCCTGATTTCGGGCCTGCCTACGCCGCCCTTGCGCAGCTGTATATTCAGGCCCACCAGCGCACGGAAGCCCTTCCGATGCTGCAAAAGGCGGTGGCGCTCGATCCGGGCGACTGGCAGAGCCAGTACGAACTGGGAAAGCTCCTGATGGAGGCGGGTGAATCGGCAAAGGCAAAAGAATTGTTCACAAAGGTTCTTGCTGCGCGGCCCGACTTCCTTGCGGCCGGGGAACAACTCGCGCTGATGCATCTTCGCCAGGGCGATGCGCAGGGAGCCATGGAGCGGGCGCAACAACTGCTGGCGCGCGACCCTCGTGCGGTGGAAGGGCATCGGGTGATGGCGCTGGCCTACTGGCGGGAGCGGCAGGCGGACAACTCTCTGGCGGAATGCGCCCAGGCGCTGGCCGTTGATCCGCACTCCACCTGGATGCTGGCCCTTCAGTCACTGGTGCTGTGGCAGACCAAGCGCCGCAAAGACGCCCGGCGGGTGCTGCTGGAGGTGGCCCGCAGCGATCCCTCCATCCTGTCGCCCGTCGTCTTCTGCAGGCAGATTGTGTGCGGCAGCGCAGACGTCACGCTGGTGCGCGAGTTCCTTCGCGAAAACCGCTGGATTCTCGCGCCGCCGGGCGGTCAATAGCCGCGTTGTTTGTCCACCACGTTCAAGAGCGGCAGGCCGTTGACGTATCGGCGGATGTTTTCAGTAAAGAGGTCCATTCGCCGCCCTTCGGTCTGCGGCGAATGGCCGGAGCTGTGACAGGTGATGATCACGTTCCCGGCGTCCCACAGGGGATCGTCGGGCGGCAGCGGTTCCTTGTAGGCGACGTCAAGCCCCGCGCCCGCAATCCGCCGCTCTTTGAGCGCGCGCACCAGCGCCGGCGTATCCACCAGCTTGCCGCGGGCAATGTTGATGAAGTAGGCAGAGGGTTTCATGGCCCGAAACACCGCCTCATTGAACATGTTTATCGAGATCGGCGTGAGCGGCGCGGCGCTCACCAGGACGTCCACTTGAGGAACCATCTGGTGGAACCAGTCGAGGGAATGGAGTTCGGCAACGAAATGAGGTTTGGGCAGCGGCTTGGGATCCACCGCCAGCACCTTCATGCCGAAACCGTAGAAGGCGCGATAGGCGGTGTCGGTCCCGTTTCCGCCCAGGCCCACCACCCCCATGGTCTTGCCGCTGATTTCGACCAGGCCGCCTACCGGCTTCCATTGGTGCTGGCGAGTCTGCAGGGTGTAGCGGTCAATGCCTCGCGTGAGCGCCAGCAGAAGGGCAAAGACCGTTTCAGAAATGGGAGGAGCAAACATTCGCTGCATGTTGGTGAGGACGATCGGGCTGTTCACCAGTTCGGGCCGCATGATGCCCTCCACGCCGGCCGCGCCCCATTGGATCCACTTCAGTTGTGTGGCGCGCGCGAGGTCATTCTTTGAGAATCCGCCGAAGATGATGTGCGCAGACGGAATCTCGCGCTGGAATTCGTCGCGCGACCTGCAGAGCTTCAGCTTGATGGATGGGGACTGTGCTCGGATCTTCCTGGCCAGGTTGGGAGATTTCCGCCATGGTGAGGATATTGATTTCACCATTTGGGGCGGCATGGCCAGGCTCAGCGATCGGATAGGAAATCGAGGTCACCGGGGCGCCGGACTCGGCAGTAGCTTCCGTCGACATACCTGCAACGGAGGAGGGGATTGATCCCAGGGCAACACCAGTGGATCCTGCGGCGACTCCATGGAGAAACTTTCTTCGTGTTAGGTTTTGCTTTGACATCAGACTACCTCCGGGAAGCGTTAGGGAGAGTCTACCACCGATTCAGCCCGCCGGGCCGGGCTCTCCGGGGTCTCTGTCTTTCTGCTCAGTGAGCAGATATTCAGGGTGTTTGACAAATGCAGGGCGCTGATACATTCAAGCCAATGCGACGAAGGGAGCTCCTCTCCGATCGGGATTTCCATGGAAGAACGAACTCCGGTCTGCACTTCGGTAACGACCCTTCCGTCTGCACGCGAGGTGTCTATGCAAGGAAAAGTCAAGCGAGTTGTCCGCGACCGGGGTTTTGGGTTCATCGTCTCGGGGAAGGTCGTGAGATCTTTTTCCACCGCAGCAGCCTTCAGGACCTCACTTTTGAAACCCTCAAAGAGGGAGAGGCTGTGGAGTTTGAGGTCGAGGACGGCCCCAAGGGTCCCAGGGCAGTGATGGTCAAATCTTCCTCGGAATAGGCCGATTGTTTCCGGCCTGAAAACCTGCCAGGAAATAAAAAAAAAAATAAGGGGGGTAGTGGTTTCATTTTCGGGACTGGGTCCGGAAGCGCACGTGCCTTGCGGCATCGTTTGCCCGCTATCTGGGGAAACAGCCAGGCATCCCGGGCTATTCTTGCGAGGCCTGCAGGTGCTGTGCACCGCCATGAAGTTCCAGCTTTTGTCCGCCCATCAAGCCAGCCGGTTACGCCCGAGGGCAGCGTAACGTCAGCGGAAAGTTGACCGTTGCGTCGCGCATACTTCACGCTGATCTCGCCCTGGGGAACGGGGACCGTGGCCGCAAGGTGTTCCAAATTTCCCAGGTGCGGCTGGATCAAAACCTTGCGGAAACCCGGCGCAGCCGGTTCAATGCCGGCAACCGTGTTGAGGAAATCGAAGTTCGGATGGGCGCTCCAGGCGTGACAATCGGAGCGCGCTGGTTCAGGTTTTTCCGCCCAGGTCGTGAGGCCCAGGGCGAGCATCTGTTTCCACGGACCGAGCAGGCTGAGGTAGTCGTTGCCCAGCCCGGCCTTCTTGATGGCGCGGAAAAGGTAAAAGCGGAAGTAGTAAGAACACTGGGTCAGCGCGGAATCCGTCAGAACCTTTTGCATCACCCCTTTCCGATCCTGAGCGGGGATGGCGCCGGTCAGGACGCCCAGGATGTTGGCATGCTGGCTGAAGTTTTTGCGCGCCGAAGTATCCGCCAGCAGGCCGCGTGAGGAGTCCCAACACTTCTCATAAACGGCGCGCGCAATCTTTTCCGCCAGTGCGCGGTCATGCCGGGCGAAAGACTCGTTGCCGAAACTCGATTCCAGGTCGGCGGCGCTCTGGAGCGCTGCCACAAATTGCAGAGTCAGGATGGATGATTGGCCGTCCGCTTCTTCAGGAGGTACCCCATTCTTGAATTGCGGTGTCCAGTCAACAAAGTTCCACCATTCCAGCCGTCCCAGCAGGCCGGAAGGTGTCGTGCGGCGTTCAAACCATCCGAGCACGTCCCTCATGCCCGGAAGGTATTGCCGTAGAAATGCCGTATCCCCGTGATACCACCAGAGGTCGTGCATGATGCCGATCCAGAAGAGCGAGAACGGCGGAATGAACTGCGGGAGGTGAGAAGGGTAGCGGCTCTGAGTGATGCCCTCGGGAATGCGCGACTCGTTCAACAACTCGATCGCATTCTTCGCCAGGCGATCGTCACCCGTCACGTAAAGCGAAATCAAGATCTGGATACGCGTGTCGCCGGCGTACTGCAATCGCTCGTAGTAAGGACAGTCCATATAGGTCGTGTGGGCGCAGAGTCGCGCGGTGCGCCAGCCCACCTTCCACATTTTCTGCAATGTCGGATCGCCGCTCTCGAAGGTCGCGTGGACTTTAAAGGGATACGCTGTGAAGATTCCACGAAGGTCGTCCAGGGTCAGGGGCTCTGCGCCGGTCCTGACCGCAACCTGCAGGTAGCGATAGGTTCGCCACCAGAGTGGCCGGAACATCCTCTTCGCGCCTCCGTCTGGAAGGAACTGGTCCTCCATGCCCAGCATCTTTTTCCCCTGGATGTTGTTCCGGTTGCCTTTCTCGCCCCCCTTCCACAATCCCTCGGCGTATGTCAGGGTGATTACCGACCCTTTGCCGCCGCTGACCACGAGTTCCGGATAGGCGGTGGTTTCGAAGCTCTGATCGAAAAGCAGCGTGGCGGTTGTGTGTGGCGGAATCGTCACCGGAGCATGCCCCTGCAAAAAGCCGTTGCGGACCTCGACGCCCTGCGACCTCCTGACACTGACCAGGCGCTGGGGCTTCTCTTCCATCATGGGGATCGTTGGCGGCACCAGCATCCAGGGGGAGTGAGTGTCCTGAATTCCACGCGGCCCTGCCTCGACAAGTGTCTCTGCCGGCTTCCACGTGGAATCGTCGAAGCCCGGATTCTGCCATCCCCATGGAACTCTGGAAGCATCCACGCGAATGCCCGGGCCGACCACTGTGTAGAAGGGAATGGTCTTGCGGTTGATGGGGATCATCCGGACGGCGCGGCTTTCCATCACTTTCCAGCTGGCGTTGGTATTGACTGCCGACTCTTGCGCGGTGTCTCCCTGCACGATCAAGCCCGTGGCATTGCTCATTTGGGCCATGGGAGCCAGCTCGGCATAGTTCCAGACGACGGCGGCAACGACATTACGCCCGGGGCGGAGGTGGCCGGCGATGTCGAGCGTTTCATAGCGCCAGTGGAAAAGGTCGCCTCGCGCGGGGCCTTCGGAAACACGCGCGCCATTCACAAAAAGCTGATAGTGGTTGTCGGCGCTGGCGTGGATGACAAAGTGCTGCGGCTGGCTCGAAAGCGAGAAGTCTTTGCGGAAATAATAGACTCCAAACTCGCGGGAAGGGCTGCCCGGGCACGCTATCCACTGGGCGCTCCACTGTTGATTGAGGATCGCGGGGTTGACCTCCCTGGAGCTGGAACTTCTGGAAGGAAATACGCACAGGAAGAGTGCGAGAGTGACCCACAACTGGATACTTCGAAAGCGCATAGCCGGATTCTCCTGATGTCCTGGAAATGCGACAACGCCAATTTGCTTTTATGGCGAAGCCTGCAAGGGAGCAAGAGGGCGATTATGGCTATTCTCTGCGCGGAAGTCAAAGAGGAATGCTGAGGTCGGGGCTGCGGATCCAGTCGAGAAAGAGCAGACGAGAATCTGGGCGTTTAGAAACCCGCCACGATAAGAAGCGTGGATGACTCGGACAGACCTGCAGAAACAGCTGGGTGAAGGCAACGGGCGGGTGCGGTGGGGAGACTGGCAGCCACGGCAGGCTGCACCCTTTATCTTTCCTGCAGATGAGCGTTATTGATCTGCTGGCGCAATTCCGTCGGAACAGCCAGAGTTCCCGATACATCTCTTCTCCCGATCTGTGAAACGATCAGCCGAAGGGGATACTTGCTGCGCGAAGTGTAGAACTGCACGATTTCATTCAGCGCCCGGTCCTTCAAAACGATGGATTTGTCGTCCACCATCATGCGAATACTGTAATGCTGACCTTTGACGCTGGTGGACTCAAGTTCCATTGCAATCGGGCCGACATGCTGGAGCCCCGATCCTTTCCTGAGCGCAAAGGCAATGTCAGACCGCTGCGCCCTTTCCAGAAGGTAGTTGACGCCGGTCTGGGTTTGTTGAATCGCTGAGCGCTGGGTATCAAGTTCGCCGACGACATTGCCCAGGCGGTCTGTGGTTGCCTGCCATTCCTCGTGACTGGCGGCCAGGTTTCCCTGCAAGTTGCTCAGATCTTTACTGGGAACCGTCTGAGCGGTTGTGGCAGGGGTCGATGCCTTCGAAGAAGAGGTCCTGAGCGGAGGGGCAGTTGCCGCACTTCTGGCAGCTGAGTGGCTTGGATTGTTCGCAGCAGCCTCTGGCGAAGATTTCGGTCCCGCCGTCGGAGGGCTGTCGGGACGTGGAACTGATGCAGCATACACCTTACTGCCGGTGGGGGCAGGCTTTGCGGCACTGGGTTTGCTTTCCTCGGAAACCTGTCGGGTGGCCGCTGTGTGGCGCCGTTTTTCAAGTTCCTGGACCTGGGCCTGCGTCGCCTTCAGCTTGGTCTGGAGTTCGGCAATGCGAGCTTTATCCGCGGTGTTTGAAGGTTGCTTTCCGCCCGCCTTTACATACCTGTAGGTCGCAAAAGCCGACAGAGCGGCAACAAGCACAAGAATGAGCCCTCCGGGTAATGGAGACCTTGAAGGGGGTTTTTTGGTCTGCTGCTTCTTTACAAAAACCTGTCTGTCAAATACTGGGCCGCCCATAGTGAACTCCCTGCGAACTGCCCAACTCTCTAGTGCAGTTGAATCTTGACCGAAGTTGGGTAGAGTTGTTTAAGAGGAAGCAGGAATTCTCGCGTTTCCTTCGGTAGAAGGTCAATCGTCTGCTCCGCGTGGTCCATCCGCTTCCCGTTCATCGCTACGTCATATTGGCCCGGGGAGAGAACCAACAAAAGTGGAGTCTTGCCGACCGGCTTTCCGTCAATATTCACATCGGCCTGGCTCGGCTTTGACCTGAGCATCAACTTGGCTGCATTCTTGCCGGCACGTGCCTCAAGGGCCTTCCGGTTTGCGGCCACCGAACCTTGTTTCATGGAATCGAAGATATAGTTTTTGTTTACCCCGGAGTTGCCCGAAGGCTGAGTCATGAGAACGGAGGGCTTACTGCTGCTTGTGTCGGGGAGCTTGACGTTCTTCATGAGGTTTGTCCCGGCAATGCTTCCGGAAATCCCTGAAGTTGCCCCTCCATATTCTGCCGCAGCTTGTGCGTAGGCACAACCGCTGGCCAGGACCAGGAGAAGGGTGATTTCGGCTGCATTCCGAAGTAGCGCAGAAACGGAGTGCCCAGTGTTCAACCGCCCTTGCCTGTCATGTTTGACTTTCTTGCGGATTGGGGTCATTTTCGCATTCCTTTCCGGGTGTGAGTGATCTCTCTGGCGTTAAGGAGCCAAACGAGACATATATTCCGGCCCAAGCCTTTCATGATGTTTGCACGGAACCCCCTCCCGCGTGCGTTTCCGCAATTGTGCCGCGCCTAGCTTACGTCCTAGGATATATCCTGAATTCGTTTTCGGCAAGTTCCAGATGATCAATACAAATTCTGCCAACGGGAATGTGCAAGAAATTGCAACATTCGGTCCGGAGAAACTTCATTATGACCTTTATTATCAATGTGATAAGTTTTAGGGCTAATTTAAAGGCTATTATGGCAGAACCGTGCCCGTGAGACGCGGCAGGAGTCAAATGGGCCGGCACGGGACCTCATCCGGTTCGGTGGCCGGTCGAGCGGGTGAGTTTTGGGTACATTTCTGGGGGGACCTAAGGAATGACGGCCACCTTTAATTCGCCGTTGCGGTGCTTCATTTTCTGGAAGAAGCGCGGCAATTCGTCAAGCGGAATCTCACCCGTCACAAAGTCTGAAGCACGGACTTCGCCTTTAGCCACGGCGTCCAGGGCCTTGCGAATGAATTGCGGGGTATGGTGGAAGGTGGACCGTATGGTGATTTCGGAGTAGTGCAGCACCGAAGGATCAAACTTTACGTGGCTGCCACGCGGACAACCCCCAAACAGGTTGACGGTTCCACCGCGACGTACCATCTGCACAGCCCATTCCCAGGTTTCGGGGACTCCGACCGCTTCGATGACTGAATCGGCTCCCTGACCGATTTCAGTAAGCTGGCGGACTACTGTGACGGGATTGTCCAGCCCGGAAACATCAAATGCCGCGTAGGCGCCCAGTTGCTCCGCCGCCCGAACCTGGCTCTTCCTCTTGCCGAGCGCAATCACCCGCACCCCGCGGACGGAAAGAATTCGAATGAACTTCAACCCGATGGGCCCGCACCCCACAACCACTGTGGTATCGCCGGGACGAATGCCTGTTTCTTCGATGCCGCGAAGGATACAGGCAAGAGGCTCAACCAGGGCGGCGTCGCAAAAGGGAACGTGGGCGGGTATTTCCAGAGTATTTTCCCGGACAATACGGCCAGGAATTCGGATGTACTCAGCGTAGGCGCCATTGTTAAACAGCAGCGAGGTGCAAAGGTTGGACTGGCCCTTTCGGCAGAACAGGCAATTGTTGCACGGCGCGGAATTAGCCGGCACCACCCAGGAGCCCGGCTTCAGTCCATTGGCGACTTCGCTGCCCGCGGCTTCGACCACGCCGGAGAGTTCGTGTCCAAAAACGGCCGGAGGGACAATCATTCTGGCGTGATAGCCTTGCCGCCAGACTTTCAGGTCTGTCCCGCACGTTAAGGCCACCTTGACCCGAACCAGCACTTCATCCGGAGCAAGATCAGGGATGGGTATCCGTTCAATTTTAAGGTCTTCACGACCATACAACACGGCGGCGTTCATATCGCCGTTGAGATGAGTTTCCATTAGGGCACCAGTATGATTTTCAGAGACTCCTCGGAGGGATGGGCTGCCAGGCTCAGAGCCTGTTCAATTTGAGAAAGTGGAAACCGGTGGGAAATCAATTCCCGAACCGGCAGGATGCGTTCAAAAATCAGCCGGGCAGATTCATCCTGCAGATCAAATGAAGCGCTATAACTGCCTAGAATTTCCTTTTCGTCAATACCCACCGTCGCGGCGGGGAACTCCACGCGCAGCAGCGGGTCATTATAAGCAAAAAGCAGAACGCGACCTCCCGGGCGGGCCAGGGTGAGAGCCTGCTCCAGAAGCTCCCGTTGCGGAGCGGCTACCAGAACAACATCCGCGCCGCGGCCTGAAGTCCGTTCACGTATGGCGGACACAAGGTCTCCGCTTAAGGGATCAAATGATTCTTCGGCCCCAAGTGCAATGCTTTTGCGGCGGCGCGCCGGCATCGGATCGGTGGTCATCACCCGGGCGCCGGCGTGGAGGCGCGCCAGCAGCATCAGGAGCATGCCGATGGGCCCCTGTCCGATCACCAGCACGGTGTCGCTCGCCTCGATGCGCGCTTTGTAGATGGCCTTCAGGCAGGTATTGACCGGCTCGACAAACGCCGCTTCCTCAAAGCTGACATCCGGCGGAATCCGAACCATTCCTCGTTCCGCGATCCAGTCCATCACCCGCACGTATTCAGCAAAGCCGCCTCCGCTGGGACGGAAGCCGCTGGTCACTCCCACCTTCTTGTAAGTGGGGCACTGCGAGTAGAGTTTCTGCTGGCAATAGAAACAATCGCCGCAGGGAATATGATGGAAAGTGAGCACACGGTCACCCGGCCGCCATTGGCGAACCCCGTCGCCCACCGCTTCAACCGTTCCGGCGATTTCGTGTCCGAAAATCTGCGGCGGAGGCAGGAAGCCGTGCTTGATCTTCTTGATGTCGGTTCCGCAGATGCCGCAGGCACGGACGCGCACCAGCACTTCTCCGGCGGAAATCTCCGGCACCGGTACTTCCTCCGCGTTCACGCGGCCCTGGCCGCGATAGACTCCAGCCCACATGTGCTTCTTCTGCTGCTGAAGTTCCAAACGCGTTCCGGCTTCTTCTGTTCTGGCGGTTGTCATTGGCTGATGTGCTGGACCCTCAGGTCCATATTCTCCTTATGTCCGGCCAGGCAGGCGATATAACCATCCAGGTACCGGGCGAGTGATGAGGCGGCACGCGAGCTTCGCATTCCCAGTCGCGCCAGCGGCCACGCCTGCCGGGGATCACAGGCCACCTGTCCCAGAACCCGGGCCATCGCTGATGCGCCCCGAATGGTCAATCGCGCGGTCAAAATCGCACGGCACATTCATCTCAGCGGAATCGGCCACGCTGCGCACTGCGACGCAGGGCACACCCAACCCGCTCATTCCTTTCATGATAGCAAAAGATTCCATGTCAACTGCATCGGCGGAGGCGCTGAGGCGCAATTTTTCTTGCACGGTACGGACCACCCGCTCAGAGGAAATAAACTGCTCTACCGGCTTTGCTCCGCACTCAACGGCGGCGGTGAAAAGTCCCTTATCGCTTTCATATACGGGTTTGCTGTTTTCCGCTCGGGCTGAGCGCGCCGCCAGGATGTCCCCGGGCCGGTGCTGATGCTTCAGGCCGCCTGCCAGGCCCGAAGTGATGCAAAGATCGGGAGCCTGATCCACAAAGTCGCGGATGGAGCGCGCCGCATTCACGGGCCCGACTCCGGTGAGGATGACGCGGACGTCCTGATCGGCGATTTCTGCGCGGAAGTCGCGGCCATTCACGGAAGCAGACTGAAACCTCCCAAGCCGAAGCCACGGCTTGAATTCCCAATCGACCGCAAATGTCACCAGTATTCTCATTCGGGTGCCGTTCTGCTTCCTATGCAGCCTGCCCAAAATTCGCTGCCGCTGCGCCGCTAAGGCGCGCGTAGCCGTTCTGTCCATACCAGGCCACGGCACGTTCGAGGGCCGCCTCGACCGGGCCGGCCTTGAAACCCAGTTCATCGGAAGCTTTTGAGCAATCCACGAACATTTTGTGCCGGGCCATTCGAACCCCTTCCAGGGGAATTCGGGGCTGGCGGTTCAGGAAGCGTGAAAAAAACTGGTCGGCGTATCCGGCGGCCATGGCGACGGCATGAGGCAGCCGAACCCGGGGGCTGGGACGTCCGCTGATTCGCGCCAGGAGGTCCAGAATTTCTTTCAGCAGCATATTGCGGCCGCCCAGGATGTATCGTTCGCCCACGCGACCGTGTTCGGCGGCGATCCAGTGCCCCCGCGCAACATCTTCAACGGGAACCCAGTTCAGGCCCGTTTCCACATAAGCCGGCATCCTGCCATTCAGGAAGTCCACGATGATGCGTCCGGTGGGTGTGGGTTTCCAGTCGCCGGGGCCGACCGGGGTGGTGGGGTTGACCACCACAACGGGCATGCCTGCGCCTGCCGCCCTCAAGGCTTCCTTCTCGGCCATGTACTTTGAGCGCTTGTAATGGCCGATCATTTCGTCAAGCCGGGACTCGGTGGCCTCATTCGGAAGGGCATCGCCGCGGTCCACTGCAATGGTGGCCACGCTGCTGGTAACGACGATGCGCCGAACACCCGCCCGCCCTGCTGCTTCCAGCAGATTTCGCGTGCCGGCCACATTGGCGTCGTAAATTTCCTCGAGGGTTCGAAACGCCCAGGCGGTAGTCGGCGGCAACGTGAAAGATCCGGTCAACGCCTTCGACAGCCGGGTCGAGCGATTCGGGGTTTCGCAGGTCGCCGTAAACCTTTTCGAACGGCATTCCTTCGAGCGCGGCCAGGCTGCTTTGCGGGCGGATCAGGACGCGAACCTGCTCACCACGATCCAGCAGCATTCGCGCCACGTGGCTTCCCACAAAGCCGCTGGCCCCTGTTACAAGAGACGTCATCCTGCGTATCCACTCCCGTATTGGGCGCCGTTGTTCCCGTTCTTCGGGCTTGTCATCTGCCACTTCAACAGCTTCCAGGTGTCGGGGAAGGTGCGATTCGCTCCCAGCACCGCGGAAGGTTCAAATCCCACGTGCACCATGCAGTGCTCGCAGCGGGGGTCATTCCCGGGCCCATACTTTTCCCAGGGAGTCGATCTCCATGAATTCCTTGAATGTCGCGTAGTGCCCGTCGGTGATCAGGTAGCACGGCCCTTTCCAGCCGCGCGGGTTGTAAGTAGGATTGCCCCAGGCCGTGCACTCGAGCTCACGCTCGCCCCGCAGATATTCCAGATAGATCGGCGAGGTCATCACCGCGTAGTTTTCCAGCAGCCGGCTGGCCTGGCGGAACTTTTCGTGAATTTCCTGCCGCGACATGAAGATTTCCTTGGTCTGGACGGCGAGATACGAATAAGCCGGCGACAGCATGTGGCCGTCAACTCCCAGGCCCCGCAGAAACTCAAACATCTCGGCAATTTCGTTCAGATCGGTCTGTTTGTAAATCGTGGTGTTCGTACACACCTGGAAACCGCGGTCCTTGGCGAACTTGATGGCCTCCACCGCCTCGCGGAAGACGCCCTCGCGCTCCACGCAAAGATCGTGGGTGGCTTCCATGCCATCCAGGTGGACGTTGAAGAACATGCGGGAAGTGGGTTTGTAATCCTGCAGGCGCTTGCGAATGAACATCCCGTTGGTGCACAGGTAGATGTTTTTCTTGCGATCCAGGATTTCGCTCACCAGCCGTGGCAGCTCCGGATAGATCATCGGTTCGCCGCCGCAGATGGATATGATGGGCGCGCCGCACTCGTCCACCGCATTCAGGCATTGCTCAACCGTCAGCTTGTCACGGATGGTGTCCTTGTACTCCCGGATCCTGCCGCAGCCCGTGCAGGTCAAGTTGCACGCGTGCAACGGTTCCAGCATCATGACCAAAGGAAATTTTTCAATTCTATGAAACCGCTTTCCTGCTATATAGGTACTCAGATTTGCCGTCAAACTGAGCGGAAATCTCATCAATTCCTCCCGTTCTTTTTCCCGTTTCCGTTTCCATTTCCGTTATGTGACCCGAATTCGGAGGGCGAAAAGCGAATGGACTCCGCCTTCTCCCTTTTTGTGTCGCAGGTTCTGGTAGTGCGCCAGCGCATACAGGGGAAAGCTGTCCCGGTATAAGTGGTAACAAAGGTAGAAAACACGCGGGAAGCCTGTTCCCGTAAATTCGGTTTCCGTCCAGAACCCTTCTTCGGTTTGCTCGTCGAGCAGGTATTGCACGGCATTGACGACGGCTGGATCGTCGACGCTGTGGTTTGCCAGCAACCCGATCAATCCCCACGCCGTTTGCGACGCTGTGCTTGCCCCACGTCCTTTCAGGGAAGGATCGTCGTAGGAAGCGCAGGATTCTCCAAAACCGCCGCCGCGATTCTGGACGGAGCAGAGCCAGTCGGCGCCTCTCCGGGCTTCGGGCGCCTTGCCCATTCCATAGGCTTCCAGCATCCGGAGGACGCCGCTGGTTCCGTAAACGTAATTCACTCCCCACCGGCCATACCAGGCGCCTTCCTCCGTCTGCTCCTTCCGCAGGAAGCTCAGTCCCCGCTGAACCACGGGGTGGGAAGCCGGCCATCCGAGGCGCGCAATGCATTCCAGCACCCGCGCTGTCACGTCCGCGGTCGAAGGGTCGATCATGGCGTTGTGGTCAGCGAAAGGCACGCGGGTGAGAACGGCGCAATCGTTATCACGGTCGAACGCACCCCATCCTCCATCGCGGTTCTGCATGCTGACCATCCACTGGAAGCCGCGCCGCAGGGCGTGCTCAAGCCGCACCTTGTCCGGATAGGCAACGCGCTGGAGAGCCATCATCACAAATGAGGCGTCATCCACGTCGGGATAGAAGTCATTTCGGAATTCGAAAGCCCAGCCCGCAGGGGCGGTGTCTTTGTTTTTCACCTGCCAGTCGCCGGGGCCGACAATCTGACGGTCGAGAAGCCAGCGGGCGGCCTTGACCAGCGCCGGGTGGTCCGGCGGGAGCCCCGCTTCCTCAAGCGAGTACATCACGATGGCCGTGTCCCAAACGGGCGAGAGGCAGGGTTGCAGGCAAATCGTGTCGCCCTTTTCAATCTCAAAATCGCGAAGGTGTTTCAGCTCGCGCGCGGTCAGAGGATCGTCTGCCGGATGCCCCATCGCCAGCAGGGCAAAGACGGAATTGACCATGGCCGGGAAAATGGCTCCCAATCCCTCGCTCCTTTCCAGGTGCTCCAGCAGCCACTTCCGGGCACGCTCAAAGGCCATCTTGCGCAAGGGTTTCCAGGGCAGGGATTCGTGCAGTTTGAACAATCGGTCGATGGCCAGAAACAGGTTCCGCCAACTGATGATTTTCCGGTCCCAATCAAAGGCAGGAATGTGCCCCGAAGGATCGCGGAAAAGCTCGTCCAAGCGGGCGTGCTCCGGCACCGGCCATTGCGGCCGCAGGGAATAAAGGATGGTGAGCGGCACCACAATGGCGCGGGTCCACGAAGAGAGGGAGTAAAGATTGAAGAAAAACCATTTGGGCGGAAGCATTAACTCCGGTGGGATCGCCGGCACGTGCTTCCATTTTACGGCGCCCCCCAGCGCCAGATAAAATCGCGTGTAAGAATTGGTCTGTTCAAGGCCGCCGAGATCGTGGATTCTGAGGCGGGCATCCGCCATGTGGGGGTCTTCTGGAGAATCCCCGGCCAGCTTCAATGCGACGTAAGCCTTGACGGTGGCATTCAGCTCGGAAGGGCCGCCCTGGTAGATATTCCATCCTCCGTCCGGGAGCTGCCGGCGGCGGATGTAATTGGCCAGTTTCGCTACGCGCTCGGAATCAAGCTGGCCGACCACATGGAGGAAAAAGACATAGTCGGACTCCAGCGTGGAATCGGCCTGCAGTTCGCCGACCCAGTAGCCTTCCGGAGACTGTAAGGAAAGTAGATGCTCGGTTGCTCGCCCGATTGCCTGCTGAACACGCTGATCGAGGTCAGCATCTACCGCTCCAACAGCACGCCCGTTTTTGAACGGTTCGAGCTCAATTCCCGCTTCCTGTGTCATGAACCCCCCGCGTACTTGCTACGCGCCTTTTAAACCTTCAATTCCGCCGGCAGAGCAAAGCGGACGTCTTCTTCGATCCACTCGACTTCCTCCACTCGCGTAAAGCCCCATTCCTTCAGGCGATCCACAACCTGCCGGACCAGAACCTCGGGCGTTGACGCGCCTGCGGTGACACCAATACGGCGGTGGCCCTTGACCCATTCAGGAAGGATATCATCAGCGTTCCCGATCAGGTAGGCTGCCGTCCCGCCCCGCCGGGCAACTTCCACCAGCCGGTTTGAATTTGAACTGTTCTTGGCCCCCACCACCAGGATTCCATCAGCCTTGGGGGCGATGGCCTTGACGGCCATTTGCCGATTCTGGGTGGCATAACAAATGTCCTGTCCCGGAGGCCCGATAATGGCAGGGAAGCGTTGTTTCAGCCGCTCGACGATTTCTGCTGTGTCATCAAGGCTTAAGGTGGTCTGCGTGAGGTAAACGATACGGTTGGGATCGGCTGGGTCCATGGCCTCCACGTCTTCTACGGAGGAAATCAGATGGATGGATTCCGGGGCTTCTCCCAGGGTGCCGATCATCTCATCATGATCACGATGGCCGATCAGGACAATGGTGTAGTTTTCGCGGGCGTACCGGATCACTTCCAGGTGAACCTTGGTCACCAGCGGGCAGGTGGCATCGATAATGCCGAGCTGCCGTGCCCGTGCTTCCTCGCGGACGGCGGGGGAAACTCCGTGAGCGCTGAAAATAACCGCGGCTCCGGTTGGCACCTCTTCAAGATTTTCGACAAACACTGCGCCCTGGCTGGCCAGTTCGTCCACAACGTAACGGTTATGGACAATCTCCCGCCGTACATAGACCGGAGGTCCCAGCTTTTCCAGAACCATGCGAACGACATCGATAGCACGGATGACACCCGCACAAAAACCCCGGGGTCGGAGGAGCAGCAACGTTCCCGGCTCAGTGCAAACAGAGTTCTCAACGTGAGGAACCACGTTCATCGTTTTGTCATCATCCTTTCCTGATACAGGCCCAGTAAAGATAATCCTCTCATGGTCTTTCCGCACCGTCAAGATAACCGGAGGCTTAGGCGTCGCCATAGAGCGGAAATGGCGCCCCGTCATCCTGCTGCCGGACCCTCTTACCATATTGATGTAGCCATCCAGTGAAACGATGCATCAAAGTGATATGAGGGTTGTCCTTTGTGTTGGAAACACGCTCTGTACGATTTGTAAGGAGTTTTGTTAAAATGTGTGGATTATGGATTGCTCCTACAACGGAGGCCGGCCTCAAGCTACTCCCTAGTTATTGCCGATCAACCTCTTAGCTTATGAAATTTTTGAAAATACAGATTTTTGCAACGTTACTTTCTGTTTTCGCCCTGGGTGCTCAAGGCTGGGCTTCGGGCCCTGCCGTGCCCAGTCCTTGCCCTGCGCGGCCCACGATCGCCAATGACCTTGATGCAGGAAAGTACGGCGAGGTGGTCTCCGTCCTCCAGCAGAAGGTTGTGAGGAACCCCGGGGATGCCCAGTCCACCCTGTGGCTGGTGCGTTCCTTCCTGGATCTTGGCGAATACGACCAGGCGGTTACCTTTGCCGAGCGTGCAGCTCATTTGTCGCCCGACTGTTCGGAATCACATTTCTGGCTGGCGCGCGCCTACGGCATGAAGGCGGATACAACCCGCAGCTTCTTGCTGGCCCGAAAGGCAAGGCTGGAATATCAGAAGGCCGTTCAACTGGATCCGGACAACCTTGCCGCCCGCCGGGATTTGATGGAGTTTTATCTTCAGGCTCCCTGGATTTTGGGTGGCAGCAAGGACAAGGCCTGGGACCAGGCGCTAGCCATTGCTTCGCGTGACGCCACAGAAGGCGATCTGGCGCGTGCCATCTATTGGCGAGATTTGAACAAGCCGGAGTTAGCCGCAAAGAACTACCGCAAAGTCCTGGAAGCCAGGCCGCGGCAGGCCGAAGCCTACTTCCAGATTGCCGACTTCTATGAGGCTGACCAGAAGCCGGCGGAAGTGGAGGCCGTCGTCCGGGCGGTGTCCTTGATCGTGCCGAATGATCCGCGCCTGAATTATTACAGCGCCGTGGCCAGCATCATGAAGCACCAGGATCTCCCAAAGGCTGAGCAGGACCTGAAGGCCTACCTGGCCGGGACTCCGCGGCGTGACGATTTTCCGGCGCATGCGGCGGCGCTATGACTGGCTGGGACGGATTTACGAAATCCGGGGGAAGAGGCAGCAGGCCATCGCGCAATACCGTTCCGCTCTCAGGCTGAGCCCGGACAATCAATCGGCCCGGGACGCTCTGAAGCGCCTGGACACCAATTAGCAGGGCAGGGAGACGATCTGAGGGGACGGCGAGGCGAGCAGAAGTGGGTGGCCGGTTTTGCTGCAAGGCGTTAGAATTGTAAAGGGGACGATTCAGGATGGGTCCTCCGTTTCGAAGCAAGTAAATTCAAAAGCAGTTATATCTTTCGGGTACAATAGCCGCAACCCGCGGGAGAAAGACAACATCTGTACCAAGGGTCGATTAGAGAAGGGAGTGTGTATGGGGTCTGTTTTGAAGACGTTGTTACTGAATCCTCCGAGTTTCGAGAAATTTGACGGTGGCGCCAGTTCAAGGTGGCCGGCCACCCGGGAGATTGAGTCCTACTGGTATCCCGTGTGGTTGACCTACCCGGCGGGGATGTTGCCCGGCAGCCGTCTGCTGGATGCTCCCCCGCACAAGGTCACTCCCCAGCAGACCGTGGAAATAGCGAAGGACTACGAATTCCTGGTCCTTTTCACCTCCGCCGTGGGCTTTGAGATTGACCTGAAGCTGGTGCGCAAGATGAAGGAAGCCAATCCCGGATTGAAAGTTTGCTTTGTCGGCCCGCCGGTACAGATCCAGCCTGACCAGAGTTTGATGGCCAGCGAGGACATCGATTTCATCGTGCGCGGCGAATTTGACTATGCGGTGGTTGAATTCGCGCAGGGCAAACCCCTCAGCGAGATTCTGGGCGCCAGCTATCGAAAGGACGGCAAAATTGTCCACAACCCGCCGCGCGAGCAGCTGCAGACGGAAGATCTGGACCGCCTGCCGTTTGCCACGGAGGTTTACAAGCGCAACCTGACGATTGAGAATTACAACGTTCCGTTTTTGCTCCATCCCTTCGTTTCGCTTTATACCTCCCGCGGATGTCCCGCGCTTTGCACCTTCTGCCTGTGGCCGCAGACCCTTTCCGGCCACGCCTGGCGCACCCGTTCCGTGGATAACGTGGTCAGTGAAATCCGGCAGGCGCAGAAGCTGTTTCCGCAGGCCAAAGAATTCTTTTTCGACGATGACACTTTCAACATTCGCAAGGACCGCGTGATTGAGCTTTCAAAGAAGTTCAAGCCGCTGGGGTTCCGCTGGTCCTGCACGGCGCGCGACCACACGGACTACGAAACGCTGAAGGCCATGGCCGACGGCGGCGCCCGCCTGTTTATTGTGGGCTTCGAGTCGGGAGACGACCAGATTCTGAAGAACATCAAGAAGGGCGCCACCACTGAAATGGCCCGCAGGTTCGCGAAGAACTGCAAAAAGGTCGGGATCGCCATCCACGGCGACTTCATCATCGGCTTGCCGGGCGAGACGCCGGAAACCATCCAGCGCACCATCGATTTCGCCAAGGAACTGGATACGGAAACCATCCAGGTGTCCATCGCCCACGGTTATCCGGGCACCGAGATGTACAACCAGTTGCTCGAGGCGGGACAACTGGTGAATCTTCCCATGTCGGATACCAGTGGCCACCAACTGCCTCACATCGAGTATCCGGACCTTTCAACCTCCCAGATGATGGACGCGGTTAACCGCTTTTACGATGAATACTACTTCCGCCCGCGCGTGGTGTGGCGCATCCTGCGGAAGTCCCTGTGGGAAAAAGACGAGCGCAAGCGGCTTTACACGGAGGCGGTGGAGTTTCTCCGGTTGCGGAGCGAGCGGCTCAGGTTTGCCCGCAAAGGCCCGCAAAAGACGGTTAGAATCAGCGTTCCGGCCATTGACGTGGCTTCCGGGCCGCCATCAAATTCCTGAGGTTTTGGGCGATGGAAGTTCATGTCTGAATCCAAAAGCCAGCGTGGCAAGACCTTCATCATGCTGGCGTTTATGGTCACCTTCGGGTCATCCGGTGACGTCCTGCTCAGTCAAGGCATGAAGAAACTTGGGGAACTTCATAGCTGGGCCCCAGGAACTGCCATTGCCTATTTTGGTCGAGCGTTTGAGAGCGGAACCCTCTGGCTGGCGATCTCACTCCTGATGCTCTTCCTGGTGAGCTACATGCTCGTGCTTTCCTGGGCGGACTTCAGTTATGTTTCACCCGCCTCGGCCATTGGTTATGCTCTGGTGGCCTTGATGGGATATTTTTTTCTGGGAGAACACGTCCCAACCACACGCTGGATTGGCGTTAGCCTGATCTGCGTGGGAGTTTTCGTGGTGGGCGGGACGCATCCCAGCACAAAGCAAAACCCATGACCGGTCGGACAGCTCTGTTTATTTCGATTGTTGTTGTGGCGGGACAGCTCGGCGATCTTTCCTTGTCCCGCGCCATGAAGACGGTTGGAGAAATCAAACGCTTTACTCCACTGAACGTTTTGCGGTTCCTCGGCCGCGGACTGCGGGTGAAGTGGCTGTGGATCGGGATCGGCCTGATGGCCGTGGCGTTCTTTTCACTGCTGGCGCTTCTTTCCTGGGCGAACGTGAGCCTGGTGGTTCCCGCCACGGCTGCGAGTTACGCGGTGGGAGCCCTGGGCGCTCAATTCCTGCTGGGTGAGCATGTGAACCGGGAGAGGTGGATCGGCGTCATCATCGTTTGTATCGGAGTGGCTCTGGTCTGCATCTGACGCAAAGAGGACGAAGGCAATGCATTCACACCTGCACCTGATCGAGTGGTTCGTTTCAGTCGGCGCCATCATTTCGCTGCTTTATTACCTGGCCGTGCTGTTCAGCGCCTGGCGCTATTTTCGCCGGCGTCCCGAACTTGATCCTGATTTCACTCCCCCGGTCAGCATCCTGAAACCCGTCAGAGGCCTCGACCGCGAAGCGTACGAGAACTTTGCCAGCTTCTGCAATCTCGATTACCCCGACTACGAAATACTGTTCGGGGTCACGGATGCCGACGATCCCGCCATTCCTGTCATCCGGAAGCTGATGGAGGATTATCCCGGGCGCAGCATCCGGCTGCTCATCGGTTCGCCGTGTGAGGGCTGGAACAGCAAGGTGCGCAAACTGTGCCGGCTGTCGCGCGAGGCGCACCACCCCATCCTGGTGATCAGCGACAGCGACATTCGTGTCCAGCCCGATTACCTGCGGGCCGTTGTCAGCCCCTTCCGGAATCCGAAGGTCGGCGCCGTTACCTGCATGTACCACATGCAGCCGGAAGCCAGGCTGGGTTCTGAAATAGAGGCCGTCGGCCTGACCTCCGACTTCCTGGCCGGCGTCATCGTGGCGCGGCAACTGGAAGGCGTAAAATTCGCCCTGGGGGCAACCATTGCTGTAACCGTTGAACGGCTGAAGGATATTGGCGGGTTCGAGGCTATTGCGGACTGTTTCTCTGACGATTTTGAACTGGGCCGGCGGATTGTCGACAAGGGGTACGACGTCGAATTGATTCCTTACACCGTGGCAACGCTTTCTCCGTCGCAGGGAGCGCTGGAGGCCGTCAAGCACCAGCTCCGTTGGGCTGTGGGTGTAAGACATTCGCGCCCCTGGGGCCAGTTGGGCCGGCTGCTGACGCAGGCGCTTCCCTGGGTCGTAGCCGCGACTTTGGTGCAGAACACCTGGGAGGGAACGACAGGTTTCCTGGGAGCCTATCTGGTGCTTCGGCTGGCCGTGGCTTGGACGGTGGGCGTGTGGGGCCTGAAGGACCCGCTGCTCAGAAAAAGGCTGTGGCTGGTGCCTGCCTGGGACGCTCTGGCCTTCGTGATCCTCGCCGTCAGTTTTTCCAAGCGGCGGATCGAGTGGCGGGGTTCGGAGTTCTACGTCCGCAAAGGCCGTCTGATCCCTGCGCCCACCAAAGATTGAGCCCGGCCTTCCTGTCTTGCGGAGAGATCAACCCTGATATTCTGGCCCGATTCCTGCTGCCTGCCTTTATGATATGGGGCGCGCGGCTTCTTTGTGTGCCTGATGCTTGAACACATCTTATTCATCGTCGCCGGAACGGGACTCCTGGCTGCCAGCGTTTATCTTGCGCTGGTGGTGGTTGCTTCTGTGCGCTTCCGGGTTTCCGCCCGGCCCGGCTCCGATTTAAGGGAAGGGAAGCGGCACCTGCCGCCGGTGACGGTCCTGAAGCCATTGCACGGCATGGAGCCCCTGCTGGAAGAGTGCCTGGAAAGCTTTTTCCGCCAGGACTACCCGGCTTACGAACTGATCTTTGGCGCGCGGACCGGGTCTGATCCGGCGCTGGCCGTGGTCGAATCGCTCAGGCGGAAATATCCGCAGATTCCCGCCCAGATTGTGCTGTCGGGCGAGCCGGCCTATCCGAACGCCAAGGTTTACCTGATGGAGAAGATGGCGCCACGGGCCGCCTATCCTACGCTGGTGATTACTGACAGCGACGTGCGGGTGACGCCGGACTACCTGCAGCAAGTGGTCCGGCCGATGCTGGACGCGAGCGTCGGCATGGTGACCTGTCTCTACCGGGGAGTTTCGACGGGAGGGTTCTGGTCGCGGCTCGAAGCCCTGGGCATGTCCATTGAAATGTCGTCCGGCGTCGTGGTGGCCGATCTTCTGGAAGGAATGAAGTTCGCGCTGGGGCCCACCATGGTCATCCGGAAGGACGTTCTGGAAGGCTGGGGCGGGTTCGGAGTGCTTCGAGACTACTGCGCCGACGATTTCGTCATGGGAGCCCTAACCGCCGAATCGGGCAAAACCGTCGTTCTCTCGCGCCATGTCATTGACCACATCGTCCTGAACCGCACGGCGCGGCAGTCGCTGCTCCATCAGCTTCGCTGGATGAAGAGTTCGCGTTTTTCGCGCCGCCTGGGCCACCTGGGCACGGGGTTGACGTTTGCCATGCCCTTCGGCCTGCTGGGCCTGGCAGCGGGCTGGATGTCGGGCAACTGGTCGCTGGGCCTGGGTCTGCTGGGTACGGCGTTTGCCAACCGCGTTGTTCAGGCGCTGGTGGTTGGGTGGGGCGTCACGCGCGACCGCTATTCAGCCCTTTACTGCTGGCTCTATCCGTTCCGTGACCTGCTGGGATTCGTCCTGTGGTGTGGAAGCTTTTGCGGGGTCGGAGATCGTCTGGCGCGGTGAGCGCTATCGGCTGGTTTCCGGCGGCCGGATGGTGCCCCGAGACCGTGCAGGATGCCCCGTCTAGCAGGGCTGCGGGGTTGGTTGTCGTAGAGCGTCTTCCCGTGTCCCTTCGCTTCGTCAGGAGGCTAAGCCGTATCTCCACGCAATAACTGGCTGGCCTATACCTTTCAGGCGTGAACTTCGACGCGACAGGGGAAACCCTGGGCCGGCGGCACATCCTGAGGGGCGCCGCTACTCGCCGGTGTCTACGTTGATTTCAATCACGCGGTGCTGAAAGCCGACAAAGTGCTCAAAGTTGGGGGAGGTTATATTGTTGTAAACATCGCGTGGATCGCGCGTATCCGTCAGGTTGCGGACGCCAATGCCCCAGCGCAGCTTGAATCCGCCTCCCCAGGGAAGCCAGTGGGGCAGCGGAATCATCTTCCACACCTTGAAGTCGAAGGAGAAGAAAGTCGGAAAGCGATTGCTGTTGGGTGTGCCCACGTAGTTCTGGTATTCGTCCACCTTGGACCACGGGAAACCCGTGTGCAGGTCAATCAGCGGAGCAAAGGTGATCTTTTGGGGGAGATGAAAGATGCCCCAGGCGATCATGCGGTCCGGCACGTCGGCCCCCAGGCTGGCATAAGCATCGGGGCGAATGACGGGATTTTCAAAAGGAACGTAGAGTTGGGCCAGCGAATTCAGATCGCCGATGGTGCTGCTGCGCACGTAGGAGGCGTTCAGCTGGTTCCCTTTCTGGTCGCGATAACTCACCATGGCTTCCAGCTCGTGATATCGCGCCGCGCCGCGGTTGGAGAGCAACAACGTGCCCAGGGTCGGCGAGGTTTGCTCGGGGCTGACAACGAATTCCTTGTAGGTGCCGCTGCCCAGGTAGCTGACGCGGACCGCAATATGATTGGTCATCTGGCGGTTGAATTCGGCCCGCCACGTCAGGTTGTAGGGCGTGGCATCCAGGTCGGAACAGTCAGGGAGCATCAGCAGCCCCGCCGGCCCTCTCGTGGCACACCGGGCCGTGTAGGTGATGGGATTCCCCACAACGTTGCCCTGGGGGTCAAACAGCGTCACCACCCGGCTGGGATTGCTGTCAAAGTCAGCCGCCAGCAGAGGGATGCGCGACTTGAAGACGCCCACCCCGGCCCTGATGACGGTTCGGCCGCTTTTCCCCGGCGAAAACACAATGCCCAGGCGCGGCGAAAAGGTGGCGAGTTCGCCCACAGCCTGCCCGTAATAGCGAAATCCAAAGTCCAACGCGGCGCGGTCCGTGACCATCCAGTGGTCGCCGACGTAGGCCGCTCCCTCGGCATTGCTGGTGGAAAACAGCGACGGGGACTGAGTGGAAGGAACTCCGCCCGGGCCCAGGAAATCAATCTGCTGCGCCAGGCTCCCATCCTGCCGGGTGACCCTCACGGTTTGCGACTGGCTGGTTCCGGTATAGGCGCGGTAGATAAAGTCTCCGCCGATTTCGGATTGGTGTTTGCCCAGCCAGTTCCATCCGGGGAAGCGGTAGTTCAGGATGCCTTCTTCCTGGTCGCTTTTTCTTGACCAGGCGTTAAAGTAGTTTCCGCCGTAACCGTTGGGGGTCACCAGCATGTTTTCCGGGCCCTGGCCGTGCGAGTTGGCGTCAAACCGGGTGTATTTAAAAAGGCTGTTCAGGATGGCGCCTGATGTGAACTGGTAGCTGTCGTTGCCCTGCACGGAGTATCCACGCTCGGATAGATTGGCCGAGGCCGGCTGCTGGATCAGCGAATCGATGTTGGCGAACTCATGCTTTCGCGGAAACACGTGCAAATTGAACGACAGGATATGCCGCGGTGAAAAGACATACTGCAGCCTGGTGAGCGAATTGTAGCCTTCCTTCTTGGTCTCATTGTTGGGCCAGGCGAGTCCGCGAACCGGAATTTTCAGAATGTCGTAGATAAACGATTCGGAAAAGTTGAGGCGGTCTTTCCAGATCGGGCCGGTAAAGCTGAGCCTCGGTTCCCAGTCGTTGATGCCCACCAGGTGGCCGCTGCGGCCGCGAAATCCGGGGAAAAAGTCGTTGAGGTCCCATCCCCACTGGTAGGAAGGAGCCTTGGTCTCGATGGTGGCCAGTCCGCCGGAGAAGCCTCCATACTGGGCGTCAAAGGGCGCCTTGTAAACGTTCAGCGACTGGATGGCGTCAATGGAGAGGTCGATATCGAAACTGCCCGTGATGGGGTCCACCGCCTGGGCGCTATCCACCAGCAACATGCCCTGATTTTCCAGAGTGCCTTTGATGCTGATCTTGCCGCTGGGAGAGCGGATCACTCCCGGAACCAGCGGCAGGAAGGCCTTGAACTTCTGCTCGGCAACAGGCAGGGTGGTGAGTTCCTGCGAGCCCAGGGTGGATGGAGGCGCCGAAGTTTGCTGGGCCACGGTGCCCGCCTGGGCCCGGACCTCAACCTGCTCGACGTGTCTCTTCTGCGACGGCATGACGGCATGCAGAAAGGGCGCTTCGCCGGCGGTGACTTCCACTCCGGTCGCCACGTAGGGCTCGTAGCCGAGGGCCGTGCAGGTCAGCACGTAAGTGCCTGGCAGAAGCCCTCGAATGCTGAAGTCTCCCCTGTCACCGGTGGTGACGCTGATTCCCCGGCTGGGAAGCAGGCCGCCCTGGAGCACACATACAACCCCTGGAATGGGGGCCTTGTTCTCGTCGACGATCTGGCCCTTTAACTCCTGGGTCTGCTGGGGGGGCGCGGCATAGGATGCGGGACCGCCAAGGATAGCGAGTCCGAGGATTCCCGCAAGGGTCAAAAGCGTCAGCCACCTGGCCTGTTTGTGCGTTGCGCGTCAGTCTGCAAAAAGCGTTCCTGTCCTTCCTGCCGTGAATGTAACCCGATCTCTCTGACCGATCCCTCAGCCGGGCCTGCTTGAGCTTTGTGCACAATGACTTAGCGGGCACAAACCTTTCAGTATAGCCGCACGCGTTCCATCCTGCATAGCCGGCGCTGGCCGGCTCCACTGCACAAATCTATTGGATACCTCAACACCCCCTTCCGTTGCGTATTTTCTGAGATATCCAGGGGACGCGGGCTGAGGGAATGTTTCTCCCTTGCCGGGCCTCTTTTGGTAGAATAACGCTCGTCCCGCCACACAGTCGGCAGGGACCTGCGTTGACCAATCCTGTTAAGCTATCCGTGAGGCGGACCTGATGCGCGTTTCCTGCGTGGTGTTATTCTGCAGCTTGATTGCATGCCTGACGGGAAGTCCGTCTCCGGTTTCGGCCCAAACCTATCCATCGCATATCGAACATCCCATCGTTCAATATAAGATATCGGCAACTTTGGACCCTGCCACAAAGACCATCAAGGGCCACTATGTCCTGACGTGGTGGAACCACACCGACGACACGATTCCTGATCTTTATTTTCATCTTTATCTGAACGCCTTCAAGAATCTCGACAGCACCTTCATGCGCCGTGACCCCATCGCCCGGGGGCGTGACTCGCTGACCGACTGGCTGACCATTCCAGGGAAGGAAAAGTGGGGCTGGGAGCAGATTGACAGGATTCAGATCGTCAACGGCGCCGACCTGACCCCGCTGATCACCTACGCGCATCCGGACGACAACAATGCCGATGACCGCACGGTCGTTCGCATCCTGCTCCCGCAGCCGATTCCTCCCAAAGGAACCATTCAGCTCTCTGTGGATTTCACCTCAAAACTCCCGAGGGCTTTTGCCCGGACGGGCTACGACGGCAATTATTTCCTGGTCGGCCAGTGGTTTCCCAAGATCGGCGTGTATGAAGGGCCGGGCGAGCGCGGCCGCACCACCGGCGGATGGAACTGCCACCAGTTCCACCGCTACACCGAGTTTTACGCCGATTACGGAAGCTACGACGTTGACCTGACCGTTCCTTCCAATTATACCCTCGGCGCCACAGGCTTCCAGCGCTCGGCACAGAAAAATGCCGGCGGCACCACCACCTACAATTTCTATCAGCAGGACGTCCACGACTTCGCCTGGACCGCCAGCCCGGATTTCATCAAGATCACGCGCACTTTCGACTGGGGAAAGGAAGTGCGGGGCGACGAGGTGGCAAAATGGAGTGAAATCCTCGGCCTGCCCGCCTCCGATATGGCGCTGCGCAATGTGTAGGTCACTCTTCTGCTGCAACCCAACCACCGGAATCTGGAGGACCGCTATTTCCGGGCCGCCTTCAACGGGCTCAAATATTACGGGTTGCGGTTTGGCGCCTATCCCTACGACACTTTGACGGTTGTCGACCCGCCCCGCAATTCCTACACCTCGGGAATGGAGTATCCCACCCTGTTTGTTGGCGGCGCCTACTTCTGGCCGGGGAAGCACGAGTTTCAACCGGAGGGAGTGACCATTCACGAGTTCGGCCATCAGTTCTGGTATGGCCTGGTGGGCAACAACGAGTTTGAAGAGCCGTGGCTGGACGAGGGTTTTGTCACCTACTCAACCGCCAAAGTTCTTGAAACAGCCTACGGCAATCCCTGCTCCTACCTGCGCTTCCTGGGCATTCCGTTTCAGGCGTTCACCTGGCTGCGCGTCCCGGTGCCGAACTTTCCTTTTGTGGGCGTGGGCTCTATACCCCTGGGTCCGTATTTTTCCTGCGTCAAGCTGCCGGCCGGGACCACCGGCCGCGGCGCTTACCTTGGCCACGCAACCGACGATAACCTGGTGCGCAATGGCTGGCAGTACCGGACGCGGATGAGCTACGTGGTGAATTCCTATCCGCGGCCGGCGCTTACCCTCGACACGCTGGAGCGCTACCTTGGGCCGGACGTCATGGCCCGAGTGATGCGCACCTACCAGCAGGAGTGGCGCTACCGGCACCCGACCACGCGCGACTTCATCAACGTGGTCAACCAGGTTTCCGGCCGCAACATGGACTGGTTCTTCCAGCAGTTTTTCTACAATTCCAATCTTGCCGATTAGACCGTGGCCAGCATCTGGAACGATCCCTCGTCACGGCCGGACCGGGATCTACGATGAGGGAGGGAAAAAGACTTACTATTCGCGCAAGGACGCTCTGAGGGAATACCAGGAAAGCAAGCAGAAGCAGTATCGTTCAACCGTCATCGTTCGCCGCCTGGGCGGGGCGTCTGCGCCGGTGGACATTGACGTCCGGTTTGACAACGGCAGAGTCGTGCATGAGCATTGGGACGGCAGATACCGGTGGACGAAATTCACCTACAAAGGACCGCACAAGGTGGCATCGGCAGTGGTCGACCCGTCGCAAAAGCTTGTGCTGGATGCCAATTACACCAACAACAGCCGCACCGTGAAGGCGGACAAGTTGTTTGCCGCAAAATGGTATATCCGATGGATTTTCTGGATCGAGAACCTGTTTTTTGCAGCGGGATTTTTCAGCTAGCGATCTTGCAAGGCAGGGATCGAGGCATCGCGAGAGGTTTGATTTGAAACCGGCCGGGAAAGTGGGAGTGGACATGGTAAGCGCGCGGACGGCCATTCGCCAGGGACTCAGGCTTGCGCGGCGGACGTGGCCGGCGGTGTGGATCCTTTTGGTGGCCAACTTGGTCCTGGCTGCTGTTGCGGCATTGCCGATCTATCAGGGGATGCTTGGCTTTACCTCGCACAGCCTCATGAGCCGGAAGCTGCTGACAGGTTTCCCCGTCGACTGGTTTACGGATTTCGCTTTCCACAATCGCGGCGCCATCGAACACTATGCGCAATTCATCATGGTGATGGGGCTGATTGCACTGCCGGTGAACGCCATCCTGGCCGGCGGAGTTCTCGCGCGGTTCCAGCGCCGGCAGGAGCGCTTCCGGTTGGGTACATTCTTCCGTGACTGCCGCCGCTATGCGTGGCGCATGCTCTGGCTGATGCTCTTTGCGCTGCTGGGCTACTGGGTTGTCTTCCGTTTTGTGAGCTCCGGTCTGGGCAAAATAGTGGATCAGACCACCCTGTACTGGATGAACGACCGGTCGGTGTTCGTGGTCCATCTGGGGGCTGGCCTTCTGGTCCTGCTGTCGCTGGCGTTCGTCAATCTGGTCATCGACTTTGCCCAGGTCAGGATCGTCTTTGGCGAAGGTTCCGGGTTCCTGGAAGCGTTCCTGGCGTCCCTGGGATTCTGTATCGGGCGCCTGCCCAGGGCCATTATTGTGTATGCGATTCCATCGCTGTGCGGGCTGGCGTTGCTCGGGATCTATCGCCTGGTGATGCCCTGGCACATCATTCATTGGGCGCTGGGTGACGCCACCAGGACTTCCGATGAGGCCTTGCTGGTGCTCGCTTTGCTTTTCATCGGGCAGCAACTGGTGATGTTCGGTCGCTACTGGTTCCGGGTCGCCACCTGGGGCAGCGAGTGGGCATTCTTCGCAAGCACCCGCGCCCCGGCAGAGCCGCCCGCGGAATCCGGCCAGCAGGCGGAGGCCTGACCCCCTGCGGCCTATGGGAACGGATCTTCATCTCGAAAAGCTCGCCTTGCGCCTGCTGTGTGCTGGAACTTCAGAAGGCGGCGCCCGGGATGCTCTGATTCCACTGCTGCGTGGCTACGCGTGGAAGAGCACCCTGCACCAGGCAATCTTCCGGGCCATTGAGGCTTTTCCATCACAAGATCCGCATGTCCTCCGCCAGTTGCTTCCTGCAAAGCTGACTCGTATGGGATTTCCCGACGTTGAATGGGACGAATTGTTTGCGCCTCCTGAAATGTCCGGGGAAGATTCTTTGGCGCTGGTCCGGCAAATGCTTGCCGGCGCTTAGCTGCCTCCGGCTTTGCACGCGGCCCTGGAGTGTGCCGTAGAATAGGAACGGGGGCATCGATGCCTGTGGCAAGCCGCGAGGTTGCCGTAAAAGCTTCTTTTGCGTCACGGGCCATCAGTCCGTGGATGACGGCCAGCGAGGTTCTGGCTGTTTACGCGGCCATTCTGCTTTACATCTGGCGCTGGCAGCAGGCACACCCTTTTCTCTGGCTTCCGCTGCTGGCCGCCGTTCTCTTCAGCCAGTGGTTTTATGGCGACACGCTGGAGAAAATGGGACTGACGGGCCGGGAGTTCCGGCCATGCTTCCGCGCCAGCCTTCCCGTGCTGGCAATCGTGGTGGTTGCGGGCGTCTCTTACGGCTTGTGGGCGCATGACAGCGCCGCCCGGCTTGCTTCTCCGCGCGCCTGGTTGATGTTCGCCGGTTATCTTGTCTGGTGTTCTTTTCAGCAATACCTCACGCAATCTTACTTCCACCGGCGATTGATGAAGGTCATAAGATCTCCGCATCTGCGTTCATTTGCTATCGGACTGCTGTTTGCGGGGGCTCACATTCCTAATCCCGTTCTCATGGCGGCCACCTTTGCGGGAGGGTTCGTCTTTGCGGAAATCTTTAGCCGCCATCCCAACATCTGGCCTCTGGCGTTTGTGCAGGCCGTGGCCGGATTCCTGATCGGGGCGCTCTCTCCTCCGTGGATCATTCACAGCATGCGGGTCGGCCCCGGATACTTCTTCTTCCACGTTCACTAAGATTCTGGCTGGAAAAGGTTGTGCCGGCGGCTTTACGCCACCAACTGCCGCCTGTCTTCTTAGGCCCGGAGGGCCGAAAGAATTTAGCCCACGGCGTGAGCCGTGGGAACCATGTTAACGCCCGGTCGTGGTCAGCCCCCGGCGGGGGCGACAGAAGGCCAGGTAGAGAAGAATTCTTTCGCCCCTTCCGGGGCTGGGTTGCGCTTTGCTCTCTCGTGTCCCATGGCTTGCGCCATGGGCTAAAGTCTTCCGCCCCCCTTCGGGGGCTCAAAGCAAGGTGGCGGTTCGTTACATCAAAATCAAAAACCGCAGGGTTACAAAACAACCCTGCGCTACCTCTTCCACCCGCATTGATTTGTTGGACGGGTAATGGGACGGCGGGCAAATCAATCCAGCGTGGTCAGTTGCACCCCGCGTTGATGGAAGTATGGCATGTAAGGCGAGCTGGCAATCTGGCCTTCAAACTTGTCGGCCCATCGGCCGGGAATGGAGGCGTTGCAGGCGGGACAACGGCCCTCAGCGGTGATCAGATATTTTGAGATGTGGTAGCCGTTTCGCTCGATGAGCAATTTAGCGCAGTTGGGGCAATGGGTGTTTTCCAGGTCGTCCACCCGGCCCGGCATATTGCCCGCGTACACAAATCGCAAACCGGCGGCCTTGCCGATGCCCACGGCGCGCTTCAGCATTTGCGGCGTGGTATCCGCGGGATCGGTCATCTTGTAGTCTTTGTGGAATGCCGTTACGTGCCACGGAATGTCGGGGGAAACGCCGGCAACAAATTCTGCCAGGCGCTTCAGTTCGTCGTCGGAATCGTTAAAGCCCTTGATCAGCAGGGTCACGATTTCCACCCAGAAACCCATCTCATGGGTGCGGCGGATGGTGTCGAGAATGGGCTGCAATCGTCCGCCGAGCTGGCGGTAGTGCCGGTCGTCGAAACTTTTCAGGTCGATCTTATACAGGTCAATCCAGGGCCGGAGGTATTCCATCACCTGCGGAGTCCCGTTGCCGTTTGATACGTACCCGGTTTTCAGTCCCGCGGCGCGCGCCTGCTTGAAGATGGCCACGGCCCACTCGCTGGTGATGAGAGGCTCGTTGTAGGTGCTGACCATCACCCTGGCGCCCTGCTTGACGGCGTCTTCCACCAGCAATTCCGGGGTTGCCCGCAGGGGCGCCGAGACGGCCCGAGGATCGCGAAGCGCCTGCGAGGTGACCCAGTTCTGGCAGTAGGAGCAATGCAGGTCGCACCCCAGCATGCCAAAGCTGTACGCCAGCGCTCCCGGATAGGCGTGGTAAAAGGGCTTTTTCTCAATGGGATCGCACTGCACTCCGCCCACATAGCCCCACGGCACGTAGAGCTTTCCGCCGCGGTTCGAGCGCACCTTGCAGACGCCCACGTGTCCGTCCGGAATCGGGCAGGCGTGGCCGCAGGCAACGCAGCGAACGAAGCCCCGGTCCATTTTCTCGTAAAGGTCGCCCTCGCGGACCGATTCTTCCAGAATGTCGCCAAGTGTTTTCGTCGCCATGGAGGTCTCCCTGTGACGGTATCGTGATCCTGTTCTACTCATATTATACTCCCCCTTCGGCTGGCAGGGGCGCGGTGGCGGGGAAGCCGGAATGAGTGGGAAATCAGAGGGTTACATTGCGCCCTGATGAGCACGTGGCGGGCAAAAGAACGTCCTGCTTACGAGGCTGCATTCTGCTGAATCTGCTTTGCAAAGGCCTGGAAGAATTGACCGACAATCTGCCGGCTGGCGGCCTGGATCATGCGCTGCCCCACGGCGGCGATCATGCCACCCACCTGCGTCTCGCCCGAGTAGCTGACGGTGGTTTCGTCCCCTGAACCGGTGAGAACAATTTCTCCTTCGCCCTTGAGGAAACCGCCTTTGCCATGGGCATCCACCCTCATGCGGAACCGTTCGGGCGGCTTCTGGTCCAGGATTTCCACCCGCCCCTGATACGTGCCCTTGACGGCGGCGATGCCCACGCATATTTCGGCATCGTAGCTGCAAGCATCATGCTCCGTCAGCTTTTCGCATCCGGGGAGCGCCCGCGCCAGTGCTTCCGGGTCGAGCAGATGCCGGTAGACCACTTCGGGCGCGGCAGGAATTTTGTATGAACCTTGGATTTTCATGTAGCGCCGCCGTCCCGGCGGCATTTACGAAGGCCGGCAAGATGCCGGCGCTACGAGTTCAACGCCGCCGTCGTCCGTGCTACGGCTTGCTTTCCTCAATCAGTGCTCTTTGGCGCTTTTGGCTGCCGCGGCCAGGGCCCTTTCAGTATAGACCGCGGCAAGGTGGACCCTGAATTCCGCCGAAGCGTAAAGGTCTCCGTTGGCCTCAATGCCGTCGGCGGCGTGGCTGGCCGCCTGCTGGAGATGTTTCGCTGTGGGCGCCTTGCCCGTGATGGCCTTCTCCACCTCGACGGCGCGATAAGCAGCCGCCGCAATGCCGGTGACTCCCACCCGCGCTGATCTCACATGGCCCTTCTCATCCAGCGTGACACGGGCCGCCACACCCACAACGGCAAACCCCGATGCCGGATGATGATGTTTTGCGTAGGCATCGCCGGAGCGCGCGGGCAGCAGGGGGAATCGGATGGCGGTCACAATCTCGCCCGGCGCCAGCGAGGTCATCATCAGGTCGACAAAAAATTCCGCAGCTGGAATCCATCGCTCGCCGTTGGTGCTGACGGCTTTCAGTTCCGCGCCCAGCGCCACGGCGGCGGCCGGCCAGTCGGCTGCGGGGTCGGCGTGCGCCAGGCTTCCGCCCAGCGTTCCCTTGTTGCGCACCTGCACGTCGCCGATTTCCTGCGCCGTCAGCGGCAGCAGGGGACACTTCTCTTTGAGCAGGCTGAAGGCTTCAATGCGGTAGTGCGTGGTGAGCGCGCCAATTTCGATGTGGCCGTCTTTTTCAGTAATGTAACGAAGCCCGTCGAGCCGCGCGATATCCACCAGGTGCCGGGGCGAGGCCAGGCGAAGCTTCATCATCGGCACCAGGCTGTGCCCGCCGGCCAGCACCTTGCCGTCCTCGCCAAACTGCGCGATGAGCTGCGCAGCTTCTTCCAGAGTTTTGGGAACGTGATATTCGAAGGGCTCAGGAATCATGATGCCTCTGCCTCCCGGCGCCGCCGCTTCTTTCAGGACGTTCCAGACCCTTTCCGGCTTCAGCGGCATATCGATGTGGCGAACTCCCAGCGCGTCGGCCACGGCGTTGACGATGGCCGGAGTTGAACCGATGGTTCCGGCCTCGCCCACACCCTTCACTCCCAGCGGATTCACCGGCGTCGGGGTTTCCGTGTTGGCGGTTTCAAACCACGGAAACAGATGGGCCTTGGGCACCGCATAATCCATCAGCGAGCCGGTCAGCAACTGGGCGTTTTCGTCGTAGACCAGATCTTCCACCAAAGCCTGCCCGGCGCCCTGGGCGATGCCGCCGTGCACCTGCCCTTCAACCAGCAGGGGATTCAGAATGCGCCCGCAGTCATCGACGGCGAAATAGTTGCGCAGCCGCACCTCGCCGGTGTTTTCATCCACCTCGGTCACCGCCACGTGCGCGCCAAACGGGTAGGTAAAGTTCGGAGGTTCAAAAACGTAGGTTTCTGAAAGGCCGGGCTCCATGCCGGGAGGCAGTTCGCGCGCCATGTAAGCCTCTTCAGCCGCTTCCTTGAAGGTCACGGATTTTGACCCGTCTTTGAGCTGAATCTTTCCGCCCTCAAACACCACGTCGCCGGGTTTCACTTCCAGCTTGTGGGCGGCGATGCGGGCCATTTTCTTTTTGATCCGCTGGGCGGCAACGTAGATGGCCGTTCCGCCCACGGCCGTGGCGCGGCTTCCAAACGTTCCAATGCCCATGGGCACCTGCGCCGTGTCACCGTGGAACACCGTCACGTCATCGAACGGGATGTCCAGCTCCTGCGCCACAATCTGGGCAAAGCTGGTCTGCTCGCCCTGGCCGTGCGGCGAGGCTCCGCTCAGCACCGTCACCCTTCCCGTGGGCTCCACGCGAACCGTGCCGCTTTCCCATCCGCCTGCGGGCATGCGGCTGGAGGGCCCCATGGCGCAGATTTCGACGTAGGTGGAAAGTCCGATGCCCAGCAGTTTGCCCTTCTTGCGAAGGCGCTGCTGTTCTTTGCGCAGTTTCGAATAGCCCGAAAGCTTCAGCACTTTCTTCAAGGTCTTCTGGTAGTTGGCCGTGTCGTAGCTGACGCCCGTGGCCATGGTGATGTCTTTGCCGGGAGCGGGGAAGTTCATTGTCCGCACGTCCACCGGATCCATCTTCAATTCATGGGCCACCATGTTCATGGCGCGCTCGATGATGTAGGTGGCTTCCGGCCGCCCGGCGCCGCGGTAGGCGTCCGTGGCCATCTTGTGGGTGAAGACCCCGATGGTTTCAACCGACACGCAGGGGATGTCATAGCAGCCCAGAATCATCAGCGGCGTGGAGGTGGGAATGGCCGGGGTGAGTAGCTGGAAATAAGCTCCCATGTCGGCCAGCACGCGGCACTTCAATCCCACCACCTTGCCGTCGGGCTTGAAATAAACTTCCAGGTCGTTGATCTGGTCGCGGCCGTGGATGGTGCCGGCGAGGTTCTCGCGGCGGCCCTCAATCCATTTCACCGGCTTGCCCAGCAGCTTTGAGGCAAAGCAGGCCACGCCTTCTTCACCATAGACGTTGAGCTTGGAACCGAAAGCGCCGCCCACTTCCGGAGCGATCACCCGGCAGCGCGGCTCGTCGATTCTGGTCATCAGTGAAAGCTGGGTCTTCAGCAGGTGAGGAATCTGGGTGGACGACCACACGGTCAGGGTGTCTTCGCCCGGCGAGTAGCTGGCGATCAACGCCGCGCGTCTCCATGGCCACGGGACCGAGGCGCTGGTTGATGAGGCGCTGCTTGATCACCTTGACCGCCGGGTCGGTTTCAACCGTTTTCCAGTCGCCGCCTTCCAATGTGTCCTTGAACGCGACGTTGTCGCCAAACTTTTCGTGGACCAGGGGAGAACCGCTCTCCAGCGCCTTGTCCATGCTGGTCACTGCCGGGAGCATGTCGTATTCCACTTCCACCAGGGCGGCGGCGTCCGTAGCCAGGTAGCGGTCGGTGGCCACCACGGCCGCCACCGGCTCGCCAACGTAGCGCACCCGTTCCTCCGCCAGGCAGGGGTGGTCGGGAACCTTCAGGCCTTTCATGCCGGCGGCGCAGGGCACCTGTCCCAGCCTGCCTTTCAGGTCGTCGCTGGTCAGGACCGCCACCACTCCCGGAGCGTTGCGGGCGGCTTCAGTGTTGATGGAAGTAATAGCGGCGTGGCCGTAAGGGCTGCGGGCAAAAGCCATGTGCAGCATGCCGTCCAGCTTGATGTCGTCCACGTAGTGTCCGCGGCCCTGAATCAGCCGCGGGTCTTCCTTGCGCTTGATCCGTTCTCCCAGGAGTTTCGTGGCCATCGGTCACCTCTTGAGCGCTGCCTCGGTCAGGTTGTGGCTTCAGGGCGGGCTGTCTTGCCTGCCTGCTGGCCGCCGGAATGCTCCACGGCCCACTCAATGGCTTTGACGATGTGCTGGTAGCCCGTGCAGCGGCAGAGATTGCCTTCCAGGGCGTGCCGGATTTCTTCCCGCGTCGGGTGGGGATTGCGCCCCAGCAACTGGTGGGCTGTGATGATCATGCCCGGCGTGCAGAAACCGCACTGCAGTCCGTGCTCTTCCCAGAAGCCCTGTTGTAAAGGGTGGAAATTGCCGTCCGTGCCCAGGCCTTCGATGGTGGTGACTTCCGCGCCATCGGCCTGGACGGCGAAGAGGGTGCAGGATTTTGCCGCCTCGCCGTTCAGCAGCACGGTGCAGGCGCCGCACAAGGATGTTTCGCAGCCGATGTGGGTTCCCGTCAGTCCCGCAAGCTCGCGCAGGTAATGCACCAGCAGCAGGCGCGGCTCAACCTCGTCTTCACGCCAGTTGCCGTTAACCTTGATTCGGATTTTCACGACGGCGCCCTCCGATCGTGGGAAAGTCTGCCCGGGGTTCTTCACTCAATCTCGCTGGATACCGGTTTAGAGATATACCGCCGGGCGGCGAAAGTCAAACCGGCATGCGGGAAAGTACGGGACCGAATCCTCGTGCGGCAAGCGGCTCCGCCCGAGCATCCATAGATTCTATTTCTTATGGATCGCCTGGATCCGCTGGCGGAAAGCTTCAAGGGCGTCCGGCGAGCGCTTGGCCATCCAGGCCTCGTAAGCTTTGGCCATCAGTTCCAGGTTTTCCCACAGGTGCGGATTTTTAAAAGCCTCACGGACTGCCGGAATCAAATGTTTAATTCTTTCCCAGACGCCAAAAAATTCGCCGGTATTCTGGAAAAAGAAATCCTGCTTGATCAGTCCGCTGTTGACGATGGACCCCACCATTTCCCAATAGGTCACCACCATGCGGAAGAAGGCGTCCTGCTCCGAACCCGGGGGATACAGTTTCTGATATTCATCCGTGGACTTGGCCTGGAACTCCAGCGCGAACCACGCCCGCGCCTGGCGCAATTTCTCTTCGCGGCGCAGCTCATAAAGCCTCAGCAGCAATTCAGCGTCGTGATGGTCGACATGCTCTCTCACACTTTCCTCCTTCAATACTGCATGTTCATGAAGCGATTATCGTATCACGGGCGGGTGGCGCAGACATTGATGTTTAATGTCTGCGATCAGCGAAGCTGAGTGGAGTTAGAATGGCGCCATGCGGCGGCTGACGGGCCGCAGGCCTTGGAGTGCGGCAGCGGAGCTGCCGCCCGTGCCACGTGGCTGGCGCAGACGCTGGCTTTGTAGTGTCTGCGTAGTCCGAAGGGACTGGCGGGTGGCGCAGATTTTTGATTTTTAAAGTCTGCGTTCAGCGAAGCTGAGTGGGGTTAGAATGGCACGGAAAACGAATTATGAATTCTGAATTATGAAGGATGAACAAGGCAGCCCAGAGTCGCCCCAGTGGCAGCAGAGGATCGGCTGGAATGAAAAAGCAGATGCCTCTCGCTTCGCGAGAACGCAGACTCGATAATGCGCGAATCTGCGCCTCCTGCGGAGCAATGGATCAAAGAAGGCAAGCAGGCGGTGAAGATGAGGCGGTTGAGCTGCCGGTTGTGGCAAGGCACTCAAGAAATCGATCCGAGGAAAGACACCGAAGGGCGCAGTGTCTGAAAAATCCGGTTCCAGAAGCGGCGGGAACGAGTTTGCAGGACTTCTGAATGTGCAGTTCGGCGCCGATGATACCGATTGAAGAAAACACTGAGTTCCGTTGACCGCAAAAGATAATATACTTTCCATCGGCGGGAGCCAAAAAGTTAATCCCGGCTTAGTTGATTAGGGACCTGCGCGGAAAGAAATGGAACACATGATGAACATATGGAAGGCAACGGCGATGAAGGGAGGGGACGGCGGTATGCGGTATATCCTGGCTTTGCTTGCATTGGGAATTGCCACTGCACTGCAGGCAAGCGTGCCCTCCGGATCGATCGATGACTTCATCGCTGCTGAGATGCCCATCTCCGGAGCACCGGGCCTCGCCTATGCGGTCGTCGAAGACGGCAGGATTCATTCAGAAGCACGTGGCGAGATGCTGATCGGAAGCGGCAGGAAGGTGACGCCAGATACTCCGTTCGTGCTTGGCTCTATCTCCAAGAGCTTCACAGCAATGGCCGTGATGCAACTGGTGGAGGCGGGCAAGGTCGACCTGGATACCGGGATTTCGCACTATCTGGATGTGTTTTCAGGCCGCCCGTCCGGAGCCATCACAATCCGCCAACTGCTGAGCCACACAAGCGGCTATTCAACACTGCAGGGCAACCAAACCCCGGCCGGCCTGACCCCAAGCGAGGACGCGCTATCGCGCCAGGTGAAACGGATTGCGCAATGGACTCCTGCCTACAAACCGGGAGCCAAATGGGAGTATTCAAACGCCAACTACCAAATTCTCGGCGCCCTCATCGAGGTTGTGAGCGGCCGGGAATATGCGAGCTACATCGAGACAGAGATTCTCGAACCCATCGGCATGGAGCACAGCTTCGTCGCCGACGGAAAAAGCCATGACGCGATGGCGACAGGGCATCGGCCCTGGTTCGGCACCAAGCGCCCCATCGAAGGGAGCATGACCGATCGTGCAACTGCTCCGCAAGGCGGCGTCATCGCAAGCGCACGCGACCTGGCTCGATATTTGGCCATCATGATGAATGGCAAGGACGACATCGTCAGCGCAAGGGCAAAGGCCGCCATGATGCGCCGGGCCAGCGCGGTGTCGCCATTCTATGGCTTGGGCTGGTTCGTCGATACCAAAAAGGGAACCGTATTCCACTCTGGCTCCACCCCCGGAATCGAAACGCTCGCGACCATGGTTCCGGCGGAGAAGAAGGGCGTTGTCGTCCTGGTCAATGCGGGGAGTGGAATTGGGTTTGGCGAAACCACGGAGCTCCGCAACGGCATAAGCGCCAGAGCACTCGGCCTGGATTACGCTGGCGAAGGGAGTCGCTGGCAACAAAAGGCTGTGTTTGTCGGATTAGCTCTCATGCCCCTTGTATTCTTATCCAGCATGGTCTGGGCATGGTTTCATCGTGATGCACTGCGTGCCAAATCCGGCGCATTCGGCTTGTTCAGCCTGTGGTTTCCCCTGCTCACGACGCTCGTGATGGCCTGGTTTTTCTTCTACCTGATTCCAAAGCTTTTTGGCGTATCGATGGGGACTTTGCGTCTCTTCCAGCCTGATCTGGCGCTGACGATGGTCGCGAGCGCAGTGACGGGAGTGATGTGGTCGGTGTTCAGGCTTGGCGTAGCCTATAGCGGTGACGGATGGCCTCGCGGCTGGCGCAGATTTTGATTTTTAAAGTCTGCGTTCAGCGAAGCTGAGTGGGGTTAGAATGGCACGGAAAACGAATTATGAATTCTGAATTATGAAGGATGAACAAGGCAGCCCAGAGTCGCCGCAGTGGCAGCAGAGGATCGGCTGGAATGAAAAAGCAGATGCCTCTCGCTTCGCGAGAACGCAGACTCGACAATGCGCGAATCTGCGCCAGCCGCCGTTGTGGTTTCCGGTAGATACTATAAATCCGGTCACGGTGTTCTCTATCCCTGTCATGTCGAAGAGTTGCTAGACTATTCTGGTGACGACATTAGCCGATGGGCATGTCGGCTTTCCTGCTTACAGTGTCTGAATTCCGCGTTGAAGCTCTTAAGAGCGGAGATCGCCTTTCATCAGCTGCTCACCAGACAAAAATAGAAACTTGTCGATATCTTTGAATGTGAACGAGCGAATTGTAAAAATCTGGAATCGGTTCATGAGATCTTTAAATTCCCGGTAGTGATCCAGTTGTCCGGCCGCCAGCGAGCGCCCCCGTTTACGCCTGAATCTGCAAATTGCGGGTATTGAATCCAGTTGGCCGGGCGGGAGAAGTCGCTACCCTCAACGATCGCAGGTACAGAGCAACGCGGGAATCCCAGATGGGATATGACTCAGGCCGGTGCCAGCTACATACTTGTGGCGAATACCAGAACTCCCTACCCGTCCCGAAACTGTTAACCCGACGATTTTACCGACTGCCCAGGAGACGGAGGGTCTGCTTTGAGCTCCCCGTCCACCTCAGTCCGTGCGGCAGATATGGCGAGCGGCGTGCCATAAGGTGAGGATCGGCGTGAAGATAACCTGTTGAGAGCCATACCTTGGAACGTGCGCCTCCGCGTAGATCGTATTACCGTGGCCTGCCTAATAGTTCTTCCAACGTTCGCTCGACAACGGCATTTTCCTGGTCGAACCGCTTGCATGCGTCTTTCACCGAACTTGGATTTGGGACGGTCGGCTTGATTTCCATGGCGGTATGATAACTCACTGCGTCCACTAGAACGAATGCAGTTTTCAGGCGCTACCAGGCGACGGGCGGGTGGCGCAGATTTTTGATTTTTAAAGTTTGCGTTCAGCGAAGCTGAGTGGGGCTAGAATGGCACGGAAAAGAGAATTATGAATTGTGAATGATGAACAACGTACCCCAGAGTCGCCGCAGTGGCAGTAGAGGGCCGGCTGGAATGAAAAAGCAGATGCCTCTCGCTTCGCGAGAACGCAGACTCGACAAGGCGCGAATCTGCGCCACCCGCCAAACTTTTCCTCTAAATCCGGCCTTAAAGATTCGGCACACAACAAGGAATTTTTGAAAACTATCGCCCCAAGCTTTCGCAAGCGGATACATTCCTCTAGATGGATTGAACATCTCATTCTTCAAATAGCTCCTTCGAATCCCAGACATGCTAAACCCTTGGTTAGCGGTTTCACCACTGTAGAGCATCTATGAAAGGGTTTTTTTTTTAGTGACAAAGCTATCAGCGTTTTTTTTAAAAATGAAATAGATCGGATTGCACAGACCGAATGCCTAAAACCGTATCACACTTGCCGATCTACAGGGTCGTGGGCCACTTTTTTTTTTTTTTTTTTTTTTTTTTTTTTTTTTTTTTTTTTTTTTTTTTTTTTTTTTTTTTTTTTTTTTTTTTTTTTTCCCGGGCGTTCAACTCTGTGTTGCTTTCTTGAGAAAATAGCGGTGGACCGTTTCGTCGGTGGTCAGTTCCGGATGGAAGGTGGCGGCCAGCAGGTTGCCTTGTTCCACCAGGACGGGCAGGCCTGCGGCACGGCCCAGGACTTTGACGCCCTCGCCCACCCGGCGGATGATGGGCGCGCGGATGAAAACCATCTCCACCGGTTGGCCGGAAAGTTCAGGGCACTCACCCTGCTGGACGGAGCTGTCAACCTGCCGCCCGTAGGCGTTGCGCTCGATGGAGATGTCGATCAGTCCCAGCCGTTCCTGTTCCGGGTTCAGAACTTCTTTGGCCATCAGAATCGCTCCGGCGCAGGTGCCGAAAACGGGTTTGTTTTCGTTTGCAAATTGCTTGATGGCCTCGCCGATTTTCCGTTCGCTCAAAAACTTCAGCATGGTGGTGGTTTCGCCGCCAGGCAGAATCAGGGCATCGACGCCGGCGAGGTCGTCCAGATGTTTCACCAGTTTGTACTTTGCGCCGATCCGCTCCAGCATTTTGGCGTGCATGGCGAAATCGCCCTGCACGGCGAGAATTCCAATCATGGGTTCTTTCTTGCTTTCCATAGGTGCGGCCTTGGTACTCGTCCAGCAGGATGATTGAAACGGCTGTAGCGGCGGTTTACGCCGCCAGCCCACTTTGAAACATGGCGGGGCGAACCCGGCGCTACGCTTTCTCTGTGGGATATTTCAACAGTCTGCCCGACGCCAGATCCTTACCCTCCCAGCATGTTTCGGATGACAAATCCAACGTTGGCGGGGCGCTCGGCCAGCCGCCGCATGTACCACGGAAACCAGAACGTTCCGTAGGAAATCAACACGCCTGACCGCCACCCGTCCCGGGCCAGGCGAAGCTGTTCGGCGCGCTGAATCCCGTATAACATCTGAAACTGAAAATCGTCTCCGGTCAAGTTTTCCGAACGCGCCAGCGATTCCACGCGATGGATCAGCTTGAGATCGTGCGTGGCAATCACCGCGCGGAGGCCGGCGCTTCGCGCTTCCTTGCTCAAAAGCCTGGAGGCCAGGGCGAAATAGTTTTCGTCCACATCCTCTTTGCGGGGGTATGCCACCTTTGCCGGCTCGAGATAGGCGCCCTTCACCAGGCGGATGCCCGGGCCCATGGGCAGCAGGGAATCGAGGTCCTCCGCCGTCCGGTAAAGATAGGCCTGCAGGCAGACGCCGGCGTTGGAATAAGTCCGGCGGAGGTCGGCGATACACGTCGAGCGTGGCATCCACGTAGGAGCTCGATTCCATGTCGATCCAGACAAAAGAATCGTTACCGGCCGCTTGAAGAATCTTCTCAACCTTGGAACGGCAAAGTTCATGGCCGAGGTCGAGTCCCAGGTGGGTCAGCTTCACAGAAAGTTCGGAGCGCAGCCCCGCGGCCCGCACCTGTGCAAGCGCCTCCAGGTAATGCCGGGTTACGGATTCGGCCTCGGCTTCGGTTGAGACGTTTTCGCCCAGATGGGTCAGCACCGTGCCCAGGCCCTGGTCTTCGAGGGACCGCGCGGCAGCCAGCGCGTCCGCAATCTGTTCGCCGGGCATGAAGCGCGATACACTGCGCCGGACAAACTTGTACCGGGCGGCACGCTCGCGCAACCCGTTGTTCCGAGAAGCCCAGAGCAGGGCCCCTCGCATCATTCCCGGCATGGGCGCAGACTCTCAGGATGAAGCTTGGCCGCCGGCGCTGGCTCAGGATCAGCATTTAAAACGCACCAGCGGTGGCCGGCCTTGCGGCTACTGGACGAGCTTGGCTTTCAGATTGATGGTGGTTCCGGCCAGCGCCTTGGATACCGGGCAGCCCGCCTTGGCGCCCGCCGCCAGTTCCTGGAACTTGGCTTCGTCGATGCCGGGAATCTCCGCCTCGGTTTCAAGGTCGATGCTGGTGATGGCGAAACCCGCTTCCACTTTGTCAAAGTGCACGGAAGCCGTGGTGTGAACCCGCTTGGGCGTGAAGCCCGCTTTGCCCAGCCCGGCCGAGAAGGCCATCGAGAAACAGCCGGCGTGCGCGGCCGCAATCAGTTCTTCAGGGTTGGTGCCCTGGCCGTTTTCCATGCGCGACTTGAAGGTGAACGGACCGTCATAGGAGCCCGTGGCCATTTTCATGTGGCCGTTTCCTTCAAGAAGTGTTCCATTCCATTGTGCTTCAGCCTTGCGAACTGGCATGCTTCCTCCTTTTGTCGGGTGAATTCAAGATCGTTGGTACTGCAAATATCCGCGGTGGCAGTTGTCCTGAGTCTTAGCCGAAAAGGCCCCACTGAACAACCAGCCGGAGACGAAGCCCGAAGCCCCGCTAAAGCCTCTATTTCCAGCCCTTACGCTCTCGCAGCCCCGTAATGTGCGCCACGTGATGGCGCCCGTGCCAGGCGTAAAGGCTCAGGTACTGAACAAGCGGAACAACTCCCATTTCGGGATGTTTCATGGTGCGCGCAAAGTCTGCGGCGCTCATGGATCGCAGCAGCGCAACGAAGCGCTTGTGCAGCGAGTCGAACAGATTGAGTGAAACCACCACTGGCGGTGTCCTGGCATCAGGCAGTTCCGCCCAGCGCTCCTGGTTGTAGGTCTTGACGGCAGGCTGCTCTTCGGTCATGGCCAGCTTGAAGCGAACGAAAGCGTTCATGTGGCTGTCCGCCAGATGGTGGACCACCTGCCGCACCGTCCATCCGCCCTCGCGGTAGGGCGTATCGATCTGCTCTTCCGAAAGCCCCGTCACCGCTGACCACAAAGCCGCCGGCGCCTCTTCAATCTGCCGGATGAATGCCTGCCGGTCGTGGTCCGAGACCTTTTCGGGAGGCTGAAATTTACCGATGGGATATTGAAAGTCGGTCATATCGAGATGCATTCACCTTTCATAACTTGGAACTCAGAACTCTTTACCACCCTCTTGTTTGCAGCATCTCTTTCGGGTCCATCTTGGCGACATCGAGTCCGCGCATAGCGATGCCTTCTCAAACCTGCACGTATTCGACCGTTGACTGCGGGTCTGGAATCCGGCTGCCCGTCTCTCGCAATCCTTCGATGTGGAGGTCGACAGCCTCACGAATTAGCTTCCGTGCTTCTTCCCTTGTTTCAGCTACTACGGCACAGCCCGGCAGGTCTGGCACATACGCCCCCCAACTATCTGTGCCTTTCTCGATGACGACAACGTATTTCATCTTCGCCACAACCTGCCCTCAAAGCACTTCCCACGGCTTCGGGTCCACTTGGGCGAGGTCGCGCGAGCCGTGAATGACCATCAGAACAAGAATACGGGAGGTCTCAACTCGGTACACGATTCGATATTTCTGAAACAACAGTTCCCGTATGTTTTCATCTAATGCTTCGGGCATCTTGCGGCCCATCATCGAATAGCTCGCAACATTCTCTACCACTTCAATGAGCCTTCGCACAAAATAGTTCGAGTAAGCCTCTGAGTCCCGCGCGATAAAGTTACGAATGCCCTTTAAGTCTGCGATGGCAGAAGGTGCCCAATCGATTTTCCTCATTCTGAGGTTAATTCTCGTTTCACAGCCTCATGTGAGACAACTTTGCCTGCCGCGGCTTCGTCGAGCGCTTTCCGGAGTTTATGCTTAACATAAAGCTCATACATGAGGTCGTCCCATGTTGCCAGTTCAGGCAACGAATCAATCAGCTTCTTTGCTTCTTCTTTAACCGCGCTCATTGCCTACCTCCTGCCTTGCTGCTGAACACATAGCTAAGCGGCTCAACTTGTGCATATCGCTACCAACCGCGCGTTTGTAGCATCTCTTTCGGGTCCATCTTGGCGACATCGAGTCCGCGCATGGCCTCGCCCAGTTCTTCCGAGCACTCGGCGACGACGGCGGGTTCATTGTAGTGGGTGGTGGCGCGCACAATAGCCTTGGCGCGCTTGGCCGGATCGGATGATTTGAAGATGCCCGATCCCACGAACACCGCTTCCGCTCCCAGTTGCATCACCAGCGAAGCGTCGGCCGGAGTGGCAATTCCGCCGGCGGAGAAGTTCGGCACGGGCAGCTTGCCGTTCTGGGACACCCACTTCACCAGGTCGAAGGGCGCTCCCAGTTCCTTGGCCTTGGCCATCAGTTCTTCTTCGCGCAGCGTGGTCAGCAGGCGCATCTCGCTGGTAATCGCGCGCATGTGCCGGACCGCTTCCACGATGTTGCCCGAGCCGGCCTCGCCCTTGGTACGGATCATGGCCGCGCCCTCGCCGATCCTTCTCAGGGCTTCGCCCAGGTTGCGAGCGCCGCAAACAAACGGGGCCTTGTAGGGCCATTTGTGGATGTGGTGTTCTTCATCGGCGGGCGTCAGCACTTCGCTTTCGTCGATGTAATCCACGCCCACGTTTTCGAGCACCTGCGCCTCGGCAAAATGGCCGATGCGCGCCTTGGCCATCACCGGAATGGTGACCGTCTTCATGATCTCTTTAATAATTTTGATCGACGCCATGCGTGCCACGCCGCCCTCTTTGCGGATGTCCGCAGGGACGCGCTCCAGCGCCATCACCGAGCACGCGCCGGCGTCTTCGGCAATCTTGGCCTGTTCGGCGTTCGTGACGTCCATAATCACGCCGCCCTTCAGCATCTCGGCCAGGCCGATCTTAAGCTTCATTTGCTGGTCATACTCCCACATGGTTCCTCCTCCGAAAACACCATCCGATTGGAAAATAAAGACGCTAAAACACCCGCCCAAAACGTTGTGCGCCAGAGCCTTCAAAACGGCCGGCGATTTGCAGGGAATGCGCCTCGGAAACTCTATTCGTGTTTCGATTAGCGATGAGGCCGGGCCAACACGCCCCGCATACCTCATTATTGGCCGAATAGCCGGAATTGGCAATCGGCAGTGAGAGTTTGCTGTCAGATTCCAGCCGGTTTTCCGGTTTACAGCGTCAGGGCCAACTGGTCGCCGGCTTCCAGCGTGATGTCCGGGGTAAACACAAAGGTGATTTCGTCGCCCTGTTGTTGAACCTTATAGGGCAGGGGTTTGTTGCCGACCTTGCCCGTCGCTGCGCTTGCGCCCGCTTTGGGAGCCCACAGCGTCACCTTGCGGCATGCCAGTTTGCCTTCGGTAACGGAAAGTGCAAAGCGTGTTTTCCCACCCTGGCTGCGCTGGGAAAAGCCGCCCCAGGCCGTTCCGGCCGACCAGAAAGAGGAGAAGTTGTCCTGCTGCACCAGCGGCTGCGCCACCACCGCCTTCTCGCTTCCGTCGTAGCGGAATCCGCTCAGCGCCACCAGCGGCGCCCAGCTTGACATGGGCCGGGCGTAATGGTAGCCGCACTCTGCTTCGTTCCAGGGATTGCGCTTTTCCCCGTCAAAGCGTTGCCGCGTGCTTTCTACCATCTGCACGCCTTCTGCAACCATTCCCATCTCCATCATCAAAGCCGCTGCGGCGTATTCCGAGCCGCTCCAGACCTCTGCAAAATAAGGAAACGGCACGCGCGGCCGCTCGCCGTGCGGATACGCGCACATCACCAGCCCTGCCTCGTTGTTCAGGGCGTAGGCGCGCTGCACGCTCGAGTGGTTCGCCAGGTTCTGCTTGTAGTTGTATTTCCAGATCGAGCGCAGGGTCTTCAGGACGTGGTCGCGTTCCACCAGCAGGCCCAGCCCGGCAATCAGCGCAAAATACTGGCCCATCAACTGGTCACTCAGGCAGCCCTCGCCAAACTGGTAGGTGGGATGTTCGGTATCGACTGTTCCCATGCCGGCCTGCAATCCCTTGGCAATGTCGTCCTTGGCCACGGACCCGACTTTCTGAATGTAGAATTCGCCGTTGAAGAGGTTTGAGTCCACCCACTCGCTGCCTTTGCGAAAGATGCGCTGGAATTCCGCTGCGGCGGAGGCGTCGCCCATGGCGCGGGCCATCTCTTCGCCGGCGCGCAGCGCGGCCAGATACCACATTCCGCAGAACGGATTGGGACCGATAAACTCAATGTCGTAGGTGTTGTGCTGCACGCCTTCCATCACCCCGTCGCGATTGGCGTCCCATCCGCCTTTGATCCAGGCGAATTCCAGCGCGCGCTTCACACCCGGCCACTGCCGGCGCAGCCATGCCGTGTCGCCGGAGAGCCGCCAGTCGAGATAGGCCTTCACTACGCAGGCCATCTGCCCGTCGGCAGCCGCCGTGCCGAAATGCGCAATACCAAACGGAAGCAGTTCGCGAAAGTCCATCAGGCCCTGGGCATCGGTTGAATAGCCGAATTGCTGTTCGCGCAATGACCGCGACAGGGCGGGGAAGACGTGCGCCGTGGCAGGCTCGTAGGCGTAAACGTGCGTGCAACTGCCGAAGCAGCATCCCGAGTGGTCAACGCAGCCTTCAAAGCCGTGGAACGCGCCGTCGCTGGTCCGGAAAGAGGTGGGCGTAGCCAGAGTGGACAGGTTGGCCAGCGCGGCGTCCTTCACCGCTCCGGGCAGCGTGGTGTTGCGAACGGCGTCAAGAAACTTGTGCATGCGTTCTTCAAGGCCGGATAGATTCTTCGCGGCATACTCCGCCACCGCCCACGCGTCCTTGAAGCGAGTGCAGTAGAAATTCCCAACCAGGTCGTTCTCATGACCTTTCGGAGAAGACCAGCCGCAGCGCTTGGGCGTGCGGTTGGGGAAATGCCAGGTCAGCAGGAAGGTGTAATCCGCACTCGCCCGGGCAGGAATCTCTTTTTCAAGGCACAGCGCGCCGACAGAGCTTCGCTGGGCCGCTTCCGGTCCCAGCCGCCCGTCGCCCGTAAAATCGTCCCAGAAAAGCAGCGGGCTTTCCCACCATCGCGTGCTGGGCCAGCCGCGGAGGTAACTCAGATTTCCCGAGTCGGCGCCCAGCAGCGCCAGCGCGAATGTTCCTGCCTGCGGGTCCGCGGAGCCGAGAAACGGGTTCTGCATCAGCAGTCCCTTCACTCCTGTGCTTTCGCGATAATCGTTCTGCCTTCCGTGGCCGGGATTTGATTGGCCTCCGGCGTCGCGTTCCATGCCAATGGGATTTTCAATCGACCAGGCGATCGACACCTTCGCGCTGGACGCGCCGGGGTTCGTGACGCGATAGCGCAGCACAGCGAGCGGCAGGCCGGATTCGTCCGCGTCCAATGGGATCAAGGGTGTAAAGGCGTCCATCGACACGCGCACGGGCAGTTCCGCGTCTTCAAATTCGATCCTCGCCAGCGGATATTCGCCCGTAAAGGTGCAGCTTTCAAGCCGCGGCAGGCCGGGTACGTTGTCGGAGCCCAGGTCGCTCGGGTCCGCGTGAGTAAGGCGGCATGATGCGCGCTTCCAGCACCTTCGACGATGGGCTTGCGGTTGGCGGCCTCCACGCGAATGGCCGGAAAGGCGTACTGCGGCCTCCGTCCCTTGTCCGGGCGGTTGAAGATCCACCACTCGTCCAGTTGCCCCCGGCCGCCCAGGCTGATGGAGCCTGCCCCAACGCCGCCCAGCGGAAAGCCGATCATCTCGCGCTGGCGCCCGCGGTAAATCCTTGGATATTGGATGGCCTCTGTTTTGGCGTCTGCCGGGGGAACCGTCGGCGTCCCGCCAGAACCCGAAGCGGCCACGGAATTTGCGGGCAGGGCCAGCGTGCCCACTCCCAGGGTCATCGTCTTCAGAAACTTGCGGCGTCCTTTTCCATTCCTGCTTTTTCGGGGTGACTTCGGCATGGCCTATAGGTCCTCCTCTCCGGGAGAGAATCATACCTGCGCCGGGCGTCCGATGCAAAGAGTAGTGGCAGGCGCCTTGCGAACCCCTTTGGCTGACGCGTCCGTTCCAATAACGGGGCCCTGGAATTGCAACGATTCGGCACCTGCTATAATGGGCGCCAACTCGCTCGTTGCACCAGCAGAGGAGCCTCCGTCATGTCCGAGTCTCGAAACGCCGCGTCCCGCATTCTCGACCGCAAGACCTCTGTATTGGTGATCATCGATCCGCAGACCAAGCTGATGCCGGCGATATTTGAGCGTGACCGTGTCGTCAGGAATTGCGTCCTGCTCCTGCGCGCCAGCCTGGTCCTGTCCATTCCGGCAATCGTCACCACGCAGTACGCGCAGGGACTGGGGCCTCTGGTTTCAGAGGTCGCCTGCGCCGCTCCGGGAATCGCTCCGCTGGACAAGACCAGCTTTGGTTGTTTTGGCGATGAGAATTTCGGCAATCGCCTCAAGGAAGTTGCGCCGGGACATGACACGCTGCTGGTGGCTGGTGTCGAGTCGCACGTCTGCGTCGCACAGACGGTGCTTGCGGCGTTGAACGCGGGCTACGCGGTCCACGTGGCGCGGGATGCCACGTCTTCACGCACGCAGGAGAACTGGGAAGCGGGGATTCAGCGGATGGACCGCGCCGGGGCCGTCCTCAGTTCCACGGAAATGATGATCTACGAGTTGCTTGGCAAAAGCGGCACGCCGGAATTCAAGGCTATGCTGCCGCTTTTGAAATAAGAACAAGCCCTGACGATTCTGACGGCGCTCGGTTACAAATCCTGCAGAAAAGGGTTCGACTCGCGTTCGCGGCCGATGGTGGTGCTGAGGCCGTGGCCGGGGAAGACGGGCGTTTCATCCGGGAAGAGCAGAAGTTTGTCGTGGATGGAGCGGAGCAGTTGCTCATGCGAGCCGCCCCACAGGTCCGAGCGCCCGACGCTGCCCTGGAAGAGCGTGTCACCGGCAAAGATGCGCTCACCCTCGCCCGGAAGGTGGAGCGAAAGGCTGCCCGGCGAGTGTCCCGGCGTGTGGAGAACTTCAACGGAAAGCGCCCCCCAGCGCAGCCGGTCACCTTCTTTCAGAAACTGGTCCACTTCAACCATGCCGGGTGTTTCCACGCCCAGCCAGGCGGCCTGCGCGGCCAGGTTTTCGTAGAGGGGCAGGTCGGCCTGGTGCATCATCACCGGAGCGCCCGTGGCTTCATGCAGTTTCTTCAGCCCGCCCACGTGGTCAATGTGGGCGTGGGTGGCGATGATGTAGCGCACCTTCAGGTCGTGCCGCGTGAGGATTTCCTGCACGCGCTCCACCTCGTCGCCGGGATCGATCACGATCGCTTCTCTCGTCTTGTCATCGGCCACCACCGAGCAGTTGCACTCGAGCATGCCGACCGGAAGAATCTCATGCAACATAACAGCTCACATTGTAGCAGTTCAGTGGTGAGCATTTGGGGGAAGGTTGGGAGCCTGCGGGTATCCGTCCAGCGAAGCGGGACTCGACGGACCGGGCTGCGCTTAATTCTGCTGGCGGCGGGGCATGGCCAGGGTGTGGTCGATCAGTTTTTCCACCCGGTGCGTCAGGGAGTCGTCCCAGCCGACCCAGTGAGCCACCAGGTAGCCGTCCTTATCAATCAGGAAGAAATTCGGCACGCCGCTGGCCTGGAAGAGACGCGCCATGCGACGGTCGCTGTCCAGGTATTGCGGCCACCGCAACTGATGCTGCTCGATGTAGTTGTGCCAGGCGTCCAGGTCTTTGCTGCCGCAGATGCCGATGATGGTGAAAGGTGCGTTGGCATACTCGCCGGCAAATTCGTTAATGTGCGGCATAGCTTTCCTGCAATACGGGCACCATGTCGCCCAGAACATAATCAGCACGACGTTGCCCTTCAGGTCATCCAGGGTGTAAGTCTGGCCGTCGTTGGCCATGATCGAAAAATCGGGAACTTTGGGCGCCCCATATTCCTGGGAAGCGGCCCTCATCGGTCGCGGGCCGGCAGCCAGAAATAGGGCTGCGGCGACGAGCAAGCCGAGCAACTTCATTCGTCCTCTATGCGCACTCGGCGCGCTGGATGGATGGACAGACACAAGCTCTCTCGGTGGATGATTCCGGCGCAGTTTCTTAAGGTTCATTTCCACTTCCTGTCGGCTGCTGGTATGAAGGACGTAGTTCTCGCAGTTTCTCACATCAAACTTTCATCGTCGAGGCCTCCTGACGAACGAAGGCGGAGGGTTGCCCCGCATAGTAACTTGGGTGACAATAGCCGGTCAGGGGGATGAAGGTTCTATGCATTCTGCTGATCCCTTTAAAGATCCCGGCTGCATTCGCGTCCATCAGTGGAAAGCCCGGCCTGAAAAAGGGGCGGAGCTGGCTCCGTGCAAACTTGGATGAAGATTTTATCTCTTCCGGGCTTGCGTTGTCGATCAGGGAAAATTGGGCGAAGGCCTGGCGAAAAAGCATGACATCATTACCGAATCGTGTATAGTACTTAAGTTCTAGTACGGGCGTTCCTTGACGGAATAGTACATAAGTACCAATCTAGCAATTATGTTTTTAGCGGCGAGGAACAGGCTCTGGATGGGGGATGGCGAGGTAACCTTTAATCCCTCGACTGTCACCATGAAGGCATGGTTCCAACACGCTGCAACCAATGCTAGTGGGATTCAATCCGGCATGAGGGTCCGATTTAAGTGAACAAAGCGCCAATAGGGAAGGAGAATGCTGCTGGGATGCTTGCTTGACTGACGGAGCGTCCGGACGTGACCAGGCGATGCACCGTGCGCGCCTGACCAGCGGCATGCTACGACATGCGGGGATTATTATCACTTGATCAGGAACTTCGTGCGGCTCACAGGGCTAAAGGGCAAAAAGGCGGGTCCAGGTCCAATCACTCATCTGAACTGAAGGAAACGGATCGGCCCTGGCAACAGGACATAGATCAGATACAGCAGACGATGCGGGAATTGCTGCGGGCTGTGGCCGGCCTTTCGGGCGTTGAACTTCCCGGCTTGCCTCCCGGTCTTCAGGATGATGATGCGAACCCTCCCAGCCTGGACATCAGGAGCCTGAAAGATCGAATTCGCAACGACCTTGAAGGGTTTTCCATTAAGACCACTCAGGAGCTGACGAAGCGGGCCAGGGAGCAGGCTCACGCTGCACTCGATGGTTTCCAGAATGAGGTTGGCGACAGTATCGAGAAGGTTGCCGCCGAGTTCCGGGAAAACTTACTTCTCCCGGCGCAAATTGAGAAGTTGCTGGTACCCTGCGTCGAGGACGCGGAAGCCAGGCTGGAAAGGTCGATTGCCCAAAAGTTTGAACATCTGGTTGCCCAACACGAACAGTCGGTTCAAGACAGGCTTCAGGCAGCGCTCAGTTCCTTCCGGACCCAGATGAGCACACTGGAACAAACGGTGCAGCAAGTCCGTGAGCTGCAGTCTGAAGCGGTTGCGCAACCGTCAGCGGAGCAGTCGAGCGCGGCGGAGGTCGCTGGCAGGATCGACCAGCTTGCTGCCGAGTTCCGGGAAAAATTGCAGGACCCTGCGCGAATTGAGCAGTTGTTGGAGCCCCGCGTCGGGGAAGCGGCAGCCCGCCTGGAAAAGTCAATTTGCCAAAAGGTTGAACACCTGGTTGCCCAGCACGAACAGTTGGTTCAGGAGAAGCTTCAGGGAACGCTCAGTTCCGTTCAGACCCAATTGAGCACACTGGAACAAACGGTGCAGCAAGTCCGTGATCTGCAGTCTGAAGCGGTTGCGCAACCATCGGTGGAGCAGCCGATGGCGACGGCGGATGTTGAACACCTCCTGGCAGAACACGACCGGTCGGTTCAAGACAGGCTTCAGGCAGCGCTGAATTCCGTCCAGGTCCAGATGAGCACACTGGAACAAACGGTGCAGCAAGTCCGTGATCTGCAGTCTGAAGCGGTTGTGCAACCGTCAGCGGAGCAGCCGATGGCGACGGCGGATGTTGAACACCTGTTGGCGGAACACGAACAGTCGGTTCAAGACAGGCTTCAGGCAGCGCTGAGTTCCTTCCAGACCCAGATGAGCACACTGGAACAAACGGTGCAGCAAGTCCGTGATCTGCAGTCTGAAGCGGTTGTGCAACCATCGGTGGCGCAACCGACCGCAGCGGAGGTCGCTGGCAGGATTGACCAGCTTGCTGCCGAGTTCCGGGAAAGATTGCAGGACCCTGCGCAAATTGAGCAGTTGTTGGAGCCCCGCGTCGGGGAAGCGGCAGCCCGCCTGGAAAAGTCAATTTGCCAAAAGGTTGAACACCTGGTTGCCCGCCACGAACAGTTGGTTCAGGAGAAGCTTCAGGGAACGCTCAGCTCCGTCCGGGCCCAGATGAGTGCGCTGGAACAGACCGTGCAGCAAATCGGTGGCCTGAAGGCTGAGCCGGTTTCGAAGTTGCCAGCGGAGCAGCCTGTCGCGGCGGCCGATATTACGATGAACGAGGATGAAAGTAGCCTCAACAAAGGACTCAAGGGATTTCTTGATCAGGCGTTCTCGCGCATTGAATTGTCGTTTAACAACGTCCCACAAACTTCGGGGATGCAGCCCTTGCACACCCCGGTTGCAGTGCTTGGGGAGCAGCGCGAAGCGATACCCTTCATCGATATGGACAGGGAGGCGCGGATTCAGAAGGCCCTGGACCATCTTGGGCAGCTCGGCTCGAAAGATCCGTATCCTGCCAGCTAAGTAGAAGCGCCTTGGAACTGCTCCCTGACGTCAAGCCAACCGCCGGCATTCCCGGTAGGGCTTATCCCAAACTCGCACCAGAATATATGCCAGGTAACGCATGTTCTCGCGGAACCCTGGTGCAGGCAATCACTTTGCGGACAGGAAGGATTCCTCTCCCTTTATAGGCCGAACTACCTTCGCAAAGCCCACCCGGTGGTGTACACTCGCCCTCTCATCCCGCAAGCCCACCAAAATAGAGCGAAACAGTAGGGTTGCACCCTTAGCCTTCCTATCTCCTGGCCGAACTTTCGTTGACTTGTCCTGTGTGCCTTTTCTATACTCAAGTCCGAAGTGAGAAAGCCAAAGGAGGCGTTGTGGCGGCACTCAGCAAAAACGAAATCCAGCAGAAACTGAAAGACATGCAGGGCTGGTCGCAGCAGGGAAAGGCGATTCAGAAACGGTACACGCTTAAATCCTTCATGCCCGCTATGGGCCTCGTCAACAAGATCGCTGAAGCGGCCGAAAAGGCGCAGCATCATCCCGACATCGCCATCAATTACAACGTGGTGGGCGTCTCGCTTTCAACGCACAGTGAAGGCGGAGTCACCCAGAAGGACTTTGATCTCGCGCAACAGATCGACAAGCTGGCTGAAACCCACTCTTAAAGGCCGGCTGAAGTTGCGCCTCCAGGCTGCGGAGCGGCCCGCACCGCCGGGGCGGGTCGCGGGGAAGGCCGCGATCTGTGCGTTTCTTCTGACGCACCCGGTATATTCCAGTCCTGACGTTCCAGAACGCAACCATCGGGGTCCGGCTCAACAAGCGGCAACTCAACGGTATTCGCAAGGAAGAATGAATGGCGACATTCGTACAGTGGGTACACTTGAGCGCAGCCGTTATCGGCGTGGGAGGCATGGCATTCATGCTTCTGGTTCTTTTTCCCTCCGCCGGCCTTCTGGACGAGGAGCAGCGGGACCGACTGCTGAAAGCCGCCCTGGGAAGGTTCCGGTGGGTTTCCTGGTCGGTGATGATCCTGCTGCTGGCTTCAGGCCTCTACAACGTCAAACTGGTGTGGCTGGTTCCCTGGGGACCCTACTGGACGTTTCTTACCATCAAGATTGTTCTGGCGCTCGCCATCTTTGTCATCATTCTGTGTCTCACCATTCCTCTGAAAATCTTTGCGGGGTTCAGAGAGCGCCGGAAGCAGTGGCTGTACGTCGCACTCGGCCTGGCCATGATTGTGATCCTGATCTCCGCCTACCTGCGACGGGGGTAGCGTGGCTCACCTTTGAATCATGAGGAGCTTTGCGTCTTCGCGCCTTTGCGTGAGCTTGTTGTTGTTTTTCCTCATGGCCTCAGCACGATCTTCCCGAAGAAGTCCCGGCTCTCCATCTTCTTCTGCGCCTCGGCGGCTTCCGCCAGCGGGAAGACGGAATCGATCACCGGTTTCAGCTTGCGCTGGCCGATCATCTTGAGAACCTCCATTAATTCTCCTTTGCCGCCCATAAACGAGCCCATGATGGTTCGCTGGCGCGCGAACAGCGCCTGCATGTTCAGCTTGACTTCGCCGCCGCTCGTCACTCCACAGGTCACCAGGCGCCCGTAAGTGGCGAGAGAGGCAAAGCAATCCTCCCAAACGGCCTGGCCCACGTGCTCGACGATCACGTCCACGCCGCGCTTGCCGGTCAGCCGCGACACTTCTTCGGCGATGGACTGCCTCGTGTGATTGATGCCCTCGTCGGCGCCCAATGCTCGGGCCTTTTCAAGCTTCTCGTCCGTGCCGGCCACCGTGATCACCCGGCATCCCACAAGCTTTGCCACCTGGATGGCGGCGCTGCCCACGCCGGAGCCTGCGCCCACCACCAGCACGTCCTCGCCAGGCTGCAATTGGGCGCGCCCAAAAAGCATGTGCCAGGCGGTCAGGAACACCAGCGGCACGGCGGCCGCTTCCTCAAAATTCAAGTCGCCTGGAATTGGAATCACGTTCGCCGCCGGCGACTTCACGTATTCGGCGTAGCCTCCGTCCACCATCACGCCAAAAATCGTGTAGCTGCGGCAGGCGCTGTCGAGGCCCTTCCAGCAAGCCTCGCACTGGCCGCAACCGATTCCCGGCGCCAGCAGCACGCGGCCGCCCACTTTGGTGTTGGTCACCAGCGCCCCCACCTTCGCAACCTCGCCTGAGATGTCGCTGCCCACAATGTGCGGCATGGGCAGCTTCCAGGCGCGCACGCTACCGCGCAGCCACAGGTCCAGGTGGTTCAGCGCACAGGCTTTCACCTTCACCAGAACTTCGTTCGCCTGGATTTCCGGCTCCGGCGCGTCCTCGTATTTCAAAACGTCCACACCGCCGTGCTCGTGGAATCGAACTGCTTTCATATCGAACCTCCCGTTTACGAATCACCCGTATGTTATCAAACCCTGCCAGAATAGCTGATGGATGCGAAGGCGCATTTGCCTGGAGGAAACGCATTGTCTCGCAAAGACGCAAAGCCGCCAAGGTCCGCAAAGTGACGCGCACTCAATTTCTATTTGGGAGGCTTTGCGCCTCGGTGCCTTTGCGTGAGTTGCTCTTGTTCGTGAAGCGCGTGTAAGGGTGCCGGATAGCCGCGATTGACAACGCCCGTGCACCAGTTTACTCTGAAAATAATTTTATGAGCGACGTCTTCAGTGAAATCGTCAAGCTGCGGCAGGAAGGCCGCAAGGGCGCCCTGGCCACCATCATTCAGGTGCAGGGGTCCATTCCCAGCTATGAATGCTCCAAGATTCTGATCCGCGATGACGGCTCGATTGTGGGCACGGTGGGCGGCGGCTGCGTGGAGGCCGACGTCTGGTCCGCGGCGCAGGACGTGATGCGGGAAGAGAAGCCGCGCCGCCTTCACTTTAATCTGAACGCCAATCCGGAATACGACACGGGGTTGGTCTGCGGCGGTTCGCTCGACATTTTTGTCGAGCCCATCCTGGCCACTCCCACGCTCTATCTTTTTGGCGGCGGCCACGTTTCGCGCAGCGTGTCGAAGGTAGCGGGGCTTGCCGGGTTCGACATCGTGGTTTCGGACGACCGCGAAGCTTTTGCCAACAAGGAGCGTTTTCCTTCCGCCGTGGCCACGTACGCCGCGCCCTGGGCGGAAATCTTTCCGCAGGTCGTGCCCAACGACCTTTCTTACATCGTCATCGCCACGCGCGGGCACAAGGGCGATCTTGATTGCCTGCGCTGGGCCGTCACCACCGGCGCGCGCTACGTCGGCATGGTGGGCAGCAAACGGAAGCTGGCCGAGTTCTTCAAGATTCTCACCGCCGAGGGTGTTTCTGGGGAACGGCTTGAGCAGGTTCACTCGCCCGTGGGCCTCGACATCGGCGCGCTCACGCCGGAAGAGATTGCCGTTTCCATCGTGGCGGAAATGATTGCCGTGCGCAGAAACGTCGCCGGCTCGGCCGCTTCGCTTGCCTGGAAACCCAGGGTCCAGCAAACATCATGAGCGTGGGTTCGGAGTCTCGAACGGGGCCGTCCTCAGCTCCGGTTATCGCCGCTGTCGTCCTGGCTGCGGGCGAATCTTCCCGCATGGGGGCCGACAAAGCCCTGCTGATGTATCGCGGCAGGACTTTCCTTGAAAACATCATCTCCGTGTTGCGGGACGCCGGCGTCGGCCGGGTTGTTGTCGTCCTGGGTCACCACGCGGAACTGATCGAGCCGGGCGTTGACCTCTCGTCGGTTGAAGTCGTGGTCAATCAGGACTACCGCCGCGGCCAGACTTCGTCGCTGCAGGCGGGTTTGCGCGTGCTGGCCGCGAATAAGCCAGAAGGTGTGGTTTTGTGCCTCGTAGATCATCCTGCTATTTCAACAGGTACCGTGCAAACCTTGATTCAACACTTTAGGTCTACGGGTAAGCCGGTTGTCATTCCGCAACTCAACGGCAAGCACGGCCATCCGGTTCTGGTGGGAAGGGAAGTGTTCGGTCAGATTGCTGCGCTTGGTCCCGATCAGGGCGCCGACACGGTGATCCACCAGTATCGCCCTCAGACCGAGTTTGTCGAGGTCACCGATCCCGGTATCCTCATCGACGTCGACGACCCCGAAAGTTACCTCCGCCTGGCAACGCAAAAGTAGGGCAGCCCTCTGCCCTCATGCAAGGGCCAAAACGAAATCGAGCGGCCGGAGACCACAGCTCAAGCTATGGGCTCTCTTAACCAATCCCAAGGCCGTTTACTGCAATCGACCTGCATCCCGCAGCAGCACGGTGATGACCTGTATGGCGCCCACGACCACGCCCAGGGCCACGCAACCCCAGAATGCCGCGACATTGTAAGGGATGTAGTACTGCCGGGCGTTCCAGCCGACCGCGAAGACGGACGAGTCGGGCAGAACAGTTTGGAGGATGAAGCCTGCCATAGTCAGCAGGCCTGTTGTCAACAAGCCATCGGACACGGCGCGCATCTCTGAACTCCCGCGTCCCCCCGTTCCCTGCAATTATAACCCCTGCGTGCAAGCAGAAAGAACCCTGCTGCGGCCTGAGTCCAAAGCCGGGGGCGGTACTTTTCGGCGTGAGCTTTCGGTTGGAGAGCAATACGGGGCGTGGAAGTTATTGAAAATAAGACGGACATGCTACTAAGGTCTGACTTGGCCCATGTCCGGACCCGGCGCCCTCCCGGTCCGTTTTCCTGGTGCGCCGGGACGAGCGGGGCACTGGAAGTCCGCGCTGTCCCGGCCTGTTTTCAGTTACTTCGTTGAGACCCGCCAGATGACGTTCCCCACGTCATCGGACACCAGCAATGATCCGTCTTTGGCCACGGCCACGCCCACGGGGCGGCCGTCCACGGCCTTGGCGCGAGGGTTGGGGTCAAAGCCGTTGAGGAAGTTCTCAGGCAAGCCGGAGGGTTCACCATTCTTGAAGGGGACAAAGACCACCTGGTAGCCCGAATGAATGCTGCGGTTCCAGGAGCCGTGCAGGGCCACGAAGGCCCCGTGCCAGTATTTGGCAGGGAACTGCTTGCCGGTGTAGAAAGTCGATTCCAGCGGCGCCACATGCGGACCCAGCAGAACGTCGGGCACAATGGCTTTGGCCACTAGGTCGGGCCGCTTCTCTTTCACCCGCGGATCGAGATTCTTGCCGATATAGCTGTAGGGCCAACCGAAAAAGCCGCCCTGGGGCACGTGGGTAAAGTAATCCGGCGGCAGGTTGTCACCCATCATGTCGCGCTCGTTGATGTCGGCCCAAAGGGCGCCGTTATCAGGATTGACGGCCAGACCCACGGCGTTGCGCAGGCCGCTGGCGTAAATCTTTGCATTCTTGCCGTCAGGATCGGCCACCTGGATGGCGGCGCGGCGCGGGTCAGATTCAACGCAGACGTTGCAGTCGGAACCGGCCGAAACAAACATCTTGCTGCCGTCCAGGCTGAAGACCACGGTCCGGGTGGAATGCATTCCGCCGGCGGGCAGGTCGAGGATATGTTCGCGGCCGCCTGTGCGTTTGGAGGTTTTCGAATCGTAGGGGAAGCGGATCACCTCATTGGTGTCGGCGATGTAAACATAGTTGTCGTGGAAGGCGATTCCGAACGGCTCGTTCAGTTTGTCGGCAAATGTCGTTCGCGCGTCGGAGGCCTTTCCGTTGCCGGGATCGTGCAGAACATAAACCGTGTTGCCGCGCGTGTCGGCGACAAAGACGTCGCCGTTGGGCGCAACGGCGAGATAACGGGATTCCTTGAATCCTTTGGCAAACACGGAAACCTGGAAGCCCGCGAGCGCTCTGGGCTTAAAGCCGGGCGATGGCCGTCCCTGCGAGGGATTGGCCACAATGGGCTTGGTAAAGGGTTTGGGCAGATTGGGCTCCTGGCCGTGCGTGACGTGCACGACCTGCCCAAAACCCAAGGGTCCGGCCACAAACATCAGAAGCAGCAGTTTGATGATCTTCATGCTTTCTCCTTGCAAGTCTTGATGGTCAGCTGAATTTCTCAACTTTAACGTGTTATTCCTCACTGGCTCAACTTTTCTATTGCCTCTTGCAGGGCGGTGACGGCCAGCATGCTGGCGTGGTGCGAGGCGACGGGCAGGCCGCCCAGTCCCGTTTCGATCTGTTCCGCGCTGATCGCCGCGAGTTCCGCCAGGGACTTCCCTTTGATGGTGTCCGTCAGCCATGAGCCGCAGGCAATGGCCGGAACGCATCCCTGCACTTTGAACTTAGCGTCAGACACTTTGCCCTCGCGAACCCGAATCCATAGCTTTATCGAGTCGCCGCACACGGGATTACTGGCTTCCGCCACGGTGGTCGGCTGGCCCATCTCGCCCACGTTGCGCGGGTTGTGGAAATGATCCAGGACCTCGTTGGAATACATCACGTCCCTACACAAACAACATTTTCAGCAGGACCACCATAGCGACGCCCGCGCCCACCGTCAGCGCGATCCTGATGCCCGGCTTCTTGTTCACCTCGGGAATCAGGTCTGAGGCGGCAACGTAAAGCGTGGCCCCGGCGGAAAGCGCCAGGCCGTAGGCCACCCAGCGGGCGGCAAGTCCCATGGTGAGGATGCCGAGAATTCTTGAGACGCCGAGCCAACCCGCCGCTTTCAGGCCTGCGGCTCGTCCTTTGCCCGCCGTCACCATCACCGAAGATATTGTGAATCCTTCGGGGACGTTGTGAAGGATCATTGCCCCGAAAATGACCGTGCCCAGCCAGGTTGAGACCATAAAGCCTGAGACAATGGCAACGCCACCCAGAAAGGTATGGACCAGCAATCCCCCCAGAGCCGTGTAAGCCACGCGGCTGTCGATGAACTCCTCCGCGTGGGTTTCTTCGCCGAAATGGAAGTGGCCTGGCCAGACGTGCTCAAAGATGTGGACAATCAGATAGCCCGCCAGGATTAGAACGGATCCCGAAACCGGCGCCAGATGCAGGCTTTCCGGGATCATTTCCGTCATGGCCGTGGCCAGCATAAATCCGGCGCCCAGCGCGATGAAGTAGGCGAGAAACGAGCGGCTCCAGGCGCGGGCCGAAACAATGGATGCGCCAAACAGGTTGGCGAGTCCTGCCGCCACCCCGAGGATCAGGCTGATCTCAATTGCGAATAGCATGGCAGTTGGTTGAAATTCCGGAGCGGCTCTCAGCCGGAGTGCCGGAAGTGCACGATCTCTCCGTCGTGGACTACGTATTCCTTGCCTTCCAGCTTCAGCGATCCGCGCGTGCGGGCTTCGGCAAAGGTGCCGGCGTCCATCAGTTCCGCGTAGGGAATCACTTCCGCCCGGATAAAGCCGTGCTGGATGTCGGAATGGATTTCGCCGGCGGCGTCGAGCGCCGTCATGCCCTCACGAATGGTCCAGGCTTTGCACTCGTCCTCGCCCACGGTGAAGAACGAGATCAGGCCCAGCAACTGGTAGCTGGAGCGAATCAGCCGGGAGATGGCCGACTCCGCCAGGCCGTAGCTCGACATGAATTCGCCCGCTTCCTCGTCGCTCAATTCGGAAAGCTCTTCTTCAATCTTGCCGCAGACGGCAGTGACGGCCGTACGCGGGCGCTGCTTTAACCCGGCTTTCTGCGCAAATTCGTCGGCCGCGTTGGCGCGGGCGGCGTCTTTTTCTCCCAGATTCAGCACGAAGAGCATGGGCTTGAGCGAGAGAAAAGTGAAACCGCGCAGGGTGTGCTCTTCGTCCGCACTGAAATCGAGCTCGCGCAGCGGCTGCTCCGCCTCCAGCGCCTGCTTCGCTTTCAGCAACGACTGCTGCTCCTTTTCAAGCGCAGGATTTTTCTGCTTCTTAATATCTTTCTCCAGCCGTTCCAGACGCTTCTCAACCACAGCCAGGTCGGAGAGCGCCAGTTCCAGCTCAACCGATTCGATATCGCGTTTGGGATCGACGGTTCCGCCCTCGGCCGGGATGGCCGGGTCCTCGAAGGCGCGCACCACATGGATGATGGCGTCCATTTCCCTCAACGCCTGGGACTGCGTTCCCGTGCGCGCCAGCTGGATGACGCTGCCGGGCGTATCGACGTATTCGATGCTGGCGTGGACCAGCTTCTTGGGATTAAACATCTTCGCCAGAAGATCCAGTCGATCGTCGGGAACCTTGACAACGCCGACATGGGCTTCCGGTTTGCCGCCGGCAAGATTGCTGCCGTGGGCGTGCGTGAGAATTTTGAACAGGGTGGTCTTGCCCACCATGTTGAGGCCTACAATACCAATCTTGAGCACAACATCCTTTCTGCTTTGCCTGTGACTTGAGGGTTCATGAGCGGTGGCAGCGTTTGATGCTGCGGCGGCCCTATGCTGCCGGATGGCGAAGTCAACTCGCCGCTACGCACTCAAACGGTATGCAACCGGCTCTTCAAGAGTTTCAATTTTCGATACTAACACATTGGCCGCAGGCTGTAGAGGCCGGGCAGGCCGGAAGCGGGCGTATCAAAACCGGCCGCGGGCGCGCTCCTTGTGGGGAAGCACTTCCAGGCAGGTGGTCCACCAGCCGCTGGTGATGGTTTCAATGAACTCCGCGGGCAGGCGTTCGGCGGTCATTTCAGCGGTGAGCTTATTGTAGTCGTAATCGACCGGAATGAATTCCACTTTCATGTCCCCGCGGTCAATCGTCAGCAGGGTGTACCACACGTTGGTCGCGCCATCATTCTCGGGGCGGCCCAGCACTCCCACGTTGATGAAGTGCCGGCCCGCCGAAAGTTCGCGATGCCATTTGATGCCGGAATGGGTGACGCAAACAAGGTCGGCGTTCGATTGGCCGAGCAGGTATTCGAGAAAAGCGTCGGGACTGGTGGAATCCCACAGAAACTCGTTCATCTTGCGCGGCGAGCCGTGGCACAGCAGCACCCGGCGGCCTTCAACTTCAAGCCGAAGAGTTTCCGGCAGGGTGCCGAGCCACGCCTTGTTTTCTTCCGAGGTGTTTTTGAACGTGTAGTTGTAACTGATGCGCGCAAAGTGATTGTCGCGCGGGTCGGTGTATCCGCACTGGCAATCGGCCAGCCCGCCGGCCAGCGAGTTGTCGTAGTTGCCCTGGATGCACTGGACGCCGTGCCCCCGAAGGATGGGATAAACGCGGTCGGGATAGGGGCCGAAAGCGCCCAAGTCTCCCAGGCAGTAGAGCGCCTCAGCCTTGCGGCGCGTTGCGTCTTCAATCGCCGCCTCAAGCGCCAGGTAGTTGTTGTAGATGCCGCCAAACAGCGCAAGTCGTTTCATGGGAATTGGGTTCAGTCCGCTTCCGCCTGCACCGCGGGACCCTCAATCAGCGAGCTGATGTTGCCGCAGATGGTTCCGTAGTGGTAGCAGGTGACGCAGGCGTTGTGGCCCAGCGCGTAGTCAGGGTTCGAATCGGCGAGCGTTGCTCCCAGCCGCGCGTCAGCTTTTTCCACCAGCAGCGGGCACACCCAGACGCCGCGGTCGGTGACAATCCGCGAATTCGAACACATCAGCAGCTCGCGGTCGAATCCCTCCAGCATCTCTTCGCTCAGCAGTTGATCGGTTGGCGTTCCGGCCTGTCGCTCGAGTTCGCGGCCGAGCGGCAGGGCAGGGAGCACTTTGATTCGCGGCCGGGCATATCCCGCCTCCCGAAGCGTGTTGGAAAAGCCGGCCAGGGTTCGGAGCTCTTCTTCATCGCTCCAGGTGCGGACGATGGTGACGAGCGGCAGCAGGCCGCGCCGGCTGAGCCGCGCAACGGCCGCGAGCGCAGCACGGAATACGCCTTTGCCCCGGATGGCGTCGTTCATCTCTTCCGTGTAACCGTCCAGGCTGACGCGAATTTCCAGCGAATACCTTGCCGCTTGCTCGATTTTGGCGAGGCGATCGGCGATGCGGTCGTTGATCAGCATGCCGTTGGTGAGGACGGTGGTGGGCGCGTGCTGCAGCGAAAGGGAAAGCATGTCGGGGAGGCCGGGGTGAAGAAAAGGTTCGCCGCCGGTGAAGAAGATCTCTTTCACGCCCGCGCGGGTGGCGCTATCGATCTCTTCGCGCACCGTTTCCAGGCTGAGAAATTCAAACGTTCTCACGTTGGGGCCGCTGTTGTTGAAGCAGTGCGTGCAGGCGATGTTGCACAGCGTGCCGCTCACCTGGAACCAGAGGTTGTCGAGGTGGGTCAGGGTGACTTCAGGAAATTTCATGCCTCGAGACTTTCCCCTCCCAGCAATTCCAGCGCCTTGCCGCGTCCTTCCGGCCCCCACAGGATCCACGGAACCATGCCGATCGCGCCCAGCACATAGAATCCGCCCAGCAGCGCGAAGGCGTCCATGATCGACACGCGCTCGGCCAGCGCCACCAGGACCAGCGGCGAGATGGCCGCGCCGATCCGGCCAAAGGCCACGGAAAATCCGATACCCGTTGAGCGCAAACGGGTCGGGAAGATTTCAGAAAAGGTCGGATAAGCGGACACCCAGCTTCCCGTGGCGCAGAAATTCACCACCACAAATGCCGCCATCACCCATTCTGCGCTGCGGTGGACCGTCGCTACCCCCATCACCAGCATGGAGGCCGCTGCCAGCAGGTAGAACACCGTCACCGTCCACTTGCGACCGGCCCAATCCAGCGCCACCGCCGCCAGCGCGCCGCCTGCAACTGCTCCCACATTTCCGATCAGGAAGAACCACGGCACCTTTTCCTCTGTAATGTTAACATGCGGCAAAACCACCAGCGGCAGGAAGGCGAAGATGCCGTAATACCCGGCGGCCTCGGTGAAATCGAGCATGGAGCCCAGCGCCAGCCGCGCCGGATGGTCGCGCATCAGCACCCAGACCTGGCTGAAAAATCCCGGCGAGATTTGGGCCACGCGCCCCGCATGTGAAGCAGAAAGGTCAAAGTGGTCGGCGCGCGATTCGATCTGTCTCATCACCTCCATCGCTTCCTGCCGGCGGCCGCGCTGCAGCAGCCAACGGGGCGATTCCGGCAGGATGCGGCGCACCCAGACAGTGAACAGGGCCACGATGGCTCCCAGGCCGAAGGCAAACCTCCAGCCTATTGACGGCGGCAGCAGGTTGATGAAATAAAGGCTCAGCAGCGCCGCCAGGATGGATCCCACCGGCCAGAAATTCATCACCGTGGCGTTGGCGCGACCGCGAAACCGCGCCGGAATGATTTCGCCGATGGCGGCGTTGATGGCGGAATATTCGGCCCCCACGCCGATGGCCGTGAGAAACCTGAACACCATGAAAAAGTAGTAGCCGGGTGAAAGCGCGGAGATCACCGTGAAGCCGGAGTAGAGCAGCAGGGTCAGAATAAACAGCTTGCGGCGGCCAAAGCGGTCGGCCAGGTAGCCGAACAGCAAGGCGCCGATCATGATGCCGACAAGCCACACGGTGACCAGCGCCGAAGCCTGAACGTCGGTGACCTGCCAGAGCTTTTTCAGGATGCCGAGCACGTTGCCGATCACGTTCACTTCAAACGCGTCGAGCAGCCAGCCGATCCCGAGCGCCAGCGTCACGCGCGAATGGAAGCTGGTCCACGGCATGCGATCGAGCCGCTCGCCGATGCCGGCCTTGATTCCATTTTCACGATCAGATCGAATTTGCGCTCCTCCAAAAGATTAATGAAAGCTGCGCGAACTGTAGCGGCGAGTTGATCTCGCCACATGGTGGCGTAAAGCAGCCGCTACACTTTGTTTCGCAAACTCCTAAAAATGGTACAGCAGAACCAGGTTCAAACTTCTGTCCAGCGTTGTCGGATTCAACACCGACAATTCCCGCCAGAAATCATATTCATAAATGAAGGTCAGATGGTCCGCCACGCGAATGTTGATGCCGGGCTGCAGGATGTACTCCCGGCGGCCGTTCAGCCCGTGGTAGTTGGCCTGGCTGTAATTGAGGCGCGGCTGGTAGCGCCCGCGCGCCCAGCGGATGCCGGTCAGCGTGTAGGTCGCGTTCTGCGGAGGCAAAACCACCTGGCCGTTCACCGTTTGCTGAAGAACTTCGCCGTAGGTGAGCACCGGACCCAGTTGCAGCGTGGCGTCGGCGGCCACCTGGCGCCGCCGGTTGTGCGGGCCAGCGTCGCGCTCGATGGTTCCCTGCGCGAACGATCCGCCCACGTTGAGCGACGCCCACTTGTTGAAGTGCCACACCGGGGCAAAGCGCAGGGTCACGTCGTTCTTGGCGCGCGCGCCGGGCTGGGAAACGAAATCGCGGCCGGGGAGCGATCCATTGATGGGGGAGTTGGCCGAGAAGTATTGCAGGGAATATTCCGCGCCCAGGCGGCCCTGAAGCTTGTGCGAGCCTTCGAATCCCACGCCGAATTCCGGATCGAGCATGAATCCGTCAAAGTACTCGATGTTGCCGAAAAACGAGTCGTCCCACTCGAGCCCCACGCGCCGGTAGAAGCTGCCGGCCTTGAACTCGCCGTAATCCGTGCGATAGCGCACGTAGCCCTGCTGCAGCCAGGTGTTGCCGGGGAAAAAGCTGCGCAGTTTCGTCGTTCGAAAGCGGTAATCGGCGTGGAAGCCCCAGGGTCCTTTCTGGCCGTCCACCAGCGCTGAAAAGGCATAAAGCTCGAATTTGGGATGGGCGCCCGCGATGCCGAGCGGAACGTACTGAAAGAGATAAACGTTACCGCCAAAGTGAATCGGCGAGAGCAGGGAGCGAACGCTCCTCCGGGTCTGCTCGGGGGGCTTCTGGATGGGCGGCGGAGCGGCCGCGACAGGCTCGGGAACTGCTGAGATCGCGGCTGTGGCCGCGGCTGCCCCAACGGGCGAAGCCTTTTCTGCGGCGCTCTCCGCGGGCTTTGGGGCCGGGCTGGCTTCTGTCGTCTTGCGCGATCCCAGCAAGGCCCTCACCTGCCGCTCCAGTTCACTGATGCGCTGGTCCTGCTCGGCCAGCCTTTTCTTCAGCGCCTGGATCTGGGCTTCTTCGGCAGGCTTGCCGTTGCAGGATGGCGGCGCCTGGCAGAAGGCCGGGCACGCAACGATCAAGATGACACCTGTTGTGACCCATGCGTGGAAAGGCAAATGCCGCACAGCAATACTCCATTCTTGAAGTCCGTCCCACCCGGGGACGGCTGGACAGGTTTTTCAGGGTATTCATGCCGCCGGCTGCAACCCTGCTGCCAGCCGGCCCTCACACAACGCAACGCCTGGTGAGAGTTGGTTGAACCCGACCGATGTCTATTACACACTTGTCGATCATTTTTCAGAAGATATTTCCCGACTTCGAGGAAGTCGCGAATTCTACCGGCCGGGTCCATGCGAAATCATGGGACAGATTTCTGATCGTACTACAGGCGGGAGATTTTCGTTGGCGGAAAACAAGAGCTCGCACGAAGGTTGCGCACCGCAACGCCGTGCGGTGAAGAGAATGGTTTGCAAAGGGAAAGCTGAGGAAAGCCTTGTCAGAACAGGCGGAAGCTGACTTCCACCATCACCTTGACGGGCACCGGAGCGCCGTTACGCATGGCCGGCTTGAACTTCCAGGTTTGCACCGTCTTAACCGCGTTTTCGTCGAGGCCCATGCCCAGGGGTTTCACCACCTGCGCATCGGTCACGTTGCCTTGCTGGTCCACCACAATCCATAGCACCACGACGCCCTGGTATTTGGCTTTCCGCGCCTGCTCGGAGTAAGGAGGCTCAGGCTTGTAGATGGGGACGGGCGCGCTGACGTTGCCGCCCACGCTGTAAACCCCGCCACCCGTGCCGGCGCCCTGGCCGGGACCCAAGCCGCCTCCAGTGCCGGAGCCAACTCCGGTGCCCTGGCCGGTGCCAATTCCTCCGCCGAAACCGGGTCCGGCTGACGGCGGGCCGGGAACGCCGTGCAGCGGATCGCCAAAATTGCTGTCGGCCATCTGGGGAAGCTTCAATTGCGGCGGACCCAGGAGGGATGGCTGCACGGGGAGGAGAGGCTGGATTTTCGGGACGGTCACTTCGGGCGGGGCCATTTGCGTGGTCTTAAATTCCGGTGCTTTGCCTTTTGAAGGAGGCGTCGGAGTTCGGGCGCCTCCACCTCCGCCACCGCCGGCCTTGTTGGCTGAGGGCGGCAGTTGCGGCAGATAGGGTGAAATATCCACCACTTCCACCTTGGCTTGCTTCACAGGATTGAGCCACTGCGATATGTAGTAGGGCAGCACCAGGGCCAGAATGACGACCGTGTGGACCAGCGCGGAGTTGACCCAGGAAGCGCTCTGCTGCTGATAATCCTGCCAGATGTCGGGCGGGTATTCGCGTTTCTTATACGCGAAGACGCCGATGGCTTCTCCCACCGCATATCCGCCGATCACTCCCAGCACCATCATCTTCGGGCCACCCAGCCAGAAAGCGGCTCCCGCGCCCACTAGGGCTGTGGCTGCGCCCACCATCGCGCGTTTCTTTTCCTGTGCGCGGTTGAAGATGCCGATAGGTTCAGTCGGCTTCTCGAAATGCGATTTGACCTGCTTGGTGAAGTCCTTGTACCACGGCCGCATTTCCGTAACGGGCAGCGCGGACGCGCCGCGCGCGTACTCGGCGGGGACCTTGATTCTGGATGTCTGGCGCCATTCGCGAAGGCCGGCGAGAAGAGACGACAGCAGACCTGGAGTTTCCTGGATCGTGAAAGAAAACTCTTTTGGATTTGACTTAGAGCTCACTCTTTCCGTTTGACTCCTGCCAGGACCAACATGATGGGTGTCAGTGATTGGCATCAATTACCTTTGGCCGGGGCTGCCCTTACTGCCCCCGGATGTACTCGTAACAATAGATGTGGCTGCAAAGCCCGGAGTTGTACCACCACATATGAATCTACCCGACGCACGACAGCAACCGCAATAAAATCATTCTACCACAGCGAAGCCCCTGCAAATCCTTTGAGACTCACTGTCTTCTGCGCTTCACCCTTCTTATTTTATCTCACCTTATACAGATGATTGCGCAGGGAAGTTGGTTTCTTTCGAGCCGGAGGCGAATTGGGCCCACCTGCGGAAAGCTCCGGATCGACTGTGCTAACATGATGGATTCCGGGCATCAACATCGAGGGCACGCCAATATGGGCAACAAGAACAAAGAAGCTCGAATGAAGAATTTTGCCCTCAATCGGCAGGCGGCCCACTATTATCACTTCCTTGAAAAATTTGAGGCTGGAATGGAACTGCGCGGTACCGAGGTCAAATCCATCCGCGAAGGGAAGGTGGTTCTCAAGGACGCCTACGCCACAGTGAAGGGCGGGCAGGTTTTTCTGGTGAACTGCCACATCAGCACCTACCGGTCGGGCAGTTATTTGAACCACGATCCGCTCCGCCAGCGGCGCCTGCTGCTGCACCAGCAGGAGATCGACAAGCTGACTTCCAAGACCCAGGAAAAAGGGCTGACCCTTGTTCCCACCCGGCTTTACCTGAAAGGGAACAAGGTCAAATGTGAAATCGCCCTTGCCAAAGGGAAAAAGGTTTACGACCGGCGCGAGACCGAGAGACAACGCACCATCAACCGTGAAGCTGAACAGGCCATCCAGGACTATCGCCGCCGCGCGGGCTGATCGTTTCCGTACGGCAACGGCAGCACCAGCGCATCAAAAGTTAATTCCGGATAGTGTCCTGATGAAACGGGCCGGGGGAAATCCACCCACCAGAGGGAGCATTCAACATGCGGAAACTTCTCTCGATCGCATTACTGATCCTGATGGTCAACGCATGCTCCCAGGCGCCAGTGTCTCCCGCATCCGGCCAGCGGACAGCGGCCGTCCGGCGGGGACCGAGCATAGCCACGGGCAGCCAGGGCGTGGTTGTCTCGGGCAGGCCGGCTGCGACGGCTGCTGGAATCAAGATTCTGGAAGCGGGCGGGAACGCCGCCGATGCCGGAGCCGCCACGCTGCTGGCGTTGTCGGTCACCTACGTGGGGGCATTCTGCGTCGGGGGCGAGGTGCCCATCCTCGTCTATAGCGCCGGTAAGAAGAACGTAAAACTGCTGGAAGGGCAGGGAGAGGCGCCGCGCGATCCCAAGGCCATCGCCTGGTACATGAAGCACGGAATCCCGGGCAACGGCGACGTCAAGGCGGCGGCTGTGCCCGGCATGCTGGACGCTGTGGTGACTCTTCTCAAGCTCTACGGGACAATGAGCTTTGAGCAGGTGATCCAGCCCACGCTGGCTATCCTGGATAAGGGCGGCCCTACCTGGTACATCGATACCGGCGACCGGCAGAGGATTGAAACGGGTGTGCATTGGCAGGCTGATCTGGCCGTGACCTTCCGCAAGCTGGTGGAGTCGGAGAAGGCGGCCAAAGGCACGCGGGAGCAGAAGCTGCAGGCTGTCTCAGACCGGTTCTACCGCGGGGACATCGCGGACGCTCTGGTGGCCTGGTATATCGAAAAGGGCGGCTTCCTGCGCAAGGCGGACCTGGCGGCGCACAAAACGCCCGTTGTGGATCCGCTCGTCGGCACCTACCGGGGCTACACGGTTTATAAGCCCGGTCCATTGACGCAGGGTCCTGTTCTCTTGCAGATGTTACGTTTGCTCGAGGGCTTCGACCTGAAGAAGATGGGCTTTCTTTCGGCGGATTACATTCACACGGTGGTTGAAGCGGAGAAACTGGCGTTCGCGGATCGGGATGAATATTATGGCGATCCGAATTTTGTGAAGGTGCCGATCAAGCAACTGCTCTCGGACCGGTACACCCGAATGCGGCGGGCGCTGATCGATCCGAAGAAAGCGTCCCTGGAGCTTCGGCCGGGCGACCCCTACCATATGAAGCCCACCAAACCGCCGACGATTACCGGCCCCTGGCACGGCGGGACCACGGTGATGTGCGTAACTGACAAGTGGGGGAACGTGATTGCGGCGACTCCCAGCGGCCTGTCGAGCACGGCCGGGGTGGCCGGACATACGGGCATCATCCACGGCGCCCGGCTCACCAGCCTGAACACGTTTGCCGGCACTCCCAACGTGATCGAGCCCGGCAAGCGGCCGAGAATCACCCTGAGCCCCACGCTGCTCTTCCACAACGGCCAGCCGGTGATGGCAATCTCGGTGGCGGGCGGAGACCAGCAGGACCAGGCAGCCCTCCAGGTGATCCTCGCATATGTCGATTTCGGCATGACGCCTGAACGGGCGTTCAGTGCGCCGCGCTTCTCCACGTCGCACTTCATTGGCTCGTTTGGCCAGGACGCCCCGCGTCTGGGCAGCCTGACGGTCCCCAGGTCTGTGGGCGAAGCCGTGGAGGCGGACCTGAGAGCGCGAGGGCATGTCGTGACCGCCGGCAGCGGCCGGGTAGGCGGGGTGGCGCTGATCGGGATTGACCCCATGACCCGGACCGCTACAGCGGTGGGGCCGGCTTCCGGGAAGATGTAACGACGGTCACCGGCGCGCCCCGGGCGATGGTTTCTGTCGGGAACCCGAATGGTTTGGCCGCAGCATAACGGATTGCAGAGATTCCCAAAGAAGGAGTGGAAAACCATTGAAAATCGAATTGCGGCGTGAGGCGGCGGCAAGCCTGGCCGTGCCTGCGGTCACGGTCTATTGTTTTGAAGACGATCCCGTTTCGAGCGGCAGCGCGGCGACGCTTCCAGGGGAAACACGCAAGCTGCTGGCCGAGCTGAAGGAGAGCGGGGAATTGAAGGGCAAGTCTTTCGAAAGGACGCTCATCCATCGCCCTGCCGGGCTTGCGGCGCAGAAGCTGCTGGTGGTGGGCGCGGGGAAGAAAGAGAAGTTCAAGCCTTTCCAGCTCGGGCGTCTGGCAGGCGCGGCGGTGCGATACCTGCGGACGCGCGGGGTCCGGGAGATGGCCTGGATGGCGGGCAATGAGGCTGGCGCCGGAGCAGATCGAGTCCGTGGTGGAAGGGGCCGTCCTGGCCGATTACGATTCCGACCCCTATCGCACGGAGCGGAACGGCGAGTTCGGCGTTGATTCATTCGTGGTCGCGGGTGAAAATCTTGCGCCCTCGGACGAACTGAATGCCGCCCTGGAGCGCGGCCGGGCGATTGGCGAAGCGGCCAACTTCACTCGCAGGCTGGTGAATGAACCCGCCAACCGCATGACGCCCTCTATTCTGGCGCAGCAGGCGTGGGAGATGGCAACTCGTTCAGGCCTGGAATTCGAGGAACTCGGCGAGGAAGAAATCCGCGACCTCAAAATGGGGGCCTTTCTGGCCGTTGCACAGGGCAGCGAACAGCCGCCCCGCCTGCTGGTGCTGCGCTATTCTCCCCCGGACGCCCCCGAGGCTCCGGTGATCGGCCTGGTGGGCAAGGGCATCACCTTCGATTCAGGAGGCATTTCGCTCAAGCCCAGCCTGAACATGCACGAGATGAAGACCGACATGGCCGGCGGCGCCGCCATGCTGGGAGTAATGCAGGCCATCGCGCAGATCAAACCGAAGGTCCGGGTGATTGCCGTCATCCCATCCACGGAAAACATGCCCAGCGGCAAGGCCTGCCGCCCGGGCGACGTGGTGACTTCCATGAGCGGCAAGACCATTGAGATTCTCAATACCGACGCCGAAGGCCGCCTGGCGCTGGCCGATTCACTGACCTACGCGCGGCAGCTCGGCTGCAATGTGCTGATCGACGCCGCCACCCTCACCGGCGCCGTCGTGGTCGCCCTGGGCAACATCACCACGGGCGTGTTCGGCCGCCATCAGGAATGGGTGGACCGTCTGCTGGCCAGCGGCAGCGAAACGGGCGAGAGGATGTGGCAGTTGCCCGTCGACGATGAGTATCGCGACCTCTTCAAGAGTTCGATTGCCGACCTGGCCAACACCGGCGGCCGGCCCGGCGGCTCCATCACCGCGGCCATGTTTGTGGGCGAGTTCGCGGAAGCGACTCCCTGGGTCCACCTGGATATTGCCGGCACCGCGTGGTCGAACGATGAAAAGCCGTACCTCGCCAAGGGACCCACGGGCGTCCCGGTGCGCACCCTGGTCCATCTGCTGACGCACCTGGGCGGATAGTCGGCCTGCGCTTGCCCTGTAGTGTCTGCGTCCTTGCGAAAGCGCACGGATTCATCCGTGCCGTAGAAGGCTACCGTCAATTGATGTTTGCCCTCTCCGAGCGGAGAGGGTGGACGCGCGAGCGGCCGGGTTAGGGGGTAGTTGCTGCGGGGTGGCATCGCAGCACTCATTTTCTGAGTTCCGACTGCTGACGCCTGACTTCCGTCTACTACCTGCTTCCTACTTCCGATTTCATGCTTTCCGCCGCCCCCTTCATCGATGCGCCCGTGCAGTCTGTCATCGGGCATTTAACGTTTTCCAGCTCGCGTCGCACCGCGTCATACATTGCGGCCGTGGGTTCGGCGTCAGCCCCCTCGATGTCGTTCGCTAATTCGCTCAAATCGCCATTCATGCCGGCAAATTTTTTGGCGGCGGCGCTGTCACCCTGCTGTTTCGCCTTCTGGTATTCGTCGTAGCTTTTGCGCATTCCGGCCATGAGTTTCTGCAGCAGCGCCAATTGGGCGGCAAAGGCGGAGGCGGTCGCCGTCACCCGCGGGTCGCGCTTCACGGTCAAGGGCTGGGTATAGGTCTGGCCGTCTACGGTCAGCTTGACCACGTAATTTCCAGGGACGGCAAGCGGTCCTTCCGGGCCGGCAGGAGTAGCGTGAAGGATTGCCGACATGGGATAGGAGTGCTTCACCGCCGGCGGCGGCGTGTAGCGGAGGTCCCAGACAAAGCGGTTCATTCCCACGTGGGTGGACAAGGGTTTCGGATTTGCCATCCAGTACTCTGCAACGGTGGGCCACTTCAGCGGCCGTCTCACGCTTTCCGGCAGCGGAGCGCTGCTGTACTGGCGCACCAGTTTCCCGTTGGCGTCATAAATCGCCAATTTGATCGGTCTGCGACGGCGCGGCCCCCAAAGTGTAGTCCACAATCGCGCCTGCGGGCGGATTGGTTCCGGCGGGCTCTTCGGGTGGTATTGCAGTATCTGAGTTGGCGTTCCTGCGTACCCGGAAGGCATCCGCCGGCCGGAAGAGGTGAGCAGGCGCTGCGGCCACCTCGGCAGTGAGTTGTTCCAGAGGGCTCAGGTCGTCCAAAATCCAGAACGCCCTGCCATACGTCGCGGCCACCAGGTCGCCATCCCGGATGGCCAGATCGCGCACCGAAGCGGTGGGCAGATTGAGTTGCAGCGACTGCCACTCCTTGCCGTCATTGAAAGACACCAGGGGGCCGTTTTCCGTGCCCGCGTAAAGCAGTCCCCGGGTTTTCGGATCTGCCCGGACCACCCGCACAAAGTCTCCGTTCGGAATGCCGGAAGTGATCGCGGTCCAGGTGCGCCCGTAGTCGTCGGTGCGGTAGATGTAGGGACGAAAATCACCCCAGTCGTGCCGGTCCATCACCACGTAAGCCTCACCGGGGTTGAAAGGCGAAGCTTCAATCATGCTGATGGTATCCAGCGGCTTCAATCCCGGGATCGTCGCCCGCTGCCAATTCTTGCCGCCGTCGCGCGTCACCTGCACCAGCCCGTCGTCGGTACCCACCCAGATCAGGCCGGCCTCGAGGGGTGAGGGAGCGATCGCCGAGATGGCCGCCCAATCGCGGCTGGTTTTGCCGTGTGGCAGAGGGCGTTCCGGCAGATCGTCTCGATGCGTGAGGTCGGGACTGATGCGCCGCCAATGGCGGCCGGCGTCGGAGGTTTCAAGGACGTATTGCGCGCCCTCATAAAGGACGTTGCCGTTCAGGGGCGAGAACACAAAGGGGGGCTCGACCGCTCCCCACCACTGGCCGAACGCGTAACGGTAGGGGCCATCGTCGCCGATGTAGGCTGTTACATCCAGGGTTTGCCAGGTGCCTCGAACCCTGCGGTGAATCGCCGGGCCATCGTCGCTCGAAAAAATCCACTGCGGATGTGCCGGATCCGGTTCAACGCGCCCGTATTCGTAGGCGCCCATCGAGGGCCGCCAATCCAGAAAGCTGATGGACCCAAAGGCTCCGCGGCTGCTCACCTCCACCGAGCCGTTGTCCTGCTGCGGGCCGTAAATCCGGAAGGGAAACCGGTTGTCGGTTGCCACATGGTACATCTGCCCGGTCGGCTGGTTGTACCAGGAACTCCAGGTCTCGCCTCGCATTCAGGCTGACGCTCGCCCCCTGGTCAGCGCCCAGGATCATTTCGCTGCTGCGACAGCCCTCTCCGTCACCCAGGGGCAGGCAGGGGCTTTTGGGGTTGATCCAGAGGTTGTGATAGTCATCGCCGCCCGGCGAGCTTTTCAAAACCATAAAAGTCTTTCCGCCATCAACCGAACGATAAAATGCGGTGTGATTCACGTAGACAACATCGCGATTTTGGGGATCGATCCAGACGTTGTTGAAAAAACCGGAACGGCCGCCGGGAGTCAAGCGGGGATCTTTCGTGATGCGCCTCCAGCTTGCTCCGCCGTCGTCGGAGCGAAAAAAGCCGCCCTGCAGGTGGTCAATGTGCCCCTGGGCCCTGGCGATATTTGCGAAGACGCGCCCGCCATCGGCCGCCAGTCCGATGCGCCCCGCGGGCCAGTCGGGAAGCCCGTGGCCGGAAATGGCGTGCCAGGTTTCGCCTCCGTCGGTGGATTTGTAAATGGCCCCGCCAGCCTGGTCATTATCGGCCGGCGCAGGCGGCAGAGCGGCCTGATGGTGCCAGAGCGCCGCATACACCACCCCGGGGCGGGAGGCATCGTACGCCAGTGACATGGCGCCCGTTGTGTCATCCTTATAAAGAGTTCTGGTCCAGGTTCGGCCGCCGTCTGTGGTCCGATAGACGCCACGATGAGGATCGGGCGCATAGGCGTTCCCGAGCGCTGCCACCAGCGCCACATCGGGGTCGTTCGGGTCCACCAGGATCGCTCCGATGTGCGCCGTATCGTCAAGGCCGATATGGCGCCAGGTGCGCCCGGCGTCATCCGAGCGCCAGACACCGTTTCCCAGGTTGGCCGCCCCCCAGGCGGTGCTGGCGATGCCAAAATCGCCGGTGCCGACATAAATGATGTTGCCGTTCGAGGGCGCGACAGCCAGCGCGCCGATGGAGGCCACATGCGCCTGGTCGAAGATCGGCTTCCATACGAGCCCCGCGTCCGTGGTTTTCCAGACGCCACCCCCGGGACTCGCCATGTAGTAGACACCCGGCCGCCCCATCACCCCGGCCACCGCTGAAACGCGGCCCGCGCGAAATGGACCTACCAGCCGCCATCGCATGCCGGAATACAAATCGGGGTCGAACTGGCCCGCCTTGAGCGGGATGACGCCAACCAGGACGGTGGTGAGAACGATGAAACCAATGCAGAAGGTTTTGGCAAAGGTAGGTTTGATTTTGAACATGTTGTCCCCTGTCATGTGCTGAGTCTGGTTCGGATGTCAGAACGTAGTTAAAAGTTTCGCGGTTTGTGAACGCTTTGAGCCGGCCTCTCCTTGAAACAATGGAACCCCGAAAGATGGACTGCAAGCTCCTGCAATCACTATGAGGGAATATTACGGGTACCACGCCGGACCGGCGGGCGTCAAGTTGGTTGCCACGCCGGTGGTGCATCTGTAAGGTTGTCGCTTGCGTCAAGGGGGGCCGGGACTCCGCGTTCTGAGATGCCGCGCCGATGGCGTCATTCTGATGTCGTCCTTTGGCCGAAGGCACAGGCGCTTAGCCTGCACCGTGTGCGGTGTCGCGAAGCGAGAGGGTCCTGGTTGCGTTCATGGCAGCCGGTCCATTGGAGTGGCCCGCCACTGGATTTTCACCCTTCACAATTCTGAATCGGTAATTTCCCTCGGCCTCCGCTCTGCTGCTAGTCAAGTTCTTTGACGCGGATATTCCTAAAGTCCACGTGCGTGCCGTGCCCGAGAAATCCGATGTGGCCGGTTGTCCGGGCAAGGCCGGGGTGCTTTTTCAGGACTTCGGGGTCGGTGACGTCGTCAAGGTTTGCGTCCACAATGGCGGTGCCATTCAGGGTGACGCGAATGTGGCGGCCCTGGGCGAGAATTTCCTCCCGGTTCCAATCGCCCACGGGCTTCAGGAATCCGCGTTTGGCCGGAACCACGAGATAGATTGAGCCGTGGTATTGCCCGGGCTTCAGATGGGCGTACTGTGGCGCCTTGTTGTCGAGAATCTGGATTTCCATTCCCTGATAGGCAGCATCACCTTCGAGAGGGGCGCGAATCCCGACGCCGTTGTTGGCTCCGTGGGTCAGGCGAAATTCAAAGCGGAAGACAAAATTGGAATACTCTTTTTTGGTGAAGAGATTTCCGCCGCCGTCGGCCGGGCAGACGAGGATGCCGTTTTTGACCACATAGCCCGGCCCCTTGCCGCGCACCAGCGTCCAGCCATCCAGCGACTTGCCATCGAAAAGTTTGTGGAAACCCTGCTCGGCAGCGAGGGATCCGGTTACACAAAGAAAAAGGGAGACTGCAAGAACACCATTCAACGCTCGTTGTTTGCTCATGCCTGAGTCTATAGCACAGGTCGCCGCGCGAGTACAACCTCCAACCCAGCTCTCCGGATTCACGATTTCCGCAAACCGGCGCCGTGTGGCGCCCGGTTCCAGTCTCAAATCACCGGAGTCGGGGTCGACAGCGCCGTCATCACCTCTTTAAACTCGTATTTGCATCCCTCCACCTGGTCCCAGGGCCCGGTCTCGTACTCCAGCGCGAAGGTTCCCTTGAATCCGTTCGCCAGCATAATCCTCACGGAACGCTGCAGGTCATTCTTGTTGCCCCAGCGGTCCCAATATTTCGCGTGCACATTCGTATGCGAATACGGCGCCAGCGCCTTCAGCCCGTTGAACAACATATAATGCTGCTCCCAGTTGGCAAAATCGGGCGACGCTTCGCAATACGGATGGTTCACTTCGTCGACGATCGTCCGGATATTGATCGGGTCGGCCGCAAGCCCCCAATGGTTCTCCAGGGTGACGCGGATTCCGTAGTTGCCGCCGTAATCCGCCATCTCCTTGTAGGACTCAATCGCCGCCGCAAGCATCGGCACGATATCAATGTTGCGCGGATATCCGTCGCCCGGCCCGCGCTGCACCGCATTCGGACGGATGCTCGGCCCCAGCGCCCGCGGCGAGTTCATCCGCATCGACTTCACTCCCAGCACGGAGAGCCCCTTGATCCATCGTTTCCCCATCGCCACGCCGGCCTTGCGAAGCGCGTCCTTTTCGGGCGAACCGTACTCCGCCAGATCCGTCGGCGCGTTATTGGAGATGTGTTGCACCTTCATGCCGGTCTTGACGCAAACGTTCGCCAGCTTGTCCAGCCACTTTCTGCTGGAAGGGCTCAACGGATCAAATCCATGGTCAGCCGACCCCTCCGGGAAGTACATACTGTTGTCATCCACATCGCCAAAGAACCCCGAAAACAAATCCATATGCGTCACGCCGGGAAACAGCTCCTTTGCAAACTGCGGAAAATCCAGCAGCGTGATTTCGCCATACTTCGCCTTCTGCTCGGCTCGCGTGGGAAGTTTCGCCCGTGCTGCCTGCGCCGCCTTGGCCACCGCCAACGGCCCGGCCGCATTCGGATCGTTCATCACGTTATCCGGCTCCGCCGGACGTCGCCTGCTGCGTCTGGGTCCGTTATAAGGCCGTGTCTTAAACAGGTTGCGCACCCCGTAGGAATTGGCGGCAATTCGCTCCAGGTTCAACTTTTCAGCTTCCGCCTGGGCCCTCGCCTCCTCCTGCGGGGTCAGCACGACTCCTGCCGCCGCCAGGCCCATGCCCGCTGTTTTAAAAAAGTTGCGCCTGTCGAGTCTCATTTTCCCGGTTCCAATCTTGTCGTCCATTCAGGGTGTCCTTTCTCGATGAGTTCGTGGAAAAGCGATGGATTTCCGCCAAATTGTAACACACCCCGCAGATCATAACGGGATCTTCCCTTAGCCCCGGCATCGCGATTGGGCCGTGGGATGTCTCGCCTGCAACGGTGAAACGTGCATGGGCGGGCGGGTAGCGCAGTCCGCCGCCTTTGGGGTCTGCGCTTCTCTTTTAAATTGAGGTACGTGGCTGGCGCTGATGATCGCCTTGTAGCATCTGCGATCTCGCAAAGCGAGCGTTTGGAACTGGCGGGAGGCAAAGGTTGGAAAATATGTGCAGCAGATTCTCAACGGAAAGGGATTGCACGACCGGTGATGAGTGGTCAGAGGTTAGAGAAAAGTGGAAGAGCCATGGCGTGGTAAACTTGTCTCTACTTCACTGAGGAGGCCATCCTGAATGGTTTACTACGGAGCAAAAGAGCTGGCACGATCGTTTCGCACGGTCCGCGCAAACACCATCCAGATCGCCGAAGAGATCCCCGAGGATCAGTACGGTTTTCGTCCGGCGGAGGGCTGCAGGAGCGTGGCGGAGACGCTGGCGCACATTGCAGTCATGACACGCGTCCCGCAGCAGATTCACTTCATCGAGCACCGCAGTTCGCTGGCCGGTTTCGATTTCTTCGGCCTTGTGGACCATCTGCGAGCGGAGACGCAGGCGCCCCGCACAAAGGCACAGATTCTTGATCTGCTTCGCATGGAAGGGGAGAAGTACGCAAATGCCCTGGAAGGGGTATCGGAAGCTTTCCTGGGCGAGCAAGTGGAGTACCCGGAAGGCATGGAGCCAAGAAAAAAGTCCCGCTTCGAAATGCTGACGGCAGCCAAGGAGCACGAGATGCATCATCGCGGGCAATTGATGGTGGTCGAGCGCATGCTCGGCGTCACCCCGCACCTCACGCGACGGATGGAGGCTGTCATGGCATCGGCACGGCCAGACCGGTAAGGGTAACGTTGCGGCTCTCGCTTCGCGAGGTCGCAGAAGAACCGCGGACCGCAATGCCGGCGGTCCTCGCTAGCCGCAGATATGAAGTTTGACCTGGAACGATTCGTTGAGGCTCAGAACCCCGTGTATGCCGGGGTGTGCCGTGAGTTACGGCAGGGGCGCAAACAGGGGCACTGGATGTGGTTCATCTTCCCCCAGCTGAAAGGTCTGGGGCAGAGTTCTATGGCCGGCAGGTTCGGAATTGCTTCGGCTGAAGAAGCCAGGGCCTACCTGGCGCACCCGCTTCTCGGACCCAGGCTGGAAGAGTGTACGTCGCTGGTGAACCGCGTAGAGGGGGTCTCCATTGACGAAATTTTCGGTTACCCCGACACCATGAAATTCCGATCCTCGATCACTCTGTTCGCTCATGTTTCATCCGGCAGCAACGTTTATGCCGACGCCCTGCAAAAGTATTACGCCGGCCAGCCCGACCCCTTGACCCTCGAAAGGCTGAGCGATTAGCGAGTGGTTGCGCCAGGCGGACTGAACAAGGGCTCCCGGAGACAGAAAACACCTCTGCGCCAGCCCCGTGGGCTCGATTTGGGGCAGACATCTGTATGCTATGAACCGCCGGGAGGGCAAAAGCCAATTCCGGTTTAAATAACGCCGGCCGCTGGGTCCCTGGTCCCACCCTGTAAAACTCCCTCTAACTGGGATGAGCAATTGTAGCCAGACGTGTGAGCAATACGGGACTGATAAGTTAAATTACAAAAGCTTAATATAAGGCTTGTTGCATTCCGATGGTGCTTCCGGGAAAAGACCGGAAGCTGGCTAGATGACCAAGAGGGATGGCACAGGAGGAATTTAAGACATGAAAAAAGCGAATCTGCTTGTGATGCTGGTTGCCTTGGGTGTGATTGCATGGGTAGTGCCGGTTGCGCCCTTGCAGGCTGCATCTCATAGCGCCGTGCTGATCGCGCAACAGGACGAGCCTGCAACGGCCACTGCGCAGGAAGCCGAATCTCAGACGTTCACGGGAAAAATCATGAACCACGATGGCACATACGAGCTGCAGGGAGATGACGACAAAACCTATCAGCTCGACAACCAGGAGAAGGCGAAGACCTTTGATGGGAAGACGGTGAATGTCATCGGCTCCCTGAATGAGGAAAACATGACGATTCACGTGAGTGAAATCGAGGAAGCTGAGGCCTGAGGCCAGTCAACTCAAGTCTGCAAGTAACCAGGAGGCCAGCCATCGCGCTGGCCTCCCTTTTTTCCCGCAGGTTCCCGAGCAACGGCAGGTAGCGCAGTCCGCCGCCTTTGCGGCCTGCGGCTTTTTAAATTCGGATACGGCGCTAACGAAAAACCGTGGACCTCAACCCCGGAGGTCCTCGCTGGCGGCGGCACGCAAATTCGCGTACATTGAAACCATGAAAGTGGAAGCCATCAAGGAAGCGATTGCCGGGCTTCCGGCGGACGAAAAGACTCGTCTGGCCACTTGGATTATCCGGCAGGATATGCTTGAGTGGGACCGCCAGATTGAAGAGGATTTCACCGCCGGCGGGCGCGGAATGGCGTTGCTCGAGGAAGCCGAGGCGGACGTTCGCGAAGGGCGCGCGCGGCCGCTGGACGATGTCCTTGCGGAAGCCAGGGCGACGCGCAAATCCCAGCCCAAGCGCCGGCCGTGAGCCTCTTGCGCTCCACCGCTACACCGCGCTTCTGGAAATAGTTCTCCCGCCTTCCCGCTGAAGTGCAGGACCTTGCGTTTGAAAAGTACGAGCTCTTCAAGCAGGACCCGTTCCACCCCTCCCTCGGATTTCAGGAAAAAGGAAGAGTCTGGACCGTCGAAATCGGCCGCTCCTACCGGGCCATTGCGATCAGGAACGAAAACCAACTCACCTGGTTTTGGATCGGGAGTCAGGAGGAATACAACCACGTTCTCGGGCGGGTGAAATAGCCGGACCATGGGCCGCTGCTGGCGCAGATGCGCGGCGTATGGTTTCTGCGTTCTCGCGGACGTATCTTTCATTCTGGAATCTGAAATTTTGAATTAAATTCGCTGCGGAGCGTGCGCCGACCGGCTCGTCAGCAACCACTCACCGCCCGTTACTAACCTTTTCGTCCTTCATCCTTCAGAATTCATAATTCTCTTCGTGCCCATCAAGTTTCGCTGACCGCAGACAAAAAAATCGCGGACCTCAGCCCCGGAGGTCCGCGCGACTCGCTCGCTCAGCACCGCTTGTGTTTCCTGGAAAGGCAGAAACAGATTCCTCGCTGTGCTCGGAATGACGGGCTTGGAGTGCGGGAGCGCCAGCTCCCGCCGTGGAATCGAGCAAGGCGGCAGCTCCGCTGCCGCACTCCAAGGCCTGTGGCAACCGACAGCTCAGGCCGTCCCGCCCTGCGGGATCTACGGTTTCTTAAATTGGGGCATGGCGGAGACGAAAAACCGCGGACCTCAACCTCGGAGGTCCTCGCTACTCTCTCTCCCTTTTTCATCCTTCAGAATTCAGAATTCATAATTCTCTTTTAACCTTCCACCGGGGCGGGCAGGGTTGCACCCCATCGCTCGGAGATCACCATCCCTGCCAGAATGAGGGCGAAACCCAGAACCTCCTTTCCGCCAAGATGTTCACCGGCGACAATGAGTGAAGTCAGCAGGGCGAAGACGGGCTCCAGGGCAAAGATGAGGGCCGTGTGGGCCGGCGGAGTGTATTGCTGCGCCCACACCTGGGCGCTGAAGGCAAAAGCGGTGGCGAAGACGGCAGTGACGACAACAGCGAAAACCAGACCGCCGGTCCAATGCAAGGCCGTGCCAGAGCTAAAAGGCGCTGCCAGGATGGCGATGGTCCCAACTGCAATGATCTGGATCGGCGCAAGCTGCGTGAACGAAATGCGCCGCGACCAGGTGCCGAGCAGCACGATATGAAAGGCGAATGAAATGGCCGCCAACAGGGTCAGTAAATCGCCGCGATTCACCGCAGCAAGCCCGGAGGGCAGAACCAGGAAGTAGAGCCCCGCCAGGCCCAGACCCGCCGCCGCCACATTACCCCGGCTCAGGCGGTATCCGGAAAAATGTGAAACCAGGGGCACCAGGATCACGCTGAACCCGGTGACGAAGGCGCTTTTGGAGGGAGTGGTGTAAACGAGTCCCCAGGTTTGAAAAGCGAAGCCCGAAAAGAGCAGCGTTCCCAGCAGCAGGCTGGGCAGGACGGCCCGGCGCTCGATCCGTCCGCGCGCCATCATCAGCCACATCAGCAGTCCCGCCAGCAGGAATCGCAGGGCGATAAACACCAGCGGCGAGGCGTCAGCCAGGGCGCCCTTGACAATCACGAAGGTTGCGCCCCAGAAGAAGGTCGCGGCCAGCAGTAGCAGTTCCGCTTTGGTGCGCTTGCTCAAACCGGAAAACCTCTTATCACGGGAAATGCGGTGGCGCCGGGGGGGCGCAGGGAACTGTCACAGCCAGCGTCCAACCCGGGCTTGATAGGCTTCGAATTTGCTGCCAAAAACCTCGCGCAACTTTTCTTCTTCAACCGGGATGACAATCCCATTCAGATAGGCCAAAACGAGCGGCAGGAGTAGCGCCGGCCAAAGCTGGCGGAGGATCCCGGCCTCTCCGAGGTAGGCGACCGAAAGGCCGAGATACATGGGGTTGCGGGTGAAGCGATACGGACCCCAGGTCACCATCCTGGCGGAAGCCTGGCCGGGAACCCTTGTGGTTTTTGCCTTGCGAAATAACAGCCATCCCCAGGCCGCCAGCGCGGCTCCGGCCAAGAAGACGGTGGCGCCGATTTCACCGATAAAGGGTGTGGTTGAAAAAAAGTGGCTGTGGAAGCAGAGCGCCTCCAGGCCCACACCCGCCAGATACGCCAGAACGAACATCCAGGGCACTGGAATGCGCATCAGGGCGCGGGAGAATCCTCCGAGATGTTCGGGCAGTTGCCGGGCCATGTTTTATCGCTCAGCCCCAGACGGATCACCGCCTGGATAAATGCAACAATTATACACACCGAAGCTGCACCTGATGAATTGCAAAGAAACTGCTCCCGATGGATCGTGGCGCCATCCGCCATTACCAGAAGAGCCGCGGACCTCAACCCCGGAGGTCCTCGCTACCGGCTCCCTACTTCCAATTTCCTGCCCCTCATTTCCTTATTCCGCCAGCCACGGGCAAAAATGACCACTCGGCACAATGTGGAGTAAAGTAATATACCGCTTTCGAAGGCTGGATTTGCGTATAGGAAACGAGTGGCAGGAAAACTGTAACGGAGCAGGCGATACATGAAGATCATTTTGATTGGTTACGGGCGGGTCGGGTCGCAGTTCATTAGAAAAGTGGATACGGCGGCGCACCAGGTGGTGGTGGTTGACAAGGAACGCGCTGCGCTGGAGCGCGCCAAGCCGCCCGAGGGAGTTCGGTTCATCACCGGCAACGCCATTGACGAAGACCTGCTGCGCGATGCGGGGGCCGAGAGCGCCGACATCCTGCTGGCGCTGACACGGGATGAAAACACCAATCTCATGCTGGCGCAGATCGCGCGGGTGATTTTCAACATTCCGCGCGTGGTGGCCATTGTTTACGATCCTGACCGCGAATCCTATTTCCACGAAGCGGGCATTGAGACCCTGGCTATCACGGCGGCCGGGGCAGACATTCTGACGGCGGGGCTGACGGGCGCAGCCGTGAAATCCGCCATGCCCTCGGGGGCGCTGCGTCCGGTGCTGAACATCAGTCCGCGCATGGCCCCGCGTCCGCTGGAAGCGCACGACGGGTCGTTCTACGTTCTGGTGGTGGGCGGAGGGCTGGTGGGTTACTACCTGGCCCGCTCGCTGCTGAAGAACGGCCACGAAGTCGCCATTATTGAAAGAAATCCCGCCACCTACAACCTGATTTCGCAGCAGATCGATTGCCCTGTGGTGCTGGGCGAAGGGTCTTCGGCGGCGGTGCTGGAACATGCCGGGGCCGCCCGGGCCGACATCCTCTGCTCCGTCACCAACCACGATGACGACAACCTGATTTGCTGCCAGGTGGCCAGGTACCGCTTCGGCGTGCCTAAAACCATGGCCCGGGCAAAGAATCCCAAAAACGAGTTGATCATGCGGCGGCTCGGCGTGGACACAACGGTCAGCGCCACGGGGGCCATGTTCGCCGCCGTCAGGAACCTGGTACCGCGGTCGCCGCTTTTTGGCGTGGGCAACCTTTCTTCGTGCGAGGCGGGCATCCTGGAGTTCCGCGTCGCCGGTCGCTCGAAGCTGCCGGGGAAGAAAGTCAAGGCCATCAGCCTGCCGCCAGGGTGCAGGATCATCGGCATCGTTCGGAGCGGAGAAGCCCTGACGCCGGCGGATTCAACCGTCGTTCAGGCCGGCGACACACTGCTGGGATTTGTTCCCCAGGCGCAGGAAGCCGCCGCCCGCGAGGCCCTGTTGAAGATCTGAAAGCCCTTCGTGCCGCCGCGATGAACACGGAAGCAACGGTTCTGCCCGTGCGGCTAGACGTTAATCAAGGAGAAAAAAGTGAGTCCGCATTCCCATAAACTTGGTGACCGCCATGGTGCTCGGCAGCCCGAGCGATTCGATCCTGAACGCGCCTCGCGGCTGGATGACCCCGCGCGGTTTGAATATCTGCCGCCTGAAGAAGTGGCGAAAATGCTGGATGTTCCGGCAGCCGGCAAGGTACTGGACTTCGGAACCGGAACCGGGACTTATGCCATCGAACTGGCCAGGCTGCGCCCGGACATCGAGGTGGTCGCGCTGGACGAGCAGCCCGAAATGCTCGGCCTGCTGCGGGCCAAACCGGCCGCCGCCGAGCTGGCCAATCTGAAGCCCGCGCTTCCGGCGGACATGGCCGTTTACAAAGGAAAGATCGATCGCGTGATGGCGCTCAACGTTCTGCACGAACTGGGCGATGAGGCGCTGCGAAACCTGAAAGCGCTGCTCGCGCCCGGCGGCGCAGCCCTGTTTATCGACTGGAATGCCGCGGTCGAACGCCCCGCCGGCCCGCCTGCCGACCATGTCTACTCACCCGCTGAAGGACGCCAGAGATTGCAGCAGATGGGGTTCGCAATTCGAGGCGAAAAATTGTTTCCTTACCATTATTCGATACTTGCCGACTGAACAACCAGACGGAGACGAACGGATTTCCCGCCGGGTTGTGGTGTTAAGGTGCTGATTCTACATGCGTTCCGGTACTTCGATCCCCAGCAAATCGAGTGTCTGGGTGAGGGTCCGCTCGACAATTTGGACCATAAAAAGGAGAACGTTCTGTCTTTGGGGATCAGGTTCTCGTAGGATGTGGAACCGGTGGTAGAAATTGTTGAATGCCTGCGCCAGCCGGAAGGCATATTTTGAAACCACGGCCGGTTCGGTGGATGAGATGGCCTGGTCAGCCACCATTTCAAGCTGTGCTGTGAGGACGACCAGTTCCCAGAAGGCTGTTGCGTCGTCTGCCGCAAAGAATTTGCTCAACTCACCCGCCTGGAATCTATCAGCCAGTGATTCCGGGTTGAAATCCTTGTGATCATCGGCGTACTTGCGGAAGATGTTGCGCCCCCGCACCACGGTGTATTGCAAGTACGGTCCCGTCTCTCCCTCAAACGCCAGGGCTTCCTTAAAGTCAAAGGTGATGATGACGTGGCAGGAGAATTTCAGCAGGAAGTAGCGCAGCGCACTGACGGCAATCATCCGGCCGTAGGAGTTTTGTTCGTCGGGGTCCCGAGTCATTTCGCGCGCGCGGACCTCGCCGGAGGCTTTCTCCACCAGCATATCGATCAGGTCATCGGCTTTCAGACCCAGGCCCTTGCGGCCGGAAACTTCAACGTAACTTCGCTCCAGGTCTTCCGGGCGAAGTTCGTACCCCATTTCCTGAGCGCAGGCCGGCGACAGACCCACCACTTCATAAGCAAAGTGGTGCAGGTGCTCCGACTGGTCACGGAATCCCAGGGCGCGGAAGGCTGCTGCGACGATGTTCTGCAGATACGCCTGGCGGCTATCAATCACCGCATAGGCGTCGGAAGCGCCGCCGAATTCCGGGGCGCCGGATTGCGGTTCTTTGCCCGTGTGCCATACCGTCTTGCCGTCGGCGTAGCGATAGAACGGCGCGTAGGAAAAGTCTTTTCCCAGCAGGCCGAACTTCCACATGTGGTAGGCAATGTCTTTGCCGACGTAAGTCACGGTTCCGTTCGAGCGCACAATGATTTTCACGTCTTCCACGGCGGATTCTTCTTCCGTCTTTTCGGACTGCGATTCGCCCAGGTCCATCACCCAGCACCCTGCGTTCTTTCCCGCGGTTTCATAACGGATGGCGCCGATCTGCTTCATCCGCTCGAAAGCGCTCTTCCAGAAATCGAGCCGCAGAATTTCGCTTTCCTCCACCAGCAGGTCGTAGCGGACGTTGACGCGCTGCATGGTCTCGATGTGCAGTTTGACGATGGCCGTCGAGATGAGGAGGGCCATTTCAGCCGCCTCGCCCTCGCCTTCCTCGATGGCCTTCAGAGCCTGGGCGCGAAGTTCCTTGTCGCCACTCTCTGCGTAGAAATTGGAAACACGCGCGTAAAGGTCCCAGCAGTAATAATCAAAACGGACGTCCTTGTTTTCGATCAGCGCGCGAACGTCGTTCAACGCTCTGATGTTCAAGATGCTGGAAGCCGACCACGACGTCCGCCACCTGCACTCCGGTGTTGTCAATGTAATTCTGAGTCTCAACGTCGTGTCCGCGAAAGCGCAGCAGACGGACGAACGTGTCGCCCAGCACGGCGTTGCGAAGGTGGCCGATGTGCGCCGCCTTGTTGGGGTTGATGCTGGTGTGCTCCACCAGAACTTTGCCGGAATGGACGGGGGCGGAGGGGGCGGGGAAGCTGCGCAGTTGGAAAAGGTCGGCAGCAAGCGCTGCGCGGTCAAGATGGAAATTCACGTAACCTGCGCCGGCAACGCTGACCCGCTCCACGCCTTCGATGGGAAGCAGTTGTGCGGCCAGTTGCTCGGCAATCTTGCGCGGAGGCTGCCGCAGCTTTTTCGCCAGTTCAAAGCAGGCGGCTATTGAAAGATCGCCCAATTCGGGCCGCGGCGGGAAATCAAACACCGGATCCCCGGCTTCCAGTTCAAAGATGCTCTTGACCGATGCCAGATACTTCTGGCGAATTCTGCTCTGAATTTCCAGATACAAGGTGATTGTCCTGACTGGGAAGGACTGTGGAACTGTCCACTTATCCCTGCGCACCCACAGTGAATGATCCTGCCTGATGCGTAAGCCAGAGATTATATCAAAAACGTACCTTGCCGGCGTTGGCTGCCGCTCGGATTTTGGGCAAAAGACGGCGCGAAAATGGTTAACATGGTCATCCCATGCTGGATGCGAGTCGGGCCGGCGAGGCGTTCGATAATGCTCGCCATGGCCCGGAGAGGTCTCGATGGCCACCCGCTGTGTTGAATAGCCTGCGACCAGCCGGGGCATTGTTTTTCTGCCCAAACGCTTCTCTCCCTTTGGCTGGGAAATATGGATGCAGGACCTCACTCCCCCTTGCATTCCGGTGTATAATTCGGGGTGGCCAAAGACATCATTCAACTGTAGTGAGTGGGTGCGAGGAAGAAGATGCAAAGCGGTATGCGCCGGTATCTTATTGTGCTGGCGGTTGTCGTAACCCTGGGTGTTGGAATTGCGATTGGCGCCTATATTTCCAACGGCGCCGGGGCAGCGCATCCTGCCAGCGCCTCGGCGGACCCCCACCCCCTGGCGGAGCCCTCTCCCGTAGACCTGTCAAACAGTTTTGCCCGCATTGCAGAGCAGATCGAGCCCGCGGTCGTCAACATTAATACGGAATCGACGGTGCAGATTTCCGGACGTGGGTTCGGGTCGAAAGGTGACGAACCTTTTGATGATCTGTTTAACCGTTTTTTTCGCTACCGCCAACCCGGCCAGCATCCGGAGCATTACCAGCGGCGGAGCCTGGGGTCGGGTGTTATCTTTGACCCGCGGGGCTACGTGCTGACCAACTACCACGTTGTGATGCAACGGGATCCCGACAAGCCTGTGGATCGCATAGAGGTCTACCTGCACGGCGGCGACGGGACAAAGTACCAGGCGAGGATGATCGGGGCCGACAAGTGGACCGACCTTGCCGTGATCAAGATTGACGCGGGCAGGAATCTCAAGGCGGCCGAGTTTGGAGATTCGTCTTTGGTGAAGGTGGGTGACTGGGTGCTCGCCATCGGCAGTCCTTTTGGTCTTGAATCCACCGTAACCGCCGGCATCATCAGCGCGAAGGGCCGCAATATCGGAGGCGAGATTGAGCCGGGAGTGCAGGGGCAGTTCAAGCGGTTTATCCAGACCGACGCCGCCATCAATCCCGGAAACAGCGGGGGCCCCCTGGTGAACATGGCAGGGCAGGTGATCGGGATCAACACTGCTATTGCCACCAACAAAGGATCGAATGACGGCGTTGGTTTTGCCATTCCGTCGTCGACGGCGGGCGCCATTTATAATACGCTCATCACTTCCGGGAAGGTGCAGCGGGGCGCCATTGGCGTCACCTTTATGGACCAGAGTAATCCGGCCCTGCTGCGCAGCTTCGGGGCCAGCCATGGAGTTGTGGTCAACACCGTTGAGCCCGGCAGTCCGGCCGAGCGTTCCGGCCTGAAAATGGGTGACGTGATTCTGGCGATCAACAACCAGCCCATCAAATCCGGCACCGACCTTGTGCAGATTGTGTCAGGAAGCAAAATTGGCAGTAAGGTCAAGATTGAATTGCTGCGCGCGGGAAAGCAAGTTACGGCGACCGTTGAGGTTGCAGACCGCAACAAGATCGTCGCTCAGCGGCAGGCCAGTCTTGCGCCCAATGAGAACAGAGGCGCGCCTGAAGAAGCGGGAGGCGTCCTGGGTGTGAGCGTCCGCAATCTTTCACCGGAACTGGCCGCACAGGTTGTCAAGTCATTGCACCTGCCGAAACCGCAGGGTGTGCTGGTCACGCAGGTTATCCCCGAGGGGTTTGCCGCTGATGTCAGTGTCCGGGCCGGGGACATCATCCTGAGTGTTAATCATCAGCCGGTTTCCTCTCTGAAAGATTTCGTGCAAATTCAAAGCGCTCTTCAGTCGGGGCAGGATGTGCTTCTGCTGATTGGACGAAAGGCCGGCCCTGCCTTTACGACCATGTTTCTTGCTGATACTCTGCATTGATATGGAAAAGATGAAAATTGCCACCCGCCGTCGCCGGATCCGATGGACCGTGTTCATCGCCGTGGCAGCGTTCCTGATGCCGAACATCCGGTTGATGGCAAAGCAAAAGAAGCGAACGCATACCACGCGCCGGACCCATATGAACCGGCGTCAGCGGCGATCCCGGCACTACCGCCATTACCTGCACGTCCGCATCCAGCCTGCCCGGGTCAGGGAAATCCAGGAGGCGCTTGTTAAAGCCGGCTTCCTCCACGACACGCCTGACGGCATCTGGGGGCCGTCGACGCGTGACGCCATGAAACAATTTCAGAAGCAGCACGGATTTTCCCCCACGGGCCTGCCGGAAGCCAAACCCCTGATGCTGCTGGGCCTGGGTCCACACCCATTGCCCCCGGGGCTTTTGCCATCGCCTCACAGGGAAGCTGACACCGAATCTGCAAGCGAGGACGGTACGGAAGCCCGTTCGGTTTCTGCCGCGCCCCCGGTAAATAAACCGGTCTCTTCAAACTAATAACCTGCATCCAACATATACGGGGAAGCCAGGATTACTTCCAGGCTTTGGGGGGCACAGGCGGGTTGCGAGACATCTGACCCGAGAGGCGTGCGGCGGGTTGAAGGCGCGGGGATAACGGTCTTTCCGCCGGCGATCTGGCGAGAGTGAATGCGGGTCAGGATTTTGCACGCGGCTGCTGAGGCGTAATCGATGAAAACTCAAAATGGAGGATTTCGCATGAAGATTCGTATCGTGACGGCCGCTCTGCTGCTGTCCGCCATGGTTGTTCCGGCCTTTGCTGAATCGGCACGCGAGAAGGACGTTTCCCGCATTCGCAATGCTCGATTTGCATTAGAAGACATCATGAGGGCCCCGGACAAAGGCATTCCGCAGGAACTGCTGGGGTCTGCCAAATGTATCGCGATCATTCCCGGCGAAAAGCGCGCAGCCTTCATCTTCGGCGGGCGATACGGCCGGGGAATTGTGACTTGCCGCACGGGCGACAGTTGGAGTGCTCCGGCGTTCCTGATGCTCAGCGGAGGCAGTTTCGGATTCCAGATCGGCGGGTCGTCCACTGACCTCGTGATGATTTTCAGGAACCGCGGAGGCATGGACCGCTTGTTGAGCGACAAGTTCACGATAGGCGCTGACGCCACCGCGGCTGCGGGGCCCGTGGGCCGTCATGCCTCGGCCGCCACGGATGCGGAGTTGCACGCGCAAATCCTGACCTATTCACGCAGCCGGGGAATTTTTGCCGGTGTCAGCCTGAGCGGTGCGGTGGTGAAGCCGGACAGAGATGCCGACGTCGCGATGTACGGCGCCGATATCGAACCCAAGTCCATTTTGGACGGTCATGTGAAGGTCCCTGCGGATGCGCATGGGCTGGTCGAGGTCATCTCCCATAGCATAGGCGAGGCCGGCGGGAAGTAATTCCGGCAGTGCGGACCCGTCTGTGGACGCCTGACCCTCGGAGGCCCGGTCATTCAGGTGTCGATTTGCGCGCGTTGCAGCTTGTCGCTGTAATCGATATAGATGGACTTCCACTCGGAATAGAAGTCGAGCGCGGCGGTTGCGGCTTCCCGGTGGCCGTTCCCGGTCTGTTTTGTTCCCCCAAAGGGCAGGTGGGTTTCCGCCCCGATGGTGGGTGCGTTCACATAAAATATTCCCGTTTCCATTTCGTGCATGGCCTTAAACGCATTATTGATATTTCGCGTGTAAATGGATGATGACAGGCCATAGGTCACGCCATTGCCGATTTCGATGGCGTTTTCCAGGTTCGAACAGGGAATCAGTGTGACCACCGGCCCGAAAATCTCCTCCTGGCAGATGCGCATCCCCGGCGTGCAGCCGGAAAAGATGGTGGGCGCGTAGAACCATCCGCGGTCATATTCATCGCCGGCGAGCCGATTTCCCCCGCAGAGCAGCCGGGCGCCTTCCTGGATGCCGATTTCGACATACCGCTCTACAGTCCTGAGCTGCGCTTCGTTAATAAGCGGTCCCACCTGGCTTCCAGGGTTGATGCCGTTGCCGACTTTCAATGCCAGGGTGCGCTCAAGGAACCTCTGCTCAAACTCGCTGTAGATGTCCTTGTGAATCACGACGCGGCTTGAGGCTGTGCAACGCTGCCCGGTGGTTCCAAACCCGCCCCAGATGGCCCCGTCGATGGCCAGGTCCAGGTTGGCATCTTCCAGGACGATGATAACGTTCTTGCCGCCCATCTCCAGGCAGACGTGCTTGGAGTGATCGGCGCCTGCATGGGCCACTTCGCGGCCGACTTCCGTTGATCCGGTGAACGAGATGACCGGAACATCAGGATGCCGCGCCAGCGGAGCGCCAGCCTCCGGCCCAAATCCGCTGAGGCAGTTGACCACACCCGGCGGCAGGCCGGCTTCCTGCAGTACGGCTACCAGATTGAAGGCCGAGAGCGGCGTGTCTTCAGCGGGCTTGATGACCACGGTGTTGCCGCAGATCAGCGCCGGCATCATTTTCCAGGCGGGAATCGCCATAGGAAAGTTCCACGGCGTGATCAGGCCGCAGACTCCGATAGGACTTCGAACGGACATGCAGAACTTGCTTGAGAGTTCGGATGTGGTGGTCTGGCCGAACAGACGGCGGCCTTCGCCGGCCATGTAAAAAGTCATGTCGATGGCTTCCTGGACGTCACCTCGTGTTTCTTCCAGCGGCTTGCCCATCTCGCGCGTCATGTCGTGCGCCAGGGCCTCCTTCCGCTCCGTGAGCAAATGGCCCGCGCGAAAAAGGATTTCCGCGCGCTTGGGCGGAGGCGTACGCTTCCATGCAGGGAAGGCCGCCCTGGCCGCCGCCACTGCCGAGGCGATATCATCGGCGTTGGACCGCTGGAACGTCCCGACGCGGTCATTTGAATCAGCCGGATTGATATTTTCAAAATTCTTGCGGCCAACGGATTCAACCCACTGGCCGCCAATGAAATTCTTATAGCTTTTGTCACTGTTCATCATTCCTCACAAGGTAACAGCAGATTCGAAACCTGACCGGAGTCTTTAAGCTTTCTGAAATCATTGGACGACCCTGGGGCGAAGGTTGTTGCTTCCAAAATCAGGTTCGCGTTAGTTCGGGAAGAGTCCCTGGTGGTGCCGAGACGCGTTATTGACACAGTGTAACCTGCCGTCTAGTATAAGGTAGGATTAACGTGGACAGGGGCCGTTTGCACGCCCCTGCAATTGAACAATGCGATCAGAACCGAACCTCGAAAGAAGACGCCGTGAAGTCTTGTCGGCTATCGTGCGCCACTACATCGCAAAAGGGCTGCCGGTAGGGTCCAGAACGGTGGCCAGCGAAACCGGGGAGTCGCTGAGTCCGGCCACGGTTCGCAGTGTGATGTCGCAGCTTGAAGGCGAAGGTTTTCTGGAACAGCCGCACACCTCGGCAGGCCGGGTTCCGACGGACAAAGCCTACCGGTATTATGTTGACCGGCTGATGCGGATGGCGCGCCTGACTCCGGCGCTGGCAAAGTTTATTGAGGAAAGTCTCAATGGTGACGATTTTCCCAACGAACAACTGATGGCCCGGGCCTCGCATGTGCTGGCAGAGGTTTCAAGCAACGTGGGGTTGGTGCTGGGGCCGGCACTCGAAGAGAAGCTGCTGGAATATATCAAGTTCATCAAGTTGCCCGACCGCCGGGTGCTGGTGGTGATTGTTTCAAGACCCAATCTGGTTGAAAACAAAGTGTTGCGGCTGGATGAGGACATCAGCCAGGAAGAGTTGGATCACAGCGCCGCCTACTTGAATGCGGAGTTCCAGGGATGGTCATTAAGGACCATCCGGCTGGAGATTTTCCAGAAGATCGAGGAGGCCAGGGAGCTCTTCGATCATCTATTGCAGAGCGTGGGCCGGCTTCTGATGGAAGGCGCGCTGGGGCACGATGAACTCGCTCCTCTGTTTGTTGAGGGTACCGCAAGGATCCTTGAGCAGCCCGAGTTTGAAGACGTCCGCAAGATCCGGCAGCTATTGCTGGCCTTCGAGGAAAAGGCCAAGTTGATTGATATCCTGGGATCGTTCCTGCATTCTTCAAGCACGGGCGTGCAGGTTGTGATTGGAAAAGAAAACCCTGCCGATGAGATGCGTCATTGCGCTCTGGTGATGGCGCCCCTGAGGTGCGGGTCCAGGATAGTGGGGGCTCTGGGAGTGGTCGGTCCTACGCGGATGGAATACGACCGTGCTGTGTCAACGGTCGACTACGTCGCCCACCTTTGTAATCGCTTGTTGAGTGTCAATTGAAGATTCTCTGTTACGTTCTCCCAAACAAGCAGGCAGTGAATCCACGAGAGCTGAGTGTTTCACTGCAATTTGAGACAAGGTAGAATAACGAAGTTATGACAGACGAGAAGAACTTTAACGAAGAACCTGAAACCACGGCCGGCGCACCGGCGAACAGTTCCGCCAGGCCGGAGGTCGAAGCCGAAGCAGGGCTTCCTGCCAATCTGGCGGCGGCCTACCGAGAGTTGTTGGAAGAGAAGAAGGATCTTTTTGAACGCCTGGTTCGCAAGCAGGCTGAGGTGGAGAACATCCGCAAACGCGTTGAACGTGAAAAGGAAGATTTCCTTCAGCACGCGACCATGGGGCTGATCCGGGCATTGCTTCCCACGCTGGATGCGCTGGAGCGGGGCCTGAAATATCGCGAGGACGACATTCCTGAAAAGTATTATACGGGGATGGAATTGATCCACCGGGAACTGCTGGAGGTGCTGAAGCGGGCAGGGCTTGCACCGGTTGAGAGTGAAGGGAAGATGTTTGACCCGCACGTCCACCAGGCCGTTGAAACGGTTGAAACGGACAAGTTTGATGATCATACCGTGGTGGAAGAACTTCAGCGGGGTTACAAGCTGAAACACCGCCTGCTGCGTCCCGCCATTGTGAAGGTTTCCGTGTCCGCGTCCGGCAGCGACCCGGCGGACGCCACCGGCAAGTGACGGACCGCGGCGGTGAAATGACCGGCACGGAGCCCTGAAAGAGACTGTGCCGGAGAGAAGAGTAAAATCGGAAGAGGATGGTTGCGTGAACCAGAAGCGGGATTATTACGAAGTGCTGGAAGTCAGCCACGGAGCGTCGGACCAGGAGATCAAGAGCTCCTACCGCCGACTGGCGCTTCAGCACCACCCTGACCGCAATCCTGAGAGCAAAGAAGCATCGGAAGAGCGCTTCAAGGAGATCACGGAAGCCTACAGCGTGCTCGCCGATTCCGAAAAGCGCGCAGCCTACGATCGCTTTGGCTTTGCAGCGGTGGGCGGTACAGGAGGGGCAGCGCCCGATTTCTCGTCCACGATCTTCTCAGGGTTCGAAGACTTATTTGGCAGCTTCTTTGACATGGAAGACCTTTTTGGACGGGGTCGCGGCCGGCGTGTTCGCGCCGAGCGCGGGGCCGATCTGCGTTACGAGTTGGAGATCGCCTTTGAGGAGGCCGCCTCCGGACTCGAAACCAAGATCAAGATCCCGCGAGCCGAGACCTGTACGAGTTGCCACGGTTCCGGGTCAAAGAATGGTTCGCAACTGGCGCCATGTCCTGCTTGCGCCGGGCGGGGCCAGGTGCGCTATTCGCAAGGCTTCTTCACCGTTTCCAGGACCTGCCCGCAGTGCGGCGGCATGGGCCAGGTGAACCGAAGTCCCTGCCCCGACTGCCAGGGCGAGGGGCGCGTGCGGCGCGAGAAAGTTCTGGGGATCAAGATTCCGGCAGGCGTGGATGCCGGCACCCGGTTGCGCATTTCGGGCGAAGGGGAGGCCGGACGCCACGGAGGGCCCCCGGGAGACCTCTATGTGGTTTTGCTGGTGCGGCCGCATGCCTATTTTGAGCGCCGCGGCGAGGATCTCTACGTCAAGATTCCTCTTTCCATTACCCAGGCGGCATTGGGAACTGACATCAAGGTGCCCACGCTGCGCGGAATGCAGAAAATGAAGGTCCCGGGAGGAACGCAGCCTGGAGCCGTGTTTCGGTTGCGCGGCCACGGGATGCCTGTTTTGAACGGGCGGGGCCGGGGTCACCTTTACGTCCTGGTTGACGTCGTGATCCCCCACAGCCTGTCGCGGGAACAGCGCCGGACGCTGGAGTCGCTGGCCCCTTCGGTGGAAGTGGAAAACAAGCCTGTGGAGCGCGCATCCTCTGAAAAAGTCAAAGACGTCTACAGTTAATCCCTGAAGAATGCGCTGATAGATCTGCGGCCGGGCATCCCCTGGAGGCAGGGCATAGCAACAAGATCACGCTATTCTGACGCCTGTGCGCGCTTCCTGATTCCATCCACATAAACTTTTAGAGTTACCAGAGGTGCGGCAGATGGAACCTGCTGTCCCGCACGGTTCCTGCCGTCCTGGGGTGTGGCCGCCGCAACCAGCGAAAGCCAAAGGTGACCATGCTTCCGTTAAACCCATGGTTCGGCTGCTGGATCCCGGCATTCGACATGTGGAAGTAATGGTATTCAAACACCAGGGCCCGCTGTGGCCTGACGAAGTATTGAAGCCCTACGCCTCCCTGCGAGAGAAACTGAGTATGGCCGGTAATTTCCGGCGCGTTTTCGTCAATCGTAGTGTGAACGGGTCCGGACCCAGCGTCGAAGTAGGGAACCACCCGGCCGATCGGCGTGAATCCGAAACGCATCACCAGGGACGTTCCGATCAGGCTTCCTCCGGGATGCGTGGAGCCGCCCAGCATCTGCTGGCTGATCAGCTCGAAGCGTTTCAGCGGAAGCCGCGAATGTGGAGAGTCCCAGGCGATGATCCCGATCTGTGGCGCGGCAAAAATAAAGTTGATGTGTGAGATGTTGTTCGGGATGTTGTTCTCAAGTCCAAATCCGAACTGAACACCGAATGTGAGCCGGCCGTGCCGGGTCCAGTAAGGTTCCGCCGCGTCATGAGAGGACTGTTGAACGACTGTTGAGGGGTTGCTCGTGGAGGAACCCTGGCCATAAACCGGGATCGCCAGCCCAACGCAGGCCAGGGTTGTCAGTGCAAGTGCTCGGAGAGTAGACAGTTTCTTCATATCAATCAGTTCCCTTGGTTCCGTTCAAGACGGGAAGATGCAGCAGGACTTGGTATCGTATTGAACTTATAAAATCAATAAAAAAGTTTGCCGCCCGGTCCAAAGCTGTGAGGTTCCGCCTCTTTTCAATAACGAAATGCCAACCTTCTCAGCCTTCGGGTGATGAACTCCGCAGCGGCAGAAGGCAGCAGAATAGAATGGTCCAGAGGATTTTTGCGCCCGCGCGAATGCTGCCCAGGACCGTGCCGGAAACTTTCGACCGGCCGTACAGACGTCTGCTGTAGCGTACCGGAAGTTCGCACACCCTGAGGCCGAGTTGCGCCGCCCGGGCCTGCATTTCCACGGTCCAGCCAAACGTACGGTCCCTCATGTTCAACCGCGCCAGGGCATCACGGCGAACAATCCGCATGGGCCCGAGGTCCGTGAAATGGACGTGCCACACCATCGCGATCAGATGCGTCGAAAGCCAGTTGCCAAAACGCTGCAGCGCCGTGAGAGAACCCGGTTCCGGGTTGCCCAGCACGCGCGAGCCCAGCACCAGGTCCCACTGGTCCTGGTCAAAACGCCGGACCATATGGCCGAGGTCTTCCGGGTTGTCGGAAAGGTCGGCGTCCATAAAGACAATGGCCGTGACCGAGGGCTTGACGTGGCGAAGGCCGCTCAGACAGGCCTGCCCGTAGCCGCGCCTGGGCTCACTGATAACTTCCGCCAGGGCAGCCGCGGCCACCTCAGCCGTGCGGTCCTGGCTCCCGTTATCCACCACGATGATCTGGGAAAACAGTTCGCGAGGGATCCGGCCCAGGAGTACGCCAACGGATTCGGCTTCATTCAGGGCGGGGATGATGAGGGCATAGCTGTGGCGCATGCGAGTGGATCTTCCGAAAGCGGTATTCTACCATCGCCGCCTCCGGCAACGCGGTTATGAATTGAGTGATGTACGGAACCCGCTCGGAAATTTTATGGTATATAATTTCAGGTTACGAAGCGATGCAGGAAACACTTATACCAGGTAGCAGCGTGCCGCGCGTGTCCGTGGCTTCTCCCGGCCGGCGTAGGGGATTTCTTAAAAGCCGTTATTGGCTGCGGGATGTGGTTCTTTCGTCGTTGCTGGTCTTCACCGTCTTCCTGTTTTTTTACCAGCCGGTACAGGTTGAAGGTACCAGCATGCTGCCGTTGCTGAAGAATCACGAACGCATTGTTGTTAACAAGATCGCCTACCATGTTGAATCCATCCAACGGGGCGATATTATCGTGTTCCGCTACCCGCTGGATCCTGCGGAATCCTTTATCAAGCGGGTGATCGGATTGCCCGGTGATTGGGTCAACATCAAGGACGGGCAGGTTTATGTGAATGGCAAGCGGCTGAGTGAACCTTATGTGCTGCCCGCTTACCTGGACATTGAAACCTATTCGCCGGTCCATGTGGCGCCCAACCAGTATTATGTTCTGGGTGACCACCGGGATTTTTCAAACGACAGCCGCGAGTGGGGAACGGTTGCTCGGAAGTATATTTACGGGAAGGCTGTTTTCGCCTATTGGCCCCTCAGCGATATGGGGTCGATCCATTAGGTGGCGGCCCGTGCGTGCGGGTTGAAAAGGTCTTCACGAATCTGGATTCATCACCCGGAATTGTTTTTTCGACATGTGAAATTCATCATCCGGACGCCAGGAGCCGTTTGAGGCGCACGGCATGTTCCGGACGGAGAAGGAATGCAGGCGATTCTTGCTTTAGAGGATGGAAAGGTTTTTCGCGGGCGGGGCTATGGCGCCTCCGGCGAACGTTTTGGTGAAGCGGTCTTCAATACCTCGCTATCCGGGTATCAGGAAATCCTGACAGACCCTTCCTACGCCGGGCAGATTGTCTGCCTGACCTATCCGCACATCGGAAACTACGGCACCAATCCGCTGGATTCGGAATCGTCCTCTCCTTTTGCGGAAGGGCTGGTGGTTCGCGAACTGTCGGAACTTGCCAGCAACTGGCGTTCAGTGGAATCAACTTCGGAGTTTCTGGCAGATTTTGGCATGCCGGTGATTTCCGATATTGACACGCGGGCGCTGGTGCGGCACTTGCGCACGCACGGCAGCATGCGCGCCGTATTGTCCACCGTAGATTTTGACGAGCAGAGCCTGTTGCGCAAGGTGAAGGGCTCGCCCAGCATGGTGGGGCTGGACCTCGCCAGCCGGGTGACGACTTCTGCGTTGTATGACTGGAGCGAACCTTCGACAGACATTTACGAGGCGGAGGTTCCGGCGGAAGGCGCGCTTCGATATCATGTGGTGGCTTACGATTTTGGCATCAAGCACCACATCCTGCGGCGATTGGTGGATACGAACTGCAAGGTTACAGTCGTTCCGGCCACCACTTCGGCTGCGGATGTCCTGGCGCTGAAGCCGGACGGGGTGTTCCTCTCCAACGGGCCGGGTGATCCCGAACCTGTTGATTATGCGGTACGCAACATCCGCGACCTGATCGGGAAAACTCCCATCTTCGGCATCTGCCTGGGTCATCAGCTCACTGGACTGGCGCTGGGCGGCAAGACTTACAAGCTGAAGTTTGGACACCACGGCGGGAACCATCCGGTGATGAACCTTGAGACCAACCGGGTGGAAATCACGGCGCATAACCATGGGTTTGCCGTGGACCCTGACTCGCTGAAGTCGAGCGATGTGGTCCTGACCCATCGCAACCTGAACGACAATACGCTGGAAGGGCTGCGGCACCGCTCATTGCCGCTTTTCAGCGTGCAGTATCACCCTGAGGCCTCGCCCGGTCCGCACGACTCGGCGTACCTGTTCGACCAGTTTGTGAAATTGATGGAAGAGTTCAAGCAGGCGAAGGGATAAGGACGGACAGCGGGGCCATGCTTTGACGGACACGCGGATTCATTCGCAATTTAAACGACAGAATTGACTCAATGCCTAAACGTACAGACATCCACAAAGTTCTGATTATCGGGTCGGGGCCGATTGTGATTGGCCAGGCGTGCGAGTTCGACTATTCCGGGACGCAGGCCTGCAAGGCCCTCAAGGCCGACGGCTATGAGGTAGTGCTGGTCAACTCCAATCCCGCCACCATTATGACGGATCCGGAGTTTGCCGACCGCACCTACGTGGAACCCCTGACGGCCGAATATCTGGAAGCCATCATCGCTCGCGAGCGTCCCGATGCCGTGTTGCCGACGGTCGGCGGCCAGACCGCCCTGAACCTGGCCATCGAATTGGCCGAGAAGGGTATTCTTGACCGTTACAACGTCAAGCTGATGGGCGCCTCGCCCAAGGCTATCAAGATTGCCGAAGACCGGCTCTGGTTTAAGGACGCGATGAAGAAGATCGGGCTCGAGGTGCCGCGCAGCGTTCTGGTGAACACGGTGGAGGCGGCACTGAAGGTCTCCGAACAGATTGGCTTCCCCATCATTCTCCGCCCGTCATTCACGCTGGGCGGGACAGGTTCCGGCATCGCGTATAACCGCGAAGAGCTGACGGAGCGCATCCGGTATGGGCTTGATCTGAGCCCTGTCCATGAGGTGCTGGTTGAGGAATCCGTCCTGGGCTGGAAAGAGTTTGAGCTGGAAGTGATGCGCGACCATGCGGACAATGCCGTGGTGATCTGCAGCATTGAAAACTTTGACCCCATGGGAGTCCACACCGGCGACTCCATCACCGTTGCACCGGCGCAAACCCTGACCGACAAGGAATACCAGTTGATGCGCGACGCCGCGTTCAAGGTGATCCGCACGGTGGGAGTAGAGACCGGCGGCTCCAACATCCAGTTTGCCGTGGAGCCGGGAACGGGACGCATGCTGGTGATTGAAATGAACCCGCGCGTGTCCCGAAGTTCGGCCCTGGCGTCGAAGGCCACGGGTTTTCCCATCGCAAAGATCGCGGCGCGGCTGGCCATGGGCTACCGGCTGGACGAAATTCCCAACGACATCACGAAGAAAACGCCGTCCTGCTTTGAGCCCACGCTCGATTATGTTGTGGTGAAAATCCCCAAGTGGGCGCAGGAAAAATTTCCGGAATCCGATCCACGGCTGGGGACGCAGATGAAGTCCGTCGGAGAAGTGATGGCCATCGGGCGAACCTTCAAGGAAGCGTTTATGAAGGGTGTGCGTTCGCTCGAAACCGGACGCAAGCCTCCCAAGCCCCCGGCCGACCGCGAAGAAGCGCTGCGCCGCGTCTCAACACCGCACCCGGAGCGCCTGTGGGATCTGCTGTATGCCTTTAACATGGGCGAAAGTGTTGAAACTCTGAACGAGATTACCCAGATCGATCCCTGGTTCCTGGACCAGGTTCGCCAGATGGTCGTGATGCAGAACGAGCTCAAGCGCTTTGACATGAGCTCGGCGCCGGCAAGCGTGCTGCGCGAGGCCAAGCGCCTGGGCTTTTCAGACCTGCACCTGGGCGAGTTGTGGGGGGTGAGTGGGCCGGCGATTCGCCAAAAGCGGTTGGAGAACAATGTCCGGCCGGTTTTCAAGCGCGTCGACACCTGCTCGGCGGAATTTGAATCCTTTACGCCCTATCTCTATTCCACCTATGAGGACGAGAATGAGGCGAATCCGACCGACTGCAAGAAGATCATGATTCTGGGCAGTGGTCCGAACCGCATCGGCCAGGGAATCGAGTTCGATTACTGCTGCGTCCACGCCTCCTACGCTCTGAAGGAACAGGGTTATGAGACGATCATGGTGAATTGCAATCCTGAGACCGTCTCCACCGATTACGACACTTCAGACCGCCTCTACTTTGAGCCGCTGACATTTGAAGACGTCATGTCGATTGTTGACGAAGAAAAGCCTGCCGGAGTCATCGTTCAGTTCGGAGGGCAGACGCCGCTGAACCTTGCGCGCCAGCTGAAGGCGGCAGGGGTCCCCATTATTGGCACTTCGCCGGAGTCCATCAACCTTGCTGAAGACCGCAAGCATTTTGGGAAACTGCTGAGGGACCTGGACATTCCACAGCCCGAAAACGGAACGGCTATGAGCGTGAAAGAAGCGCTCGAGGTGGCTAAGCGGATTGGATATCCGGTGCTGGTCCGGCCGTCATACGTGCTGGGCGGGCGGGCCATGGTGATTGCCTACGATCAGAAGCAACTGGCCAGCTACGTGCTGCGCGCCGAAGAACTGGAGGGCGCCTTTCCCATCCTGATCGATCGATTTCTTGAAAATGCCACCGAGGTGGATGTGGATGCGTTGTCTGACGGCACGGACGTGGTGATTGCCGGCGTCATGGAACACATTGAGGAAGCGGGGATCCATTCCGGCGACAGTTCCTGCGTACTTCCTTCGGTGAACATTCCGGAGGAAACCCGCCGCACTCTTATCACCTACACCACCAGGCTGGCTCGCGAACTGAACGTGGTGGGCCTGATGAATACGCAGTACGCCATCCAGAACGGTAAAGTGTACGTGTTGGAGGTCAACCCGCGCGCCTCGCGCACGGTGCCTTACGTCAGCAAGGCGACCGGTGTGCCGCTGGCCAAGGTTGCGTCGCGACTGATGGTGGGAGAAAAGCTGAGTTCCTTCAAGCTGGCCCCCGAACTTCCCGTTCGCTATTTCTACGTGAAGTCTCCGGTCTTCCCGTTCCAGAAGTTTCCAGGTGTCGATTCCGTGCTGGGGCCGGAGATGAAATCGACCGGTGAGGTGATGGGCGTGGCAGAGCGCTTTGGGCTGGCTTTTGCCAAGGCCCAGCTGGCCGCCGGGCAGAAAATTCCGATGCAAGGGAAAGTGTTCATCTCCGTCAACGACCACGATAAGCCACACGCCGTTAAACTGGCACGGGAACTTGCCGATCTGGGCTTCAAGTTGGTCGCGACCCGGGGCACCGCGGCGGCGATTCGTGCGGCGAAAATCAAGGTGGATAGAGTCTACAAGGTTGAAGAAGGCCGACCGAACGTGGTTGACCATATCAAGAACGCTTCCGTGGACCTGATTATCAATACACCTCTCGGTCGTACCTCGCGATTTGACGAGAAAGCTATCCGCCGGGCCGCTATTCAGCACGGTGTGACCTGCATTACCACGATGTCTGCGGCAACCGCCGCAGTGAACGGCATCCGTGCCCAACGCGACCGCGGGATTGAAGTCGCCTGCCTTCAGGAACTTCTTCTCCGGGACCAGGCGGTGGCTCAGAGTTCCGGCACGAATAAAACACAGAACCCAGGCGGCTGAACCCTATGACCAGCAAACAAGTTCTGGCTCATCTCAAAGGGGTCTTTGTTCCCGTTGTGACCCCGTTTAATCGCCGCGGCGAATTGGACGAGACCGCCTTTCGTTTCAACGTGCGGCGTTACGTGAAGCAGGGATTTAATGGCGTTCTGATTGCCGGCTCGACCGGCGAAGGGCCCTACCTGGCCGAGCGCGAGAGGTTGCGCCTGGTGGAACTGGCCAGGCCCTTGATTCCTGCACCCCAACTCCTGCTGGTGGGGACCGGCGTTGAAACCACTCGCCAGACAATCCATCTGAGCAAAGAAGCTGTGAAGCGAGGCGCCGACCTTTTGCTGGTGCTGACGCCTGGGTACTACAAGAATCGCATGGACTCTGCCGCCCTCACCGCGCACTTCTCCGCGGTTGGCGACGCGGTGCGCCGGCCGGTTCTCATCTATTCGATTCCACAGTTTACCGGTATCCACATTGACCCGGCGACCATAGGCCGCCTGTCGCGCCACGGCAACATCGCGGGCCTCAAAGAAAGTTCCGGCAACATGGAATTTTTGCGCGACGTGTTGAAAAGATCCAGGGCGGGTTTTCACGTTCTGGCAGGTTCAGCTTTGATTATGCTGGAGGCCTTCCAGGCAGGGGCCGCTGGTGCAGTGCTGGGTCCCGCAAACTACATTCCCGACCTTTGCCTTGAGATTTACAGGCTTTACCTCCAGGGCGATCTTGAGACGGCGCGCAAACTGCAGCAGCGAATCGTTCCCCTGGTGCAGGAAGTGAATGTTCGCGCAGGAATTCCCGGGATTAAATGTGCGCTGGACTTGTGCGGTTACAAGGGTGGGAAACCGCGCAGCCCTCTGCAGCCGCTGCGCCCCGCCGAAGAACGGAAGGTGGCTGCCGCTCTCAGGAAGGTTGGAATTCGCCTGAACCGGCTCCGTTCCACCTGAATCTTCAACTCCAATTAGAATCGTAAGCCCCCTTTGCAGCATCGATTAAAGAGTGGCTGCGGGTGCGGCCGGGGTGTTGTTGCATTTTGCGCCGCAGTGTAGCATGGAAAGATTATGGATTGCATGGTGCTGCAGCATTCTCAAGTTCCGAAATCCAGCAAGCTCCTGGTTGACTACCTGGAACGGTACGAAAGCGTTTCTCGCTTCTATAACGGCTCTCCTTTTCTTCCCGAAACTTATGATCGGCTGAAGCCGCAGCTTCAAGGGTGCTTCAATCGACCGCAAGTCCCTGGTTGAGATTTTGTTGAGGCAGAACAGGGATTTCGGGGCGGGCGAGCAAACCATCGAGAATATCCGCAGCCTCGGCGATCCGGACACCTATGCGGTGGTTACCGGCCAGCAGGTGGGGCTTTTTTCCGGTCCGGCGTTTACTCTGTACAAGGCTTTGACGGCAGTACGAATGTCACAGTCGCTCAGCGAACGCGGTCTGAAAACCGTGCCCGTGTTCTGGCTGGCCAGCGAAGATCACGACCTGGAAGAAGTGGCTCAGACCTATGCGCTGAATGAGCACTACGAGTTGGTCCACCTGCACGACCCGGGCGAGCGGTCCGCTCCCCAATCACCCGTCGGCCGGGTGAAACTGACGGAGGCGATTTCCGAACAGATCAATGGCCTGGAATCGCAACTCCCACCCGGCGATGAGCGCGCGCTTTTGATGGAAGACCTTCGCGCGGCGTATCAGCCTGGCTCCACCTGGTCGCAATCCTTTGCGCGCTTCCTGACTCGCCTGTTCGGGCGCTGGGGAGTTGTGCTTCTTGACCCGCTGGATGAGGCGGTCCACCGTCTTTCCGCTCCCATCTATCAAAAAGTGTTGTCGCAGGCTGCGGACTTGCGCTCACGGCTTCAGGAGCGCTCGGGTGAGCTCATCAAGGCGGGTTACCATGCACAGGTTCACATCGGGGAAGATTCGACAATGCTTTTTGCTGAGCGGGAGGGGAACCGGCTGCCGGTACACAGTTCCGGCGCCGACAGCGAAAGATTTACCGTTGGCGTGGACCATAGCGCCTCGCTTGAAGAACTGGAGTCTGAGATCAGCGCACAGCCGCTGAATTTCTCTGCCAATGTACTGCTGCGGCCCGTTGTGCAGGACACCTTGTTGCCCACCATTGTTTACGTTGCCGGACCCTCCGAACTCGCCTATCTTGGCCAGTCGCAGGTGCTCTATTCGGTTCTGGGCAGGCCCATGCCCGCCGTGCTTCCTCGAAGCGGTTTCACGCTGGTCGACCGTCGCATTGAGCGCTGGATGGAGAAATACCAGGTCGGAGTGGATGACATCTGGCAGGGCAAAGAGCATCTCACCCAGCGCATTGCTTCCACCGCTTTTGCGGAGGGATGGTCCGAGCGATTTGACCAGACGGAACGTGACCTGGCGGCGCTGCTGGCGCGGCTGAGAAAAGACATCGAGGTTCTGGACCCGACTCTGGTGGATACCCTGAACCACACGGAAGAAAAGATCCAGTATCAGGTTGAGAGGCTGAAAGGCAAGTTGACCCGATCTGCACTGAATCGCTCAGAGATTCTGGGTCGCCACGAACAGGCCCTTCTTGGCGCCATCATGCCCGAAAAGGATTTGCAGGAGCGCCTGGTGGGCGGCGCATACTTCCTGGGCCGTGCGGGTTACGGTTTGCTGGAGAAACTGCTTGAGCAGATTCCAGCCGATTCTTCAGGTCATTACGTCATGAGCTTCTGAGGTTTAAGAGGCCTTTTTGCAACGGGAAGTTTGTGACCCCATCAAGCCGGGAAGGCTTAAAATCCCTTTGCTATACTGGGTTGAGAGTCTTCTCGACTCCTGAGATTTGGAGAGAGTTCACAGAGGAGAAGATGATGTCTGAACAGGCAGCAAAATCCACCACCCCGGACAAACCGAAAAATCAGCGCCACACGCTTCATATTGAAACGAATTCCCGCGTGGAGTTTAAGGACGTCACCAGGCAGATTGAACAGTTGATTGAGAAGTCCGGAATTGAAAGCGGACAATGCCATGTTTTCGTCCCGCATACCAGCGCGGCCATCCTGATTAACGAAAATTACGACCCCGGCTTGCGCCAGGATATTGCGGATTTCCTGAAAAACCTTGCTCCTCCCAACGCTGATTATCATCACAACGACGGCAACTGCGACTCGCATCTGAAAGCAACGCTCATGGGCGCCACCAGGACGCTGCTGATTGAAAACCGCCGGCTGCTGCTGGGGCGCTGGCAGGGTGTTTACTTCTGCGAGTTTGATGGGCCGCGCCGCCGTGACCTTCACGTGAAACTCGTCACGGATTAGCCATGGAAACACTGGGAGTGTACATCCAGGTTCCTTTCTGTGCCTCGAAGTGCAGCTTCTGTAATTTCAGTTCACGCGTCGCGCGTGTCGACGTTTACGACCGCTATTGCCGGGCCCTCGCCGAAGAAATTGATCGTCTCCCCGAGTATTACAAGTCAGCTGCGTTGGCCGCGAACCCGTTTGAGATTCCGGTCGACACGGTTTATGTCGGCGGCGGAACGCCATCGCTGCTGGGGAGCGATCGCATCGAAAGGATTGGTGCGGACCTTCACCGTCGGTTCCGGTTTGCTTCGGACGTCGAATTTACGATGGAGGTCACGCCCGGATCAGCCGACGAAAACTTTCTAAAGCATGCGCTGGCGCTTGGTATCAATCGCCTCAGTTTTGGCGCCCAATCTTTTGATGATGCAGAGCTTCGCTCCGTGGGAAGGTTGCACTCGGCTGAGGACACACGGGTAACGGTTCGAACGGCCCGCCGGATGGGCTTTACGAACATCAGCCTGGATTTGATCGCCGGACTGCCACACCAGACGGAGGCATCGTGGGGCGCCTCCTTGCAGTCGGTGATCGCACTGCGGCCCGAGCATATTTCGGTCTATCTCTTCGAAATCGACGAAAAAAGCCGACTGGGCAGCGAGGCCCTGCGGCACGGCAGTTCGATATCATGCTGATGCGATACCGGACGACGATTTCATGGCGGATGCGTACGACCGTGCGCGCGAGCTGCTGCGAGAAGCGGGTTACATCCAGTATGAGATTTCGAATTTCGCGCTTCCGGGCCGGGAGTCGGTCCATAACCGCAAGTACTGGCAGTTGGAGCCATACGTGGGCCTGGGCGCCGGCGCCCACTCTTCCGACGGGCAGTTTCGGTGGGAGAATGCTGTGTCGGTTGAGGAATACCAAAGCCGCCTGGAGCATGGCGAATCGCCCATCTTCGACCAGCGCCGCCTCACTCCTGACGCGCAGCTGGAAGAGTTCTTCTTCCTCGGTCTGCGCCAGATGCAAGGGATAAAGCTTGCGGAAGCCGGCCGCCGCTGGGGCCCGGAGCGGGTTGAACAGTGGGCGTTAAAGATCGAATCTTTGCAACGGGATGGCTGGCTTGAGTGGCAGAATGGCCGTGTGCGCCTGGCGGAAAAAGCGCTTTTGATTTCAAACGAAGTATTCCAGGAATTTATCGGTGTCTAGACCCCGATAAGAACGGGAGTGGAGATTTTTATATGGCTTATTCAATCATCGACCTGCGCAGTGATACGGTGACCCGCCCGACACCGGAGATGCGTCGTGCCATGGCAGAGGCCGAAGTGGGCGACGACGTTTATCGCGAAGACCCGACGGTGAATCGTCTTCAGGAGCGCGCGGCGGAAATATTCGGCCGCGAAGCTGCGCTTCTTGTTCCATCAGGCACGATGGGGAACCAGGCTGCTCTCAAAGTGCACACACGGCCCGGTCAGGAAGTCATCTGTGAGGCGCGCTCGCACATCTACAACTACGAGATGGGCATGGCGGGCGCCTTTTCGGGCGTTGTTCTTAGAACGCTTTTTGCCGAGGACGGCATCATGAGCTGGGAGCAGATCGAGCCTCTCATCCGCGGCCGCAGTGACCATCACTCCGTCACGGGTTTGATCGAACTTGAGAACACGTCGAACATTGCAGGCGGGTCTGTTTATCCCCTGGCTGTCTCCGACGAAATCTGTGACCGTGCACATCAGCTCGGGCTTTCAATTCACCTGGACGGGGCAAGGATCTTTAACGCCAGCGTAGCGACCGGACGTTCGGTAGATTGATCTGACGCGCAAATTCGATTCCGTCATGTTTTGCCTCTCGAAAGGGTTGGGAGCGCCGGTGGGCTCGATGCTTGTGGGCAGCAAGGCTTTCATCGAAGAGGCGCGGCTGGTCCGCAAGATGCTGGGTGGGGGGATGCGACAGGCGGGAGTCCTGGCAGCCGCAGGCCTTGTGGCACTGGAAGAAAGCCCGAAGCGTTTACATGTTGATCATGAAAATGCCAGGTTCCTGGCAGAAGGGCTGGCGGAAATCCCCGGAGTGAAAATCGATCCGGCCAAGGTTAAGACAAACATTCTGTTCTTTGACGTGTCAGACAGCGGCCTCACTGCTCAGGAGGTTTCAAAGCGCCTTGCCGCCCAGGGCGTGCTGGCGAACGGCACAGGCCCTACAACCATCCGCTTAGTGACGCATTTTGACGTTGACCGCGCCGGTTGTGAGCGCGCGCTCAGTGTGTTGCGGGAGGTTCTCGCCGTCGCGAAAGGTTCGGCAAGGGCGTAAACAGAACACGCCCTGGTTGAGTCGGGCCCTCACTTTCTTCGGGGTCAGGAAACCCTGAGATGTGTCAGTGCTTCTTTTGCGCTTTCTGGGAATAAAGCTGGCCCAGGACCTGGACGTAGTGGTCCCGGTATGAGGTGTCGTGGGGATCCATCTGCGTGCAAATCTGGTACTGCTTGAGTGCCCCGTCCAGATCCCCAAGTTTCTCGAGGGCATACGCCAGCCCGCTGTGCGCGTCGACATTTTCAGGTTCACGGCGAACGGCCTCCAGCATTTCGATACGCGCGCCTTCCCAATCGTGGAACATCAGAAAGGTAATTCCTAGTTCGCGGTGCAAATCGCCGTTCCTCGGGTCAAGCATTGTGGCTTTGCGAAGGAGTTCGACCGCCTCTTTGAATTTTCCGCCTGAGCGCAGTTGATCAGCTTCAGACACCATATGCCGCAATTGCATTTCTGAAGCGGCTGGGTTGATGGGCGAGGAATCTGTCACCTGCGAATTGGTAGCGGCCCCCCGTGCGTCCACCTCCATTTGATGTTCTGGGGCCGGGGAAATAAAGTAGGACGTTTCCCGTTGATCCGGGCATTGCACGTGGACATAATGGTCTCCCGGTTCCACGCCCTTCACCATCAGGACTCCATCGCTGCCGGTGATGCCCGCCTCTTTGCCATCAACATCCACTTTGCACCTGTCGATTCCTGAAACGACGGAAACAGTTGCCGACGTATCCTGGTTTCCGTGCTTCTTTCCATGGAACCATTTGGGCAAGCCATAGGCATTGCCAGCCAGGGCGAGCGCAAGGAAAAGGGCGAACTGGGAGCGCGTATGCATGGCCTTTGAGTCAATGGTAGCACGGAAAATCATGCCTGCGGCTCTCGCGCCGGAAGGGAATTGGGCCCGAGAGCTGCAGCACCTCGCAGACTTAAGCATGTTAGAATATGCGTGATGCGGATGTTCAGAAGGATGTCGATGGAGGTGAGCGCTGGATTTCGAACTGACCGACGAGGAACGCGGGATTCGGGACACTGTGCGGGCGTTTGCAGAACGGGAAATTCGTCCACACGTTCGCGAGTGGGACGCGTCTGAGCATTTTCCAGTTGAGTTGTTGCCAACGCTTGCCGAACTGGGATTGATGGGCGTAACGGTGCCTGCTGAATACGGCGGGTCGGGATTGGGATACATTCCCTATGTTATTGCAATTGAGGAGCTTGCAAGAGTTGATGGCTCCGTAGCCCTGTTGGTAGCTGCCCACAATTCACTTTGCACCAATCACATCGTGCTGGCCGGGAGCGAGCAGCAGAAAAAGAAATTTCTGGGCCCTCTGGCACAGGGTGAAAAGCTGGGATGCTGGAGCCTGACCGAGCCCGGGGCCGGATCCGATGCTGGCGGGACGCGAACAACCGCCCGGTTTGAAGGTAATACCTGGGTACTAAACGGTTCGAAAACATTTACGACTAACAGCCATTACGCCGATATCTGCGTGGCCATGGCTGTTACTGACAAAACGAAGGGCAAGCACGGCATCTCGGCGTTTATCGTTGAAAAGGGAACTCCGGGTTTTCGGCCCGGCAAAACGGAAGACAAGCTTGGCATGCGGGCAAGCAACACCGGAGAGATTGTCTTCGAAGATTGTCGGATTCCCAGAGAGAATTGTCTGGGCGAAGAAGGCCAGGGATTCATTGACAGCCTGAGAGTTCTGGACGGGGGGCGGATTTCCATTGCCGCGCTTTCGGTTGGCATGGCGCAGGGGGCGTTTGAAGCGTCGCTCAAGCATTCGCGTGAACGTGAGCAATTTGGACGGCCCATTGCCAGCTTTCAGGCCATCCGGTTCAAGCTGGCGGATATGGCGACCGAAATTGACGCTGCCAGACTGCTGACGTGGCGTGCCGCTGCCTTGGCGACACAGGGGAAAAGGGTGACGCGCGAGAGTTCCATCGCTAAATTGTTTGCCAGCGAGGTTGCGGTTCGGGTTGCAGGCGAAGCGGTCCAGATTCACGGTGGTTACGGTTTCATCAAGGACTACCCCGTGGAAAAGTTTTACCGGGACGTCAAGCTGTGTACCATCGGGGAGGGTACCAGCGAAATTCAGCGACTGGTGATCGCCCGTGAATCGCTGGGCAGGTAGAGGTGGCGGTTCCGCTTTCGAGGGCGATCTGTGATGACTTGATGGGCGATTCTGTTGAACAGTGGGTCGAGAAGGTCTGTGCAGGCGATCGTCGTGCCATGGCTAAGGCCATTTCTTCCGTTGAAAGCAGAGACCCTTCGAGTGGCGCTCTGCTCAGGGCGCTTTTCCACAAAGCCGGTAAGGCGTACACGATTGGCATCACCGGGGCGCCGGGGGCAGGGAAGAGTACGCTGCTCGAAAAGGTGGCCACGGAATACCGCCGCCTGGGAAAGCGAGTAGGGATCATCGCGGTTGATCCCACCAGTCCATTTTCCGGCGGAGCGATACTGGGTGACCGTATTCGAATGCAGGCGCTGTCAACGGATGAAGGGACCTATATTCGCAGCATGGCCACTCGGGGGCAGTTGGGCGGCCTTGCGCCCGCAGCGCGCGACGTGGCGCTCATCCTGGATGCGGCGGGGTGCGACGTCGTGTTTGTGGAAACGGTGGGCGTGGGCCAGGACGAAGTGGAAATCGTTCGGCTGGCCGATGCCACGGTGGTTCTTCTGGTGCCGGGCATGGGCGATGATGTCCAGGCCTTCAAGGCCGGCGTGATGGAAATCGCGGACGTTTTCGTGATTAACAAGGCTGACCAGCCCGGAGCCGAACGCCTGGAGCGACAGTTGGACGTCCTGCTTTCCGTGGGTGAGGGGCGGAATGAATGGCGGCCTCCTGTTCTTAAAACGACAGCGACGACGGGGGAAGGAATATCAGAACTGTGTGAAGAGTTGGAAAAGTTTCGAGCCGCGACTGAACAGAGTTCTGCCGGACTGAATCGCCGGCGTGAGAACACCCGCTTGCAACTTCTGGAGCTGCTGCGGCAGAGCCTGTTTGAAAGAGTTGCTCAGGAGCAGATGGACCCGAAGCGGATCGGTGACTACGTTGAGGATATTCTGGCGCGCCGGCGTGACCCGCATTCGATCGTGGAAGAAATGATGGAAGTGTCGGGTGTGGGCTCCGGACGCACCTGACCGGCCCGATCAGAGAGTCGCGGATTGAAGCGCGATTGAAATTCCCGCGCGAAACACCGGGAAGCGTCAGGCACAGGGTTAGAGAATGCGAATTCACCATCTGGGTATTGCCGTGGAGTCCCTCGAGAAAGCAGTGCCGGTGTTTGAATTGTTGCTGGGCCGCCCGCCTGATAAGACGGAAGAAGTTGAAGATCAGAAAGTGCGTGTCGCAGTCTTTCAGGTGGGGGAAAGCCGCATTGAGCTGTTGGAGGCCAGTTCGGCCGATTCGCCGATCGCGCGCTTTATCGGCAAGCGTGGGCCGGGGATCCATCACCTGGCGTTGACGGTTGACAATTTACAGAAGACGCTGGGTGACCTTGGGCAGCGTGGCGTCAATCTGATCGACAGCACTCCGCGCGTGGGTGCGGGAGGAGAATCGGTTGCCTTTCTGCACCCGTCAAGCACGGCCAGCGTTCTGGTTGAGCTGCTGGAGGAGTGCGACTCCAGGCAGGCATCCCCACATCAGGAGCAGGAAAGCAAATGAAGCTGGGAGCGTTTGAGATTCACGCCTTGTCGGACGGAACCTTCGGCCTGGATGGCGGCCAAATGTTTGGTGTGGTGCCCAAGCCTTTGTGGGAAAAAAGGCTGCCCGCTGACGAGCGCAACCGTGTGCGCCTGGGGCTGACGTGCCTATTGGTCCGGACCGGCAAATACAACGTTCTGATTGAAACAGGCATTGGAGAAAAGTTCGACGCCAGGCACGCCGAGATTTACAGCATCGATCATTCCTCGCGCCTTCCGGACGAGCTCTCGAGCCACGGTCTAGGCCTGGACGATATCGATATCGTGATCAACACCCATCTTCACTTTGACCATTGCGGCTGGAACACCCGGCGTGAGGGATCGCAGATTGTTCCGACGTTTCCGAAGGCGCGCTATTTCATGCAACGGGCGGAATGGGAACACGCCCTGCACCCCAGTGAACGGGACCGGGCGAGTTATCTGGAAGAATGGTTTGCACCGGCGGAGCCGCAGACAGTGTTTGTTGAAGGTGCACGCGAAATCGTGCCCGGAATCCGGGTGGAGCTTGCGGCCGGACACGTCCGCGACATGCAGTGCGTTTGGATTGAATCGGAAGGCCGGCGCGCGTGCTTTATTTCAGACCTTGTCCCAACGCGAGCGCACCTTCCGTTTCCGTGGATCATGGCGTTTGATCTTTATCCGATGGATACGCTGGCTTCAAAAAAGCGGCTGCTACCTCAACTGGCGGAGAATCACGATCTTATTGTTTTTCCGCATGATGCGGAAGTTCCCTGGGGAGTGCTGGAGGAGTCGGAAGGCAAGCTGGCATTCCAGCCGGTTACGGCGACCTGATACCAAGTGCGAAAAGTGGAGGATGAATAGTGGCTCAAGCAGAGATCGGGATTATTGGCGGCAGCGGACTTTATCAGATGGAGGGCCTGAGCGGGGCAAAATGGGCGCGGGTGGCGACGCCGTTCGGCAAGCCCTCGGATGCTTTCCGCGTCGGAACTCTCGAGGGTCGGCGCGTTGCATTTCTCGCCCGCCATGGACGGGGACACCTGCTGACCCCATCGGAAATCAACTTCCGAGCCAACATTTATGCGATGAAGAAACTGGGGGTGGAACGCATCCTCTCCGTCAGCGCCGTCGGCTCGTTGCGGGAAGACTATCGCCCGTTGGACATGGCGCTCCCGCTGCAATTCTTTGACCGCACGAGGGGGCGCACCTCAACCTTTTTCGGCGGCGGCATTGTTGCCCACGTTGGTTTTTCCGACCCCATGTGTCCGGCGGTTGTGGACGCCCTGGAGGCGGCCTGCACGGACGCAAAGGTTAACGTCCACCGGGGTGGAACGTACGTCTGCATGGAAGGCCCTGCGTTTTCCACCAAGGCGGAATCGAACGCCTACCGCGGCTGGGGCATGGACATCATCGGCATGACAAACCTTCAGGAAGCCAAGCTTGCCCGTGAAGCCGAGATCTGCTATGCCACGCTGGCGATGGTTACCGATTACGATTGCTGGCATCCCGATCACGAGGCCGTCACCGTCAATCAGATCATCGATTTTCTCAATCGCAACGTGGAGAATGCCCAAAAGATCCTGCGGGCTGGTGTCCGTCGCCTGCCCAAAAAGCGCACCTGTAAGTGCGGGTCGGCCCTTGCGCACGCGATCATCACGGACCGTCGAAAGATATCTCCCCAGGCAAAGAAGCGGCTGGGCTTGCTCGTTGGGAAATATCTCAAGTAAACTGAAGTGGATATACCACATTCGCAAGTCAGGGGGAAAGACAACGCTTTATGTCTCTTTTGGTTGTTGGTTCTGTAGCATTTGATTCAATCCGGACGCCTCACGGGGAAGTGGAGGGCATTCTCGGTGGTTCGGCAAGTTTCTTTTCAGTTGCAGCAAGCTGGTTTGGGCCCGTTAAGTTAGTTGCTGTGGTCGGCGATGACTTCGGTGATGAACACCTTGAGGTCTTCCGGCTCCGTTCAATCGAAACCACGGGTCTGGAACGCGCTCCGGGCAAGACCTTTCGCTGGAAGGGTGAGTATGTGGGCGACATGAATGACGCCAAAACCCTCGACGTTCAACTGAACGTGTTTCAGGATTTCAGTCCCAAAGTTCCAACGGCTGATGTTTCAACTGAATTTGTTTTTCTCGGCAACATCCACCCGACATTGCAACTTCACGTTCGCCGCCAGCTTTCCAAAGCGCAACTGGTGGCGTTGGATTCCATGAACTACTGGATCGAAGGTACCCCCAACGAACTGAAGGAAACACTGAGCGAGGTGGATGCGCTGGTGATTAATGAAGGTGAAGCCCGCATGCTTTCGGGCCGACAGAACCTTCTGAAGGCGGCTAAAGAAATCCAGTCAATGGGACCCAAAATCCTTGTGATCAAGCGCGGTGAGCACGGAGTGACGCTGTTCAATAACGGTTCCGTATTTTCAGCGCCTGCCTACATGCTTGAGGAATTCAAGGATCCCACCGGTGCAGGCGACACATTTGCCGGCGGATTCATGGGGCATATTGCGCGCACGGGTGACCTTTCTGAAGACAATCTGCGCCGCGCCGTGGTGTATGGTTCTGTCATGGCAAGTTTTGCGGTTGAAGAATTTGGCCTCAAACGACTCCTGAGGCTGACGCCTCAGGAAATTGAAGGACGCGTGCGCGAATTTGCGCAACTGACTCGATTTGATGTCTGACCGGCCTGACGCCGATTCCACACCGTTTCAGCCGAATCCAGTCCTCCCTGCCGGAATAACCATTGCCGTCTGGGCTGCCATTCTCGTGGTGGCCCTTGGCAGCCTCCAATTCTTCTACACCCGTGGATTGACCCAACTTTACGGGGACACCTTTGCACACATGGCCGGCGCGCGGCGGCTGTTTGATTCCATGACGCCGGGCTATCCGGAGATTGGCAACGTGTGGTTACCCCTGTTCCATTTGCTGGTTGCGCCGCTGGCCACCAGTGACCATCTGTGGCGGACGGGTCTGGCCGGCAGCCTGATTGCAACGGCGGCCTTTGCGGTGAGTGCGTGGTTTCTGTTCCGGCTGGCGCTGGAAATGAACGGGAGCCTATCGGCGGCTTTGGTCACGTTGACTGCGTTTCTGTTGTGCCCCAGCATGTTTTACCTGGCCAGCACTCCTATGACGGAACCACTCGCTATCATGTGGGTCGTGGTTGCCGTCTATGCTTTGTTCCGTTACCAGGTGATCGGCGGGGCGGGCTGGGTGGTTGCAGCGGCGTTTGCGGCATTCTTCGGCACCTTGACTCGCTATTCGGGGTGGTACTTCCTGCCCTTCGCTGCACTGTTTGTCCTGCTGGCGCGAAAAGGGTTGTGGAGGGTGCGCCTTAGCCGTGCCGCGCTTTTTTCTGTGATCGCGGGGCTGGGTCCGGCCCTATGGATGCTGCACGACGCCATTAGGGCCGGTAATCCGCTCGAATTCTACAACGGGCCCAATTCGGCGCAGGCCATCTACGCCCACCAGGTGGCAACCACGGCTTTTCGCTATCCAACGGATGGCAGCATCCTGCTTTCGGCGCGCTATTACGTTGAAGACCTAAAGCTTATTCTGGGCCCCTGGCTGCTTGTGCTCGCCGCTCTCGGCCTGATGATGTGGATGCTTGAACGGCGCTTTCGCACAAGGCGTGCTGCTACCCTTCTCCTGCTCGTGTTGTTGCCATTTTATATTCAGGCGATGGCCGGTGCTGCCGTAGCGCTTTACGTTCCCACTTACTTTCCGCATTCGTATTACAATCTCCGTTACGGAATTGAAATGCTGCCGGGAATCGCGCTTCTGGCATCCTTTGTGATTTCGCCAACCCTGTCTCGGGGTTTTCGGAAGGGAATGCTGGTGGCATGTCTGGCCGTCCTGGGAGTGCAGAACGTCTGGATGCTGGCCGGGGGAGCACGCAAACTGCCCGTAGTAAGGGAGGGTATTCTCAACACGCCCTGCAATACTCAACCAGACCAGGCGCTCATCGCATTCTTCAGGAGCCATTACGACGGCCAGAGAATTTTGATGCAGTCCGGTGAGTGGCCGTGTGTGGCTCCAACTCTCGATATTCACTTCAGGAATATCCTGAGCGGGTCTAATCGGAGTTGCTGGCGGAAACTTCCCAATGGCGCGCAAAAACTGGTGGAATGGATTGTCAGCGGCGAGGGTGACCCGGTCGACATTCTGATGCGGGCCTATCCGGGCGCGTTTAACGATTTTGTGCCGGTGTATCACAGGAATTTCCCCCAGCAGCAGAGCATCACGATTTACCGGCGAAAGGGAGAATAAGCCGTGCCTGAACTCGATGCGGTTCACACAACACGATCTCAATCGACAGGCGGAACGTAAACAATGTCCAAAACTTCAAGAGTCATCTACACAAAATTCCACGGGCTGGGCAACGACTTTCTTGTCACCAGCAACCGCGCGATCACCGGAGATATCGGTCCGCTTGCGAAGTCGATCTGCGAGCGGCATACCGGGGTCGGTGCGGATGGACTTCTTCTGGTTCTGAAACCGCGCAGCATGAGGAACCACGCACGAGTTCGCTTTTTTAACGCGGATGGGGGCGAAGCCGAGATGTCCGGCAATGGCATCCGCTGTGCCGGAGCTTTCATAATGCGGAAGAACGCCCGGAGGCGCACCTTGCGGGTTGAAACAGCATCCGGCGTCAAGATCCTGGAATCGTTGTCAGCGAAAGCGCAGACGAAGCAGGGAAAATGGAGCTTCCGGGTCAATATGGGCAGCCCCATTCTTGAGCCGGAAAAGATCCCCTTTGTTGTCGGGAGACATCCTTCCCCGGTTGTAGGTTTTCCGTTGGGTACGGCTCACGGGGTTCTGGCGGCAACGGTGACTTCGATGGGCAATCCGCACTGCTCGATTTTTGTGGAGAATTTTTCGCGCATCCAGTGGGAGGATGTTGGCCGCGAGATCGAGCGCAGCCCGTTGTTCCCGAACAGAACCAACGTGGAATTCGTCCGGATCGTTTCAAAAAGGGAGATTGAAGTCCGCTACTGGGAACGAGGGGTGGGGAAGACCATGTCTTCCGGAACCGGTTCCTGTGGGGCGGTTGTGGCCTGCATCTTGAACGGCTTTACGGGACGGGCGGTCAAGGTCCGGACCTTGGCGGGGACGCTTGAAGTCGCATGGGCCGAGGGCAAGGAAGTGCTTCTTTCCGGTCCGGCAGAATTGATTGCGGATGGAGTTTATTATCCGCCATGGTAGGCAAACATCCGGGTGTGTTGCAACCCTCAGTAGGCCTGCTGCTTCTCCGCCTCGCCCGTCATCGGAACGAATCGAACTGGAAGAAGCTTTTCGCGTTTAAATCCTTTGGCCGTATGCCATATCCGCATGAGCGTTTGAAATTGCTGGCCGACAGGCAGTATCATCCGTCCGCCTGGCGCTAGCTGGCGAAGAAGCGGCTCGGGAACGTGGTCCGGCGCAGCGGTTACCATGATGGCGTCAAAAGGGGCTCTATCAGGCCAACCGCTGTAGCCGTCGCCCGCGCGAACGGTGACATTAGCATAGCCAAGCCGTCGCAAGCGCTGGGCCGCCTCAGTGGCCAGCGGCTCAATGATTTCAATGGAATAGACCTCCCGCACCATCACGGAGAGCACGGCAGCCTGATAGCCCGATCCCGTGCCGACTTCCAGCACACGGTCATCCGGTACGAGCCTGAGCGCCTCCGTCATGAAGGCCACAATGTAGGGTTGCGAAATCGTCTGCTCGTGCCCAATGGGGAGTGGGCTGTCGCGGTATGCGTAAGGCTGCATTCCCGGCGGCACAAACAGGTGGCGCGGAACTTTGCGTATGGCTTCGAGCACGCGCTGGTCACGCACGCCCCGTGCCGCAATCTGTTGTTGCACCATCAACTCCCGGGCTTTGAACTGTGCGTCTGTATCCTGGGTGACAGGAGTGGTGGGAATCCGGGCTGGGGGCGGCCCCTGGCAGTCAGGGGTTGAGGCCGGGAGCATCAGGACGCAGCCCAGCGCCAGCCAGATTGACAATTTACGGAGTTGCTTTGCCTGCACCTCGCCTCCCCGTAGTTTGATGAGTTCCCGGCTATTGTGAATGTTCCCCGTGCTTACCTTTCGATCATAGCCTTTGCTGATTCCAGTATTCTGACGAAATTTGTGCCTGCGCAGTGATAACGGTCACGCTGTTATGTGCAACCCGACGACGAGAACAAACAAGTGCAAGACAAACGGACTTAAAGCGGGCCGGGCAGAGTATAATGGGCGTAACTGAAACTAAACATGCAGTTGAGCTCTCAATGGCGTAGCGCGATTCGCACGGGAGGTTCTATGGGTCGATTCGGAAAGTCAGTGTGGTTGGTTGCAGTTTCCCTTATGGTTGGTGTTCTCGCCTCAGCTCAGACGCGAGACCAGGAGCAGCACCCCCCGCAGAGCACCAGCAGATACATCCAGGTCCTGGAAGACCCCAGCCGGGACCCCTGGCAGCAACCTGAAAAAGTAATTGCAACCCTCGGTCTGAAGCCAGGCGAGCGGGTAGCGGACGTGGGGGCCGGGCCGGGCTATTTCACACTGCGGTTTGCGCAAGCGGTTGGACCCACGGGGAAGGTTTACGGAGTGGATATCTCCCGCGAGATGCTTGACTATCTTGAAAAGCAGGCCAGTGCCCAACACCTGACAAACATTCAGCCCGTGCTGGCATCGCCGCATGATCCCAAATTGCCTGCGGCGTCGGTAGATATGATCTTCATCTGTGACACCCTCCATCATATTTCCGACCGCGCCACTTACTTTCCGCTGCTGATGCGCGCTCTGAAGCCAGGCGGTCGCCTTGTTAATATTGACTTTCATAAACGGTCCCTTCCGGTTGGCCCACCGGTTGAAATGAAAATACCTGAGCCGGAAATGATCCGTGAGGCTGAAGCTGCGGGGTTTCATTTGATTCACAAGTACGACTTTTTGAAGTATCAGTATTTCGTGGTTTTTACGCGCCAGTAAGCTGTAAGAACGTGCCAGGAGATACCTCCGGCAATCTGCTCGACGCCACCCATGAAAGGACCCTTCGCCGGGGTTAACCATCTGATGCCGCCATCGCTCAAACGGGAGTTGACCACTTTCAGCGCCATGGCCCTTGTGGTGGCGAATATGATTGGCACCGGCATCTTCACGACCACGGGATTTCTGGCGGCGGATCTGGGTCGCAGTTCACTGGTTCTTGCGATATGGGTTGTGGGCGGGATTGTCGCCCTGGCCGGGTGTCTGGTTTACGCCGAACTGGGCATCAATCTCCCCCGTTCGGGCGGTGAATACGTCTATCTGCGGGAAGCCTGGGGGCCGTTGTGGGGATTCGTAAGCGGATGGGTCTCCTTTTTCGCGGGTTTTTCCGCGCCGATTGCTGCGGGTGGCCTCGCTTTTGCAGCGTACCTGAGTTACTTCTATCCTTCGCTTTCACCCTCCTCTTCCGGCGGAGTTTTGCATTCGGGTATTTCGTGGATTCACCTGGGCAACGGGCAGTTGCTTGCCATCGGCGTGATCGGCGTTTTTGCCGTGGTCAACATTTTGGGATTAAGCCTGGCAGCCAACCTGCAAAATATGTTGACCTTGCTGAAGATCGGAGTCCTGTGCTCCTTTCTGGTGCTGGCTTTCGTCATCGGACATGGAAACTGGCACCATTTTGCGCAGCCTGTTGTGCGGACTTCTCCCCACGACCTTGCGTTGCAGTTTGCCGTCTCACTCACCTTCGTCATGTTCGCCTACAGCGGCTGGAATGCAGCAACCTATGTAGCGGAAGAGATCAAGTCTCCCGAACGTTCTCTGCCTTTGGCCCTGGTTGGCGGAACACTGCTGGTGATCGTGCTTTACATTGCATGCAATGTTGCCTTCATCTATGCGCTGCCGCTCGAAAAGTTGAAGGGAGTCCTTCCGGTCGGGTCCGAAGCGGCGCGAGCGCTGTTTGTTGGACGCGGCGGCGCGATTTTCAGCGGGATGATGGCAGCGGCGCTGCTTTCATGCATCAGCGCCATGGTGATTGTGGGCCCACGCGTCTACTACGCCATGGCGCAGGACGGCTGCTTTTTTGCGTCGGCGGCGCGAGTTCACCCGCGATTCCAGACTCCGGTGATTGCGATCCTGTTCCAGACAGCCGCCACGGCTGCCTTGATCTTCACAGGAACCTTCGAGGCGCTCATCTATTACATTGGATTCATGCTGGTCCTTTTTGCGGCGCTGGCTACGGCCGGAATCTTCAAACTCCGAAAGCGTCCCAACTGGCGAAAGCTTCCTGCGGTTGACCGCTTCTTTCCCCTTGTGCCTGCTGTGTTTCTGGTGGCCAGTTGTGGCATGTTGATTTCCACCGTCCAGCTTCGTCCCAGAGAATCGTTTCTGGGGCTGCTGACCGTCTGCTGCGGCGCCGGTCTGTACTGGTGGACTTCCCTTCGAAGCAGGAACCGTCGTAGAGTATAAATCTCGTAACAGTCCAATGGGGTTGCAGAGTCTCCAGAACCGGCGAATGAAGCGTTCGTGCAAAACTATGTTGGGGTGGGTCCGAAGGGATCTGGCCCTATATGCCGTCCTGGCCGCGTTCGATCTGTTGATATCCGGAACTGCCATCGGACTGGCACAAAACCCTCCGATCCGATACCTGCTGGATTTGAGAAAGCCGGCCTCGCATCTGGTCAGCGTCACCATGAAGGTGCCGCAGGTTGGTCCGGGAACCGAATTTCAAATTCCCGCGTGGAACAACCTCTATCAGATTCGTGACTTTGTTCGCAACGTGCAGGAGGTTCAAGCCGAGTGTCACGGTCGGCCAGCACCGCTGCGTCGAGTGGACATCAACACGTGGGCGAGCGAGGCCCGGTGCTCTGACCTGGAACTCCACTACGAGGTCTATGCAAACAGGGACGACGTTTTCTCAGGCAATTCTCGACAGCCGCCATGCGTTCCTGAATTTTGCGCTGCTGTTGTTTTATCTGCCGCAGGAGCGGGAGCGTCCCGTACGTGTTCAATTCCTGCTGCCCAAGGGCTGGAACCTGGTGACGATGCTGGATGACGGCCCTGGACCGGGCGAATACCAGGCTCCGGACTACGACCGTCTGGTGGATAGTCCCGCCGAAGCGGGAAATTTGCAGCAGTACGACTATGTTCAGAAGGGCGTGACGTACCGCGTTGTAGTGGATGGGGATCAAAGTCTTTATTCGCCGGAGCGGCTCCTCGGAGTGCTCAAGAAAATCACCGCCACTGAAACAGAGCTGATGCAGGACATTCCGTTCAAGCGATACACCTTCATGTTTTCTTTCCCTCCGAAGGGGAGCGGTGGAATGGAACACCGGAACGGCACGGCGATCAGTATCCCGGCCGCCGATATGCGCGCGGGCCTTGAAACCCTCGAAGGCATTTCCGCACACGAGTTTTTCCATCTCTGGAATGTGAAGCGCATCCGCCCCCAGGGGCTCGAGCCCATCGACTATATCCATGGAAGTGATACCAGCGACCTGTGGTTTTCTGAAGGCGTTACCAGCATGTATGCGGAACTTGTCCTGCTTCGTTCCGGACTGATCCACGAGAGGCAGTTTTATGCACACCTGGCCGAGGAGATCAACCAGCTCAGGTCACGACCGGCGCGGCAGTTCGAGAGCGCCGCAGAATCGGGAAGAGAAGCCTGGCTTGAGAAATATCCTGATTACTCGCGGCCGGAACGAAGCATTTCCTACTACAACAAGGGAGAGTTGCTGGGCTATCTGCTGGATCTCGGAATCCGCCATGCAACTGATAATCAGTACAGCCTGGATGACCTGATGCGGGGGCTTAACAATGAATTTGCGAAGCGCGGCCGCTTCTTTACGGATGCCGATCTCGAAAACACCGTTTCTCACCTTGCGCCGCGATTTCCCACCAAAGAGTTCTTTCGCAAATGCATTGATGGGGCCGGCAATCTTGATTATGCAAAATATCTTGCCTATGCAGGGTTGGGGTTGAAGAGGGAAACCAGAGTAGTGCCTGACCTGGGATTTCAGTCGCTCCAGGGTTTCATGGGACCTATCCACGTGGAGTCGGTTGTTCCCGGCAGTCCTGCAGAGAAAGCGGGAATTCAGTCCGGGGACGTCCTTCTCGAAATGAACGGCGTTGTGCTCCCGGTGACGCCCGAACGAGAACTGATTTACCTCAAGCCCGGCCAGAAAGTCACGTTCACAGTTCAGCGTGGAGCAAAGGTTCTTGAGATCGGGTTTACGCTGGGATCCAGGAATGCGGCGATCTATCGGGTGGAAGAATTGCCGAACCCCACGCGCGCTCAACTGGCGGTCCGCAGCGGCTGGCTGAAGGGTGAAGCGGCGAAAGGAACGGCGGCGGAAAACTGATGGTCAGAACATTGCTTGTGTACGCCGTCATTGTTTTGTACCTGCTGATTCTTGGCCCTCCCTTGCTCCTTTGGAGCGCCATCACAGGAAACACCGACACTCTCTACGGCGTTGGCATTTTCGGGGCGAAGACTGCCTTGTTTATGGCCGGAGTCAGAATAACCGTCACGGGCAGCGAAAACATTCCGGCTGGAAAGGCTGTGGTTTTTATGCCGAACCACCAGAGCAACTGTGACCCGCCGGCCGTGGCCGCCATCCTTCCTCCCGTGCTGGTCATGGCAAAGGAGGAATTCTTCCGTGTTCCAGTCCTGGGCACAGGGATGCGGATGAGGGGTTTTATACCTGTGGACCGGAGGCATCGTGAACGAGCATTTGCCGCAGTGGATCGCGCCGTGGCCGCACTGAAGGCCGGGCATTCGTTCCTGGCATTCCCGGAGGGAACGCGAAGCAGAACCGGACGCCTGCAGCCCTTTAAAAGGGGCGTCTTTGTCATGGCGATCAAAGCGGGCGTGCCTATCGTTCCTATTTCGGTTTCCGGCGCGAACAAAATCATGCACCGCGGAGACTTCAGGATCCATCCCGGTCCGGTCCGGATTACGATCCACGACCCAGTTTCAACCACTGGTTGCAGCATTGCGGATCGCTCAAAGGTCGCCGCAGAGGTTCGACTGGCAATCATGGAGGGGCTCTCGCCTGAGGAGCGGCCGCTTGAGACTGATGCCCCCTGATGGCAATCTGGCCTCAGCTTCGCGGCAGGGCAGACCGTCTATCAACGCAGACTTTTCACTCGCTCTTATCCGGAGGATTCGAGCGCTTGATGTGCCTGCGCACGGCCGAATAGATCTCCGGAAGGTGCGAGAAGGCTGCTGAACATTTCAGCCAGCGGGAGTTATCGATGGCGGGGTAGCCGGAAATAATCTTGTTTGCCTCCACGTTCGAGGGTATCCCCGTCTGGGCCGTGGCAATCACGTTGTCGCCAATGGTCAGATGGCCGGCCACACCAACCTGGCCCGCCAGAACCACGTTCTTTCCAACCCTGCAACTGCCCGCCAAGCCGGACTGTCCGCAGAGCAGGGAATTCTGACCAATGTCGCAGGCATGCCCCACCTGGACGAGGTTGTCAATCTTAGCGCCCCGGCGGAGCCTGGTTGTGCCCACCGTGGCGCGGTCGATGCAGGCATTTGCCTGCACTTCAACTCCGTCCTCGATGACAACCGTTCCAGCCTGAATGATCTTGTAATAGGAGCCGTCGGCCTGACGGGCGAATCCGAATCCGTCACTGCCAATAATGGCGCCGTTTTGCAAGATGACATCATCGCCAATCTGCACATTCTCCCGAACCACGGCGTGGGAGTGGGCGAAGAAACGGTGCCCGATTCTTGCCCCGCGATATATCATCACATGGCCCTTGATGACGCAATCGTCACCGATTTCAACTCCTTGCTCAACCACCACATAAGGGCCAATCGAGGGATTACGGCCCACCTGGGCTTCCGCAGCTATGACTGCGGTTGGATGAATGCCGGGCTCCGGGCGTGCCGGTGGATAAAAAAGCTCGAGCGCCTTGGCAAAGTCCAGATAGGGGTTGGCGGACCGCAGAACAGGACGGCCGGGGTCTGGGTCCTGCGCAGACAGGATGATGGCTGCCGCCTGGGTGGTCTGGAGTTTGCGCCGGTACTTGGGATTGGAAAGGAAAGTTAATTCGGAAGGGCCCGCCTCTTCGATGCCGGCAACGGAAGTGATTTCAAGGTCCTCGGGCCCTTCCAGCACACAACCGAGCTTCTTTGCAATGTCACCCAGCCTCATGGCGTCCAGCTCCTTCTAAAGAAAGGGGCGTTTGTAAACAGTTGCCCCCTGCTTTCCTCTGCATTGGAATTATTGCCTCACGTGAAAGGTTATCAAGTGCGACGGGCAGTGACAATAGTCAGTACAAAGGTACCGGTACTTGGGTGCCGTTGAATCCGCACAGGAATTCCATCACAGTGGATAGGAAGCACGTGTCCGCAATGGAGGCGCCGGGACGGGCGGTGGCACGCGCTTAAGGAACGGAAGCGTAAAGATAGGCGTTGAAAATTCCGATACCTGATTTGGAGACGATCAAATGACTGTCGAACGGAAAGGCATTCGTGGCGGAACAAGGATTCCCGTGGAGCTTCCGGTCCATATTCGATGGAAAACGCAGGGGGGGACGGAGCGGCACGCTGAAGGGAAAACGGAGAGTATGAGCGGAAATGGTCTGTTCATTCTGGCCCCGGTGCGGCTTCGGCGTGACACGGCCATTCAGTTCACTGTTCTGCTTCCGGCTGAAGTTACCGGGACTCCCATGCAGTTGCAGTGCGTCGGGCGAGTGGTTCGCCAGCAGAAGAGCGGGTCGCCGGCAGGGCTCGGGGTGGTCATCGATGATTATCGTTTTGATTCCGTAAAGCGGTCCGCGTAGTTTGCCCAAAGCTGAAGGCGCGGATTTCTACCCGTCAGACAAGGACTGGCTGACGACTTTTAATTGAGCTCCCCCGGCTTCAAGCCATTCTGGGATGGTTCGTTTCCGCCGAGTTTGAAAATGCATCCGAGAAAGCACGCCAACAATAAGGCCAAGGCAAAAATCCTGATCGCGGACAGCGAAGGAGTCTTCCGCCTGGGGCTCAAGAAGCTTTTCAGCGTGGAGGATGACCTTCGCGTCGTCGCCCAGGCTGAAAACTCCCCGCAACTGGTGGCGATGGCCAAATCTTTCCGGCCGGATCTGGCTCTGGTCCAGCAGGAGATAGCGCTGAACGGCGGCCAGGGACTTCTCGATAAAGTCCGTCGGGGTTCTACATGCCTGGTGGTTATAACCTCATCCCATATGACTGTCATGGAGCGAGAGCAGCTTATTCGGGACGGAGCTTCCGGTGTGATCCCAAGATCGGCGCAGCCGGAGGTCTTTGTGGAGAATGTCCGAAAGGTCTTGAACGGTGAAGTCATTCAGCCGCCGCCGGAGGATAACGGCGATGGGCTTGTTGCCGCCTCCAACCATACCCACTCGCGCCCCATCGATACCCTGACGCCCAGAGAGAAGACCATCATCAGTTGCCTGACGCAGGGGCTGCGAAACCGTAACATTGCGGACCACCTGACGATTACTGAACAAACAGTGAAGAACCATCTTCGGTCCATTTACGACAAGGTCGGGGTTTCAGACCGCCTGGAACTCGTCCTTTACGCCATCCATCAGCGGCTCGAGTTGCCACCTGTAAATTTATATAGTTAGGGACCTGTCTGGCATTCAGTTGATCTTTTTACCCGGCACCCGAATACAGAACAGAAGCTCCCCTGAGCACTCCTTTCGGGCATGCTTTGTCCCGGTGGTGGCTTGGGAGAAAAAGGCAAGCCGGAATGGGGACGAATGACGAATGAAAAACGCATTTGGTTTTACGAAACGGCCTGTGCTAAGATGCGGTTCGATTTATTGCCTTCGCGTCAGACGGGTTCCGGCTGGGATTTTTCGGTAAACATTGGCTACTTTATTGAGACAGTGGCACTTGCTATTGACAAAGTCATGCGAGTTTCAGATGATCATAGCTGTTTGAGCAGCCGTTTCAGGTCTTCACAAAGGACTTGCGGTGGCATTTGCCGTTAAATAATGCAGATATAAAATAGTAAGAGTATATGTATTATGTGCAGGATAGCAATGTTATCATAATGTAGTGCATTAAGTTCTTGGAATCTGAAACGGGCAAAGGAAGACGCATCAGGGGCAACGAATGCCGGACTCACTTGCCAAAATTTCGTCCGAAGTTGCCAGCTTTCTGGATTACGCTACTGTCGAGAAAGGTCTGGCGTCTAACAGCATCGTAAGCTACGGGCGTGACCTTCAGAAGTTTGCTGCATACCTGCACAAATCAAACCTGGAGCTTGACCAGGTTAGGCACGAGCATATCCGCAAGTTTCTTGAGACGCTATACCGACAAGGTCTGAGCGCCCGGTCAGTGGCGAGACATCTGGCTGCGCTTCGCCATTTCTTCCAATTCCTGGTGAAAGAGGGGAGTCTGAAAGCTGATCCGGCGCGCGAGGTTGAGGCTCCTCATATTTCCCATTCTTTGCCTAAGTATCTGAATGTTGAGGAAGTTGAGGCCTTGCTTTCGCAGCCCGATGCCTCAAGCCCCCAGGGTCTTCGCGATCGCGCCATGCTTGACTTGCTTTACGCCACCGGCATGCGCGTTTCGGAACTTCTCAGCGTGCGCTGGGAGGACTTTGAACCGAACCTGGGGATTGTCCGCTGCCTCGGGAAGGGAAATAAGGAACGGCTGATACCTGTGGGGAAGTCGGCTTTGGGCGCCGTGGAGGCCTATCTCCGGCATGGGCGAAGCGCGCTTGTAAAACGGGGGGAGCTTCCGTACCTTTTTCTGAATCAGCGCGGTGGCCAGCTCTCGCGGGTCGGATTCTGGAAGATCCTGGGCGCCTACGGGCGGCAGGCGGGAATCCGCGTGTCCTTGACGCCGCACATGGTCCGGCATTCTTTTGCTACCCATTTGCTGGAGCGGGGGGCCGACTTGAGATCGATCCAGACGATGCTGGGTCACAGCGACATTTCGACCACCCAGATTTATACGCACGTCCTTAAGGAGCGACTGCGCCAAGTCTATCAAACTCATCACCCCCGAGCCTGAGGGGCGCGGGGAATGGGAGTTCGCGCGTAGGAAACCATGACCGATTACAACTTCCTGATGGAAAGCCGGCTTTCACCCACCCAGTTCCAGCTTGTGAATGAGCTGAGCCGGATAGCTTATGGCGGGGGGATTAACCTTTATCTCGTCGGCGGGGCGGTCCGCGACATGACTTTCGGCCAGGCGGTTGTCCGCGACCTTGATTTTGCCACCGAAGGAAACAACCAGAAGATCGTGCGGCATTTGCTTTCCAGGAAGCCGAAGGCGAAGGAATCTCGCAAAGCCGCGTCCGGCTGGGTGCTGGGGACGGCTGAAGTAGTCAGTAGCAGAATAGACAAGCGAAGCGGTTCCGCAGATCTTTGGTTCAGTAACGGGGTCCGTGCTGAAATTGCACAATGCCATCAGGAAATTCCCACCCGGCCAGGGCGGCCGCCGGTGATGAAGCCTGCCATGATATTCGAGGACCTGAAGCGGCGGGACTTTGCTTTTAATGCTATGGCTATTTCCCTGCATCCGAATTCCCGTGGGCTCCTGCTGGATCCAAAGAACGGCGCCGATGACCTTGAGAGGCAGGAAATCCGGGCCCTTCATCCGCGGAGCTTCTGGGACGATCCTGTTCGTATCTACCGCTTGTTTCGGCTGGGGCTGCGCTTTGGATTCAAACCTGATGAAAAGACCCAACGATGGCTCGACGCGGCGCTGGAAGAGCGGATCTGGGCAGACCTTCCGCCGGACAAGCAGGCCGGCGAGATTGAAGCTGTGCTGCGGGAGGATAATCCGGAACGGGTGATCAAGCTGTATCAGGACCGCGGCCTTCTGGCGGGTCTTGACCGAAGCCTGACGCGGGTTGCCTATGACCGGTTTCGCAAGGTCGGCGCGCTTGCCAGGAAGGCTCCCGGCGAGGACACGTTCCTGCTGAATTTTGATTGCCTTTCAGCAAAACTGAACGGTCCCCAGAGGCAGCGACTGGCCAAAAAGGTGCTCATCGATCCTAAGCGCGTGAAACTTGCGCTCAACCTGGACCGTGAGGCGAAAAAGGTTGCACGCCTGCTATCCAGCGCCAAATGCGGAACCCCCAGCCAGGCTTACAAGGTGCTTTCGCAACAGCCCAAGCCGGTGCTGCTTTACCTGCTGGCTTATTATCCTCCGGCAAAGATTCAGAGCTGCATCAAGAACTATCTGGTGAAAGCTCCCCAGGTTCGTGCGCGGCTGCCGGAAAGCGAACTGCTGGTGCTGGGTGTCAAGCCCGGGCCGAAGTTTGACAAGATTCTGGAACGCGTCTTTTTCGACCAGTTGGATGGCAAAATCAAGACTCATCAGCAACTGACCCAGGCGTTGCGGTCGCTGGCCGGCATCAAAGAACGTCCGACTCCTCCCGCCCGGCCTGCCGAAGATGTCAAAGCTGTCAAGGCTGCCAAAGCTGTCAAGCCTGCCAAAGCCGGTCAGGTTGCCAAAACTGGTAAGTCTACTAAAACCGGCAAGTCCGCTAAATCTGCCCGGGCTGTGAAATCTCCAAAGCCTGCCAAGGTTTCGCAAGCTGCGAAAGGTGCCAAGGCAGCACACACCAAACGGGCGGGACGCCTTGCCAGGATTGCACAAGCCGTCGCCAAACGGAAAAAGAAGAAGGGCCGGGGCTGAGCAGACCTGTTGTATTCTGGAAGTGCACGGGATTTGCCGGAAGAATGGCATCGGCAGATGCCGATTCATAAGTGGGGGTGACAAGAAACCATGGGCAAATTCATTTTTGGCCTCATTGTCGGAATCCTTTTGGTACCGGGTATGTTTTACCTTTACTGCATATCCGGGCACGCACCGGTTGCAACTGCAGCATCGCCGATGCCGTTCGAGAAATTCTTTGCCAGGACGGCGATGCATGCCACCATCAACCGCGACGCCCCAAAAACCAAATCCACCCGGGCCAGCGAAGCTGAGTTGCTGGCTGGGGTTGACGCTTACCGGCACAACTGCGGAGGCTGTCACGGCATTCCGGGTAGACCGGCGTCGAACGTTGCGAAGGGCATGTTTCCTCGGCCTCCTCAGCTTTTCGCGCCGGGCCATATGGTTACGGACGATCCCGTTGGTGAGAGCTACTGGAAGGTGAAGCACGGGATCCGCCTGTCGGGCATGCCGGGTTTTACCGGTCTGCTGACCGATGAGCAGATCTGGAACGTCAGCCTGCTGCTGACGAACGCCGACAAACTTCCGCCGGCCGTCAAGGTGGCGCTTGCGTTCCCGTCGCAGACGCCTCCGCCGCCTGAAAAGCAAAGTCCGGCGGCAAAGACGTCCATGCGCAGTCATGAATAACAGTACGTCCATGGGCCGGTTTCATTCCGCGGGCGGAATGCAGCTGCGGGAGCGGAGAGTCGGCACTCTTTCTTCGCGGCGCATGGCATAACACTTTTGCAATCTTCAGATTAGAATTACCGTCCTGAGTGGGCGCAGGTGTGTCCATTCTGCTTTTCCAGGATTACTTAAACTCCTGTATCACACCTCCATCCTGATTTTTGGTAGAATAGCTCGGAATGGCTTCCGAAAATTTTGTTCATCTGCATTTACACACGGACTATAGTCTGCTGGACGGAGCTTGCGGAATTGGCCGGCTGATGGACCTGGCCGCCGAGCGCAAGATGCCGGCGGTGGCGGTGACGGACCACGGAAACCTGTTTGGCGCCGTGAAGTTCTACGAGGCCGCCCGCAAGCGCGGCATCAAGCCCATCATCGGCTGCGAAGTCTACGTGGCGGGCACCAACCGCTTTGACCGTTCGCCCGACGCCGACCGGCCCTATCATTTTGTCCTGCTCTGCGAAAACGAGCGCGGCTACCAGAATTTGGTCAAGCTGGTTTCCGCAGCCTACACCGAAGGATACTATTACAAGCCCCGAATCGATAAGGACCTGCTTTCCCGCCACTCAGAAGGCCTGATCGGCCTTTCCGCCTGCCTGCGCGGAGAGGTGGCCGTGTCGCTAACGGCCGAGCGCTACGAAACCGCCCTGCAGTCGGCCCATGACCTGCAGGACATCTTCGGCAAAGGGAACTTTTTCCTGGAAATCCAGGACCAGGGGATGCCGGAGGAGCACAAGATCAACCCGCATCTGGTCCGCCTGTCGCGCGAGACGGGCATCCCGCTGGTAGCGACCAACGACTGTCACTACCTGACGCGTGACGACTCGCGTGCTCAGGAAGTTCTGGTGGCCATCCAGACCGGGAAAACTCTCAGCGATCCCAACCGGATGAAGTTCCCAACGGACCAGTTTTATTTCAAGACCTACGAGGAAATGTCCGCGGTATTCAGTGAAATTCCTGACGCCGTGACCCGCACGCTGGAGATTGCCAATCGTTGCAACATCCAACTGGATAAGAAAGAGCACGTTTTCCCGCACTTTGAGGTCCCGCCCGGCGACTCACTGGACAGTTTTTTTGAAAGGGTCACACGTGAAGGTTTTGAAAAGCGGATGGAACGGCTGGAGCGCCTGCGCGCGTCAGGGAAGCTGCGGCACCCGCTGGAGGCCTATCATGACCGCCTGGAGCTAGAACTGGAGCTGATCAAGCAGATGCATTTCTCGGGCTATTTCCTGATTGTCTGGGATTTCATCCGTTACGCGCGCGAGCAGTGCATTCCCGTCGGGCCGGGTCGGGGATCGGCGGCCGGCAGTCTGGTTTCCTACGCGTTGCACATCACGGACGTTGACCCGCTGCAGCACGATCTGCTGTTTGAGCGCTTTCTGAACCCGGAAAGAATCTCTTTTCCCGATATCGATATTGACTTCTGCATGCGCCGGCGCGGCGAGGTCATCAACTACGTCACCGACAAATACGGCCGCGAAAACGTCAGCCAGATCATCACCTTTGGAACCATGGGCGCCAAGGCCGTCATTCGGGATGCCGGCCGGGCCCTCGACATGCCTTTTGCGGAAGTGGACAAGATCGCCAAGCTGGTCCCCACGGTGCTGAACATCACGCTCGAGGATGCCCAGAAGCAGTCCTCGGAGCTTCGCCAGTTGAAGGCGCAGGACACGCGCGTGGCTGACCTGCTGGAGATTGCCGGGCGCCTGGAAGGGTTTGCGCGGCATGCTTCCACCCACGCGGCGGGGGTTGTGATTTCGCCGCAGCCGTTGCAGGAAATCGTCCCACTCTACAAGAGCAGCAAGGACGAAATCACAACACAATATGCAATGGATGACCTGGAGAAAATCGGTCTGCTCAAGATGGATTTTCTGGGTTTGACCACCCTGACCGTCCTCGACGATTGCCAGAAGCTGATTGAAGCCACGCGGGGCGAGAAGCTCGATCTCGATGCGCTGCCGAAAGATGACGCTGAGGCCTATGAGCTGCTGAGTAAGGGACTCACTGCGGGTATCTTCCAGTTTGAAAGCCGCGGCATGACGGAAATCCTTAGGCGCGTGAAGCCCAGCCGCCTGGCTGATCTGACTGCGTTGAACGCGCTTTACCGGCCCGGCCCTATCCAGGGCGGCATGATTGACGACTTCATCGCCCGGAAGACAGGCAAAAAGCGCGTGACCTACGACCTGCCGCAACTCAAGGAATTTCTTGACGAAACCTACGGCGTGATTGTTTACCAGGAACAGGTGATGCAGATTGCGGCCGCCGTTGCGGGCTTCAGCCTGGGCGAAGCCGATGTTCTACGGCGAGCCATGGGCAAGAAAAAACATGAAGTGATGGCGGCCATGCGGGAGAAGTTTCTGGCCGGAGCCAAAGAGAAGCGCGTGCCGGCTGCCAAGGCGGAAAAGCTTTTCGACCTGATGGCGCAATTCGCCGGTTATGGATTCAACAAGTCGCATTCGGCCGCCTACGCCCTGGTGGCCTATCACACGGCCTATCTGAAGACCCACTATTCGGTGGAATTCATGGCCGCCCTGCTGACCTCTGAAATCGGCAACCCGGACAAGATGACGCATTACCTGAACGAATGCCGTGACATGGGCATTGACATTCTTCCGCCCGACATCAACTCCAGCGAGCGAATGTTTACCCCCTCGAACGGCCAGATCCGCTTTGGCCTGACGGCCATCAAGAACGTGGGAGATGCCGCGATTGTTTCCGTGGTGGAAGCGCGCAACAAGCTGGGGCGCTTTGACAACCTGTATCAGTTTTGCGAACACGTTGACCTGCGCCTGCTGAACAAACGGGTGATTGAAAGCCTCATCAAGGCGGGCGCGGCGGATTCGATGGGCGCCCAGCGATCGCAGTTGCTGGCCGTGCTGGACCGCGCCATGGAGTGGGGCCAGCGGCAGCAGCGCATCGTGGAAAGCGGGCAGCACGGGCTTTTCGGCGGCGGAAGCGACGCTGCCACCGCGGCTCCGGCCGAGCTTCCCAACGTTCCCGAGCTTAGCGAATCGGAACGCCTGGCCGGCGAAAAGGAATTACTGGGTTTTTATGTGACGGGCCACCCGCTTGAGAAATATGTTTCCCAACTGCGGGAACTGACCCCGACCAACAGTTCGAGTATCGATGAGTTGCAGAATGAAGCCCCCATCACGCTGGGCGGCATTTTGACCAACCTGCGCATCCGTCCCAGCAAAAAGGGAAAGCTGTGGGGCGCCGCAACGCTCGAAGACCTGCGGGGAACGGTGGATCTGCTGATCTTTCCACAGACGCTTGAGAAAATTCAATCCGTGTTGAAACCGGATGCGGCCTTGCTGATCAAGGGCAAGGTTCGGCATGATGAGAACGCGCGGGGCAAGGTGGTGGTGAGCGACGCCAAACCCCTTGAGGTGGCGTTTAACGGCAGGAAGCCGGCTTTGCATATTCGAATCAACCCTGCGGATGTTTCCGACCGCCTGTTGGGTGAATTAGAAGCCCTGCTGCGCGCGCACCCCGGGCACAATCCCGTGCTGTTTGAGCTGGAAAAACCGGATGACTTCCGGGTGTTGATGAAGCCGCAGGATCCCAAGGTGGTGGACGCCACTGACCAACTGCTGGCCGGCTTGCGTGGACTGCTGGGTGAACATGCTGTTACAGTGGAGAAACGCAGCGCCGCCGCCGGCAGAATGTAAAATGGAGCCGGAATTCTCAACGGCCGTTCGAATAAAGCATCGTTTCCCATGGCGAATCTGAAAGGACAGAAAACCGTCGTGCAGGACCTCAAGAAGCAGATTGCCGAGCTGAAGCTACAGCCAGGATCAGTGGCGCGCGAGGAAATCAAGCGCCTTCAGGAGCAGCTGAATTCGCTGCAGGGCGGCGGGAAGGCAGGGGACAGGGACGCCTGGGCACGAGTTCTGCTGGCGCGACATCCCCAGCGTCCCTATACGCTGGACTTCATCCAGATGCTCTTTACGGAGTTCACGGAGCTCTACGGCGACCGGCGTTTTGCCGACGACGGCGCCATGGTGGGCGGCTTTGCCCGCTTCAACGGCCAGCCCGTGATGGTGGTGGGGCAGCAGAAGGGCCGCGATACCAAACAGAAACTGCATCGCAACTTTGGCATGACCAAGCCGGAAGGCTACCGCAAAGCGTTCCGGCTGATGCAGCTTGCCTCCAAATTCAATCTGCCCATCTTCACGTTTGTGGACACTCCGGGAGCTTATCCGGGCATCGGGGCGGAAGAGCGCGGCCAGGCCGAAGCCATTGCTTTCAACCTGAAGGAAATTACCAAACTGCGCGTTCCGATAGTTCCGCTGATTCACGGCGAAGGCGGCAGCGGCGGCGCCCTGGGTATCGCCGTGGGCGACAGGGTGCTGATGCTCGAAAACGCCGTTTACTCGGTAATTGCTCCGGAGAGCTGCTCTTCCATCCTCTGGCGTGACTGGGACCATAAGGAGGAGGCTGCGCGCATTCTGAAGTTGACGGCGGACGACCTTCTTCGCTTCAAAATCATCGATGAGATTATTCCCGAGCCTCCGGAAGGAGCACATGCCGACCCGCAGGCTTCCGGAGCGGCCATCCGGATCGCTCTGGAACGAACCCTCAGGGAGCTTTCGGCCTTCTCTTTGGATGAGCTGCAACGCCGCCGCAATGAGAGGCTGCGCGCGCTTGCCACCTTTGTCAACGAAGCCTGACTATTCTGCTGCTGAATCTTTGCGCGGTCTTCAACATCCATTCCGGATATGGTCAGTGTCGTTATCCCGACTTACAACGAAGCGACTTCCATTGCCGCTGTGCTGGACCGCCTGAAGCGCGTTCGCGGCGATTTTGAAGTACTGGTTGCGGATGGCAGCAGCACCGACCGGACCGCGGAAATGGTGCGAGAGATTGCCGTAGCTTATCCGCACCCGCTGCGACTGGTGGAAAGCGTTCGCAACCGCGCCCTCCAGTTGAACCAGGCGGCACAGCAGGCGGAGGGTGATCCCTTCCTGTTTCTCCATGCTGACATTCTTGTTCCGGCGGAAACCGTTGAGGCGGTGGAGCGAAGCCTTTGCGACCCGGCGGTGATCGGTGGGAACTTTCAGATTGTTTTTGAGGGTGACAGTTTGGTCGAAAGTTTTTTCACCTGGTGCTACCGCGTGCGGCGGCCCTTTGGAATCTATTACGGCGATTCGGGAGTGTTTGTGCGGCGCGAAGTCTTTGAGCGGCTGGGCGGCTTTAAGCCCATCCCCATTATGGACGACTATGAATTCGTGCGGCGAATGGAGCGCGCCGGGCGCACCGTCTGCCTGAACCCTCCCATGCTGGTTTCTGACCGCCGCTGGCGCGTCAAGGGTCTCTTTCCAACACTGTTCAGTTGGGTGTGGATTCAAACCCTTTATTCGTTGGGCGTTCCAGCCGAACACCTCGCGCGATGGTATGGCCCCGTGCGAAATGATCCTAAGCCTCAGAAAACTTCTGCAGATTTGGCGCCAGGCAACACCGCATCTCCCCAGACTGATCGAGACGAGGGCTCTCAAGTAGATTGACGCGGTAACCTTGGGCGCAGATCAAAATGAAACCCCTCAGCCGCGCACCGAGGGCAAAGTAATCTCCGCGGCCCGCGAGCAAGAAATCAGCAGGCAAGTGAAGTTGAATTGTTCAGGGACGGCCGCGTGCAGGCGGCAAAAAGCGGCGGCGTGCCCCATCATGCTTCGACGGAAACACGGCTTTTACTCCAACGCCCCCACCACGGCGGCGGTGAATTCATCGGTGGTGGCCTTGCCGCCGACGTCGCGGGTCAGGTGCTTGCCCTCGCGATAGACTTTATGGATGGCCTTTTCTGTGCGGTTGGCAACGTCGGGCTGATCCAGGAGACGCAGCATCAGGATCGCCGAAAGCATCATGGCGGTGGGATTGGCCAGGTGCTTGCCGGCGATGTCCGGAGCGCTGCCATGCACGGCTTCGAACAGCGAGCAATCGGCCCCGATGTTGGCGCCCGGAACCAGTCCCAGCCCGCCCACCAGCCCCGCGCACAGGTCTGAAACGATATCGCCATAAAGATTTTCCAGCAGCAGAACATCAAACCTTTCCGGCCGCATCACCAGCTGCATGCAGCAGTTGTCAATAATGTAATCATTGAGTTCAATCTCCGGATACTCTTTGGCCACTTCGCGGATGGAGTGGAGGAACAGGCCGTCGGAAAGCTTCATGATGTTGGCCTTGTGGATGGCGGTGACTTTCTTCCGGCCCATGCGGCGGGCATAATCAAAGGCGAAATGGGCGATGCGTTTGGAGGCGTATTCGGTGATGACTTTCAGGCTTTCCACCACACCCGGCGCCACTTCATGTTCCAAGCCTGAATAGAGATCTTCGGTATTCTCACGAACGATCACCAGGTCAACATCCTCAAACGGGGTCTTCACGCCGGGCAGGTGCGTGACCGGACGCAGGTTGGCGTAGAGATCAAGCGCCTTGCGCAGGGCTACGTTGATGCTGCGGTGGCCGGTGCCGACGGGCGTGGTGATGGGCCCTTTCAACGCCACGTGCGTTTTGCGAATGGATTCCACAATGGGATTCATTTCCGTCTCGCCCTTGCGGCGGCCGACGACAGGAGTGGCAGCCATTTCAATCCAGTCAATTTCGGCGCCTGCGGCTTCAATCAACCGCACGGTGGCCTCGGAGACTTCCGGCCCAATGCCGTCTCCTGGAATCAGCGTCACTTTAGTCTTCATCTATTTATCCTTTGGGAGCATTTGTTTTGGATGATGGAACCACAGCGGACTCACTGCCCGCCGGGGTTTGTTGTTGGAGCGTTCAGCAGTTGTGCCAGGTCGCTGATAGAAGCCGAGGCTTCCAGGTTCAGCCTGGAACCGTTAACCTGGACGTTCATGTTCTGAAGAATCTGTGAAAGGGCAGGCGACACATTCTTGCTGACCGCCGGCTGAGCGCTACGCAGCAGGCTGAGAAGCTGGTTAAATCCGTTTGCCGCTTCCGCATTCTGGCAGATGATGGAGAGGTGAGCCATAATCTGGCTGCCCCAGTCCACCCGGTAAAGCACCGCCTTGACGGCGCCGAAAAGCGCGCTGGGGTCCACCTGGATATTCTTGCCCTGCGTCATCCAGGGGATGGCCTGGTTGGCGGCGGCAAGGCCCGTAGAGATTCCCCATTGGGGAGCCACGCCATCGAGTTCGCCTTCCCACCGGCGGAAGTCGGCATTGGAGTTCAACGCCGGGCGCGACGCGTTGCGGACGTCAATCAAGGCCTTGATATCGGCCAGACGGCCGAAAATGGCTCTGGAACTGTCAATGAAACTGAAGAACATGTCTGTTCGGGCGGTGCCGGACCCGAAGGCGTAAAGGTCGTAGCCGGAATAGCGCTGGACCATCATCCTGTTGTTGACGAAGAATTGATGGACCTGGTTGGGATCGAATGTGCCCTCGGCCAGCCCGAAGAAGCGGGTGGTATCCTGCACTTGCCCTCTCCAGCCGAGAACCAGTTCATTCACCTGCGTGTTGGGATCAATGCCGGCGCTCTTCAGCAGGTTTTCAAGGTTGCGAAGCTGCGGGCTCATCAGGTGCGCCTCGATCAGTGGATACTGCGGGACGGTGCGAAGCGTCGCCATGTTGGTGTAGGCCATCTGCTGGGTGTCGGCAGGGAAGCTGGCCAGAGCCTCCTGGCCGCCGTATTGGGCGTAAAGCGGCACGGCGAAAAAGGAGGCTGCAACTAAAAACAGGCTGGCCAGGGCCATCCTCAGAAATAATTGTCGAATTGCCTTCAACCTGCACCCCCGAGTCAGAAAGGATGATATAGAAGCGGTTAGCGGAATTTGCAGATTTCCTGCCGTCCGCCCATCGTGGACGGCCCCGACAAAGTGCCTGACCTTTTGCGCCATCCTTTTGCGCCTACTTTGCCCCGGCGCGGACTTTAGAAACCTTATTATCGCCGGTATCTGAAAATCAGTCCACTTTGAGGTGTTTGGGGCAATCTTTGGCATGTGCTGACCTTCCCGGCTGCAAACTTGCTTTTTGGAGGCTGGTTTGCTAATTTAAGATGGAGTAGCTTGTTACTCAGAGATTACACACTCGACAAGCCAAAGGAGTAAAGAATGGCTATTGAACTGACGCCGCACGCAATCGACAAGGTCAAAGAGATTCTGGCACAGCAGACCCCTGCGCCTGAGGGACTTCGCGTCTCCGTTGTGGGCGGAGGCTGTTCCGGATTCTCATACCAGATGAACTTTGAGACCCAGACCAATGCGATTGACAAGGTCTATGAGTTCGATGGGTTGAAAGTCATTGTTGACCAGGCATCGCTGATGTACCTGAACGGCACCAAAATCGACTTTGTGGAAAGCCTGGAAGGTTCCGGCTTCAAATTCGAAAATCCCAACGTCAAGACGACTTGCGGTTGCGGAAGCTCCTTTAGCACGTAATTGGCACTTTCAGCGGACGCCTGTCGGCTCTGGTGGAGCGGCAGGCGGCCGCGCTCCCCATGTCTTCCATTCCCAACGCAGGAACTATTTCCCAGGCAGGACAAAGCGGCAGATGTGCTCCCAGGGAGCCGAGTGCGCTCCTGGTGCGCTTTTCGGATCTCCTGCCCCATGCGGGACTCGCGCTGGATCTCGCTTGCGGTAACGGCCGGAACACACTCTACCTGGCCCGGCAAGGGCTGGGCGCAATCGGCATCGACCGTTCAATGGAATCGCTGGCGGCAGGCAGGGAAAAGGCTGTTCGATCAGGCCTTGAAGCGTCCTTTGTGCGAGGAGACCTGGCACGGTTCACCCTTCCTGCAAACTCGTTTTCCGTTGTCATCTGCTTCAAGTATCGCAACCATGAGTTCTATCCCTCCATTCGAGCGGCCCTCCGCCCGGGAGGATTGCTGATCTATGAGACCTATACCTGCGAGCACGCCTCCTATGGGCTGAAGCCCCGGAATCCCGAACACCTGCTGGAGCGGAATGAACTGCTCCGGGCATTCGGCGACTGGAAGATCATTTTTTATCGCGAAGTCTGGATTGGGCGGGGTACGGCGTCGCTGGTGGCGCGGAAGCCCCTTGGTGCCAGGGAAAGCTGATTCTGTTTGCCGGGTTCAGTATAATTGAAGTTTTATACAGGATAGAGGGCTTGTTGGATTTATCGAGACTATGAAAATCGCGCTGGCACAGATCAATACCACGGTTGGAGATTTCGAGGGCAACGTTGCAAAGATTCTGCAGTACGCCAGGATGGCCGTCGATCGCAAGGCCGACCTGGTGGTTTTCCCCGAGATGGCCGTTTGCGGCTATCCGCCGCGTGACCTGGTTGAAAGGCCCGACTTTATTGAGCGATCGGAGGCGGAGCTTTCACGCCTGACCCATCTTCTGCCCGACATTCCGGCGCTCATCGGTTATGTTCGCGCTTCGCGCGTCCAGACGGGGAAGGCGGTCAGTAACGCCGCTGCCCTCGTCTATCGGGGAAACCTCCTCCTGGAATACGTCAAAATCCTGCTGCCGTTTTACGATGTGTTCGACGAATCCCGCTACTTCGAGCCCGGAAACTCGGTCGGGATTGTTGACCTGGAGGGCGTGCGAATCGGAGTTACGATTTGCGAGGACATCTGGAACGACAAGAACTTCTGGAGGAAGCGGCTTTACCCGCGCGATCCTGTTGAAGAAATCACCCAAGGCGGCGCCAGGATTCTGCTGAACATCGCCTCTTCTCCTTACAGCACCGAGAAGATCCAGCTCCGCTATGACATGCTCCGGACCATCGCGGCGGAACATCGCATTCCTGTGGCTTACGTCAACCACGTGGGCGGCAATGACCAGCTCATCCTGGACGGATCGAGCATGGCCTTCGGCGCCGGTGGGACGCTGGTTGCACGGGCGAAATCCTTTGAGGAAGATCTGGTGGTGTTTGACACGGCGGGCACAGTGGCCGATATCCATGATGCACCCTCTTCCCAAATTGACTCCGTTTACAGGGCCCTGCTGCTGGGCACGCGTGATTACATGCGGAAGTGTGGCTTCAAGGAGGCTATTGTAGGGCTCAGCGGAGGCATCGATTCGTCCGTCGTGGTGACTCTTGCGGCTGACGCGCTGGGACCGCAGAATGTCCATGCCATTGCCATGCCCGGGCCTTATTCTTCACCCGGCAGTTTAAGTGACGCGGAGGAACTGGCCAGACGTCTGGGCATTGATTTCCGCGTCATTCCCATCACTTCCATCTATGACGACTACCTCCAGACCCTGGAGCCTTCATTCAAGGGGTGCGCCGTCGACGCAACGGAAGAGAACATCCAGGCGCGCATTCGCGGGAACATTCTGATGGCGCTCTCGAACAAGCTGGGCGCCATGGTGCTGAGCACCGGCAACAAGTCCGAGCTGGCCGTGGGTTATTGCACGCTTTACGGCGACATGGCCGGAGGGTTGAGCGTGATCGCCGACCTGCCCAAGACCATGGTCTACACGCTGGCGCGCTATCTCAATCGCGAAACGGAGCGGATTCCGCGCTCCTCTATCGAAAAGCCGCCCTCGGCAGAGCTCAAGGCCGATCAAAGAGATCAGGATACGCTGCCGCCCTACGAAACCCTGGACGTCATTCTGAAGAGCATTATCGAGGAGCGACTTTGCGCCAAAGACATCGCGGCAAAATACAAAGTTGATTTGCCGCTGGTTGAAGATGTCATGCGGCGAGTGACGCGCGCTGAATATAAACGCCAGCAGGCCGCGCCGGCGCTTAAGGTGACGGCCAAGGCGTTCGGAATGGGCCGGCGCTATCCCATCGCCCAGAAATTTATCGGCTAGCCGGAGGAGAACCTTCCCCGGTGGCCGAAAGTCATGGACTGAGAAGAGCAAACTCCAAAGGCCGGGCCGGGAAGTTGATCCTGCGAAGCCGGAAGAGAGCAGCCCGTTCCGGTTGAACCGGAACGAAGTCGTCATCGAGGCAGATTGAAAAGCCGGTTCATCAGAGCTTTTGGCGGAATTTTGGGGATCGTGATCCTGCTGGCGGTCCTTGCGCCGCGCTTGAGCGCGGCCGGCATCAAGCTTCCACCCCTTAAAATCCAGACGCTTCAATTGCCCAACGGCTTGCGCGCCGTAATGGTCAATCGCGGTGAGTCGCCGGTGATCACCCTTGAAGTGTGGTATCACGTCGGGTCGCGGGACGAACTCCCTGGAAAGACGGGTTTCGCCCACTTTCTTGAGCACCTGATGTTCGACGGCACCAAAACGCTGGGCCGGCATTTTTCCGACTACATTGTGCGGGTGGGGGGCATTGACAACGCCTACACCACAACCGACGCAACCGTCTACTGGGAGACGATGCCGACTTCGAACCTCCCGGTGGCCCTCTGGCTTGAGGCTGACCGCATGCGCAATCTGGACATCAGCCAGGCGACGCTGGACAACGAAAGGGCGGTGGTTGAAGAGGAGCGCCGGCGCCGGTATGAAAATCCTCCTTACGGCAACGTGATCCCCACGCTTTACGAACAGGCCTTTACGGTGAGTCCTTATCGGCATCTGCCCATCGGCAGGCCCGACGATGTCAGCCGCGCCACGGTCGGCGAAATTCACGACTTCTACAACACCTATTACGTCCCTAACAACGCCACTATCGTGATTGCCGGAAAGTTTTCAGTGGACGAGGCCGAGAATTACATCAGGAAGTACTTTGCTGCGATACCGGCTGGACCGCTCCCGGCCACTCGTCGTATTCCCGTTGAGCCTCCGCAAACCTCTGAACGAACCGTCAGCATAACCCGCGACGTCGCCCTGCCGGCCTTTGTGGAGGCGTACCATATTCCCGCGGACGGAACGCAGGACTCTTATCCGCTGCGGTTGGCTTCCAGAATTCTCTCCGGCGGCGACAGTGGGATGATTTATCACCATATGGTTTATGAAAAGCAGCTTGCCCTTGAGGCGCAGAGCTCCGCTGCCTTCAGCGAGGATCCGAACCTTTTTTTTGTTTTTACCGTCATGAATTCAGGCCACACGTCCGCTGAGGGTGAGGCGGCTGTTGATGAAATTGTGAAGCGGCTTCAGGAAAACCCTCTCTCAACAAGGGAACTGGAAAAGGCCAAGGAGCAGGTCATCTTTGACCTTGCCTCGGACCGGGAAAAGTCAAAGGATCTGGCCGAGCAGTTGGGCTATGACACAGTCATCCTCAATAATCCTGAGCTGATCAATACCGAGGCGGAGCGTTTTCTGGCCGTCACTGCGGAACAGGTGCAGGCCGCAGCTCGCAAATATTTTGTCCGTAAGAACTGTACGCTTTTGGAAGTTCATCCTGGCGAAAACGGGCGGGTGAGCGCAACGCTGCGCCAAAGTGAGCATTGATCTTGAAAACACACTTGAGGGAAAGGACGGTGTTTCGAGGCCTGGCGGTGCTGGGGATCTACCTGTCCTGCCTGCCGCTGGCCGCGCGTGACCTGCCTCCGAATGTTCCGCCGCCCGAAGCTGTTGCCTTCCACATGCCGGCGGTCCATCAACTGCCGAACGGCCTTCGCGTCGTGCTGGTTGAACGCCACGATGTGCCGATTGTCCGGCTCTACGCCATCGTGCAGGTCGGAGCTGAGGCCGACCCGGCCGGACTGCCCGGAACGGCCACCCTGGTGGCGGGGCTGCTTCCCGAGGGCACCCAACACCGGAGCGCCTACCAGATTGCGCAGGCGATTGACCAGGCCGGAGGATCCATTGACACCGGCGCCGGGTGGGACGAGTCGTATACCAACGTCAGCGTTCTTTCAAACCACAAGACACGCGCTTTTGAACTGCTGAGCGACCTGCTGGCGCGACCGGCATTTGCGCCCGATGAGGTTGAGCGCATTCGGCGGCAGACGCTTTCCGCGCTGGACGTTGTTGAACGGGACCCCGGCTACGTGGCCGACATGGTGATGCGCCGGCTGCTTTTTGCCGGAACGGACTACGGACACTCTGAAGACGGCACACGCAGTTCGATTGAACGCATCACCCGTAAAGACCTTGTTGCTTTTCATGCCCGCTACTACGTTCCCTCGCGCACCATTCTTGCCGTGGTGGGCGACATTAGCGGGTCCGAGTGCCTCCGCCTGGCCGGGCGATTCCTGGGTGGATGGAAGGATGGGCCGGCCGTAACTCTCGAGCCCCGCAGCCAGCCCCTTGCGCCGCACGGGAGGCAGGTGATTGTGGTCAACAAGCCTGACGCCGTGCAGACGGAGATTCGCGTGGCCAATCTCGGTGTTCCGCGTTCCAGTCCCGATTATTTTGCGCTGTCGATTGCCAACCAGATACTGGGAGGTCCCGCGGCCAACCGGCTTTTTGACCAACTGCGGACGCAGCACGGCCTGGTCTATGGCGCCTCGAGCGACCTGGATTGCTATACCTCGCTGGGCGCGTGGGTGGCCAGGACTTCAACGCGCTCCGCGGAAACCATCAAGGCCACCGAGATGGTTCTTGGCCAGATCGCGCGGATGCGCGACCGGCCCGTCGAGCAGTGGGAAATCAAGAACGCGCGCGACTACCTGGTGGGAAATGAAGCTCTGCAGTTTGAGTCCGCCAGCCAGGTGGCCAACCAGGTGCTGGAGATGATGCTTTACCACCTGCCGCGGGACTATTGGAACCGCTTCCCGCAGCAGGTTCGTTCACTCACGGCCGGCGATGTCCTGTCCGCGACGCGAAAATATCTCAATCCCGACAACGATATCATCGTCCTGGTGGGCAACCTCGCCGCCTTCAAAGAGGGATTGAAGAAGCTCGGCGCTGTCCGCGTGGTTCCCATTGCCGACGTCGGCCGGGCGTTCCCGGAACCGGAGAAGGGAACTGCGGACCGTCCGCCTCACGCAAGGTAGATCGAAGTTTTTCCGCTTGCAGATCATCCCCTGCGTCCACCTGACGGGTCGAACGTGATAAAGTAGGCCGGGTGAAAAATACTCTCCTTGCTCTAGCCGGCCTGACTCTCGCGGCCGCTCTGGCCGAGACCACTCTTCTGTTCCAAATTCATCTCGATCCCTGGCGGCTGGCTGCACTGCTGGAATCCCTATCGCTGCTGCTGGGCGTGTTTGTGGCTTTCACCAACACGGACTTTATCCACGAAATGCACAGGTGGACCCACGCTTCGCTGCTGCTTGCCATCCTGATGCCGTTTGCGCTTCTGGTTCCATATCTGATCCTGGCGTTCGGCACCGGCACGTTTTCATATCTGGCGCTTGCCAAGCTCAGCGCCTACATTGCAGTTCCCACGTTCCTGCTGCTTCCCAATCGCAAGTACAACGCCGAGAGCGCGAGTTGGCGGGATTTCGCGGCCATGCTCAGCCTGGGACTGCCGGTCAGCGCCGGCTGGCTCAGCGGCATCTGGATCTGGCCGGAAGACATCTACATCTTCCGTCCCATCTTCTGTGTGTGCGTGGGAGCTTATGCCTTCCTTGTCATCCGCAACCTCAAAGACGCCGGGTACAAATTGCTTTTTAAGAACGGTGACCTCACCGAAGGCAGCATCAATTTCATCGCTTTCATCATCCTGGCCATCCCGCTGGGCCTGGTGTTGCATTTTATTCATCCGCATGCCCATGACACGAGCGTGTTCACTTTCATTGCGGAATTTGTGGGCGTCTATCTGACTGTGGCGATTCCGGAGGAATTTCTGTTCCGGGGAATTCTGCAGAACCTGCTGGTGAAGACCTTCAAGCCTCCCCATCACGGACGCAATGGACTGCTGGTGGCCGCGGTCATCTTCGGCCTTTCGCACCTTCATCACGCGCCCGTACCCAACTGGCGCTATGCCATCATGGCGACGCTCGCAGGAATTTTTTACGGCAACGCCTGGCGCGTGCAAAAGCGTACCTCAGCCTCTGCCTTCACCCACGCACTGGTCGATACGGTGTGGCACTTCTGGTTCTGAAATTCAATTGTGATTCGCCATGGGTGATTGGACTCTCGCGCAGATGCTCGCTTTGTAGCGTTTGCGATTCCGCAAATGGCTTGGCCATTCTGCAACCTCAAATGAGATTCCAAATGCTTTGAGGGTGGGAGCTCCGCACTCCCTATTCACCTTTCCAGGTCCTCTCTGATAGGAAGAAAGTACCCCCGGTTGAAAATAAGTGGCGGTGGAAAAACAAAGCCCAAACGAACCCGAGCTATTGAGGGGCGACACGGGCGGCGCAAGCACATCAAAATCATTCGGGCGGGGAACTGGCAGGCAACTTCTGATAGCTTTCCAGCGTCAGCCGGATAGCCTCGGCAATCGGCGTCTCCCTGAAGTTCGGAAGCGTCCTCCGCAGCTTCGAACCCTCCAGAATCACGCTTTGGTCATAGAGGTAACGCAATTCCATCAACTCACGGATAACGGAGTTAAAGATGGCCGCCAGTTTCATGGCTGACCACGGTAACACTCGGATCGCCAGGTCCGCATGCCCGGACTGTTCGGCAACCTGTTCCAGAAAGTTCCGCTGGGGACTGGCCACGTAGCCGGGAAAATTGAACAACTCGAAAGGCTTCAGCTTTTCTTCAATGGCCAGCAGATCCAGCGCCGCGCGCGCCAGGTCCGGCACATAGGCCCATTGATGCGCCGCCTGGAGATTGCCGAAGGTCCGAATCGGCTTGCCGGCGGCGGCATTCTCGAAGATGGGATCCACCAGGCCGTTGCGAACCGTGGGGCCAAAATAGTCGCCGGCCCGCAACACAATCACGCGCCTGACGGAGCCTTCTTCGGTCGAGTGCAGAAGGGAATCCTCCAGCCGCACGCGCAGCTCGCCCTTATGTTCTACAGGTTGATTGGGAGCGTCTTCGGCCAGCGGCTCGCCGGTTTGAGCCCCCAGTCCGTAGACGTTGCCCGGAAACAGAATGGTGGCTTTGGCGGAGCGCGCAGCGGCAATGACGTTGGCCGTGGCCCGCGCCATGTTGGGCACCCATTTGGGATAGGGGTAGTTGATGGCGTGAACGATGGCAGCGCAGCCCTCCGCAGCCCTGACCACGGCGTTCTGGTCCTGCACGTCGCCCTGGATGAGTTCCAGGCCGGGAGCTTCGCCCAGCAGCCCGGCGGCTTTGTCAAGGCTGCGCACCAGGCAGCGCGCCAGCTGGCCCCGCCGCAGCACTTCCTGGACGGCAGCCCGCCCAAAGCTGCCGGTCCCACCGAGAATGAGAGTAGGAGCACTCAATAGGATGCCTTTCGGTTTTGTCTTGAGCCGGCCGGGAAGGCGGGCCGCAAGCAACAACCTCCGTATTCCCGGCCAAAGTTCCTAATGCACAGCACGCCGCAGGCTACTTGCGGCGGGCCGGCGGAAGACCCGGCTCTGTCATGCGGTGCGGGTCGAGGATCTGCTTCAGTTCCTTTTCACTAAGAACCTTATCTTCAAGGCATACTTCAGGAATTGTCTTGCCGGTCCTGAGAGACTTCTTGACCACTTCGGCCGCCCGCGAATAACCGATCACGGGATTCAACGCTGTGGCAATTGACGGCGAGAGGTAGGCGTAACGCTCGCAAACCTCGCGATTGGCCCGGATGCCTTCAACGCAGCGCTTGGCCACAACGTGGCAGGTGTTCTTCAGGATTTCCGTCGCGTGCAGCACGTTCCAGATCATGGCCGGCATCATTACATTCAGTTCCAGCTGCCCGGCCTGGACCGCCAGCGCCACTACTGTGTCGCATCCCACCACCTGGAACGCCACCATGTCGAGCAGTTCGCCCATCACCGGATTCACCTTGCCCGGCATGATGCTGGAACCCGGCTGCAGGGCCGGCAGCATGATCTCGTTGAAACCTGTCAGCGGGCCGCTGGTCAGCAGCCGCAAGTCATTGCCGATACGGATCAGCTCAAGCGCCAGGTTGCGAAGGCCTCCCGAAACCGACGCCAGCGGGAACTGCGACTGCATGGCGGCGCGCAGATCCGCCGCCGGGTGAAGCCGCAAACCGGTGAGCGCGGAAAGCCGCTTCACCACCAGGCGCGGGTACTTCGGATGGGCGTTCAGGCCCGTCCCCACGGCGCTGCCGCCGATGCCCAGATCGGCCAGCGGCTCGGAGTTTTGCCGGATGTGCTTGCGGAGCTGCTCGAGCGCCACCGAGTAGGCGGCGAATTCCTGCCCCAGGCGTACCGGGACCGCATCCTGCAGGTGCGTGCGGCCACTCTTGATGATCTTGTCAAACTCCCGCCCCTTTTTGCGAAAAGCCGTCTCCAGTTCCTTCAGCGCTGGATAAAACTCTTCCAGCAGCAGTAGGGAAGCCAGGCGCATCGCAGTTGGGAACGTGTCGTTGGTCGACTGGCCGAAGTTGACGTGGTCATTCGGATGGACAATGGAATAATGGCCCAGCTTGCCGGGGCGCTTCCCGGTGAGATACCAGATGGCGCGGTTGGCAATCACTTCATTGACGTTCATGTGGAAGCTGACGCCGGCGCCCGCCTGATAAACATCCACCACAAAGTGCTCGTCCAGGCGGCCGGCAGCCACATCCGCCGCAGCCCGCACCACCGCGCGCCCCACCCGCTGGGGAATCATTTTGAGTTGAAGGTTGGTCTCCGCACAGGCCTGCTTCAGCAGGCCGTAGGCCTTGATGAGCACCCGGTGCGCCCGAATGCCGCTGATGGGATAATTCGCAACGGCTCGGGCCGTCTGGGCCCCGTAATATGCATGGGCAGGAACTTGTACATCGCCAAGAGAATCGTGTTCTGTTCGTGTTTGCATGAAACGATTTTACCTGAAAATCGCAGGCTTGCACCGGCGCGTTCCCAAAAAACAGCCCGCGAGGGTCCGGATTGCGGGAGGCAGAAAGGAATCACTGCCATGGAAGTAAAAATGCCGTGAGCTACATTTCTGGCTCGAAGCTTCACTTTGACCTTTGTACGCGCCTGGCAATTTGATACAATAGGCCACTTTGGTGGCTGAAACACCTCTGGCCACCAGGAAGGGTCTGAAGTCAGCAGTCGGAAATTCCGAAGTATGACTTTAGAGCGGGGAGGGACAATGCGTATCAAAGCTCTCTCAACCGAGAGTGCGTCCAATCTCGCAAATGTATTTAAGTCAGTTAGTTAGAATGCTCCGCAGCATTCCACTGCGGGCGGGAGAATGCAGGGCCCATCATCCGGCACTCGGGCTGATGTGGCGCGAAACAGTAATTTGAGCATGAAATTGGCTATGGTTGAATTCCGGTAAGGTTCAAGGACTGAGGGGGTTGAATGAGGTTGTGGAATGCTTCTCGCGTGGTTTGCAATACTTCAGGATCAGGCCAAAGACGCCGCCCTGCAGCGAGGGCTGTGTGGCTCGCCTTAGCTGCAATCTTAATGGCCGCCACAGCGCCGGCTGCGCACGCCCGCGTCCACGCATCGATACTGCTGGATGTTGAGACAGGCAGGGTGCTTGAAACTCACAACGCAGACAGTTTGTGCTACCCGGCGTCCCTTGCCAAGTTGATGACGTTGTATCTGACCTTCCAGCAACTGAGTTCCGGCAAGATGACTTTGGGGCAGGAATTGCCGGTTTCCTCGCACGCGGCGGCACAACAGCCCACAAAACTCTATCTGCGGCACGGCCAGCGGATCACTGTTCGTTCAGCTGTCCTGGCCATCACAACCCGCTCCGCCAACGACGCAGCCGTTGTGCTGGCGGAAGCCATTGGCGGTACAGAGTGGAAATTCGCCCACTTGATGACTGAGCAGGCCCGCGAACTGGGACTGACCCGTACGACCTTTCGGAACGCGTCGGGCTTGCCCAATCGCCACCAGAAGACTACAGCGCGCGACATGTCAAAGTTGGCCCTTGCCATCCTGCATGATTACCCGCAGTACTATCAGTTTTTCAAGGCAAAAAGCTTCACCTTCCGGGGAAAGACCATTTACGGCCATGATCATCTGTTGGCCCGGTACCCTGGCGTTGACGGCATGAAGACCGGCTATACAGTAGCTTCCGGGTTTAATATTGTGACCTCCGCGGTACGCCATGATCATCGCCTGCTGGGTGTGGTGATGGGAGGAAGAACCGCACATTCCCGCGACCGACTTATGATGGCGCTTCTCAACAGTGGTTTTGCCAAAGTCCGCAAAACGACCCTGGCCGCTGAAGCGCGGGACACTAACGCCACCCACGCGCCCGTCGCCAGGTACAAGAACGTCTCCCTGGAGGACACTGACGCACAAGAGGCCGAACGGCCCGACCTTGGCTGGTTGGTTCAGTTGGGGGGCAAGTTCCGATCCTCCCGCCACGTCCGGAACGTGCTCCGGAGTGCCCGCCGCACAGCGCCTGAGCCCCTCAAAGGCGCAAGGCCTCTGGTCGTAAAACTCCGCGGCGGCCGCTACCTGGCAAGGTTCGCCGACCTGGATGAATCGACAGCACTCAACATCTGCCGCGCCCTCAGGCGAAGGAAGTTTACCTGCAATGCTTACCAGATCCGTGCGTCCGGACTTGTTATGGCATCTGCCACGACTCGCTAATCCAGGCAATCCCTCGACCAGGTAACCCAGCCCGCATCCTCGATCGTAATGGATCGTTTTGGCGACTTTCCCGATGCCGCATCCCTGGAATTGTGTGCGCATTCGGAGAGCTCAATAGAGGAACTCTGCGAGGTTAAGGCCGCTTGGCTAGGTCTCACCAAAGCCGGGCAAAGTAACTTTGAACCAACCAGATGGCCCTGAGAAGCGGGGAAAAGTAACAAGGAGCGAGACCTTTGGCTTTCCACACTGCATATTTAAAGTGGGTCTGATAAGGTATGTTATGTTAACTAATAAATAGGTCAAGCTCCGGCCCTGCGAAATCCTGCCTAGATATTCCCTCGCTTCATTTCCGCCATCAAATGGTCGCAGGATCGCACGCACAACGCCATGATAGTCAGGGTCGGATTCTGGCAAGGGTTGGATGGAAATCCTGACGCGTCTGTGACAAACAGGTTTGTGATGTCATTCGATTGTTGAAACTGATTCAGGACTGATGCCTTGGGATTCGTTCCCATTCGGGCCACGCCCACCTCATGACGGACCCGGCCCGGCGGATATCGGCGGACCACGGACCGGATGTTTTGGGCCCCCGCAGCTTCCAGCATTTCCGCGGCCGAGTCGATGGCGTCCCGCAGCATGGCGGATTCATTCTCGCCGTGGGTCACGTGGAATCGCAGTACCGGAATGCCGTAGGCGTCTTTGACATCCGGATCGAGATCGGCAAAGTTGTCCCAGCGGCCCAGCACCTCTCCAAACATGGAGATGCCCACGGAATTCATTCCTTCGCGGAGCTTTTGCTTATAGGTCTCACCGAATCCAGGAACATCTTTCTTAAATCCCGCGCCCCCGCCGCCTTCGTATCCGTAGCCCCGAATGAAATGTTTGCTGCGTGGGCCATTGGGGAGGTTTCGAAATCTCGCCACGTAAATCCCGCACGGCCGGTTGGGTCCATTGATGCTGGGCCTGGCCGGAAGGTCCGGAAAGTCTCCGCTGGCGCCGCCGCCTGCGACGTGGTCCATCAGGTAGTGGCCCAGAATGCCGCTGGAGTTTGCCAGGCCGTTCGGGTACTGCCGGTTGGCGGAATTCAGGAGGATTCTGAGCGATTCATAGGTCTGGGCGCAAAGAACGACGCTGCGGCCGAAAATCTCCTGAGGCTCGCGAGAATTGCGATCGATGTAAAGGACGCCTCTGGCGCGGTTGCGGTCGGAGTCCATCAGCACCCTGTAGGCCATGGCGTTCGGGATGTAGGTGCAGTTGCCGGTCTTGAGAGCGTCAGGAACGGTTGTGAATGAAGAGTTGAAGTACGAATGGGTTACGCAGCCGCGCTCACAGGGTCCGCAATAGTGGCAGGCTGGACGCCCGTTGAGCGGCCGGCTCAGGTTGGCTGTACGGTCAATGGTGACGGTCCGGCCAAGTTTTGTCTTCACACGCTCGCGAAACCGGCTCTCCGGGCAAGTGAGCGCCATGGGCGGCTGGAAGACGCCGTCCGGGATCACCGGATTCCCTTCCGCCTGGCCCGCGATGCCCACGTATCGTTCGACGATGTCGTAATACGGAGCGAGGTCCTTGTAACTGAGCGGCCAGTCAACTCCGTAGCCGTCGCGCGACGCGGCCTTGAAGTCCAGGTCGCTGTAACGAAGGCTCAGCCGGCCCCATACGTTTGTGCGTCCGCCGCCAATCCGCAGCCGCCCGCCCCAGATGAACGGCTTGCCGGGATAAGTGGTGAAAGGTTCGTCGAGGTCGTTTGCGAACCACTGATAGTTGGTTTCCGAGCACTCGTAAAATTGTCCCTGGATGGGCCGCGTTTTGCGGATTACTTCCGGTGCCATGTTGCGATACTTCATCTGGAACGGGGCCATGTGTTCGGTGAAGTTGGCGTCCTTCTGCGGAGGGCCCGCGTCGAGAAGGGCCACCTTCAGCCCGGCCTCCGCCAGACGTTTGCAAGCCCAGCCGCCCGAGGCTCCCGAACCCACCACCACGGCGTCAAATGTCATTTTGTGGGAATTTGGCACGAGGGTCGACACATCCTGCTGTTCTGTGGGGCAATCTATTTCTTTCCGTCCCAGCTTCCCTGCTTCTGGTTGTCGAGCGACCATTCGCCCGCCAGCTTTCCGCCGGCGAAGGTTGCCGTCAGCACGTAGTTGTGCTCGTCGGTGTCGATAGTAATCTTCAGCTGGTTGTCCTTGAAGCTCACCGATGAAAGGCCGGTGCTGCCCTGGGGGGCGGATACACTTCCCGTGAATTCGTCCCCGGATTCTTCAAGATAGAGTGTGAACGGCAGGTCGCCTTCTTTCGTGCCGTGCGCAACGCAATTCCACGTGCCTACAATCGGACTGGTATTGGATTTGCTCTGGCCGTACATAGTGATGCCCAGGGCCAGGACACACAGAGCTGAAATGACCGCAAAACGTCTCATCGAACCTCCTTGTTGTGAAGCGGAAATGCTAAGTTTCACGACGCTATAGGATACTACAAAAAGCAGGCGGATTTGTCAGGCGAAGTAAGTGAGAGCGTGGCGCACAGCACCGGGCCAGCGATCTGCTTGGGGGCGCGGCGGGGCCATCGAAAAGGGTCATATGATTTTCAAAACATCGATACCCAGGCATTGAAATCGCTTGCCTAGCCCCTTGAAAATCTCGGGTTTGTTTTGGGTTTGTTTTTTAGCCTTCATTTAGTTTCAACAAGATGGCCGGGTTTGTTTTTGGGTTCGTTTTTCCACCGGAACGTATTTTCAACAACTTCCCGGCTTCGTTTTTGGGTTCGTTTGGGTTCGTTTTTTGAGCCGATCCTTTGTTTTCAATCACCTCTCGGGTTCGTTTTTTAAAATAACATCTTTTTTCTGTCCCATTTGTCTCATTTGTCTCATTTGCACCCCAAAGCCGCCCCCGCCAAGTTGCCACAAGGCTATCATACTAGGCCACTCTTGTCAAGCAGAATCGTGGCGCGTGTCGCTGCAAAGTGAGAAGTTCCGGTATGAGCAAAGTAGAAAGATCCGGTTGAGGTGGACGAAGCTTGGGGGATGAGAAAAGAGGAACTGAGGTTGAGTCAGCGAGATCGAGACCGGTTGGTGGTGTTGGAAGGGATTGAGCGAGGGCATTGGAGCCAGCGGGAAGGAGCGCTGCAGATGGGGCTGAGCACGCGGTGGGTGCGGAAGCTGCTGGCGCGGCGGAGGGAGGAGGGGGATGGGGGGATCGTGCACCGGCTGCGGGGGCGGCGATCGAACCGGCGGATTGAGGAGGAGGTTCGGGAGCGGGTGATGGCGGAGGTGCGGCAGCGGTATGGGGATTTTGGGCCGACGCTGGCATCAGAACGGCTAGCGGCGGAAGGGATGCCGGTAAGCCGGGAGACGCTACGGAAGTGGATGGCGGAGGAGGGGTTGTGGCAGGTGAGGAAGAAGCGGCTTCGGCAGGTGCATGTGTGGCGGCAGCGGCGGGCGGCGCGGGGGGAGCTGGTGATGATGGACTCGTCGAGGTTCCGCTGGCTGGAGGAGCGGGGGCCGGAGCTGTATCTGATCGCCATGATCGACGATGCGACGTCGCGGCTGTGGGGACGGTTTGTGGAGCACGACTCGACGGAAGAGAATCTGCGGACGCTGGGCGGGTGGATCGAGCGCTGGGGCCGGCCGCTGTCGCTCTACACAGATCGGAACAGTCTGTTTGTGACCACCCGGCCGGTGCAACAGGCCGAACAACTGCAGGGCCAGGTGACGGCGAGGACGCAGTTTGGGCGGGCGCTCTACGAGCTGGGGATCGGATGGATTGCTGCCCACAGCCCCCAGGCCAAGGGACGGATCGAGCGGCTGTTTGGAACCCTGCAGGATCGGCTGGTCAAACAGATGCGGCTGGCCGGGGTGTCGACGGTCGAAGAGGCCAACCGGTACTGGGAGGAGGTTTTTCTGCCCCAGTGGGAACAACGCTTCACGGTGGAACCCCGGCGGAAGGAGGACGCGCACCGCGAACTGGGAGCGGAGCAGCGGCTGGAGGAAATCCTGAGCGTCCGGGTGGGGCGCCAGGTGTCGAACGACTACACGGTGAGCTGGCGGGCCACCACCTGGGCCCTGGGGCGCGAGCAGGCCCGGCCCGGCATGCGCGGGGCGCGGGTGGAGGTGGAGCAACGGTTGGACGGCTCGGTGTGGCTGCGCTTCCGCGGTTCCTATCTGAAGCTGACGCCCTGCCCGGCGCCGCGGCCGGCAACTCCTTCCGGCCTACGGCCTCCAGGACTTGCCGCCAGTAAAGCCCACACTCCTGCCCCCAACCACCCTTGGAACAGGAAGTTTCTATCTGGCTAAAGACCGGAACTTTCTACTTTGCGTTGACAGCAGAATCGTGGCGCGACCGCCGGCCAAAGGCCCCGCCTGCCTTCCCCGCCCTACTTCATTTGCGATTTAAGGGTTGCCCATACCTGGGGCTGTGGACACAACGATCGCCACAAGTGCGGTCTATGCGCCAGTCGGAACTTCGTGAGACGTCATTCTGTGGCCGCCTTTGGGCCCAGGAATCTGCTTTGTTCTTCTTGGCGGCAAAAGCAGATTCCTCGTCGCCCCGCACTGGCGGGTCTGCTCGGAATGACAGAGGGGTGTCTTTACGCGTCTGGTACGAACCTGTGACCTAGATCACTGCATGTTGTCGAAATCCGGGCCATAAGTGTAATCACCAGTCCTGTAAAGTTTCGGGCACTGGGCTGGGGGGAACGATGGGTTCGAGTGCCGCCTTATACGGCGTCCGCCACGTTGCGGTGCAGAGGGCGAGGAGGGTTTGAGATGGCCAGTCGAAGGGAATTCCTGAAAACTTCAGCACTACTATCCGGCAGCCTGGGTCTTATGGGAAGAGCGCCTGTTTTTGCCGCCGCGGAGAAGCCGTCGGGATACTTTGGCGTTCATCCGTTTGTGGAGCAGCACCCCGAGGCCGTTTTCATCATGCGCTCGCATGTGGACCGCAAGACCAATTCCGCCGCGTGCAAGGAGGTGGGACTCTCTCTGGGACGGTCGCTGTTTGTTCCCATGGACAGCACTGGCATTCCGCTGACCCACACCATCGCCGCCAAGCCGAACCTCACCGCTCACCAGGTGGTGGACAAGAAGAGAGGTCTGACGGTTGAGGACACGATGGGCATCACCACCGATGCGCACTTCATGGAGGGATTGTTTGAATCCCTGAAGGATCTGGGTGTGGCGGGGCGCCGGCTGAACGTCCGCGACACGAACGGCGCCCAGGTTGTGGACGCGCGAGGATACTCTGCCATGGGCCAGCGGACGGGCGCCACGGTGACGGCGGCAAGAAACGATATCAAGACGCCGCAGGGTGCGAACGACGAGGAGGCCTACGTCTGGAAAGAGGTTCCGGGCGGGGT
>CAVSWQ010000043.1:0-34946 GCA_963731705.1 uncultured Acidobacteriota bacterium
CATGGGAGCTCGCGGCCCGGATTTTCAAGTTGATTTCAGCCGGCCGTTTAAAAGCCCTCCTGCAGGCTTGTGGAAATTCCTGTAAACTACACATTTTAGAGTGGAAAGACTAATTGGAATTGGGGTGCAAATCTGTGCTAAACTAACGGGTTGAAAGTGGCCCTCAACGGCATGACAGGGTCGCCCGCTTCTGGAAAACTAACGCTTACAGAGCAAGGGAAGAATCCGGGGAGAATGACCGCCGTAGAGGAGCCCCGGAAGCTGCAAGGTAAGGAAGTGAGGGGTCTACTTACACACCAGCGATTGGATTGGTTTGCGGCCTTTTCTTACCCATTGACACCACTATGAATGCCTGGCAAGAAGTCCTCAACTATCTCAGGACGAAAGTGAATCCTCAAAGCTATCAGACGTGGCTTAAGCCCACCCGCTTTGGCTTCTCCGATGCTGAGACGCTGGTCGTGCGGGTTCCCAACAGGAATTTGAGGAATGGATCCAGGAGCATTTCGGCGGCAACATCCAGGAAGCCCTGGAACAGTTGCGTCTGGGTTTCAGAGGATGCGCTACGTGTTTGAAAGGCTCCCGGAAAAGAAATCTTCGGGCAACGGAGAGGCTAAGCCCCTGCAAGGCAAGCTCGATTTTGAATCCGTCGAGCACCAACTGAACGCCCGGTACACTTTCGATACGTTCGTGGTGGGGTCCTGCAACCAGTTTGCTCACGCCGCGGCGCGGGCCGTGGCGGAAACGCCGGCCAAAGCCTACAACCCGCTTTTCCTGTACGGCGGGGTGGGGCTGGGAAAGACCCACCTGATGCAAGCCGTGGGGCACTTGATCAAGAAACACCAAAGCGAGATGCGCCTGGCTTATGTCTCCTCGGAAGCTTTTACGAACGAGGTGATCAACTCCCTGCGCTTTGACCGGATGGTTTCCTTCCGCGAAAAATACCGGAACGTGGATGTCCTGCTGATGGACGACATCCAGTTTATCGCCGGCAAGGAACGGACGCAGGAAGAGTTTTTCCACACCTTCAACACTCTTTACGAAGCCCAGAAGCAGGTGGTGATCTCCAGTGACCAGCCGCCCAAGGATATTCCGGGCCTGGAGGAACGGCTTCGTTCGCGCTTTGCCTGGGGCCTGACCGCGGACCTGCAACCTCCCGACACGGAGACCAAGCGCGCCATTCTGGCCAAGAAAAGCGAAGATCAGGGTGTCGAGCTTCCGGAGCCCGTGGGAGATTTCCTCGCCACCCGGATCAAGAGCAGCATCCGTGACCTGGAAGGGGCGCTGACGCGCTTGATTGCGTATTCGTCCCTGACGGGCGCGGAAATCTCTCTGCCCATGGCGCAGCAGGTTTTGAAGAATATTATCGACCTGGAGCAACGACGCGTCTCCATTGAAAACATCCAGCGCCTGGTTTGCCAGGAATATGGGTTGTCGCTGACGCAATTGAAGGCCAGGGATAACAGCCACGCGATTACCTTTCCGCGGCAGGTGGCCATGTATCTTTCAAAGGAATTAACGCCCGCCTCTTTGCCGCAAATCGGGAGAGAGTTTGGCGGAAAACATCACACGACGGTTCTGCATTCCATTCAGAAGATTGATCGCCTGAGGAAAACTGATAAAGATTTGAACAGACTTCTCAACAGGCTTAGAGACACACTGAGTTAGGTTTACTCGATTTTCAACAGGCGCGGCTAAAAAGAGAAGTGTGAATAGAGAAGCGCGATTGAAACATGCACAGCTTGTCACAGAAAGAGGGAAGGTATCCACAACAGCCCGGAACAGGTTGCGGGCATGAGTAGAGGGTCCTGGACGTTTTCCACAAGTCCACAGCCCCTACTACTAAGACTCTATATAGAAGGAAATTTAAATAATGGAACTCTCAGTAGAAAAGAGCCTCCTCCTCAAAGAATTGAACCTTACACAGGGTGTCGTTGAGAGAAAGACCACCATTCCAATTCTGTCGAACCTTCTCATGGAAGCAGCGGATTCCTCCCTTCGGATCAGTGCTACGGATCTGGAACTGGGCATTCGCTGTGGTTGTGCTGCCAAGATCAAGAAGGAAGGGTCGGGAACGATTCCAGCCAAGCGGCTGTTCGAGATCGTGCGCGCTCTGCCCGATAAGGAAGTGAAGCTCAAGCTTCTGGAAAACCACTGGGTGCAGGTGACGTGCGAACGTTCTTCCTTCAAGCTGGTTGGAATGGCAAAGGATAATTATCCTACGCTGCCGGCGGTTCCTGATGCTCTGGTTTCCCTGCCGACGGACGTTCTCTCCACCATGATCAAGAGAACGATCTTTTCCATTTCGAGTGAAGAGTCGCGATATACGCTGAACGGCGCGTTGCTGATCCTGAAGCCGGACAATGTGGCGATGGTGGCTACCGACGGGCATCGGTTGGCCCTGATCGAGCGCGACCTGGAAGTGGCCGGGCTCAAGAACGAATTACGGATACTGATTCCCAAGAAGGCCATGGCGGAACTGCAAAGGCTGCTGGCGGAAGCTGAAGAGGATTCCAAGGTCGGGCTTTCAAAAGACGAGAGCCACCTCTATTTTTCAATGGGCCACCGCGTCCTGATTTCACGGATGCTGACCGGGCAATTTCCAAATTACGAGGCCGTCCTGCCGCGCGAAAACAAACTGATGATCGAGATCGATCACGATGTGCTCTTCACGGCCATCCGGCGCGTGGCCCTGCTGGCGGATCAGAGGTCCAGGGCCGTCCGTCTGAAATTGAGCGATGGGCAGATGGAGCTTTCTTCTTCGAGCGGTGAGTTTGGCGAAGCCCATGAAGTTCTGGAGGTGGAGTACAGCGGCGAAGCCATGCAGGTCGGATTCAACTATGAGTATCTGCTGGACTTCCTCAATGTGGTTGAGGGCGGGGGCAAAGTTCGGCTGGAATTGAAAGATGAGCAGAGCGCGGGGCAGTTGCGCTCGGGCGAAGATAAGGCCTTCCGTTACCGGTACGTCGTGATGCCGATGAGGGTCTAGCGCCCTTCAGATGGTATGCACCTGATTTCCACTGGTCCCTGGAAACCCTTATGGAAGAAGCCGGTTTGTGCGCGCCGGAACTCTGAATCCGGAAGATCTGCAGTTGATGGTGGGCCAATCAGGATCATAGAGGAAGCAGGGATGCATCGCGCAGGAATGGAAGCAGAGGTTGGTTTCCGGCTGTGCGATGCCGGGGTGAATGGAGTTCACCCCTATGGAGGAATAGCGAGTGAGTAAGGCTAAAGAAGTGCTGGAGCAGGAAACTAACATCTACGACGCAGCCAGTATTAAGGTGCTTCGGGATCTTGATGCGGTCCGCAAGAGGCCGGCGATGTATATCGGCTCGACCGGGCTCGTCGGTTTGCATCACCTGGTGTGGGAAGTGGTTGACAACGCCGTGGACGAGGCGCTGGCTGGAGAATGTGACCGGGTTGAGGTGACGGTGCACAGCGATAATTCCGTGACGATCGTTGATAACGGGCGCGGAATTCCGGTTGACATGCACAAGGAAGAAGGCCGGCCGGCCGCCGAAGTTGTGATGACAGTGCTGCACGCCGGTGGCAAATTCGACACCAAGAGTTACAAGGTGTCGGGTGGTTTGCACGGCGTGGGAGTCTCTGTGGTGAACGCGCTGGCCGAGTGGCTGGAACTGGAAATCTGGCGCGACGGATACACCTGGGAGCAATCCTACGCGCTGGGCAAACCGACCAGTCAGTTGAAACAGGCGGGGAAAACAACGAGACGCGGAACCAAGGTCACTTTTCTGCCGGATTCCACCATTTTTGCTTCCATCGAGTTTAACCACGACACACTGGCCCAGCGCCTGCGTGAACTGTCGTTCCTGAACAAGGGCCTCACGATTTTTCTGAAAGACGAGCGGAACAACAAGGAAACGGAATTCCGCTACAACGGCGGAATCGCGGAATTCGTCAAGCATCTGAACAGAAATAAGGAAACGCTTCATCCCGTGCCTATTTTCGCCGAGGCCGACAAAGACGATATGCACGTGGAGTTGGCCATCCAATATAACGATGGTTACGCGGAAAATGTCTTCACCTTTGCCAACAACATTAACACCGTGGACGGCGGTACTCACCTTTCCGGGTTCCGCTCCGGTCTGACGCGCGCCATCAACCAGTTCGGGCAGAACCAGAACCTGTTCAAGGACGTCAAAGACAACCTCTCAGGTGAGGACGTGCGCGAGGGCCTGGTGGCCGTGATCAGCGTCCAGTTGCCGCAGCCGCAGTTTGAAGGGCAGACCAAGGGCAAGTTGAACAGTGATATTCAGAGCTCCGTGGGAAGCTTCGTCTACGAGAAGCTGATGGAGACGTTTGAGAAGAATCCCACCGTGGGCCGCAAGATCTGCGCCAAGGCGATTGACGCCTCGCGCGCGCGCGAGGCGGCCCGCAAGGCGCGTGAACTCACCCGCCGCAAAGGAGCGCTCGATTCCGGCGGCCTTCCCGGCAAGCTGGCGGATTGCCAGGAAAAAGATCCGGAGCGCTGCGAGATTTTCGTGGTGGAGGGTGATTCGGCCGGCGGCTCCGCCAAGATGGGGCGCGACCGCCGCTACCAGGCCATCCTGCCGCTGCGAGGCAAAATTCTGAACGTCGAGAAGGCGCGCTTTGACAAGATGCTGGGGCACGAGGAAATTCGCGCGCTGATCACGGCGCTGGGCACGGGTATCGGCAAGGAAGACTTTGACGTTACCAAACTGCGCTACTCCAAGGTCATCATCATGACCGACGCGGACATCGACGGCTCGCACATTCGGACCCTCCTGCTGACCTTCTTTTACCGCCAGATGCTGGAATTGGTTGAACGCGGCCACATCTATATCGCCCAGCCGCCGCTTTACCTGATCAAGAAGGGGAAGAGCATGAAGTACATCCATGACGAAAAGGAGTTCCGGCGCGAAGTGTTGCGGCGCGCCACGGAAGACCACGCGGTCGAGGCCGGCGAGGGCGAGAACAAGGTGCATCTGCAGGGCGGTGAATTGACCAATTTCCTGATGGCGCTCGGCGAGTATATCGAGCTGTTTGACAAGATCGAGAAACGGATGGGGGATCCGCGGCCAGTCGATGCCATGCTGCGGGCGGAACTGGGAAAGAAGGCGGAACTGGAAGGCCAGGAGAAGTTGAACAGGTGTCCAAAGAGCTGCAGGCGGAAGGCTTCAAGACGGAGATCAAGCTCGACGAGGAGCACAACCTCTACACCCTGGCTTTCTCCAGTGAGAACCTGAGCGAGCGCGTGATTGACTGGGAACTGATCTCCAGCGCCGATTACAGCCGCCTGCTCGATCTGCACCGGCGCGTCCGGGACAACGACAGGCCGCCGTTCCTGGTTTCAACCAACGGAAGCCAGTTGACCATCGAAGACCGCAAGGAACTGCTGGAGCACATCATGACGCTCGGCAAGAAAGCTTTCACCGTGCAGCGGTTCAAGGGACTGGGTGAGATGAATCCCGACCAGCTTTGGGAAACCACCATGGACGCGGAGCAGCGGACCATGCTGCAGGTCAAGATTGAGGACTGCGCCGAGGCGGAAGAGATCTTTACCGTCCTGATGGGCGATGCCGTGGTCCCTCGCCGCGAGTTCATCGAGCAGAACGCCCTCGACGTGAAGAACTTGGATATCTAACCTGACGCAGGAATGGAAGTCGGCAAGCAAAGGAAAGTTGATTTATGGGTGACCAGGAACTGATCAGGCCTTCGAACGAAGTGCCTGTGAACATTGAAGACGAGATGCGGAAATCGTATCTCGATTACGCCATGAGCGTGATCATCGGGCGGGCGCTGCCCGACGTGCGCGACGGATTGAAGCCGGTGCACCGCCGCATCCTCTACGCCATGCACAAGGAGGGGATGACCTCCAACAAGCGCTACACCAAGTGCGCCGGCGTGGTGGGCGAAGTCATCAAGAAATACCATCCCCACGGCGATTCGGCCGTTTACGACGCGCTGGTGCGCATGGCGCAGGATTTCAACCTGCGTTATCCGCTGATTGACGGACAGGGAAATTTCGGATCGATTGACGGCGACCCCGCGGCGGCCTACCGGTACACGGAATCCCGCCTGGAGGCGCTGGCGGAAGAGTTGCTGGCGGACATTGGGAAAGACACGGTGGACTTTGCTCCCAATTTTGACGAGTCCACTGAAGAGCCTGTGGTTCTGCCCACGCGGGTTCCCAATTTGCTGATCAACGGTTCGGACGGCATTGCGGTGGGCATGGCCACCAAGATTCCGCCGCACAACCTGACCGAGGTGATCAACGCCGCCATCCTGATGATCGAGAAACCCACGGCGACACTGGATGAAATTCTGGAACTGGTTCCCGGCCCTGATTTTCCAACCGGCGCCTACATCTACGGCCGGAGGGGAATCAAGTCAGCCTATGCGACCGGCCGCGGGCAGTTCACCATGCGCGCCAAGGCTGCCATCGAGCACCCGACCAAGGAAAAGGATCAGATCGTCATCACAGAAATTCCCTACCAGGTGAACAAGGCGCGGGTGATTGAGCGCATTGCCCACCTGGTGCAGGACAAGAAAATCGAGGGCATCTCCGACATCCGGGATGAGTGTGACCGCGAAGGCATGCGCATTGTGGTGGAGATCAAGCGCGGCGAGCAGCCCGAGATCGTCCTGAACAACCTCTACAAGCACACCCAACTGCAGGAAAACTTCGGGATGATCATGCTGGCCATTGTGAACGGCCAGCCGCGCGAACTGCCGCTGATGGAGGCCATCCAGCACTTTATTGACCACCGCGTCAACGTCGTCCGGCGGCGCACCGCCTACGACCTTCGCAAGGCCCAGGAACGCGCCCACATCCTGGAAGGGTTCCTCAAGGCGCTGTCGCACCTGGACGCCATCATCAAACTGATCCGGGCTTCCAAGACGCCGGCGGAGGCCCGCACCGGCTTGATGGAGAGTTTCGATTTTTCTCAGCGGCAGGCGCAGGCCATCCTGGAAATGCAGTTGCAACGCCTGACCGCCCTGGAGCGCGACAAGGTCCAGAATGAATACGACGAACTGCAGAAGAAGATTGCCGAGTACGAAGAGATTCTGCGGAATGAGAAGGTCCTGCGCCGCCTGATTGTGAAAGAGCTGAAAGAGGTGCAGAAGGAATACGGCGACGAGCGTAAGACGGCCATCATCGACGAGCAGGCGGAGATTGGCCTGGAAGACCTGATCGCCGTTGAAGAAGTGGTGATCACGCTCTCGCATTCGCAGTATCTCAAGCGCACCCCGCTTTCCACCTACCGTCAGCAGGCCCGCGGCGGCAAGGGGCGCCTGGGAATGAAGACCCGCGAGGCGGATTTTGTGGAAGGAATGTTTGTCGCCTCCACGCACAGCTACATCCTGGTCTTTACGGACACCGGCCGGGTGCACTGGTTGAAGGTTTATGAAATTCCCGACGTGGCTGCCGCCGGGCGCGGGAAGCACATCGTCAATCTGGTCAACCTGACTCCGCGTGAAAAAGTGGCTTCGCTGGTGACCTTGAAGGAACTTCCCGATGAGCGGAAAGACATTGAACTGAACGGCGAAACCTATGCGGCCGAGGGCTACGTCATCCTTGTCACCCGCAAGGGCGTCATCAAGAAAACCCGCCTCGCGAATTTCTCCAATCCCATGGCGCGCGGCATCATCGCCATGAACGTCGATGAAGGTGATGAGTTGATTGGAGCCAAGCAGACGACGGGCCAGGACACCATCTTCCTGGCCACGCATGAAGGCATGGCCATCCGTTTCCCGGAAAGCGACGTCCGCGACATGGGCCGCCAGGCACGCGGCGTGCGCGCCATGGCGCTGGGGAAAGAGGACTACATTGTGGGTATGGAAGTGGTGGGTGAAAAGGAATTGATCCTTTCCGTCACTGAAAAAGGCTTTGGCAAGCGGACGCCCATCACAAAATACCGGCTGCAATCGCGCGCGGGCAAGGGCGTGATCAACGTGAAGACCACATCTCGCAACGGCAAGGTGGTCAGTTCACTGAGCGTGGCGGTGGATTCGGAAGTTATGCTGATCACCCAGCAGGGCAAGATCGCGCGGTTGGATTCTGCCAAGATCCGGGCCTCGGGCCGTTCTTCACAGGGCGTGAAGCTGGTTAATCTTGGCACAGAAGACCAACTGGCCGCCGCCTGCCTGATCCGTGCTGAAGAGCCCGGCGAGGATGACGCGCAGGGTACGCTGATCCAGTGACCCTTTTGAGGGAGCGTGGGTTGTGACCCTTCGGTTCACCTGTTATGCTGGTTTTTGAGGGGCATCCATTGGGCGAGCTGGAGAACAAGCAGAAACGGCTGGAAGGCGAGCTGAAGAAGCTGCCTTCCCTGATTGTCGCCTACTCGGGCGGCGTCGATTCCGCCTATCTGGCCTATGCGGCTCACCAGGCGCTGGGTGATCGCATGCTCGCCGTGACGGCGCTCAGCGCCAGTTACTCGGAACGCGACCGGCGCGAGGCCGAGGCCTGCGTCGAGCGCTACCGCCTCCCGCACGAATTCATCAACACTTCTGAACTTTCCAATCCCGACTATCGCGCCAACAATCCTGACCGCTGCTTCTTTTGCAAGGACGAGCTTTTCAGCCAGCTCGACCAGCTTGCCACTCGTCGCGGATTTTCCGCCGTGGCCTACGGTGTGAACGTGGACGACCAGGGCGACTGGCGGCCCGGCCAGCAGGCGGCCCGCAATCACCAGGTTCTGACGCCGCTGCTCGACGCCGGCCTTACCAAGACTGATATTCGTGAACTCTCGCGGCGGGTCGACCTGCCCGTCTGGGACCGTCCGGCCTCTGCCTGCCTCTCTTCGCGCATTGCTTACGGGATTGAGGTCACTCCGGAACGGCTGGCCGTGGTGGAAAAAGGAGAAGAGGCGCTGCGGGCGCTCGGCTTCCGCCAGTTCCGGGTCCGGCATCATGACAACCTGGTCCGTCTGGAAATCTCACCCGAAGAGCTGCCGCGGGCTTTGACTCCGGAGATGGTCGGAAAGTTCGTGGAAATCTTCAAGCCTCTTGGATTCAACTTTGTGACACTTGACCTGGAAGGCTATCGCAGCGGATCGCTCAACACCCACCTGGTCAAAATCGCCGGCTGACCGCGACGTCGCGAGTTTTTCAGCATCCTCCTGAAATATATCCGGGGCAAAGACTAAACGCAGCGCGTGGGTGTATCCTGTCGTGGCTGGGTCAATGAACACTCCTGTTTCCAGGCGGAGGCTCTGTGTTGAAAAGAATTCTTGTCCGATGGCTGTTCGTCGTGGTTCCGGTCTTATTCCTTGCGGGCAATGCCAGCGCGCAGATGCAACATATTGCCGAAAAGCTCGGATACCCCGCGGACTCGAAGCTCCTGATCATCCACGCTGATGACCTGGGTGTAGCCCATTCTCAGGATATGGCCAGCTTCAGGGCACTGGAGGAAAAGGCCGTCACGGCGGCGAGCGTGATGGTTCCATGCCCATGGTTTACGGAGGTTGCGGACTTCGCGAAGTCGCACCCGGACGCTGACCTCGGGCTGCACCTGACGCTCACCAGCGAATGGAATACCTACCGCTGGGGACCCGTGGCGCCCAGAGACCGGGTGGCAAGCCTGCTGGATCCCAACGGCTATTTCTATCCTGATAATGGACCCGTCGCGGCCCACGCCATACCCGAAGAGGCGGAGCGTGAGATCCGCGCCCAGATCAAGCGCGCACTCGCCATGGGAATCCATCCCACCCACCTCGACACCCACATGGGGACGCTCGCTGCGACGCCGCAGCTATATTCCATCCTCATCAAGGTGGCGCATGAATATCATTTGCCGTACATCGCTGTCAGGCTGCCGGGCCGGCAGGGCGAGGAGATGATGAAGTTGGTTTCGCCGAACGACATCGTTCTGGACCACCTGGTGATGTTCCCTCCGAAGACGCCGGCGGACCAGTGGACGCAGTCTTATGTGAAAGCCATTGCGTCGCTCAAGCCCGGCCTGAATGAATTGATTGTCCACCTGGCCCACGACGATTCTGAAATGCAGGCTATCACAGTCGACCATCCGGATTACGGGGCGGCGTGGCGCCAGCGCGACTTTGATGCGGTCACGAGCCCGGAGTTCAAGCGGGCACTCAAACAGAACCACATCATCCTGGTGGGATGGAGGGAGTTGGATAAGCTCGTGCAGTAACAGGGGGGCCTGGCGGGTTATTCCTCGGCCGGGTCTGGCGCGGGATTGGCAAACTCTGTTGCAACCTTGATGGTATTGCAGTGGATGCGGACGGTGTCTGCCACGTGTCGCGCGTAGCCGCCCGCAAAAGTCACCACCACAGGAATGTTCTTTGCCCTCGCCTTTTCGAAAACGATGCGGTCGCGATGTTCGAGCCCCTGCAGGGTGAGCTTCAGGCCTCCCAACTGGTCCTCGCCATAGGGGTCGGCCCCGGCCAGGTAGAAAATCATTTGCGGGTCAAATTCCCCGAGCGCCTTGTCCAGGCTGTCTTCAAGCACGGTGAGGTACTCGGTGTCCTGGACCCCGTTATGCAGGTTCACATCCAGATTGCTGGGTGGCTTGGGGTAGGGATAATTGTTTTCCTGGTGGATTGAAACGGTATAGACGGTTTCGTCGGCGCCGAAAATGGCCGCCGTGCCGTTGCCCTGGTGGACATCGCAATCGACCGTCATGGCGCGCTCAATGAGGCCGTCTTTCTGCAGGCTCCGGATGGCGATGGCGACGTCGTGGAGCACGCAAAAACCTTCGCCATGGTCGGGGAAGGCGTGATGGAAACCGCCGCCGATGTTGGCGCCGACCCCTTCTTCCAGCGCCAGACGGCCCGCCAGGATCGAACCCCCCGCCGAAAGCCAGACGGCCCGCACGAGCTCCGGAGAATAGGGAACTTCCATCCTCAGGATTTCAACGTAGGAAAGTTTTCCGTCCTTAAGCTTCTGGATGTAATCGCGATCGTGCACCAGGGCCACGTCGTCGTCGGAGGCGGGCGACGGCTCAACAATCTCCCCGGGCTTGACCACATTATTTTTGAGCAGCCGCTCCTTGATCAGGCGGTACTTCGTGGATGGGAAAACGTGGCTTCCCAGGTTCAAGTCGTATTGTTCCGAATAAACAACTTTCATATCGTGCTTGTTTCCGCTTTTTTCAATTTTAGCAGCTTTCGCGACCGCGGCACTGATGTCTGTGCGGTGGACTCTCCCGCCGTCTCCCCTGGCTGATGGGGCCGCGCATCGACTGAATCAGAACCCGAAGAAGTAAGAGAACTTCACAAAGAACTGCCGTCCGTCGTTCAGGAACCGGTTGTTGCGGATGATTTGCTGGCCGGTGGAGGTGGGAATCAGGTTGATATTCTGCTGGTCGCTGTTGTAGCCGACATAGAGGGCTGTCCAGGGATTCACGACGTACGAGACCAGGAAGTCGGCGTTGAATTGCTTGGTCGGTTTCAGGGAAGTCAGCACCTGGTTGGGCAGAATGGTGTTGTACTGGAAAATCGTTCGCACTCCCAGCCGCGGGGTAAACTGCCAGTTCCATTTGGAACGGACGATGTGATTGTTGAAAATGCTGGCGTTGTCTGCGCGGCTGGTCAGGCGCTCCAGGAGGTAGGTATTGTCAACTTCCAGCCGGGTGAGCGGGCGGATGATCATCGACACCTCGCCGTCAGTCAGGTTGGCCAGCACGGGCGCCTGCCCGGCGGGAGGCACAAAATTAACGTCGGTTCCCCATTCATAGTTGGCACTGAAAGTGAACGGCTGAATGTACTGGCTGCCCAGGTAAATTCCCTTGTGCTGGTGGACGTAGACGCGATTGGCAGGAAGCAACTGATAGTCCTGCGGGCGCAACATCTCATGGTCCGCGGCCTGGTAAACTTCAAAGTAGGTCTTTCCGGTCAGCTCCCAGCTCAAGCCGGAGTCGTAATAGGTGTCCAGTTGATTGCCCGCATGGTCCCACACCGGGTCGAAGTAAACGAAGGGTCCCCAGGAAATCAGAGTCTTGCTCTCGGGCCGGAAGCGGTAGGTGATGAACTGGCCGAGGCTTCTGAAGTCCGGGCGCACGGCCGGCCGGGGGATCTTGCGACTGTAAGGGACAAACCTCTCCGCGGTATCCTGGCCCAGAAATCCGGTTTCGGTGTTGAATCCCGGACTGAGATCTTCGTAGTTGAGGTTGTAGTAGAACCGATAACCGATGCGTTGCAGGTGCACTTTATACGCCGGACCTGCGGAGCGAAAACCTCCGGGCAGGGTGGTGGCGCTGGTCACGCCCTGCCAGTCCAATATCAGGTTGGGAGTCAATTTAAAGTGGCCGTCGATGCCCCCCACACGGTTGTAACGACCTGCGAATTCCCGGTCGGTATAAATCATTCCGATGGTTGACTGCTTCCCGATGTCCCGATTGATTCTGACCACGCTGAAATGCGCGCGCTGGCCTGCCAGGGCGTTGCCCGGTGGGACCGCCTCTCCCGGCGACTGGTCATCCGCCAGAAGCGTTCCGATGGCGTAGTGCCCCACCTTGCCCGTCAGCCTGACGCCAAACTGCGGATCGGCAATGTTGCGCGAGAAAAACAGGTCGAGCGGCGTCTGGAAGAAATTTGCATTTTCCAGGAAAAATGGACGCTTCTCCGGAAAGTTGACGGCGAAACGCTGGTTGACGGTCACCTGGGGCTGATCGGATTCCACCTGGCTGAAGTCAGGATTCACGGTTGCGTCCAGCACCAGGCTGTCTTTCAGGACGGCCTTGCCGTTGAGCCCCACCTGCGGATCGAACTTCCGTGAAGCAAACTGGGGATTCGCGGGGTCACGCGTGTCCAGCGCCCGGTAGGAACGTTCATAGGCATAAGGAATAAACTGCACGTTATGCCCGCGGGAGATCGAATCGATCCCCTTGATCGTGGCTTCCTGGCCCAACCGCCCCTGAATGCGCGTTGAGACGCGCGGCCAGGTGTCGGAGCCGTTGTTTCGTGGAATCCATCGGATGAAAAGAATTCCCCAGGTCTGTTTGGGAGTCGCAGGAAAGCGCAGGCTCTTGAAGGGAATCGCTTCCCACACCACAAACCCGTGGCTGGTTCTCTGGCCTTTTGATTTCCACACCGTGTCGAACGAGCTGTCATAGTTGGGACTTGCGTTTTCTTCATAACTGCCGTCCTGCTGAAGTCCGAACGGGTTGACGGTGAAGACGTAAGCGTGGCGATGGTCGTGAAAGGTGTCGAGGAACAGGTCGAGCCGCTCGTCGCCGGACAGATGGTCGCGCACCGTCATGTGGGCGCGCACTTTGTTGGGCTCTTTGTCGAAGGCGACGAAAACCACATAAAGGTAGTTGCTGTCATAGCCCAGATAGACATCGGTTCGCTGGTTGGGAGCGACGTTGTCTTTGGGCGTCCGTTGAACAAAGCCCTGAATCCTGAGCATCTTGCCTGCCATCGCGGCATCCGGCTTCATTCCCAGAAAATCAGAAAGCCTGGGCGCCGTGCTGAGGCGGGGGAGGGTGACGGTGGGGCGGGCTTCGTTGACGTCGGCTGAAGCGGAGGACTGGGCAAATGCCGGCGCGCCTTGAAGCAGAGCCCCCATGCCCAGCAGCAGAACCATGCAGATGATGGGGCCGGGCAGAAATCTGGCGCGGAACGTCTGGATGAGCTTTCCTGAGGAATCCGCCCGGCTGTGTTGCTGGGAAGTGAACGTTCGATTTCTTTGCTTCATCAATTGGACCGGACTATATCTCACGCAAGAGATGGAATTGGGTTCATGGATTGCGAACTCTGGAGTTCTGAGCTTCTATTCCACGGTCACCGATTTGGCCAGGTTTCTCGGCTGGTCCACGTCACACCCGCGCAGCACCGCAATGTGATACGCCAGCAACTGCAGGGGGATGACCTCAAGAACCGCCGAGAGGTATTCATTGGTCTGCGGAAGCGTGATCAGATGATCCGCCATGTCCTGCACTTCCCGGTCACCCTCCGTGACCAGGGCAACGATCACGGCCCCGCGGGCTTTGGCTTCCTTGATGTTTGAAACGGTTCGCTCGTAGCGAAGCTTCGAGTCCGCGGACTTGCTGTCGCAGGTGGCCATCACCACCACGGGAAGGCCTTCCGTGATGATGGCGATGGGACCGTGCTTCAACTCACCCGCCGGATAGGCTTCCGCATGGATGTAAGAAAGCTTCTTCATCTTCAGCGCGCCTTCCAACGCCACCGGAAAATGGACACCGCGGCCCAGGAACAGAATATCTGAAGCGCGGTCGAAGTGGCGGGCCAGTTCCTCGTACTCCTCGTCCTTCTGCAGGACGGACTCGAGCTGCCGCGGCAGCAGGGTCAGCTGGCTGAGAAGTTCTTTTGACTCGGCCGGAGGAACCAGTCCACGAAGCTGGCCCAGGTAGACCGCGAACAGGTAAAGCCCGATCAGTTGAGAAGTAAAAGTCTTGGTGGAACCCACGCCGATTTCAGGACCCGCGTGTGTGTAGATGGTTCCGTTGGCTTCCCGGGGCACCATGCTGCCCAGCACGTTGCAGATGGCGAGCGTCTTGGAGCCTTTGGCCTGGGCCTCGCGCTGCCCGGCAATGGTATCTGCCGTTTCGCCCGATTGCGTGATCAGCACCGTCAGCGTGCGGGAATCCACCAGCGGATCGCGGTAGCGGAACTCCGAGGCGTAGTCCACTTCCGTGGGCACCCGCGCCAGGCGCTCAAACATGATTTTCCCCGCCAGCCCGGCGTGTCGCGACGTGCCCGCGGCAACAATCTTGATTTCCCGGAAGGCGCGGAATTCGTCCTCGGTGATCTCCATTTCGTCCAGGAAGATCTGGCCCGTCTCCGGAGAAACTCGGCCCAGCGCGGTGTCGCGGACGGCGCGTGGCTGCTCATAAATCTCTTTCAGCGTGTAGTGCTTGAAGCCGCCTTTCTCAGCCAGAATCGGGTCCCAGCTGATGTGTTGCACGCGGCGGGTGACGGGCTCGCCGTGGAAGTCCATCAGCTTCACACCGTTCGGCGTCAGCACCGCAATGTCACCATCGGCGAGAAAGAAGAGGTCGCGGGTGTGGTAAAGGATGGCCGGAACGTCGCTGGCAACCAGGTATTCGTTCTTGCCGAGTCCGATCACCGCCGGCGGACCCTGCCGGACCGCGACAATCTTGTTCAAGTCCCTGGTGGACATGATGGCCAGGGCAAACACGCCGGTCAGGCGTTGGACAGCGGCCCGCACGGCTTCGTCCAGAGTGACCTTCGCCGAGGTCGGCGACGGCTTGTCGAGGTATTTCTCAATCAGGTGCGCGATCACCTCGGTGTCGGTTTCCGTGGTGAAGACGTGCCCCTCTTCCACCAGCTCCTGCTTCAACTCCATGTAGTTTTCAATGATGCCGTTGTGAACAACCACAACCGTGCCGTGGCAATCGCGGTGAGGGTGGGCGTTTTCTTCCGTCGGCGCTCCGTGCGTGGCCCAGCGGGTGTGGCCAATGCCGTAGGTGCCGTCGACGGGATTCAGACGGATCACTTCTTCCAGGTTACGCAGCTTGCCCATCGTCCGGCGGATGGCCAGGTTGCCGTCTTTCATCACCGCAAGCCCGGCAGAGTCATAGCCGCGATATTGCAGGCGCTGAAGCCCTTCCAGCAGCACAGGTACGACGCGCTTATTGCCGATGTAACCGATAATTCCTGACATGGATTGAGGTTCCCGGCCCGTCAGCCCTGCCTGAATAGAAGTGTTTGCCTTCTTCAGGCTGCATCAGGGATGCTCATTTTAAGCCAGCATTATAGCAGAAGCGCACCGTCATGTTCTTAGCACTCGGACTGGTCCGGGACAATCACGGGGTTACCGCGATTGCTGGATGTAGACCTCGCCGGTATTCAGGCTGGGCTTTTGGTTGAAGCTTCCGAGGGTCAGCCCCTCGCCTGAAGCAATGTATTCCTTCATTTTCGCTGACATGCGGCGGCAGACGTCGGGATAGCGGTCGGCCACGTCGGTGAGTTCCTGGGGGTCCTTCTGAAGGTTGTAGAGCTGCGGTTTGTAGGCCGTGGGCTTGGCCCCGGGGGTGACAGAGAACTTGTTCTGGCGGGCTTCGGGCTTCCAGATTTCCGTGTAGCTCCACTCGTGGTCGCGCGCGCAACCCACCCAGCCATAGGTGTGCACCACAAAATCCTTGATGCCTCGGGTTTCTCCCGTTACCAATGGCCAGAAATTCTTGCCGGTCACACGGGCCGGAGGCTTCAGTCCCAGCAGGTGCAGCAGGGTGGGCATGTAATCGTGGATCTGCACGAACCCTGGGACTTTCTTTCCGGCCAATGTCTGGTCGGGCGTCCGGATCATCAGCGGAACGTGGCTGACCTGTCCGCGCAGCTTGTCCGGCCCTTTCAGGAACTGGCCGTGCTCGCCCAGCATGGCGCCGTGGTCGGACATGAAAACGACGACGGAATTCTCCAGCAGACCATACTGGCGGATGGTATCGAGGAGCCGGCCGATCCAGTAATCCACGCAACTGACTTCGCCTGCGTAGTTGGCCCGAAACCGCTTCTTGATTTCGTCTGGCAGCGGAACGGTGCCGTAGGGCGGCTCGATAAAACTCGGCGTGTACGAGCCCTTCCAGTATTTCTCCAGAAAGCGTTGCGGCGGATCCCACGGCTCGTGCGAGTCGAACATCTCCACGTGCAGATAGAAAGGTTTCTGATCGAAATTCCCTCTCAGCCATTGGATGGCCTGGTCGGCAACAATCTGCGAGAGCGACTCGCCCTGCTGCTTCCACAAGTTGCGGTTCGCCTTGTACTGGCTCAGGAAGTCCTGGGTGCCGGGAAAACGCTTCAGATATTCCGGCGAAACGATATCGCTGACGTCGGGCAACTGGTGAGGCGCGGTGCCATAGAAGTCAAACTCCTGGCCGCGAACCCACCGGAAGGTGCGAAAGCCGCGATGGAAGTTTCTTCCCGGCCGCATCTGGTGAGGCAGGTCACTGATCAGCGTGGTGATGTAGTCGGCCTCGTGCAGTGTTTCACCGAGCGTCTGGTCTTCGTTGTAAAGATGGTGCCAGCCCGGCAGTTGCACCGGCTCATGCTGGCGGAAGTAATAGCACGGAATCACCCTCCGACCCGTGTAAAGCGTGCGACGGATGACGATGGTGGGCATGCCTTCCGGGTAAGCGTCCTCAAACACCACGCATTCTTTCGAGAAGCGGTCCAGGTTGGGTGTCTCGAGAGTTTCAAGCCACTTGGGACCGTAGCAGGCCAGGTTGTCGTGGCGGAAGGTGTCGCTGACGATGACGATCAGGTTCAGATTATTGCCCTGCTGCCTGGGAGGCCGCTCCCAGATGGAGCCGCATTCCTGCGGGGCCGCAGCAGGCTGCGCGTTGGCCTCTGCCGTCCTTCCGCCGATCCCAGCCGCGGCAGCTATTGCGGTACTCTTCAGGAAGTTCCTGCGCGAAGAATTCTGCCTGGCCATGTTCAAGTTCTCCCTTCAATGCATCTGGCGAAGAAGGTATTGGCGTGTCGCCAGCTTGTGTAGCGCGGCGTGCGAAGTTTAACTGCGGTCGATGCCTTGGAATCACGGACAGCCCGCAGAGCCAAAAACGGACCCTGCGCTGCAAAATCCCTCGTCTACGACCTGGAGGCATTGATCCGGATATATTCGTGCGTAAAATCGCAGGTCCACACCCAGGCATCGGCTTTTCCCTGGTGCAGATCAATGCGAACCACGAGTTCGCTGTTATCGAGAACTTCTTTCGCGGCTGCCTCGTCAAATCCTGCGTGGACGCCCCGGCGGCAGAGGTAGAGGCCGTTGACGCGGACATCCACTCTGGATGCGTCAATCGCGGCGCCGGAATAACCTGCGGCGCAGACAATCCGGCCCCAGTTGGGATCGCCACCGGCCAGCGCCGTCTTCACCAGCGGAGAATTGGCCACCGCGCGGGCTACGCGCTCAGCATCGGAAGCATTCCGCGCTCCGCGCGCTTCAATCCGGGCAATTTTCGTTGCGCCCTCGCCATCCTTGACGATCATCCGGGCCAGCGTCTGGCAGAGTTCGGTCAGTCCCTGCAGGAACTTCTTGGCGGCGGGCGTGCCGGGCCGGATGGCCGCTCCGGAAAGGCCGCTGGCCAGCGCCACCACGCTGTCGTTGGTTGAAGTGTCGCCGTCCACCGTGATCCGGTTGAAGGATTCGTCCACGGCGGCGCGCAGCATCTTCTGGAGCGCGGCGGGGGCAACGGCGGCGTCCGTGGTGATGTAAGACAACATGGTGGCCATGTTCGGATGGATCATGCCGGCGCCCTTTGCTACCCCCGCGATTGTTACGGTCTTGCCGCCGATTTTCGATTGCAACACGGCGGACTTGGGAAAGCTGTCCGTGGTCATGAGGGCCCGCGGGACTTCCGGCGCGCTTTCGACGGAAAGAATTTCCTTCAAGGTTGGAAGCTGCTTCAGAATCAGGTCCAGGTTCAGGGGTGTTCCGATCACGCCGGTGGAGGAGACCATGACCTCCTGCGGCTCGACGCCCAGCAATCGTGCCACAGCTTTCCCTGTCTGTTCGGCCACCGCGAAACCTGCGCGCCCGGTGCAGGCATTGGCGTTGCCCGAGTTGGCGATGATGGCTCGGGCCCGCCCGCGGTTCTTTTTCAAATTCTGCCGGCAGAGGAGCACCGGCGCGGCGGCCGCCCGGTTGGTGGTGAAGACGCCCGCGGCGCTTGCTTTGGGCACGTCGCAAACAATCAACACCAGGTCCAGCGCGCCCGGGGCTTTTTTGATTCCAGCCGCGGCCGCGGCGGCGCGGAAGCCCTGGGGCGTGGCCAGGCTCCCTTCAATGGCATTCCAACTTGGCATGGGACAGTCACACTCCTTTTTGCACGGAACTTTAGAGTTGCACAGTCTAGCAGAAATTCACCCAGTCGCGGAGCGAGGGTTGAAGATTCTTTGGCGGGAAGGCTCCCAACATCTACCTGATCGGCTTGACGTTCTTCAGCTCCAGCACGCCCGGCACAGGTTCTTCCTTGGGCGGCGGCCCGCTCACCTTGATGGACTTGATGCTTTCCTCGCAGGCCTGCAGGAACAGCTTCGGGTCGCTGGAGCCCGGCCGGCAGTTGGCCTGGACAATGTGGTCGGGTGAAATGATGTGGGCCGTCACGAGCTCCGGGTTTTCTGAGCTGGACACATCAAAACTGATGGCCGGCAGCACCTTGGCGTGTTCCGCAGATTGCCAGATCATCACGGCGTCGCGGCCCTGGATTTTCATATGCTCGAAACGGTAATCGGGGATCTTCTCGTACGTCCCGGCGGTTTGCCACCTGGCCAGAAGCTGTGGCGAGAACTCGTCCGCGCTGTTCGGATTTGACTGTGAGGTCATAATCAGCGCCGGCCCGTGGCTGAACAGATGAGAACGGTAGATCCTGACGCCCCCGGGGAAATCATCAACCTTGCCGTAGATTCCTGCGGCAACCTTCATGTCAATTCCCAGCGTGGCGTTCTGGTAAGGAAGGGCCTCGAGGACCTTGTTGGCCTTGTGGCCTTGATAATACGGATACCACTTGACCAGGATGTATTCGGCCGCGAGCGCAGCCCCGCCGATCAGGATGATTCCCAGCGCAAACTTCGCTTGCATGGAGAGCTTCTTCATGGGCTCATCTTAGCCTGAGTTCAACGGGCTTGCAACGTCTTGAGGAGGGCCGTAAGGCCAAGAATGCCTAGCTTAACGTGAGTTCAAGGAAGAGCGCTCCCTCAACAGGGTTATTCGTGTAGGGCGCGATCGGCTTGAAGCCCAGATTCCGGTACAGCTCCTGGGCACCGCCCATCGAGGGCAGAGTGTCAAGCCGCATGCGTCCATAGCCGATTTCGCGTGCATCGTTCACGGCCTGGAAGGTGAGCCGCCGGCCTATTCCTCGCCCTCTGTATAACGGTCGCACGTAGAGGCGCTTCAATTCGCAAACACCTTCCTCTATTTTCCTGAGACCGGCGCAACCGGCTACTTGCTCGTCTTCGAAGGCAAGATACAACCGGCCTTCGGGCGGCGCATACTTGCCGGGTAGTCCTGCCAGCTCGCTTTCGAAGTTCTGGAAGCACAGATCAATGCCAAGCGAGTTCTGATACTCGCGGAAGAGCTTGCGAACCAGTCCGAGGTCTTCAGCCGATCCTGCAATACGGATATGCATCTTTTTCTGCCGGTTCCATGCGGGGCTCAGCCGACTCGAATCTGTGGATGGGTCTTCTCGACAACTTCGCCTACTTCCCGGGCGGGAACGCCGCGCTTGCCCAGTTGCTTGACCAGCGCCGCGGCGTCCTTCTCACTCACCACCAGAAGAAGCCCGCCGGAGGTTTGGGGATCGAACAGCAGGTTGCGGACTTCCTGCGGCACCTTGGGGTCAAATTCCACGCAGCCGCCTATAAATTGGAAGTTGTTTTTCAGGCCACCGGGTAGAAATCCCTGGCGCGAATAATCGAGTGCTTCGGGAAGGAATTCGATCGCTTCGTGCTGGATCACCATGCTGACCCCGCTGGCCGCGGCCATGGCGCGCAGGTGGCCCAGGAACCCGAAGCCCGTGATGTCGGTGGCGGCGTGGACGTTGAACTCATGGGCCACTTCACTCCCCGTGCGGTTGAGCGTCAGCATCGATTCGGTCGAGGCGCTCACGGCGGCTTCGCTCGCTTTGCGCTTTTTCAGCGCCGTCGCAATGATCCCGGTGCCGAGGCGCTTGGTCAGCACCAGGCGGTCGCCCGGCCGCGCGCCACGGTTGGCCAGCACCCGTTTGGGGTTCACCACGCCCGTCACCGCATATCCGAACTTGATTTCCTCGTCTCCGATCGAATGCCCGCCGATCACGGTGCAGCCCGCCTCCTGCATCTTGGCCAGGCCGCCCTGCAGGATCTTTTCCAGAATGTCCAGGTCGCGCCCCGTGTTGGGAAAGCCCACAATCGAGAGCGCGGAAATCGGCCGCCCGCCCATGGCGTAAACATCACTCAGCGAATTGGTTGCCGCAATCTGGCCGAATGTCCAGGGATCGTCCACGATGGGCGTGAAGAAATCGACCGTCTGCACCAGTGCAACCTCAGGCGCAATCAGATACACGCCCGCGTCGTCGCCGGTGTCGAAGCCGACGAGAACATTAGGGTCGGATTGTTTCGGCAGCGTGGCCAGGACCGAGTCCAAAATACTTGGACTCAACTTGGCCGCTCAACCCGCCGCCTTCACCATCGCGGTCAACCGCTTTCGTTCATCCATAACTGGCATTATAGGCTGAAGTTTCAGGCCGATGGGGGTGCCATCCGCCGCCCGCGCCATCCGTCGAACGCGGACGGAGGCCTTACTCCATGGCGTCCCGCACTTCCTTGAAGCTCTGGACGGCGAACTCCAGGTCCGCCCGCGTGTGTGCGGCGGATATCTGCACGCGGATGCGCGCCTTGCCCTGCGGCACCACGGGGTAGGAGAAGCCGATGACATAGATGCCCTTTTCGAGCAGGGCATCGGCCATCTGCGTAGCCCTGGCGGCGTCTCCGATCATGATGGGCACAATCGGATGCTCGCCCGGCAGGATGGAAAATCCCAATTCAGTCATCTGCTCCCGGAAGAATTTTGTGTTCTCCATCAGCCGCTCGCGCAGTTCGCCGGACTCCTGCAGCAGCTCGAGAACCTTCAGCGAGGCCGCCACAATCGCCGGCGACACCGAATTGGAGAACAGGTAAGGCCGCGAACGCTGTCGCAGCAGCTCGATAATTTCTTTACGCCCCGTCGTGTAGCCGCCGCTCGCGCCGCCGAGCGCCTTGCCCAGCGTTCCCGTGATGATGTCCACGCGGCCTTCCACTTCGCAGTGTTCCGGAGTGCCGCGTCCGTGCTTGCCCATAAATCCCACGGCGTGCGAATCGTCCACCATCACCAGCGCGTCGTACCTGGCCGCCAGGCCGCAAATCCCCCCGAGCTTCGCTATATAGCCGTCCATGGAGAAGACGCCGTCGGTCGCCACCAGAAGGAACCGCGCTTCCGCCTGGGCCTGTTTCAGCTTGTCTTCCAGATCGTCCAGGTCGCCGTTGCGAAAGCGGTAGCGTTTGGCTTTGCACAGCCGAATGCCGTCAATGATGCTGGCGTGGTTCAATTCGTCCGAAATAATGGCGTCTTCGGCGTCCAGCAATGTTTCAAACAGTCCCCCGTTGGCGTCAAAGCAGGAACTGTAAAGGAGGGTGTCGTCGGTTCCAAAAAACCGGCTCAAATCCGTTTCCAGCTGCCGGTGGATGGCCTGCGTTCCGCAAATAAAGCGGACCGACGAGAGGCCGTAGCCCCAACGGTCGAGCGCCTCTTTCGCCGCCTGCACAATGGCCGGATGGTTCGCCAGGCCCAGGTAGTTGTTGGCGCACAGGTTCAGGACGCTCTTGCCGTTTTGCAGCTCCACTCGCGTCTGCTGCGCCGAGGTCAATGTTCGCTCGTTTTTGTAAAGCCCGGCCTGCCGGATTTCATCCAGACGGGCCATCAGATGTTCGCGGATGCTTCCGTACAATTTATTCCCTCCAGTCTAGAATCACTTTGCCGGATTGGCCGGTCCTCATGGCCTCAAACCCCTTTTCGTATTCCTGCCACTTGAGGCGATGCGTAATCACGGGCTTGATGTCCAGGCCCGATTCCAGCATCACCGTCATCTTGTACCAGGTCTCGTACATCTCGCGGCCGTAGATGCCCTTGAGGGTCAGCATGTTGAAGATCACCTCGTTCCAGTTGATGGACATCTCCTGATTGGGGATGCCGAGCATGGCGATCTTGCCGCCGTGGCTCATGCTGCCGAGCATGCTGCGGAAAGCCGCCGGGTTGCCGGACATTTCGAGGCCCACATCAAATCCTTCCTGCATACCCAGCTCTTTCTGCACCTGCTCCAACGGCGTTTTCCGGGGATCGATGGCCCGCGTCACGCCCATCTTTTCCGCCAGCTTCAGGCGCTCGGGAATCAGGTCTGAGATCACCACAAAGCGCGCTCCGGCGTGCCGGACCACCGCCGCCGCCATCAGCCCGATGGGGCCCGCGCCAGTGATCAGCACGTCTTCACCCAGCACCGGGAATTGCAGCGCCGTGTGGACCGCATTCCCGAACGGATCAAAGATGGAGGCGATTTCGAGCGGAACTTTCGGGCTGTGCCGCCAGATGTTGCTCATCGGGAGTGCAATAAATTCGGCAAAAGCCCCGGGCCGGCCGACGCCCACCCCCTTGGAGTCCGCGCACAGGTGCCGACGCCCCGCCAGGCAGTTCCGGCAGCGCCCGCACACCACGTGGCCCTCGCCGCTCACCCTCATCCCAGGGGCAAAGTCGCTGACGTTGGATCCCACCTCCGCGATCTCGCCCACAAATTCGTGGCCGATCACCAGCGGCACGGGAATCGTCTTCTGGGCCCAGTCGTCCCATTCAAAAATGTGCAGGTCGGTGCCGCAGATACCCGTCAACTGCACGCGGATCAGAACATCGTTGATCCCGATCGTCGGTTTCGGAACATCTTCAATCCACAGGCCGCGCTCTGCCCGGCTCTTGACTAGTGCTTTCATCAGTTGTCTCTCCAGAATGGCGGATCGCGCGGACCTGGTGCTTCCGGCCTGCGGCGCTCTCTTTGATGGCAAATCGATAACTTCTGATTATCTCACGAAAAATGCAGGAAGGTTCTGCAGCGCCCGTCGAAGGGGTTGTCTCAATCCGGGCATAGCGGCTGATTCAGGGGACGACTGGAGAGGTGGACACCGGGCTGGCACGCCACGGCCGGAGTATTTCTGACCGTGGCGAATCAGCTCACTTTCGCGCGGCGACGGCCTGGCTGGACACGATCTGGTTGAGCGTTTCGAGCTCATCCCGCGAAAGCGTTCCGTTGCCGGCAGCGGCGTTTTCCTCTGCCTGCTGGGGGTTGCGGGCCCCCACCAGCGCATGGGTGAGGCCGGGCTGCGAAAGGGTCCAGGCGATCACCAGTTGCGCCAGGGTCAACCCTTGTTTGTCGGCGATGGGCCGCATCTTATCCAGCATGGCCAGCACCCGTTTTCGTGACTCCACACTGAACCTCGGATTGTTGTGGCGAAGGTCGTCCGCCGGGAACTCCCGGTCCGGCCCCACCTTGCCGGTCAACAGTCCGAGCGCCAGCGGTGAGTAAGCCAGCACGGCGATGTTGTTCTTCAGAGCGTAGGGCAGATACTCATTCTCAAGCTTCCGGTCCAGCATGCTGTACTTTTCCTGCCCGGAATCCACAGGGCCTACGCGCCGGTAGGCCTCAATCTGTTCAACAGTGGCGTTTGAGACGCCGATGGCGCGGATTTTCCCTTCGCGCTTCAGGTCCAGCAGAGTCCCCATGGTCTCTTCAATGGGAGTGGTCTCGTCCTGCCAGTGGGTCTGGTAGAGATCGATATAATCGGTGTCGAGGCGCTTCAGGCTCTGCTCCAATTCGTAGCGGATGGACTCCGGCCCAAGGTAGCGGTGCAGCATTTTGCCGTTCTGGCTAACGAAAGGAGTGCCCTTGTCCGTGTGCCACACAATCCCGCACTTGGTTGCAATCACCACCTGGCTGCGGCGTCCCGCAACCGCTTTTCCCACGACGCTTTCGGAAAGCCCCATGCCGTAGGCGGGCGCGGTATCAATAAAATTAATGCCGGCGTCAATCCCCGCCTGGATGGCTTCCACCGATTTGTGCTCATCCGCGCCGCCCCACAACCATCCGCCGATGGCCCAGGCTCCCAGGCCCACGACGGACGCTTCAATTCCCGACGCCCCCAATGGACGATATTCCATTCCAACCTCCGCAGTGTTTTTCTTGTTGCGCGAACCTGAGCGTCCGCAGACTCAGCGCCGGGCAGAGAATCACCCGGCTCCTTCGTTCGATGCACGGTTGAGGGTTTCGATTCAGAGGGACCGTCTGGCCGTGGCCTGTTTGAGCGGCGATCGGAGTTCGCGCCGCGGTCCCGGGGATTTCCTGGATCAAGTGGCGGGCACAGACACTTGTCCTGCACGGTCTACAAACCCGCGAAGCGAGCGGTTCTCAATCCCCGCCCACGCGAGACTCTTCGGGCAGCCGCAGTCCTTCCATTGCGTCGTCAGTTGCCGCCAGAGGAGTGGGCAGCACGCGCATCCTTAATCGCATATGTTTCTCGCGATGGAAGTGGTTGTAAGCGCTCACGGCGGCCTTGATCATCAACTTGGTCACCGTCCCGCTTTTCTTTCTTCGAACGCTGTCGGCCGCCATCCCATAGCCCGCGTAAGCCCGCTTGAACAGCAGGCAGACCAGGAGATACGTCATCCGCGCCGACCAGGACCATCCTTTGGCGGACCCGCAGCGGCTCCGTTTGAAACTCTCGCCCAGCGAGTAAAAACTGTCCCAGCACTTTTTATTCTCGGTGTGCAGGTCATTTTTGCTCATGTTCGGATGTTTGATGATGTCCACCGGCCTCAGAGTTTTCAGCCAGTAGTCGTCATAAAGGATTTGAGTTTGATGTTTGGGATGGAAGCCCGGCTTGGCAAGATTCTTCCGGTCGCTCATCATTTCATAAAAGTCTTTGGTGCCGGGGTAGGGATTGAAGACCGTAAACTGGGCAAACAGGGTGCCGGACTCCGTCGCGAAATTCCGCATGGTTCGGATGGTCTGGACCGTATCGGATTCCAGGCCGCAAATGATCGAGCTCAAAACGAAGATGCCGCTCTCCTGGATTTTCTGGATGGACTCGACCATCTTCTCGCCGACCGGATTCCACAACTTGCCGGCGCTTCGCAATCCTTCTTCTGAAAACGACTCCACTCCGATCAGCGCCACTCGAATCCGCATCTTCTCCTGCATCGCCCGCAGGTATTCTTCATCGGTTGTCGCCTCAGTCGTCATCTGGGCAAAGGCGTACATATCTTTCGGCACTCCGCGGTCGTATTCGTCAAAAAACTTCAACCGCTCCTCGCGGATTCTCTCAAGTTCCCGCTTCTTGTTTGCGCCCGTCTCCCGCGCGATTCTCCCCAGAGTCGCCGGGTTAAAATTATCATCTGCAAAGACGATGTATCGATACCCCAGATCGTACAGTTCATTCACTTCCTCAATGACTTTCTCGCTCAGGCGCTGCCGGGGCGTGCGCCCTTCCGTTACCCAGACGGAACAGAAGCTGCAATTCTCCGGGCAGCCCGCAACAGTCTGAACGCAGGGGAAAACGTATTTGGTGGGGTCAAGAAGGTCCCATCGTGCTTTGCGCATGTCCTCGCCGGCAATTCGCCCGCCCGCATATTGCGGCTTCAAACGCTTCTGCAGGGCGTCCTCGACGGCCTGCCCCCACACCGCTTCGCCGCTGCCGGTCACCACGGCGTCGGCGCCCATCTTCAAGGGTTCCTGGGGGAAAATCGTGGCATGAATTCCACCCATAATCACCGTCGCGCCGCGCTCCTTCGCTTCCTTTAATACCCGATACCCTGGAATGCAGTTGCCCGTGGTGATGCCAATCCCGACGATATCTCCGGGACCCACAATTCCGGGATTGAACTTTTCGATCGATTCGTCCACCAGAATCGGATCACCCACCAGTTCAAGGGGCGTGGCCTGAGCAATAACAAAAAGCCACCGCGGCGTCATAAAGCTGTAGCCCGCGGTGGACATGGAAGGGTTAACCAGAATGACTTTTGCCAAAGGGACTCCTGTGACTCCATGATGGTTGTGTCTGAGGTGCCGATCAATGTTTGCGGTGATGGTCGGTGCCCTGCGGGAAAGTTTACACCCATTTACCAGCCCTCTGCCGATAAAATTTCAACGGCGCGCCGTCCTCTGACTTACCAACGGCCGCAAAATTTGCTTGCCACGGCTGGGGTTTTAAGATATAGTCCATAGACGATGGTCAGTGTGAATTTTGCCAACGCGTTTAGCTTTAGCTACTGGTATTGGGGCTTTTTTGCCTCGATTCGATAGAGTGGCGTTGGCCTGACCAGGAAAAACGAGTTTCAAAAAAACAGCCAGCCCACTCCGACCGAGTGGGCTTTTTTATTGGCGGGGAGAGATAAACCATGATCATTTCCATGCGGCCGCATGCCACCAGAGAAGAGATTGACTACGTTTGTGAGCGGATACGCGATTTCGGATACAAAGTGCATTCCATTGAAGGTGAGGAAAGGGTGGTGATTGGCGTGATTGGCGTAGGTGATGTGACAGCGTGTCTGGAATCGCTGGAGGCGACTCCCGGGGTGGAGAAGGCCATGCGAATTTCGGCGCCCTACAAGTTCGTCAGCAAGGAATTCAAGCAGGAGCGCTCGCGGATTCGCGTGAACGGCGCGGAGATCGGCGGCGACGAATTTGTGGTGATGGCCGGACCCTGCTCGGTGGAAAACGAGAAGCAGATTCTCGAAACCGCCGAGGCCGTTGCGGCCGCCGGGGCCAAAGTGCTGCGGGGCGGCGCCTTCAAGCCGCGAACCTCGCCTTATGACTTCCAGGGGCTGGCTCTCGAAGGGCTCAAGCTGCTGGCCAAGGCGCGCGAAGCCACCGGCCTTGCCATCGTGACGGAAGTGATGAGCGAGGGCCACGTAGACCAGATTGCGGAGTACGCTGACGTGATGCAGGTGGGCGCGCGCAACATGCAGAACTTCTCGCTGCTGAAGGCGCTGGGCAAGTGCCAGCGTCCCGTGCTGCTGAAGCGCGGCATGAGCTCCACCATCAAGGAACTGCTGATGTCCGCCGAATACATCACGGCGCACGGCAATCCCAACGTCATTCTCTGCGAGCGGGGCATCCGCACCTTTGAGACCGCCACGCGCAACACCTGCGACATCGCGGCCGTGCCCGTGCTCAGGGAATTGACGCATCTGCCCGTCATTCTTGATCCCAGCCACGCCACCGGCAAGCGAAGCCTGGTGCCTGCGCTCTCCCGCGCGGCCGTGGCCATCGGGGCAGACGGCCTGATTGTTGAAGTCCATCCGCAGCCTGAAAAGGCCATGAGCGACGGCGCGCAATCCCTTAGAACTGAACAGTTTGCAGCGATGATGAACGATCTGAAGCCTTACATCCAGCTCTGGAAAGAGAGTCGCGTTGCAGCCGCTGCGGCCGCGGTCTAGCCGCTGAAGCGTGAATACAACCCCGCGATGCCCGGCAGGCATCGTATTGCAGGCGTAGTGCTGTCGAACAACAGGCAGTAGCTTGATTTTCCCGGTACCGTCAGTCTCAAAGCTACACGGGAAGCACAGCAGGAGAATCGGCGCAGAATCCCATGTGGCGAAGAGTGCTGGCGGGACCGCTAAAGCGGGCCTCGAAGTTCGGTGCGGTTTATCTGCTGTACCTATCCATCATCTGGCTTTTTGACTACGTCTATTATCCCTGGCTCACCCTCAAGTTCAGGTATCTCGTTTTCTTCCCTCTGTTTCTATCCATCTTTTTGGTCTCCTGGGGAGGCTACTACCTTTACCGCCACTTCCAGGAAGACGTGTTTTTCACGGACAAAATTCATCAATGGCTGGACCGGCCGGGAACCGGCGGCCTGCGCGGGAAGGTCCGGTCGGCGGTTCTGAACCGGCCCGCCTGCGTGTTTGCGGCTGTCGCCACCTGGTGGAGTCCGCTCCACGCCTACATTTTTCTTAGCAAGGATGAGGACTTCAGGCTGTTATCGTTCCTCAAGTCACTCACCATTGGCTCCCTCCTCTGCGCCCTTTTCTGGGGCCTGATCGGAGACTCTTTTATCTTTTCGTACAGCTTACTGAAAGCAGTCCTGCACTGATGTTTCGCAGGGTATTGATGAGGTGCAATCGTGAACGTTTTTATTACAGGATCGACAGGATTTCTGGCGGGGGAACTGGCCGTTCTGCTATCCAAGAGGCCACAAATTCGGCGGCTTTATTGCCTGATCCGGGGCAATGAGGCCCAGAAGGCCTGGAGCCGCCTGCAACAGGTTTTTCAATTCCACGGAGACGCTTTTGACCGCACCAGGATCGTTCCGGTGGTCGGGGACCTTGGGGACGGCTCGCTGGCGGAAAAGCTTTGCCGCCTGAAGGACCTGGGCGAAGTTGACACGGTGATTCATGCCGCGGCCGACACTTCGTTCGCGCCTTCTTCCACCGAAAGCGTTGAGCGGATCAACATCGGCGGAACGCAGCAGATCCTCACCTGGGCCCAGTCCCTGCCGAACCTGGAGACCTTTCTCTACGTGGGAACGGCCAGCATCTGCGGGACCAGCCTGACGCGATGCAACATCCTTGAAGACCAGTCCCCTTCGACCGGCGCGGCCCACCTGGTGCGTTACTGCTACACCAAAATGATCGGGGAGATGAACGTCACACGGTCCATTCCCCGCGAAAAGCTTCTGGTGGTCCGGCCTTCCATCATCATGGGGGACACGCGTGACTGGACGCCACGCTCCTACGTCATCCTGTGGGCGCTGGCTGCGGTCAACTCCATTCGTCTGATCCCGTCCAATCCGGAAGCGCATCTCGACATCATCCCGGTGGATTACACGGCCGAAGCGATTGTGGAGCTGCTCTTCGCCAGGAGGAACTGGACCACCTATCACATTTCCGCCGGCAAACAGTCTTCCTCAACTTTGGAGGCGATATTAAGGGCAGCCGACGACTCATCGGACGGCCGTCCGCCTTTCAAGTTTGTCCGGCACGAACTGCTCCAGCAGATGAAGAAATGGCCCAAAAAGCTCCTGCCGCAAAGCGAGCTTCATCACCCTGAATACGACAATTATCTCTCTTACTGGAACACCACTTTCAACGGCAATGGCAACCTGCGGATGCTGCTGACCGCCATGGGCCCTTACTTCCGGTTTATGGACCTGGACCAGACTTTTGACAATTCGCGCCTGCTGGCGGATACGTCCATCGGGACACCACCGCCGGCCCACGAATACGTGAGGAAGACCACCCGGCACCTGAACAATATTGACCTCACCGAAGGCGCGCTTGACCCCTAGCCCGCACTGTTACCAGTCGAGGATGGCGCCGTCGGCGGCGCGGATGTTCGTCGAGTGGATCACTTCCTGCTGGAAGGGATGCCGTGCGGCTTCGGTTTCGTTCACGCTGATCCCGAGCCCGGGACTTTCCGTCTTCAGCCAGTAGCCGTCGCGGGTTTCGAGCGAATGCTGCACCACGTCCCACCGCCAGGGCACGTCGGCCAGCATGTCTTCCTGGATCAGGAAATTCGGTGTGGAAAGCGCAAAGTGCAGCGCCGCTGCGTTGGCCACCGGTCCCAGCGGATTGTGCGGCGCCACGCCCATCAGGTAAGTCTCGGCCATGGCCGCGATTTTTTTCCCTTCCAGCAGTCCCCCGCAGTGGCACAGGTCCGGCTGGATCACGTGGCAGGCCTGCTGCTCGAAGATCTCGCGGAACTGGTGCCGGGTCACCAGCCGCTCTCCGGTTGCAATCGGCACGGAAACGGCGCGCTTCACTTCCGCCAGCGCCGCAACGTTTTCCGGCGGCACGGGCTCTTCGCAGAAGAATGGACTGAACTCCGCCACGGCGTTGATGTACTGGACGGCCATGGCGGGGGTGGTTCGGCCGTGGAAGTCGATCATGATGTCCACGGAATCGCCCACCGCCTCGCGCAGCTTTCCAATCACGCCGGCAAATTTCTTAACGTAAGTGACGTTCATCAGCGGTTCCGAATACGGCACGCAAACCACTTTGACCGCCGTGTAACCCTGCGCAACAACCTGGCGCGCCAGGTCGATCACCGGCCCGGGATCGAAGCTCTCATAAACCGCCTTCATGTTGCCGCCGCCCAGGTGAGTGTACATCCGCACCCGGTCGCGCACGGCGCCGCCCAGCAGCTTGTAGACCGGAACATTCAGCGATTTGCCCAGGATGTCCCAGCACGCCTGCTCGATGCCGCTGAGGGCGCTCATGCCGATCACGCCCACCCGCCAGAACGACTGCCGGTAGAGCTTCTGGTAAAGGTGTTCGATGCGCGTGGGGTCTTCGCCGAGGGCCATGGGCGCAAGATCTTCAATCGCTCCCACCACGGCGCGCGTTTTCCATTCGAGCGACGCTTCTCCCCAGCCGAAGAGGCCCGCCTGGTCGGTCTCCACCTTCACGAAGACCCAGTTCCTCATTTCCGCGTTGACCACCACGCTCTTGATGGCTGTGATTTTCATGTTTCAGTCCATGGGATAGAGGCTGCACCCGCCGTCCACCAGCAGGGTCGCTCCCGTCATGTAATCCGAGGCATCGGAGCAGAGAAAGATCATGGCGTCCGCAACGGATTCGGGCTCCTGCAAGGCTCCCAGCGGAATCGCTTTTTCCGCGCGGCGCCGGAAATCGGGTTCGTTGTCCCACTGTCGCTTCGCCATGCCCACTCCCACAATGCCCGGCGCCATCGCATTCACACGGATTCCCTTTGCGGCGAGTTCACGACCCATGCCGCGCATCAGCATCTTCATGCCGCTCTTTGAAACCGTGTATGGAGTGATGTCCGGCCAGGGGAAGTCCTGCACCCAGCTTGAGGTGAAGACGATCTTGCCCGCCGTGCCCGCCGCGATCATTTTTTTTGCCGCAGCCTGGGCCACCAGAAATGCCCCTTTCAGGTTCACGCTCTGAATCCTGTCCCAGTCGTCGCTGGATACATCGAGGATCGCGCAGGTCTGCGCTATGCCCGCGTGGCAGATCGCTACGTCCAGCCGCCCCATGGCCGCCACCGCCTTCTCGACCAGCGAGCGCGCCTCGTCCGGTTTTGTCACGTCCGCCTTGAAGTAGAGGCAACGGTCGCCCGGGCCAGCCGGCGTTGCGGATAACTTCAGCGGCCTTCTCATCTTCCACAATGTCATTCACGGCCACGGTGGCGGAAACCTCCAGCAGCCGCTTCACCACCACGCGGCCTATCGCTCCCAGGCCGCCCGTAATCAGAACACGCTTGCCGCTCAGGCAATCTTTTGAAAATGCTTCCATGGTTTCCTTCTCATTGTCTCTCTTTGCCAGGTTTCTGTCCTGCTGGTCCCTGCGCCGGAGAAATCATCTCACAGAGTGGCGGCCGTTCCTACCCTTTCGTTGCTCATATCCGGCACTCCATCAATAACCGTGGCCAATGGCGTTCACCTGAACTTTCTATCAATTTTCCATGAGTTCTGCTATATCCTCTTGGGGCTCATTCAATTATGTCGTCCGAATTCGAGTGCTGGAGAGACAACTGAACCATCTTGCGTCGCTGCTGGGCATCCTCACTATCCTTGGGACCTGTTACGCGGTCTCGCGCCACCGCTCGGCCATTCGCTGGCGGATTGTGGGCTGGGGCCTGGGTCTGCAATTCCTGATTGCCCTGTTTGTGCTTCGCACGGGGGTTGGCTACTGGCTCCTGAGCAAAGCTTCAACCGGCGTGGTGTGGTTCCTGCATTTTTCGTTTGAAGGCTCCAAGTTTGTGTTCGGGCCGCTGGGCGATCCCAAGGGCAACGTGGGCATGGTCTTCGCCTTCCAGGCTCTGCCCTTGATCATCTACGTGGCCGCATTCCTGTCCATCCTTTACTACGTCGGCATTCTGCCCGCGCTGGTTTCGCTGGCGGCGAAGGCCTTGTTCAAGCTGATGGGAACCAGCGGGGCCGAGTCGTTGGAAGTTGTGGCCAGCATTGCCATCGGGCAGGCGGAAGCGCCGCTGGTCATTCGTCCCTATCTGGAAAAGCTGACCCAGTCCGAACTGATGACCGTGATGACCGCCGGCATGGCCCACATTGCAGGATCCGTGCTGGGCGCCTACATCCTGTTCGGAGCGCAGGCGCGTGACCTGCTGACCGCCGTGGTGATGACGGCGCCGGGAACGATGCTGATCTCCAAGATGCTGATCCCGGAGACAGGCAAGCCGCAAACTGCCGGCGAAGTGAAACTGGTCCCCGAGAAAAAGGAGGTCAACCTCCTGGATGCCATCACGCGCGGTGTTCTTGACGGCCTTCTTATCGCACTCAACGTCGCGGCCATGCTGATCGCCTTTATTGCTCTCATCGCCCTGGCCAACGGCTTTCTGGGCTTTGCCCATACCAACCTTTCCACCGTGTTCGGCTACTTTCTGGCGCCGGTGGCGTGGCTTCTGGGCGTGCCCTGGCATGACGCGATGGCCGTGGGAAACCTGCTGGCCACAAAAGTCGTCCTGAACGAGTTTGTGGCATTCTCCATGCTGGGCCCGCTGAAAGGGCACATCGACGCCCGCTCATTCACCATTGCCACCTATGCGCTTTGCGGCTTTGCGAATTTCGGCTCCATCGGGATTCAGATTGGAGCTATCGGGGCTGTGGCGCCTTCACGAAGGCATGACATGGCCAGGCTGGGTCTCTGGGCGCTGCTGGGGGGAACTCTGGCAAACTATCTTTCTGCGGCCATCGTCGGCCTGTTCATCCACTGAGGCCAACCATGCCCACCGGGCGCGAACAGCACGGATACGCGCAGGCTTTGCGCGCGGCCCACTACCTGAAGAGACATTCGAAGCCGTTTCCGCAGGTTGGAATCGTTCTGGGCTCGGGCCTTGGTGCGCTGGCCGCGGGACTCACCGATCCTGTCACGATCCCCTATTCGCGCATCCCGCATTTTCCCCGGCCTGCGGTTGAAGGCCACGCGGGCAGGCTGCACCTGGGCCGCTGGAAGGAATTGCCGGTGGCTGTCCTTGCGGGGCGGGTCCACTTCTACGAGGGTTACACTCCCGCGGAGGTGGTTTTTGCCGTGCGCGTGCTGGCCCTGGCGGGCGTTGGAACCCTGGTCCTCACCTGCGCCGCGGGAGGCATCGCGCCCGCAGCGGTTCCGGGCAGCCTGATGGTTTTTTCCGACCACCTGAATTTCCTCACATCGAGCCCCCTGGCCGGGCCTCATGACAAGCGCTGGGGCGAGCGGTTTGTTGACATGACCCGTGCCTACGATGCCCGCCTGCGCCGCACCGCCCTGAAGGCCGCGCGCCCGCTGCGGCTGAAGTGTTTTGAAGGTGTTTACGCAGCCTTGCCGGGGCCGCAATACGAGACCCCTGCCGAGATTCGGGCGCTGAAGCGATTGGGAGCTGACGCCGTCGGGTTTTCCACGGTCCCGGAAGTGCTGGCCGCGCGGCAACTCGACATGCGGGTGCTCGCTGTGGCGCTCATCACCAATCGCGCCGCGGGACTCGCCCGGGGGCCGCTACGCCACGACGAGGTGCTCGCAGCGGGAAGCCAGGGCGCAGACGATCTTGCCCGCCTGCTCGACGGCGTTCTGCCAGGCCTTGCCGGCGGAGCGCCCCAACCGAATACCCGCCTGCCTGCTTAGTGTTTACCGGGAAGCTTGGGTTTGTTGGCCTGCTCTTTCTGTTTCAGCATCTTATAGGCGATGCTTCGGATCACTTCGGCAACGTTCTTGTTGCGGGAGAGTTCTTTCAGGTCGCGGTCGTTCAGGCGATGAATCAGCGGAAGGCCCGAGTCAATGGGCGTGCGGGGATTGTTAATGAGGTTGCGGGCCACCGAAGAAGTCTTGAATGAATTTGCGGCTCAGGGCCACCATCCGCAGGACTTCTTCCGGGATGTTCTTCATCGTGGCAATGTTTTCCACTTCCTGATCGCTGAGCTTGGGTGACTGGAGCACCGCTCGGGCCACAATCTTGTTGGAGTCGCGCACCAGAACCGTGCGCTCCTCCTGGTCGCCCATCAAAGCCGCATTCATCTTCTCCGCCACCGTCATGTGGCTGATTTTCTGGAGCAGAGTTATTCGTTCCGGAGCGGCGTCCGCAGTCTCTTTCTCTTCCGCAGGAGGATCGGATGCAGATTGGCCGGCTCCAGCCCGAAGGAGTTTCCTTAACGGCTCCGGCAGCGCCGGATTGCCGGCCAGCGCTTCCCCCAGTTCCGGCTTTTCCGGAGCCAGGCGGTGAACAGCGAATTCCAGCACAGCGGCCGGCGTTTCCGGGTTCAAGAATACCTGCTTCAGCTCTGCGGAGTCCCAGTGGGTGAGGGTTTTGAGGGCTATCGTGCGGGTGGCTTCATCGGTGTCGCGGCACAGGATCACCAGGATTTCAATTTTCTCATCCAGGGAAACCGGCAGGTCGCCTTCCGCTGCTTTGCGGCGGATGGGAGCGGGAGCTTTGCCCGCGCGCAGGATTTCCACAAGCCGGTCTGAAATGGTGGCGGGCTTGATTCAGAAGTCTGATTCTTCACGCTTTGCAA
>CAVSWQ010000044.1:0-442318 GCA_963731705.1 uncultured Acidobacteriota bacterium
GAGCCAGGGAAAGAGGAAAAAGAGGAATGGAAGCAATTTTAAACACATTTGATGGCCGGCTGACTTACCTCCCAGACGCTCCCTCCTGAGGGAACGATTTGGGGTCAGACCGAAGGCATGACAGGCTTGTGGGCAGATTGCTGAAAAAGCTGCTGGCACCAGCGCTCCAATCCTGATTGTGGGAGAAAAGGAGTACGGGAAGGAAACGCTCGCGCGGTTTATCCCGCTTGAGATCCCAGTTCAGATGCCCCCTTACCCTGAAATTAACACCTCAGTTTCTGAACGGCCGTGCCGGGTGGCGGAGTGAGCTTTCTCATGAAATACAGAGTTTTGGCGGGCAGGACAATTTATACAGCAACGGGGATTCGAAGCGACGGATGTGCACCCTTTTTGTTGAAGAAGTTTCCGAGGCCATGCCAATGCAGCTGGAGCTGTTGCAGTGGGTTCAAGGTTCCCGGTCCTTTGCTTCAAGTAACGGGAGTGAGAATTCTGTTCAGCTTCGGGTTATCGGATAAAGCTCCCAAACCTGGAACGGGCGGTGGGTGCGGGAGCTTCCGCGCAGACCTCTTTTCTGCTTCTCAGTGTTGTAACGTTGCGCCTTCCTCCTCTGCGGGAGCGCAAAGGGGACGTGCCGCGGCTTGCCAACTATTTCTGGCGGGTCTACAGCGAGAGATTTGGTTGTAGAACCGGCGCAGCCCAGCGCGGAGCTGATGGATCGTTTTCAACAGTATGACTCGCCGGGAAATATTCGCGAGCTGGAAAACGTGATGAAGCGTTATGTCGGGGGATAAAGAAAACAAGAGGATTATGAACCGCAGAGGAAAAGCAGGCGTACGAGTTGCCCCTGTGCATCCCCATCTGCATTCCGTCTCGTTGAAGCAGGGTGACTGCGTGAGGCGGCGCAGGCGCTGGAGCGCAAGATAATTATCGAAGCATTCCAGGAAACCCGGTGGGATAACAGGCAGGCGGCTCGGTTCTTGAACATCAGTTATCGCGCGCTTCTTTACAAGATCAAGGCGGCCGGGCTGGGTTCCGAGCAGCTAAGGGCCGATGTCGAGGCGCAGGACAGGGGAAATCATGGAGTCAAACCACAACGCTGCGTGACGAGGGATCAGGATATGTCTCTTCTCTGGATGTCCGTTTGAAAAAAGTGAGGGCGCGCCGGTGGACACGTTCTGGTACGCGGTGCACACGCATCACCCAGCACGAGAAGCTGGTTGCCCGGACCCTCGTCAACAAGGGGTTTGAGGTTTTCCTTCCTCTCTACACAGAAGTCCGGCAGGCGGGTGACCGGACGAAGAGGCTGGAGTTGCCTCTGTTTTCCTGCTACGTCTTCCTGCGCGGCGATCTGGATCGCCGGCTCCCGGGGGTAGAGGCCCGGCGTTCACGGAATGGTGGCTACGGGTGGGACTATGCGGGATACCGGAGGAAGAAATTCAGGCGGTCCGGAATGTGATTGAGAACCGCGTCAATGTGGAGCCGCACCCGTTTCTCAATTGCGGCGACCTTGTCCGCGTAAAGACGGGTGCACTCAAGGGCCTGGAAGGGTTTCTGGTGCGGAAAAAAGGGCTGACTCGGCTGATTATTTCAGTGTCGTTGCTGGAGAGGTCCGTGGCGGCAGAGGTGGATGCAGGCACCGTTGAGCGGGTCGCCGATTCTCAGGCCAGGACAGCGCCCGCGAAAGTTCTAGCGGCAATGGCGGGGTTGGGGTTGCGGAAATGCGTTTGGGCACCCGGCGCATACAGCGTCGTCGTAGCGGGTTGCACGAGGCAAGACAATGATTCCGGTTTCTGCCGGAGCTTTCGATGAATGAAGGGAGGCGGAAGATGTCTGGGATATGATTACGTCTCACGCGGTATTTGTGGCCGCAGGGTTTATCGACGGTACGGTTCGTCTGCCGCTCCTGCAAGCCAAACTGTTTTAAGCGCCGGCGTCAGCAACACCAAAATGGAAACCACCGACGATTGGAACCGCCGACTCCACGGTCTGGTTGATTCGGCCCTCTCCAGCACCAAGGGCAACCCGTCGCCGGGTGATTACCGTATCGGCCCGGACGGGCGGGGGCCGGTGACCGTTTTTGATGCGCCGGACCTGAGCCAGACTGTGCGGGTTGGGGGAGACGGCGAGATTTCATTGCCTCTGCTGGGACGATCAAGGCTGTGGGTCGCGCCGCGCGAACTTGAGCTGGTGCTGCAGGCGTTGCTGCGCCAAACCTATATGAAAGATCCTCAGGTGACCGTTACAGTCACCGAGATGCAGAGCCACAGCGTTTCAGTGATGGGGGCTGTCAAGCAACCCGGGGTGTTTCAGATTCGCGGGACCAAGTCTTCCTCGAAATGCTCTCTATGGCCCAGGGACTCGCGCCTGATGCTGGAAATGCAGTGCTGGTGATGCGAGGGGCTGGAATCGATGTCGGCTTCTCCCTCGAGCGCCGGGGCGGAAGCCGGCGCCGCAAACGGATCCTCTCTTAGCATCCTCCGTGTCTTCAGACAAGGGAGGAGAGAGTAAGACGATTGAGGTGAGCCTGAAGCGGCTGCTGGATTCGGGAGACTCCCAGTACAACGTCTCTATCTATCCGGGTGACATCATCAAGGTCAAGGCAGCAGGCATCATCTACGTGGTTGGCGACGTCGTGCGGCCCGGTGGTCTCCCCATACAAGCCAACGGACATATTACGGTTTTGCAGGCGCTTGCACTGGGTGAGGGTATCGGGCGGACACGGACCAGGGCGGCCAAGATTATTGAGTGCAGAGAACGGTCAGAAAATCGAACTGCCTATCAAGCTGAACAAGATTCTGGCGGGAAAAGATCCCGACCTTTCGCTTCAGCCCAAGGACGTCCTGTTTATTCCCAAGAACGGGGCACAGGCAGCCGGCCGGTCGGCGCTCAAGACCTTAGCTCAGTGGCTCGTTTGGCGGGGAATTCCATAAATGTGGATGAAGACATTCCAGAAGTGCTGGAGACTTTGAAATGAGCTTAGAAAACAAAATTGAACTCTACAAGGGCGGAGTCCTGTCGAGGGTCCGAAAGCTTTCCGCGACAGTTGTGAACTCAAGCCCGCCGGAACCTGACGGGGATGTCGACCTGCATTACTTCCTGCGGGTATGCGCGATCATTACCGCATGGTCATGATTTCGGGACCGCCCTCATGCTGGCAGCTCTGGTGGTTTCTCTCTTCATGACGCCGGTTTATCGCTCTCAGGCAACCATTGAGATCAAAGAGGCGACGCCGGATATCGAGAGTTTGCAGCGGTTGCAGAGCAGGAGCGCGGCTCCCAATAACGTTGTTGTGACAGAAGTGGAGACAGAAATTGGGATCCTCAAAAGCGACACGCTGGCCCGGCAGGTGATCGACGAGGATATCCTGGCGAAAAAGGCCGGCCAGGGTTCTTCGACAGGGATGATCGCCGGCGTATGGCACGCCTTCGCCCACTGGTATACCGGGTCCGATCCCGAGGCTGCTTCTGACTCGGCCGGGGATTCTTCCCTGCAGGCGGAGGCCGGCTCGGATTCCGGAGCTGCTCGCTCCATCGAATCCGGGATGGATCCGAAGGCTTACCAGCGGCTGGTGGACCGTTTTGACTCTTCGCTCAAGGTTTCCCGCGTCGGAAGCAGCCGGCTGGTCACGATCAGCTATGAAAGCAGTGACCCCCGCCTGTCCGCTCGCGTGGTCAATGCAGTGGTCGCACACTACCTGCAGGTGCACCAAAAGGCCACCGAGAAATTTACGAAAATGCTGGCCGAGCAAGTCCACGAAGCGCGGAGCGAATTGGAAAAGTCAGAGAGTAATATGACGCAGTATGCGCGCAGCAATGGGCTGCTTTACCTGGATACCAGCAATGGCACCTCGCAGAATGTTGTCAGTGAGCGCCTCCGGCAGATCCAGGACCAATTGACCACAGCCCAGGCAGACCGGTACCAGAAACAGTCGGTCTACAACCTGGTCCAGAAGGGGAATTATGGTTCGCTACCCGGGGTTTTCCAGGACAAGCTTCTGCAGACCCTGACAGAGAAGGTTGCCGACCTCAAGACCCAATATGCGCAGCTGTCTTCCACGTTCAATGACAGCTATCCCAAGGTCAAACAGGTGAAGCGCCAGCTCGAGGCGGCGGAGCAGACTCTGGCCCGCGAGCGCCAGCGTGCGGCCGCGAATATCACCAATGATTACCTGGCGTCTGTTCGGCGCGAAGCGCTGCTGGCGCAGGCATTCCAGAACCAGAAAAATGCGGCAAACCAGGTTGCGGACAAGTCCACTCAATACAACATATTGAAGCGGAATGCGGATTCCGACAACCAGCTTTACGAGAACATTCTGCAAAAGGTCAAGGAAGCCAGCCTGGTGGCCCGGATCAAGGCGAACAACGTCAACGTCATTGACCGGGCTGTGCCGCAATTCCTGCCCATCAAGCCCAGGATTATGTTCAACCTGGCGCTGGGTCTGATTCTCGGCCTGGGGCTGGGGGTTGGAATTGCTTTCCTGCAGGCGCACTTTGACACCACCTTGAAAACCGTCGAGGAAATTGACCGCTTCCTGGGGCTGCCTGCCCTGGCGATGATTCCTGCCGTCGAATCTCTCTCTGAACTGGTTGTAGACGGGAACCATAACAACAATGGCCACGGCTTGATGCTTCCCGATGTCTTCGATACATCGCAGATGACAAGGTCGGAGGCTCCCTGGTACCGAATTGACAAACAGATCCAGCAGAAATACTCGCCGCTGGTCGAGGCCTTCCGGACGCTGGGAAGTTCAGTGATGTTGGAAGCTGTTGGCCGGAAGAAAGTGCTCCGGAGCATTGTGGTCACCAGTTCCCAGCCGGGAGAGGGAAAAACCACAGTGTCGGTAAACCTCGCCATCGCGCTGGCGCAGCAGGGGAGCCGCGTCATCCTGGTTGACGCCGACCTTCGGCGTCCTTCTGTTCATCGGGCGCTGGGTTTTCGGAACGTTCGAGGGCTGTCGGGCTACCTGTCGGGATTGAACGATTGGGCTCCCTGTGTATTGCCGGGTCTCTCGCCGCAGCTTGACACTTTGCCTGCCGGGCGCGCGGCCAGTAACCCGATCGCCCTGCTGTCCTCCACGCGAATGAGGATTCTGATCAGCCAGCTGCTTGAAGAATACGACTATCTCATCATTGACTCTCCGGCGCTCATGCCCAATCTGATGGACGCGCGCGTCCTGGCCGGCCTGGTGGACGGCAGCCTCATGGTAGTTCGAAGCGGGATGGCGCCTCGGGACTTTGTCATCAGAGCGCGCAAGCTGCTGACCAACGTGGTCGGAGTGGTTTTGAACAGCATGGACGTGCGGTCCATGGAGGACTACTACGGCTACGACTCATACGGGTACGGCAACAGCCCTGCCAGCGCGGACAGTGATAGTGATGAAGATTCCGCCCGCGCTCCGTACGAGAAACGGATTGCAGGGTAAGGATTTTGATGTGACCTGCAGCCCGGGCATGTGGAATCGGGCGCACTGAGGTTGCATCCGGTTGCGAAGAAAGGGCTGTGACGGCCTGACCGCAACCAGGGGTAGAAGGATTCCCGTAAGGCTCCGGTGGTGTGAAGCCGGGGGATGATTCCAGAGTTGATTTTGGGGGACACAGACGGTGTGGCTCAGAGGGCGGAGCTGTACCCCAACATCGGAACCCCTGCCTGGATTCAAAAATTGCCAAAAAGACGGGCGAAGGAAAGCAGGCTTTTCAACGTCCGCAAGTGTTCAGCAGACCGCCCTGGATAAGGGAACTGCCGGGGCGCTGTTTTGTGCTTCATATGATCTTCAACGCTGCTATTGCCAGGTGAAACTTATGCCACTTCGTACTCTGCACAATCAACAGAATCTGGAACCGCTGGCATCGTCATTGCCACAGGCGGGTCCGGTGGGTGTCGACGACTCCATCCCCGGCGAAAAACCGTTTGGGGAACTTCTCTGCCTGGAGCGGAGAAGGGCGGAGAGGTCGCGAAAGCCCTTTTTGCTGATGCTCCTTGACCTGCGAAAGGTCATGGTCAACGGCAACTCTGGAAGGGTGATTGGGGACGTCTGGGCGTCCCTCTGTTCCTCATCGAGGGATTCGGATATCCGTGGCTGGTACTTGCAGGGAGCTATCCTGGGCGTCATCTTCGTTGAAGTCAGGCAGGAAGGCCCGATATCCGTCAGCGACATCATCCGCGCCAAAGTAATTTCGGCCCTTTCCAAACGCCTGGAAGCAGACGAAATCAACCGGATTGACATCCGGATGTACCTGCAGCCGGACAGCGCCTCCAACTGGGAGAACTGGTCAGGGCTCTACCGTGATTTGAGGGAGAAGGAATCGGGCAGAAAACTGCATCGCGCTGTAAAAAGGGGGCTCGACATCATTGGAAGCGCCACAGCCCTGTGCCTGCTTTCTCCCCTGATGGCTCTCGTTGCGCTGCTGATCAAGTTGACATCAGATGGCCCCATCCTCTTCCGGCAGTCGCGGGTGGGCTATCGCGGCGCTGCGTTCACTTTTTTGAAGTTCCGGACCATGCGTCACTCCAATGACGGGTCTGTGCACAAAGAATTTATTCAGCGATTTATTGCCGGCGAGATGAATTCAGCGGAGCCGGCTCCTGTCTACAAGATCAAGGCGGATCCGCGCATCACGCGGATCGGCAAATTCCTGCGAAAGACCAGCCTGGATGAATTGCCGCAGTTCTGGAATGTTCTGATGGGCGAAATGTCATTGGTGGGGCCGCGGCCTCCCATTCCCTATGAAGTCGAATACTACGACATCTGGCACCGGCGCCGGGTCCTGGAAGTCAAACCCGGCTTGACGGGTTTATGGCAAGTCAGGGGTCGTAGCCGCACGACGTTCAATGACATGGTTCGGCTTGATCTGCAATACGCGAAATCCTGGTCGATCTGGCTCGACCTCAAAATTTTGTTTGAAACGCCGCTCGCCATGATTTCCGGCGACGGAGCCTATTGAAGGCATACCACCTTACCTGCCCGGCAGGTTGAACTCAACAGTTCAAACGTGCAGACCTCATGCTTCCCTCGGGCTTGTGCCTGAGGATGCAGGATCGGTGTGGCAGGAAGGCGGACAGTCCGGGCCTATCGGCGGATGACTCTTTGGGGTTTTCCCAGGGTCAAGCCGCTCCGGACAATACGGGGGTGAACCATGGTTGGAGTTGGAGTGATTGGTTACGGTTATTGGGGGCCCAACATCGTCAGGAATTTACAGGGCCTGGCGGGCGCCCGGGTTGTGGGCATTTGCGATAAGAACCCTGCGGCGTTGCAGCGCGCGGAGTCGGTGAATCACGGCACGCGGCTGCACAACAATCCACAGGATCTCGTTTCTTCACCGGATATTGACGCGGTTGCGGTGATTTCGCCGGTTTGGACCCATTATGAACTGGCCAAGGCGGCCCTGGAGAATGGGAAACACGTCTTCGTGGAAAAGCCTTTTACGCGGACGGTTGCCGAGGCTGAGGAACTCATCGAGATCGCCCGAAAAAGGGACCTGAAGATCATGGTGGACCACACGTTCCTCTTTACGGGCGCCGTCCGGAAAATCCGCCAGTTGGTGGACGAAGGGACCCTGGGACCTCTCTACTACTACGACTCGATGAGGGTCAACCTGGGACTTTTCCAGCACGACGTCAATGTCGTCTGGGACCTGGCTCCGCATGACCTCTCCATTCTGGACCACCTGATCCAGAAAAACCCCGAGGCCATCATCGCCACGGGTGAACAGCACCTCAACGGGCTTGAAGACATCGCGTTCATTACGATTTATTTCCCCGGAAATGTGATCGCACACGTGAACGTGAACTGGCTTTCTCCCGTCAAGGTTCGGACCACCCTGATCGGCGGTGAGAAAAGGATGCTGGTCTGGAACGATCTGGAGGCGGACGAGAAGATCAAGGTCTACGACAAGGGCGTTGAGATGCGCAATCGCGAGGGGGTCTATGACCTGCTCGTCAGTTACCGCTCGGGCGACATGTGGGCGCCCAAGTTGGAACAGTGCGAGGCCCTTCGCTCGGAACTGTCCTACTTCGTCAACTGCATCGAGAGTGGTGACACTCCCTTTAATGACGGGGAGTCCGGTCTGCGGGTCGTCAGGATGCTGGAGGCGGCCGAGAAGTCGCTGAAAGCAAAAGGAAAGGCTGTTTATCTATGAACGATTTCGTTTGTGTTGCCCCTGATGTCAGGCTCGGATCGGGAGTGAAGCTTTCCAGGTTCGTCAATCTTTATGGCTGCGAAATCGGCGACGAGACCAAGATCGGCGCCTTTGTTGAAGTCCAGAAGAACGCCAGGGTCGGGAAGCGCTGCAAGATTTCGAGCCACACCTTTATTTGTGAAGGCGTCACCATCGAAGACGGCGTGTTTGTCGGGCATGGAGTAACGTTCATCAACGACAGTTACCCGCGGGCGGCCAACCCGGATGGAACGCTGCAGACAGAAAAAGACTGGAAGGTTGAACGGACGCTGATCAAGAAGGGCGCGTCGATCGGCTCCGGTTCAACCATTCTTGCCAATGTGACTGTTGGAGAAAACGCCATTGTTGGCGCCGGGGCTGTGGTGACGAAGGATGTCCCTGCCAACGTGATTGTGGTGGGCAGTCCCGCCAGGTTTTTGAGATCGATAGCCATGGGAGGAAATAATGGGCACACCCTATAAAGTACCGTTTCTTGATTTGACTGGATTGCACGCGGAGATTGAAGAAGAGCTTGTGGCTGTTTTCAGGCAGGCCCTGAAGACTGCCGGGTTCGTGGGCGGTCCGGAAGTGGAGCAGTTTGAAAAGGAATTTGCTCAGTACTGCGACGTTGATCATTGTGTGGGCGTCAACAGTGGCACCGATGCGCTGAGGTTTGCCCTCATCGCCGCGGGCGTTGGTCCTGGCGATGCCGTAGTCACCGTTCCCAACACCTTTGTCGCCACGACGGAAGCGATTTCACAGGCAGGCGCTGTGCCCCGTTTTGTGGACGTGGATCCCCGGACCTACAACATGGACGCCGGCCGGCTGGAAGACTATCTGGCGAACAAGTGCTTTGTGGACCGCGCCAGCGGACGGCTGCTTGACCTTTCGACGGGTCAGGTGGTGAAGGCCATTGTCCCGGTCCATCTTTACGGCCAGCCCGTCGACATGGACCCGATCCTGGCTCTGGCGGAACGTTACCATCTGGTGGTGGTTGAAGACGCCTGCCAGGCACACGGCGCGCAATACTTTTCCAGGAAAATGAAGCAGTGGAGAAGGGCGGGCTCCATGGGGCTTGCCGCGGCTTTCAGTTTTTACCCGGGTAAGAACCTGGGCGCCTGCGGTGAGGGCGGGGCCGTTACCACCCAGGATCCCGAGGTGGCGCGGAAGGTCCGCATGCTGCGTGACCATGGCCAGCCCAGGAAGTACTATCACGACATTGAAGGCTACAACGGCCGGCTGGACTCCATCCAGGCAGGGATTCTTCGTATCAAGCTCAGGCGTCTCGCCGCGTGGAACGAGCAACGGCGCGAGGCTGCCACCCGATACCGGGAACTGCTTGCAGACCAGGCGGTTGTATTGCCCCACGAACCGGAGTGGGCCAACGCCATCTACCACCTGTTTGTTGTCCGGATCGAAAACCGTAGCGAGGCCATGGAGTTTCTTACTGAAGCGGGCGTCGGGAGCGGAATTCACTACCCCATTCCGTTGCACCTTCAAAAGGCCTACAGCCACCTGGGTTATCAGGCCGGCGACTTTCCGGTGGCCGAGAAAGTGGCTGCAGAGATCGTCTCGCTGCCGATGTTTCCGGGCATCACGAGCGAGCAGCAGCAGATCGTGGCCGCCCGGCTGCGGGAGTTTGCCCTTAAGCTGTCCGGCGACGAAGCGCGCGAAGCCGCCGCTTGATCGTATCTTCCGCACCGGGGCTTCGGTCCCGGTGCGGATCAAACCACGGGCGCTGGCAAGCGTCCAACCGCTGTTCGAGGAAGTCATCTTCGAGGTGCTTTCTCTTCAGCCACTTTCGCCGCGCGAGTTGATAGAAGCGCTTTCGCGCGGTCAGGAATGGATACCATCGTCATCGGAGGGACCCTAAATGCTGAATGCCGGAGGACGAATGGCGCCTAAGTCGGCAAGCCATGGTAAGTCAAAGACGAAAATTTGGATCGACATGGACAATTCACCCCATGTTCCTTTTTTCGTGCCCATTATTAAAGAACTCGAGGAGCTGGGCTATCCGGTCGTGTTGACTGCGCGGGATTGCTTTCAGGTTCGTGATTTAGTCAACCTTTACAATTTGCCCTGCACGTTTGTCGGACGCCATTACGGCAAGCACAAACTGGCAAAGGTTGCCGGCACTTGTTATCGCGGTCTGCGGCTGGCATCCTTGATTAGAGGTGAAAATGTTCACCTTGCAGTGGCCCACGGGTCGCGCGCGCTGACGATTGCATCTTCTCTTCTGAGGATCCCTTCGGTGTGCCTTTGGGATTATGAGTTTACCAAGGGCGTTGGAGAGCTTCAGCCTGACTGGGCGATGGTCCCCGCGGTGATTCCGGATTCCGCGATTCACCTTGACGCTCACCGGGTATTCAAATATCCGGGGATCAAAGAAGATGTCTATGTCCCCGGATTCAGGCTCGATTCCGGAATGCGGGCCCAGTTGGGCCTGAAGGAAGACGACCTCATGGTTACCGCCCGCCCGCCCGCCAATGAGGCGCATTACTACAACCCTGAGAGTGACCAGCTTTTTCACGCGGCCATTGACTATCTCGCGGGGGACCTTGGCGCCAGGATTGTTCTGCTGCCGCGAAATGGGAAGCAGGAAGAAGCTTCGAAGGCGCTTTGGCCTGAGCTTTTTGCCGGGCGCAGAATCATCATTCCCGAACACGCTGTTGACGGACTGAGCCTGCTCTGGAGTTCTGACCTGGCCATCAGCGGCGGCGGAACGATGAACCGGGAGGCAGCGGCCCTGGGCGTTCCCGTTTACAGTGTTTTCCGCGGAAAGATTGGCGCGGTTGACCGCTACCTTGCGCAAAACGGCCGCCTGGTCCTCCTGGAAAAGCCCTCCGATATTCGCGAAAAGATCGTCGTGCCGAAAAAGGTGCGGCGGCGGGCGCCGGCCCATCATCAATCCCAAACTTTGAGAACGATTGTTGACAACCTTGTTGCAATCATTGAGACGGGAAGGCTCAGCCAGAAAGTGGCGGCATGAGCATGAGATTCCCCGGGACCTGCCGGCCCTCCTCGACGATTTGAGCTTCGCACCTGAACGTCAGAACACGAATCGAGCCCACAACACTATGACTACTGGAATCCTGCCAACGCAATCCGATCTCCCGGTGAGAAACCTGTGTGAAAATGCAGTCCGCAAGCTGGTGGACTACTGCCACGCAAACAACTGGGCCGGGTACGATCCGTACGACGCTCTGAACAGCAGGGTCTTTGGAATTCTGCCCTTCCTGAATTCCCGTTTCCCGCGGCTCGCCCTGACCCAGGCTTTGAAGAGAAGTTCCATCAACCTCCGGCGGCCTTTGCTGGTTCAGAAGGCTCAGAACCCGAAGGCGATGGCGCTCTTCCTGTCGGCGTTCGTCAAGCTGTCAGGCGCCAGCCTTGTGGATGCGGAACCTCTGGCCGGGTTGATGATCGAGCGGCTGATGGCGCTTCGATCTCAAGGCACCGATTACTGGTGCTGGGGGTACAGTTTCCCCTGGCAAATGCGCAAGGACATTGTTCCGAGGTGGGCCCCGAACCTGGTCTGCACCACCTTCGCGGCGAATGCGCTCCTGGATGTCTATGAAAACTTCCAGGACACTCGTTGCCTGGAAATGGCCTCGAGCGCCGCGGAATATATTCTGAATGACCTCTACTGGACCCGGGGAGAAATTGTCGCCGGTTTCAGTTACCCGCGGGCGGACCTCCAGGTCCAGGTCTATAACGCCAACTTCCTGGCCGCGGCGCTATTGTGCAGGGTGTACCGGCACACGGGAGAGAGACGATTTCTGGATCCTGCCCTCACCGCCGCCCGTTATTCGGCGGCCATGCAGTTTTCCGATGGCTCCTGGACCTACGGAGAAATGCGCACCCAGCAATGGATTGACAATTTTCACACAGGGTTCAACCTTTGTGCGCTCCGGTCCATCGGGCGTTATGCCGGAACCAGCGAGTTCGATCCCTATCTCCGGCGAGGCCTTGATTTTTATCGGTCCCATTTCCTGCGGGAGGACGGTGCGGTGAAATATTTTCATGATCGCACTTATCCCATCGACATCCATTGTGTGGCGCAGTCCATCATCACGCTCATGGAACTGGAAGACCTGAACCCCGCCTGCGTGAACGAGGCCCAGTCGGTTTTCCAATGGGCCATGAACCACATGTGGGATGACCGGGGCTTCTTCTATTATCGCCGGCTCCGTCACTGGACAAACCGTATTCCCTATATCCGTTGGTCGCAGGCCTGGATGCTGCTGGCCATGGCCACGCTGCTGTCCGGGCCCGGCGAAACCGGCACTCTGCCGCAACCCCTTCAGTTGACGGCTCCCGTAGAGGTTTAATCATGGCGGACCTTCCTGCTTACGTCATTATCACTCCGGCGCGGAATGAGGCGGAGTTCATTGAACTGACCTTGAAGTCGGTGGTGGCGCAGACCGTCAAGCCGATCAAATGGGTGATTGTCAGTGACGGCTCAACCGACGGCACGGACGAAATCGCCAGCCGGTACGCGGCCGAATACCCGTGGATTGAGCTGGTGCGGATGCCCGAGCACCGCGAGCGCAACTTTGCGGGGAAGGTTTACGCGTTCAACGCAGGCTACTCCCGCGTGAAGGACCTGGATTATGCGGTGATTGTCAGCATGGACGCCGACATTTCTTTCGAAGAAGACTATTTCACTTTCCTTCTGAGCAAGCTGGCCGGTGACCCGGGACTGGGGCTTGTGGGCACCCGCTTCTGGGAAGGCAACTCAACGTACGACTTTCGGTTCAGCAGTACGGACCATGTGTCGGGCGCTTGCCAGATGTTTCGACGCGAATGCTTTGAAGCCATCGGTGGTTATCGGCCCTTAAAATCCGGTGGAATCGATGTGACCGCCGTGCTGAGTGCGCGCGCGAAAGGATGGCGGACCAGGACGTTTACCGAAAAGTCCTACGCCCACCATAGAAAGATGGGAACCGCTCAGCACGCAGGATATCGTGCAAGGCTCAACGTTGGGCATAAGGATTATTTGCTGGGCAGCCATCCCGTCTGGGAGATTTTCCGCTGCATCTACCAGATGCGCCGCAAGCCGGTTTTTCTTGGCGGCGCACTGATCGCGGCAGCGTACTTCTGGGACCTGATGCGGGGTGTGAAGCGATCCATGCCGGAAGACCTCATTCAACTTCGGCAAAGGGACCAGATGGTCCGGCTGAAGGGCTTCTTCCTGAGATCGGGCCACGTTCACGCTCAGGTCGATTAGTGGCCTTGCTGGACACAAAGTTTCCTGAGGCCGGCACACAAATGGAGTGTTCGGCATCGGTACCCTGGCAGCCGAAGAAAATGGTCCAACGAATTCCTGAGGAAAGTGCACCGTAACCGTGCGTGGAAATCACTCGATGCCTGAACCCCTAATTCTAACGGTCAAGAAGGGCGACCTGGGCGAGCGGACGGTCGCGAACTCTGGAGGAACGCATGTGGGCGCTCTCATCATCAACGCCGACGACTGGGGCCGCGACTTTCTGACCACGGACCGGACGCTGGATTGTCTCCTTCGAGGAACTGTTTCATCCGTCAGCGCAATGGTCTTCATGAAAGATTCAGAGCGATCGGCAGACGTCGCCTGGGAGCGGGGCATTGACGCCGGTCTCCATCTGAACCTGACAACACCATTTTCGTCGCCACGGCGTCCCGCCGGGCTTGCGGAGCGCCAGCGGAACGTGGCTGCCTACCTGAGCAGGAACCGTTTTTCGCAGGTGGTCTTCAACCCCCTGCTGGTCAAAACCTTTGAGTATGTGGTGCGGGCTCAGATCGAAGAGTATTGTCGGCTTTACGGAGCGCTGCCCGAACGAATTGACGGCCATCATCACATGCACCTTTGTGCCAACGTCATCTGGGGAGGGCTGCTGCCTTCCGGGACCACGGTACGGCGAAACTTCTCATTTCAACCCGGTGAGAAGAGTCTGTGGAACCGGCTCTACCGGCAGGCTGTGGACTTCCAACTGGCGCGGAGCCACCGCATGACCGACTACTTTCTTTCCCTGGTGCCCTTCGACCCGCTGAACCGCCTGCCACAAGTTTTCTCGCTGGCCAGACGGCACGTGGTGGAAGTGGAGACGCATCCTGTGAACGCGCAGGAATATCGGTTCCTGTTGGGAGACGAGATCTTCCGGTACACAAGGGACCTGCGGATTGCGTCGCGATACGTCGCCAAGGCGAACGGGCAGGCGAAGCATTGTTTTTCGGGAGTTCATTAATGGCGTCATGTAAATTTTACGCGGTGTTTCAAAATAGAACATGTTTTTAATTTTCGACAATTTCCAAGAGCTTTGAAATTAAATAAGTTATTTATTATCAACGTTTTACATTTTTTGAATTTTTGGCACTTGAAAATCCCATACGTCCCAAAACAGCCGGGAAAAGGCCTAAAATAGCCTACATTATGCGGCTTACAAAGACCCCTTGCGGGCCCCGCAGCGCGGCCTGCTGATCTCCACATTCAGGAAAGGTTATTCACCGATGGAAGTTTGCGGCAAACAGGTACAGTTTCGCGGAAAGCTGGTTCGCATCGCCTATCTTGACGCTGAAGGCTACCAGTTTCCGGAGGATCCGAAGCCGGTTCTGGCATCGCTCCGGAAGTCACGGCCACATGCGGACCTTTTCACTTTTATTCAAAGGCTTTCCAGCCGCTCGCCCGAACACAGCTATCCGATGGAGTGGGACAACTTTGCCGTTCTCCCGGTCACCACCTTCGACGAATGGACTGTCAACCAGGTGAATAACAAGACGAGGAACATGATTCGGAAGGCGGAGAGGAAGGGTGTCAGCGCCCGGGAGGTCCCCTTTGACGACGATCTCGTGCGGGGAATTCATGCCATTTACAACGAGTCGCCGGTCCGCCAGGGGAGGCCGTTCCTGCACTACGGGAAGGACCTTGAGACGGTACGCGACATGTCGGCGACCTACCTGGACCAGAGCATTTTTATCGGCACGTTTTTCGAGGGCGAGATGATTGGGTTTGTGAAGCTGGTGACCGACGAAAAGCGGACCCAGGCGGGCCTGATGCACATTGTTTCCATGCAACAGCACCGGGACAGGGCCCCGACGAACGCGCTGATTGCGCAGGCGGTCAAGTCCTGCGCGGAACGGGAGATCCCCCATCTCTGGTACGCGAACTTCTCCTACGGCAAGCGGGAAGGCGACACCTTATCCAACTTCAAGAAGCACAACGGGTTCCAGAGAGTTGACATTCCCCGGTACTACGTTCCCCTGACCCTGGCGGGGAGCGCGGCTCTACGGCTGGGCCTCCACCGCAGTCTGCTGGAGTGGGTTCCGGCGCCGGCGGTGGTTCAATACCGAAAGATTCGCAGTCTGTGGTACGGGAAAAAAATTGCCGGCCTGGAAAACGCTTAAGGGTGTTTGGCGGGCGGGAGGCGGCGGTCAGGCGCTGCCGGGTTTGAAACGGAAAGGCGACGGTTAAAAACAGCTATGCCTGGAATTGCGGGTTTCATTACGAAAGAGCCGCGCGAAAGCGCCGAGCCGAAGCTGCGCCGGATGGTGCAGGCCATTTGCCACGAGTCCTTTTACACCACCGGGACGTGGGTGGACGAGTCCCTGGGCGTTTATGTAGGGTGGGCCATCCAGAAAGATTCCTTTGCGGACGGGCAGCCTTTAATCAACGAAGGGCAGGACGTGGTGCTGGTGTTTTCCGGCGAAAACTATCCCGAGCCGGGGACGGCCGCAGGGCTCCAGAGCCGCGGGCATCAACTGGAGGCGAAAGGGCCCTCCTACCTGGTCCACCTTTATGAAGAAGACCCGGAGTTTCCGGCGGGCCTGAACGGAAAGTTCCATGGGCTGGTGATTGACCGGCGGCAGTCGAGGGCGCTTCTTTTCAACGATCGTTACGGGATGCACCGGCTTTGTTTCCATGAGTCCGAGGATGCTTTCTATTTTGCCACGGAAGCCAAGGCCATCCTGGCCGTGCGGCCGGAGCTGCGCAAGCTGGACATGCAGGGTGTGGGCGAGTTTGTGAGCTGCAGCTGCGTGCTGGAGAACCGGACGATGTTTGAGGGCGTCAGCCTGTTGCCGGGCGGGGCCGCCTGGGAATTCCGGAACGGGCCGGTGCCGCAGAAGCGCTTCTATTTCGACACTCGCGAATGGGAAGAACAGGCTCCCCTGAGCGCCGAGGAATACTACCAGGAGCTGCGCGAGGCGTTTTCGCGCAACCTGGACCGCTATTTTAACGGCCGCCAGAAGGTGGGAGTTTCTCTCACCGGCGGCATGGACACCCGGGTGATCATGGCCTGGCGAAAGGCCCAGCCCGATTCGCTGCCCTGCTATACCTACGGCGGGATGTTTCGCGACTGCCGCGACGTGCAGGTGGCCCGGCAGGTGGCCGGCATGTGCGGACAGTCTCACAGCGTGGTGGAGGTGGGCGACGAGTTTCTTTCGGATTTTCCCCACTACGCCGAGCGCAGCGTTTATTTGAGCGACGGAAGCGTGCACGTCAACCGGGCTGCCGATCTGTATGTCAGCGAAAAGGTTCGCGAGATTGCGCCGGTCCGGGTGGCGGGAACCTACGGCAGCGAGGTGCTGACCCAGGTGCCGATGTTCAAGCCGGTGGATCCGATGCCCGGGCTGTTCCAGCCGGAATTGTGCTCCAGCGTCCGGCAGGCGAGGACGACCTATGCGGGGCTTCGGCGGCGGCATCCGGTCACTTTCGCCGCTTTTCTGCAATCGCCCTGGTGGCACTACGGAGTTCTGGCGCTTGAGCAGAGCCAGTTGACGGTCCGTTCTCCCTATCTGGACAACGATTTTGTCCGGGTGGTTTACCGGGAGCCGAAAGTGCTGGATATGAACCGTGATGTCCGCTGGCGGATGATCTGCGACGGCAATCCGGCGCTGGGCCGGGTTCCCAGCGACCGCGGCGTCAACGGGCTGAAAGGGCGGCTTTCCACCGCGGCCTCCCGCAGCTTTCACGAGTTCACCTTCAAGGCGGAATACGCCTACGACTACGGCATGCCCCAGTGGCTGGCCCGGATCGACCATTTCTTTTCGCCCCTGCATTTTGAGCGCTTGTTCCTGGGGCGGCACAAGTTCGCCCATTATCGCGTCTGGTACCGCGACTTCCTTTCGCAATACGTCCGGGAGATGCTGCTGGATTCACGGAGCCTCTCCAGGCCGTACGTGGAACGAAAGCAGGTGCAAGCCGTGGTGCAAGGCCACCTCAGGGGCGACCGCAACTACACCCTGGAGTTGCATACGCTGCTGACCCTGGAGCTCCTGCACCGCCAGTTCATTGACGCGCACTAGGCCGTCTTTTCCACCCCAGGTTATCCTTTATGAGTTCTCTTGCCACTCTCGTCTTCGGGTTTGGAATCCTGGTGCTTTTTGCGCTATACCGGGATCCCAAGTCGCGGCCTTCGTTCTCCCTGTGGCTTCCCTCCATCTGGATCCTGCTGGCGGGCTCGCGGATGGTTTCCGTGTGGTTCGAGAACACGGCCGATGTGGTGCGGACCGCGAGCCAGGTGGGGGAAGGCAGCCCTCTCGACCGCGTCATCCTGACGGGGCTGCTGGTGGCCGGCGTGCTTGTCCTTTCGTGCCGGTTGCGCCGGGTGGTGCGGGTGCTGCAGATGAACTGGCCCCTGCTGGCCTTTTTCGGCTATTGCGCCGTCAGCACGATGTGGTCGGACACCCCGGAACTGGCTCTGAAAAGATGGGTGAAGGCGACCGGCGACGTGGTGATGGTGCTGATTATTCTGACCGACCGGAACCGGCTGGAAGCGATCAAGCGGGTCATCACGCGGGTGGCCTTTATCCTGATGCCGCTTTCGGTGCTGCTGATTGAATTTTATCCTTCCCTGGGGCGCGCCTACAGTCTTGAAAACGGTGACTATACCTACACGGGCGTTACCACCAACAAGAACATGCTGGGCGTCATCTGCATGGTGGCCGGGATCGGCTGCCTCTGGCTCTTTATCAAAGCGCTTCACGACCGGCGCAGGAAGGTTCGGCAACTGCTGGCCCTGGGAGCCGCCCTGGCTGTCATCGCCTGGCTTTTTGTGGTGGCCAACTCGATTACTCCCCTGTTCTGTTTTCTGATGGGCGCGACGCTGATTGTGATGGTGAATATTCCCGGAAGCCAACGGCCGCAAAACGTCCACATGGTGGTGGCAGGAATGATGTCCGTCGCGGCCCTGGTTTTCGTTTTTCCTGAAATCTTTACTTCCATCATTCACCTGTTTGGACGGAACACCACGCTGACGGGCCGGACCGAGCTGTGGAAGGCGCTGATTGCCATGGACACCCATCCGTGGTTTGGGACGGGATTTGAGAGTTTCTGGATGGGGACCCGGCTCGATCGCCTCTGGACCCTTTTCCCCTTCCAGCCCAACGAGGCCCATAACGGTTACCTGGAAGTTTACCTGAACCTGGGATGGGCCGGGGTGGGCCTGCTGGCGCTTCTGCTGGGTACGGGCTACCGGCGCCTGGTGGCCGCCTACCAGCAGGACCGGATGGCCGGCAGCCTGAGGCTGGCTTACTTTGCCGCCGCGGTGGCCTACAGCTTTTCAGAGGCCGGGTTCCGGATGCTCGATCCCATGTGGATTTTTCTCCTGCTGGCGATTATTGCGGTGCCCGCCGGGGCCGCCGGCCGGGAGGTGGAACTGCCTCTGGACGCATCTCAGGAGTTCGTTCCTGTGGAAATCCTGTCAGAAAATGAACTGGTTTATGAGAGGGTCCGTTGAGGCCATTTGACGCAGAAGGCAAGTTCCATCCGGTTGCCGACGACCATGGTGAGCTCCGCCGTCTGGCGGTCCGCGGCGCCGGGGCCGCCGTCTCCGCCCAGGGTCTCTCCCTGTGCGTCCAGATGGTGGCGACCGTGGTTCTGGCCCGGCTGCTGCTGCCCTCGGACTTCGGGGTGGTGGCGATGGTGACCACCGTCAGCCTGCTGATCATGAATTTCGGGCTGAACGGGTTTACGGAAGCCGTTGTGCAGATCGAGGAGATCAGCCACGCGCTGGCCAGCAACCTCTTCTGGATCAACATGGGCGCCAGCATTCTGCTGACCCTGGGGTTTGCGGCCGCGGGTTCGCTGCTGGCCCGGTTTTACGGCGACCCCCGCGTGGCAACCGTGAGCATCGGAGTTTCACTGACCATTTTGTTGACCGGCGCCTCGGTGCTGCACCTGGCGCTGCTGAAGCGGGCCATGGAATTTCCGGCGATTTCCGTCAACAACATTGTGGCCCGCAGTGCCGCGGTTGCCGTCTCCATTATTCTGGCCTTGATGGGATGGGGATACTGGGCGCTGGTGGCCGGAGTCATCGCCCTGCCGCTCAGCACCACCGCCGGCGCACTTCTCCTTTGCCCGTGGGTCCCCGGCCTTCCGCGGCGCGCCGCCGGAACCGCCAAACTGGTGCGCTATGCCATCAGCGTTTACGGCCATTTCACGGTGAGCTATTTTGCCCGCAACATGGACAACCTCCTGGTGGGGTGGCGCTTTGGCGCGGGGCCGCTGGGCTTCTACAAGAAGGCCTATGACCTGTTCGCCCTTTCTTCCAGCCAGCTCGTATCGCCGCTGTCGTTGGTTGCCGTTTCGGCCTTGAGCCGGTTGAAGGATGACGTGCTGCAATACCGGCGGTATTTCCTGAGGTCGCTGGCGCTTCTGGCTTTTGTGGGCATGGGAGTGGGCGCGGACCTGTGCCTGGTGGGCAAAGACGTCATCCGCGTGGTGCTGGGCCCGGGATGGGGCGAGGCCGGCCAGATTTTTGTTTTCTTCGGGCCGGGCATCGGCGTCATGCTGCTTTATTACACGCACGGGTGGATCCACCTTTCCATCGGCACCCCCAACCGCTGGTTTCGCTGGGGAATCGTCGAATTTGTTGTGACGGGCCTGCTGTTCGTGCTGGGACTGCATTGGGGGACGGTGGGCGTCGCGGCGGCCTGGACGGCGTCGTTCTGGATCCTGCTGCTGCCGTCGTTCTGGTACGCCGGAAAGCCCATCGGCTTTGGAGTGAAGCCCGTGCTGGAGACCATCTGGCGGTACATCGCGGCCTCGGTGGTGGCGGCCGGCGCGTGCGTCTGGCTGGTGTGGCAATCCCATCCCTTCGGCGCCGAAACGGGGATGGGGGGGGCGCTGGCCCGGATGGTGATCGTTTCACTTCTGTTCGGGACTCTCTACCTCATCGCCGTGGTGGCTTTGCACCGCAGCCTGGAACCGCTCTATCAGCTGGTGAAGCTTTTGCCGGACATGCTTTCGTCGCGCCGCTCGCGGAAGCCGGCTTCCGCCGCCCCCAAGGACGGGATTCCCGCAGTCGCCGTGCTCAGGATGGCCGGCAAAGAAATCGCCGAATCGGGCGGAAGGTAAGGCGACCGCGAACTTCAAATGACCGAAGACCCCGGAGTGGTCTTCGCGAAGGAATGTGGCAACCGGTGACCTGGGCCCCATAAAACATATGCCCAACAAAATTGAACATATCTGTGTTTGCATCTGTACCTACAGGCGTCCCGATCTGCTTCAGGGGCTGCTGGAAAGCCTGAAGGACCAGGTGACCGATGGCCTGTTTAACTATTCGATTGTGGTGGTGGACAACGACCGGCAACGGTCCGCCGAACCCGTCGTGACCCATTTTGCCGCGAGCGCTCTGATCCCTGTGCTCTATTGCATGGAGCCTGAGCAGAACATTCCAATGGCGCGCAACAGAGCTGTGGCAAACGCCAGCGGCGACTACGTGGCCTTTATTGACGATGACGAGTTCCCCGCCAGGGACTGGCTGCTGAATCTGTTAAAAGCCTGCCACGAATACAACAGCGACGGAGTGGTGGGGCCGGTGATCTGCCACTTTGACCAGAAGCCCCCCAACTGGATTGTGAAAGGCCAATTCTGGCAGAGACCGATGTATTCAACCGGATTGGTGCTCGAGGGCATTCAGGGGCGGGTGAACAACGCTCTGTTGAAGAAAGAAATCTTTGCAGGCGTTCCGGAACCTTTTCGGCCGGAGTTCCGGGCAGGAGAAGACTGGGACTTTTATACCCGAATGATCGAGGCGGGGCACACCTTTGTCTGGTGCCAGGAGGCCGTGGTTTACGAGATCGTTCCTCCCAATCGATGGAAGCGTTTGTTCATTCTGAAAAGAAGTTTGCTGCAAGGCAGCGTCAGCCCGCTGCATCGGACTTTCGGCCAGGCCAGGATTGGAAAGTCATTGCTCGCGGTCCCGGTGTACGCGGTGCTGCTGCCGTTCACGGTCATTCTGGGGCACCACGTGTTGATGACCCTTCTGGTCAAGCTCGTCTGGCACCTCGGCAACGTCCTGGCGTTCCTCGGTATCCGGGTGATCAAGGTCCCGTATGTCACCGGCTAGGAGTGGAGGAACATGCTCTGATGCGGACCTGTTCAGCAGGGCGCATCCAGCTGATCTTTAAATATGCAGGGCCCATTCTGCGGACTCTGCTCCGGCGCCGCGCTCAGGTTGGCCGGTAAACAAAACCCCGAAGCGGGTGGGAGGTCATGGATTTGCAAACGTCAGTCCTGCAAGAGATTCGAAACCCCAAGGTGAAACGTTCCCCCGCTCCCGGCCGGCCGGCCCGGGTTGCGGTGAAACCGGTTGAGGCAGCCCTGCTGACCGGAGGCACGGACAGACACTACGCCCATGGCCTGGCCCTGTCGCTGGCGGCGAAGGGGGTTCGCCTTGACGTTGTGGGCGGTGCCGCCGTGGACGGTCCGGAAATGCATTCCACCCCGGGACTGAACTTTCTGAATCTGCGGAAAAGGCGGGGACCCCAGGCCGGCGCGATGAAGAAAACAAGAAGGCTGCTGGCTTACTACGCTCGCCTGATCGCCTACGCCTGGAAGGCCCGGCCCGGGATATTTCACATCCTGTGGAACAACCGGATCGAGTGGTTCGACCGGACCCTGCTGATGCTGTATTACAAGTCGCTGGGGAAAAAGCTGGTGGTGACCGCGCACAACGTGAACATGGCCAAAAGAGACCGGCGGGATTCCGCCTGGAACCGCCTGACCCTGAAAATTCAATACCGGCTGTGCGACCAGATTTTTGTCCATACCGAAAAAATGAAGAACGAACTCATCAAGGATTTTGGCGTTCCCGCAAAGGCCGTGACGGTGGTACCCTACGGGATCAACAACGCGGTTCCGCCCGCCAAGCTGACCTCCGCTGAAGCCAAGCACCGGCTGGGCATCAGCCGCTTTGAGAAAACCATCCTGTTTTTTGGAAATGTGCGCCCCTCGAAAGGCCTGCATCACCTGCTGGCGGCCTTTGAAGAGCTCCAGGAGAAGGATTCGCGCTACCGGCTGATTGTGGCCGGGCAGCCCATCACGGCCTATCCGCATTACTGGAAGCGGACTCAGCAGGCGCTGCGGCGCCTCGAGGAAAACGGAAGCGCCATCCTGAGGAACGAATTTATTCCGGACCGGGACATCCCTTTGTATTTCAGCGCGGCGGACGTCCTGGCGCTTCCCTATACGGAGATTTTCCAGAGCGGCGTGCTCTTTCTGGGGTACAGTTTCGGCCTCCCGGTGGTTGCAACCGACGTGGGAGAGTTGAAAAAAGATATCCTCGAAGGCCGGACAGGGTTCCTCTGCAGGCCGCAAGACCCCGCCAGCCTGGCCGCGGCCATCGAGAAGTATTTTGAAAGCGATCTGTTCAGGGAGATGGACAGCCGAAAGCAGGAAATCCGCGATTACGCCGCCGCAAGCCATTCCTGGAGCACCGTCTCGGCGATCACCCAGGCCGTGTACAGAGAGCTTTCCGGAACGAATCCGGGATCAGGCGGCCCGGCAAGGGCCAAACCTTCTGGAGGCATCTGACATGGATGCTCTGGTCTCGATTCTCATCCCCGCGTTCAACGCGCAGGATTGGATTGCGGACACCCTTGACTCGGCGCTTGCCCAAACATGGTTGCGCAAGGAAATCATCGTTGTGGATGACGGATCTGCCGATCGAACGTTGGCCGCTGCGAAGCAGTTTGAATCCCGCGGCGTCCGCGTAGTCTTGCAGAAGCAACAGGGCGCTTCTGCGGCACGCAACAACGCCTTCAGTTTGAGCCAGGGTGATTATATTCAGTGGTTGGACGCAGACGACCTCCTGGCCCCGGACAAGATTGCCAGACAGATGGAGGCCGTGAAGCAGTGCAGGAGCGAGCGCACGCTGATTTCGGGGTCCTGGGCACGCTTCGCGTTTCGATACCACCGGGCAGAGTTCATTCCGACAGCGCTGTGGCATGATTTGACTCCCCTTGAGTGGTTGCTGTCCAAAATGGATCAGAACCTGTTCATGCAAACCGCCACATGGCTCGTCAGCCGTGAACTGACCGAAGCCGCAGGCCCATGGGATAACAGTATTTCGACCGATGATGATGGGGAATATTTCGGCCGTGTTCTCCTGCAATGTGATGGCATCCGGTTCGTCCCGGAGGCGAGAGTGTACTATCGAGTGCATGGGCCGGGCACACTCAGCGACCTGGGTCGATCGAACCCAAAACTCGATTCACAGTTCAGATCCATGCAACTGCAAATCGGTTACTTGCAATCCATGGAGAATAGCGAAAGGGTCCGAGCTGCTTGCGTTCGCTACTTGCAGACATGGTTGTTCTTCTTCTACTCTGATCGGCCTGACATTGTCAGTCGAATGCGAGAGATGGCACAGGGACTGGGTGGTCAACTGGAAGCCCCGTCCGTATCCTGGAAGTACTCCTGGATCGAGCCGCTCTTTGGCTGGAAGCTTGCCAATCGCACGCAGCTGTTTTTACCAGGAGTTAAGGGACATTTAATAAAGGGCTGGGACAAGGCGTTGTTTCGTCTTGGAGTGTGAATTCGCGCGGTGGAATCTGCAGCATGACAGGAACCGGCGGAAATCCCTGACGCCAGTGTTTCAGCTTTTTGCGCGCGCCATTCCTGGAGCACCGTCTCGGCGATCGCCGCTGCCGCGTACAGGGAGCTTTCCGGAGCGAATGCGGCGTCTCAGGCTGAAAGTTTTAATTCGCCCGTAAAGGGCAAACTTATTCACGTTCCAACACTAAAATGCCGAAAGAGGTGTTATGCGCATCTGCCACGTAGTCGGAGCACGACCCAATTTTATGAAGGCCGCGCCGGTGATCCGGGCGCTGGCGGCCTACCCGGTGGAGCAGATTGTTGTCCACACCGGACAGCACTACGACTTCAACATGTCGGAGGTGTTCTTCCGGCAACTGGGAATGCCCGCTCCCGATATTAACCTTCAGGTGGGTTCCGGGAGCCACGCGCAGCAGACCGCCCAGATTATGACGCGCTTTGAGCCCGTGCTGCTGGAAAAAAAACCGGACCTGGTGGTGGTCTACGGCGACGTCAACTCCACCGTGGCGGCGGCCCTGGTCTGCTCAAAACTGATGATCCGGATTGCCCACGTGGAGGCCGGCCTGCGATCGTTCGACCGGACCATGCCGGAAGAAATCAACCGGCTGCTCACCGACCAGGTGTGCGACCTGCTCTTTACGCCCTCGGAGGACGGCAATCACAACCTGGCGCGGGAAGGGGTGAGTTCCGAAAAGGTGTTTTTTGTGGGCAACGTGATGATCGACACCCTGATCCGCATGCTGCCCCAGGCGGATGAGTGCCTGCCGGCGGACCTGCCCAGGAAATATGCCCTGGTGACCCTCCACCGCCCATCGAATGTGGATGAACTGGACTGGCTGGCCGTTTTGATCTCCAGCCTGGAGAAATCCAGCAGGGAACTCGACTTCATTTTTCCCGTGCATCCCCGCACCCGGCAAAAGATGGCAGACCTTGGCATCCAGCCCAATGGGAATGGACACATCCGCTTTCTGGAGCCGCTGCCGTACCTCGAGTTTCTGGCGCTGCAGAAGCACGCGGCCGTGGTGATTACAGATTCCGGGGGCATCCAGGAAGAAACGACTTTCCTCGGGGTGCCCTGCCTGACGGTGAGAGAAAATACCGAGCGGCCGGTGACCGTTTCCATGGGAACCAACACCCTGGTGGGAAGGGACGCCCAGCGGCTGATCAGCGAACTCGGCCGCAATCTGGACCGGCCCGGAAAGCAGGGGGACATTCCCCCGCTCTGGGACGGCCATGCGTCGGAACGGATTGCCGGAGTGATCATGCAGGACGAGTTGTACCTGACGGAGGCGGAAACGCCGGACCTTGCGGGATTTCATGAAGCACCCTCCCGCGAGGAAACGAGCCGGCCAGACCGGTCTGATTGAACAGGACGCGGTTCCTGACCTTTTTCTGTTCTCCCGTCCAGTAGTTGGAGTTACACCCGGGTTTGTATACTGCTTGAGTCACCGGAATATCTGCGGGGATAGCTAATTCGCAGAGGCCATGGCACTCGGGAAATTTGTGAGGGCAGAGGAATTATGGAACGAAAACTGGCTGTACTGCTTTTTGTCGTCGTGATTGGGTTTCCAGGGTATCTCAGCGCACAGAGTGCCAGCGGGATTATCGCACCGAGTAGAATGATTAACTGGAGCCGTGCCGGCGTGCAGGGAGGCATTCCAAATCGAACCTCCATTTGTACCACCCTGAGCCCTGGCGCCACCTCATCTCAAATCAACAGCGCCATCGCGTCCTGTCCAAGCGGACAGGTGGTCTTTCTGAAGGCCGGAAGCTATAACCTGTCTTCGGGAATTGATTTTGGGGGCCACAGCAATGTGACTCTTCGCGGGGCCGGAGCCAACCAGACCTTTCTCTCTTTTTCCGGAGGCATCAGTTGCAACGGACTCCAAACGGATGTTTGCATTAAAGGTGATTCGACCTGGTCAGGCGGGCCAGCGAACACCGCCAGTTGGAGTAGCGGATATTCGCCAGGAACCACGCAGATTACTTTGAGCTCCACCAACCGCCTGACTCCGGGCAATATGCTGATTCTTGACCAGACCAACGACTCTTCGGATACCGGCTCCGTCTATGTCTGCGAAAACCAGGGTGTCTGCAGCACTGAAGGTCCGGCGGGCGGCGGGCGTTCGGGCCGTGCCCAGGAGCAGATTGTCCAGGTCGTGGCCGTCAGTGGGAACACCGTGACCATCAGCCCCGGCCTTTATATGCCCAACTGGAGATCGTCGCAGAGTCCCGGCGCATGGTGGCCCACCACCGATGGGATGCTTGACGGCGTCGAAGATCTGTCCCTGGACCACAGCGGAAGCGGCCAGCAGAGTGGCATGGTATTCATGAACGCCATCAATTGCTGGGCCAAAGGGATTCGCTCCATCAACGCTAACCGCAACCATATCTGGCTCTACCAGGCTGCCCACACCACCATTGCGGACAGCTACTTCTACGGAACTCAGAACGCGGCTTCGCAAAGTTATGGCATTGAAGGCTTCATGGTTTCTGACAATCTGGTCCAAAACAACATCTTCCAGCACATTGCAGCTTCCATGAACGATAATGGCCCTGCTTCCGGCGACGTGTGGGCTTACAATTTTGTAACGGATGATTACTATCAGGTTTCAGCAAACTGGATGATGGCAGCCACCTGGTTCCACAGCGCGGGCACTGCCATGGACTTATTTGAAGGCAATGTCGGCGCGGGCTACACTGCCGACGCCATCCACGGGACGCACAACTTCGAAACGGCATTTCGAAACCGCTGGGTGGGATGGGAGCCCGGCAAGACGAACCAAACGGTACCTATCAACCTTTATGCCGGCAGCCGGTATTTCAACATGGTCGGCAACGTTCTTGGCCAGGCCGGATACCACACCAACTATCAGGATGTGGCGCCCAATGGTTCCAATTTCAACACCTCGATATATGGTTTGGGCTATTCAGGGAATGGAAGCACCAGCTCCAGCGTGCCGGACGATCCGAACGTGGCCAATACGCTGCTGCGCTGGGGCAACTACGATGTTGCCACGGGCAGCTCGCACTGGACTTCGTCGGAAGTGCCAAGCAACATCTCGCAGTACTCGAACCCCGTGCCCTCCGGCCAGTCCCTGCCCGCGTCGTTTTACCTTTCCGGGAAGCCTGGCTGGTGGGGAACCCCCTGGGGGAACCCTCCGTGGCCTGCGATCGGGCCGGATGTGTCAGGCGGAACCGGGCCGGGTGGGCACTCTTACGCGATCCCTGCGGAGCTTTGTTACAACAACACATCCAAGAATGGCGGTGTCCTGAACTTCAACGCGGACGGCTGCTACTCAAGCTCTCCCGCGCCTACGGCGCCCACCGGCCTCGGCGCCACGGCTCACTAGTCCAGTGTTTACACAGAATTGAAGCAAGGAGCTGCCCGATCGCCCGGTTTCTTCCGGGCGATCGGCCGCACCAATCACCCCAGTGTCTCTAATGATCTACCCAATCAATCCAATTCGTGACCGGCGATGGGAAACCCTTGTCGAGCGGCACCCCCATTCGTCCATTTTCCACCGGCCGGAGTGGCTGACGGCCCTGTGGCGCACCTACGGTTATGAGCCCGTGGCCTATACCACCTCGGCGCCGCAGGAAGAACTGGCCAACGGCATGGTGTTCTGCCGCGTCTCCAGCTGGCTCACTGGAAAAAGGCTGGTTTCGCTGCCTTTTTCCGACCACTGTGATCCTCTGCTGGACGCGGACGGCATGGCCCCGGCCCTGCTGGAAGAACTGCACAAAGAGCAGAAGCGGGGGAAATTCAGCCACGTTGAACTTCGGCCGCGCCATGTGTTCCCGGGCCTCGAGACAGGAGGCGAGCCGAGCGATAGTTACTGCTTCCACGCCATCAATCTGGAGCGCGACGAGAAGGCCATCCATTCCGGTTTTCACAAGGACTGCGTCCAGAGGAAGATCAAGCGGGCCGACAAGGAAAAGCTGGAATACGCGGAAGGGCGGTCAGCTTCGCTGCTCCGGATGTTCTACAAGATGTTTGTCGAGACGCGACAGCGGCAAGGGGTTCCTCCCCAGCCGTTCCGCTGGTTCCAGAATCTGGCCGAATGCCTGGGCACCGCGATGCAGATACGGGTGGCCTTAAAGGACGGCCGCGCGACGGCAGCCATCCTGACCCTTCAGCACCAGAAAACCCTGGTTTACAAGTACGGGTGCTCCGACACCGCGTCCACCAACCTGGGTGGAACGCCCTGGCTTTTCTGGAAAACCATTCAGGACGCAAAAGCGCAAGGCTTGCAGGAACTCGATCTCGGCCGGTCGGGTTGGGACAATTCCGGACTCATCACCTTCAAAGACCGCCTGGGTGGCGAGAGGTTCCCGCTGAACTACTGGAAATATCCGCAGCCGGCCTCGCGCAGCAGCCTTCTGGGCACGCTGAAGCGGCCTGCCGGGTGGGTGATGGGGCATTCCCCCCAGCCGGTGCTGATCGCTGCGGGACGCGTTTTGTACCGCCACTTCGGCTGATCGTTTTTGAAGATTCCTTCCCCTGATTTCCTTCAAGAAATTTAACAGAGGTTTTGGGCACACACTTGCGGACGTCACTGGTATGTGGACCGGGTAGGGGTCCATGTTTCAGGGGTCTGCATTTCAGTCTGATTCCAAAAAGGCGCCGGGGGCGGCACACCATGCCGATGAACTTCTTCAAATCAGAAGAGGCTGATGGGCCCAAACCACAGAGTCTGAACGGTTAGGAGTGACCATGCGAAAGTACATCCGATTCATCGATGGCTTCAGAAGGTTCCACAAGATCCGGATGGAACCTGAAGAAGCGATCGCGCTTGCGCGCACATCCCTGAGGAAACGAGTTGCAGACCGCGAAGAGAATTTCCTGAATTTTATTGAAAAGGGGATTTTTCAGTATCCCGACAGCCCTTACCGGAATTTGCTGGAACCGAGGAAAATCACCTTCAACGATCTCCGCGCCTGGGTAGGGAAAGACGGACTCGAGGCCGCCCTGGGCATCCTGGAAGCGGAAGGCGTTTATTTCACCGTGGACGAATTCAAGGGAAGAGTGCCGGTCCTGCGCAAAGGAGTGAGCTTCCAGTGCGATGAAAAGATGTTTCACAACCCTTTCCTGGCCGAGTCTTACGAAGTGCGGAGCGGCGCCACCCGGAGCGCCGGAACGAGGGTCCGGATTGATTTTGATTATCTTCACCAGCGGTCGCTTTACGACGCGCTGCTGCTGGATGTGCACGGCTGCCTGACGGCTCCCGTGGCGAACTGGTTTCCGGTTTTTCCCGGGGCGCCCGGCATCAATTCCAGCCTGAGGTATGCGCACCTCGGGAACCCGGTCCGAAAGTGGTTTTCACAGGTTGACGAAGACAAGCTGAAGCTGAGCTGGGAAAGGAATTGGGGTAAAAAACTGATTTACCTGCTCAGCCGCTTCTACGGGAACCCGCTGGCTCCCGCAGAGTACGTTGACCTGAACCATGCGAAGACGGTGGCCGAATGGGCTTCGCAGACCCTGAACGAACATCCGAGATGCGTGGTCTACACTTTCGCGGCCTCGGCTGCAAGAATCTGCATGGCGGCTGCCGATTTCAACCTGAACCTCAAGGGCACCCGGTTCCTGGTGACCGGCGAGCCTCTCACCCCGCAGAAAAAGAAGGAAATCGAATCCGTGGGAGCGTACGCGGTGCCGGTTTATGGAATTTCCGAGGCGGGGGTGATCGCGGCGGGGTGCGATCAGCCTTATGAGCCCAGCGATCACTGCCACCTGTACGAAGACAGCACCGCCATCATCCCTCACGAGTGCCAGGTTCCGTACTCGGACGCCACCGTGGATTCGTATCTGTTCACCAACATCCTCTACGAGTCGCCGAAGATGCTGCTGAACGTGGATATGGGCGATTACGGAGACGTCAGCATGGGACCCTGCGGTTGCGGGTTCGGCCAGCTTGGCTTCAACACCCACCTTTCGAACATCCGGAGCTACGAAAAGCTGACGGGAGAAGGCGTCACGTTTGTCAACACGGATTTCGTCTGGATTATCGAGAAGAAACTGCCGGAAGCCTTTGGCGGCAGAAGCACGGACTACCAGCTTGTGGAGGAGGAAGGCCATAACGGAATCCCCCGCTTGCGCCTGCTGGTCAGTCCCCGCATTGGCAGCGTGAACGAAACCGAGGTGGTAAAAACTTTTCTGGGGCTGTTGCAGCACGCTGAAGATCGTCTCTGGGCGCAGTCCGGGACAGAGATGTGGACTCAATCTGGAATGATTCATGTCATTCGTGAAGTACCGATACCGACGGCGAGTGGAAAGATCCTGCCGTTTTATTCAATGAAACCCCAAAAGAAGACGTCGATGACGACGCAAAACATAACAGGAGGAAATTATGGGATTCCCAGCGCGAAGAATGAGGCGGCTCCGTCAGAATGGGACGTTTCGGCGGCTCGTTCGTGAGTCGACACTCGCAGTCGATGATTTGCTGCAACCGTTTTTTGTAGTGCCGGGACACGGAATCAAGGAAGAGATCAGCTCTCTTCCAGGGAACTATCATCTGTCCATTGATTGCCTGGTGGAAGAAGCCAAGAAAGCACAGGCGCTTGGGGTTCCCGCCCTTCTGCTTTTCGGCGTTCCCGATGCGGAAGTCAAGAGTCTGGACGCTTCAGGGGCTTACTCCCCTCACGGCATCGTGCAGGAAGCGGTGAGAGCCGTGAAGCGCAACGTGCCGGGCATCCTGGTGACCACGGACGTGTGCCTCTGTGAATACACGCCGCACAGCCACTGCGGAATTCTGGAGAACGGCTACCTGGTGAATGATAAGAATCTCGAACTTCTTGCCAAGACGGCCGTTTCTCATGCCGAGGCGGGCTCTGACATGGTGGCGCCGGCCGCCATGCTGGACGGCCAGATTGGAGCCATGCGGAAGGCCCTCGATGAGCATGGTTACGAGAATCTGCCCATCATGGCCTATTCGGCAAAGTTCGCGTCCAAGCTTTATGACCCCTTCTTCAAAGAGGGGACGCAATCCGCCCTGGCCAAAGGCGACAAGAAGACGCACCAGATGTCCCTCTTCAATTCCAACGAGGCCATGCGGGAGATCGCTCTGGATATCGAGGAGGGGGCCGACATCATCATGGTGAAGCCCGCACTCTTCTATCTGGACATTGTTTATCGCGCCAAACAGGAGTTTCAGATGCCGCTGGCCGTTTATAACGTGAGCGGTGAATGCGCCATGATTGACGCTGCCGCGCAGCTGGGGCGGCTGGACCGGAACCGGATCATGTTTGAGGCCCTGGCCTGCATGAAACGCGCCGGCGCCGACGTCATCATCACCTACGCAGCCATGCAGGTTGCACAATGCCTGAAGGGAAAGCAGCTCTGTGTCGCTGCTTAGGCCCTGCCCTTGCCCCGCGGAGGCCCTGGTCGCAAAACCAGAGGAACGTCCTGCGCGGGGAAATTTCCCGGTTGGAAAACGATACTTCGAGGACTAGGAAGCGGGAGGCTAATTCTGCCATGGAAATTGTCGTCATTGGGTTGAATCACAGCACGGCCAGCGTGGAACTGCGTGAGCGCATGTCTTTCAACAAAGAACAGGCAAGCGAAGTCTCCACCCAGATTCTGGCCCACGGCTTGATGAACGAGGTCCTCATTCTCTCCACCTGTAACCGCACGGAGCTTTATGGTGTTCCCGACAGATGGACGGGAAATCGAACGGACCTGCTGGAAAACTTCCTGACGTCCTACCACAAGGTGCAGCCCGAAAATGTGAATGGGTCGCTCTACAAGCACACGGATCGGGATGCCGTGCGGCACATCTATCGAGTCGCGTCCGGTCTGGACTCGATGATGCTGGGGGAAGCTGAAATACTGGGCCAGGTCCGCACGGCTTACACGAACGCCTACAAGCTTGGCGTCACGGGCCGGGTCCTGAATCGAATGTTTCAGTCCGCCATCGAAGTGGGCAAGCGGGTTCGGACCGATACCGGAATTGGTGTGCGTCCCATGTCGGTGGCCTTTGCCGGGGTGAAGCTCGCAGAGAAGACCCTTACTTCGCTCAAGGACCGGCGGGGTTTGATCCTGGGGGCCGGAGTGACCAGCGAGAGGGTTCTGCGGCACTTGTGTGACCGCGGAATGCAGCAGATCCGCATTCTGAATCGCAGCGCCGATCGCGCCGAAACCCTGGCGGCCCGGTATGGTTGTGAAGTGGTCCCCTGGGAAAACCTCGGAAAGAGCCTGGATTGGCCGGACCTGGTGGTGACTTCTGTCTCCAGCTCTGAACCGGTGTTGACTCGGGAGATGCTGCAAAAGAATATGGCGAAGCGGAAAAACCGGACCCTGATGCTGATGGATCTGGGCGTCCCGCGCAACATCGCTCCCAGCGTGGGAGAACTTAAGAATGTCTGCCTTTGCAATATCGACGACCTGAATGAGATCGTTTTGCAGAACCTGAAGGCCCGGGAACAGGAGATTCCGCGGGCTGAAGAGATCGTTGAGGAACACATCGAGGATTTTGTGCGCTGGCAAGCCGGCGTTTCCGCCTGTTCCATCCTCAAGGACCTTCGCGCCGGGTCGCAGATTGACCGCGATTCGTTCCTGCGCAAGCACCTGGACGCCATGTCGCATTATTCCGATCAGGAACTCTCTTATGTGATGGAGCTGCTGAAGAAATTTCTGGACGGCGCCACTCCCGAAAATGGCGCGGACTCGCAGGCCGAACTTGATATGCGGAGCAAGGTCCGGGCACTGAGCGCCTTCTGCACCCATTTTGGCGACAACCTGGGGAGACATTAATGGCATTGCCCGCAAGTGCCAAACTGTCCGGGCCCGCCATCGGCGCCCACCCTGACCCTGTCATGACTCTCCGGCGCGTGCCAGAGGGCCAGTCAGACCATCCGATGAGTCTTCGAGCATTCATTGATCTTCTGTCAAAGAGGGGAGAGCTGAAGCGCATCTCCCAACCTGTCGACTGGAAAATCGAGCTTGGAGAAATTACCCGAAGCCATCGTGAGCCGCTTTTGTTCGAGAACATCAGGGACTATCCCGGGCAGCGCGTGTTCACCAACGGACTGGGCAACTTCTCCTCCACCGCGCTGGCATTGGGGCTGCGGCCTGAAAGAGGCCGAAAGCCGGTGATAGCGGAAGTCAGGCGCAGAGTTGAAACCCCTGTGAAGCCGGTGATGATTGATGACGGGCCGGTGATGGAAAACGTCATCGAGGGGCCGGCCATCAACCTCTTCGATTTTCCCGTTCCCCAGTGGAGCCGGCACGACGCCGGCCGCTACATCGGAACCTGGCACGCAAACGTCACTCGCGACCCGGAGACCGGATGCCGCAACGTGGGCGTATACAGGATGCAGCTTCTGGGCCCTCGCCAGACCACCGTCAGCACGTCATCAGCGAGCCACCTGGGCCGGCACTTTGCCCAAGCCGAGAGGAAGGGCCAGCCGCTCGAAATGGCCGTTGTGATCGGGGCGCCTGAACCGGTGGTGATGGCGGCCGGTTCCGGCTATCCGGCCGGCTTGGACGAATATGATCTGGCCGGCAGCCTCTGCGGCAGCGGAGTGCCGCTGGTCAGGTGCAAGACAGTGGATCTGGAAGTGCCCGCGGAATCGGAAATCGTGATCGAAGGGCTCATCCAGCCGGGGGCGCGCGTGCATGACGGGCCCTATCTGGACTACGCCGGCATACCGAATGAAAATCCCGGCGCTTATCTGTTTGAGGCGACCCGGGTGATGTTCAGGAACCGCCCTGTCTTCCGCGGAGCGGCGGTGGGCCATCCTGCCGCAGAAGACCAGCAGCTTTTTGCCCTGCTGGCGGAATTCGGACTTTTTGACTTTCATGATTCACGCCTGCGGCACTGGATTCAGACCGGGTTAATCGAGCGGCGGCTCTTCAGGCTGTTTCAGTCGGCGGGCAGAGCTCATGCTCCGGCTTTCCTGCGCAAAAGAATGAAGCGCTCGACCCCAAACCCTTGATTCTCTCTGCGTTCCTGGCGCACCCGGCGTCTGATGCCAGGCCATAACAGGACGGAATGGATCGCAAGGTGTTCGACACGATGGTCCCAGCCCGGCGTTTGCAGACTCAAAGAAAAAAGGCCTGTGGTCATCACAACACAGTCGTGCAGACTAAGCCACAGGCGCTGAGATCGGAGGCTCTCTTGACGGATCTTCTGTTCCTCCATGTTCCCAAATTTAACAACTACTACAAGCCGTTCGGCCGGTTTTCGTTCGTTAATCTCCCCCCCATCGGCCTTCTGGGATTGGCTGATTTCTTGAGAAAGAACAGTTATTCCACCAGGATCATCCACCTTGGGGTGGAGAAGCATCAGTACGGTGAAATCAATCTGGATAAGATGATCGCGGAGCATCAGCCTGCCATGGTTGGTCTTGATCTGCACTGGCATTTCCAGGCCTATGATGTGATCGAAATCGCACAGAAACTCAAGCGAGCGCATCCCGAGGTGGCGATTGTTGTGGGAGGGTTCACCGCTTCTTTCTTTGCTGAAGAAATCCTTCGGAAGTTCGACTGCATTGATTTTGTCATCCGGGGCGACGCGGAGATTCCCTTGCGGGATTTGGTTGCCCAATATCACTCGGGGAAAGCTTATCAGCATGTCCCAAACCTTGCTTTTCGGGAAGGCGGCGACATCCGGATGAATCCCGTCAGCTATGTGGGCGACCAGAAGCTCCTGGATACGCTGTGCTACACGGATTTCACCCTGATGAAGGATTATCCGGCCTTTGTGAGTTCGTTTTCCAGGTATGTGCACCTGGATAGCCTGTCGGAAAACTTCCAGAAGCGTCTGATGGAGCAAGGGAAAATGTTCCCGCTTTTTCTTGGGCGTGGCTGCGTTTATAACTGCTCATTCTGTGGTGGAGCGCGAAGTTCGCAAAAGGATATTAATAACCGCCAGGGAATCTACCTCAGGCCTCTCGAGACTGTGCTGAATTCTCTGAGGAATCTTCAGCGCTTCGGATTTGATACAACGGTCCTTCCGCTCGATCCGCCTCCGGCTCCAGTACGTGAGAAGTTCTACCTTGCGCTCTTTGAAGCCATTAAGAAGGAGAAGATTTCACTGACGCTGGAAGTCGAGCGCTATCACCTGCCCACGCGCGAATTTATCAGGAAGTTCCGTGATTTGCCCGGAAAGAATTCCTGGATCACCCTCAGTCCCGGAAGTCACAATGAAGAGATCCGGAGGAAGAACGGCCTGAACCGCTACAGCAACGCCGAACTCGAACAGTGCCTCACGATGATGGATGAGGAAGGCGTCAACAGCCTGGTTTATTTCTGGGCCGGGCAGCCCTTTGAGACCGAGAAGGACCTGAAGGAGATGGGCAGTTACATGAGGCATTTGAAGAGCAAGTTCAAGCGGGTAAGATGCCGGGCCAGCATGATCGAAATTGAACCTGCAAGCCCGATGAGCAGCAACGCAGAGCATTATGGTGTCATGCCTCAACGCCGGAGCTTCATGGACTACTACCACTACCATCGGCAGGCTGGACGTAACCCCTTCCTCGAAATGGGATACGAGCGGGCTGGCTGTCCCTCACAGGCAAAGACCAAGGCTTTGTTTTGTCGGCATCTCTGCACCCGCTTCGATCGCCGATGGGCCACTCCCTTGGTCAGGAAGACTCTCTGCAACGTTGCTTCCGGAATGTGGAAATCGGGAGTGTTCAGTCTTCTTGACAGGATGGTTAAAGCAGCATGAGTTTTGCGCGTTCCTTTTGCTGCCTCACTGCCAGCGAGTGCTTCGGTCGCCGGTCTGGGCAGGCCTTCCAGGAAGTTTTCGATCAGCGTTGGCGAAGCCCCGTTGGCGCAGGCGATTTCAGGTGAGTTCAACGAAGTACAAGCATTCCAGCCTGCCAACTTGGCAGAACAGACCAGAGGAGCGAATTTCCTGCAATCCACCACGCCGAATCCGGAAACAACGGTAGGGATCCTTTATTGCGGCGACATGGGATCCGCTTTCGGAAAGCTGCTGCACGAAGGCGGCCTGCGAGTGGTGACCACTTGTGAAGGCCGCAGCCGCGCCACGCAACAGCAAGCCGCGGCCTCCGGAATTGAGATACTCCCGACGTTGGACGACGTCGTGGCCCAAAGCCACTTTGTCTTCTCACTTGTCCTTCCGCCGGCAGCGATTGAGGTGGCACAGCAATATATCAGTCGCCGCCAGATGAGCCCGGAAGGCAGCGTTTTTGTGGAGGCAAACTCCCTTGGGCTGGAAACCCTTTGCGAAATCGAACGGCTGATGACCGCAGTGAGTGTCCCCCTGGTGGACGCGACGTTTAATGGTTCGGCACATCGTTTGCAGGACCAAGGTGTGTTGCACCTGAGCGGGCCCGAGGCCCAAAGCGTCGCGTCCATCTGTAAAGATCTTGTGCGCGTGAACCTGCTGGGCGCGCGGGTTGGATCGGCAAGCCTGACGAAGCTGATGATGTCGGTGCTGGCCAAGGGCCTGGCCGGCCTTTTCCTGGAGGTGGGGGTTCTGGCCGAGAGGGCGGACATGCTGGAGTCTTTCCTCAAGAGTTGCCGCCTCTTTTACCCGGATATGCTGACTGCCGCTGAGCGCATGCTGCCCACTTATCCCCGCCATGCGGCACGGCGCGTGGGAGAGATGCACGACATCGAACAACTGGGGCAAGCCTTTCATTTGAAGCTGGGTATGAGCCACGAGGCAGGCGAATGGATAAAGAACATCGCCAGCGTTCAGTGGGACCCGACCCAATTAGGAACCGACGGGGATATGCAGACGATCATTCATTCTGTGGCAAACGCTCGAAAATCTGAATTTTTAAAGGTCAAAGTTTAGGGGGGGGTAATATGATTTCACAAAAACCTAAATCCGCGGAATTACATCCAGGACCGGGATTTCGCATTCGTAAAAATTTCCCCAAGCTGGACCCGGTGTTGATGAGCCAGTTTCAGGAATACGAGGTGCCCGACATTTCGGACGCCCTCAACCGCCTTTATGCTCTGGATGCCGCTATCACCTGCCAGACGGATAAGCGCCATCGGCTGTGCGGACCGGCGTGCACGGTCCACGTGTTTCCCGGCGACAACCTGATGGTCCACAAGGCGCTGGATATTGCCAGGCCGAACGAGATTGTGGTGGTGGATGCCCATGGCATCCGCGGGATGAATGCTGTGCTGGGTGACATTATCAGCACCAAAGCGAAACACCGCGGGATCGCAGGTTTTATTGTTGACGGGCTGGTGCGGGACATGCCCGGCATCGAGCATCTGGACTTTCCTGTCTTCGCGCGGGGGACAACGCCCGTTGGTCCCCTGCATCGGGGTCCCGGCGAAATTAACTGCCCGATTTCCTGTGGCGGCGTGGTGGTCAACCCGGGCGATGTGGTGGTTGCCGACATTACCGGAATCGTCATCGTGCCCCGTGAATGGGCGGAAGATACCCTGCGCCGGCTCGAGGCCCACAAAGCTCATCAGGAAAAGTACCTGGAGGCCGTGCGCAGGGGCGAATTTTCGAACGCCTGGGTGGACGACATGTTGAGAGCACAGGAGTGTCTGATCAATGACGACGGGATGGAAACCAATGTGGTTCCCGGTCCATCAGGTGTTTTTCCCCCGGCCAATGGCAGTGGCCGCACGGTTGACAGCGGCGGCCTGGATCTGAAGAAGGGGGTCTCGCCTTGCTCGTGAAGGCGAGATTCCTTCAGCTTTATGGTTATGCCATCCGGGCAAAGCGTTTGCTCGGTCATGCCAGGGCGCAATCTCTCCAGGTGAAAATCCACCGCTCGCGCTTTTATGAAGACGTCTGGCGCGAAGCGGCGGGCGAGCTGGGCGCGGAGTTCGAGGTTCTGGGCGGAGGAATTCTCAAGATCAGCAGCGACGGCGCCAGCATCAGGGTCCACACCAACTGCACACCGCTGGACGATCCCGTCACGTTGCAGGTTGCTCTGAATAAACCTCTTGTCCACAAGATCCTGCGTTCGCACGGACTGCCAACGCCGGACCACGCTGAGTTTACTTTGAACAGCCTGGACAAGGGGTATCGATTTCTCGACCGGCATCGAAGGTGCGTTGTGAAGCCCGCGGAGGGCACCGAGGGTGGCGGTGGCGTTACGACGGGGATCGAAACGCCTTCCCAGCTGATCCGGGCGGCGGCGCGGGCCGCCGGCTACGCCTCGAAATTCCTCGTGGAAGAACAGGTGGAAGGCGACATCATTCGCCTGCTTTATCTCGAGGGGCAACTGCTGGATGCTGTGAAACGAAGTTCACCCACAGTCGTTGGAGATGGAAAATCAAGGATATCGCAATTGGTTTTTGGCCTGAACCAGAAACGGATCGAGGCGGGCTACGGCCTGGCACAGGTGACTCTGAGGTATGACATGGACATGGAACGGACCCTGGCCCAGCAGAGCCTTTCCTGGCGGTCCATTCCGGCCAGGGGCCGGCAGGTTACGCTGAAGACCGTTATCAATGACAATATGGCCGACGAAAATGTGTCGGTGGCCGGCCAGATTTCTGCGAGCATCGTCGACGCAGGCCGCCGGGCGGCGGAACTGGTAGGGGCCCGCCTTGCCGGCGTCGACGTCATTACAACCGATATCGGCCGGGGCCTTGAGGAATCGGGCGGCAAGGTCCTGGAGGTCAACACAACGCCCGGATATCACTACCACTATTTCAAGCGGGATGGAGCCTGCCGTGTGGCGGTTCCCATTCTGAAGACATGTTTGGAGCGGGCTCGTGAATGCAACCATGCTGAAAGCCGTTACGCCAGAATTTGACACGTCCAGGCCGCTCCCACCGGCCATTCTTTTCGGTGGATTCTTTCAGGCCTTCCAGGTGGTGGAGAGCCTCGCCTCCCGATCCATCCCGGTGTACGTCCTCAATAACCGCTGGTCCGAGGCGCGTTTCAGCCGCTATGCCCGGGCCATCCGGCTGCCCGACCATGTGCCCTACGCCCAGGCGGCGGTGGAGTTCCTGACCGGGAGCGACTCCGATCACCTGGAAGGAAGCGTGCTGCTGGCGGCCGGGGACCAGGAGCTTGAAATCATCAACACCCACCGGGAAACGCTGGAGAAAAAGTTCCGGCTCGACCTTTCAAATCCCGTCGCCCAGCGAATGATGCTGGATAAGCTGGCGACCTACAAAGCGGCGAAAGAAGCGGGGGTGCCCGCGCCGAAGTTCTGGGAAGTTCGATCGGAAGAAGAACTACACCGCCTGAGCGAGGAGTTTGTTTATCCGCTCATCGTCAAGCCCACCATTTCACACCTGTTCCGGCTGAAGTTCCACCGCAAGTTTTTTGTGGCCGAAAATTTCCGGCAGCTTCTTGAGAGCTATCGTCTTGCTGACAGCGCCGGCATGGAAGTGGTCCTGATGGAGAATATTCCCGGGCCCGACAGCCGATTGTGCAGCTATTACACCTATCTGGACGAAGAAGGCGACGCTCTGTTTGACTTCACGAAACGCATCATCCGGCGCTACCCGGTGAATATGGGATTGGGTTCTTACCACATCACCGACCACGTCGAGGGGGTGCGTGAACTGGCGCTGAAGCTGTTCCGGCACGTGGGTCTCCAGGGGCTTGCGAACGCCGAGTTCAAATATGACGATCGTGACGGCCAATTGAAATTGATCGAGTGCAATGCGCGGTTCACCGCCGCCAACAGTCTGGTGGCCAAGGCCGGATTTGATCTTGGAACGTTTGTCTATAACCGGATTGTCGGCATCCCGCAGCCGCCATTCACCACGTTCCGAACGGGCTTGCGGATGTGGGACCCGCTCCGGGATTTTCGCGCCTTCCTGGAACTGAGAGCGCGCGGAGAGATGACGATGATCGAGTGGCTGGCCAGCATTATGCACCGGACCTCGATTTCCTATTTCTCCTGGCGCGACCCGCTGCCGAGCCTCATCCGCCTGTCGAAGCGCAGCAGGTACTACTGAGCAAGTGCCCGGCGGCAGGCTGGAACAAGCACGCTTGGTGCTTCGCCGAAGGGCGAACCCGATGCTGATTCCGGCGGAAAAGCAGCTTCTATTTCGCACACTCATCCATTTGAAGCCCTGCGTTACAATTAAAGGGTAAATTTCTGCGGCCCCGTATCGCCGGGATCCTGCGGGTGGTAGCGCTGGGTGACTGTGTCACACGAACCAAGGCTCGATTTCTTTCATACTCAGACTAACCATCTCGATCGAATCCACAAGCTCGAACGGGAGCAGGCTGTTGAGGACCGGCACAACATACAATGCGGTAGAGACCGAAGCGGGAGCTGGGGTTTACCGGCAAGGCTATCTGTCATTCTTTGAAAATGAACCCTTTAAATACCTCAGTTCCGGTCGTGGTGATTGCCCCCGGGTATCACGGCCATGCGATTGCGCGGAGTCTGGGACGCTTGGGCATCAGTGTCTACGGCGTTCACGCCGATCCTCGTTCGCCCTCTGCACGATCGCGATACTGGAAACGGAATGCCTATTGGAACTTCGCCGGGCATCCTGCAGAGATGTCGGTGGAGGGACTGCTCCGGCTCAGTGACGAAATCGGCAGTCAGCCCATTCTCCTGCCTACCGATGATGACAGCTGCCTGTTTGTGGCAGACCACGCGGAGAAGTTGCGGGAGGGATTCTTATTTCCCGATCAGCCTCCCGGATTGACCCGTTTGCTTTCCAGCAAGGAAACCATGGATGGGTTGTGCGGACGACATTCGATTCCAGTTCCTGTTACATTCTTCCCGCGTTCGCGCGACGATGTCCTCGGTTACCTTAAGACGGCGAGTTTCCCTGTCATGCTAAAGGGCATCGACACGGTCGCGCTTCTTCATCATGCCGGTTCCAGGATGGCCGTCGTTCAGGACCACGCTTCTCTGTTGAAGCTTTACGACGAATGGGAGACACCGCAGGCCCGCAATCTGATGATTCAGGAATACATTCCCGGACCGCCGGAAGCGCTCTGGATGTTTAACGGCTACTTCGACGATCATTCGGAATGTCTTTTGGGGATGACGGGAAGGAAAATTCGCCAGTATCCTGACCGCGGCGGAGTCACCAGCCTGGGAGTGTGTGTTGCCAATGAGGCCGTCAGCGCGCTTGCCTGCGATTTTATGAGGGCCCTGAGTTACAGAGGTATCCTGGACCTCGACTTCAAGTACGATGCGCGGGACGGCCAATATAAACTCCTGGATGTCAACCCGCGAATCGGCACGACCTTCCGGTTGTTTGTCGACAAGAATGGCACGGACGTTGTGCGCGTCCTTTATCGCGACTTGACGGGCCAGCCGGCGGCGAGAGTACAACCCGGAGAGGGCCGAAAGTGGTTGGCTGAGAATCTCGATTTCATTTCCTCTGCCGGCAGACTATGGAATGGAACGCTGGGGTTTGCAGACTGGCTAGGTTCATTCCGGGGTGTGGAAGAATTTCAATGGCTTGCCGCCGACGACCTCCGCCCCTTCCTGTCAATGGCCGTGCATTCTCTTCGCTGGCTGTTCAGGCGAAATGAATATCATCTCAGGACTCCGGCCCTGACGAATTTGCCGCCCCGGCGATCCCATGTCCGCAATTCACTTTGTTCCGGCATCGCATCTCCGACCAAACAGCAAACGAACGGCCCGTCGGGCCAGGAGAGAATCCGGCAATGATGGACAATTCGAACCTCTTACTCAATAAAGCAGTCGAGGATTCCGTGCAGGAAAAGAATTTGCCCCACCCGGAACCATGGGAACAGGTGATGATCGATCACTACCGGTGCCCGCAGGAATTTGTGCGCATCGGCGTACAGGGTGATTTGTCGGAGCACGCCGGCTTCTTCAAATTTGGCTCCGAATCGGTCTGCTACGGAAGGACCTCCTCCTTCACGCCTGCGCCTGAAGCGGAACAGATGCTGAACGATGCTCTAAAATACGCCAGGGTCGGCCAAGACGGCATCACCCTGCCGTTCGACGTTGCCGAAACCGTCACAGCGCTCCGTTGCGAAAAGTATCTGGAGAACAGAAATGTCGTCAACAGCGGCAGCATCCTGCAACGGTCCGTGCGGGCGGCCTACTACGCCGTGCGGCCTGCGATGCCGGTCCCGGTGCGCAAGCACCTCCAAAGATACTCACTGCGGGGCTGGGACGAGCGAGAATTTCCGCGCTGGCCGGTGGAAACAAGCGTTGAATCCACCTTGGAGACAGTGATGCTCCTGAACCTGAAAGCGAAGGGCCTGAAAGAGATCCCCTTCATCTGGTTCTGGCCGGATGGCGCGCAGGCCTGCGCGGTGATGACTCACGATGTCGAGGCGCCGGCCGGCAGGGAATTCTGCGACGTGCTGATGGACATCGATGATTCCTACGGCATCAAGTCTTCATTCCAGGTTGTTCCCGAGTCGCGGTACGAGGTTCCGGAGGCTTATCTGGATAATATTCGCCGGCGCGGATTCGAGTTGAACGTTCATGACCTCAACCACGATGGCAACCTGTACAGGGATTACGAGGAATTCAGGCGGCGGGCGGCCGTGATCGAAGGGTATCGAAAGATCTTCGGCGCGCGGGGATTCAGATCAGGGGTGCTCTACCGGAATATCGACTGGTTCGACCTTTTGCACTTTGAATATGACATGTCGGTCCCCAACGTTGCGCATCTCGATCCTCAGCATGGAGGGTGCTGTACCACTTTCCCCTACTTTATCGGAGACCTGCTGGAAATTCCGGTGACCATGACCCAGGATTACTCGCTTTTTAACATCCTGTGCCATTACAAGCTGGACCTGTGGGAAACGCAGATGGATGCCATCCGCAGGAAACATGGCGTGATGAATTTTATCGTCCATCCCGATTACATCCGCGACGAGCCCGAGCAGAAAGTTTATCGAAGCCTGCTGGCCCGTCTTGCCGAATTGAGGAAGACCGCCGAGGTCTGGACGCCACTGCCGGGTGAGCTGAACCAATGGTGGCGCGAACGGAGCCGGATGAAGCTGGTGAAGAACGGCGGCGGTTGGGAAATTGAGGGAGACGGCAAGGTCCGCGCCAGAATTGCGCATGCGCGCCTGGAAAACGACAAGCTGGCGTACTCGTTTTGAAATATTAAGAATCCACACGCCCGCGGCCGCATGGTGCGGCGATGACGGCCGGCGGGTCGCACATTCACAATGCCGCAGGAGCGGGCTTTGAAAGCCGGTTCACCGAATTCAGGGTCCCAGGGTCCATCCACATTAACCACACAAATCTGGAGTTCAAGTTCCGAATCATCGGTTCCACGGGCGGCTGGCGACGGTGGACTTGCCGTCAAAAGCCGCCGGCGATTGGACAGGGAACCACAGGAGGATGAAAGACATGGTGTCTACAACGCTTTTGGCAAAGAGGCTTGACGAACAAAACGATATCCTGACGCAGTTTCAGGGCCGGGTCAGGGAGAGAACGGCACGGGTTGGAGTGGTGGGGATGGGCTACGTGGGGCTCCCGATTGCCCTTCTTTTTGCGAAGAAGGGTTTCGAGACCACGGGTTTCGACATCGATCCCGCGAAAATCGAATCCCTCCGGCAGGGCAGCAGCTACATCAAACATATCCCGGACTCCGAAATCGCCCAGGAGGTCCAGGGAAAGCGATTCCTGCCGACCATCGACTTTTCGCAGTTGAGCGCCATGGATGCGGTGATCATCTGTGTTCCCACTCCTCTCGATGACCACCGGGAGCCGGACCTTTCCTATATCCGGGCGACAGCGGAATCCATCGGCAGCCACCTGCGCCGCGGACAGCTCGTGGTGCTTGAAAGCACCACCTATCCTGGAACGACCGAGGAAGTTGTTCTCCCTATCCTGGAAAAGTCCGGATTGCGCTGCCCGGTGTCCGATTACTCCGCCGAGGCCAATCCTCAAGCGAATTCGGACGCCGTCGCGACGGACTTCCTTCTGGCCTTTTCTCCGGAGCGGGAGGATCCCGGCAACAAGAATTTCAAGACGTACCAGGTGCCCAAGGTGATTGGCGGGGTCAACGCTCTCAGCGTGCTTGCAACCCGGGCCCTCTATGAAACGGCTTTTGAGCATACGGTCCTGGTGAGCTCATCGCGGGCCGCGGAAATGACCAAGCTTCTGGAAAACATCTACCGGTCCGTGAACATCGCGCTGGTCAACGAGCTGAAGTTGCTCTGCCTGAGGATGGGCCTGGACATCTGGGAGATCATTGATGCGGCCAAGACCAAGCCCTTTGGCTTCTCCGCGTTCTACCCGGGGCCGGGATTGGGTGGCCATTGCATCCCGATCGATCCCTTCTATCTGACGTGGAAGGCCCGCGAGTACGAATTTCCCACCCGGTTTATCGAGTTGGCGGGAGAGATTAACGCCTCCATGCCCGAGCACGTTGTGGCCGCCACCGGCGAGGCGCTGAATCGCCGAAAGCAATGCCTCAACAACTCGCGCATCCTGGTTCTCGGGGTTTCCTACAAGAAGGACATTGACGATTTGCGGGAGTCTCCTTCGCTGGCGATTATGGAACTTCTGCAATCGCATGGAGCCCGCGTGGATTACCACGACCCCTATTTCCCGCATCTGGGCCGGATGCGCCGGTACAATTTCCATCTTGATTCAGTGGACCTGAGCGCGGAAACCCTTTCCCAATACCATGCCGTGCTGATTGCCACGGACCATTCCTCTGTCGATTACGAGTTTGTGGTTCGCCACTCGCAGCTGGTGATTGACACCCGCAATGCCACACGGGACACCACGGAATATCCGGGCAAGATTGTCCACTGCTGACAGGCTGGCTGGCTGAAGTTTATCCCGCGGTCAGGCGGAGGGAGAGACCTTGCGCAAATTCGTAAGGACTTGCGCAAGGTCCTTCCCTGGAACTGCAGGCGTGCCGGTAAGGGCCGATGGCTTCTGCACGCTGCAGCGGTCTAAGGCGTCGTGGTGGCCGGGACGGGGCCGGCGGGAGGGCTTTCCACTCCATTCGTATCCACGGATTTGACCTCGTAGTAGTAGGTTGTGCCCCCCTCGACGGTGGCATCCTCAAACGATGTGGTCGCCAGGGGCGAGGACCCGTTGAGCACGGCAAACGGGCCTGCCGATGTGTTCCCGCGGTAAACGTTATACCCGGCAATGGTGACCGGGGAAGTGGAAGGCGCGCTCCAGAGCAAATCGATGCTGTGGTACGTAAAGCCTGAGGCTAATGAGGCCGATTTCCCGCTGGAATTGGTCACCGTGACAGTGACCGAAGCGGAACTGTGGACCGGGGTAACCGCCACGAGGGTGGAAGAGTTGATGAGGGACACTGAAGTTGCCCCCAGCCCTCCAAAATTTACGGATACGCCCGCTTGAAAGTCCGATCCGCTGATGGTCACCGTGGTTCCACCGGCGGCTGGTCCCGAGATTGGAGAGATGCTGTTGACGCTGAAGGTCGCCGTTCCAAACGTGAAACCCCCGGCGAGTGTTGCGGTGCCCCCGGCGGGGTTGGTGATGGCCACAGCGACGGAGCCGGCAGCGTGTGCCGGAGTGGTGGCCGTGAGATGGCTGGAACTTACCAGGGAAACATTGGTCGCTGAGCTGCCGCCAAAGGTGACGGTTGCGCCGCTTGCAAAGTTGGAACCTGTTATGGTGACGACTGTCCCACCCGCAGTGCCTCCCGAATTTGGAGAGACGCTGCTGACCGTGGGAGACGAGGAACCAAACGTGAAACCCCCAGCGAGTACTGCGTTGATTCCGCCGGGGTTGGTGACCGCCACAGCGACGGAGCCGGCAGCGTGTGCCGGGGTCGAGGCTTTGATCTGGGTCGAGTTCACAAAAGAAACATTGGACGCGGGACTTCCCCCGAAAGAGACGGTTGCGCCACTTAAAAAGTTGGAACCCGTTATGGTGACGACTGTCCCACCCGCGGTGCCCCCGGAGGTCGGCGAAACGCTGCTGATGGCGGGCGGGGAGGTTGTGTAGGTAAAAGCGTTCGGGATCGATGTCGACGTGCCATCGGCGGTGGTGACTTCCACGCTGACACTCCCCTTGGCGTGTGGCGGGACGCTGGCGCTGATCTGCAGCGGGCTGATGATTCTGATGTTCGTTGCCGTGACTCCGCCGAAGCTGACCGAAGGGGTTGCCAGCTGCGTTCCGGATGTAAAGTTTGAGCCGTTGACGATGACAGTTGTCCCCCCTGCCGGAGAAGCCGAGTTGGGGACGATCGAATTAATTTCAGGCACTCCGCTCTGCGACGACGTGCCGGGATTAAGGGCAGAAGCCAGGTCGCTGCGGCATGAGCTATTCATTAACGGGACGGCGACCACCAGTAGAGTGGCCATGCACGCGAGAATCTTTTGTTTGAGTGCTCTTGAGTTCATGGTGCCTTTTCTCCTGACGGGGTTGAAACCAGCCGGGAAGCGTGGATCCGAATACGTCACAGGCCGGCATTCGCACGGCCTGTGTTGGTTTTCGTTTTCAGTTGCTTCCGAGCTTCATGTTTCCTGTTACACCCCTCTTTCTGTTTCCTTGTGCTGACTCCTGCGAGCAAGGCCGGCGGTCGTTCTCTCATGGAGAAGGAACAATGGCCTGAGCTTGGTTTGAATACCCGCTTTCCTCGTTGCTGCTGTTGACGGCGGTGGTGACGTAGAAGTACGTTTGCCCGGCCTGCACGTGGTTGTCACTAAATGTTGTTCCGGTAAGCGGGGTCGAATTCTGCCGGGAGTACGGACCTCCGGAAGTGGAGCTCCGATAGACGTTAAAGCCCGACGCTCCGGACGAGCTGTTCGTCCATGAAAGCGTGACCGTGTGAAAGTAGCTGAACCCCGACGCAAGAGTTCCGCTCTGTGAATCCGAGTTGGTAACGCCAATGGAGACGGTGCCGGCTAGAGAAACGGGGCTCACCGCCTGAATCTCGGTTGAACTGACCATCGTTGCGGACGTTGCGGCAACTCCACCAAACGTCATGGTCGCTCCGCTTTGAAACCCGCTTCCGAGCATCGTCACGTTGGTTCCGCCGGTCACAGGGCCGATATTGGGCGAAATACTGCTGACGGAAGGCGCCGAACTGTAAGTGAAGCCGGAAGCCAGTGAAGCGGATTGGGTGTCGGGATTGGTTACGGTGATCGAGACGGCCCCGGCACTTCTCGGCGGCGACGTGGCGTTAATCTGGGTGGAGCTTGCGACGGTGACAGCCGTGGATTGTGAACCGCCGAACCTGACGATCGCTCCCGCCTGAAAGCCTTTACCGGTAAGGGTGACCGCGGTTCCACCGGAGGTCGGACCTTCTGCCGGTGAAGCGCCGGAAACGCTCAGGGTGGTTGGGCTGGTGTAGGTGAAGCCGGAAGCCAGGGAAGCGGATTGGGTGTCGGGATTGGTTACGGTGATCGAGACGGCCCCGGCACTTCCTGCCGGCGACACGGCGTTAATCTGGGTGGAACTGGCGACGGTGACAGTCGTGGACTGTGAAGCGCCGAATCTGACTACAGCTCCCGCCTGAAAGCCTTTACCGGTAAGGGTGACCGCGGTTCCACCGGAGGTCGAACCTTGTGCCGGTGAAGCGCCGGAAACGCTCAGGGTGGTTGGGCTGGTGTAGGTGAAGCCGGAAGCCAGGGAAGCGGATTGGGTGTCGGGATTGGTTACGGTGATCGAGACGGTCCCGGCACTTCCTGCCGGCGACACGGCGTTGATCTGGGTGGAACTGGCAACGGTGACAGCCGCGGATTGCGAACCGCCGAACCTGACGACAGCTCCCGCCTGGAAGCCTTTGCCGGTAATGATGACCGCGGTTCCACCGGAGGTCGGACCTTGTGCCGGTGAAGCGCCCGAAATGCTCAGGGTGGTTGGGCTGGTGTAAGTGAAGCCGGAAGCCAGCGTTGCAGATTGTTTGTATCGGTTGCGACTATTTTCTGATACCGCTACGCTCACTGTTCCGCTCGCATGCGCGGGGGTGACGGCCCGCAACTCCGTTGAGCTGACCACAGCCACCGACGGGGCGGCAATTCCTCCGAAGTAAACGGAAGCGAACGACGTAAAGCCGCTGCCTGACAGGGTGACCGTAGTCCCGCCCGCGTCAGACCCGCTGTTGGGCGCTGCGCTGCTGATGGAGAGGTTGTTGTTTGAATGGCCTTTCACGATTCTTCTGCCTTGATATCCCAATGCAAAGGTTGTGGCCATGCAAAATGTGAAGATGGAGAGAATAGATAGAAGGAACAAATGGTGCTGACCTGAGGTCGGACCGACGATACGCATTTTGGTACTCCCTTTCGAGTGCAAACTCTTGGTTTGCGCATCGGTCCTCCCCCTCGAAATGACTCAATGCCTTATTTTTTCTCCACTCCGCCGGGGCAGAAACCACCCCTAACAGAGCAGAGTTCGTGTGTCATCATCCCTCCCCTTCGTGCCAAGGTGCATGTCCCTAAACATGCAGGTCTTCAGTCAGCCATCTCCGTCCAGCGACTTCTTTTTTTGCTGTCCATCTGAAGCCTTGCCTTGACAACTTTGTTGACTGCAGTTCCAAGGTTACGCGGAAGCACGCCCTACAACAACTGTACGAAGGGCTAGAAGAGGGTCAGGTTTTAGCGTGGAACAGGCCGACAGTCGTACTGCCAGGTAATGCGGAATTTCGGGTCTATGGCACATCTTGTTCTGTGGCAACGAGTTGCAGATGGAATGTCTCAGGCGCAGGAGAGAAGCTGAAATTCCCGCAGGGCGCCGGTTTCATGCGGTTCCAGCCTTTGGGCCGGATTCCGGCGGCAGATGAGAACTGACGAGGTTTGTCTATGGAGCGGAAAGCGGGCAGGGGGGCGCATCTTCAGGTCTGCCTGCTATCTACCCATCCGTTGCTTCTCGATGAGTTCACCCGGAACCTCTCCGGATCACCTTTCAAAGTGAAAGCCTTCCGGCTGCGCCAGGTTTTCTTTGAAGATGTGAAACGCCTGGCGATTCCAGGCGCGAATGTCTTCGTCGTGGATGGCTACGATCCGTTCGCACGGACCCTGATTGGCGCACTGGTGGACCGTTTCCCCAACTCTCCTGTCATCGTACTTTCTGAAAAATTCAAGGATTCCACGGCTTTTCCCCTTCTGGAACTCGGCGTCAAGGGTCTCCTCGATTATTCCGAGGCCTCGATGAACTTGCCAGAGGCGGTCAGGATGGTGGCCGACGGAGGTTACTGGGTTGAGCGGAGGCTTCTCTCCCGATTTAGGGGCTCCAGGGTCCGCAGTCCCCGGCGCCGCTTGGCCAAAGCGCCTTCTGCCAGTCTCAGCCCGCGAGAGGGCCAGGTGCTGAATTGCCTGCGCGGACACCTTTCGAATAAAGAGATTGCCAGGAAACTGAAAATTTCTGAACGAACGGTCAAGTTCCACGTGTCCAATCTTCTGGCCAAATTCGAAGTGAAACGGCGGCTTGACCTGATCATGCTTCTGTTACAGAACGAGCCGTCATAGCGTTTGTCGATCACAGGAGCAATGGTTCAGGCTGCGAACCCGGCAGAGTCAACCGGCATTCCCATGCCGTAATCGGCGCCTGCCAGAAGCCTGCCATTTCTCCGGGAAGCATGGCCTCTCCTCGCTAACCTTTCCCGCTACCCTTTGAAGAAGTTCCCTCCCTCTTTTCCTTTCCCGTTTCCCATCCCAAGCGCAATTTCATCAACTTTGCCCGACCTTTCAGGCACACGAAGCCGAAGTGTATTCGTCCGCATTTCCTGCGGCCCTGCCTCCCGCTGCATTACTCAAATCACAAAAATGAAAATAATGCTGGAAGTCCGCGAGTCTCTCGGGTTTAATGAGGCAGGAAAAAGGTCACTTGGGTCGCCACATTTGGAAACAGAAGGATGGAGAAAGCCCCCTGATGGTTGGGAAACGCGCGCTCCCGGCTGTTGCTTCAGGCCTGATCATAGCTCCGATCCTGTTTTCGCAGGACACCAGTGGCCGGCTCTATCCCTGGGGCAATCCATGAGACGCCGCTGCGGTTTCCAGGCTGGAAATAGGAAGAAGCCTTCCGCCGTCAACGTTCATTCGAAGGGCGCAAGCCCGTTTGGCGCGATGGACGCGGAATAACGCACCGATGCTCGATCCGTGCATGTTTTTGTGATGATAAAGGCATTCTCCAACTGAAAGGTGCTTGCGATGTTTGTTCCCTCCACTTACGCGGCTGCTCTCTTCATGATGATTCTCAGCATGGTCTGCTGGGGAAGCTGGGCGAACACCCAGAAGCTCACCAAAAACTGGCGCTTTGAGCTTTTCTATTGGGATTACGTCTGGGGAATCCTGCTGATGTCCGTGCTCATGGGATTCACGCTCGGTAACACCCAGCCGGGAAGCCCCGGCAGTTTTATGACCAACCTCGGCCGGGCGGACGTCCACCACCTGCTGCTGGCGTTTGCGGGAGGCATTGTTTTCAACATCGCCAACATCCTGCTGGTGGCCGCGATTGCGATTGCCGGCCTGGCCGTGGCTTTTCCCATCGGCATCGGGCTGGCGCTGGTGATCGGATCGATCCTCAACTACATCATCACTCCGGCCGGGAATCCCCTGCTGCTTTTCGGGGGCATTGCGCTGGTCTGCGTGGCCATTGTGCTGGACGCCATGGCCTACCGCAAAATTTCCGAAGACCTGAAGCTGAGCACCAAAGGCATCCTGCTCAGCCTGTTTTGCGGTGTGGGCATGGGACTGTTCTATCCCTTTGTCGCCAAGGCCTTGAAGGGCCCGCACCACCTGGGCCCTTACACCGTGGCCTACGTTTTCGGGATTGGGGTTCTGGTCTGCACCGTGCCGCTGAATTACATCTTCATGCGCAGGCCCGTTTCCGGCCCGCCGGTCCGCTTTGTGGACTACCTGCACGGGAGCAAGTCGCTGCACTTCTGGGGAGTCCTGGGAGGAATGATCTGGGGCGTGGGGACCATTTCAAACTTTGTCGCTTCCTATGTGCAAATGGTGGGACCCGCTGCTTCGTATTCGCTGGGGCAGGGGGCGACCATGGTGTCGGCCATCTGGGGAGTGTTTGTGTGGAAAGAGTTTGCACGCGCTGACCGCTCCGCCAAACGCCTGCTCGCCCTGATGTTTGCATTCTTCATCGCAGGACTCATTTGCGTTGCGCTCGCGCCCGTGGTCAAGTTTTAGGAGTGGCCGCAGGACAGGCGCAGACGTCTCGTCTTTTGTGATTTCTGCGATCCCGCGAAGCGAGGGGTTTTTATTCACACCAGGAGGCAGCATATTCCATGCGATTAACCAGACAGTTGTGGATTTCAAGCGCGATGATCGCCGTGTTTATTTGCGCGCTGATGGCGGCGCAGGGCTTTGCCCAGGCGGTTCCAGTGGCACAAACGCCGCCCATGGGCTGGAATGACTGGTATCAATACAAATGCACCATCAGTGATGCCATCGTGCGCGCCAACGCCGACGCGCTGGTCAGCACCGGAATGAAGGCCGCCGGCTACACTTACATCAGCATCGATGACTGCTGGCAGGGCGAGCGCGACGCCAAGGGCAATATCCAGCCCAACAGCCGCTTCCCGGACATGAAAGCCCTGGCCGATTACGTCCACAGCAAGGGACTGAAGTTTGGTATCTATTCTTCGCCAGGGCCGAAGACCTGCGCGGGCTACGAGGGCAGCTACGGCCACGAAGAGCAGGACGCTCGCACCTACGCGCGCTGGGGCGTTGATTTGCTTAAGTATGACTGGTGCAGCGCCAGCAAGGTTTACACGCCGGACCAGATGCAGGCGGCTTACAAAAAGATGGGCGACGCGCTCAAACGCACCGGCCGCCCGATGGTCTACAGCCTTTGCCAGTATGGGCTCGAGGCCGTCTGGCGGTGGGGAGCTTCCGTGGGCGGCAACATGTGGCGCACCACCAACGACATCGGTGGTGACTACTACCGCGTTTCCATGTTCGGGTTTATGCAGAACGGCCTTGCCGGGTTTGCGGGCCCGGGCCACTGGAACGATCCTGACATCCTCCAGATCGGTATCGGCAAATTGAATCACAACGAGGAAATAACTCAGATGAGTCTTTGGTGCATCCTGGCAGCGCCGCTCCAGGCGGGCAACGATCTCACCTACATGAACAAGAACACGCTCGCCATCCTCACCCATCCCGAGGTCATCGCCGTCGATCAGGATCCGAAAGGCGTGGAAGGCCACCGCGCCTGGCAGGAAGGGCCGCTCGAAATCTGGGTCAAGCCGCTCGCGGACGGAAGCAAGGCCGTGGGCCTGTTCAACCGCGGCATGGGACCACTACCTATTACCGTCCGTTTCAAAGACGTCGGCATGCCCGATTCGGTTCGTGTTCGCGATCTCTGGGCGCGTAAAGATCTGGGTACGTTCCACGGCAGCTATGCCGCCACCGTCCCCGGCCACGGGGCCGTGATGCTCAAAGTGAAATAGAAGGGTAGTGCGGTCCGCCGGTTCTGCGGTCCGCGGATGTTGTGGAGATAAGACACGGACTCATCCGCACTGCGAAACGCCTGATGCACAAAATACTTAGAGCACCCTCCGGGGGATCGGGCGCGCTAGCGGCCGGGTAAGGGGGGCTTTTCGTCCTGGCATTCAACTCATAAACCAGCCGCCGTTCACGTTGACGGTTTGCCCCGTGATATACCCGTTTCGGGCCAGCATCACGGCGGCTTCCGCCACTTCTTCGGGCTCTCCGAAGCGGCCCACCGGAATACGTTCCGGCGTCACGTTTGGAACCTGTGCCAGCATGTCGCTCCGCACCAGCGCCGGAGCGATGGAGTTGACCGTGATGCCCTCCCGCGCCAGCCGCTGCGCGTAGTAGCGCGACAGCCCGTGCATGCCGGCCTTTGAGGCGGCGTAATGCGGTCCGACCACGCCTCCCACCTGCGCCGCTACCGATGACACGTTGATAATGCGCCCCCACTTGCGGGCCCGCATGCCCGGCACTACGGCCTGAGTCACCAGGAAGCACGATTTCAGATTCACGTTGATGATGTCGTCCCAATCCTGCTCGGTGATTTCCTCGATGGGTTGCGGCCGGGAGATGCCCGCGTTGTTGATGAGAATGTCGATAGGACCCAGCCGGCTCTCGGTTTCGCTCACCAGCCGAGCCACTTCCTGCGAACGGGAGACGTCCGCCTGAATGGTCACGCACCTGCGCCCGAGGCCGACGATCTGAGATTCGACTTCCGCAGCTTCTTTCGGCCGGCTCACAAAGTTTACTGCGATCTCGGCGCCGGCCTCGGCCAGTGCTACAGCAACAGCGCGCCCGATTCCACGGCTAGCTCCAGTGACTAATGCAATTTTTCCTTTAAGATTTTCCATGAACTCATGGTACACGCTTTGCGCGGGTTGGCGAAGACGCTTGCCTTGCCAGCCGCGAACCGATTGACGCTGAGAGCAGTGGACTTATGGCTGACGGCTGTAGTTCCTCATGGCGATTTTGCTTGACAACCAGAGCCTAGTATAGTAGTCTTCATATAGTGCCCGTGGGTGGGCGGCCTTTACTGTCTGTGCGGCGTTTGATGGCCTGTGATTTGTTCGTGAACGGCAGGGAAAATCCGCCGTGAGCAGCAGCCGTTGTTGGAGCAGAAAAAAAGTCGTTTTTTTGCCGGTTTTGGGACGAATGGGACAAAAAAGATGTTATTTTAAAAAACAAAGCGGAGAAGTTACTGAAAACAAAAGATCGGCGCTGAAAAACAAACCGGAACAAACCGAAAAACAAAGCTGAGAAGTTGTTGAAAACACGTGCCTGTGGAAAAAACAAAGCTAAAAACAAACCGGGCCATGTTGTTGAAAATAAATAACGGCTAAAAAACGAACCGGAGACGTTTCCTGCTTGTTTGACGCCTACTTAAGGCACCCTCTCACCAGTCATGGACGCTGCCGTCCTGGCGGCGGGCGAGCGGCAAATACGACCGCCGGTAGGGATACTTTTCGGCCAGCTGTTCGTTGACGTCGGTCCCCAATCCCGGCGAATCCTCAACGGTCATGTAGCCTCCCTGAAACGTTGGCCCACCCGGAATCACTTCTCGCGCAACCTCGGGAAAGAAGACCATCTCCTGGATGCCGAAGTTCTGGAGCGCCAGGTCGAGATGCACGCTCGCCGCGTGTGCCGGAGGTCCCACGTCCGCCGGCCCGTGCCAGGCGGTCTTCACCTGCCAGAACTCGGCCAGCGAGGCCAGCTTGCGCGCCGCAGTCAGTCCTCCAATGTGGGTGACGGCGCAGCGCAGGTAATCGATCAGCCGTTCGGTGATGAGCGGCACAAAGTCGAGCGGCGAATGGATGATCTCACCCATGGCGATGGGCGTGGCGGAACGCTGCCGGATGAGGCGCAGGCCGTCTTTGGCTTCCGGCGGCACCGGGTCTTCCAGGAAGAACAGGCGGTAAGGCTCAAGCTCCTGCGCCAGCCGCGCGGCTTCAATGGGAGCAAGCTTCTGGTGAACGTCATGCAGCAGTTCAACCTGGTCGCCCAGCTTCATCCGCAGCCGCTCAAACAATTTGGGAATGGTGCGCAGGTACGGGCCGGGCTCGAACACTTCCGTTGCGGGCAGGTCGGCTTGCTGGTCCACCCGTCCCGCGGTCTCTTCAGATGTTTTCTTGAGCGCCGTTCCGTAGGTGCCTTCGAGGCCCGGAATCGCCACCTGGGCGCGCACGGCCTTGAAGCCGCGTTCCATGGCGCGACGGACCGCGTCTTCGGTCTCGTCAAAGTTATTTCCGGCGGCGTGCGTATAGGCCAGCGCGCCGCGACGGGTGCGCCCGCCGAGCAACTGGTAGACGGGCATGCCGGCCAGCTTGCCCTTGATGTCCCACAGCGCGAGGTCGATGCCGGCAAGTGCCGTCATCTGCACGGGGCCGGAGCGCCAGTAGGGAGCGCGATAGAGGCATTGCCAGATGTCTTCCACCTGTTCCGGGTCGCGCCCGATGAGCATGGGCGCGATGTGCTTTTCGAGCAGGGTGGCCACGGCCAGTTCGCGGCCGTTGAGCGTGGCGTCGCCCACGCCGTAAAGTCCCGGCTCGCTGGTCAGGACCTTGACCAGAACGTAATTGCGGTCGGGGCAGGTGACAATCACACGCACTTCGGTGATCTTCAGAGGTGGCCGGCCGTTCATTGCCGATTGGCCGGTTCTTTTCCGGGTACGGGGCGACCCCATCACCAAAACGTTGTCCTTCTTCCTGGTGCGGGCTTTCTGCCCGCGCCGGGCCGGTTCAGATTTCGGAGTTTTCATGGAAGTGATTTTCGGCCAAAGCGCGCTGCAATACAACGCGTTCTTTTGCTGAAGGCTCCGCGGCGAACGCTTCAACGCGCGCAGGGCACGAGGAAGCTCTCGACGCTTGTTCCCGCACTAATGCCTGGGAGAGCGTGCATAGCCAGGCTACCCCTTTTCCCTCTGGGAATTTTATGGGCGGATGACAACCACGTGGGGGCTGGAAGGAAGGCTGAAATTTGCGCCACGCTCGCGGTTCAGTTCCAGCGTGGCCGGAACATCCAGTTCGGCAATCGGGACCTTTTTCGTCCACGAACCGCTGTTCCAGTAATCGGCGCTGGTATAAATGGTGCCGCCGACGATGGTGTACCTGGTGATTTCTTCTCTGTGCCCGTCGCGGAACACCAGCACTGCGGGCGGCAGTTCCCGCGGCGGCTCAACGGCTGCCTTCTCCTGTGGCGTTATGGTGCGCAGGTTCCCGGCTTTTGCGGAATTCTGCTTGGCGGGCTGCGACCCGGCCATGGTCCGGCCGGAGTCCGTGACTCGCACCCAGTGGTTGCCCCGGAGTTCCAGCATCAGGGATTCAGGAGGAGGTGCTGGCGGCGGTGCTTCGGCCCGCGGCTCAGTTCTTTCAACAATCACCACCCGCGACGGCTCCGTCTCTGTGGGAGCCGGCTCCGAATAGTAATCCGAGTAGTAGTAGGGAGGATACAGATAGGGCAGCGCGCCACGCCTGCCACGATGGTAATGCTGCCGCCGTGGTCCTCTCAGGGAAATGTTTTGGCGGGGAACCCCCAAAGGTATGTGCGGCCGCGCTCGCACGGCCTGGCCCGGCCCGATCAGGAAACCTCCCTGCGCTTGTGAAGGCAGCGGGCAGACCATCGCCCCGAGCACGGCCAAAACTAACGCTAATGTGAGCCTTTTCCCCATAGGCGGCCTGCGCCAAATGTGCACTGCGGCTGCATTCCCTTTCTATAGCTAGCTATAGTACCGAAAGCCTTGAAAGTCAAGTCTGACGCGGCCTTCGGAGAGATCGCGTTCCCAATCATTCCACCCGCTGCACCTGTTCGCGGGGAATGGCCTGCATTCATCTTTACAAACAATTTGCAGAACAGAAGTCGTTATTGGGGAGATATTGGGTGTATGGAATTACAGGTTTCATCAGTCGTCCGGGCCGGGGGAAGATTTCGGGTCGGGCTCATCGCGGAGGGATTCCGGATTTGCTTTGAAACCTTTTTGTCGCGGAACTCGTCCGGCATACTAAGCAAAGCGCCGCCAGTGTCTGAAGGCCGGTTTTGCGTGCGAGGTTTCAGGGAAATGAGAGCAATAAGCTTCCTCTACTGGACCGGAATGCTGGCCGCGGTTCTGGCGATGGCGCTTTGCGTCGCTCCGCCAGCGAGGGCGCAAACGGCGGCGGGCGGGACAGTGGAGGGAGAGGTGCACGGGCCCGGGGAAGTTGCGGTGCCGGGTGCGAGAGTCATCCTCTTCAACCCTCAAACACGCCAGCGCAAGCAGACGTGGTCTGACGAAACAGGGAAGTACATTTTCAGGGATGTGGCGCCGGGGGAGTACCGTGTGATCGTGATGATCCTGGGGTTCCGCCCCTCGTTGCTGGGGCCTGTGACGGTCACGGCCGGCAAGCCTGCTGCGCTGAATGCCACCCTGGCGCTGGCGAAGCCTGGAGAACCGGCTGGCTTTGGCGGTTTCAGGCGGCCGGGCATGGGGCAGCGTGGGGCAGGTCGCGGCAATTTGCCCGGGCGTGCGGGCCAGGGCGGGGCGGGTGAACGAACTGCGCAGGGACAGCAACCAGGAACTTCTGCGCAACGCGGCAGTGGGAACGCACGCGGTTCGTTTCCGGCGCAAGGCGGCGTGGGCCAGGAAGGCGCCAATGATCTGAACAGTATTCTGGCAGAAGCGGGCGAAAGCGATGCCAGCGGCGGTTTGCGCTTCTCAGCAGAGGGCGGAGGAACAGGACAGACGGGCCAGGAAGGCGCCGCCGTTGGAGGAGACCTTGCGGGCGCGGCGGGCGCGAGCAATTCCTTTTTGCTGGCTGGCAACGTTGTGAATGCCAGCGCACCTCCCATGGGTGGCGGGCGCCGGGGCAGGTTTTCGAGGTTCGGCGGTGGGCCTGGCGGACCGGGTGGCGGCGCAGGCATGCCGTTTGGCGGGGGTGGCGGCGGCGATCGGGGCTTTTTCTTTGGCGGCTTCCGCGGGGCCGGGGCCAACCGGCTTCGCGGGAACATCTCTGACACCTACACCAACTCGGCCTTCGACGCCCGGCCCTATCCCTTGAACACTCCTTCGCAGCCTCAGGCCCCTTTTTATCGCGAACTTTTCGGTGTTTCACTGGGCGGCCCGCTGAACATCCCAAAGATCTACAACGGCGGCAACAAGACCAGCTTCTTTGTCAATTTCAACATCACGCGCGGCACCACTCCGGAAAATATTCTGGCCTCGCTTCCCACGGCGGCGGAGCGCCAGGGCGATTTTTCAGCTACAACGATTCTTTCGGGACAGGGCGCCGGAACAACGCCGGTGATCTACCAGCCCTCGGCGACACTCGGTCCTCGAACCGCTTTTGCAGGGAACGTGATTCCGTCATCGATGATCAACTCTGCGTCGCTTGGGTTGCTGCAATACCTTCCACTTCCCAACCTGCCGGGGCAGGTGCAGAACTACCACGTGCAACTTTCACTGCCAACGGCCAGCCAGAGGTTCATGGCGAGAGTCGGCCAGCAGATTTCAGCCAAGGACAACCTGGCGGTGATGTACTTCTACAACTCGTCCCATGATGACGGCATCACCGGGTTCCCGAACCTCACCTCCACCAGCACCACGCGCATGCAGAATGTCAGCGTGACTGAAACACACAACTTCGACCCAAAAACGGTGAACGACTTTACTGTCAACTTCAACCGCGCGCGGACTTTCGTGACGAATCCGTTTTCCTACAACCAGAACATTGCGGGTGCGTTGGGCATCCAGGGGGTTTCACAGGATCCCATGGACTGGGGCCTGCCTTCGATTGGCTTCAACAACTTCAGCGGCTTAAGCGATGCAACTCCCTCGCTCACGCGCAACCAGACGCTGAGCTTTTCGGATGCCCTGATTCACAGCGTGGGCAAGCACAACCTGGAACTCGGTGGCGGGATCACAAGAATCCAGTTGAACTCATTAACAAATCCCGACGCGGCAGGGAGCTTTTCCTTCACCGGCTACACTACCAGCGACTTTACGACGCAGGGAACGCCGGTCACCGGCACCGGCTATGACTTTGCCGATTTTCTGCTGGGCCTTCCCCAGACCACTTCCGAACGCTTCGGGATTCCAGCAAACTATCTGCGCTCGTCCCGCTACGATCTTTACGGGCAGGACGACTGGAGAGTTTCCGACCATTTGACGCTCAACCTCGGCGGGCGATGGGAGTACGCTGCGCCGTTCACCGAGAAATACGGCCACCTGTCGGACCTGGCACTGGGGCCCAATTTCACGACAGCGGACGTGGTGACAGGTCAAAATCCGGGAAGCCTGCCGGCTTCATTGCTGCGCGGACATCCGGCGAACCTGGCGCCCCGTGTTGGCGTTGCCTACCGGCCGTGGATTTCACACACAATGGTGGTGCGCGCGGGCTACGGCATTTTTTACGACGAGTCGATTTACCAGAACCTGGTGCACAATCTGGTGAACCAGGCTCCGTTTGCCACCACGAGCACGCTGGTGACCAGCCCCACGCAGATCCTGACGCTCCAGAACGGCTTTCCGGCCTTCAGTCCGGGCACGGTGAGCAACACCTTCGCCGTCGATCCCAATTTTCTTACCCCCTACGCCCAAAGCTGGAACGCGATGATCGAGCAGGATCTCAGCCCGTCCTATATCCTGTCGGTGGCTTATATCGGGACGCGCGGTACGCACCTGAACCTGCTGCTGGTGCCGGGTGTGGGCAGCGCACTTTTGTCCACGGCTCTTCCGTTTGAATACGACACTTCGGGCGCCTCGTCCCTTTACAACGGGCTGCGGGTGAGCCTGAGGCACTTCTCGCGGCGGGACTTCTCATTCTTTTTGAATTACACCTATTCGAAGGCTTTAGACAATGCCTCGAGCGTGGGCGGAACAGCCACCACGCGGTTCTTCGGAAGGGGCGTGGGCGGCCTTGGAGGCGGGTCGGCAATTTCGGCGGCGGTCAGCCCGCTGGCGCCGGTGCAGAATCCTTCTGACCTGGGCGCGGAATGGGCTCTTTCAGGCTTTAATCCCACGCACAGCGTGCGCGCTTTTGTCCGCTATCAGTTGCCGTTTGGCGAGCGCGGAAAGTTCCTGAAGAAGGGCGGCTTGATGGCAACGCTTCTCAGCCGCTGGTCGCTGACCGACATCACGACCTTCAGTTCCGGCCTCCCCTATACGGCGTATGTTGGCGGCAATGCCATCAACAACGTGAATGGGCTCGCTCCGTTCGGAGGTCTTCGAGCTGACGCCACGGGACTTCCGGTGACGCTGCCTTCCTCCCAGCAGTCAACGCTCAACTACTTTAATACGGAGGCCTTTGCCGTGCCTGCCGCGGGGGCTTTCGGGAATGCCGGCCGGAACACCATTCCCGGACCTTCATCACTCAATTTCAATATGGGGCTAGACCGGCTGATTACAATTTCGCGCGAGAAGCACATTACGGCAAACTTTCGCCTCGCCACGAGCAACACGTTCAACATGGTCAATTACTCGGGCTTGTCGTCGACCATCAACAGCAGCACATTCGGGCGGGTGACCGGAGTGGGTTCCATGCGGACCATGACCCTTTCGTTCAGGCTGCGGTTCTAAACGATTCGGCGCTGGCGCGGCAGGCGGTTAATTGCTGCTTCAGTTTTCAGCATTTTGAGGTTGGTATGCGTCGAAATACAGTTCGTCAAAAGAGCGTTCGTCGAAGTCATCGCCACGCCGGGATGCTGGCAGCCGTTGCCATCAGCGTCCTCATGGCGGGGACCCTTGTGGGCCTTGCTATGGCTGGGCAGGATGAGGGGCAAACCTCCGCACCACCCTCCGGCGGCCAGATCGGGTACCAGAATCTTTCGCAGAACTACACTCTCAAGATCAGCACGAATGAGGTCCTGGTGGACGTCCGCGTAACGGACCGCAAGGGCGATCCCGCCGCGAACCTGAAGCAGAGCGACTTCAAAGTTTATGAAGACGGCGTGCTGCAGACGATCAACTCGTTTGATCTGGAGAACATCCAGAAGCTCGCGCAGGAAACCGGCGAGAACGGCAAGCCGGCAGAGATCAACCTCGGCACCCTGCCCAGGACCACACCCCAGGAAACTTACCGGCGCCTGGTTCAGAACCATCGTCTGGTTGTCCTGTTTTTTGACCTTTCGTCGATGCAGATTCCGGATCTGCTGCGCGCGCTCCAGTCTGCGCAGAACTTCCTGAAGACGGAGATGTCGCCCGCCGACCTGGTGGCGGTTGTGACCTATTCGAGCAATTTGAAGGTTCTTCAGGACTTTACGAACGACCGCGACGCGCTGTCGAAGGCTATCAAGAATATCCAGATCGGCCAGTCGTCCACCCTGGCGTCGAGCGGGAGCGTGGGCGAGGCCGGCGGTACGGATTCGTTCGGCAATGAGGTGGTGACGCAGGATACCGGAAATGCCTTCACTCCCGATGAGACCGAGTTCAACATTTTCAACACCGATGAAAAGCTCGCAGCGCTTGCAATCACTCGCCAACCTGCTGCAGGCTGTTCCGGGGCGCAAATCGGTCATCCACTTTTCGAGCGGCATCGAGCAGACAGGTGTGGACAACGAGGCGCAACTTCAGGCAACGATCGACGCGGCCAACCGGGCCAACGTTTCCTTTTACACGCTGGACGCACGCGGCCTGATGGCTATGCCGCCCGGCGGCGGAGCCTCCGCGGCCAGCCCGTCCGGCACCGCTATTTATACGGCGAGCGCCGTGTCGTCGCAGATCAGCTCAATGCACAACAGCCGTGAAACACTTTCAACCCTGGCCACCGACACGGGCGGGCACATGTTTACGGACCTGAACAACTTCGCGCCGGTTTTCCAGTACGTGCAGAAGGCGAACACCAGCTACTACCTGATCGGTTACACGCCATCGAATACCAAGGCCGACGGAAAGTTCCGCCGCATCCGAGTGGAAGTGGTGGAGGGCCGTGGTTTGAAGGTTGAGGCTCGTCCGGGCTACTACGCTCCCGTCAGTTTCGGGCACTCCTCGGGACAGCAGAAAGAAGTTCAACTTTCCGATGCTCTCAATTCCGAGGCGCCTTATCTCGATCTTCCCCTTGCGGTCGAAACCGCTTATTTCCGCCAGTCCGACGGCCACTATTACGTTGTTCTGGCGGCTAAAATTCCCGGTTCCTCGATTCCTTTCCATGAGCATTCATCGGTCCACGAGACGCAGTTTGACTTTGCATGGCGCGCCACGGACTCCCAGGGCAAAGTGGCGGGCGCGCTGCGTGATACGCTTCCCGTCAAACTGAACGCCACGACATACCAGACGGTGCTGAAGGGCAACATCCTTTACGAAGGCGGACTGGTTCTGCCGCCCGGCGCTTACAAGCTGAAGGTCGTGGGGCGGGAAAACCTGACAGGAAAGATGGGCACCTTTGAAAAGCAGCTGGTGCTTCCTCCGGTCAGCAAAGAGGGGTTTGTGCTGAGTTCGGTTGTGGTTTCAAACGAGCTTTCCAAAAAGCCTCCCGCACGTCCCCAGCGCGGTCCCTGGACCAGAGGTGCAGAAGACAATCCACTGGACTCCGGCTCCCAGGCCATCCTGCCGAGCGTTACGAGGGTGTTCTATGCCGGCCAGAACCTTTATGTGTACCTCCAATCATACGCCGGCAAGCAGGCATCGGCCGGCAAAGCCCCCAGCCATTCCGGAGCTTCGACTCCTCCGTCGATGGCGCTCATCTTTTTCCGCAACGGTGTGCAGGTTTCTGAAGCCGGACCCTACGCGGCCAAGTCGGGCAAGTCAGGCGAAGGAACTGCGTCCTACTTCACCGAGATTCCGCTGTCCAGGTTTCCTCCGGGACGCTACTGGATGCAGGTGAACGTGATCGATGCATCCGCGAACCAGGTGGCTTTCGCGCGCGTCCCTATGGCCATCCTGTCAAACCCTGATAAGGGCGGAATTCCAGCCGGGACCAAGGAAGACCCAAACAACCGTGGTCCTGGAACAGGTGGAGACTAGCCTTATCGCCTCCCTGGTGTGGCCGTTTCGCTTGTCCCGGGTTCAGGAAGTGGTCCTTACGGATACTTTCTGTGGGGTCCCGGTGTGTGTCGAGATTCGGTGAACGCAGGCAGACGTCATTCTGCAGAGTCATAGGATGCCCCTGATTCCCCTGCACATTTCTCTTTGCTGACGAATCAATAGAACAGTTCAATACGGTTTCCCATTATTAGAAAATGTTTTTGGCGTAAGACTCAAAACGTGTGTATAAAGGTAAATGCCATTTCAATTCGCATTTCGAAATTGCAGGATAGGCCTTGACAGAGCGGGTCCAATAATGGCATTTACAGTCCAGGGCGCGGTAACCCTGTGCCTTGGCAGTTGCGGGGTGATTGCTTAGAGTTTCGCATTTCGGTCAACCAAGGGACTCCCAATATCTAAATTTCAGGAGAGGAGCAGCAAATGGCAAAAGTGATGACCAAAACCCAGGTGATATCTCATCTGGCTGAAAAAGTCGGGCTGCAGAAGAAGGCTACGGCTGCGGTGCTTGAAGAGCTGTTGGCTTTGGCCACCAAGGAGTGCAAGAGCGGAGGGCAGTTCGTGATTCCTGGCCTTGGCAAGGCTGTCAAAGCTCACCGCAAGGAACGCACGGGTCGAAATCCCCAAACCGGAGCACCCATCAAGATTCCCGCCAAGACGGTGGTCAAGTTCCGCTTGGCGAAGTCCTTCAAGGACGCGATTGTCCCACCCAAGAAGAAGTAGGATACAGGAAGATTGGCAGAGGCATTTATTGAACTGCTCCAGTCTCCAGGCGCATGGCGCGTCATCAGCATCCGGCAAGACGGTTTCAAAGATTTAACTGTGTGACTCCCCAGGAATCTGGCGGCGGTTTCCCGGGGAGTTGCGTTTTGGGGGCGTCGTTGCCCGATTATTTTCTTCCCGCCTTTGAGTGAAAAGTACGGGGGCCAGCAGGCACGGAGAAGCAATAGTTCGGCTGTCTGGATTTCCAGGCTGAAGCGGAGCTGTTCTTGCCGGGCAACGCCCTGGCGCAAATTGGTTGCCAGGGTACCCGGCGGAGCCCAGGTGGATCGAAGCCTGAGCCTCAAGCAACATCCGGACTTCCAGTTCGTGATTACCGCTGAGGGAGGTCCAATCCCGGCGACTTCTGGTCGTTGGAGCTCAAAGCACGGTCCAGATTGAATGCGGCGCTGATCAGGGCCACATGGGTAAATGCCTGCGGGAAGTTTCCCAGACCCTCGGCGCATGGGCCCGTTTCTTCCGCATAAAGTCCCAGGTGGTTTGAATAGCTCAGCATCTTGTCGAAAATCAGGACGGCCTGGTCGAGTCTCCGCTTGTCCTCCCGGCCCGCACGGGTCAACGCCTCAACCAGCCAGAACGTGCACATGTTGAACGTCCCTTCAGTGCCTTGCAGCCCGTCAATCCCGCCCCGGACGTTGTAACGATAGGCAAGACTGTTGGAGACGAGTCCGCCTTTGTCCGGAGGACGGTTGATGGCGTCGATGGTCCTCAGCATGCGTGGATCGGTGGGCGACATGAAGAAGACCAGTGGCATGATCAGGCTGGAGGCGTCAAGGCAGTCGCACCCGTAGTATTGCACGAAGGACTGCCGCTTCGGGTTCCATCCTTTTTCCAGGATTTCTTCGTATATGGTGTCCCGTGTTTTCATCCAGCGGGTCCGGTCTGCCGGGAATGAACGCTTGTCGGCCAGGCGCAGGCCACGGTCAAGAGCGACCCAGCACATGAGTTTCGAATACACAAAATGCTTGCGACCGCCTCGAACTTCCCAGACGCCGTCGTCGGGCTGGTGCCAGTTGTCGCACACCCAATTCAGCAATTCGCGCAACTCAACCCAGAGTTCGTAAGAGATGGGGCTGCCGTACTTGTTGTACAGGTAGACGGAATCCATCAGTTCCCCGTAGATGTCCATCTGCAACTGGTTGGAGGCAGCGTTCCCTACCCGGACGGGCCGGGATCCCCTGTACCCTTCCAGGTGATCGAGAGTGTACTCGTCCAGTTCATGACGTCCATCAATGCCGTACATGATCTGTAGAGAGCCGTCTTCCCGTCGCTCGTGGCATCGGGCTTCCAGCCAGTGCATAAATTTGGCTGCTTCCTCTGTGAAGCCGAGCCGCATCAAGGCATAAAGCGCAAACGCCGCATCGCGAATCCAGGTGTAGCGATAGTCCCAGTTGCGCCCGCCGCCGATGCTTTCGGGCAGGCTGCAGGTGGGCGCCGCGACGATGGCTCCCGTCGGGTGATAAGTGAGCAGCTTGAGAACCAGGGCCGACCGGTAAACCATTTCCCGCCAGCGCCCCTTGTAGCGGCACTGCGAGAGCCAGCGACGCCAGTAGTTCACCGTGTTCTGGAAAAGCTGGTCCTCCCGTGACTCTGTGATAGGCTCGCCGCAGCCTGCGCCGGGTGGCATGGCCTGGAGCAGGAAAATGGCGCTTTCGTCTTCTCCAAGAGTGAATTCAGCGGTCACAGCACCTTTGCCATCGCTCTTCAGCGGAACCTCGGTGGCGAGACCGATTTGCAGGCCAGGAGACTCAAAGCGGGCTCCCTTTGGCAAGAGCCGCAGCTTGTGCTTGTCTTGTGCATAATTGAAGGCGGGCTGGCACACCATCCGAAAGGGCATTGAGCCACGGACCACCCGCACTCTTCGCACCAGCTGGTGTTTGCCTTCCGCCCGGCCCTTGTCATCAATGGGCATATAGTCGGTGATCTCGCCCACGCCTGACGTGGATAGAAATCGCGTGACCAGCACGTTGGTGTCCGGCCAGTAGAGCTGTTTGAGGGTGATTCCTTCCAAGGTGGGAGCTATCTGGAACCGGCCGCCCTTCTGGTCGTCCAGCATGGCGGCAAAGATGCTGGGGGAATCGAAGTTCGGAAAGCAAAGCCAGTCAATGGACCCGTTCATTCCGATCAGGGCAACCGTGTGCAGGTCGCCGATAACGCCGTAATTTTCGATTGGTTGGTAGCCCATGCGGAATTCTCTCCCGATTGGTGTTTTCCGATACACGAACGCAGGCGACAATCTTATCATCCCCGGCAGAGCCTCCTGCCATGAAATCAGCCAGCATTACACTTTGCAGGGGGATGAAGGCCATCGTTGATGGGGAAACGCTCACGTGACGGTACTAAAACAACCGATGCTTGTCGCACCCCTGCCATGAACACGCGCACGCTTATGGCGCACACTTGCCGGGGCTGGCAAGGCTGCTGCCGGTTGAACCCCTCCATAACGCTATTGGTTTTAGGTGAGCGGAAGTTTCGATATACCTTCTGCTGATCATCTTTCCGGGGCGTCGGGCTTCTTCAGCAGCCACACCTCGGCGAGGCGTGACTGCCGGCGCCAGTTCAGCTTCTCCTCGTTCATCGGGTGGTCCCAGGTGAGCACCAGCTTTCTGTTTTTGACGAACCTGGAATCAACGGGGAACTCCTTGAACTCGCCCATCCGGGTGCCGTTGATGGTTGGCTCAACCCGCTCGCCATTGATCCGCAAAAGCGCCTGGCCATAGCCCGTGGAACGCACGACGTACTGTGCATCCGGGGCGAGCCCTTCATAAACCATAGCGGCCGGCCACAGGGTCACCTGCCAACTGAGGCGGGCGCGGCTCTTTCCCTGGTCCCACCACCAGAAGGTCGGCTGTGGATGCTCTTTCAGTTCGGGTCCATGCCCCGGATAACAGTGCACCACGTGCGGCGACTTCGCAATGTTTCCCTACATCATCATAGAAACTGCCCGGACCCGGATGTTCCCAGGTTGCGAGCTGAAGCAGCCGCCGGTTCTTTTCGTCTTCTGATTTGAGCGCACGAATGGCCTTGAATTGATCTTCAAGCCACCAGCGATTGTTCAGGGGATAATCGACAAAATCGAGAACCGCGCCCCGCTCCTCGCCAATGGCAAAGTATTTTTGCACGCTGGTCTGCAGGCCGATGGAATGGAACAGCCTGTCACAGAGTTCAGAGATGCGGGTCCGAAGTTCAACGCTGACGGGCTCGGTGACGGCCCGGTTCAGCACACGGGCTGCTTCCGTCCATGGCTTTGTCCGCGCCGAGTTTTTTTGAATGGGCGAGAACGGCGTTCGCTTCAGACTCCAGCCGGGTTTCATTTACAAGACGATGGCGCAAATAAGCATCGTAGTTCGCCCGAAGCTGGCACATCTGCCAGCGCCAGTTGGCTTTGAGGCCGGGGGCCATCTTCGCCAGTTGCTGCCATTCTTGCAGCGTTCCTTCTACAGCGCCGTTGTCCATCAGGGGGCCGCGCCAGTTATTTTCCAGCGCCAGGATAGCGTCGGCGGCTCGTTCTGCCACATCGGGATTGAAATAGGCGCGAGCGTATTCGATAAGAATTTCTCTCGGAGCCAGGCCTGGGTCCCAGCCCAAGGCGCTCCAGATGGTCTTGTTGACGTCGTCGTTGACCCCTTCGGAGTAGGTGATAAATCCGTTTGTATAGCCGGAGGTCTGGCTGAAAATCGCCGCGTATCCGGCGGGGCGGGGGTTGACGGATTCCCGTCCTTCCGTCAGGGCGTAAGCCTGGTCCCAGTCCGGCACCTCATACTGGCAAAGCTTGTTGTGGGTGATGTCGGGATAGTCGCGAAATCCGTATCGCTCCGCCAGCCGGCTGCGGACGCTTTGCATCGGCGGGCTTCCGGGCCCGGCCACGAGGCCTCCCAGCCAGGGCGGCAAATGCCGGTCGATATAGTCGAAAGTGTAATCGACCCCTTCCCGCGTAAAATGCTGCAGGCTTAACCAGACCTTTGCTTCCGGGTGGGTTTGACCCAAGAGTTTCGCAATGTCTTCCAGAAAGGGCAGAACAAGCTCCGGAGGGTTGTCGCCCGGATCGCCGCCAGGGAAGGTGAAGCCCGTGAACACGGGTGTGGCCCTGAAGAATTCCTCGCATTGCTTCAACATCTGGGCGCGCCGGGCTTCGTCCTTCAGGCTGAAGTCGGCCGGGACCCACGCCCAGTAGTCCAGTCCGTAACGCTGGCAAATTTCGCCAATGGCCTGGTTCATTTCCGGCCGCGGGACCTTCATCACCGGCGTCTCGCTGCTGTCCTGAAAGGGAATGCCTTCAATGCTGTTGGCTCCGAAGAAAGTGAGCTCCCGAATGTACTGCTCAAACTGGGCAGCATTCCATGCGTCGTAGGTGTTGGTCAAGGCGCGATAGCCGAGTTGGTGCCCGCGAATTGCGAAGGCCGGCGCAGTGGCAATATCCAGATGGGACGGTATCGCCAGCCTGCCTCGCGACCAGTTGAGCCGGCGAAGCAGGTTCCCCACACCGAACAGCGCGCCACGGGCGTCAGCTCCGATCACCCAGACAACGGGCTGCTGGTTCTGGCTGTCGACATAAAGCCGGTAGCCTTCCGGGCGTGTTTCCGGCAGACCCGCCCCCTGACGGGCGGGCACCCGTCGTCCCCACTCTGAAGCCGACGTTCCGGATGTAATGGCAATGACGGGTTTGCCCTCAGGCCACGCCGTCGAGAGGCCCAGCCGGATCGAGGTTCGTTTTTCCACCTCTTCAACCAGCACCTTCGCCGCAGTCTGCTCTGCCAAGGGCACCTTTCCCGGACGCGAAACGACCACGGCATCGTGCAGTTGGACGTCTTCGGCAGCCGCCGCCCGTGGGGGAGAAGCGCTGTTCCGCCCCTGCGCTCCCCCGGCTATCACGCTCTGAGGCTGCAACGCGAACGAGCCTGCGCTGATCGCCCGGCCCAATCCGATTGCGCTTGCGCCCAACGCGCCTTGCTTGAGAAAACGTCGTCGATTCACCCTGTCCCCCCTCGATCAATCATTGCTTGCCTGTATACCCTGAAACCTTTATGCGCGCTTCACCCAGATGGGGCTGGACCATGCCATGGCCACGCGGGTTCTCACCAGGCGCACCTGGCGCAGGCGAACGTAATAGATGGAATCCTCCTTGAACGTGGTGTCCGTCTGGCTCCAGGTGTAGTCGGGACTCTCGGGAAAGAGCGTGTGAATGACGATGAACGCGCCGTCGGATTTGCAATAGCGCAGGACTTCCACAAACTCGATCTCGTCGGTTCCGTGCGCCTCGATTTCAAGCCGAGGCGCGCTACTGGCTGTGACCATGCCACCCATCGGCTGGCCGTTGATGCTGAAATTCAGAAGGATTTTGACACCGGTGGTTCCATAGGTCCGCCGATGGTACAACCCGTCGAAAATCTCCCCGCGTGTCAGGCCCGATGCCGTCACTGCCGCGCGACCGAAATGGGGCTGGGCAGGATGGGCGCGATGGTCATCTGTTGCCGCGATGGTGCTGAGCCGCAGCCCTTGCATCCAGGCATCCTGAACGTACTGGGGACCCTGCACGGACCTGGCGTCGCTCGTAAACTGGCTTCTCTCAAACGAGAGCGGCCCGCGAGGATTGTAGGCCTCGCTCAGACCATGTCCTGAGTAAATTTCAATATTGCGGTCGATCTCATCGTTGTGAGGAAACCAGAAGATGGGATGGGGCATCTTGCCCGTGTGGTGGGGGATGGTGAGGGCTTCCCCGGCCGTCAAGGCATTCCACAACTCCGGCAGCGTGACATCGTCGGGGACCAGCAGCGGCCCCGGCTTGCCGCGGAAGAAAACATTGTGGTGGCCGTAGGGCGCGCCGAACGAAGCCTCATAAGCGTGCAGCGTGACGAATTCCCCGGGCTCGTGGTACTTGTCCGTCTTGGCGGTGTACTCCTCCCAGACGTGGGGCCCGAGTCCCTGTGTGAATTTGCCCACCGGAGGCATGCTGTGGTCCGTCATGGCGTAAAAGTCCAGCCCTGAGACGTACCGGGCATATCGAAAATTGTCATCGCCCACTCCGTCCCAGCTGTAGTGCGAATGCGAGTGCAGATCGCCCCAGTAGACTTTCATCTTGGGTTCCTGGGCGTAGACCTTCATGGGATTTCCGTAGGCGCGGAAGCCACCTTGCGCTGCTGAGACCGTGCCGGATTCATTGCCGCGCGGCACCAGGCGCTTCTTCCGAGTGTCGCCTCCCTTCAGGGTCAGCAAGGCTTCAATTCGCACAATCCCGGGTTCGGCGGGGACAAAGCGGACCGTCCGCCAGCCGTCATCGGATTGGAACGGGACGCGCGATGGGAGTTTAGTCTTGCCTTTCGTAATACGCAGACTCACCTCGCCATCCACCGGCGCCGGGTTGGCATTGAAGTCAACCACCGCAAGTTTCAGTTCCGCTTCTTTTCCCGCCACCAGCGTCGACGGCCCCCACAACATCAGCTCCATCGGTGGACCGGCATGGCACACCAGGGTTGGGTGGTCGGGGTGCATGCGGAAAGCTCCCGTGCCGCTGGAGTCAACGGCCAGCAGAATGGGTTCCGGCCGGGTGCGAATGATGCTGGCCCGCATGCCCTGGCCGCCTCCTGACGTGTCGCCATAAATCACCGACAGAGTGTCACCCTCCCGCAACTCACCTTTCGTCACCCAAACGCGGATGACGTAAATGTAGCGTTCCAGGCGCCCGTCCAGACCCCGGCGGGGACTTTTCACCAGTTCGCCACTGGGTTGATCCTCGACCCAGGTCCGCAGGTGAACGCCCGGGCGCGAGCACTTCGACGATATATAGTTTTCGCCGCGAGGGTTCGACGACTGAAGACGATTTGCCGAGTTGCGGATTCCTGCGTGCCAGGAGTCGGGCAACTGGACGCGGACGCCACCGTGTTGTTTGATGCCCTTCGAACCGACTCGATAACTCACCGTCCAGGTGCCATGCTCTCCCGCCACACCCTCCGCCGGGCTGACGGATACCGATCCCCCGGAAGTATCCATCTCAACAATGGCAGCCGCCTCCTGCGCGGATGCCTTTACTTCTGCAGAAGGAACAGCCATCGCTCCCAGAGCGCTGCTGCTGATCTTGATAAAATCTCTGCGGGAATGCTTCATACGGGATCCCTCCTCCTGATGATTCCAGTGACGAAGAGTATCAGGGTATCGACTCGAATCCAATTTGGAATTTCCAGCCGTAGGTCCGCGATAGTCTCGCCCGGATGCATCGGTTGGTCTCCGCGAATCGACAATGGCGTGTACCATTCTGGTGGCTTCCCGGAAACCCAATCGCCTGGAAGTTTTGCCGGGGCAGCAAGAATCATACGAATTGGGATTTGTGCGAGCAGATGAAATACCCAGACACCTGTTTTCACGGTTGTCGGTTAAAGTTTTCCCTATGGCGGGTAACATATCCCGGTGACGTGGCCTGCGCTTCGAAACTTGTCGGCTACATGTGAAGCCTTTCCAATTCCTCCGGATCCCTTCTAAATTTCAGAATTCTATTGACATTTCAACTTTGCTGTAGGATAGTGCTGTCAGTTTAGCTATTTCATATTAGTTCTGGATATTAGGTCGTCTGGCGCGCAGTAAGTCATGTCGGCCCGATGCTGGTAGTCGGCAGAGTTATTCACGGATGATGTAATGAAGGTTGAACGTCTGCAATTCGTTGGTGTTGGCGAGTTTCATTTTCGACACCACTCCTTGTGCAATCTTTCGTCGGGTCAGAAGCAACTCACGCAGGAACGAACGCAAGCTCTCGAGATGAATCGAAACCTCTTTGGGTAGTCATATGTCAGGCTGCTGCGAGGGGTTTAACGGAGAGCGAGTTTAGGTTTCCGAAGGCCTTTGCTCACATACGGTGTGTCTTCCCCTTGCGTCGGGTGGGTCCACTCTAAGCGAAACGAGTTAGAAAAAGACCCTATGGAGAATTCAACAGGTTTGAGGAGGAATTTGATGCGTTCCCTACCAAAAGTGGTGCTCTTCGTGTTTTTGCTCTCCTTCGGCGTAATGCCGGGCGGAGTATGGGCTCAGGGCCCTGTGGGCACAATTAACGGCACCATCCAGGATCAAACGGGCGCGGTTGTGCCTGGCGCCACGGTCACTGCGACCAACAATGCCAATGGCGTGTCATCGAAGACCACCAGCACGTCATCGGGCGCTTACACCTTGCCGTACCTTCCCTACGGGACGTACACGATTAAAGCCACCGCCCCGGGCTTCCAAACCTCCACCAATACGGACATCATCCTGCGCGTTGCACAGACCCTCTCAGTGAACATGACGCTTCAGTTGGGCCAAGTCAGCCAGCAGGTGACGGTCAGCGGCAAGCCCGAGCTCCTTGAAACGGGCTCGGCCGAGATAGGCCGTTACATTACGGCCCAGGAGTACAAGGCCTGGCCCATCATGGTTGAAGACGGCCAACGGCAGATTCAGCAATTCATCTTCTCAAGTTTGCCCGGGACAACCGGCGGTACCTTTGCGGGATCGATTAACGGCGGGCAGCAGTACTCTCACGAGATCCTGATTGAGGGCATTCCCGTCGGCCGGTCCGATCTTTCCGGAGGCAACAACAACGAATTCAGCCCCTCCGCAGAGGCGATTGGCGAGTTCAAACTGCAGGAGGGCGCAATGGGCGCCCAATATAACGGCGGACAGACTGCCGTCGCAAATTTCACGATCAAATCCGGAACCAACGCTCTGCACGGGTCGGCTTTCTATTACAACCAGAACGAAGCGCTGGCTGCCCGGAATCTCATCACCCGTTCACAGGGCGGGAAGAGAAGCAGAAATCGCCTGAACAATTATGGGTTCTCCGTGGGAGGGCCCGTGGTCATTCCCAAGATCTACAATGGTCACGACAAAACCTTCTTCTTTACGAATTTTGAACATGACGCGCTGAACAATCTTAGGGTGAATGGTTTCGGAACACTGGCCGCGAAGGAATACAAAACAGGCGACTTTTCAGGCCTCCTCGATCCGAACTGGACAGGCAACCCCCTGTCGGGTACGCAAATCGGCACGGATGCTTTGGGCAACCCCATCCTCTTTGGCCAGATCTACGATCCCAGGACCACAAGGACGGTCAACGGCCAGACTTACCGCGATCCCTTCCCGGGCAACATCATCCCCACTTCGGCGTGGGACCCGGCGGCCTCGAACATTGTCAACAACGTCGGCATCGTCGACCCGCAGTACGATCAAATGATCAACAACATCAACAGGATCGGCGGTTCTCCCTACTTCGACGAGCACATCATTGGTATCAAGATCGACCACTCGATCAATGAGAGTAACCGTATTTCCGGCTACTGGAACCGCAGCTATCGAAACCGGCAAAACAATGGCGCGACCCCGTTTCTGCCCTTCCCAGGTCCCCTCACCCAAAGTTGGCAGCAGCAGACCACGCCGGGGTACATGGGCAGATTTTCATGGACTACCACCATTACGCCCACTTTGCTGAACCGCTTCGCTTTGGGCTACAACAGGTTCACTAACAACAATGGCGCGCTCCCTGAGGTCGTGAATGCGGGTTGTGCGTCGACGATGGGCCTGTCAGGCCTGCCCGACACCATGTGCCCCCGGTTCAACTTCTCGGGTACCGAGGCCCAGGGCGGGACCATCTCGCGGATGGGCCTTAGTTTCGTGGACCAGAGTCAGAACGGAAGCGAGGTCCTCGCGGACGATGCCACCTGGATCAGAGGTGCGCATACCTTCAAATTCGGGTACGTGTACAGCCGATATTTCTATAACGACAATTCACTCTCCGATGCGGGCTCTTTCAATTTCACCCCGCGATCCACTGATATGCCCGGCTTTGACGCTTCTACCGGGCACGCTTTTGCGAGCTTCCTGCTCGGCGCGGTCAATAGCGCCGGCCACGGGATCTCGGGTATCAGCTCGGCGTTCCGCCAGCCTTACCACGAGTTCTATTTTTCCGATGACTGGAAAGCGACCCCGAAGCTGTCAGTCAACTACGGCCTGAGGTGGGGAATTATTCCGCCGTTCTTTGAGCGCACCGGCCGTATGTCCGAGGTCAACTTGACCACGCCCAATCCTGGCGCGGACAACCAGCCCGGCGCGCTGGTGTTTGGCAATCGCTTCAACAATACTTATTACAAATTGATCGGTCCGCGCTTCGGCCTTGCATACCAATTCAGTGACAAGATCGTGGTTCGTGCCGGTTATGCCCTAACCAACACGCCACCCATTGCCAACAACTGGGGCTATGGGGGTTTCTTGAACGGATTCAATGGCTCCGACAACGTTATTGCGGGTACGAATCCATCGGGGTTCATTGAGGACCCCTCAATTTACTTGAGCAATCCGTACCCTGCTTTTACCGCCACGCTGCCCAACACGGATCCGACTCAGTTGAACTACACAAGCACGGCGCCGACCACGGCCCCAGACGCCAACCGCCCGACCTACGTGCAGAACTACAGTTTCACGGTTCAATACCTGCTGCCCAAGGATACGGTGCTGGAGGTGGCGTATGTCGGTAACAAAGGGACTCGGGCCTGGGGAGGCATCACCGCCTGGAACCAATACAACGGCCTGGGCTCAAACCTCCTTTCCATGGGGGATACCCTCACTGCCCCCGTCAGCAGCTTCCCGCAGTATATGCCGTATGCCAGCTTCCCCACTAACCTGACCGTATCCCAGGCACTCAGGCCCTACCCACAGTACCCTAGTGTGGAGGAGCAATTCCCTTACAACACCAACTCCAATTACAACTCCTTGCAGATAACAGCGACGAAACACCTGACCAAGGGGCTGAGCTTCCTGGCTGCTTACACCTGGTCAAAGGCCATTGGCTACGTGGATGCCAACGGGCCGGGGGCCTACTATGCCACCTTGCAGGATTATCACAACCGCGCTATCGAGAGGTCTGTTACCGGGTTCAACATTCCCCAGGATTTCAAGTTGACCTGGGTGTGGCAGACCCCGGTGGGGAAAGGGAGGCATTGGGACTTGCACTGGGCCAACCCGTTCCTCGGAGGCTGGCAATTGTCGGCTATCCAACACTATTCGTCTGGAGGTTCGATCCGGATCTCAGAGGGTGATCTGTTCATTCCCGATGGGATCGCTCCGGGGATTCGGCCGGATATCGTCTCGGGCCAGAATTTGACTCTCGGCGGTGCCGCCAGTCCGAAGAATGTCGACATAAATGTCCCGACGCCGTACCTCAATCCGGCGGGGTTCGCCCCCGTCCCCCAAACGACAGACGGGGTGCCCTTGCGCGTGGGTACGGCTCCCAGAGAACTGCCGAACGTACGAGGCCCGGGTAGCGCCGGCGAAACCTTCCGGCTGGAAAAGAACTTTCCGATCACCAGCCGCGAGGGGACGTACTTCGGACTTGGGATGACCATGACCAATCCCTTCAACCGCCATACCACCTACATCTCTTCAACGGACATCACGTCCTCGCAGTTTGGAGCGTTGTTAGCGAATGGTGGCGGCCGAACGATCCAATTGGACGCTCGCTTCAACTTCTAGTTGACATGCGGGCTGTTTGATTCCTTGCGCGGAGCGGATGTGACCCATCCGCTCCGCGTGCTATTATAGGGGGTCATGAAGCGCCGGTTGATCATCCTCTTCGGCACAGGGCTGCGCCCTGGGGCCGATTCCCGCTGCAGCGGAATCACCCACCGGTGGATAGGGCCTCTTTGCGCAGGGCTTTGCCTTTTGAGTCTGGCGGTCTTCACCTCGTGCAAGTCCGGAGAGAAGACGCCGGGCGAAGCGCACGCTACCTTAAAGCCCATCAACGTAGTCCTGGTCACGATCGATACTTTGCGGTCGGATCATGTCCATTGTTACGGATACCAGGACGTCAAAACGCCGACGCTAGACGCGCTGGCGCAACGCGGGGTGCTTTTTGAGCAGGCCGTGGCGCAGGCCCCGCTGACGTCCCCCTCCCACGCCAGCATCTTCACGGGCGAGTATCCGACCGTGCACCACGTTCGTGACACGGGCGGATTCGTTCTTCCTTCCTCCGCACTGACCCTCGCGGAAATCCTGCAGAAACAGGGGTGGGATACGGCGGCGTTTATCGGCGCCGCTGTGCTCAAGAGAAATTTTGGATTCAATCAGGGCTTTGCGGTTTACGACGATCAAATGCCCCAACCGGGGCCTTCCGAACAATTTCTGCCAGACCCGGAACGGCCCGCCAAGGAGGTGATTGACCCGGCCATTCATTGGCTGAACACGCAGGCGGGAAAGCCGTTCTTCGTCTGGGTCCACCTGTACGATCCGCATATGCCTTACAAGCCGCCCCGCCCTTTCCGGGAACAGTACAAGACCCATCCCTACGACGGCGAGATCGCTTACGCAGACCAGCAGCTTGGCCGGTTGATCGACGTCGTGAGGAAGAAGGCTCCCCAAAACACGATCATTGCCGTCCTTTCCGATCACGGGGAAAGCCTGGGCGATCATGGTGAGTACACGCACGGCATTTTTCTTTACGATTCAACCTTACGAATCGTCTTCATCATGGCGGGGCCGGGGATCCCCGCCGGCATGCGGATCAAACGACAAGTGAGAAGTATCGACTTTCTGCCAACGTTGCTCAACCTGATGGGCGGGAAAGCGCCACATCAGGTGCAGGGCACAAGCCTGGTACCGGCGTTCTCGGGCAACCCGGTAGACACGGGAACTTCCTACGAGGAGACGCTTTACCCCAAAATCAACATGGGATGGTCCGAGCTTCGCGCCATTCGAACAAATCACTGGAAGTACATCCGCGCCCCGAAGCCTGAGTTGTATGACTTGACCCGGGATCCCGGCGAGACGACGAATGTCATTCAGCAGCAGCCCGTGCAGAGAGAGAGGCTCGAAGCAATTTTGAATGGAATCCTCTCAGCCGGGGGCCACGGGACGACCGAGAAAGTCCAAATGAAGTTGATTGACAAGCAGACGTCTGAGGAACTGAACTCGCTCGGCTATGTGGCGGAGTACTCGCCCAAGACGTATGTGTTGACGGGCAAGGGTGTTGATCCCAAGGATCGCAAGAACATTCTCAAATTGCTCTACGAGGCCGAGAACCCCTCGTCGAATACGGGCGAGGCGCGCCGCCTTAAACTGGAACGTCAGGCTTTGGCCGAGGATCCGACGAATCCGATGATTTACTACCAGCTGGGGGGGCGATGCGAGAAGGACGGACTTTACAAGGAGGCGATGCACCTCTACCGGACGGCGCTCAGCAAGGGCATCGATAGTGGAAAGCTGCACGGACGCATCGCCAATTTGCTGGTTCGCCAGGGGAAGACCGACGAAGCCATCACCGAATATGAGAAAGCGACGCAACTGAATCCCGTCGACACCGAGAGCCTGGCAAACCTGGCCACAGCGGACCTGCATGCGGGCAGGCTTGACGACGCAGAGGGTGCCTTTAAACGGATTCTGGCCATTCGTCCGGATAGTGCCACGGCACAAAACGGCCTGGGCCTGATTGCCGTTCAACGCCGGAATCCTCAAGCGGCGCGCAGGTATTTCGAGCGCGCAGTCCATCTCAATCCTGACTTGCTGGAGGCGCAGGTGAACCTGGGTTTGATTTACGAGATGACGGGTGACCTTGAGCTGGCGCGGAAGTGCTTTGAAACCTTCCTCGCCAAAGCGTCCCCCGCGCAGTACGCCACGGTCATTCCGAAGGTGCGCCACGAGCTGGCGACTCTTCGCCAAAAGAAGCCATGAATCATTTCCTTCTCATCCTGCCTTTGCAGATTGCGCCCCTTGCCCCCACGAACAGACAGCAAAGTCCAGATACAACCTGTGATACCGCCGGCAGCCTTTGCCGGTATTCGCAGGGCTCGGCCTGGCGGACCCCGCGCTTTACGCGAATGGCCAAAATTTGCTGGCAGATTTGCGCGGTTTTGCTGTGCGCTGCAACCCTCCGGGCTCAGGTTGCACCCTCTTCGGAGTCCTTGCGCCGTGCCAGGGACCTGGTGATCGCAGGAAAGCCCGAGCAGGCCGTCCCCATCTATCAGGAACTGGTCCGAAAGTTTCCCAGCAATCCGGGATTTCGTGTGGACCTTTGCGTCGCCCAGTACAAGGCCCGGCATTACAGGGAATCGGCGGAGGAGGCGAAAGCGGCGCTCAGGCTTCGGCCGGGGTTGCCCAGCGCCAATCTGTTTCTGGGCGCCAGCTATCTCCAACTTGGTGAATTCGCCTCCGCCATTCCACCGCTTCAGAATGCGCTGGAAGCGCAACCGATGGACCGCAACGCGCGGCTCGCCCTGGCCGAGGCGTTTTCGGGGGCCCGGCGGTATGAACCAGCCGCCGAACAGTTCCAGAAACTGGCGAAAATCCTTCCGGACAGTCCCGAGGTCTGGTATGGCCTGGGCCATTGCTACGACAAACTTTCCGAGCAGGCGCCCGGACAAAGCGAACATTACCGGGAGTTGGCGCAGCAAGCTTACAACCGATTGGACCAACTGCCTCCCTCAACCGAAAGTCGCATTCACGCTGCCGAACTGCTCGACAGGACCTCGGAGTGGGTGGAAGCGGCAAAACAATGGCGCAGAGCACTGGAACTCGCGCCGCACGATAACCGGGCGCGGGGAGGTCTGGCCTGGGCGCTCTTTCGAGCACGCGATTACAAACCGGCGCTGCAGGTGATTGAAAGCATGCGGAAAGACGGCTTTGATTCCGCCGTGGTGAACTTCTTAACCGGAGGATGCTGGCTTAACCTGGAGCAGCCGGAGAAAAGCATCCCATATCTGGAGAAAGCCATCGCCGCAGATTCCCATTTCCTGCCTGCGAAGGCTGCGCTCGGGCAGGCCCTGCTGCGAACCGGCAAAGCCCGTCAGGCTATTCCGTTCCTTCGGGCTGCGCTTTCCGTTGACGAAGACGGGACTACCCACTTCCAGCTTTACCGTGCCTATTCGATCGCGGGCCAGGCCGCGGCGGCAAAGCAGGCCCTCTCGGATTACGAAGAGTTTAAGAAGCGGCTGCCTCACGCCTCAACTGTGCATGGAAACGCTTACCGTTAACAGAACTGCAACTTTACGCTCAACCAGGACAACTACGGTTCGCGAACCCTGACCACCTGGTTTGTCCGGACGTTCGTGAGCACCTGGCGTGTCCCGCTGGGCCATCGAATTTCGACTTTCTTCACCTCCTTCAGCTTGCCTGTCCCAAAATGGACGCCGAAGTGGCTGGAAGACGCATAGCTCATCGCGGAGGTCATGTGATTGACCTGGCCGTCCACGCGGATTTCCGCTCCGATTCCGTCGCGGTTGCTCCGGGTTCCCTGCAGCTTGAAGATCAACCAGGAGTTTTCACCCGGCGTGACGTTTTCCCATAACTCCGGGCCCGCGCCCAGTGAGGTCACTACCGCGTCCATTCTGCCATCATTATTGAAGTCGGCAAAGGCGGCGCCCCGGTGTGCCCGCGGCGTGAGAAAATCCTCTCCCACGCTCTCGGAAACGTCCTCAAAGGTCCCGTCGCCCCGGTTCAGAAACACCGAATTGTGCAGCTTGTATTTCGTGGCTTCGTAGAGCTCGACCCGATCGTTGACGTGAGCGTTGGAGGTGAAAACATCTTTCCATCCATCATTGTTGAAATCGAACATGCCGATCCCATACCCACTGTAGATCCTGCTCGCCAGGCCCATGTTGCTCGAGTAGGTCATATCCCCGAACAATCCCCCTCCCAGGTTCCGAAAAAGCGGGAAGGTTTCGCCTGCCAGCGCGGAGAAGGCGATATCCGGCCGCCCGTCATTATCGTAGTCCCGAAAATCCGTGCCCATCCCTGAGACGGGATTACCGGTGTCGAGCAAAGCCACGCCCGCCTGCATGGCGACCTCTTCGAACTTTCCGTGGCCGAGGTTGTGGAATAGGAAATTCCGCATCTTGTCGTTGGTGACGAAAATGTCCATGAGGCCGTCACCATCGTAGTCAGCAACCGCGACACCCATCCCCTTTCCGATATGCTTCGCGATACCGGACTCTTGCGAGACGTCCCGGAACTTTCCATTGCCCTCGTTATGGTAAAGGGCATTGGGGAGGCCTTCGAAGACGTGAGGACTGCAGTAGACGCGCAGCTGGCGCGATTTATCGCCGCAGTAGGGTTCGGGCGTTGGCGGCCATTGCAGGTAATTGAGCACGAAGAGATCCAATAGCCCGTCATTGTCGTAATCGAACCAGGCAGCGCCAATCGACCAGGGGCTGCTCTTGATCCCCGCCTGCGCGGTGACGTCCTCGAACGTTCCGTCACCCCGATTGTGATAAAGAATATTTCTGCCGACCCCCGTCACAAAAAGATCGACATGGCCGTCGTTATCGTAATCGGCGGCGCTGGCCCCCATCGAATACCCGGCACCGGCGACTCCCGCCTTCTCAGTCACATCCTGGAAACGAAATCCACCCAGGTTTCGGTAAAGGCGATTCCAGTATCTGGGCGAAGTCTTCTCCAAAGACGGCAAAGACGCCCCGTTGGTGAAGTAGAGGTCCGTCAGCCCGTCGCCATCGTAATCAAATGCCGCCACGCCCCCCGCCATGGTTTCAACCAGGTGCTTGCTCGGAGTCGGGTTGTTCTCCAGTACGAATTGCATGCCCGAGGCGGCCGCAACGTTGCGGAACCGGACGGAATCTGTTTTGGGAGCGGGTTGGTCCGCAAGTCCAAGCTGGCTGGTCAACAGAGGAAGGCAGAGGCCTGCGCTTGCTTTCAGCAAATCGCGTCGGGTGAATTTACCGGCCATTACCAGATGTGTTTCCCCGGATTGCTCATGCGGATATCTTGCCATTCCACAACATTTGGAGTCAACACAACCGGCGCTGATGCATTGCGGAGGCCCCCATCCACGGGGAACACTATACCGCCGGGATATCATGCCATCGAAGCGGCCTGTGCCACGAGAGCAGGGAACTTCAGGTGGGCCGGGATGGACTTGAGGTAGGACGGCCTGACTACGCTTTTCCGCAAAGGAGGCCGTTGCATGCAAAATATCCGTGCTGCCGCGGCGCAGTTTGAACAAATTGCCGGTGACAAGCAGGCCCATCCGGCGAAGGTCCGCGGATTTGCTGAGTGTGCGGCGCAAGCCGATTGCAGTGAGAAAAGAAATGATGGCGGAGAGGGTGGGATTCGAACCCACGTGCCCGCTTTTGGCAGGCAAGACGCTTTCGAGGCGCCCCCGTTATAACCACTTCGGTACCTCTCCGCAAGAGCGTGGCCGTGGTCATTGCGACTATGAGATTAATATTGCGCGATAGTCCCGGCTGTTTTCAAGTTCCGGTGCGGCTTGCTTTTCGGCGCTCACGGAAGAACTGCCGAAGAATGGCCGAGCACTCTGCCTGGAGGATTCCGCTGTCAAACACGACCTGATGGTTCAGTTTCCTGTTGTTGAGCACCTCAAGCGACGAGCCACAGGCGCCTGCTTTCGGGTCCATGGCCCCCACAACCAGCCTCTGAATGCGCGCCTGGACGATGGCCCCAACGCACATCGCACAAGGCTCGATTGTAACATACAGGGTGCAGGCGGGCAGGCGGTAGTTCCCGAGCCTGCGTCCCGCGCGGCGAAGGGCCAGGATTTCGGCGTGCGCCGAAGGATCATTCAGATGGATGGGACGGTTATGGGCGCGGGCGACGATCTCTCCCTTGCACACAACGACTGCTCCCACCGGAACTTCGCCTTCGCGGCAGCCCCGCCGGGCCTGGCGCAGAGCCTCCCGCATGTACTGGCTGTCCAAGTCCATCACGTGACGCTTTTCACGGCCTTGCATCCCTGTATCCTAGCATCTTTGAGGCGTGGTATGATCTGCGCTGCGGCGGGAAGTCCTGAGATTAGAATGACCTGGCAGGGGGACAGGTCTTCCAGCCGTTCGTTTCCCTCTGCTTGTTCAGTGGCTGCGTTGCCCTTGGTTACTGAACTGATCTATTTCTGAAGGAGGAAGTGTTCCCATGAGCTCAATGAACCGAAGAGATTTTCTCCGGACCGGCGCTGTGGCTTCAGCAGCTTTGATGGCCGCGGGCGGGGCCCTGGATTTATACGCCGACCCTTATGGAATTCCGGTTGGTTTGCAGCTTTACACGGTGCGGCAGCAGCTTGACCAGGATTTTGCGGGGACGCTGCGCAAGGTGGCCTCCATCGGCTACCCGCAGGTGCAGTTTTCGGGCTTTCACAACCAGCCGGTTCCGAAGATCAAGCAACTGATTGATCAACTCGGCCTGAAGACCGCCGCCGGCCATTTTGGCTATGACCTGTTCAAGTCGAACCTGTCGCAAGTGACCGACGATGCGAACACGCTCGGCATGAGCTATGTGGTCCTTTCGTCGGCTCCTGATTCCTACCGGCACTCGATGGACGGCTACAAGCGGGCGGCCGAGTTCTTCAACAAAACGGGCGAGGGTTGCAAAAAGGCCGGTCTTCATTTTGGATACCACAACCACAACCTGGACTTCGAGAAATTCGGCAACACCATCGCGCTTGACCTGATGCTGAAAAGCACTGACCCGGCCCTCGTTACTTTTGAGATGGACTGCTTCTGGGTCACACGCGCCGGTTACGATCCCGTGGCTTACATGAACAAGTATCCCGGCCGCTTTCAGGTTCTGCACATCAAGGACGAGCGGAAGCATTATCCGCCGACGGTTTTAGGCCATACGCCTGCTGAGGCCTTTGCGCCGGTGGGCAAGGGAATCATCGACTGGAAGCGGATTTTCAAGGCGGCGCCCAAAGGCGGCCTGAAGTATTATTTTGTTGAGCAGGACCAGACCGAGCTTCCGGTTTTTGAGGCCATCAAGGTCAGTTACGACTATCTCCACAGTCTCAAGGTTTAGCGGGTGAAGTGCGGGGGCGCAAAATGCCGGTAAACATCAGGCGGGCCTATGACCAGCCGGGCGCCCGCGACGGCATTCGCATTCTGGTGGACGGCCTGTGGCCCCGCGGAGTAAAGAAGGCTGATCTCAAAATCAGCGCGTGGGAGAAGTCCATTGCGCCGTCCAAAGCCCTGCGAGCGTGGTATGGGCACGATCCCGAAAAGTGGCCGGAATTCCGCAGTCGCTATCGCAAAGAACTTGAGGAATCGCCGCGCAGGGAAGTTCTCGACCGCCTGGTTCGCCTGGCGGCGCAGGGAAACCTGACCCTCGTTTTCGCCGCCCGCGACGCCCAACACTCCAACGCCGCCGTCATCGCGGAGATGATCCAATCAGAGTTAGAAGGGCGGCCACTGACCTTCGCGGAGGCCGCCTCGATCATCGCAATGGACCGGCTGCCATGCGCGCAACTAAGAGCCTCTCACTCCGCGGGATCGCACACATTCCAGACTGCGCCACTCGCGTTCCGCTATCCCCAGGGATGGAAAGTTGTCTGAGAAAACTGGATCTGGAAGCCCGGGCGACTGGTTTCAGGGTCCATCGAGGGACTCTTAGCAGCCGGTGGGACTGTCTGGGGAAAAACGTGCTCCGTTGCACCCAAGTGGGTGTATATTTTCAATCGTAGGAAGAGCAAAAAGTTTATTCCGGTTAACTCGGGATCGGGTGGCCAGGTGAGCAGTGTGCTCGTTCCAGCACGGCAGATTCAGTTCGCTTTGAAGTTCGACTTCCAGGACGACTATCGAAATCAGTGGTCCGGTGTGCACCCTCGGAGTGGAAGGTTAACCTTCTTCCTCCGCTCTAATCCCGAATACCTCGCCAACGCAAACTGTGAAAATCAAACCACACCTCGACCCCGGAAATAGGGCCGGGCGCTACGCTTCGCGCACTCATTCGGTCGGCAAGTTTCGGAGTACGAGTAGCCGTGGCACTCCAACAAGATCTCGAGGAGGAATACATGGATAAGGAGAACCGCAGAATCTTCATGAAGAAGCTGGGAGCTGCTTCGGCTCTGACGGCAGGGGGATTTATCAATTGGAACCCGCGCGCCTTGGGAGCAAATGAAAAAGTAGTGCTCGCGTTGATCGGCGGCCGGAATCAAGGACGCGGTGACGCTCTGCGCGCTATTCGGAGAGGAGGAGAATTCAAAACCTTCTGCGATATTGATCAGGCCATTCTCGACAGGCTCAATCCGGAGTTGGAAAAAGCCCAGGGCAAGAAGCCCGAGACAACCAGGGATTTCATGCGGGTACTGGACGACAAGGACATTGACGGCGTGATGATCGCCACACCCGACCATTGGCACGCCCGCATCGCGATGCTGGCCTGCCAGGCGGGCAAAGATGTTTACATCGAAAAACCACTGACGCAAACCATCGACGACGGAAAGATGGTTGTGCAGGCGGCTCGCAAATACAAACGGATTGCCCAGATGGGTACTCAGAATCGCAGCATGGATCATTTCACGAACGCTTTCGAGTATCTCAAATCGGGGAAGATCGGAAAGCTCTGTGAAATTACTGTGGCGGTACACCAAGTGCGCGAGACCATCGGCAACCCGCCGGACAGCGAGCCGCCGGCGACGGTGGACTATGACCAGTGGCTGGGGCCGGCGCCCCAGCGGCCCTTCAACAAGAATCGCTTCCATTACAATTGGCGGTTCTTCTGGGATTACGGAAACACGGAACTGGGTAATCAGGGTGTGCACAGCCTCGACGTGGCCATGTGGGGCATCGCGACCCTGCGCGGAGGAATTCAGAACATCCTGCCGACCCATGTCTCCGGCCATTCCGCGATCTATTGGCTGAACGATGCCAAGGAAGTTCCCGACACACAGGCGCTCGTCTACGACTTCGGCGATTTTATGCTGACTTGGGAACTGCGCAGCTTCTTCCGGGAACGTGCCCGAGAATTGGTGGGGGCCGCCGGGGTAGGCTTTCATGGCAGCGAAGCCTTGCTCATGGTCGGCCGCTCAGGCTGGAAGGTTTTCGCCAAGGACGGGAGCGAAGGGCCTGGAGAAATGATAGGGAGAGAACGGTCACCGGGCGCACATGAAAAGAACTTTATGGATTGCATCAAGAGCCGGCAACAACCCAACGCGGACGTAGAAATCGGCCGGCTCTCGACAACGATATGCCACTTGGGAAACATTTGCGCTCGCCTGAAGCGGGACATCGTGTTTGATCCCAAGACAGAAACTTTTGCGCATGACAAGGAAGCAAATGCCTGTCTGACTAAGGAGCATCGCAAGCCGTACATTTTGCCTAAGGTCTGAGCGGCAAACAACTATGGTCACGGCGGAGGCGCAGGAGACGAAGAAGATCTGTTCCGCGGCTGGCGCAGAGGCGGTTCTTGTCTCTGCGGTCCCGAAGGGATGAGTCTGGGCGGGGCGCGAGGCTTGAGTTGGAGTTCCTATTTTTTGTAGGATGCCTCTGTAAACCCGATGGATCGGCTGCAATGAAAACAAGCAAGCGCCTCTCGCTTCGCGAGAACGCAGATACCACAGAGCAAGCATCTGCGCCACCCGCGGAGTTCATCATTGAAATTCCGATGAATAGGTTTTGCGTGTTTCAACAACCCGCGGTGCCTGCGCTCAGGCTGAGGCGTCATTTAGCTGTGGAATGCAATTGATGCGCGCAAGTTTCAACAAAGGTATCGTTTGACCGAGAGGAGACCATGATCAACCGTCGCGAGTTCCTTGCCGGCAGCATTGCCCTGGCAGGCCAGGCCAAACTTCTTCGCTCCATGGGGACAGCCCCGACCGGCGGGCAAGCGAAGCCGCCGATGAGCGCCCCGCAGAATCTTCTCAGCACGACCTTCCCTGAATCATTCCTGGAAAGCAAGCTGATACCTGCGGACCGATGGCGCCCCTACCCCAAATGGAGCGACCGGGGCGGCTGGGAAGCGGTGCCTCGTGACATCGCGGGAGCCTTTGTCGAAAAGGCGGAAGACGACCAAAAGCTGGGGTGGAAAGCGTTTCCGGCCACGAAATTCATGGAATTCAAGCGGGACGGCAATCGATCCCACTATGAAGCCGACAGCTTCGGAAGGCGCGCCAAGCTGCTGCACTACGTTCTGGCCGAGTGCCTGGAGGGCAAAGGGCGCTTCATGGACGACATCATGAACGGTGTCTGGCTGATCTGTGAAGAGAGCTTCTGGGGTGTTCCGGCCCACCTGGGCATGCAACGCGCAGGCGTGGGGCTGCCGGACGTGACCGAGCCGGTTATCGAGCTGTTCGGCGCGGCAACGGCGCAACTGATGGCGTGGACAAAATACCTGGTGGGAGAACAGCTGGACAAGATTTCGCCCTTGATTGGCAAACGCATCACGCTCGAAACAGAACGGCGCATCCTGAAGCCGGCGCGCGACCGCAACGACTTCTGGTGGATGGGCCTGGACGGCAAACACGAAAGGCTGAACAACTGGAATCCGTGGATCAATTCCAACCTGATGGCGGCCAATCTGATTCTTGAGGAAGATCCCAAACGGCGAGTGTATGAGACGGGAAGGATCCTCAAGAGTCTCGACCAATACCTCAACCAGTATTGGCCGGACGCCAGCGAGGAAGAGGGGCCGGGCTACTTCAACGTGTCGCCGTTGTGCTACTTCGAAGCCGTGAGCATGATCGATGATGCGACCGGCAAATCCACGGATGTCCTCTCCCATCCGTTTATCGACGCGATGGGGCGATATATTCTGGCGGCCCACGTTGCCGACGACAGCTACTACAATTACGGCGATGCGCACGTCCATCAGGCTCCGGACGGAGACCTGCTCTACCGCTTCGGCAAGGCGGTCCACGACGCGCAACTCGAGGCTTTCGGCGCCTGGTGTGCGGTCCGGTACGGATGGTCGTCCACCGGAATTCATCTGACCAACGCTTTGGATGGAAAGCTGGTGAGCATGTCACGGGCGTTGCCGGCGGTGCTGGCAGCCCGCGAGGTCCGCCAGGCAAAGCGCGAGGACGCGCTGCTGCGCGACGCGTATTATCCCGCCCTGGGCCTGGTGACAGCGCGCTTCAAGGCCGGTTCTGTTGAGGGCATGTACTTCGGCGACCTGGCGGCGAGTAACGGCCGCAGCCACAGCCACAATGACACAGGCAGTTACATCATCTACCTCGACGGCGAGCCTGTGGCGATTGATGTAGGCGTTCCGGCGTACACGCGCAAGACCTTCAGCGCCGAGCGGTATACGATCTGGGCGATGCAGTCGGCCTATCACAACCTGCCCACCATCGGCGGGGTGATGCAGCACAATGGCGTCGAGTTCAAGGCCACGGATCACGAGTACTCAACCAACGACCGCCGCGCCACCTACTCCTTCAATATTGCCGAGGCTTATCCCAAAGAGGCCGGCGTCCAGCGGTGGGTTCGCACCGTCACGCTCGACCGCAAGCTCGACAGGGTGGTCGTCGAAGAAGACTTCCGGCTCGACAAGGCCGTTGCTGTCAGCCTCTCCATCATGACCCCGCGCAGGGTCGCCGCCGGGTCCGGCGTGCTCACCCTCAACCTTGCCTCCGGCGAAGGCAGAGCCTCACTTCTCAGATATGACGCGGCCGCCGTCGCCGCCCATGTTGAAACCATCAAGCTGGAAGACAAGGGGCTGCGCGACAGTTGGGGACCCGAAATTTACCGCATTCTCTTGAACTCCAAACTGCCCGTCGCCTCCGGCAAGTGGACATACAGCTTCGCCCCGGCTTAGAGCGAAAGCATAGGGCCAGGCAGAGGCGGTTTTTGTTTCTGCGATAAGCGAAGCTGAGCAAGAGAAAGACAGAATAGCCAATCCTGAAGGCACAAGACCCCTCACCCGGTCGTCTTGCGCGACCACCCTCTCCCCAAGGTAGAGGGCTATGAAATTCTTGTTGGACGACCTAGCTACCGCAATCGCAGCCGTGGACCGGGTGAAATGAAAACAACCAAGTGCCTCTCGCGTGGCGAGAACGCAAACGCTGAAAGGCGAACATCTGCGCCAGCCACATCACCCGACCATAACCCAACCGCGGACCCCCAACCCGGAGGTCCGCGCTACGGACTTCTTCGCTCAGTCGCCGTAGGGCCCGTTGTGGCAGCTATAGCAGCCAATCACCGTGCCCTTGGGGAACGTTTTCCCTGCCATCGAGCGGTCGGCCAGGGTTTTCGACAGAATAGTTCCCCTGTAGTCCGTCCCATGACAGGCCTGGCAGGCAGACAGGTTTTGCGAAGCCGCATTTTCGTGTCTACTAACCCAATATGACCCGATGGGGTGTATTCCGTGGGGTCCTCCGTTGACAGTGTTCGGGGTGGAAGCGTGGCATCCCGTGCACTCCGCGAGCATCCCTGTGTGGCCTTGCAGGTTGGTGCTCATGACGTTGTCGTTCACGATGGAAGTGTCAAACAGGGCGTGGGTTGAACCGTGGCACGCCTCGCACTGGAGCCCGCCGTGCCCTTTGGAGAAGCGATAGAGGGAAAGGCCGGAAGAGGGCGTGTCGGGGTTGGTGGCAAAGGTGGCGTCCGGCGTGGTGCGGAACGTGCTCCCGCTTGAGAACGCTGAAGTGTATACCATCTGCCCGGCGTTGCTCGTAGCGGTACCCGTGTGGCAGTTCTGGCAGCTGGGCTCGCTGAGCCAGCCCTGCCTTGTGGTGCTGGCCAGGTTGTTCATCGGACCGTGGCAGTTCTGGCATTCGAGCAGCTTGGCGCCCGTGCTGGTGGTCAGGTTCGCCATCACGCCGCGCAAACACTGCGTCTTGGGGCCCGGATGGCAGTTGTAACAGGTGCTCCGCGTCGTTCCGGCTTCCATGGTCTTTCCGGTGGCCGGGTCGATCACGCCGGAGTGCAGGCTGTGCATAGAAACAGTCAACGCCGGAACGCCGGAATAGCCGGGCTTGGAAAGTGCGTTGGAAGCGTGGCAGTTGTCGCAGAAAATGGGACCCTTTGTGTTCACCGTATCTACGAGCCCGGAGGTGCTGTAGCCGGCCGCCTGAGCAGCCGCCTTAAACAGCGTGCTGCCCGCCCAGCGGTCATCGTGCTTGCGCAGAATGTTCAGCTTTGTGTCCTTCCCCGGGTCGGAGTTGTTGACCCAGCCAGCCGCGGGCTTGGCCGCTGTGTAGCCGGAAGTGGAGGAATGGCAGTTTGAGCAGGTCAGCTCGTCAGAGGTCGGCAGCACAATGTCCTGCGTGGCCAGCACGGTTCCAGAGGAGTTTTTCGCCACCAGGCGCATCATCGGGAAGTAGTTCTGTGCATAGGTGCCGGTGGTGGAATCCGCGAAAGGCGTGATCGGGATACCTGTCGCCACCCAGGTGTTGTCGCTGGTGCTGAACGCCATGGGTTGCGGGACGTTTCCTGACCCTGGCATATAAAAGCCCTCCAACCCCTCACCCGGCATCAAATTGGGAAATCCCAAAAAGTTCGCATAGTCCCAGAAGTTCGTTTTGCCGGTCGAGGTCGTGTTCAAGGTGTGGGTGAGCGGATCGCTGACCGCCTGGTAGGTCAACGTATACCCGGCTGGGGACACGATCAAATTGCCGGAAGAATCGAGGAGGTGAGCATGGATGGTGTTGTAGGGAGGGAGAACTCCGAAAATGCTGAAGTCCGCCCCGTCAAAGCAGTGCATGCCGAGGTCGTTCCAGCCGATCAATTTGTAGTTGCCGGTACCCGTGCCGCTGCCACCCCCACCGCCGCCGCTGGTCGATGTGCTGAGCACAAGCGCAACCCCCACGTTCTGGGTGACCCCGCCGGAAGTGATGGACACCGTGCCGCTATAAGTCCCCGCGGCCAACCCGGCCAGGTTGACGGAAACGGCCAGCGTCTGGTTGGTGGATAAGGAGCCGGAAGGCGAGATGGACAGCCACTGCGTTCCGCCGTTCTGCACCGAAGCCGCCGCCGTGAAGCGGGTTCGTCTGGGTGCCGCCACGGTAATCGACTGCGCTTGCGGGAGCGAACCATTCTGAACCGCACTGAAGGCGAGCGAGGTGGGGCTCACGCTTACGACTTTGTTCGTATTTTGTTTTGCTTCTGCATTGACCTGACTCGCGCACCTGACACTGCCCAACAGGCACGCAACTACAAGGATTACACGCCAGTGTTTCATGAATGCTCCTCCTTCTAGTTTTATAAAAGAGTTAGCAGCGTCAGCGATGTCCGCTTGTGCGGCAACGCACCTGAAGTAGCTGGGTGGGGCTTGATCCCTGTGGCCAATCGACATCCAGCAACGGTTCTTATTGGGTCATGACCAGAGTCGTTGAGAAAGCAATATCGCTGCCATATCGTGGGTACAGAATTACGAAATCACAACCAATTCGGATTTTGGAGCTTAACTTCAACCAATGCTTAGCTGCAGAGACAAACTTGCGGTCCTCATTGGCCACGCTATGAGTTCACGCCGCGAAGCCTGAACCATGGCGAGGCGGCCAGTTGAGACAAATTGTGAGGCCCATCACAAGAACATTCTACTCACAGCTGTAAGAATTTCACGATGCCCCGAGGGCGAGAGGGTGTAGGCTGTCGCAGGCCAAGATTGATTTTTGTCAATTGCGTTCAGCGAAGCTGACTGGAGTTAGAATGGCGGGAAAAAGAATTATGAATTCTGAATGATGAAGGATGAAAAAGGCAGAAAGACCCCTCACCCGGTCGCCTTGCGCGACCACCCTCTCCCCAAGGTAGAGGGCTATGAAATTTTTGTTGGGCGCCCGGGCCACCGCAATCCCAGTCATGTATCGGGTGGAGTGAAACTAACCAGATGCCTCTCGCTTGGCAAGAACGCAGGCACAACAAAACACTCATCTGCGCCAGCCGCGGATTGGAACGGATTACACGGGTGGCGTATACGTCGCGCCCTTTGCGACGTATGCGGCCCTCCGAGAACCATCTTCTTTTTCTGCCCCGGCACCCGCGCAGCCCGCGTTTCGCGGGCCATGGAGTGCGGCGGCTTGGCGCCGCCTTGCCTTCAGCGCCTTCGTTGGCGCCTCAATCTTCAGCCTCTTCCCGTGGGCCAACTCGCGGTCCGAAGGCGGGAGCAGGCTCCCGCACTCCAAAGTCGCTTCGCGACACATAACGGCCGGGGCGCGCAAATCGGCGTGGTGGATATGCATCTCGAAACGAAGGCCTCCTTGCGCGAGAACGCGGCTGGTGCAGAGACGGTTTTTGTCTCTGCGGTCCCGAAGGGATTGGTCTGGGCGGGGCGCGAGGCTTGAGCTGGAGGCCTTGTCTTTTATACGAGGCTTCTATGAAGGCAATGGATCGGCTGCAATGAAAACCAGCAAGCGCCTCTCGCTTCGCGAGAACGCAGATACTACAAGGCGAGCATCTGCGCCAGCCCTGCACGCTGGATTCTCAATTCCAGATTCAGGATTCCAGAACAGGCGATATTGCTGTCATCGTAAAAGGCGAGACATCTGTGCCAGTCCCGGGCCGGGTGGCGATTCCAGCGCAGAGTATTCAAGATTCAAAATCTCAGATTCCAAAATGAAAAACCGTTCGCGAGATTGCCTTGATAAATCGGGGCGCCAGCCGGCGCTACCCGCTGCGGCGCGGCGGGTGTCTCCTCACACGCCCGTTGTCCTCCCTTGAGGGATTCCTACGAATTCCACGGAACTCGCATTATAATCTGGACCAGAAACGCGGGGCATGTCAGCAGAGGACTACGGACCGCGGATCAAGGTGCTAAACCGGAAACGCAGGTGAGGCCGAAATGATGAACACGCGTTGGAGTATGGGGTTGATCGCTTCGCTGGCATGGACTGGGCTGTTCATAATTGCGTCTGGGGGGAAACTGATGGGAGCCGATTTTCCGTCCGCCGAGATTTCGAACGGCCAGATCCAGGTGAAGCTGTATCTGCCCGACGCCCAAAACCGGGTACTATCGCGGGACCCGGTTTGACTGGTCAGGAGTGATCATCAGCCTGAAATACCACGGCCACGAATATTATGGGCCGTGGTTCAACAGCGTCGATCCCAAGGTGCACGACTACCGTTTCGCCGGGCCTGAGCTCATCGCCTCGCCGTGTTCCGCGGCCTCAGGTCCCGTGGAGGAGTTCCAGACCAACAGGACGGCCCTGGGATGGGATGAGGCCAAGGTGGGCGGGACATTTATCAAAATCGGCGTGGGAGTGCTTCGAAAGGATGCGCAGCAAGTACGATTACGTCAAGCAGTATGAGATTAGTGGACCCGGGCAAATGGACCGTCAAGCGGCGCCGCGACTCGGTGGTATTTACGCAGGAGCTGACCGATCCGTCTTCGGGCTACGGTTATATCTACCGCAAGACGGTGCGGCTGGTCGAAGGGAAGCCGGAGATGGTGCTGGAACACAGCTTGAAAAACACCGGCCGCCGCACCATCCGGAGCAGAGTATACAATCACAACTTTCTCGTGCTCGATCACCAGCCCCCGGGCCCCGACTTCAAGATCGAGCTGCCCTTCAAGATTCAGGTGGCCCACCCTCCCGACCCTGAAATGGCCGAAATCCGCGGAAACCAGGTGGTCTATTTGAAGACGCTGCAAAAAGAAGAAGTCGTGCAAATCCCCATGGCAGGGTTCAGTGACAGCCCCCAAGACAACCAGGTTCGCATTGAGAACCGCAAGGTCGGCGCCGGCATGCTGATCACCGGAGACCATCCCCTGGTTCACCTCAACCTGTGGTCCATCCGGACGGTGTTGGCGATGGAACCCTTCATCGCCATGACCATCGAACCGGGCAAAACATTTACCTGGAAGATGACGTACCAGTACTACACTGTTCCGCCGGGCCCAAAGTGAGGCGGGCGGCGCCTGAATGCAAATGGAGGTTTGAGCACCATGCGAAGACCGATGATTGAGCAGAGAAAACACGCCTGTGGGATTGCCGGAAGGAGGCTTCTGATCATGGTTGGCTGCTGCTGATTGCCGCGGTTGCGGGCCGTGCGCAGGATTTGCGCGCGGGTTACGCGAAAGCCGATATTACTCCCACCGGGCCGGTGATGATGGGCGGATATGACTTGCGCGGCGCCCCCTCCGACGGGATCCACGGGCACGACCGCCTGTACGCCCGGGCCCTGGTTTTCGAGGCCTCCGGCGTCCGCGTCGCTTTTCTCGAGGGCGACGTCATCATGATTCAGAGGACCGATATTCTGCGCCGCAAAGTCTCAGAGGCCACCGGCATCCCTGTATCAAACATTCTGCTGGGTGACGCTCACAACCATGCCGCTCCGTCTCCGAGCGGCGAACTCAAGACCGATTATGATCGTCAATTTACGGAGGGGCTCATCAAGGCGGCCAAAGAGGCGGTGGCCAACATCCAGCCGGTCCGCGTCGCTGCCGGCACCGGGCACTCTCGGATCGGCATGAACCGGCGCCAGGTGCAGCCGGCGGACTCGGATTCGTACCTGACCTTCGATGAGAACAACTCCAGCCAGTCCTTTGGCAAATACAAGACCGACCATCCGGTGATGATCCACGAGTTTGGCGGTGTGGTGCGGCTGGGCGCAAACCCCCTGGGGCCCATCGACGACGCGGTGCAGGTGGTCCGCCTGGACACGGCGGCCGGCAAGCCGATGGCCGTGATGATCCATTACGCATGCCACGGAACGTCGCTCGGAGGGCGCAACAGCAAAATCTCCGGCGAGTGGATGGGACGCATGGAGGAGTATGTCGAGAAGCAGTTCCCGGGAGTGGGAGCGATTTACGTGCAAGGCGCCGCCGGCGACATCAATCCGCGCGAAGTGGGCGGGCTCGACGGCGTTCCGGACAATATTGAAAATACCTGGGCGCTCGGCGAAGAGATCGGGCGCGAGGTGGTGCGCGTCTACCGCGGGCTCAAACCCGAGCCCCTGGCCCAACCGCGCGTTCAAATCGAAACGGCTGAAATCCTTTTGCCCCGGCAATATCGGGAGCTGATTGAGGACTTCACCGCCACCGCGGTTAAGGCTCCCACCACCGTCGTGCGTATCGGCGACATGATGTGGACCACATTTCCGGGTGAAATGTTCAGCAGCATCGGAAAGCAGGTGAAGGCCGCTGCTCCCGCTACCCATGCCTACCTGATGGGCTATACCAACGGCTACATCGGCTATTTCCCGAACCAGCAGGCGTACGCCCACGGCGGGTATGAAGTGGCCGTGACGCACCTCGACCCGGCGTCGGAACACATCTACCTGCAAGCCATGGCCAAACTGATGATGCGTTTTCGATAGGAGGGGAGAATCGTTGCCACTCTACCGATTTCGCCAGGCCCGGCGGCTTCGGAGGAAGCCCTGCTGGCCTGAATATCGCTTCGGGATTCATTCCCATCTTCCATGAGTGAGGTCCTCAAGATGCGAACCCTCCAAATTCTTTCCTCGATTGCCGCAGCCGGGCTCTTTACTACGGGTGTTCTCATCGGCAGTTCAATAGGTCGTGACGTGGATGGAGCAATAGGACCAACTTACGGTGGAATCTGGAGCTCGAACGCTAGCAGGATTTGGAGGGAACATGAGCGCCTCTTTCCCCTGAGCCGCAAGAGGGCGGCTCTCGCCGGGGCATTTCTAGCGTCTGTTGGGTTTTTCATAATCACCTTCCTCGGCCTCTAACGAGCGCCTCGCGGATGGCGCATTGATGAAGGGGACAGCCGCGTTGTGCCGGGAATGAATGGACCCCATGAGACAAGACCGATTGCAGTTGTTGAAACACGGCCTTGTAACCGCCATATTGATTGCCGGTTGGTTTGGACTGGCGTCCCTTAGCCACAATGTTCTAGTCCAGTTGTTACTACGCTGGGTCGGCCTAGGCATTGTCATACTTCACTGGAGTTGGCTCTTGAGAAGACACAAATTGCGACCGCCGAAATCTTGAGTTCAGGCGGGTTGCGCGTACGTTCCGGGGCCGAGGCTGGCGCAGAGGCGGTTTCTGTCTCTGCGTTCAGCGAAGCTGAGTGAGATCGAATGGCGCGGTGCCACAACCGCAGGGCTAGTTTGGGACTGGCCATGGTCAAGCTGTCGGTTCTATCGCTTCCAGGACGCCTCGATCATCGCCGCGGATCGGCTGTCATGAAGCTCAATACGACCCTCTCGTTTCGCAAGACCGCAGATGCTTCAAGGCGAACATCTGCGCCACACGCGTACGATTCCTTCGGCAAGCTGACTAATTTCACCCGCCGGACAGCCCGCGAAGTCATCTACTGATGTTTGCAAAATAAAGCGACGGTTCGCAATGGTAGCGCCGCCGTCCCGGCCGCAATTTTCAAGGCCGGCAAGATGCCGGCGCTACGAAGGCTCGTCACTGTATTATGCAATCCTCAATAATCACCCACTGAAAGTGGTATAAACTCTCCGGCGGGTCAGGATGAGCAGCATGGAGTTTGTGTGCCCATTAAAAGTACATATTTCATGTGGCGAGGTCTGTGATGAACAGGAGAAGCTTTCTGGTTCGAGGGACGGCGGCGCTTGGTCTGGCTGTGCCGGGCAGGGGATTCAAATCGGCGGACGGCCCCGGCGAACGCGATCAAGCGTCCAGCGCAGTTGGCGATGCCGATGCAAGATTTCCGGCGGAGAACTTCACAGCACCTGCCTATGTCCGCGCGGAAGCTTCGGGAGAGACAAAGTCGTGGGCGATTGGGAACGGGCTGGTTGAGCGCACGCTCAAATTTTCGCCGGCGCGCGGACTCTATACCGCGACTTTTCGGCATAAGGTGAGCGGAACGGACTTCCTGATGAAAGACGAGTCAGGAACCCATCCGGGCGCCGAGTTCACGTTCCAGGCGGATTCGGAAAACTTCAGCGGCGCGACGGGCGGTCCGTCGGCTCATTTCACCCTGAGCGGGTCTCAAGTAAAGGACCTGCAGCCTTCGGGCAAGGTGCTGGAAATCGCGCTGAAGGGCAGGGAGAAGCCTCTTGATGTTTCGGTTTTCTACGCCGTGTATGCCGGTCATCCTGTGGTTCGCAAATGGCTTTCGATCAGCAATCGCGGAAGCCAGACGATCAGGCTTTCACACCTGGTTTTTGAAGCCTTGAACCTGATGTCGGCGCCGCCGGATGAGGAGATTCTGCGGGCTTTTTACGGTGTCCAGCCGCGTGAAATCTTCTTTACGGGCCGGGTTGAAGACGCCGCCATCCTGCAGATGAATCCCCGCACGCGGGAAGGATTCATGGTGATGAATGAGGCCCCGGGATGGATGAAGCGGACGGAGATGAACGGCTGGGGCCGCAGCGTGCGCGTCATGTTCGACACCGACATTTTTCCTTTTGAGCGGCGTGTTGCCCGGGCGAAACCTGGACCAGCGCCAAGTCGTCCATCGCCTTCTTTCTTGAAGACCGCCCCGCCACGGATTCCCGCCGGGTGATGCCCCGCTACACTTCGCAGGTGCTGATGCGGAAAGGCGCAACGTACCAGCCGCCCTGGATCTATAACACCTGGAACCCGTTCCGGCGCGGGATTAACAGCAGCATTGCCATGGAGCTGATCAAGACTGCCGGCCGCATGGGACTTGATATCTTTACCGTTGACGACGGGTGGCAGGCCGAATATGGAGAGAACGAGATCAACCTTCAGGCTTTTCCCGGCGGCCTGGATGAAATCCAGCGGGCGGTTGAAAGGGAAAAGATGCGCCTGGGCCTCTGGGTTCCGCTGGCCGCCATCAGCACCAAAACTAAAGTTTACCGGGAGCATCCGGAATGGGTTTGCCGTGATGAGAACGGCCAGCCGAAATTGAGCGGCACCATGGCCGGCCAGAGTGCCGTGATGTGCCTGGCCAGTCCCTATCGGGAAGTCGCCGCGCGCAGGATCAGCGATCTGATTTCCCGCTACCATCTGGCCTACGTCAAGATTGATCTCACCACGGTCTTTAATGCCTATGGGGAGAGGCCAGGATGCTTTGCTTCCGGGCACTACCACAAGACCTGGGCGGAATCGCTGGGACGCATTTATGAAGGCATGAAGTATGTGACCGAATCCATCTATCGCGACCACCCCGACGTCCTGCTCGACCTGACCTTCGAGCTTTGGGGGCAGAAGCACGTCATCGACTACGGTCTGCTCGATGCCGGAGACCTGGACTGGCTGAGCAATGTGGACGATGCTGCTGCAACCTCGGCGGGGCCTCGCCAGGCGCGAACCCTGCTCTACCACCGGTCGCTGGCCATCCCCGTTGAAACCATGCTGATCGGTAACCTCAGGGCTGAGACGCCGAGCATTGAAGAACGGTTTGCAACCGCCTGCGGATCGGCGCCCCTGCTGCTGGGTGATCTTCGCCAACTCAGTTCTTCCCAGGTGGAGTGGTACGCGGAGAAAATAGCATGGTTCAAAAACCTCCGCCGGAGTATTAACTTGAACGAAGGATTTTTCCCGCTGGGCGACTGGTTGCAGCCGAAATCGACGACGTGGGACGGCTTCGCCCGGCTCAGCGGCGAGGGCGAGGGGATGATCGTTATCTTCAAGAATGAAACGAAAGCTCGCGACGTGAGCGTAAAGATGCCCAATGATGCGGCTGGGAGATTTAAACTCCATTCTGTTATGACAGGCGATTCCATCGGAACTTTTTCCGACAGCCAGATCAGAAGTGGCGTGACGCTGCCGGTCCCGCCTGAGCACAAAGTACAAATTGTCGAAGTCCGGAAAGCGTGACGACAGCAGAAGGAAGTAGGAAGTAGGGAGCAGGCGGAAGGCCGGAGGCAAAAAGCAGAAGGCAGTCCGTAGTCACAACTGCCGCCCTGAAGAGCGGCGCAACAAAAGACACCTCACCCGGCCGCCGGCGCGTTAATTTTTTTGTGGCGGCCGTTTATGGAGCGGCTGAAGCCGCGCCCCCCTGAATGAGATGTCCGCGCCCTTTCGCGGGATCGCGCCAGCCGCTGTGGCTACCAGTTGCGGCGAGGTCGATTCACGCCGCGCGGGAGGCGGAAGAGGAGGCGCGGCCGTGGAAGTTGCTGATGAGCACCTTTGACATTTCTTCCCGCTGAATTTGATTGGTGCCTTCGTAGATCTGGGTGATCTTGGCGTCGCGCATGTATTTCTCAATCGGGTAATCGCGCATGTAGCCGTAGCCGCCGAAGACCTGCACCGCGTCGGTGGTGACCTGCATGGCCACATCCGACGCAAAGCACTTGGACATGGCGGAGTAAAGCGTGGGCCGTTCTTTGGGCTGCTTGTCAATGTGGCGCGCCGTGGCGTAAACGAGGGCGCGCGCAGCCTCCACTTTCATGGCCATGTCGGCCAGCAGAAAGCGCAAGCCCTGGAAGGAACTGATGGCCGCGTCAAACTGGCGTCGTGTGCAGGCGTACTCGATGGCCAGATCCAGCGCCCCCTGAGCGATTCCCAGCGCCTGCGCCCCCACGCCCGGCCGCGACACATCAAAAGTCTTCATGGCGGTGATAAAGCCTGTGCCCTCACGTCCCAGGCAATTCTCCACCGGCACCCGGCAATCCTGGAAGATCAGCTCGCGGGTGGCGGAGGCGCGAATGCCGAGCTTGTCTTCCTTCTTGCCGAAGGTGAATCCCGGAGTGCCTTTTTCCACCACGATGCACGACGCGCCGCGCGGCCCTTTGGCGGGATTGGTGAGCGCGATGACGCTGTAAAGTTCGGCCTCGCCGCCATTGGTGATCCACTGCTTGGTGCCATTCAAAACGTAATGGTCGCCGTCACGGAGCGCCGTGGTGCGGACCGCCGCCGCGTCCGAACCTGCCTGCGGCTCGGTGAGCGCGAAGGCCGCGAGTTTCTTTCCCGCCGCAATATCCGGGAGCCATCGCTGCTTCTGCTCGATGCTGCCGGACAGGATGATGGGGATGGTGCCCAGCGCCGTGCCGGCAAAGCTGAGGGCGATGCCGCCGCACGCCTTCGAGAGTTCCTCCGTCACGATCACCATGTTCATGATGGGCGTGCCGTCGCTCAACCCGTCGAATTCGTCTTCAACGAAAACCCGGAACAGATCGGATTTGGCGAGCACCTCCACGATGGGCCACGGGAACTTGCCCTCCCGGTCATATTCCGCCGACACCGGGCGGATTTCCTTGTCGGTAATCTCACGGGCCAGGTCGCGAATGGCAGCCTGATATTCGGTGAAGTCGTAGTCCATCATGGGTACACTCCGCTCCCTTAAGTGTTTTGGGATTTCGGATTTGTGATTGCCAGACGCCGTTCGCTAATATCCAGGAGGCAATTGCAAATCACAATTCGCGAGTCACCCGTCATCAACCCAAAGTCTTAAACCCGAACCCTACGCGGCTTTCGCCTCCACGCGGTCGTCTGGCGTGTCGCTCCACAGCGATGGGCGGAGGAGCCGAATCTCTCCATTTTCGAAGACAAACCGGCAGTAATCTTCCAGATCTCCGGCCCGGAAAGAGCTGACGTCAATCTGCCCGTTGAGCGAACCGGGCGCCGCCACCTGGCGCAGGGTTTCAACCAACGGCACCACGCTGGAGTTCACCTGGAGAAGTTCGAGGACCTGCGCTTCGCCATCGGGACGGAGTTCATATTCCCCTTGCGGACAGAGGCCTGCCGGACGCTCGATGGTCTGGCGAATGTCATCAGCCGCGCCGGGCTTCGCGGCCAGGCTCACTGAGCCGTTCAGGCATTGATAGGGTTCAAAAACCACGGGCGTGGCCTGGCCCTCGAATGGAACGCTCCTGGCATCTTCATAGCTGGGGTGCGCCCATGAAACGGTCAAGACACCCCCACTTGAGACCCGCAGCCGAAAATGCTGTCCGGTCTGGTCATCCAGGTAATACAGCGCGCCCCCGGGAAAGGCCCGGCGCTCCACGTCAGACACCTGGGTGAGGAACTCCAGCAACTCCCCACCGATTTCGCGCGGAGGCGAAATGGCGTCGGGCTGGACATGCCGCACCACCAGCGAGGGCGGATCGGGCGAGAACTCCAACCACGTGGCATCCACTTCCTCAAGGCGCCGTTGTGTTTCCCGGCTAAGGTTTCCAAGGTCGATTCTTCCTGTGCAGCCCAAGTGGGTTCGCATCGTGCCTCCTTCCGCGCACACTCTTGACGCCAGGCTTTGGCGGGGCAAGCCGACTGGTTGGCGTGCGCCAGCCTTTCGCCTCACCAGGCGCCGGGTTCGACGGGCAAAGCTACCGTACAGCAACCCCCCTTACGCTAGACCGATCTGGAGTGAAGCTCTGTAACCTTCGTCACAGGCTCATGTGATCAAATTCACAAAGGCGGTCGGCAGATGGCGCGCTAGTGTGCTGCCATACGGCCGCGGCTTTTGGGTCGTCGCATCAGGAAGACGGCGGGCATGACGATGACGAAGAGGATGGCGAGGAACAGGTAAGTGTGGTTGAACGACATCATGGCGGCCTGGCGCTGCACCATGCCGAACATGGCGGCGTAGGCGCGCTGGGTTGCGGTGGTGGGGTCCGCTCCGGAGCTCATAAAGAAGGCGCGAAGTCCCTCAAACATCGACTGGGTTTGCGAACTGTAGGGCGTGACGTTGCGTCCCAGAAAATTGGTGTAGTGCTGCGAGCTGCGCGCCACGATGGTGGTGGAGAGCGCGATGCCCATGCTGCCGCCGATGTTGCGCATCAGGTTGAAGATGCTGGTGGCATTGCCCATTTTTTCATTCGGAATCGGGTCCATGGTGACCGTGGTGAGCGGCACAAACAGGAATCCCAGGGAAAGTCCCTGCAGGAACTGCGCCCAGAAAATTTCCCAGTAGCCCACATTCAGGTTCAACGTACCCAACAACACCAGGGAGAGCGAACAGGCGATGAGGCCGATCACCAGCAGCTTTCGCGGGTCAAAGCGCGACATAATGATGCCGACAAAGGGCATGGCGATAAAAGAGCCCAGCCCTCTGGGAAACATGGCGATGCCGGCCTGAAGCGCCGGATAGCCGAGAATGGTCTGCAGAAAGATGGGCAGGATGACCAGGCTGCCATAAAGGACGAAGCCCAGGACGGTCATGAGAAAAACGCCGGAGCTGTAGGTGCGTTCCTTGAACGCCCGCAGGTCCACCACGGGGTGCTCCACCACCAGCTCATAAATGACGAACACGACGAGCGCGACGAAGGAGATGATGGCCAACCGGGTGATCAGGTGGGACGAAAACCAGTCTTTTTCCTGACCCTTGTCCAGAATGATCTGCAACGCGCCGATGCCCACCGCCAGCATTCCCATGCCCCAGTAGTCAATGCGGCCGACCGCACGCTTGATGTAGGACGGATCGAAAACAAACATCTGGGTCATGATGAGCGCCAGGATGCCCACCGGAATGTTGATGTAGAACACCCAGCGCCAGCTGTAGCTGTCAGTCAGCCAGCCTCCCAGCACCGGACCCAGCATGGGCGCCACCACGATGCCCAGCCCCCAGAAGCCCATGGCCTTGCCGCGGTCTTCGGGAGGGAAGGATTCCAGCAGCACCGCCTGCGAGATGGGCTGGAGTCCTCCTCCGCAGGCTCCCTGAATAATTCTGAAAATCACCAGCAGCGGAAGGTTGGGCGCCAGCCCGCACAGGAATGACGCCACCGTAAATCCCGTGACGGAGGTCATCAGCATGCGCTTGCGCCCGAAGTGGTTGGAGAGCCAACCGGTCATGGGAAGAATGATGGCGTTGGCCACCAGGTAGGAGGTGAGCGTCCAGGTGGCTTCATCCACCGAGGCCGACATGCTGCCGGCGATGTGCGGCAGAGAGACGTTGACCACCGTGGTGTCGAGCACTTCCATAAAAGTGCTCAGCATCACCGCGACGGCGATGATCCAGGGATTGATCTTGGGCGGCTCGAAATCTTTTGCCATGGTCAGGAAGCTTTCGGCGTGAGCGCCGCGGCGCAGACGATGGTGTCCGCTACGGTCTCGATCCCGAGGGCGGAAGAAATCACCAGATGATAGAGCCTGCGATCTTTCCAGTCCTCGCCGTAGAAGCGGCGGATGTAAGCGGCGCGGCGGTGGTCCGTCTCCTCCATAAAGCGCTCGGCGTCGGTGCCCGGCGCCAGCCGGTCGCGCATCCGCTGGAGTTTTTGCGGGTGAGGGCCAAAGACGGAAACGTGGAAGACATCATTCCGTTGCCGCAGGATGCACTGGCCGCCCCGCCCCACAATCACGCACTGTCCCATCCCGGCGGCCTCGCGAATGACTTCTCCGGCCAGTCTGGCCATGCCTTCGGAATCGACCATCTGCGTGTCAACCCGGGTGGCGAGCCCTTCGTAACCGCCCTGCCACAGGCCCTTGACCAGGCGATGGAACCACGGGTCGACGCACTCGTCGTAGCGGGCGGCAATTTCGGGGTCGACCTTGGCCCGCTTTGCAACCTCAACCACCAGGGACTCATTCACCAGCTTCCAGCCCAGCCGGCGGGACAGCGTTTCTGCAAGGGTTCCACCGCCGCTGCCATATTCGCGGCTGATAGTGATGACATTAAACATGGTGAGCTCTCTATTTCCTGGTAATCACAGTGGGTTCCACGGACATGCCAATGCGAAGATCGCGTTCGCTGTCCTGTCCGGGTTCAAAAACAATCTTGACGGGAATCCGCTGCACCACCTTGACGTAGTTGCCCGTGGCGTTTTCCGGGGGCAGCAGGCTGAATTTCTCGCCCGTTGCGCCGGCAATGTTCAGCACGTGGCCCTTGTAATCCCGGTCATAGGCGTCCACATGGATGGTGGCGGGATCGCCGGGCCGCATGTCCTTCAATTCGGTCTCCTTGTAATTGGCGGTGACGTAAAGCCCCTCCACCGGCACAATCGCCATCAGGGCCTGGCCGATGCCGATGTTCTGGCCCACCTCCACGGCCTTCTTGCCTACAACGCCGTCCGCCGGCGCGCGAACGACGGTGTAGTCCATGTTCAGTTGCGCCTGGTCCAGGTTGGCTTTGGCCGTTTTGACGGCGGCCTCGGCGGCGTCCGCCTGGGCGCGGCTGACCCGGACGCGCTGCGGCCCGGTCCCCGAGGCTCGAAGGTCGGCCTGCGCCTGCGCCAGGAGGGCCCGCGCCTGCAAAACCTGCTGTTCAGTGGCCGAAGCGGCTGACTGCGCGGCCGCCACGGCGGCGGCATCCGCCTGGGCGGTCTGCATGGCGTGGTCGTACTGCTGCTGGGAGACTTCGTCTTTCTTGATGAGCTGTGCGTACCGCGCCAGGTCCGACTTCGCCCGGGTTTCATTCGCCTCCGCCTGCCGGCTCCGGGCCTGGGCTGCCAGAAATTGCTTTTCCGCGGCGGAGATGGCCGCCTGCGCCTGCTCAACCCCCGCCTGGGCGGACGAGATGCCGCTGGAGGAATTGAGCGAGGTGATGGGTACGCCGGCGCGCGACGCCTGGGCGCTTGCCAGCGCGGTGGCGTAGCTGGCCTGGGCGTGCTCCAGCGCCACCTGGTAATCGGCCGGGTCGATCCGAACCAGAACGGTTCCTTTCTTGACGAACTCGTTGTTTTTAACCTCAACCGCGACCACATGGCCGTTGATGCGCGAACTGATGGGATAAATGTCGCCATCGATCTGTGCGTCATCCGTGGACTCTCGCGTGGAGTAATGGCGCCAGACGAATATTCCGCCCACCACCAGGCCCAGGCCGATCACAAGCAGGGCCCACTTGGCGCCCGGATGAAGCTGGAAAAAGGACCGGCGCCGTTCGGGCTCGTCTGCGCCTCCATTATATTTGCCGTTCAGTTCCACATTTTCCGTGGGTTCTGCCATTACTTGCTTCCTCCCGTCATCTGCCTGAAGGTCTCTTCCGCGAGACCCAGCGCGCGAGCCAGCGAGGCCTTGGCGACGTTGTACCGGTAAAGGCTGGAAATGTAATTTTCGTCAGCCGTGGCAACCGCTTCCTGCGCCTGGACCACTTCAAGGCTGTTCACCACTCCGGCGGCAAAGCGGTCCCGGGCTTGCGTCAATTGCTGATGGGCCAGGTCCTGGGCGCTCGTGGCGACGTGGACCTGATCTTCCGAAGATTTCAGGTTCAGAAGCGCCGTTCGGACCTGGTACTGGATATTGTTCTGCAGGTCTTTGAGTTCCGACTGGCGCTGCCTGAGCACGGCGTCCGCCTGCATCACGTCTCCGCGAACCTTCCCGCCCTGGAAGAGCGGAACCTTCACGCTGGCTGCCACCGTGTAGGTGCCGTGCGAATTTCCGGGACTGGGACCGATGTCGCCGTAGTCGGCGTGAAAGTTCAGGGAGGGCAACGCTTCGCTCCGCGCCGCTTTCTTCAGCGACTCGGCTGCGTGCACCTGGGCCAGCAGGCTTTTGTAATCGGCGCGTGTGGCCAGCGCGCGGGTGAGCGCCTGATCGAGCGTGATGGGCGGGGGCGGGGCATAGGGAACCTGGTCCGTCAGCCGGAACTCCTGCGCCATCGGCAGCCCGATGGCCCGGGCCAGGTCCAGCTTCTCCGTCTGGAACTGGTTCTCGAGATAGATCAAACGCTGCTGCTGCGCCTGCAGTTCCACCTGGCTGCGGAGCACGTCGATTCCAGGCACCATGCCGGCCTTCTTGAGATCGACCGCGCGGTCGTAAATGGCCTGCGAGGTTTTGACTTCAGCCTTCGCGGCATCCACGCGGCTGGAGCCCGATATAGCCTGCAGGTAAAGATTGGCGGAAACCAGCACCACCAGATCGCGTGCGTTCTGATAGGTGTACCGAGCAGCCTTAACGTTGTCAGACGCGGCCCTCGCTTGATGAAGGTCTTCAAGGTCCAGAATGGGCTGGTCGACGTATCCGCGGACGTCGAACACGCCGAAGGGCCCCACAATCGGCGACTGCCCCGGGAGCCCCGGGAAGCCGTATGCTTTCAGGTTGATCTGCAAGCTGGTTTCCGACGCTCCCGCGGAAATCTGCGGCAGCAGCTTGCTGAGCGCGCGGATCCTTGCCCCGCGAGCCTGCCGGGTCGCCTGATCGCTCATGAGGATTCCCAGGTTGTATTTGAGGCCATGCCGGATGGCCTCGTTCAGGGAAAGCTGCATCACGCCAGGCTGAACGGGTCCCGGCGGAGCGCCGCCCAGGAACGGATTCTGTCCCGGCGCCTGCTGCATGGACGCGGATGAGGCTGCTGCAGCCGGTCCCGCCCCGCCGGCGCCGGCCGAGTAACTGTTGATGGCCGGCCCGGATTGGGCGGCTGCCCACGTCCCGGCGAAAAAGAGTGAGGCAATTAAAAGAGTTCTGGTCTGTGCGTTGATTTTCACGCTGCGATTCCTCTCCAGACAAGATCGAAAACAAAATTGACGTCGGATTCGACATCCTTCGTCGACCAGCCCAACAGCCGCTGGACGATGATGCCCCGAATGAGATCGCTGATGGCTACGGCTGCTGTATCCGTGCGGATTTGGCGAATGGCCTTCGACTGGATGCCCTGCTGGAGCGCGGCTTCCAGCACCCGAGCCTGCTGGAGGTACATTTGTTCAAACTGCGTTGGCATCTGGGCCGGGTGGGAAAATCCGCTTCCAAGTTCGGAAAAGTAAATCCTGAAAAAATCCCGGTTCAACTCAAAGTAACGAATCTTGATCTCGATAAAGGCGCGAACCTTGTTTTCGGGCGACTTTTCCGCCTCCAGCCGGGTTTGAATCTCATTGTGAAGCTCCGTGATGCCGTGCTCGAGCGCCGCCCAGTAGACTTCCTGCTTCGAGCGGTAATAGAGATAAACGGTGCCCTTGGCGACGCCGGCGGCGGCGGCGATGTCATCGACGGTGGCGGCGTGGAAGCCTTTCTTGGCGAATACCCGGCGGGCAGCCTCCAGCAGCTCTGCGGTGCGAAACTCCTTGATGACATCCTTGCGGGTTTTGCCAAGAACGGGCATGGATGACCTCTCAGGACAATAAAATGACTGATCGGTCATTTTACTGGGCTCGGCATATATTGTCAAGTGGAACCTTGGGAAGCGTCTGGCGCGGCTTGCGCAGCAGGGAAGCAGTGTGAAACTCGGAAACTGCTCCGAGGCGCCATCTTGGCCCCGGGTCAGTCCACTGATTTGTCCCTTTACTACTGAGATGTCTCGACCTGCAATTCGTTCCATCGGCGGAATGGGGATGAAAGATGATTTCGGGCATGCGGGACCAATTGGAGCTTGCTCATTTAGGGGTCTCCGGTTAAGGTGGGGGTTCAAGGAGGGGCAAAATGGGGCTCAAGAAGGCTTGGCTGTCGTGGAGCAGCGGGAAGGACAGCGCCTGGTCACTGGAAGTCATCCGGCGGCAGGGCGAGTTTGACGTGCAGGCGTTGCTGACCACGGTCAACGCGGAATTCCAGCGTGTGGCCATGCACGCGGTCCGCGAATCGCTGCTGCAGGCGCAGGCGGAGAGCACGGGCCTGCCGCTGGTCACCGTTCCTATTCCCTATCCCTGCCCGAACGCCGCCTATGAAGAGGCCATGGCCGCGGCCATGCAACGGGCCCTCGACGAGGGCATTACCCACATGATCTTTGGCGACCTCTTCCTGGAAGATATCCGACGCTACCGCGAGGAGAAATTGGCCGGGACTGGAATCATGCCGGTTTTCCCGATTTGGGGGCTCGATACCCGCCGGCTTGCCGGAGAGATGGTGGAGGCCGGGCTGCGGGCCCTGTTGACCTGCGTTGATCCGAAAAAGCTGGACGCCTCTTTCGCCGGCCGCCTGTTTGATGCCCAACTGCTGGCCGATTTGCCGGCGGAGATTGATCCCTGCGGCGAGAATGGAGAGTTCCACACCTTTGCTTTTGAGGGTCCCATGTTCCAGGCGCCGATCGCAGTCGAGAGGGGCGCCGTGCTGGAACGTGACGGATTCGTCTTTGCGGACGCGCTTCCCAAACCATAAATTGAGGTTCCTGCCCGGTAACCCTGCAACAATTTTCCAGCGGAATGGCTGAATTGCATATTTCTATTGAATCAGGCCTCAGGCTTGCCGGCTGAGGGTAAAAATTTCCTCCCGGCAAGGCTCACCATAGGATCCGGGGAGAGCGTATTGTATAAGTTATTTATTTTGAGCATGATATGATTTTAACGACCGCCAGCCTGACCATTTTCTGATTTTCACTGAGTCTTCCAACCTCATGATGCCAGTCCTTTCCAAGCCATGCGGAGAGCAGGTGTAAATTTTGCGTAATGGTCTGCCGCAAGTGTGCAAAATATTCCACCGCCATGTATAAATTGCATACTTACTTAATGAGTAATCTAGTTCTTTTGGCTATTTTTGTTTGGACATTCTACTGATTTATAAAAGGGCGGGAGGGCAGAGTTTGCCCTCCAAAACGGGCTCCCGAATCCTGGAAATCTTCCGCTGGTTACCGGCTGTGGAAAATGTGATTAAGGATTGTAATAGCAATGGTTTTGGCAGCTCAGGCGTTGCGCAAGGCGAGAAGGTTTTCGCGCCCGGTAGAATGCGTAAACGTGGACAGATTGCAAAATCCTGTCAACGGTGTTTGGTGTCGATTTGGAAGGCGGATGTCGATTGGCTTGCAAATTGGAATAGCATTTGCATAAAGGAAATGCGTTGAGAGTCGCCGGGAGGTTGGTTCAAGGCGGCTGAGAAGAGATTGGAATTAGCATTGTTTCCCCACTTGGGGTGAAGCGCCGCGAACGCGAAAAGGAAAAAGCGTTCGGCAGAAGGAACCGGCACCACCACGATGAGTAAGGGAAACGACGGATGACCCGAGGCCAGCGTCCCCCTCCCCACGGCACTCGGGACTCAGCCTGGGTTGCGAAAGCAACCCAGGCTATTTTTTTGTGGAATCGTTGTTCCTTCTTAATTATTCAAACTCTATTTTCCCAACAAAGCGCTTGAGGCCGGGACCAGAACACGAAGCTGCCGCGGCAGAAGTGTGATTTCCAGCGGCAGGGTTCCCAGCGGCTCTCCGTCGATTTCAATTTCAGTTGCGCTTGCGGACTCGGCAAGAATGCGAGCGGCCTGGAAGTGGCGAACATCGGGGTGCGAATGGACCTTGCCGGAATAGAGCACGGAGATGCTGCTGAGCAGCTTCAAAGCTCCAGCGTAGTGGATCACCGTCACGTCGAAAACGCCATCGTCGGGGACAGCCGCCGGGCAGGGCCTCATGCCCCCGCCGTGGAACTGGCCGTTACCGATGGCCACATTGGCGACAAAGAAGGGCAGGCGGGTTGAACTTCCGTCCAGAGAGAGGCTCACCTGCCGGCCGCGGTAGCTGAGAAAAGTTTTGACGGTCGCCCAGAAGAAAGCTGCTCTTCCGCCGAACCGGCCCATGAAATTCCTGGACTGCGCGGCCACGTGCCCACCCATTCCAAAACTGACCAGGTTGACGAAATAGCGGCTGGATTGCCCGCCGCTGCCGGTGAGGAAGCTGGCTTTGCCCACATCAATCAGGGCCTCATGCCCCGCGGCCAGCACTTCCAAGGCTTCGAGGGTCGAGGTGGGAATCTCCAGGGTACGGCGGAAGTCACCGCCGGTGCCGAGCGGGAGGATTCCGAGCGTTGCCTCCGGCCGGACCAGGCGGTCCTGGTCAAAGAACCCGTTGGCGACTTCATTGATGGTCCCATCGCCGCCGACCGCGACAATCAGGTCGAAGCCTTCGCGCAGCAGGGCGTGGGCAATGGCGATCCCAGTGCCAGGCCCGGTGGTAAAGCGGGCCTCCACGCGGCCCAGGCGGCTTTCGAGCAGTTGGGCGAGTTGCGGCCACCGGCGGGCGGTCTTTCCTCCGCCGGAATGCGGATTGACGACGACGGCAATTTTGCCCGGCTTGCTCATACGGAAGGAGGAAGCTGGCCGTTTCGGTACAGCCGCAGGTGGACGTCCTCAACGGTTTCGCGGAGCGTTTCAAGCGGATCGCGCGTTTCGAATTTGAGTTCGGTACGCGCCTTGGTGGAATCGCAATACCAGTAGCAGGCCGACATCTTGACGGAGGCGTCGTCGAGCTCGGCTTTCTTTCCCAGCAGCGGGTAGATGACGCGCAAGGCGCGCGCCCCCCACAACGAAACCTCAAAGGGCGGCTCCATGGTGGGCGGGGCTTTGCCGGAGATTTCCGCCACCTTTTCAATCAACTGGCGGAAAGTCCAGTTGACGTTGCCCATCAGGTAGCGCTCGCCGGGTTTGCCGGATTGCATGGCCAGCGTCAGGCCGTGGGCGACGTCGCGGACGTCCACAAAATTCAGCCCGCCTTTGGGGATCACCTTGATCTCGCCCTGAAGAAAAAGCGCCACATCGCGCGTGGAGGAATTGCGGTCGTCGCCGATGCCCAGCAGCAGGCTGGGGTTGACGACCACCACGTTCAATCCGGTGCGGGGGTGGTAATCGAGCGCCAGTTTCTCGGCAAAAATCTTGCTCAGGTAGTACGGCCACTCACCGACCACCTCGTTCTTGTAGCCGGAGGTTTCGTCGTGGATTTCAGGAGTTGTGCCGACGGCAACGGTGCCCGAACTGGACACCGCCACCAGCTTTTCCACCTTGTGTTTCAACGCCGCCTCGCAGACGTTGCGGGTGCCTTCAATATGCGTTGTGTAGAGAAGGTCCTGGTCCTTCGAGTCGCGCGAAACAACGCCCGCCAGGTGGTAGATTTCCGATACGCCCTCCACCGCCTGCTCCACCTGCTGGCGATTCACGATGTTGCCGTGGACTACTTCCAGCGCCCGGTCCTGCTCCCAGGGGGAAAGCCCGCGGCAAAGCACACGGATTCGTGTGGTGTCCGCTTCGGCCTTCAGATGCTCCACCAGGTGCTTTCCAAGAAAGCCGGTGGCGCCGGTAATCAGAACGGTTTTCATTGCCATCAAATGCTCTCGGGCGTTCCCTTGACGTCCGCCATCAGGATGGGGGCAAAGTGCATCATGGTGACGCTGGGCTTGCGGCCCACGTGGGTCTGGGCCATTTCAAGGGCCTCTTTCATGTTCTGGGCGGTTTCCCAGCCCATGATTTGCGCCGCCCGTCTGGATTCGGCTCCCACCACGATTACCTTGCCGGTGTGGGCGCGTCCGTTTTCGCCCCAGTACCACATATAGAACGGGTGCACGCCGTGATAGGCGTTGCCGGTGCGGTACATGCGGATGTACTCCGGGTCGTGCGCAAATTGTCCTTCGTACTTCCGCTGCAACTCCGCTGAGTCGCGAGTTTCGGTCAAAATCCGGTTGAAGAACTCGATGTAAGAAGGATGGTGCAGCGGATCAAATTCATTGTAGAGCGGATGGGTGATGATGAGCACGCCGTTCTTCTTCACCACCGGCATGCCGCGGTACATGTTGTGGAAGTATCCCAGCGCCATCACCTGCACCAGCAGGGGGTTCAGAATCGAGTTCACGTTGTAGGGCGAAATAAACGGAATGCCGTAAACCACCACGTCTGACTGGCCTTCAAGCGGCGTGCAATACTGCGCGTAGCAGTAGGCCAGGGTTTTGGCGTGGACGGGCAGCGTGGCGCCGGCATGGACGGCGATCATCTGGTAGGGCGCCGGAATCGCAAACAGGACCTTTCTCCTGGCGGCGCGCGGAAGCATTCCCAGACCTTTGCGCGTGGCCTCAAACATGGCACGGTCGACGCCTGTCCACTGGTCTTCATTCTTGGTGAAGAAGGCCATGGCGGGCTCGAACATGCGGTTGTTGAGCACCGTCTCAATGTGGAAGACCTTCAGGTGGCGGTTGACCACTTCCATCATGCGGTCGCAGGAGTGACTCATGGCGGACCGCGTGTGGTCAAAGTAGGAATCGCTGGCCAGGATGGTCTGCGGCGTGTGGTGGGCCTGCAGCGTGGCGTAGTCGCACAGTCCCACGCTGACGGACTTGCTTCCGCCGTCCATGGGAACCAGATTGATGTTGGCGTAAATCAGAAGATCGGATTCCGCCGCCCGGCGGTTGATGCGGACCCGCTCGCCGAGCTCGGTGGTTCCCAGTTCCACCATGCCGTCCGGGGCATCGCCGTCGTGATTGTAGAGGCGGTCGGGGTAGTAGTTGGAGAAAACGTGGTTGCCCACCGCGTGGCGGATCTCCGCGGCGGTCATGCGCCGGTGGTAGGAGGTGGCGACGATGATGTGGAAATCCTCGACGCCCTTCTCGGCCAGCAGTTTCAGGACAATGGTGAGGATGGATTCGCGGATGTCGGGCCGCTTCATTTTCGGCAGGGGCAGGGAAATGTCATCAATGGCGATGGTGACCTTCATGCCCGGGCGCAGCAGGTCGGAGAGAGGCTCCATCTGCTCGGGATGGTCAATGGCATAGCGAATGGCGGCGTCGCGGTCCTTGAGGCCGGCAATGGTGGGATTGGGATAGACGACCCGGGTGCCCGCCGGCATCTTCACTGAGAGCAGGTCCTCGCCATACCACATCAGCCGCTCAGCCGAGCGGCCCTCGAGTTCGACGACGCACCCCTCGTGCGAAACGAGCGCGTTGCGTCCTACGGCATTGGGTGTGGGATCGCCGAACTCAAACGCCGGCTGCCCCGCCGGGTGATGGTTCCCGGCGTCGTTTGACATCGATGCCTCTTTTCAAATCCAGAATGGTCCAGCCGCGCTCCCGGGCAACCCGCTTGAGCCGCCGGTCAGGATTGACAGCGGCCGGCACTCCCACAGCTTCCAGCATGGGCAGATCCGAGAAGCTGTCCGAGTAAGCCTTGCACTGCTTCATCTCAGTGCCGAACTGCCGGCACAGGTCTTCCATGGCACGGACTTTCTCATCCTCTGCAATCAGCGGAGCTTCCACTTCTCCGGTGGCAACTCCGTCCTGAAAAACCAGGCGGTTGCAGATCACCGATTGAAAACCAAGGTACCGGATGACCTCGTCCAGAGCAACATCCAGTTCGCCGGACACCAGCACCGGAAGAAATCCCTGCCGGCGATCCTCTTCCAGCAGCACCTGCGTGTCCGGATAAATGGACGGCAGAATTTCCTCATCGAAAAGCTGCCGCGACTGGGCCCGCAGCACCTGCTCGCGCATTCCGCGATACTCGCGAAAGAACACTTCGTTGAAGCGCCGCCGCGAGCGGAATTCCATGGCCAGCCAGGAAGGGATGCTCAGCAGCAGCTTGGAGAATTTCAACACCGCCCGCGATCTCGACGGCTGGTGCAGGGTGAAGTAAGCATACCTGCGAACGATGTTGCCCGACGTCAGGGTTCCGTCGAAATCGTAAAAAGCCAGCCGTTCGTTTGCGCTCATGGTTCGGGAATCGTTATGGATTCAATCTGTGACCGTGCCTGAATACTAAAAAGCTTCGTGAGCGCTTCGCCCTCAGGCGCTGCGCCGGGCCATGAGGTTCTGGAAATTCTTCCTGTGCCTCCAGCCGAGGAACAGGGTCAGCAAGGCGGCGTACACCGCATCCTGCGGGCTGACGAAGACCAGCATCAGGATGGCAAACAACATCCACGTGGTCATGGAAGCCATGGCGCCCGCCTCCGGCCACTTCAGCCTGCTGCCGGCCACGCGCATCGCCACAAAATAAGCCATGGCCACCCCGGCCCACAAGGGATAAATTTGCAGCATCACGCCCGCCGAGGTTGCAATGCCCTTGCCGCCGTTGAACTTCAAAAACGGCGAGTAGCAATGTCCCAGAATCGCTCCAAAGCCGAACAGCCAGCCCAGCGCCGCAGCATGAGTTCCGTGGCTGGCCAGCCACACGGCAAAATAGCCTTTGCCCATGTCGCCGATCAGGGTCAGCACCGCGCGCCACTTGTTCACGCGCAGGACGTTGTTGAAGCCGGGATTTCCGGACCCCACCGTGCGGATGTCGATGCCGCTTCCCAACATGGCCAGCACCGCAAACGGTATGGACCCCAGCAGAAAACATACAATAAACCGGACGACAATTCCCATTGTTGTTGCAGGCATAGTTTTTGTAGCGCCGCCGTCCCGGCGGCATCTTTTCAGGGCCGGCAAGATGCCGGCGCTACGCTCTCAGGAGCAGAGCTTCGCAATCGCTTCCCGGACCTGCTCCCGCAGCGCCGCCAGCTCGCGCACATCGTTGATCTGGATGTAAATGGGCTCGCCCACCGTAATCTTTGCTTCTCCACGCCCTGGCATCCGCTCGCCTCTGGACAGTATAGAGGAAGTTCCGCGGACCCCGAGAGGATAAATCGGATGGCCGGTCTGCACTGCCGCGTCCAGAGCGTCCAGGCGGTAACGGCTGAGATGGGCCGGGACGGTGGCCGGCGCTTCAGAAAGCACCATCACCGAAAGGCCGTCCTCCAGGCCCCGGCGAATGCGCTGGCGCAGCGTGCCTCCGGGAGGAAGAGCGGGCTCGCGCAACGGCGGAAGCACCAGCGGTCGAAGCAGGTACCCTAACGCGCCGGGGAGGGAATCGAGCGCCCCCATGTCTGAGAAACGCACAGGCATGGGAAGGATCGCGGCCAGAGCCAGAGCATCGACGATGCCGGCGCGGTTGGCCATCAGGATGGCCGGGCGTCCCAATTCAATCCGTTCGCTTTTTTCAAAGCTGATCTTGTGGCCGAGCAGTTTCAACAGAACTCTCGACGAAAAGGCAACTATCGCACCCCCGGCGTCCCGGCCGGGAATGGCCCGCGCCAGGAGGCCGCCGGAAACCGCCACAACAGAAAGCAGCATCTGTGAAGACTTGCGGAAGAGCCCTCGTCCCGCGCGCGTCAATCCAAGCCGGAGCCAGGCGCCCAGGTTTTCCCACCAGAGCCGCAAAATCTGCATCCAGGGCGGCCGGCGGTTGAGCGAGAGCTCGCCGCGTTCAAAGAGTAGCCGGGTCTCATTGCGCCGGATCTTGCCGCTGGAAGTTTTGGGAATGCTCTGCGGCGCCACCAGTTCCACCTTGTCGGGCGGAATGCCGATCGCCAGACCGACGCGCTCAATGACTTCCGCCTCAATGCGGTCGAGGTCTTCCTTGTTGGCCACGCGGGTTTCCGCCACCACCACCAGTTGCTCGGTGCCGAGTTCGGGATCGCGCCTGCCAAAGGCCGCCACGCAGCCCCGCCGCACTTCCGGAACTTCCGCCGCGGCCAGTTCCACTTCCTGCGGGACGATGTTGCGCCCGGACTTGATGATCAGGTCCTTGGCGCGGCCCGTGATGTGGATTTCACCACCGCCCCAGTAGCCGAGATCGCCCGAATCCATCCAGCCGTCTTCGGTGGTGACGGCCGCCGTCGCTTTGGGATTGCGGAAGTATCCCGCGGTTTTTGACGGACCGCGGAAAAGCACTTTGCCCTGGATGCGCTCACCAAGCGGGTTGCCATCGGGATCGATCACTTTGATTTCGTGTCCCGGCAAGGCTTTGCCGTTGGCCACAAAGCGCAGAGCGCTGGAGTCTTCCGGCTCAGCGGGGACGGCCTTGCCCTCAGACTCGAAAATGTCGCGGCGGATGCGGTCGATCACCGGGCGGCGGTTGAGGGGCGGAAAGGCCAGGGCCACGGAGGATTCGGCCAGGCCGTAACACGGCACAAAACTTTCAGCCCGGAATCCGTACGGCTTGAATCGCTTTTCAAAGCGTTCCAGGGTGCCGGGCAATACGGCCTCGCCGGCGTTGATGGCCACGCGCCAGGCGCTCAGGTCAAGGCCTTCAAGCGCGCTATCCGGAATCTTGCGCGAGCACAGCTCGTAGGAGAAATTCGGGGCGGGGCAGAGCGTGCCGCCGGAGTCGTGCAGCGCCCACAGCCACCTTTCCGGCCGGCTGAGAAAGGCCAGGGGCGAAAGGATGGTGATGGGCAGCGCGTAATAGACGCTGTAGAGCCATGAGCCGATCAGGCCCATGTCATGATAAAGCGGCAGCCAGCTCACCACGATGTCGGAGGGTTGCACGTTCACGGCCCAGCCGATGCCGCGAATGTTGGCCAGCAGGTTCGATTGCGTGAGCACCACGCCCTTGGGTTCGCCGGTGCTGCCGGAGGTGTACTGGATGAAAGCAGCCTCGGCCGCTTCAATGGCTCCGGGCTGCAGCCGCGCGCCGCTCGCTGCCAGGTCCTCGACGGTGGTCACGCCCAGAATGCTGGGCAGGTTGAGCCGCAACAGTTCGGAAACCCTCCGGGCGGGTTCAAAGCTGATCAGAAACCGCACTTCCGCATTGCGGAGAATGCCCACCTGCCGGCGAACGTATTCCTCAATCTTGTCGGGCCGCGCCGGAGGGTAGATGGGAACGGCGATTCCTCCGGCCAGCATGACCCCAAAGAAAGCGTAGAAAAATTGCGGACAGGTGGGCAGCATGATGGCCACGGTTTCATTCCGCCGCAGGCCCGCGGAAACCAGCCCCGCCGCCACGTCGGAGGCTGTGGCCAGCAGTTTGCCGTAGCTGATGTCCTCTCCGGAACTGCCTTCCAGCATGTGCGCCTGGACGCGGTCCGGGTCCACCTCGGCATGCTTGCGCAAAACTTCGATCAGCGTGCGGGCGGACTCCGGCGGCGGCGGGGCAACGCGCCCGGGCTGCCGGATGGTGTAGCGCTGCGAGGCGGCAGGGGCTTCTTCTTCGCCGCCTGCCACGGCGCGCACCCAATCGGCGGGCGTGTCGGCTTCTTCGGCGATGCGGTCGGGCAGCCGGACGTTGAAGTGCGCTTCCGTGCGCACCAGCAGTTCCACCATCTCCAGGCTTCCCAGGCCCAGGTCGCGCTCCAGCGAGGAGCGAAGCGTCACAGCTTCCGCCGCGCGCAGCGATCCGAGTTCGGTGAGAAGCTCGCGGACAATCTGCAGCATCTGTTCTTCAAGCTGCGTCGCGTCGATTTGTCGAGGCGTGGTGGGCATTTCGATGGCAGTTGCTGTACGGGATTCCTTAAATCTTAAACGACCACTCCTTCACGGCTTCGGGCTGGACCCATCTCTCAATTCCCGCAATCTGATGGTGAATCCAGTAGTTTTTCCAGTGAATCCGTTCCGGGTCCCAGGGCAGCAGCATCTTATCCTTTTCGGAAATCTTCTGGTAGGCGGTCCGGATGTTTTCGGATTCAAAGACGTAGCGGTTGTGCAGGATGAACGGCAGGTACTGGTCAAGCGTCTGCTCGCGGAACCGAGCCTGCAATCCCAGCGTGCGCAGCGCGCTTTGCCAGCTCGCCAGCGATTTCCTTCCTGGAAGCCCGGCATTTTTCACCGCGCTGTGCATGCGGTCAATGATGGCCTGCGCCCGGCCGATCCGCTTTTCCAGCCTCCGCCGCCTGGCCCGCGCTTCTTCAACCGAGATAAAACGCGCCCGCCCGCGGGAAGCGGCGATGCGGATGGGCAGTCTTCCTTTGCCGTTCCGGTCCGCCCTTTTTTGCGCTTCCCGCCGCAGCAGATTCACCAGCGGCCCCAGCCGGATGGGATTCATGTCCGCCGTCCCCAACTGATACACATTTTCAGCGCGGCCGTCCAGCAGCAGCGCGCCCACCGCCAGGATCGCCGCCGCCACCAGGTCCACGGGAACCACTTCCAGAGGCGTGTTGCGCCGCACGGGCCAGTGCTTCAGGCCGCTCATGGCCATCAGCACCAGCGGGGCCGCAGTCCTTCCGCCTTCAATCCAGCCGGGGAAAGGAAACCGCAAAGCGCTTTCAACAATGGCCGGGCGCACGATGGACCAGTCCAGATCCTTCTCCCTGGCAATCAACTGTTCGCCCAGGCTTTTGGAATAGGTATAGGTGTTGACCCATCCCCAGTGTTCCGCCCGCCGCCTGCCCAGGGCAACCAGTTTCTGCGCTGTTTCCCTGGAGCGTGCCTGCGGCTTCTCTGTTTCTTCGCCCCCTTCGGATTCCGTGATCAGGCCGATCTGCTCGCGACAATAAGCGAGCTCGTTGAGAGCGTCGAAGGCGTTGTCTTCGGGACCCTTGCGGTGCGGATAGAAGCCCAGGATGGGCTCCGTTTCTTCAATCAGGCCGTTGGCCTCGCCGGAAACAAAGCAGGTGGATACGTGCAGCAGCCGGGCGCCCGCGCGTTTGGCCAGCGCGATAGCGTTCTGCACGCCGTCCACATTGGCCTGGAGCGATTCTTCAACCGGCGGAAAAAACTCCACTTTGCCGGCACAGTTGATGATCAGCTTCACCCTGGCTGCCATCACCTTCAGCGCCTGCTCGTCGAGCCCGCAGTCGGGCCGGCTGAGTTCGCCGGGCCAGATGCTGACCTTTTCCCGGATAAATTTTTCACCCCGCGTCGCAACCAGCGCGGCCATCACGGGTGAGTCCATGACCTGGGCCCTGAAGCGCTCCTCCGCGGAGAGGCCCTGGCCGGGCCGCAGCAGCACGTGGAGATGTTTCAAGTCCGGAAAGCGTTCCAGCAGCATCGCCAGGATCACTTTGCCCAGGAACCCGTTGCCCCCGGTCAGGAGGATTTCGTTGTCCCGGAACATTTGTCCGGCTTCCGTCAATTGTGACTGTTGTGTCATCAGCAGGCAGGGAATCAGGTCCTTTTCAACCCCTCTGGGGCCTGAACCGTTCCATGTTATCGGCCGCTCGAAGCTGCTGTCAAGACTGGGTCACGGGGGTGACGGGTTTCCTGGATGGCTCTTCCTCCTGGGGAGCCACAGGGGCTTCAGTTTCCATCCGCCGGGCCTCACGGTAGGTGTGGATCACGCGGTGAATCACCGTCAGGTTTGAAAGCGCCACAATCACCCACAGCACCGGCGCCATATGGTTAAAAAGCGCCCCGATAATGATCAGCACCACACGCTCGGGACGCTCCAGGAAGCCTACCTTGCAGGACGGAATCAGGTTCTCCGCCCGCGCCCTCGAATAGCTGGTCATCACGGAGCCGATCATGGCCAGCGCCACCACCACTACATACATAAAGCGGTTGACCCGGCCGTAATACACCAGCAGGCCGGTCAGGAGAAACAGGTCGGAATAGCGGTCGAGCACCGAATCAAAAAAGCCCCCAAAAGGCGTCACCCGGCGCGTCCGGCGGGCTACCGGGCCGTCCGTCAGGTCAAACACGCCGCCCAGGATGATGGTCACCCCCGCCCAGCGGAAATAGCCGTACGCAAACAGATAAGCGGCGACCACGTTGATGGCAAAGCCCGTAAAGCTCAGGATGTTGGGATTAATCCTGATCTTTACAAACGACCGTATGACCGCGTCATACGCATACCAGCAAACGTCGCCAATTTTACGGGTAATCATCGTGTCAAATCAGGAATTCATCCGGCCAGGGATTTCCAGGTCAGGAGCTTACGGAACAGATCTTATACCCCGTCGTTTTTTCATGGCTGCACTTAGCCTTAGCAGCACCTTACCAGGATTTTTCCTCGTGAAGCGTATCTTAGCGGAATTGCGGCCGTTCTGCAACCGGGAGCCCGGCCGCCGGGTCCTGGAACTGTTCCAAATTGGGACAACTTCGGGTCTGATGGCCGTCCCGCCGGGTTTTTCATATGGGCCCGTGTGGCCAACCTGCCTTCCCGGTTCTACTGCTAATTGAAGTGCTGGCCATGCCCTCCGTATTCGTTCAAAATAGTGCTGATAGCTTGTTGCGAGGCATCGCCGCTACCGATCCACTTGCTGACAAGGTGGAGGAGATATCCACGGCCCAAGTGGCAGAAAGGAAAGATGGTTATGGGAAAAGAAACCATTGAAAAACAGAGCTTTCCGATGCTGATAGGGAGCGACTGGGTTCGGACGCCCCAGGTGCGAACCATCTGCCTTCCCTACGACGGCACGCCGGTAGGGGAAGTTTACGACGCCGATGCAGCAACCGTCGATCGGGCCATTGCGGCAGCGCAGAAGGGCGCCGAAGCCATGGCTGCCATGACCCAATATGAACGCGCTGAGCTGCTGCGGCGCATGCGGAGCCTGCTGGAACGCGATGCGGAAGAGTTCGCGCGACTGGTGACGCTTGAGACCGGCAAAACCATTCGGGAAGCCCGAGGCGAGGTGGCGCGGGGGCAGCAGACGCTGGCGGCTTCAGCAGATGCAGCACGGCACCTGCAAGGCGAAGTGGTTCCCATGGAAGCCGCTCCTACGGGCAAAGGCCGCTGGGCGATGACCGTGCGCGAGCCGCTGGGCGTGATTGCCGCCATCACGCCGTTCAATTTCCCCTTGAACCTGGCGCTCCACAAAATCGGCCCGGCGCTCGCCGCGGGCAACAGCGTGGTTCACAAGCCTTCTGAGAACACGCCGCTCAGCGCCCTGCGGCTGGCGCGGCTGGCCGTTGAAGCGGGAGCGCCCGCCGGCGCCTACAACGTGGTGACGGGACCGGGAGAAGAAACCGGGCGGCAGATTGTGAATGATCCGCGCATTGCCATGATCACCTTTACGGGCAGTCCCGAGGTTGGCCAGGAAATCCGCGCCGCGGCCGGGCTGCGCCGGGTGACGCTCGAGATGGGCTCAAACTCATCCGTCATTCTCGAGCCGGATTGCGACCTGGACCTGCTGCTTCCCCGCTGCGTCCTGGGTGGATATGCGCTGGCGGGGCAGGTCTGCATTTCCGTCCAGAACATCTACGTTCACGAATCGATTGCCGAGGATTTTACCGGGCGATTTGTGGCCGCGGCGCGCGGGCTCAAGATCGGGCATCCGCTCGATGAAAGCACCGACATGGCTTCGCTGATCAGCGAGGCGGCGGCTGAACGGGTGGAAAGCTGGATCCAGCGGGCCGTGGCGCGCGGGGCACGCCTGCTGACCGGTGGAACACGCCGCGGCGCCATCATCGAGCCGGCCGTCCTCACAGACGTGCCGCCGGACGACGACGTCTGCTGCAAGGAAGCGTTTGGACCGCTCGTGGTTCTCCATCGCTACTCGCGCCTCGATGACGCAATCAACGCCGTCAACGCCAGCGCGTATGGCTTGCAGGCGGGCATCTGCACGCGCGACATCGGCAAGGCCTTTGACGCGGCGCGGAAGCTGCATGTGGGAGGCGTGATGGTGAACGACGTTCCCGCCTTCCGGGTTGACCTGATGCCTTACGGCGGCACCAAAATGAGCGGGGTGGGTCGTGAGGGGCCGCGTTACGCCATCGAGGAAATGACCGAGCTGAAACTGATCTGCTGGCGCGGGTAATCTTGCGAAAGCACCCTGCACCCCGGCGGTCTGGCGCAAAGGCCCTTCCGTCGGGCCTGCGATTTTCCCGAAGGGTTTGGTTTGGAAAGAGCGTTGTGTGGCTGTCGTGCTTGTGCCCCGAGTGCGCTTCAGTCGCCCGGCGCGCAACGGCAGGGAAAGGATTCCTTGCTGACCACTTCGACCAGGCCCACAATGTCACCCAGGCTGTTATAGACAGGCGCCAACACCGAAACCATTTCCGGCCGCTCCTCTACGGTGACGCGCCGGCCGGTTTTCAACACCTCGCTCATCTGGGGAAACATGGGCTGGGAGCGAGCTCCGAAAACCCAGAACTGGCTCAACTCATTTTCATTGCGGATGACGATTTGAATCTGGCCGGGCGCACCCTCCACCGGCATCCAAAGGTTCACGTCACAAGGATGTGAAATCAGACGCGAAAGGCGAATCAGCGTTTTCTTGACCTGCGTAAACTCCGGCTCGCGGAGCGTGTAGCCATCGACAATTCGCTGGCAAAGGTCGCCATCCACCATGACGCTGGCAGTTCGAGCAATTTGGTCAAGGTCGCGGGCCAGCGTGGCGCGTGGCAGCGTCGTGGCGCTTTCAGCCTGGCTGCCTGAAGCAGAATCCGCGCTGTTAAAGGTGCGCCCCTTCATCTCTCCTCCCTGGCGAGCGACCAGAGATATTCCCGCACGCTCTGCCACGAATCCGGCCGAATCTTCGAGCGAAGCCTGGCCATGGGGATGCCCGCCGCGAGCCGAATCCCACTCCCTTTCCAATGGGACCTGGATTCTTCCATCATGGCGGGGCGTGGAAACCACCAGTCGCCTGGCTGCGTTCCGTTATAGCGGCGGGTGACTTCGGCTTTCAGCTGGTCACGGGGGATGCGGCTCTCGAGCCGGCGGAGCAGCGCCAGGTCCTGCGCCTCGTTGCGCTGGATCTTCAGCCGCACGCTCGGTATGGGCCCCTCGATTCCAAACCGCTCGCCGGAATAAACCACCGCGAGACCTTCGCCGTTGGAATGAAACCAGGGGTCCTTGCCGGCACTAATCGTCTGCCAGTACTCCAGGCCCTCCACGCCGTAAATCCACCCCCGCAGCGGCCAGAACGTGATGGCGGAAGCCTGGCGGGTGATGGGCGGCAGGTGCGTGTAGTACCACACAGAGTCGCCGTTTTGCTTGAGCTGTTCAGGCAGGTGTGGATACCAACTGATGATCTCGCCATTGCAGACCCAGAACTTGATGATGTCTTTCAGCCGCTCCAAGTCCCTACCCATGCGCCAGCTTGTGTCCATGCGGAAAGCGAAATCAACCGGCGAGCCTGCCGGCAGCGCCTTTTTCAGCAGCCGGCCGTATTCGAAGAAGTAGTGCACTTCCTCAGGGTCAACCGTCTCATCGCCGTCCCAGGAAAAACCCCGATAGCGCTTCTTGTGGTTGAAGAAGACTTCAAACCGCGTGTGGGTCCAGCCCTTCTCGCGGAAATGCTTTTCCATGGCGGAGACGACGTTGACGAACTCGGCTTCATAGCCGGGCTCTCCCCACCACAGATAGGAAGCCGGCCAGTTGGGATTGATGGGCAGGTAGACCGAAGGGATGGGGCGCGGGCCGCGGCGCGTGCCGGCGAATGCCGAGCCATCGAACAGCGGGCCGTAATGTCGGTCAAACAGTTCCCAGGAGGCAATGTGCTTTGACCGCCCGGAGCCTTCGAGCACCGGCGCAAAGCCGGGATCTTCCCCGCCGGCGTGGCCGTAACCGAGGTCGTGGAACGTCCCGCGATGTTCGTAGAAAATGCGATGGTAGGCCTGCAGCATGCGGAACAGTTCATCGCTCTTGCAGAAAGAGCGGCCCACCCGTTTGGCCAGGCGCGGGAAAGATTGGCTGACCCAGCCCGCGCTGTAAGTGTTGTGGTCAATCGACAAGGCGTCTTCCCTGGGAATCGTTACCGGAAGGACTTTGATCCGAATCGGCAAGCTGTGGCGTGAATGGCCGTCAGACAGAACAGCCTTCGCCCGGTACACTCCCGGAGGGATGCCGGCTGGAACCCACACGTCAATCCAGAAGGCCGCGGCGGTCTGCTTCTCGATCCGGTTGTCCGGGTCAGGAAGGGTAGCGCTGTATGGCAGAGTTATCGGGACGAGAGCGTCGGGATAGTAGTGGCTGCGCGAATCGACGAAGTGATGCCATTCGCGGTAGGCGTCAATTTTGATTCCGCTGTCAGGGTGGTCCAGAGACAGGCGCAGCTCGTAGCGGCGGCCTTGCGGAACTTCGGCGACCAGATGGAAGGATGCGTAACCCCCGCGCGCTGCCTGGATTTCAACCGCGTGCCGCCATTTTGCGACTTCTGCATTCTGCTCTGCGCCTGCCTGATCGGGCGCGACAATGCCGCCAAAAGGATCAGGCCTGAGAAACTCGGGCAGCGCGCTCAGACGAGTCACATTGGGCGAGGGGCGGGACGTTTGACCGGAGCCTTCACCGTAGGCCGAAAAGGCTTCCTCCAGCGCCAGGGCTCCGAAAGCTGTTTGCAGGAAAGTGCGCCGTGAGGGATGTCCTTTTCTTTCCACCTGATGTTTCACCCGGAATTGCAATTTCGCTTTTTCGGTTTCCCCTTATATATGCGAATGGTTTCGAATGTCAAGCCGTCCTTCTTAAATCTCCAGATCAACCAGCGGCGTATTGTATTCACTATTGTACGGATCGAGGCTTCCGGCCCATTTCAACTGTATTGATGGCGGGCTTTGCTGCGCCAGTCTGACCGCTGGAAGCATCAGCCGCGTTGACTCCGCTTCTGGCCTGAGGTATGCTCGCTGCCAGCCAGATAAATCCCGGGAAAATTTTATAAGGAGACCAACCATGATTCGGCACGTCATGACGGCGGGAATCCTGATTTTGCTCTCTGCGGCGGTCTGCCTGGCCGCCGATCTGAACGGCCGCTGGGAAGGCACAGTCAGCGGCCCCAATGGCGACTTCCAACTGGTCTTCAACTTCCATGTTGAAGGCAGCAAGCTGACCGGCACGGTGGAAACACCCAACGGCGAAAATCCCATCAGCGACGGCAAGGTGAACGGAGACCACCTGTCTTTTAAAACGCACTTCAACGACAACGACATCGACCACCAAGGCACCATTTCCGGCGACACCATTGACCTGAAAGTCGAGGGACCGTGGGGCGAGTCTGAAATGAAGCTCAAACGCGCTGCGGAGAAGAAGACTCCCTGAGCGCTGCTGATAGCAAATGTTCGGTAGGCGCCGGATTCGTGGCTGCCCGCAACGATGGGTTGGCCGCTGCCGGCTTTTCTTATCCCGTAAACGGCTCGTCGGCCGACGGTCCATAGAGGCCTGGCACGGGAATGCCGTTCAGGCGCAGGTAGACGCCGAGCTGCGCACGGTGGTGAACCACGTGGTTCAGAAACATGCTGCGGTAAGCAAGAAAGCGTGACGATTCAAAAACCGTCTTGCCCTCGAATGACAGCTTCCAGTTCTGCTGCCACGCTTCGTCGGTGGTTCCGGCCAGCGCCGCGCGAACTTTGGCGGCCTCCTCGTCCAGCACCTTGACCAGCTGCTCAGCGGATTCAAAGGGCAGAGGCTTGTAGGTGTCCGAGGAAAAGTTCAGTTCTGGCGTGGTCAGCACCGAGATGCCGAAGCTCGTCAACTGGGCCACATGAGCCGCCAGCTTGCCCATCGGCATCGATTTCTCATGCGGGGCGTAGTCGCCCTTGCCGGCCGGAACCCGCTCGAGTGTCTTGCGGGTTTTTTCCATTTCCTGATCCAACTCGGATAAAAGCGCTTCACTGATGGTCATGGAATCCTCCTGATTGGAATTGTGCCCATTGAGCCCAGTCATTATAGGCGAATAAAAGGCGAAATGTCAATGGAATTAGATTTCGTTCCCTCCGTTGTGACCCGCCGAGGGCACGTCATGCAGTTTCGAACCATGTGCGAGCGAAGGGCGCCAAAACTCGTCCTATCCCACAGAAGCCGTGATCACTTTTTTGCCATGAGGGTTTTGACCACCTGGTTTTTCTGCGCGTCCAGATCGACGATTTTCTGGCGCAGGGGTGGGAAGTTGGATTGCCAGAAAGCCTGCTTTCCGTCGGGACTGACGGTTTCTGCTTCGGCCCTGAGGGCGATCTGTTCCTCAACCACTTTCAGCTTCCGGCGGTCGAGCGCGAGGACCTCCTCAAGGGCCTTCATCTCTTCGCGGGATTTTGCACTCTGCCACAACTGAGTGCGGTAGAGTTCCAGCGTATCGGCCGAGAGTGCATCCAGGTGCGTTTGCCACTTTCCGGCCAGCAGCGCCAGGGTCGCGCAGACGTCGGCGTAGTTTTCCGGACTGTCCATCAGGCGGTTCTCGGCGGAATCAATATTGCTTTCAAAGATGCGGGCCATGGCAAGGTCGTGGAGGACCTTCAATGTCTGCTGACGCTGGTGCCGGCTGGCAACGCCGTTCAGGGTCCCCATCCCCAGTGATCCCAGAAAAACAATCGCCACCAGCCAGGCGATAACCCGGTGCCGTTTCCTGATCATCTGCCGGTTTTCAGGCTCGCGGGCCAGGATGGTTTTCCAGGCTTTGTGCGCCAGTGAGACCAGGAGAAGAATGGCGCCCAGGTAAGCGACCCGACGGGCCACGGACCCGGAGGGAACGGTCAGGCTGAAAATAAGTCCCCGAACGTTGATCACCAGCAGGACCGAGGCGGCGGCCACCAGGACGGTCATGGCGGCATAGAGCTTTCGGATTGATTTGGGTTGTGCCGCAGGCAGGACGGCGGGTGTTTCCGCATACCGGATGCTGTAAACGACGCGGCGGCTTCCCGCAATGCTCTGGCGCCTGCGGATGCGTCCCTGCACCTGAAGCCTTTTGCCCGTGCCGGAGTTTTCCCACTCCAGCGTGACCACCTGGTTGACCTCATAACTCTTCTCGCTGGAGCAGCGGATTTCGTCCTTTGAGAGGTTCTCGGTCTGCACGGTTTCAACTTCGCCCGTGGCGGTCCGGATGGATACCGGCCGCTGCATGAGGACGGTGCGCGTGCCCGGCTGCGTCCTCGCATCCTGGTCATCGCCAGGATCCGGGTCTTCTTCCGGGAGAGTGGCAGGCCCGCCTTCCATCGCAAATTTCCACTCGGTTTTGGCGCCGCAGGATGCGCACGGCTTTCGCACCGTTCCACCGGACTCCAGCAATTCAATCTCATCCAGAATCAGGGGATGCAGGGTTGCAGAATGGCATTGCTGGCATTCCAGAAGGCCGCGCGATTCACTGGGCTTCCTGGGCCGCGCCGGGAAGTCGATCCCCCAGAAAGTGGGATAATTCCCCAGGGCTTCGACGCCTAAGGCCGTTATCCCCGCCGGGGAGCTCTCCATGACCTTGACGATCCGGAACTCGCCGCGCAAATTGTTTTTCAGGTTGGTCAGCAGGACATTTGGGGACGCCTGGACCGGCTTTTCCATCTGGATATGAGCGCCAAACCGGTTGACTTCAACCGCCTGTCCGGAGCGTTCAAAGGCCTCTCCTGTTTCGGTGACGCCCGAAACGCGCACCGGGATACTGACCATCAGCCGGTCAGACCTGCGCTTCCGGGAGTCATTCATGAATGCCATCCCTGATCTATCCCTGCGGAGCCGGGTTCATCGTACGCTCCGCCCGTTAGTATTCGAATCGTCAGGATAAGGCCGGACCATGAGTGGCAGGAAGAGGCTCAGAGTGGTTTCGAAGCGCGCGCTGAGGGGGGCTGTTCCCACCCCATCCTTTGAATGCTGAAATGCGAATTGCGGCCTACTGGGAGCAGTCTGTTTGTCCGTGTCCCATCGAACCTTTCAGGACCTGCGCAAAAAAGTCCTCCTGGACGACCTTCTGGAAATTCTGGGCGAGGACCGAACCCTGGTTGGAGGGCTCAATCGAATAGTACTGATCGCCGGTCGTGCAGGGTATGGAGGGAACCGCTTTCAGCGTGTAAGTTTCAACCTTGCCGCCGACCACGGGCCCCGGAATGTAAAGGTAGGAATAACCACCTTTCTCGCCGTGAGACAACATGCCGTCGATCAAGGCTGACGCCTGGCTTGAAGCAGACTGTCCGGAAGCGCCAAGTTCGGCGAGATTGGAGGTGTAACCGTGATTGTAGGTGACGGAGTAGGTGATTTCCGCCGCCTCGATGGTTTTCAGATTCGACACCGCCGCCGCCTGGTTTGCGGCCATGCGCGCCCGCAGCAGATTGGGAATCTCAATGGCCGCAAGGATCAGCAGGATCGTGACCACGATCATCAGTTCCATGATGGAGAAGCCGCACGAGGTTGTTGAGCGCTCAATGGGCATGGGAGTTTATTCCCCGCGGGCTGGAGCCGCGCGGTGGTAGAACGGCAGGGTGGCCACTTCCGCCGCCTCGCCGGAGGCCGTCTGGAACCGGGTGCCTGCCTCCAGGTGTTCCTTGCGAAGATAGGCAAGAGCAATGGTTTTTTGCAGCGTGGGCGAAACGCAGGCGCTGGTGACCTCGCCGACCTCTTTTCCGTCGAGAGTCAATTTCTCGCCGCTGGCAGGAGGCTGGGCGCTTTCGATGGACACCCCGGCCAGTTTCCAGTTGACACTGCCGCGGCTTCTGGCCCGCTCCACGATTTCCTGGCCGATGTAGCAGCCCTTGTTGAAACTGAGGGCGTTCATCAAATTGGCTTCGAGCGGCAGAGTATCCTCGCCCAGTTCTGAACCGTAGCGGGGAATGCCGGCCTCGATCCGCAATGATTCCAGGGCCTCAGTTCCGCAGGGCAGCATGCCGTAGCTCGGCGCCTGCCCGCACGCCGCACCCCACAAGCCCATCATGCCTTTTGCACCCACCCACACCTCGTAGCCTTCTTCGCCCGTGTTGCTGATGCGGACCACCCGGATCGGAAACCCCGCGTAGTTTGTGGCAAAGTGTTCGAACTCTTTCATCGCGGGCAGATCCACGTGCAAGGTCTTTTCCAGCAATCCTGCCGCCTTGGGTCCCTCAAAAGCCAGGGCGAAGGTCTCCAGCGGTTCCACCTGCACCTGGTCACCGATAATGTATCGGCGAAGAATCTCCATGGCTTTAGTGCGCAGGTCGGCGTCCGTATCCACCAGAAGCCGATCCTGGGCGGCGTAAACGCGCAAGTCAGCCAGAATCTGTCCCTGGGGATTCAGCAGCGCCGCGTAAGTGCCCTGGCCGCCGGCCACGTTTTTGATGTCGTTTGAGACGATGCGGTGCAGGAACTTTGAGGCGTCCCGCCCCGCCAGCGAAAATTTTGCCCGGAACGAAAAATCAAAAAGCCCCGCGGCCGTGCGCACCGCCTGGTGCTCCTCAGCGGGATGGGTGAAGCGGGCGGGAACGGTAGCGCCATGATATTCCGCCAGAGTTGCGCCCTGCGAGACGTGGTAGTCAGCCAGAGGACTCCGCATCAGGTCTGCTGTCATCAGTTGTTATCCTCAGAAAAGGGTGGATTTGAAAGATGGGGAAGCGCCCGGGAGCAACTGCCGGAAGCCCTCACGGGATTCCTATTCGTTGATGTGGACGGGCATGGCCGCCGGCCTCACCGGCACGGGAGTCACTTTCACCAGGTGTCCGGCCAACGACGTCATCTCCTGCTCATTAGAGAGCAGATCCTTCAGCGTGGTCTTGCTCAACACCTGGTCAATCACCTGCTGCACGGCGCGCCACAACGAACGGACCGAGCAGTCCACGGTGTTCGCGCAGGAGATCTCGCTGCCGGAATGCTCCTCGCAAAACCCCGGGTCGTAGAGCCTGCCGCCCAGAATGGCCAGCGCTTCTCCCACCACAATCTTGTCTGCCGGGCGGGCCAGCTCGTAACCGCCGGCCTGCCCGCGGACGCTTTTCACCAAGCCGCCGCGCCGCAGGATGCGCATCAGCTTGGCAACGTAAAAATTGGAGATGCCTTCCTTCTGGCTGATCTTGGGAATGGTGAGACTTTCGCCCTCCCTCGCCAGCCGCAGCAGGCACCGCAATCCGTATTCTTCCTGGGATGTCAGTTTCATTTTGAATCTCCCTGCCGTGCGCCCGCGTGCAATCGGGCTTCCTGGCCGATGCTTACATCATGCCCAACTGCAGTTTGGCTGCTTCCGACATCATGTCTGGATTCCACGGGGGATCCCACACCACTTCCACTTTCACGTCTTTCGGTTTGGCCATCACGCGAATCTTGTCCTCCACCTCGCCGGGCAGCGACTGGGCAGCCGGGCAGGCGGGGCTGGTCAGCGTCATCTTGACCTCAACCTCCGAAGAAGCCGAAACGCTGACGTCATAAATCAGACCCAACTCGTAAATATTCACCGGGATCTCCGGGTCGTAGCACGTCTTGATCGCCTCAACCACCTTCTCCTTCAGAGCTTCGCCCTCAACGCCTCCGTTGGCTGAAGCTTGCCCGGCAGCCGGTTGTTCGGTTTCGGACTTTGCTGCGACAGGCGCATTCCCGGCGGCCTGCTGCTCATTGTTTTTATTGTTCTCGTCCATGCTGAGCCCATTCCTATTCGGTGCTTACGGCTTTCTCCTCGCCCTTCAGCGCCGACCGCAGTGTGTGCCAGGCCAGCGTCGCGCACTTCACGCGCACCGGAAATTCCGCCACTCCGGAAAAAACCGCCAGCTTCCCCAACGAGGCGTCTTCCGCCTGGTTGCCGTTCGTTTCACCGGTCACCAGGGCGTGGAATTTCTCAAACAACGCATTGGCCTCGTCAAGGGTTTTGCCCTTCAGCGTTTCGGTCAGCAGGGAGGCCGAAGAAGTTGAAATCGCGCAGCCGGAGCCCTGGAAACTCAGGTCGCTGATCCGGTCGTTTTCAAGCTTGACATAAACCGTGACCCGGTCGCCGCACAGCGGGTTGTAACCCTCAGCATGATAATTGGCCCCCTCCAGCACTCGATAGTTCCGGGGCTTCTTGCTGTGGTCGAGAATCACTTCCTGGTATAGTCCTCTGATATCCGACATGGTGTTCTGCCTTCTCCAACCTGATCTGCCCCACGATGCGCCTAAGCGTGCGCAATTTCTCGCGAAAACCGCATGACCCAGTGTCTTTGTTCTTCAGTTTCGGGCACCGAACACCCTCGCGCTTCTCGAAGCCTTGCGAACGTAGCGTCGGGGTGCAACCCAGTCGATACGAGCAGGCAAGCAGCCAGCAACGCAGACCGGCCAATACCCTGCCGGCAGTGTAGCGCGACATTCTTCCCCTCAGTAAGCCATTCCTCGACCTCCCGAATCAAACGAACGCTCTCGCCGTAGTTGCGGGGCACCGAGCGGTCTGGGACAGGGTAGGAGGTATAGCGGATACCGGCCGCCTCCGAGAGTTGCTTCTCTGACTCAAGTCCCAGTTCAGCCTCCTCGTCTGCGGTCAGCAAAGAAACCACAGCGTCGATCCCGGAATTTTTCCAAGCGCTAACCTCGTCCTCCAGCCAGTCGTTTCCCCTGGGGCGGCCTACAATGGCCAGCCTTCCCTTCCACGGCCCATCAATCCAGTAAATTTCCGGCTTCATATGGTTGTATTGCTCGCTACCTAGTTATCATCCCGCACGATGACTTCGCGGGGCAGAGAGTCAACATCGATGCCGCGCCGCCGCAGGACCTCTATGCGATGGTGCCCGTCAAGAACGGTTCCGTCGGGACGGGTCTTAAGGGAGTGCTGATGTCCTGGCTTCAAGGACTGTGTGATCGTTTCGGTCGTGAGTTTTTCCATGGCCAACAACTTCGTCCTGTTTAAGGCATTTTCCGAATGCAAAGGCTTGAGCGGTGGCTTCACTTCTGCTTTTGTCCCCGGTTTCTTCTGTCGAACCTAGTCTCTGTCTCCTGCCTTCGAACATCCGACATCAGCCCAGCAACTCCTTTACCTTTTGAATCCCCGCGGCGAGCGCATCAATCTCTCTCTTGGTATTATAAAACGCCAGCGAGGCGCGGGTGGTGGCCGGGATTCCAAAGCGCTCCATCAGCGGCTGGGCGCAGTGATGTCCGGTGCGGACGGCGATGCCTTCCTGGTCAAGAATGGTCCCTACGTCGTGGGGATGAATCCCTTCCATCACAAACGAAATCACGCCGGCTTTCTCTTCTGCCGTGCCGATAATTCTCAACCCCGGAATGCGGCTGACTGCCCCAGTGGCGTAAGCCAGCAATTCATCTTCATAAGCGCCGATGTTCTCAATTCCGAGCCTGTTGAGATAATCGATGGCCGCCCCCAGCCCGATGCCTCCGGCGATGTTGGCCGTCCCGGCTTCAAACTTGTAGGGCAGGGAGTTGTAAATCGTTTTCTCGAAGGTTACGGAACTGATCATGTCGCCGCCGCCCTGGTAAGGAGGCATGGCATCCAGCACATCAGCCTTGCCGTAAAGCACGCCCACTCCGGTGGGGGCGTAAAGCTTGTGGCCTGAAAAAGTGTAGAACTCGCAGTCCAGCTCCTGAACATCCACTCGGACGTGCGGCGCGGCCTGTGCGCCGTCGAGAAGCACCGGAAGGTTCTTGCGGTGGGCGGCTTCAATCATTTCCTTGACGGGGTTGATGGTCCCCAGAACGTTTGAAACATGCACCACGGATACGAGGCGCGTCTTCGGCCCCAGCAGCTTTTCAAACTCATCCAGCAGGACCTCGCCGCGATCGTTGATGGGAGCCACTCGCAGCTTCGCCCCCTTTTCCTCACACAGCATCTGCCAGGGCACAATGTTGGAATGGTGCTCCATGGCGGTGATCAGGATTTCGTCGCCCGCCTGCACATTCTTGCGCCCAAAGCTGTTGGCCACCAGGTTGATGGCTTCCGTGGCGCCGCGCACAAAAATGATTTCGCTGCTGTCGCGCGCGTTGAGGAACCGCTGCGCTGTCACGCGGGCGTCTTCGTAGGATTTGGTGGCGCGCTCGCTGAGTTCATGGACGCCGCGATGGATGTTGGAGCAGTCCCGGCGGTAGAAATGCTCTTCCGCCTCCAGCACCGCCAGCGGCTTCTGGCTGGTGGCGGCGTTGTCCAGGTAGACCAGCGGCTTTCCATGGATCGTCTGATCGAGGGCGGGGAAATCCTTCCGGATTCGCTCGACGTCAAACTTCAGCGAGGAATTCCGGCCGGTTGTTTCGGTGATGTGATGCGAGGTGATAGCCATGGTTCGTTTCCAAGCTCCAAAGAGCGAATACCAAACAGCCTGCGCGGCGTCCGATCACCTTCTCATCTTGGACAGCAACGCCGCCTTGAGCCGTTCCCGGAGAGGTTGAAATTTCACATGGTCGATAATCTCGCCGGCAAAAGCCACCATCAGCAGGTTGCGGGCCTCTTCCAGGCCAATGCCGCGCGAACGCAGATAAAAAATCGACTCAGGATCAATCTGGCCGATGGTCGCGCCGTGTGTGCACCTCACGTCGTCGGCAAAAATCTCAAGCTGCGGCTTGGTGTTGATGGTGGCGGATTCAGAAAGCAGCAGGTTCTGGTCGCTCTGCTTGGAGTCTGTTTTCTGCGCGTCTTTTCTCACCAGAATCTTGCCGTTGAAGACCCCGGTCGATTTCCCGTCCAGGATGCCCTTGTAGTATTCGCGGCTCGAGCAGTGCGGCTGGGCGTGGTCAATGGTCGTATGGTTGTCGATCAGTTGCTGGCCGTTGGTCACATAAAGGCCGTAAAGATGTCCTTCCGCTCCCTCGCCGTCGAGCACCGTGGTCACTTCCTCGCGGCCCAGTCGCGCGCCGAACTGGATGGAATTGGTTCGCGCCACTGCGCTGCGCGCGGCATAAGCCAGCACGGTGGCCACGTGGAACGCCGCCTCGCTCTCGCTCTGCAGCTTGACGTAGTCAACATGGGCGTTGTCTTCGGCCACGATTTCCGTCACCGCGTTGTTGAAATAGACGCCGTCGTCCAGACCCACGTAGGTTTCCACCAGAGCCACCTGGCTTCCCTGCGACGCAATCACCAGGTTGCGCGGATGCGCCACCCAGGGTTCCTCGCCGCCAGTCGAGACATAAAGGATCTCGATGGGCTTTTCCACTACCACTCCCCTGGGAACCTCAATAAACGCGCCATCTTCCATGAAAGCTGTGTTGAGGGCCACAAAAGGGTGCGTCTTGTGACTGGCGTAACGGCCCAGATGCGCAGTGACCGTGTCTTCCTGCTTCAACGCCTTCGCCAGGCTGGCGACTTTCACGCCTTCCGGAAGCTGGCCGATGTTGGAAAGCTCTTCCGCGTAATGCCCGTTCACAAAAACCAGCCGCACCCCATCCGTGCCGGCCACGGAGCGTTCTTCAACCTGCTTGCGGATTTCGTCATTCAGTTCGTAACTCGCCGGCTGAAAGCGCACGCGCGTGATGGGCGCCACGTTGCAATATTTCCAGTCTTCAAGCCGGGTGGTCGGGAAACCCAGTTCGGCAAAAGCCTGCATGCCCTTGCTGCGCAGCTTGCTGAGCCACTCGGAGGCTGTCGAGGCCTCGCGGCTCTCAAACTCCCGGAAATCCTTCAGATAGAGCTCTTCACTTTCTTTCAGTGCAATTGCCATGAATCTCTGCTTTCCTTCTTCCGCCTGCCTGCTCAGGCTTTCTCGGTTGCCGGGACCGTCTCATCCAGCCAGCTATAGCCTTTGTCTTCCAGTTCCAGCGCCAGTTCTTTGCCGCCGGACTTCACAATGCGCCCGTTGGAGAGCACGTGGACGAAATCCGGCACGATGTAATTCAGCAGTCGCTGGTAGTGGGTCACCACAATGATGGATCGCTCCTTGCTGCGCAGCGAGTTCACGCCGGTGGCCACCGTCTTCAGCGCGTCAATATCGAGCCCCGAATCCGTTTCGTCCATGATGGCCAGCTTCGGTTCCAGCACGGCCATCTGGAAAATTTCGTTCCGCTTCTTCTCGCCGCCGGAAAAGCCTTCGTTCACGGGACGGTTCAGCAGCGTCTCGTCCATTTCCAGCAGTTTGATTTTTTCGCGGATGTAGGTAAGGAAGTCCATGGCGTCCAGCTCTTCCTGGCCGCGGTGCTTGCGCCCGGCATTCAGGGCCGCCCGCAGAAAATAAGTGTTGTTCACACCCGGAATCTCCACCGGATATTGAAAGGCCAGAAAAATGCCTTCGCGCGCGCGGTCCTCGGGCTCCAGTTCCAGCAGGTCCTTGCCGTCGTATAGCACCTTCGCCCTCGGTCACAGCGTAGAGGTCGCGGCCAGCCAGCACCTGCGCCAGCGTCGATTTCCCTGACCCGTTCGGCCCCATGATGGCATGGACTTCGCCCAGGCCGATTTTCAGGTCAATGCCTTTCAGGATTTCATTGCCGGCTACATTGGCGTGCAGATTCTTGATCTCAAGTAACATTCGTTTGGTTGTCCTTTGTCAGATGGTCTGATTCGTTGCCGAAAAACCTGGCCCTCGCCATCACGCCGGCGCCTTCGCCGCTGCAACGCGCTGAAACGAAAAGTCGGGAAGCTCCGCCCGCTCCCGTGCATGCTCGATGGTGATGTGAACCAGATTTCCCTTAGCGTCAAATTCAACCAGAGTGTCTTCGTCCAGATCCCTTGTTTCCGCTACGTTGCCCCCCTTGAGCGTGATGTATAGGGTGTCTGTATCCTCAAAATATTGGATCGTCATTTTGATCCCTCCCGGAACGTCCGGTCGAAGAACGCGTTATGTACCGTTTCTCCATCGGGCAGGAGCACGACCCTTAAAACTCGATTGCCCATCTCGGGAATAACTGCCCAGCGCCGAATCCGTCCGTCGTGTTGCACCTTCTCGGCAATGGGACTTGCCATCGCCCGCTCAATCCATTCGTTTAGAATCATCTTCCGGTCTGGCCTGGCTCGGACTGCCTTGAAGTACTCGGTCGTTTTCAACTATGAGTCCTCAGGGCTGGGGCTTGTTCGCGCGAGAAAAGAAAGCCGCAGACTTAAAGAGCAAGTCTGCGCTACCTCTGAGCCCCTCTTCGCTTTCAATCTGGTGCGTGAAGTGAAGAACCCGCGGCGAGCCCTTTGAAGCTTTGTTTCCGCACTACAGCAACCGGAATTCACACGAGCATCGCAATATTATCCAACGCTGCCTTCGAGGCTGATGCCGAGCAGTTTCTGCGCTTCGACGGCGAATTCCATGGGCAGCTCGCGAAAGACTTCCTTGCAGAAGCCGTTGACGATCATGCCGATGGCGTCTTCGGTGGAGAGGCCGCGCTGGCGGCAATAGAAGATCTGGTCTTCGCCGATCTTCGAGGTGGAAGCTTCGTGCTCCACCTGCGCCGCGGGGTTCTTCACTTCAAGGTAGGGGAACGTGTGCGCCCCGCACTTGTCCCCCATCAGCAACGAGTCGCACTGCGAATAGTTGCGCGCTCCCGTTGCATTCTTCAGAATCTTGACCATCCCCCGGTAGCTGTTCTGGCCGTGCCCGGCGCTGATGCCCTTTGAAATAATGGTGCTCCGGGTGTTCTTGCCCAGATGGATCATCTTGGTGCCGGTGTCGGCCTGCTGGTAATTGTTGGTGACGGCGACGGAATAGAACTCTCCCACAGAGTTGTCGCCCTGCAGGATGCAGCCGGGATACTTCCAGGTGATGGCCGATCCCGTTTCAACCTGCGTCCACGAAATCTTGGAGTTGACGCCCTGGCACTTGCCGCGCTTGGTCACGAAGTTGTAGATACCGCCCTTGCCGTTCTTGTCGCCCGGATACCAGTTCTGAACCGTGGAATACTTGACCGTGGCGTTATCGAGCGCCACCAGTTCCACTACCGCGGCGTGCAGCTGATTTTCATCGCGCATGGGGGCCGTGCAGCCTTCCAGGTAGCTCACATAAGCGCCCTCCTCTGCCACAATCAGGGTGCGCTCAAACTGGCCGGTTTCCTTGGCGTTGATGCGGAAATAGGTGGAAAGCTCCATTGGGCAGCGCACGCCTTTGGGAATGTAGGCGAACGACCCGTCGCTGAACACGGCTGAGTTCAGCGTGGCAAAAAAGTTGTCGGTGTAAGGAACCACAGACCCCAGCCACTTCCTGACCAGGTCGGGGTGCTCCTGCACGGCTTCCGAAAATGAACCGAAAATGATGCCCAGCTTCGCCAGTTTATCTTTAAAGGTTGTCGCCACTGAAACGCTGTCAAAAACCGCGTCCACGGCCACCCCGGAAAGCAGTTCCTGCTCTCTTAACGGAATGCCCAGTTTTTCATACGTCTTGAGAAGTTCCGGATCGACTTCTTCCAGGCTCTTGGGTTTGTTGCCCTTCGATTTCGGCGAGGAGTAGTAATACGCGGCCTGGTAATCGATGGGGTCATACTTGATGTTGGCCCACGCCGGCTCCTTCATGGTCAGCCAGTGCCGATAGGCTTTCAGCCGCCACTCCAGCAGCCATTCCGGCTCATTCTTCTTGGCGGAAATCATGCGGACCACGTCCTCGTTCAAGCCGCGAGGAATGGTTTCCTGCTCGATCTCGGTCACAAAGCCGTACTTGTACTCTTGCGTGGCGAGTTCTTCAACATTGTTTACAGGCGTGCCCATAAGCTTTACTCCTGACTCAATCCCTGAAATCTCTAAGTCGCTGAGGGGCCCGACCCGGAAGACTGGTCGAACCCTCAATCTGTCCCTTTGTTCACTTCAATGCTACCGAATCTATACAGGCTAGTCAAGATTATTGCAATACATTTTTGTCAAGATTGATTTTGCCCCTGAGGGCAGTACTTGCCGGACGCCAGATATTTTATAAGCCATTTAAGTTCAGCTGATTAGCAATCTAGTGTTCACGGTGAGTGGAGGAATCCTGGAAGGATCTCACCGCTTTCGGGGGGCCAATCTACCGTCGGCCGAGGTTTATCCGGAAGCCAACGCGGACCAACAGCGGCGGGCCCAGTTCACGAACAGGGGTCCGGGCCACGGCGTAGCGCTCATCAAAGATGTTTCCCACGGCCACATAGGCCTCCGTATCACTCCAGATGCGGCGTGAGAGCGAGGCGTCCAGGGTGAAGAACTTGCCCAGCGGAAGCAGGTTCTGGTCGTCGTCAAACTGGTTTCCCACATACCGGCCCTGCAGGCCCAGAGTCAGGCGCCGCCACCGGTTGGCTGCGGTGGGGTTCGAATAGAGGGCCTGGAAAGTGACCACGTGGCTGGGAACCTGCGGGATTTCCAGGCCCACAAGCGAAGGATTGGCCGTAAAGCTCTGGACGGTGGCGTTCACAAACTCGTATCCGCTGGTCAGTCGAAAAGTTGGGGTCACTTGCAAGGCAGCGTCCAGATCAACTCCGCGCGAGCGTGTGCGGCCAAGGTTCTGCCGCTGGCGGGTGATCAGGCTGGGAGTGACGTTCAGGGTGACGTTCGCAATCGGGTCGGTGACGTCGCTCCAGAAGAAAGTGCCGCGGCCGGTCAGCTTGTGGCGGAAAGCGGCGAATTGCGCACCCGCTTCCGCTCCGGTCAGGCGCTCGGCCAGGAGGTCGGAATTGGCGTTGGTCACAACGTTGCCCACGCGAAAACCGCGATAAAGCTCATTCAGCGTCGGCGCTCGAAAAGCCCGGTAGGCGGAGCCGACCAGCGAAACGTTGTTGGTGAGGCGATAAAGCATGCCCAGGCGCGGGCTGAAGGCGGACTCGGTACGTTCCGGAAAGTTGGTGACGGTGGGCGGGCCGGAAGATGAAAATCTTCTGTCGGTGGAGAGCGCATCGTAATTCCGCCAGCGGTCAAAGCGCAGAGCCGCGGTCACCTGCCAGCGCGCCGTCAGACGGATGACGTCTTCTCCGTAAACACCCGCCGTGCGCTGGCGTCCGCCCGCGCCCAGCGCTGAGGTCATGCGCCCGCCAAAGAATCCCAGCTCATTGCTGGAACCGCGGACTTCCCTCCCGTCGAATCCGGCCAGCAGGGTTTGTTTCGTTCCCACCGGCCGGTTCCACTGGACCGAGACGCCCGTCTGCTGCGCGGGCACCCGTTGGGCCCGCACCAGTGATTCGCTGTTACGGTCTGAGGCGACGGCGGAAAAGGTCTGGTCAAACACCTGGGGCCCGCCGTAGCCGCGCAAACTGAACGATCCGGCGCTGGCCGAGACCCAGTCTGCGCCGATGGCCAGTTGCCGGACGTGGGTCCGGTTCTTCTGCAGCGGCGTTCCGTTGTCGCGCGTTTCGCGAAAATAAGTGGTTCTGGCGAATACCCTTCCGTTTTCGCCAAACTTTCTTTCCAGTGTGGCATCACCCACTTCGTGTTCAGAATTGGCCGGGGTGTCCACCGTCCCGCGGTCCTGCTGGTTGACCAGGATGTAGCCGTCGGTATTGAAGGCCTCGCCGTCAAAATCCAGGGTCCAGGGACCGTGGTGAATGCTCGACCAGAATGAGCCGTCGGGAGTGTTCTCGTTTCCGTAGGACGCATCGAGCGAAAACTCTGAAGTCGTCGGTTTGCGCGTCAGGATGTTGATGACGCCTCCCATGGCATGCGAACCATAGAGGTCTGAAACGCCTCCCCGCACGACTTCCATGCGGCCCACCGCCTCACGAGGGACACGGTCCCAGTAGACCCAGCCGCCGAAAGGGTCGTTCAGGGGTATGCCGTCCACCATGACCAGGGCGCGGCTGGCCCCGCTGGCTCCCACGCCGCGCAGTGACACGCCCTGTGCCGTTGGATTGGCCACCCGGCTCCCGGTGCGGCGGAAAAGGGTGAAGCCCGGGACCTGCTGGAGAGCGCCGTCCAGCGTGAGGGCCGATGTGGCGGCCAATCTCGCGGTGCGTCAGGACGCGAACGTCGGCGGTGGTCTGGCTCAAAGGCGTCTGCATCCTGCGTGGCTGTCACCGTCACCTGCTCCGCCGTCGAGGCCGGATGCACGACGACCTCCACGGAGGCGGTGTCATCCGCTCCCGCGCTCCAGCGTTCTTCAAGTTCGGCGAATCCCTTGGCGCGAACCAGCAGGCTGCCATTCGCTGCGGGAACGCGGCTGAAAACAAAATGTCCATCGGCGTCTGTGGTTTGGGTTGCCTCGTAACCCGCCGCGCGCAACGTGACCTGCGCTGCCGTGACCACTGCGCCGCTCGGGTCCTTCACAACGCCTTCGACCCGATAGCGCGGGGGCGCCGCCTGCGGGCGCGGCGCCGCTTTCACAGCCGGCAGCGCGGCGAATGCCATCAACCCAACCAGGGCGGCGACAGCAATATTGTGAAAAAGCTGATTTCATTCGCTCTTGTTTGCAGGCCCGGTCAACCGGCTGCCCAAAAGCAGACTGCCGGTGTTGGTTCCGTCAGGCCCAAACCCACTAGACTAATCCGCCTGTGATCTTGCGGCAAATCATATTTGTGGAGCGGCAGGAACAGGGAGCTCAAAGCTTGTGTACAAGAAGCTCTCGAACTCGTCAGGCGGGAAGGAGCAGATTTTCCGCGAAGGGCCATTCGTGGTCAAACCACTGGCCGTCACATCGGAACCCGGTGCGGCGGCCCATCTCGATGACGTCCTGGGCGGTGTATTTGTGCGAGCTTTCCGTCCAGATGCTTTCGCCTTCCTCGAAGGGAATTAACATATTGCTTTTGCCGACTGTGACCGTCTGCCGGGCCGTCGAGACCAGGTGCATCTCGACGCGGCGTTCCCGCTCATTCCATTTTGCGAGGTGACGGAACTTCTGAAGGTCGAAATCAGCGTCAAGCTCACGGTTGATTCGCGCCAGCAGATTCAGATTGAAGGCTGCCGTGACACCCAAAGGATCGTCGTAGGCCTCCAGCAACTGCTCAACCGGTTTCAGAAGGTCGGTGGCCAGCAGAAGCGCATCGGCCGTGGTCAGGACTTCACGGATCTTCCGCAGGAACTCTTCGGCCGGCGCGCGTTCAAAGTTTCCGATGGAGCTTCCCAGGAAGAGCACCAGCAGGTGCTGGCCGGGCTGGCGCCGCGCGGCGGCTTTGCGCAGGCCGTCCAGGTAGCCGGTTTCAAATCCCAGCACGCTGACCGAATCGATTTGATTCAGTTCGCGCTCGCACATCGAGAGCGCGGTGCGCGAAATTTCAATGGGATGGTAAAGCGTAGGCTGGCGGCGGGCGATGGCCTCCAGGATCAGGCGGGTTTTTCTGCCGCTGCCGCTGCCCAGTTCCGCCACCACAACCGGAGAAGGAATGCGGTCCGTGATCTCTTCGGCATGCTGCTGCAGGATGCGCTCGCCCGCGCGCGTCAGGCCGTACTCGGGCAGCAGGCTGATGACTTCAAACAGGGCGGAGCCGACGGCGTCGTAAAAATATTTGGAAGGAAGTTCCTTCTGCCCCGGTTTTTCAAGGCCCGCGCGCACGTCCGCGGCAAACTGAGAGGTCAAGTCAGCAACCGGGTTGGCTGTGGCGGCCTGTGGCATAGCGTGTCCTTTAGCAGAAAATCTAACTACTGACGCAGCGGAATCCGGAATAAGCGTACTGGTAATGCGACTGGAACCAGTTGCGGAATGAGCGGCGCAGCATGCACGCCGCCGTCCGCGGCGAGCCGCCCTTCATCACGTAATGTTTGCCGTCAAAGAAGTTGGCGGAGTAGCCCTGGTAGAACGGAAAAGGCTCAAAACCCTCAAAGGGCTGGAAGACCGTCGAGGTCCATTCCCAGCCGTTGCCCAGCAGGTCCGCCACGCCAAAGGAACTGCGGCCGGCGGGATGCGCCTGCACGGGAGCCGGGTCCCAGTTCTGGAAATCAAAGTTGCCGCGATTCTTCTCCGGAGCGCCGGAGCCCCACGGATAGTCGGTTTCCTTTCCTTCCGCGCGTGCCGTAGGCGGCGCGATGGAACTGCGCCTCGGTGGGCAATTGCTTGCCGGCCCATCGGGCATAGGCCGCGGCTTCCGCGTGGCTCGCGTAGACCGGCCAGTCGAACGGGAGGGGAATCTCCGCGAACATGGTTCGGTAGTTCCAGGAGCCATTACGAGGGACCCAGAAACTGGGATGCTGGACGCCTTCCCGTTCCTTCCACTCCCAGCCGGCATCGTCCCACAGGCTTTTCGTTTCGTAGCCGCCCTCGCGAAGGAACTTCAGGAACTCCCCGTTGGTCACCTTATATTCATCGATGGCAAAGGCGGGAACGTCGACTGTGTTCAACTCAAACTCGTTGTCCCATCCAAAAACACCGCCGGCCCTGGGCAGCCCCAGCGTTGCGGTCCCTGCCGGAATTTCGATCATTCTGCCGGCTTCCATGGGTGGGACCGCCACGTTGCCAGCCGTCTGCTTCACTTTGCGATTGAGAGGCAGCTGGTGCAGCATGTAGGCGAATGTTTCGGCGTGCATCAGGCGATGCTCGAGGGCGACGTTCACGTAGACGCCGGTTGGCGAGAGATCGCCCGCGGCATCCGCGAGGGTTTCGCTCTTGAGCCGCGCATCCACTTCCTGGCGCACGCGGTTGCTGTATTCGTGGACTTCTTCGAGCGTGGGCCAGTCCGAGGGCTGGTCACTCGGCAGGCCGCCGTCAACCGGGTCGATTCCAAACGCAAACAGCTTGTCAAATTCAGGATGGAATGATTTGGCCTGGAAGGCATAATTTCCAAGCAGGTTCCAGTCAAACGCCTCCAGGTGCCCAATGTAGAAAACAATGCGATGCCGTTCCGGAATGGGACGGTCATAGAGCGCCTCGCGCAGGGGAACCTCGAAGAGTTGGTCCGTTGCAACTCGGGCCTGGTCGAGCCTGGCCAGAATATCCGAGGTTGGAGAAAGCTTCATTTGCGTTTTGGTCATATTGTTTAGCCCCTTGTGCTCAATTAGATGAAGCTGTGGCCGGTAGGTTGCATTTTTATTATTTTGGAGAATCAGCCCCGCCCTGCTGTGATAATAACAAATTGAAATTGGGGATTTAAGCCTTTTCCGGAAAATGCTGAATCTTCACGTTGTGCGAACTGGAGTTTCCCGCGATGCCGCCACAGGAACAACACGCCGCGATGATTGAGTTCCGCAACGTGCGCTATTCGCCTGACGGGCGGCGGGACGTGCTCTCCAGCCTGAGCCTGAAAGTTGCGGCGGGAGAAACGCTGGTGCTTCTGGGCCGCAGCGGGTGCGGCAAGACGACAACGCTGAAGATGATCAACCGGCTGATCGATCCCACGGAGGGCGAGGTGCTGGTGGAGGGCAGGTCCGTGCTCAGGAGTGGGACCCCATCCGGCTGCGGCGGGGAATCGGTTACGTCATTCAGGAAGTCGGGCTGCTTCCTCACCTCACCATCGAGCGCAACATCGGCCTTCTTCCGCGGCTGGAAGACTGGCCGCCGGAACGGACGCGGCGGCGCGTTGAAGAGCTTCTCGAAATGGTGGCGCTTGATCCCACGACGTTCCGACACCGCTATCCGCGCGAACTTTCCGGAGGCCAGCGGCAGCGCGTGGGCGTGGCGCGAGCCCTGGCCGCCGACCCGCCCATTCTTCTCATGGACGAGCCGTTCGGCGCCCTCGATCCGCTCACCCGGGCTGAAATTCAAAAGGAGTTTCTGGCCCTGCAGCAGCGCCTGCGCAAGACCATTGTTTTTGTCACCCACGACATTCAGGAGGCGCTCACCGTGGGCACGCGCATCGCTCTGCTTGAAGGCGGCCATCTGGTGGGAACCTATTCACGAACGGAATTCCTGAATTCTGACGACCCCACGGTGAACGCCTACCTCAGCGTGCTGCGTGCCGCAGGCCCGGCAGCCGGCGCGTAAACGCAACACAGCCCGAACGGAGGGGAGTCCTGACATGAGCCTGCTGGAATTTTTCGTTAGAAACCGCGCGGAAATCTGGATGCTGACGCTGGAACATTGCTGGCTGGTGGGCATGTCGATGCTGCTGGCTGTGGCGATCGGCGTTCCGCTGGGAATCCTCATCACCCGCCGCGCGTCGCTCAACAAGCCCATTCTGGGAGGCGCCAACATCATCCAGACAATTCCCAGCCTGGCGCTGTTCGGATTTCTGCTGCCGATGCCCTGGCTGGGCGCGCGGGCGGACCGGCTGGCCATCGCCGCCCTCACCGGATACGCGCTGCTGCCGATCATTCGCAACACTTACACCGGCATCATGGGGGTCGATCCGAGCGTGCGCGAGGCCGCGCGGGGCATGGGCTTGACGGACTGGCAGCTGCTGTGGCACGTTGAACTGCCGCTGGCCCTGGGCGTCATCCTGGCCGGAATCCGCGTGGCTACGGTGATCACGGTGGGCGTGGCCACCATTGCCGCGGCGATTGGCGCCGGCGGCCTGGGCGAGTTCATCTTCCGGGGCCTGGCCATGGTGGATAATCGCGTCATTCTGGCCGGAGCCATTCCGGCGGCGCTGATGGCGCTGCTGGCCGATTTCCTTCTGGGCTGGGCCGGGCGTCACCTGGTTCCTTCGGCGAAGTCATGAAAAAGGCATTCTGGACAATTCTGCTGGCCACCCTCTTCTGCTCCTGCGGACCGTCGCACAGCCAGGTCATCGTGGTGGGCTCCAAGAATTTCACGGAGCAGATGATCCTGGGCGAAATGCTGGCGCAGCACCTCCACCGGCAGACCGGTCTTGAGGTTGAGCGGCGGTTCAATCTGGGCGGGACCTACATCTGCCAGCAGGCGCTGCTGGCCGGACGCATCGATGTCTACGTTGAATACACCGGAACCGCGCTGACCTCCATCCTGAAGCAGCCTGTCGAGCACAACGCCGCGGACGTTTACGATAAAGTCAAAGAGCTCTACGCCACGCGTTTCAATCTGAATGTGATGCCCCCGCTGGGATTCAACGACACTTTCGTCCTGGTGGTTGGTGGCGAGACGGCGAGGAAGCACCACCTCCGAACCATTTCACAAGCTGTGCCCTATGCCCGTCACTGGCGGCCGGGATTCGGTTATGAATTTATGGAAAGGGAAGATGGTTATAAAGGTCTGGTCAAAACCTATCGCCTGAAGTTTGGGGCGCCGCCCAGAATTATGGATCTGGGGTTGCTCTACCGCGCTCTGCTCGACAAGCAGGTGGACGTGGTGGCCGGCAATTCCACCGATGCTCAGCTCGAAGCTCAGGATTTCGTGGTGCTGCAGGACAACAAACATTATTTCCCGCCCTACCAGGCGGTCCCGATTGTTCGCACCCGGACGCTTTCCCAGCATCCTGCCGTTTACGCTGCCCTGGAGCAACTGGCCGGGAAAATCTCCGACGCCGAAATGCGGCACTTGAACTATGAAGTCACCGCGCAACACCGTGATGTCAAGGCAGCGGTGGAAGAGTTTCTGCGCGCAAAGAATCTGGCGCCGTGAAAGCCCTGTTACTTAAAGTGTAAACAGCAGGCTGGCCGGGTCTTCAACCAGTTCTTTCACGCGGACCAGGAACTGCACCGCTTCCGTGCCGTCGACGATGCGGTGGTCATAGCTGAGGGCGAGGTACATCATGGGGCGGATTTCAACCTTGCCCTCCACGGGCACGGCCCGGTTCTCAATCTTGTGAAGGCCCAGGATGCCCACCTGCGGCGGGTTCAGGATGGGGGTGCTGAGCAGCGAGCCGTAAACGCCGCCGTTCGACAGGGTGAAGGTTCCGCCGCGGAGTTCATCCAGCGTCAGTTCGCCGGCCGAGGCTTTGCGGGCGAATTCCTTGATGGCGGTTTCAATTTCCGCGAAACTCATCTGGTCCGCGTCGCGAAGCACGGGAACCACCAGCCCCTCGGATGCGCCGACCGCCACGCCGATGTCGTAGTAATGCTTGAGGACCATCTCGGTCCCCTGGACCTCGGCGTTCAGGCGGGGAAACTGCCGCAGGGCGCCGATCGAGGCTTTGACAAAGAACGAGGCGATGCCCAGGCTGACGCCGTGCTGCTTCTTGAATTTTTCCTTCCAGCGCGCCCGCAGTTGCATCAGTTCGGTCATGTCCACTTCGTTAAAAGTGGTGAGCATGGCGGCGGTGTGTTGGGCTTCCACCAGGCGGCGGGCAATCGTCTGCCTGCGGCGGGACATTCGGACGCGTTCTTCCAGCCTTGGCCGTCCTGCTTGTGTTCCGGGAACAAGCTGGGGCGCGGGCTGGCCTGCGGCAGGTTTGCCCACCGACTTTGTTGGAGCCGCTGCTTCGGCGCTGTGGTTCTCCATGAAACTCTCCACATCGCGCTGCCGGATGCGGCCGGCGGCGTCACTGGGCTGCACACGGGAGAGATCGACGCCGTGCTCTTCGGCAATGCGCCGGGCCAGAGGCGTCACTATCCGTTTGGGCTCGGCTTCCGCAGTTTCTGCTTCTTCCCTGGCTGCAACGGCTGCGCCGGCTTTGGGTTTGACTTCCGCCTCTTTGGGCTCTTCCTTCTTCTGGCGGGTTGGGTTCGCCGCCTTTTGCGGCAGCCGCTCCGTCAGCGGGCGCTTCCTCGATCACACCCAGCAGGTCGCCGATCTTGACGTCTTCGCCTTCTTTTCTCTCGACGCGCGCCAGGACGCCCGCCCGCTCGGCCCCGACCTCCAAGTCGACTTTCTCGGTCTCGAGTTCCACCAGGATGTCTCCCACGGCCACGCGGTCGCCCTGCTGCTTTCTCCAATGTCCAACCGTGGCTTCAACAACGGATTCACCCAGTTCGGGCACGACGATTTTGGTCGGCACGGTCTCTCCTTCCTGATCCTTCCGCGACATTTTCCACCAGCACCATATCTTCTTCCCGCTCGGCCAGCCGAATGCTGAAGGCCTTCTGCACAATGGCCTCCTGGTTCAGCGCATGCCGGGCCGAGGAGCCTTCGGCCGGACTGGAACTTCGCGAGCGGCCAATATAACGCAGTCGCCACCGGTTGCGCACCAGTTCGCTCAGCATGGGCCGCACGAAAAACCACGCCCCCATGTTCTCAGGTTCTTCCTGCACCCACACCACTTCCTGAAGTTTGGGATAGCGGTCGAGCACCTGCCGGAGTTTGTCCGCGCGGAAGGGATAGAGCTGCTCCATCCGGCAGATGGCGATGTTGTTCCTTTTTTCGCGGTACTCGCTGGTTACCAGGTCCACATAGATTTTGCCGCTGCACAACACCAGCCGCCGGATGTCGTCCAGCCGCTCATCGGCCTCTGCATCATCAATCACCGGCTGCCAGCTGCCTTCGGCCAGTTCGCGCGGCGATGAAGCCACCATCGGATGGCGCAGCAGGCTCTTGGGCGTCATAACGATCAGGGGCAGGGGATCCACCTTCAGCAGCGACGCCTGCCGCCGCAGGAGGTGAAAATACTGGGACGCCGTGGTGCAGTTGGTGACGCGAAGGTTGGTGCCTGCGGCAAGCTGCAGGAAACGCTCGGGGCGGCCGCTCGAATGGTCGGGTCCCTGGCCTTCAAATCCATGCGGCAGCAGCATGACGAGCGAAGGGGTCAGCCCCCACTTGGCCCTTGCGGAAACCAGAAATTCGTCAATCATCACCTGCGCGCCGTTGATGAAGTCGCCGTATTGCGCTTCCCAGATGACCAGGCGGCTGGGTTCCTGCAGGCTGTAGCCGTACTCGAAGCCCACCACGGCGTTTTCGGTGAGCGGGCTGTTGTGGATTTCAAAGGCCGCCCGGGCCTGCGGCAGGGCCTGCAGAGGCGTATGCTGCTGCCCGGTCCTGGCGTCGTGAAGAACGGCGTGCCGCTGGCTGAACGTCCCCCGCTCCACGTCTTCTCCCGTCATGCGGATGGCGGTGCCGTCTTTGAGGATCGAGGCCAGCGCCAGCTCTTCTGCGGTTGCCCAGTCGATGGTCCTGGCGTCGGGATCGCCGAGGGCTGACGCCCGGCGGTTGCGGGCACGTTCCAGTTTGCGGTGGAGGTTGAACCCCTCCGGCAGTTCCAGCAGGCTCCGGTTCAGCGCCCGCAGAGTGTCAATCGGTACGGCTGTCTTCGCTTGAAGTGCTGCGCCGGGAGGCGGCGGTTCGGGCGGTTCCTCCGCCAGCTTTTCCGCGGGCTTCAGCGATTCCAGAACCTGCTGGAGATGTCCCGTAAATTTCTGCACGAGTTCATCCGGCCGGCTCTCTGCTACCACTCCGCGCTCGACCAGGGTCTCCGCCCACTGCTGGCGCACCGTGGGAAGGCTCGCAATCTTCTCATAGAGAAGCGGCTGGGTGAAGCTGGGTTCGTCGCCTTCGTTGTGCCCGTAGCGCCGGTACCCGACCAGGTCAATCACAAAGTCCTTGCCGAATTTTGCGCGATAAGCGAAGGCGAGCCGCGCCACCTCAATGCACGCCAGGGGATCGTCAGCATTGACGTGCACCAGCGGGATCTTGAAGCCGCGGGCCAGGCCGCTGGCATAGAGCGAGCTGCGATACTCGTCCGTCGTGGTGGTGTATCCCAGCTGGTTGTCCGCAATGATGTGAATGGTTCCCCCGGTGCTGTAACCCGGCAGCCGGTAGAAGTTGAGGGTCTCAGCCACCACGCCCTGGCCGGAAAACGCCGCGTCGCCGTGGATGAGGATCGGCAGGGTGCGCGTGGGATCGAACTGCGGCGCTCCCTTTTTATCCACCACGGTTCCCGCCGCACGGGCCATCCCCTCGGCGACAGGATTCACCGCTTCGAGGTGGCTGGGGTTGGGAGGCATGGTGATGACCAGACCCACCGCCTCGCCGCCCTTGACGGCGCGCTCCGCGCCCAGGTGGTACTTGACGTCGCCGGTCCATCCCAGGTCTTCATGGAAGTTTCGCGACTGCACCGGGTCCTTGAAAATGGCCAGGATTTCCGCATAAGGTTTCTGCAGAATGTGGGCCAGCAGGTTCAATCGCGCGCGATGCGCCATGCCGATCAGAACGTTGTGCACGCCGGCCCCGGCCGCGCCGCCCACCATTTCATCCAGGATGGGAATCAGCATGTCCAGGCCTTCCACCGAAAAGCGGGTCTTGCCCGGGAAAGTGCGGTGCAGAAAATGCTCAAAGGTTTCCACCTGGGTCAGCCGTTCCAGCAGCGCCTCGGCATCCACCGGATCGTTGGGATCGCGGAAGCGGCGTGACTCCGCCGCCTCATGCAGCCAGCGCCGCTCTTCCGGGTCGCGCAGATGGCCGTAGTCGTATCCCGTCGAAGTGGTGTACACGTTGCGCAGCGCCTGGATCACCTCAAAGGCGCTCGACTTGCCCGCGGCGATGGGGCCGACGATCAGGCTGGCAGGCAGCCGGCGCAAATCATCTTCGCTGACCCCGTGCGACTGCAGGAGCAGCGAATAGTCTCCCCGAGGTTGGCTTCCCAGCGGGTCAACCCGCGCATCCATGTGCCCGAACTTCCTGATGGATTCCGCCAGGTTGACCGTGCCCACGATCTTGTCGATCTGGCCGGCGGAAACCGCTTCCGCAGAAGGCAGAATTTCTTCAGGCGGGTTCCAGGTTTCAAAGTAAGCCCGCGTGCCCGGATCGACGGAGTTGGGATCGGAGAGGTATCTTTCGTATAACTCCAGAACGTAACCGAGATTAACTCCCTGAAAATCAGTTCCTGTATTCATGATTCTTTCCTGAGCTGTTGCCGGCCGCGCCAGATTACTTCAGGGCATTCACAGATGCAGGGTATGTTCAGGCATTGGTCGCCGCTGACTGTTCGTGAAGCCCCTTTGAACCTTGCCGGTCCGACAATCATTAGATTAACACTGCCGATGACGGCCTGCCCACACGATGCCGCAGGCAACTCCATTGGATGCAAATTTCCGGGCCCGGGTAATCTGGCATTGCACTTCCCGGTGTGAAGGTTTACATTCCTTGGGCTGGACTCCCGGTTTCCAAATCTTCAGAACGAGGTGATTTTCAGATGACCATTACCGACGTTGTCGCCCGCGATATCCGCTTCCCAACCTCGCGGACGCTTGATGGATCAGACGCCATGCACACGGCGCCGGACTATTCCGCCGCCTACGTGGTGCTGAAGACCGACAGCCCGGACGGCCTGGAAGGGCACGGCCTCACCTTTACCTGCGGCCGGGGAACGGAAGTCGTGGTGGCGGCCATCAACGCGCTGAAGCCTTTTGTCGAGGGCAGGCAACTGGAATCGATCACTTCCGGCATGAAAAACTTCTGGAGACAGCTGACGAGCGACGGGCAGCTCCGATGGATCGGGCCGGAGAAAGGCGCCCTCCACCTGGCGACAGGAGCGATGGTCAACGCCGTGTGGGACCTCTACGCCAAAGCGGAACGAAAACCCGTGTGGAAGCTCCTGCTCGACATGACGCCCGAACAGCTTGTTTCCACCATCGACTTCCGCTACATCACCGATGCGCTCACGCCTGACGAAGCTCTCGACATCCTGCGCAAGAACCTGCCCACGCGCGCCGGGCGCGAAGCCGAGATGCTGCAGCAGGGTTTCCCGGCCTACACCACCTCGGCAGCGTGGCTGGGCTATACGCGAAGACAAGCTGCGCCAGCTTTGCCGCGGAGCCATCGCGCAAGGGTGGACGCACTTCAAGATGAAAGTGGGCGCCAACCTCGACGACGACGTGCGCCGCGCCACGCTCATCCGCGAGGAGATCGGCTATGAGCGCAAGCTGATGATGGACGCCAACCAGGTGTGGGGCGTGGACGAAGCCATCGCCAACATGAAGGTGCTGGCGAAGTTCAAACCCTGGTGGATTGAAGAGCCGACGAGTCCCGACGACGTGCTGGGCCACGCCAGCATTGCCAAGGCGGTTGCGCCCATCGGAGTCGCCACCGGCGAGCAGTGCCAGAACCGCGTGATCTTCAAACAGCTCTTGCAGAGCAACGCCATCAGCTTCTGCCAGATTGACAGTTGCCGCGTGGGCGGCATCAACGAGATCCTGGCCATTCTGCTGATGGCCGCAAAGTTTGGAGTGCCGGTATGCCCGCACGCGGGCGGCGTGGGACTGTGCGAGTACGTGCAGCACCTGGCGATCTTCGACTACATCGCCATCGGAGCGTCGCTCGAGAACCGCATCCTGGAATACGTCGACCACCTGCACGAGCACTTCCTCGATCCCGTGGTGATCACGCAACGGGCGCTACATGCCGCCGGCGAATCCGGGCTACAGCATCACCATGAAGGCGGAATCGCTCGACCAGTACGAGTTCCCCAACGGAGCGGCGTGGAAGTCGTGAAGAAGAGATATTGAGAGCCGCTGAATTTGCCCAAAATGTAAAATTGTAATTTTTACCCACTGTTCCATAATCGGACACTTTTTTGTAAAAACCGCCTTTTTGGGATTTTGAAATTCTTGTAACATATTGCAATTATTACACTTAAATTTTTTCAAGGTTTTTTCGCAAAAATCCCAAACGTCCCATTTTGAGCCAAAATCCACTGATTCTAGCCTATATTGATAGACCTACTAAGGCGCCCCGAAGGGCGCGCCCCAAGGGTGAATTCTGAAGGCTGAAAGGGAACGCCCACGCGGCTGCGGGCCTGTCAGGCGTTGAGGTCCAGGGTCTGGACGGCGGGCAGGGGCTTGTCTTCAAACTCCACTGCGAGGCCGTTTGCAAACGAACGGTTCCGGCGGGCAACGATGCGATTCAGAATGACGAGTCCGGCCGCCACGGCCACGGCCCACATCAGTGGTTTCTGGAAAACCCATTGCTGCAGTGAAGCCATGGAGAAAATATAAAGGGCCAGCGCCAGCCATGCGACTCTGTCTGCAATGGGAAGGGTGGGTTTCCCGGCCTGGCAGGCGCAGGTGAAGGGAATCTTTCGCTGCGAATACGACAGCGGCTCCACCAGAATCAGCGAGACCACAACGCCGACGGCGATGGCCTTCAGCGCGGCGGCCGGTCCCCAGAATTCCGAGTACACAACAAAGCCGGCGGCAAACAGCGGAACCACGGCCACCACGATCATGGCTTTCCGCACACCGGCCAGGCACTTTCTTCCGCTGTCTTGCTCGGTGATGCGAAAAATCCAGTTGGCGCCGAGCTCCGCCGGAAATCCAAAGGAGGCCGCCATTCCCAGCAGCGCAAAAAACGAGATGACCATCGGTAAGGCGAGCAGCGTTTCGCCGGACTGTGCGATGGAGTTCCAGGCGTATCCCTGTGCTGCGTTGGCCATCATCACCAGGAATGCCAGCAACACGATCGCCAGTCCCGCAGCGACATAAGCGACAAAATAGAGCCGCTGTCTGGCGCTTCGTGCAAGCGTTTTCAGGACAAAATAGAAAGTGCCGCGCTCGGGGCCTTCTCTCAGCCACAGCCGGTCGAGCAGGCGGCCCAGGCGTGTGCCGATTCCCCACCGCGAAGGGGCTCCCCCCTCCGCCGATTCAAATGCTCTTTGCGAGAACCGCCTGTAGCAGGCCAGGTAGGTGCCTACGGCCAACACCGCAGCCAGGGCAAATGCGGCAACTGAAATCCGGGCCAGCGACACGAAAATCGTGTTGTCAGTGCCCAGCAACGTCCTGTACAGACCCAGGAACCACATCGGCGGAAGCGCATAGAGCAGCGGGCTGTGCGCCTTTTCCCAGTCCGGCAACAACTTCGGAACCAACGGCGAAACGACCAGCAGGCAGACCAGCACAAGGGTGGCGAGGCCCTGAACATAAAGCGAAATCCGCTTGAATTGCCGGTAACCCAGCAGATTGATCAGAACACCCTGCAACGCCACAAAGAACAGAATCATGAACAGGCAGCCGGAAAAGACCGCAATCCCATGGACGATGATCATCCAGATGACATGCCCGAGCCCCGGCGCCGGCCGCAGACCCCGTGAGGACATCAGCGGGTACAGCACCACCGGGGCGCCCGCGACGGCCAGGATGAAGAGGCCAATGAATTTTGCCAGAGCGGCGGCCTTGGCGTAGAAGATAGTCTTGATTCTCAGGGGGAGCGGCATCAGGTTGGCATAGTCACGCTCGTCGGGGAAAAGGCGGTCCCACTCCAGCACGGCGACCATGCCGATCACGATCATGGAAAAGAAAACGTAGAGGCACTGGTCGGTGAGAGTGAGCATGCGGTAGCTGTTCGGCGTAAAGTGCCAGTAGGTGAAGTCATAAACCCAGAACCTTTCAATCGCAAAATACGCCCCGGGAAACACCAGCACCGCGAGGACCTGCGCGACATCAACGTGCGCGTCAGATTCCTCCGAAACGAACTCGAGATTGAGAAAGCGCTTGAAGAAATGGCGTGTGAGGTCGAAGAAGTGGGACTCGTCATCATGGACCCTCTCCCGGACTTTTTCGACGATTCTCATCGGCCGTCGCGCGGGCGGAATTACATCTTCATGGTTTCGACAATATCGCGCGCCACCTGTTCGGTGTCTTCCTCGAGGACGAGTTGGCTGAAGACGTCTTCAAGCGAGGGCAGGTGCATCAGGTCGCGCAGGCGGCTGACGTTTTCATCCGCCACCACGCGGCCCTTGTGGAGAATGATCACCCGCGAACAGACCTTTTCCACCACTTCCAGAATGTGCGAGCTGTAAAGGATGATTTTGCCTTCGCCCGCCAGCGAGTGGACGACGCCCCGTAGAACCAGCACCGAGGTGACGTCGAGGCCCGAGAGCGGCTCATCGAAAATCAGGATGTCAGGGTCGTGCATCAGCGCCGCCGAGACCAGCACCTTCTGCTTCATCCCTTTGGAGTAGGCGGAAATCGGAGAATGGCGCCGCCCGTGAAGGGCAAAGAGATCCAGCAGGCGTTCCACTTTGCGGTCAAGCACGGCCTGGGGAATCGATCGCAGCCGCCCCACAAGCTGCAGGTATTCGTAGCCGCTCATGTAGGGATAAAGCAGCGGGTCTTCCGGCACGTAACCCAGATGCTTTCGATACTCGACGAGGTCCTCGCGAATGTCGCGGCCCTGGTAGAAGATGTGGCCCTGGGTGGGCTCAAGCAGCCCGGTCAGCATCTTCACCGTGGTGGATTTGCCGGAACCGTTTGGCCCCAGATATCCATAGACCTCGCCCGGTTGCCAGGGTGATGTCAAGGTTATCCACCGCCGGCACACGATTGTAGCGCTTGGTTAAGTTCCGCAGTTCAAGCATGCGAAGCCCCGCTTTCAGGTGGGATGGACGTACGGGATCGGCTTGCAGGCCCCTTCCAATTATAGACACCGCAAGCCACGAAAAAGGTCCATCTATTTTTGTCCCGGCGGCCGCTTTACAACGGCATGGCAGTCCGAGTTACGGGTTCTGAGTTCTGGGTGAAGAATGAATTGTGAAGGATGAAATCGACTCGCAGACAGGCCTGGTCTTTCCGCGAGCCCATCCACATCCATCACCCATAATTCAGAACTCATAATTCATAATTGCCCTTTCAATCGCCAATCACCAATGGCGCGGCAAACGCGCCGGGGCCATATCAAATCTGAAATTTCAGATTGCACGCCCCGGAACCAGGAACCCATAACTCAGAACCCTGAACTCAAAACCCTGAAGTTATTCGTAATTCGTAATTGCGTAATTGCTTTTCAATCGCTCAATCAACAAATGATTCAATCATTCAATGGCCTCATTCGTATCGCAGCGCCACCATGGGATCGACCTTTGGCCGCGCGGCGGAGCCATTTGACTTCAATGGTAGGAATTCATACAATCATGGTATGAAAACTACTGTGTCCGAAAAAGGCCAGGTGACGATTCCCAAGCGGCTTCGGGAGCGGCTTGGTTTGCGGAAGGGGCAGGTTCTCGAAGTCAGCGAACAGAGCGGGCGTCTGATCATGGCCAAAAAAAACTCCCGCGACCCTTATGACAAGTACTTTGGGGTTCTCAAACTCGGCCGCCGCACTGACGACATCATCAACGAGCTCCGGGGCGAGGGTCCGCCAAGTGACCACCGCCGTTGATAGTAGTGTCCTGCTTGACTTTCTGAATTTCGACCCCGAATTCGGAACAATTTCCCGCGACGCGCTCCGTTCTTGTGCTGCCCATGGCCGTTTGGTTGCATGCGAGGTCGTCTGGGCGGAGATCGCGGCATGTTTTCCCTCGGTTTCGGCTTGCCGGACCGTGTTGCGCGACCTGGAAATTGAGTTCAGCGCAATGGACGAGGGCTCTGCTTTTGAGGCTGGCGCTGGATGGGCTCAATACCGGCGCCGGGGCGGCTCGAGGTCGCGTGTCACAGCAGACTTCCTGATCGGTGCGCATGCATTGCACCATGCCGACCGCCTGCTGACCCGCGACCGGGGCTTTTATCGCGCCTACTTCAAAAAGCTTTCCGTGCTCGACCCCTCCGCGCGCGCTGACGGATGAATTCTGAAGGATGAAGGATGAAACGAGTCGGGTCGCGCCATGGGCGATGTGCGAATGGCGATTTGTGATTGGCAATTGAAAGAGGCGAAATTACAAATGACGTGTTACGAATGGCTTCATGGTTCTAATGAGAATTGCATAAGAGTGACGAACTTCCGTAGCGCCGGCATCTTGCCGGCTCTGAGTAAAGGTGCCGCCGGGACGGCGGCGCTACCAACGAGCGTTGTCACCCTGTTTTCGAATCCTCAGTAGTTGACGGGCCCACCCGCGAATACGATCGTGCAAAAACCCTGAACCCGGAACGCGGAACCTATAACTCGCTTGCTTCCGCGCTGAGCGCCGCGCCGATGGCTGCCACGAGGCGGTTCCAGCCGTCGGTCTCCTCGCGCAGCCTCTTCCTTCCGGCGGCCGTGAGCTCATAGAACTTGGCCCGCTGGTTGTTCTCCGAGGTTCCCCATTGCGCCTTCAGCAATCCCTGGCGGAGGAGGCGAAGCAGCGCCGGGTAGAGCGCTCCCTGCTCGATGACCAGAGCGCCTTTGGAAATCTGCCCGATGCGCAGCAGGATGCCGTAGCCGTGCAGCCGCCCCAGCGAAACCGCCTTGAGGATCAGCAGGTCGAGCGTGCCGGGAAGGATTTGGGCGCGGTCGGGCATCTCACCTCCTAAGATAGTTAGGACTATACGTCCGGGCCCCCGGAGATGTCAAGGCCGTTTATTCCCGGCCCGCTTGCGGTTCTGCAAAATGGGTCCCGGCAGCGCAGGCTTTCAACGCCCGGGATTCTTGTTTATGATCGGGGGCATGGCGGCGCAAGACCAGTACTGGGATGCGGTGGCTTACCGGAAGAGGTTTGGCCACCCGCTGCTCAGCGGCGAGCTTGAGAAGCGCGTGGGCCTCGAGGGCCGGATTCTGGACTACGGCTGCGGTTACGGAAGGAGCATACGGCAACTGCACGAGGCGGGGTTTGCGCACCTTTTCGGGATCGACTCTTCTTCCGGAATGTTAGAGCGGGCGAGGACGGAAAATCCCTTTGCCCGGTACGTCCGCAACTCCGGAGGGGAAATCCCGTTCGCCGGCGGATCGTTTGACGCGGCGCTTCTGCTGGCGGTGCTGACCTGCATGCCGGACTCGGGCGCGCAGGCCAGGCTGTTTTCCGAGCTGTTGCGGGTGCTGAAGGGCGGCGGCCTTCTCTATGTGAGCGACCTGCTGATCAACAGCGACGCGCGCAACCGCAAACGCTACGAGCGTTTCGAGCCCCGCCACGGCCTCTACGGCGTGTTCGAGCTGGAGGAAGGCGTGACCCTGCGGCACCACACCCGGGAGCACCTCGAGCGCCTTGCGGCCCCGTTCAAAACCCTCAGCGTGCAGGAATTCCAGGTGGAAACGATGAACGGGCATGAGTCCCGGGCTATCCGGATGATCCTCCAGAAGCGGGCCCGCCATCTCCGCGCCTGAAGCCATTGCAGGCCGCGCCCCTTCGCAAAAGTGCGGCATTCTGTGTAGCGGCGGCTGGAGTTTGCCCCCGCAAAGTCGGTGGCCGCCAGTTCCAGGTGTGGCGCGACAAACGCGCCGCTACAACAAAGGCCGGCGGACACGCAACCATCAACTTTTGCCTGCAAACCACCGATAAAATATCTGTGAAGCCTCAATTAGAGAGAGCGGGGAGTCCTGAACTCGAGGAAGCTCGCATCCTGCAACAAGCGATGATTCCGGTTGAACCGCTGTGCGCAGATTCTTTTGAAGTCGCCTGCCGCTTTCGTCCCGCCTACCGGGTGGGTGGAGACTTTGCCGAATACTATCTGCATCCCGACCGCCGCCTGGACATTTACCTGGGCGACGTTGTGGGCAAAGGACTCCCGGCGGCGCTTTACGCGGCGCTGGCCGCCGGCATGCTGCGCGGGTTCAACAAGCGCGGAGAAACGCCGGTATCGCTTCTCGACCGTTTAAACAAGCGGTTGCTCTTCTACGCTCTGCCCGGCCGCTACTGCGCTTCCCAGTACGCCATGCTGGACCCTGACACGCGCCTGCTGACCGTGGGCAATGCCGGCCTCCCCTTCCCGCTGCAGATCACCTCCACCGGCTGCCGCCCGATTGGGAGCGGCGGGATTCCCCCCGGCATGTTTCAGGATGCCGTCTATGAGCAGCAATCCGTCCGCCTGCAGCCGGGCGAGTCGGTGGTGTTTTACACGGATGGAGTCGTCGAAGCGGCCAACAGGGCCCAGGCGCAATTCGGGGTGGAACGGCTGATGCAGGTGTGCGACCAACGCAGGGAACACTCCGGGCTGGAATTGCTTCGGTTCATTTTTGAGGCGGCAAACGAGTTTGTAGGCGACACTCCCCAAAATGACGATATGACGGCCATCGTTTTGAAAGTTTTCTGACCGGCGCTCCGCTGGATCGGGTCGCGCGTTGCGAGGGCGGCGCGGGCTGCAGCGCCGCGCCCCCTGGATTAGAGGTCCGTGCCCTTTCGCAAAAAAACGCTCAGCGACTGAACCCATGCCCTTTTGCAAAAGGCCGGCAAGATTCCTGTCGCACACATCGCAAAAGTCGCGACGTATGCGGCACCCTCGGGAGGGCCGAGCCCTCCCCTACCCAAAACAGGAACCGCAGGCCGCCAGGGCCTGCGCTACCTGTCATTCAGCCATCAGCCTTCGGTCTTTCAATCACTCAATCACAAATCGCAAATCACCAATGGCCTCACTCGTATCTCAGTGCCACCATGGGATCGACGTTGGCGGCGCGGCGGGCGGGGATGTAGCACGACAGCAGCGCTAAAGCGAGCAGCACAGTCGCCGCCGCTGCCATGGACAGCGGATCGGTTGGGCTGAGACCAAACAGCATTTTTGAAATCAACCGGCTGGCCGCCAGCGCTGCCGGCAACCCGATGGCAATCCCGACCAGGGCCAGAATCAGGCCCTCTCGCATCACCCTCCAAAGAACGCTCGATCGGCCCGCGCCCAGCGCCATACGGACACCGATTTCCCTTGTCCGTCGCGCGACGGTGTAAGACATGAGCCCGTAGATTCCGATGCAGGCGAGAAACACAGCCAGCAACCCAAAGAAACTCGAAAGCCGCGCAATCAAAGTTTCGCTGGTCAGCGACTGGTCAACCTGCCGGGCCAGCGTATTCTGATATGAAAGCGGCAGACTGTGGTCCACTTCACTCACGGCATGGCGGACTTCGGCGATGACGGCTGCAGAATCGCCCCTGTAGCGAACTTCCAGGTTGTTGTAGTAGCCGACGCGCTGAGTGTAGGGGTAATAAGCCTCAGGGAAAGGCCGCTCGCGCAGGCTTTCGCGTTTGGCATCCTTGACCACCCCGACCACTTCAATGTCGTTGCTGTGTTTGGGATCGCCGCCCATACCGAAGCGGCGTCCGATGGGCGAACTGTCCGGGAAATACCACTTCGCCATCGTTTCGTTAATGACAGCTACTTTGGGCGAATTTTCAGTGTCGTGGGGGCCAAAGACTCGACCGGCGAGAAGGGGAATCCCCATCGCCGCAAAATACCCCTGGCCGACAACGTTGTGCGTGGTCATCATGTCATTTTGGGGCGTCGGAGGGTGTCCTGGAATCGAAACCGGGCTTGTCCACTCTCCCTGGTTGAAGGTCAGGAATGAAATGCTGGCGGCCCGCACGCCCGGTTCCGCCCTCACCTTCTCCTCGATCTGCTGATAAAGGTTCACCAGGCGTGAATCTTCCTTGTAGCCGACCGCCTGCGGTTCGATTCCAAACAGCAGAACGTTTTCCTTATTGAAACCCGTATCAACGTTGGCGAGATTGACCAGAGTGCGCAGGAAAAGACCCGCACCGATCAGAAGCACCAGCGAGAACGCAACCTGCGTGACCACAAGCCCTCCGCCCAGGCGGCTGCGGCTGGCGACCGAAATCGAGCCTCGCGATTGCTTCAAGGCAGGCGTCAGGTCGATTCGCGTGGCGCGCAGGGCCGGGAGGGTCCCAAATAGAAGTGCGGTGAGGCACGTCACCGCGAAGGTGAAGGCGAGAACGGTGGCATCCGGCGCCACCTTGAGCGGCAAGGGTTCCGATCCCCCGGAAACCACCACCAGCAGCACTTCACTGGCCCACCAGGCAAACAGGATTCCCAGAGCGCCGCCAATGAAGGTCATCAACAGGCTTTCGGTCAGCATTTGACGGATTACGCGCCTTCTGCCGGCGCCAACGGCCATGCGCACTGCGATTTCTCTCTGCCGGGAGGTAGCGCGTGCCAGCAGGAGATTGGCGATGTTCGCGCACGCGATCAGCAGCACCAGACCGACGACGGCCATCAGGATCTTCAAAGGCAGCGAAAATTCAAACCGGAGCCTGGAGAGGCCTCGCGCCGCCGGCGTCAGTTCGATGTGGGCATGCTCGAGGGCGCGCTGTTGTTGTTGGGTAAGCACTCCGCCCGCAGACCCGCGCCAGATTTGCCGCGCCAGCAGATTGACGTTGGCCTGGGCAGGTCTCGCAGTGACGCCGGGCTTGAGCCGGCCCAAGATGTAAAGCGACTGGAAGTCGTTGCCGTCCAGGCCGTTCCAGCCGGGTGAAATCTGCTTTTCCATCGAAAGGGGAATCCACAAGTCGGGAGACTCGCCGACCGTGGTGCCGAAGAATTCCGGCGGCGCGACCCCGATGACGGTATAGACGGTCGACCCGAAGGTGACCGTCTTGCCCACAATCGCCGGGTCCCCGGCGAAGCGGCGTTTCCACCAGGAATAGCTGGCGACGGCAACGGGGTGTCCGCCGGCGGGCTCATCGTCCGCCTCCGTGAAGCCGCGCCCCAGGACGGGCCTGACACCCAGCATGGGAAAGTAGGTGCCAGAAACAAGTTGGACGTTCATCGGTTCCAGATGGCCGCTTCCGTCCACCGCGCCGTGCATCTTCCCGAACATCAAACTCAGTTCCGCGCTGACTTCGGAAAAAACCTGATTCTTCTGCCGCATTTGGCGGAAAAAGGAATAGGAGTAGAGGTCCGTGTTGGCGAAATTGCCCGCGCTGCCGGCGGAACGGCCCCTCCCAAACAGAACAAGTTGGCTGGGCTTTTCAACCGGCAACTTGCGCAACAAGACAGCATTCATCAGGCTGAAAATCGAGGTGTTGGCGCCGATACCCAGCGCGAGCGTCAGGACGGCGACCGCAGTAAACCCCGGGTTGCGGCGGAGCTGGCGGAGGCCGTAACGAAGGTCCTGCGCGAGTTCGTTGATAAGGCGCACGCTCCAGGTGTCGCGGCAATCTTCCTTGACCTGCTCCAGGCCGCCCAGCCTGATGAGCGCCTGCCGGCGGGCTTCTTCGGGCGGCATGCCGGAGCGCAGGTTGTCCTCAATGTGCATCTGGAGATGGCTCTCCAGTTCTTCGGCCATGTCGCGTTCGCGCTGCCGCCTGCGGAACAAGCCGGCCAGGCGAATCAATGCTGCTCGTATTCGTCGCATGAGAATTGCTCCTCAAATCGCCGTCTCGCATACATCGCAAAGGTCGCGACGTATGCGCCACCCGGCGCGCCGGGGCCATTTCAAATCTGAAATTTCAGATTGCAGAGCCCGGAATCCATAACCCAGAACCCATAACTCAAACCATGAATCCATTCGTAATTCCGCCACTTTCAATCGCCAATCACCAATCACTCAATCACCAATGGCCTCATTCGTATCTCAGCGCCACCATGGGATCGACTTTGGCGGCGCGGCGGGCGGGGATGTAGCAGGCCGCGAGCGCCACGGCGATCAGGATGAGCGAGACGAGCGATGAATGTCAGCGGGTCGGTGGGCTTGACGCCGTAGAGCAGGCTCGACAAAAATCGCGTGAGCGCCAGCGCGCCGGCAATGCCGATGGCCACGCCCATCAGCGCCAGTTTGAGCCCTTGCCCAATGACCATCTTCAGCACAGCCCGTTTCTCCGCCCCCAGCGCCATGCGGATTCCGATTTCGTGCGTACGCTGATTCACCGAGTAGGCCATGACACCGTAGATTCCAATGGCGGCCAGCAAAAGAGCTGCCAGCGCAAAGGCCATCAGCGCGGTGACCCCGGACTGCCTTTGTGAGAGGGAAGCTTCGAGTACCTGATCCATTGAACGGACATCGTAAACGGGCAGGTCGCGATCCAGAGAAGAGACTGTTTCGCGCACGGCCCGGGCGGACTGCAGCGGTGGCGTGCTGGTTTGCAGCACGAAATGCATGTTGGGCAGGGGGTGCTGCGCGTAAGGCAGATAGACCTGGTCGTGCGGCACCACATCAAGGCCCACGTTTCGAACGGTGCCGACCACGCCAACCACCTCCCGCCAGCCGTCGCCGCCAAAACTGAAGCGCTTCCCGATGGGATTCTGGCCTGGCCAGAAGTGTTTAGCCGCCATGGCGTCCACCAGGGCCACGGGGCGGGAATCTGCGGTGTCCTGGCGGCTGAAATCGCGGCCGCTCAAGAGGGGAATTTCCATGGCACGGCGGTAACCGGGCGTAACGATGCGGTATTCGGCGGAGGGCGGAGTCTGCCCCTGGGGAACCGGGCGGCCCTCCACCCGGACGGTGGATGTCTCGTTATCGCCCGCGAACGGCAGAGACTGCACGGCGCCGGCTGCGGTGATGCCGGGCAGCGCCTGGAGGCGCCGGAGCGCCTCACGGAACAAGGCCGTCTGCTGCGCGTCGGTAGTGTAGGCCGTGCGCGGCAGAGAAAGCCCAAACGTCAGGCGATGCGCGCTTTGGAATCCGGGATCAACCTGCAGCAGGCGATGGAGGCTCTGGATCAGCAGCCCTGTCCCCGCCAGCAGAACCAGGGAAAGGGCGATTTCCAGTGCCAAGAGTGAGCCGCCCAACCGGCGGTGGCGCCTCCCCGCGGCTGTTCCGCTGCGTTCCTTGAGCGATTGCTGAAGGTGAACGGGAGCGAGCCGAAACACCGGCGCCAGTCCAAAGAGAATTCCCACCAGCACCGAAAGCGCGACAAGGAAGAGCACTGTAGGAATGTCCACGTGGACGCGGTGGAGCAGCGGGACCGTTCCGGGACCGAACCGCCTGGCAAGACCTACACCCCAGTGCGCCAGCAGAAGACCGGCGGCGCCTCCCAGTCCGGAAAGCAGGACGCTCTCAACCAGCAACTGGCGGACCACGCGTCCGCGGCCCGCCCCCAGAGCTGATCGGAGAGCCATTTCCTTTTCACGCCCGGAGGCGCGAGCGAGAAGCAGATTGGCCACGTTGGCGCAGGCAATCAGCAGCACCAGCATCACCGCCGCAAACAGCACCAGCAACGCGGGACGGACGTTGCCCACATAATGTTCACGCAAGGGAACGATTGCCGCGCTCCAGTTTGCGGAGAGCAGAAAATCGCGCCGGCCGGGAAAACGCTGCGGGACGCGCGCGGCGATGGTCTTCATCTCGGCCCGGACCTGGGCCAGCGTGAATTGCGGCTTCCGGCGAGCCAGCACCGTGAGGTACTCATTGCCCCGGAAGGCATCGGCCATTTCCCGCGGAGTGAAAGCGATGGGAATCCACAGTTCGGTGCGGGGGAAAAGCGCGCTGAAGTCCGGGGGCATCACGCCCAGCACCGTATAGGGCTTGCCGTTCAGGCGGATTGCAGTTCCCAGCAGGGCCGGATCGGCCCCGAAGCGCCGTTGCCAGCAACCATGGCTGAGCACCACCACGTCGTCTTTTCCCGGAGCGTCTTCCTGCACGGTGAAGGTTCGCCCAGCCTCCGGCCGGACGCCCATCACGGCAAAAAAGCTGGCTGTAACCCGGGCCGCGCGAAGGCGTTCGGCTGGCCCGTTTCCGCTGAGGTTGAGGTTGGCGAACCTCAGTGCCGCTATGGCCTCGAGAGTCCTGCCCTGGGACCGGCGGTCCAGGTAATCCGGCGGCGAACTCAAGGTGGGCTTGCCGTTGTACTCATTCCAGATGGTCAGCAACTGGTCCGGGTTGTGGTAGGGAAGAGGGCTGATCAGGATCGTTCGAACCATGCTGAAGATGGCCGTGTTGGCGCCGATACCCAGCGCGAGCGTCAGGACGGCGACCGCAGTAAACCCCGGGTTGCGGCGGAGCTGGCGGAGGCCGTAACGGAGGTCCTGCGCGAGTTCGTTGATAAGGCGCACGCTCCAGGTGTCGCGACAATCTTCCTTCACCTGCTCCAGGCCGCCCAGCCTGATGAGCGCCTGCCGGCGGGCTTCTGCGGGCGCCATGCCGGAGCGCAGGTTGTCCTCAATGTGCATCTGGAGATGGCTCTCCAGTTCCTCGGCCATCTCGCGCTCGCGCTGCCGCCTGCGGAACAAGCCGGCGAGGCGAATCAATGCTGATCGTAAATGTCGCATGGGAATTTCTCCTCAAATCGCCGTCTCGCATACATCGCAAAGGTCGCGACGTATGCGCCACCCGGGCTCGGCCGATGGCGGGATGAACCCGCCGCTACGGCAAAGGCCGCAGTTGAGCAGCGCAGAGTTGTTGTGTAACTCTGCGGATTTTAATCCTGGAGAAAAGAGCCGCAGAGTAATCCCGCACGGCGGGACAACTCTGCGCTACCAGCCTTCGCTAACCCCCGCCGCATACGTCGCAAGAGTTGTGATGGACGGGCAAGGCGCGGGAGGGCAGAGCCCTCCCCTACGAAAATCAAAGGCTCGCGATGGATGCGCCAGCCAAGGCGCCAGGGCCATTTCAAATCTGAAATTTCAGATTTCAAATCCCGGAACAGAACCCGGAACCCTGAACTCAGAACTACGAATCCATTCGTAGCTCGTCATTCGTAATTGGCCTTCCGCCTCTTTCAATCGCCAATTACAAATCGCCCATCACCCATGCTTCATCCCGTTTCCTCCGGTGACAGGAACCGGGCCATGATGGCCGTGGCCTGCTCCCACTCGCGCGCTTCCTTTTCGAGCTGCCGGCGGCCGGCGCGCGTGAGCCGGTAAAACCTGGCCCGGCGGTTGTTTTCCGACACGCCCCATCTGGAAGCGATGTAGCCTTCCTGCTCCAGCTTCACCAGGGCCGGGTAGAGCGTGCCGTAATTGAGGGCCAGCAGATGCCCGCTGGTCTGCTCGATGCGGCGGGCGATGCCGTAGCCGTGCACGGGGCCGAGTGTTTCCAGCGTCTTCAGCACCATCAGCGCCAGAGTTCCCTGCCAGACGTCCGTTTTGCCACCCATGATTTCTCCTATGGGTTAACCATATAGCACAAGCCCTATGGGAAAGCAATAGAGAAATTATGAATTCTGAATGATGAAGGACGGGCAGAAGTATGAAGTGTGAAGGATGAAGGATGAAAAAAGGCCGTGGATAGTGGCGAGCGAAAACAATTACGAATTACAAATTACGAATGACAGGCCAGGCCGCGCAGGCTCGGGGGGGCCGCAGGATGCAGATTTGAGAGCAGCGCCAAGCTCCGGAGGAGCGAAAGACTTTAGCCCATGGCGTGAGCCATGGGAAACGAAACGGAAAACACCCATCAGCCCCGGACGGGGCGAAAGAACTTCAGCGGCTGAAGCCGTGCCGATACGGAAGGCAGGGAGTAGGAAGTAGGAAGTAGAAAGCGGGGGAAATTATGAATTGTGAAGGATGAAGGATGAAAAAAGGCCGTGACGAGCAAGGAATTGGCGATTGGCGATTTGTGATTGGCGATTGGAAGGACAGAAGAGCCGCGGACCTCAAACCCGGAGGACCGCGCTACCATCTCGAAACCGAATGCCGTCTGGAGACCGGCGCTACAAAGGCAAAGGCTGGCGATGGATGCGCCAGCCGACGCACCGGGGCCATTTCAAATCTGAAATTTCAGATTGCAGATCCCGGAACAGAAACCATAACTCAGAGCTCAAAACCGCGACGAAAATCAAGAACCGCAGGCCGCAAGGGCCTGCGCTACCCGCTGCAACGAAAATCAAGGACCGCAGGCCGCGAGGGCCTGCGCTACAAGTCAAAACCAGGGCGGGCCAGGGGTTGAGCGGCTTCGCTCCGGCTCGGTTGGCAAGCCGCAACGATCGCGGGGTGAATGAACACCAGGCAACAAAGCACAGCTCGCGATACAATTAGCAGGATGTTGAAAAAGGCTGTAGCGGCGGCTTTACGCCGCCAACCTACGCTGAAAGGATTGACCTGATGGCGGGATGAACCCGCCGCTGCGTCCACTCTGCGAGATATTTCGACAGCCTGTTAGAAGTAAAATCCCATGAGGACAGAGTTCTGAAGTCTTCCCAATCCACTTCAGGAGGACATGGAGTAACTTGGCCCCGATCATCAATGCCCAAGGGTTATCGAAGCGATACGGGATCACACCGCTGTTCCAGGAGGTCTCCTTCACGGTGTCAGAAGGCGACCGGATTGGCCTGATCGGCCCCAACGGCGCCGGCAAGTCGACGCTGCTGGAGATTCTCTGCGGCCGCGTGAAACCGGACAGCGGCGAGGTTGCAACGCGCAAGCGCTGCAAGGTCGGCTCGGTGGCACAGGTGTCCGATTTCGCGCCGGGGGAGACGGCCCGATCGGTGATCGAGAGGGCCCTTGAGCGGGCGGCCGTGCCCCGGGTGGAGCGGGCGGCCCGGACAGCCGAGGTGCTGGGGCGGGCCGGCTTTAACGACTTTGAAACCCCCACCGCCGTCTTGTCAGGCGGCTGGCGCAAACGCCTGATGATTGCCGAGGGGCTGGCGCAGCGGGCGGACGTTCTGCTTCTGGATGAGCCCACCAACCACCTGGACTTTGCCGGAATTCAATGGCTCGAATCCCTGCTTCAGAACGCGGCGTTTGCCTGCGTGGTGGTCAGCCACGATCGTTACTTTCTCGAAAATATTGCCAGCGAGATAGTGGAACTCAATCGCGCCTATGCGGATGGCGTGCTTCGCGTTCAAGGAAACTACAGCAGGTTTCTCGAGAAGAAGGAAGAGTATCTCGATGCGCAGGGAAAGCGGCAGGGCGCGCTGGCCAATCGCGTGCACACGGAACTGGAATGGCTGCGCAGGGGTCCCCGGGCCCGCCGCACCAAGGCCAGGGCGCGGATCGATAAAGCTCACGAACTGATCGGCGAGTTGGCGGACCTGAACTCCCGCAGCCGCACGGCTGCCGCCAGGATTGACTTTGCCGCCACCGACCGGCAGACCAAACAGTTGATCGAGATGGAGGGCGTGAGCTATTCGATCGGTGATCGGACCCTGTTCGAAGGCCTGAATTTTACCGTGAGGGCGGGAATGCGAGTGGGGCTGGTGGGACAGAATGGGAGCGGCAAAACCACCCTGCTTCGCCTGCTGCGAGGCGACCTGCAGGCCACCGGCGGCGAGGTGCGCCGGGCGGACGCGCTGCGGATGGTTTACTTTGACCAGAATCGCGAGCTGGACCCTGACCTCCCGCTGCGCCGCGCCCTGGCGCCCGAAAGCGATTCGGTGGTTTATCAGGAGCGGGTGATTCATGTTGCCGCCTGGGCGGCAAGATTCCTCTTTGATGCCGACGACCTGAACCAGCCGGTCGGGCGGCTTTCCGGAGGCGAACGGGCCCGTGTCCTGATCGCGCAGCTGATGCTGCAGCCGGCAGACGTCTTGTTGCTGGATGAACCCACCAACGATCTGGATATTCCGACCCTGGAAATCCTTGAAGAGAGCCTGCTGGGCTATGGTGGAGCGTTGGTGCTGGTCACGCACGATCGCTTCATGCTGGATCGCGTGTCAACCGTCGTTCTGGGTCTGGATGGTCTGGGCGGAGTGGAACGCTTTGGCGACTATTCGCAATGGGAGGTCTGGCAGCGGACGCAGCAGGCCAAAGAGGCGCGGCGCGCAGCGGCGGAAGCCCCACGCCAGGCCGCTTCACCTGGCGTAGCCCCGTCCAGGCCGGCCAGGCTGGCCAGGACGGCCAGGAAAAAGCTCTCTTACCTGGAGGCGCGCGAATTTGCCGGCATGGAAGAGAGGATCGCCAGGGCCGAACAGGAGCATCGCACCCTGCGTGCGCGGCTGGAAGATCCTGCCATCATGAGTGACGCCCCGCGGCTTCAGGATACTTGCGCGAAGATGGAAGAGACCCGGAAGAGAGTGGATCAGCTGTATGCCCGATGGGCCGAACTGGAACAAAAGCAGGGCTGAACAACTTCCGGCGGCTGGCGCCCCGATAGGTCGGGACGTTCTCGCGAAGCGGGAGGCACTTGCTTGTTTTCATTCCATCTGATCTATTGCTGTCATTGCGGCGGCTCGGGACTGCTTTTTTCATCCTTCATCATTCAGAATTCATAATTCTCTTTGCCCCACTCAGCTTCGCTGATCGCAGAGACAGAAACCGCCTCTGCGCCAGCCCCGTTCATGTTGCGAAGGAAGAGTCGCATACGTCGCAAAGGGCGCAACATATGCACCACACGAGAACTGCATGGGGAAAGTTGGCAGCGCGTTATTGCGTGTCTTGGTGAGCGGGAGGGGAGGAGTGGCTGACGGCCTCGACCAGGCCTGCAACGTCGCCCAGGCTGTCGTAGACGGGACCGAGGACGGAAACCATGCCGGGCCGCTGCTTGACGGTGACGCGCCGGCCGCTTTCGAGAACGGTCTTCATGGGCGGGAACATATCCTGATCGATGGCGCCGAAGGTCCAGAACTGGCTGAGCTCGTGGGCGTTGCGGATGACCACCTGGACCTTGTCCGGGTGGCCCGTGATGGGCATCCAGAGATTGACGTCGCAGGCGAAGGGAGCGAGGCGCGCCAGGCGGATGAGCGTTTTCTTGACGGCATTGAACTCGGCGTCGTTCACGTCGTAGTTGTCGCCGGCCAGGAAGCGGTCATGCGGGTCGGACTTGAACATGTATTCGATCGCCCGCGGGGTGACGATGCGGCGGCAGAGGTCGCCGTCCACCATCACGGCGGCCACGCGGGCGATGTGGTCGAGTTCCTGCTCAATCTGCTGAGGGGTGTGGGTCATCTTCTCTGTCATTGGTTTTCCCGGGCCAGCTGCAGGATGGATTGCCGGACGCGGTTCCAGGCGTCGGCGTCGAGCTTCGAGAAAAGTTTGCGCGTGGGCGCGGTGGCGGCGGTCATCTCGGAATCGGTCCATTCATAGGTGGGCTGGTCCGCAAAGGCCGGGCGCGGATTCCACCACTGGTCGGGCGTCGAGCCGTTGAACTGCTTTGTGGCTTCCGCCTTCAGAGCCTCGAGGCCGTGCTGCCCCTTGAAGCTATCCAGCAGGGTCAATTCCTGCACGGCGTTGCGCTGGATTTTGAGCCGCACGCTGGGGATGGGATCGCGCAGGCCGAAGCGATCACCCGAATAAACCAGGGTGGTGCCGCCGCCCGTAAAGTTGAACCAGGGATCTTTGCCGGGTTGCACGGCCAGCCAGTGCACGTAGCCCATGGCGTCCCACACCCAGGCGCGCAAAACCAGTTCGGTGATGGCGGAGGCGGGCTGGGTGACGCGGGGCGGCCCGCCGTAGTACCAGACGATGTCGCCGCGGTCGCGCAGCATTTTGGGCGCGCCCTTGTACCAGCTGAGGATGCCGCCGCCGCAGGTCCACATGTTGACCACGCCGTTGAGCTCGCGAAACTGCTGCTCCATGTCCCAACTGACGTCGGCGCGAAAGACCAAACGCACGGGCGTGTCGGCGGGCAGCGCCTTCTTCAGCAGCCGGCCGTATTCGGTGAAGTAGCTGAGGTCTTTGGGATACCGCACCTCGTCGCCGTCCCACGAAAAGCCCTTGTAGCGCTTCTTGTGGTTGAAAAACATTTCAAAATTCGTTCGGGTCCAGCCCTTGTCGCGAAAGTGCTTCTCCATTTCGCCCACCACATGGGTGAACTCGGCTTCATAGCCCGCCTCGCCCCACCACAGCCAGGAAGCCGGCCATTCCGGGTTGATGGGCAGATAGGCAAAAGGGATGGGTTTGGGGCCGCGGCGCGTTTTGGAAAAGGCCGAGCCGTCGAGCAGCGGCCCGTAGTGCCGGTCGTACAAATCCCAGCTGGCGATGCGCTTCTTGCGTCCTTCGCCTTCGAGCGCCGGAGCGAATTCCGGCGTGACCCGGCCCGCGTGGCCGTATCCGAGCTGATGGAAAACTCCATGGTTCTCGTAGAAGACGCGGTGGTAGGAGTGGATGAGCCGGAAGAGTTCGTCGCTCTCAAAAAAGTTTCCACTGGTTGCCCGGACGCGGGAAGGAAACTGGCTGGCGATCCAGGAAGCGTCATAAGAGTTGTGGTCCATGGCCACAACGTCTTCCGCGGGAACCACCGCCGGCAGCACCTTGAGCTGCAGCGTCAGTGTGCGGCGCTTGCCATCCGCTTCAAGCGTTGCCCGGCCGGAATAATCTCCCGGCGCGGCGTCCGCAGGAACCCAGACGTCCACCCAGAAGGCTTGCGCGGTCTGGTTTTCGATCTTGTTGTCAGGCTCGGGCAGCCGGGAGCGGTGCGGAGCGCTCACGGGAACCAGGGCGTCCGGGTAATAGTCGCCGGAGCGCAGCCGGTGGAACCACTCGCGGTAAAGGTCGGCCTGGATTTTGCCGCTGCGGTCGTTCCAATGCAGGTCGAGGCTGTATTCGCCGGGCCGGGCCGTCTGGACCATCAGGTGGAACGAGGCGTAGGCGCCGCGGGGACACTCGAGCGAAAGCCGCTGGCCCTTCTGGAAGCCGTTGGCGGCGGCCGCGGCGTCACGGTCGGCGCGCACGATGCCGCCCATAGGGTCGGGGCGCAGAAACTGCGGCAGGGCGAAAAGGCGCGTCTCGCGGGCCTCGGGGCGAGCGGGCCCGTCAGCGGCTTCGCCCCAGGCGGGGACGGTGTGTTCGGCCGCCAGCGCCCCCAGCGCGGTTTGCAAGAATGTCCGGCGCGAGGGATGGCTTGCTGTTTTCTCAGGAGGCTTCATACGGGCATCGATCCGCGGTTAAGAGTTCCACCGCAAGCGGGTCAGCAGAGTGGAAGAAGCGCAGGCGATGGATTTCACAGAGTGCTGGCCAAGGTGAAATCATCCCCGAAGCGGGCGGGGATGTCAACCGTTGCGGACGTCTGGACAGATGGTATGCATCCTGATATCTTCGCTGCCATGAATTTGCGAATGTTACGCCGTTGCCTGCTGAGCCTGGCTCTGCTGGCTTTTTCAGTCACGGCTCTGCCTGCTGCTCAGGCCTGGCCGCGTTACAAGTTTGCCGCGCCGCTCAAGGTTGAATTTCCCGCCCGGCATCCCTACCTGGCGCTGACGCCGCAGGAAATCGCCCGGGCCCGGAAGCGCGCGAAGACTTTGCCCTGGGCCGGGAAGCAGATGGACGCCCTTCTGGCCCACGCCGACCGCACGATGGCGAACTCGAAACCCTGGAGCCAACTGCCGCCAATCGGTTCCGGTGAGCACCGGGTGATTTCCAGAAACCTGTTTGCGGTGGCCATGGCCTACTCTTTTTCCGGCAAGATTCGCTATGCCAACTGGGTGCGCGACGGCTTGCTCGCCTACGCCGCCATCTATCCCGGCCTGCCCATGCATTACGGCTATAAGCTGACCTACGATTCGCTGCGGGAATCAACCTGGGCGGTGGACATGGCGCGCGCCTACGACCTGGTGGCCTCCAGCAAAGCTTTTAATGCGGAGCAGCGCAGGAAGGTGGAGAACGACCTGCTGCGCCCTTCGGCGAAATGCTTCATGATCACCGATTACCAGCACGACCGGCGCCTGCGGGACATGCACTACCGCTGTTACAACTTTGAAGCGTGGCACGTGGCGGCGGTGGGGCTGGTGGGCCTGGCCACCCAGGACAAAGATCTGGTGGACTGGGCCGTCAACAGCCCCTATGGGCTCCGGCACCTGATTGCGCACGACGTGAACGATGACGGAATGTGGTGGGAGCGCTCGGAAGGCTATCACCAGTATGTGATGGATGGATTCGTGGCGCTCACCGAACCGCTGCTCCATTGCGGGGTGGACGTTTACCGGATGGAGGTGCCCACGGACCTCACAACCTATGGATCCAGCAGGCGAGCGGTACGTCACCGACACCAGCCACCGGCCCAAATCCATCCGCATGATGTTCGACGCGCTCTTCTACCTGACGTTTCCTGACCTGAGCTATCCGGCGATCGGTGACAGCACGGCGGGGCCGCTGCGCGCCAATGCGCTGACCCTGGTGGGATACGAGCGCTACCACGATCCCATGCTGGCCTGGCTGATTGAACGCGACAGACCGAAAGCAGGCACTGCGGATTCCCACCGGCCGTGGCAATGGCTGGTCTATGATCTGCCGAAGGACGCGCCGCATCGTTCCCCATCCACGACGGCCGGTTTGCCAACACCGGCGAGTATCCGCAACGGCTGCTCGCTTTTTCCTTCCACGGGCATCGCCATTCTGCGGGAGGCTGCGGGCAACTACACGGCGCGGCCTGCCAGCACCGCGGTCTCGCTGAGTTACGGGCCGCACGGCGGCGGACACGGCCACGCCGCCAGCCTGAACATGGTGCTTTACAGCGACGGTCTGCAATGGATCCCGTCATTCGGCCACATGCCCTATGAGACGCCCGGGAAGGGCCAATGGACCTCGCAGACGGTGAGCCACAACACGGTGGTGGTGGACGGCGTCTCGCAGAAGCCCACCGGCCGCGGAAATCCCTCCTGGCCCACCGATCATACCAATGACCGTGTTTTTGGAGTGCTGCAGCGCTTCGATCCCGCCGCAAAATTTGTGAGCGCCCACACCGAAACCGCCTACCCCGGGATTACCCTTCGCCGGGCCCTGCGCATGGAGGGCCATTCCGTGGTGGACGATTTTTCCATGCGCGACCGGCAGGGCTCGAGCCACCAGTACGATTACGTGCTGCACATTGACGGCGAATTGGAATCGAGTTCAGCGCCGCTCAAGTCGTGCAGCGGCAAACTGGGGAAAATCTGCGGCTACCAGTTTATCGAGCGCCAGCGCTGCGCCGTTGCAAGCCAGGGCTTCAACCTGACTTTTAAGAACCAGGGAAAGCTGTTGCGCGTGTGGGTTCCCGAAAGCGCCCAGACGGAGATCATCGTGGGGCAGGGGCTGACCAATTCTCCCACCGGCAAAATGACCGTGCTGGTGCTGCGCCGCAGCGCCTCGAGCACACGCTTCCTGACGGTGCTGGAACCGGTCGAGCCGGGCCGCGCCATCCGCTCGGTTCGAATGGAAAAGTCCGGGATCGTCATCGACTCCGCTGCGGGCGCAAAGCGTGTTCCGCTGGAATAACGCCTGGTTCCGCCGCGAAGAAAACCTGCCGCGAGGGCCGGACTTGAGGGTGACATGGCCATTGCTCCACCGGCTCCGGCCAGCCCGTGTTTCAACTGACAGGCGTTCTAGCAGGATGTCGAAATGGGCTGTAGCGGCGGCTTTACGCCGCCAACCAGGTTGAGAGCATTGACATTATGGCGGGGTGAACCCGCCGCTACACCCTCTCTGCCGGATATTTCAACAGCGTGCGAATTCTCCTTTCCATGCTTATCGGAAGATCACACTCTCTTGTGATTTATGTCACAGCGCCGTGTGAGGGGGATCAGTGATAGTGTAGGAACCGGGCCGGGCCGCAAAAGATTCAGACAAGGGGGCGATGATGGCAAGCAATAGCAAGTCCAAGGAATACAAGCGAGAGGCCGTTCCTTATGTCGAGGACCCCGCGCGCGGGCAGGACACTTTTGTGCCCACCGAACCGCTGAATCCCTGCGAGCTGGAGATTGACCTGTTCTGCAAAGGCGTCCGGGTGGACGAATCGGGCACGCTGGGCGAAGAAGGGCGGCCGCTGGTGCGCACCCGCGCGGGGCTGGGCAGCGGACTCGAGGTGATCATTCCAGGGCCGCTGAAGGACGTCTGGGCCAACATCCCCGTTGAGGAAGAGTTCGCGAAAAAATCCTGCTACCGGGTTGTGCGGGAGGGCGGAACCCTCAAGGTGGTGGACGACCGGCAGGGATTCAGCTACCCCGTCAGGCTTTCACCGGAAGTGCCGTGGTACACCCGCGCCACCACGCGCGGCGTCCAGATGCAGCGCATCGGCGTGCTGCAGGGCACCTATCTGGGAATCTATATTTCCAATTCCTGCGGCTTCTGGTACCACTCGCCGGCCCTGAACTGCAAGTTCTGCACCACGGGACTGAACGTGGGCGTGAACGAAGTGGAGCTGAAAGACGTGGAGGATGTTGTCGAGGTGGCGCAGACGGCGAAGGCCGAGTCGGGAGTGACCTTTACGCACTTCAATTCCGGCTACCAGACCAATCGCGACCTGGACCGCGCCGCGCCTTACGTGAAGGCCGTGAAGTCGCGCGTGGGCAGCCTGATCGGAGTGCAGTTGACGCCCAGCCGCGACCTGTGGAAGTACGACCGGCTGATGGACCTGGGGGCCGACCACTTCAGCTTCTGCTACGAGTTCCAGAATCCCGAGTTTTTTGCAAAGCTCTGCCCCGGCAAAGAGAAGCTGATCGGGCAGGAGAACTTCTTCCGGGCGCTGGAATACACATCGAAAAAGCTGGGGAAGGGCGCCTGCTCGGGTGAAATCATCGCCGGCGTCGAGCCCATTGAAGATACGCTGGCCGCCATCGACATGATTGCCGGCATGGGAGCGTTCCCGACGGTGTGCATTTTCCGCCCCACCATCGGTTCCGATATGGAGCGCTGGCCCTCGCCCCGCTATGAAGATATGTTGGTGGTTTACCGTCACCTTTATGAGGCGTGCAGGAAGAACGGCATTCCCATGGACGTGACGCCGAATATCGAGGTGAGCCTGATTGTGCAGCCGGGCGACACGCGCTACCTGGCGGACTCCAGCCTGGCGACGAAGCTCTACGACATGAAGCTCAGCCTGATGAAAAAAGCGGCCAAGCCGTATTTCTGGTGGGCCAGCCGTCCCAAACCCATCAAGGCTTCTGAAATTCTGAGCGAGTAGCCGCGCCGCGCACGCCGCCATGCAAGTCCGGCCTCATTGGGACATCTGAGGCCGGGCCCACAGGTTATTCAACGCTTAAGCGATTGCCGATCTGCTTTCCCTGCCGTTGTTTGTTCTGCACCGGCGCGGCGAAATCGACCTGAAAAATGGCAACGAAGACGACCCACCGAACGTTGAATATATAATTGCCTGTGATAGACAAATAAAAAAAACGGGCATAGGCGCTCAGGCTTGCATAGAGCTTTGCTGCTGAGGCACCAGATTCAGGGCCGACCCCGTAAAGGACATGACGATCAGGTCCGCCCGCCGCTGAACGCGGAACTTGGCAAGAAGGTTCGAAACGTGGAACTTTGCCGTGCGTTCGGAAATGTTCAACTGCCCCGCGATTTCCTTGTTGGAGAGGTTATCCAGCACTGCCTGAAGGACCTCCCGTTCCCGCCGGCTCAATCCCACCGAACTGCTGATGAGAGTTCGGTTGCGCGAGCTGGGAAGAATCGACTCCACAAAATGGGAAAACAGGACCCGCGGAACCCAATAGCTGCCTTCGAGCAGGGCGTCGAATGCAGGCGCCAGATCCGAGCGCGCTTCGGAATAGGTCATCAACCCCTTGATTCCGAGGCGAAGCAACGGAAAGGCATTACTTTCGTCAAATTTTTCAGAAACCACAACGACCTTCGATTCCGGGTACCGGTCCATAATCTCCGATACCAGAAGGGCTGCGGCATTGGGGACACAACCATCCACGATGTAGAGAGGACACTTTGCAAAAGATAATTCGTGGAAATCAGTTGTTATACGGGAATCAACGTGCTTGGCTTTCACCCGGTAGGATAATTCGCCCAGTAACTTTGAGAACTCACTTAAAACCAGCGGATGGGGGGATAGGAGGCAAACTTTCAAACACGGCTTGCCGTGTTTTCGCAACCTACGAGAGAAGCCAGCGAGTGTTTGTTCAATCATCTTGTGCTTCTCCTTGCTCTAATGATTTTTATCGTCTACTTTGCCGGATTTGTTTAGTGAATCCCGGCGATTCACCCACCAGAGGGCAATGAAAAGTACAAACAATACCCTAAGGTGGAAGCCTGACTGGCCTAATGGGGCCTCCCCACCCGATTAATCCAGATCTTACCCTATGCAACAACTACAAGTCCGTCATTTTGGCAAATCAAATCCCCTTAGTCAAGTCAGAAATTCCACAGTGCAAAGTTCCTGGCATATTTGATAAGGTACTGGACTTTCAATGTATCTATATTATTTAAAGTGACTTATCAGATTAATCGGCCTCTTTATAACAAGTATGTCTGGCCGGTTTATTAATTAAAATTGGGGCATTAAAGGTAATCGAATCAGCCTGGTAATCACACTGGCCTGTTGGTCAGCTTTGGCACTGCATTTTCGGGACAGGTCTATGACCTGGCCGGCTCGGGTCCTTACTATTCTTGCTCACAAGTTCGAGAATCGTCGGGGCCGGTGGGGGACTCACGCCTGGTCCATCCGGGTGGCCGCCAGGGGGCTGAGTTTCCTGCGGTGCAAAGTGAGGTAAAGGGAGAGCACCACGAAAACTTCCGTTGCGACCACGGCTGCCGCCATGCCAAGCTGCGCAAACCGTGGCGCGAAAAGCACGGCCAGAACCAGGTTGAGCGCCCCACCCGCCAGGATCACCCGGTTGAATTGCCGGTCCAGTCCCAGAGGCACCATCCACAAAACTCCAAACAGGGTTCCGAGGGCGTCGAGCAGCGGCAGGGCGGCCAGGATTTCGAGCACCGGAACCGAGGCTGTGAAGCTCCTGCCAAGGATGAGGGGGACGGCCCAGGGCGCTCCCAGAAAGGCGGCGAGACTCAAAACGACACCGGCCGAGCTCATGAGAAACATGCTGGAGCGCGCCAGGCGATTGGCTGCGGGCCGGTTGTGCTGCACCAGGTGGCTGAGCCTCGGATAAAGGCTCTGGTGGATGGGGGCCAGCAATCCCATGAGCGCGCGCGCCAGCTTTTCCGCGCCGGCGTAAAACCCCACGGCGGCGGGCGAGGCAAACAGGCCCAGGATAAAAGCGTTGCCGGCGCCATAGAGGCTCATGGAACCCTGGAAGAGAAACATGCTCCACCCCATGCGCAGGGTGTCGCTGACCAGCCGCCAGGTGGGCAGCCTGAAGGGGACCTCGCGGTAAACCAGCGCCGTGGCCACAAGGACGGAAATTAGGGCACCGCTCCCCTGCAGCACCAGCACCTTCCAGCCGTCGGCGGGGTGATGAATGAAGATGAAGATGCCCGCGGTGGCCGCAGCCCTGCCCACTACGTCCAGTACGGCCACCAGCCGCATCCGCTCAAAGCCCTGGTAATACCACAGCATGCTGAACGATTGCCCCACCGCCCAGAACACGGCCGCCCAGAGGAAAACGGGATGCGCGCGGAACAGCGGAATCCACGATTCCAGGAGCAGGGCGAGGAGCACGGCGCCGGCCGCCAGCATCACCCTGGCGCCCATCACGCCCGCCACCAGGTTGGCGAGTTCGCTTCGGGAATCGCGGCTGCGGGCCACGGCTCGAGTGGCGGAAAGGTGGAAGCCGTATTCGATGACGATGCCGGCGTAGGACCCGAAGGCCTGCGCGAAGGCCACCAGCCCCCAGGTGGCCACGCCCAGCACGCGCGTGAGATAGGGAATGGTGACCAGCGGCAGCAGGTAGTTGGCGAATTGCACCCCGTACAGCGAGGCCACGTTCCGTGCCAGACCTCTGTCCAGCGACCATTCGCGTAATTGGGCGCGGATGTTCTTCATGCCGCATTCTCCCCAGGGGCGCACAGGTGCTGCGCACCCCGGTGTGATTAACCTGTGTAACGGAGGCTGGCTTCGAACGCAAAGGATTTTTTAGATCGTGGCCGGGGCGGGCCCGGAACTGCGGCCTTCGGTCCAGCGAAATGTAGTGACTTTCAGCGCGCTACCAGCGCTGGTGGACCTGGGCCCGCAGCCGCGTGTCGTAAAGCTCGCGCACCTTCCGCATGGCCTCATCGCCGAGCGGCGGCAGATCGGAGGCGCGGGCGTTGTCCTCCACCTGCGAGGGCCGCTTGCCGCCGGGGATGGCGCAGGTGACGGCGTCAAACATCAGGATCCAGCGCAGGGCCAGCTGCGCCATGGTGGCGCCTTGCGGGACCAGCGGGCGCAACTGGTCGACGATGTCGAGACCCAGATTGTAATCGACGCCGGAGAAGGTTTCGCCCTTGTCAAATTTCGCGCCCTGGCGGTTGAATTTGCGATGGTCGTCGTCGGTGAAAGTGGTTTCGCGGGTCATGCGGCCGGTCAGCATTCCGCTGGCCAGCGGCACGCGCGCCAGGATGCCCACCCGGCGGCGTTTGGCTTCCGGGAAAAAGAGTTCCGCCGGGCGGTGCCGGAACATGTTGAAGATGATCTGCACGCTCTGAATGCCGGGATATTCCAGCGCCTTGAGGCCTTCTTCGCAGGTGCGGACGCTGACGGCGTAGTGGCGGATTTTCCCTGCCTTCACCAAGCCCTTCGAGAGCTTCAAAGGTTTCGGGAGTGTAGTAGACTTTGTTGGGCGGGCAGTGGAGCTGCACGATGTCGACGCAATCGGTCTGCAGGTTGCGCAGGCTGTCTTCCACAAAGCGGGTGAGGTTTTCCCGGTTGTAGCCTTCGGGCGTGTGCGGGTTCAGTTTGCGGCCGGCCTTGGTGGCGATATAAAAAGTTTCATTGCGCTCTTTGCGCAGCCGCCCCAGCAGGCGCTCGCTGCGGCCGTCGCCATAAACGTCTGCCGTGTCGAAGAAGTTGATGCCCACATCCAGCGCCTTGTGGAGCGCCGCCATCGATTCCTTCTCGTCCACGCTGCCCCACATCGAGCCGATGGCCCAGGCGCCAAAACTGATCTCTGAAACCTTCCATCCCGTCCTGCCCAGTTCCCGATACTTCATTCCTTGCTCCCTTATGAATATGGATTTGTTTGTGCGGCTCCGTCAGCGCCTTCCACTGTAGCGCTGGCTTCCAGCCGGCAGCTTTATTAAGTTCGATCAATGCCGGCAAGATGCGGCGCTACAAAGCGTGTGTTGCCGTCATCCCTTCGCCGCTTCCGCCAGGCTCTTGTCCAGAATGGCGACCGCCTGGTCGATATCGGCCACGGGGATGTTGAGCGGCGGCGACATGCGCAGGACGTTGGCATAAAGGCCGCCCTTGCCGATGACGAGTCCGTTGGCCCGGGCGCGCTCGAGCACCTTGTTGGCCAGGTCCGTGGCCGGCTCCTTGGTCTTGCGGTCCTTCACCAGTTCCACGCCCAGCATCAGTCCCATGCCGCGAACGTCGCCGACGGAGGCGTGCTTTTCCTTCAGGGCGTCGAGCCCCTCGCGGAAGCGCTTGCCGGCCGTCTCGGTGTGATCCATCAGCCGGTCTTCTTCAATCAGGTCGATGGTGGCTTTGGCGGCCACGGAGGTGACGGGATTGCCGCCGAAGGTGGAAATGGTGAGGCCCTTGTAGCTATCGGCAATTTCCGGCCGGGTGATGGTGCAGCCGATGGGCGTTCCGTTGGCCATGCCCTTGGCCATGGTCATCATGTCCGGCTCAACTTCCCAGTGCTCGATGCCGAACCAGCGCTTGCCGGTGCGCCCGAAGCCCGTCTGGACTTCGTCGGAAATGAAGAGCCCTCCGTAATTGCGGACAATCGTGGCCACAATCTTGAAATATCCGGGCGGCGGCACCACCACGCCTCCCAGTCCCTGGATGGTTTCCGCCAGCAGGCCGGCCACGGCGCCGCCGGTGGAAGTTTTGATCACTTCTTCCACGTCCTTCGCGCAGTGCAGTTCGCAGCTCGGGTAGGTGAGGCCGTAGGGGCAGCGGTAGCAATACGGACCCGGAGCATGGATGATGCCGGATGGAATGATGCCGGCCTTGCGCCAGGTGCCGAGCCCGGTGAGGGATTTCGCCAGTTGCGTGTGCCCGCTGTAGCCGTGGCGCAGCGCCAGAATGTCGTAATTGCCGGTGTGCATGCGGGCTGTGAGCACGGCCACTTCATTGGCTTCAGAACCGCTGTTGGTGAAATAGCTTTTCTGCAGCTTGCCGGGCGCAATCTGGGCCATCTTCTCGGCCAGCGCCACCATGGGCTCGGAGGGAAACAGTGTCGAAGCGTGCTGCAGGCGGTCAACCTGGGCTTTGATTTTCGAGGTCACTTTTTCATTGGCGTGGCCCACGCTGATGGTGACAATGCCGCCCAGGAAGTCGAGATACCGCTTGCCGTCCACGTCGAAGAGGTATTGGCCCTTGCCGTGGTCGAGAACCAGCGGGTCCTTGTAATAGGTTGCGACACAGTTGAAAAGATAGTCTTTGTGCTTGCTGACAATTTCGTCTTTGGTCATAGGTCCGTCCTTCAAGGAGTGGTGTGAAAGAAGAGTTTACAGGCGAAAGCCAAAAGTTGAAAGGGGCGAGTACACCATACCGGAGTCGTAACCCAATGCAGCATTGTTGTTCCAACCAAGAAGACAGAAAATCAAGAGCAGTTCACGCAAAGACGCGAAGGCGCAAAGGAAGGCGGCAGAATTGCAGACGACTTCAAGACTTCTGACTCCTGTCCTCTGGCTCCTGACTACTGCTTCAAATACTTCGCCAGCCACTCCTCGACCGTCTTGTACCAGAAGCGGCTGTCATCTGGTTTCATTACCAGATGGCTTTCTTCTTCTAGATAGACCAGCTTCGAAGGTACTCCCTGGCGCTGTAGCGAGGTGAAGAGCTGGAACGCCTGGCCTTCCGGCACGCGATAGTCCCGGTTGCCCTGGAAAATCAGCATGGGCGTTTTGGCGTTCTGGATGTAATGGGACGGCGACCATTTTTCGTAGAGCGCGGGATTCTTCCACGGCACGCCTTTGAGCTCCCATTCCGGAAACCAGAGTTCTTCCGTCTCGCCGTACATGGAGCGCAGGTCAAACACGCCGTCGTGCGAGACGAGAACCTTGAACCGATTCGTATGGCCCTCAATCCAGTTGATCATGTAACCGCCGTAGCTGGCGCCGGCGGCGCCGATGCGGTCCTTCTCGACGTAGGGAAGGTTCTCAAGATCATCGGTGGCCTTCATCAGGTCTTCGTAGGGAGCGCCGCCCCAGTCGCCGGAAATTGATGCCGTGAAGGCCTGGCCATAGCCGATGGAACCGTGGAAGTTGGTCGCCATCACCACGTAGCCGAAAGAGGCGAACAGCTCGGCGTTCCAACGGTAGAACCAGGAATCGCTCCAGTTCCCCTGCGGGCCGCCGTGGATCAGCATCAGGCCGGGATATTTTTTGCCGGGATCGAAGTGGGGCGGCTTCACCAGAATGCTTTCAATCTGTGCTCCAAGCGCCCCCGGCGTTTTGATGGCCTCGCCGGGGTTCATTTCGATCGCGGCCATCGCGGCGTCATTCATGTGCGTCAGTTGAGCCGGCGCGCCGCCAGTGGTGGAGGCGGTATAGATTTCGGGTGGACGGGTCAGGCTCTGATGGGTGAACACAAGCCTGCCGGCCGGGACGACCGAAAGCGCGTCATTGTAACCGCCGAGAACTTTTGTGACCTGCGGATGGCTGACGGAAGTTTTGAAGACGGGCTGCTCGATGCCTTCGGGAGCGGTGAAATAGAGAGTGTCGGAGTCGGGCGCCCACGTGAAACTCAGAACCCACTGGTCGAACCCGGTGGTGAGGTCTTTGATCTGTCCTGTCTTGCGGTCGTAAACGCGCAGACGGAACAGAGAAGATTCGTAGCCGTTATCGGCCTGCGAAGTATAGGCGATGTAGCGGCCGTCCGGGGAGTATTGCGGCGCAGCGTCGCTGCCGGGGTTGGCGGCGGTAATGTCTTTCGCCGCGCCGCCGGCGGCGCTGACGAGAAACAGGTCGTTATTCGTTGTCCAGACCTGGGAACTGAGCGGCTGGGAGTGGTTCGAGGTGTAGCAGACTTCTTTGCCGTCGGGCGAGATGGCGTAACCGTCGGGCGCGCCCAGGAAAAACGTGGGCGAGGTGTAGGGGCCGGGCGTGAGATCGCGCGGCTCGCCGCCGTCCGCCGAAACCGCGAAAAGGTGGGTGACTTTTCCGTTGAGCCAGTGGTCCCAGTGGCGGAAGAAGAGATGGTCGATAACGCGCGCCTTGACCTTGCTCGATTTCGCTTCCTCGATCAGCCGCTTGTTGCACGCTTCATCATGACAATCGGGATAGACTTCAGAGGTGAAGAGCAGCGTGGGGGCGTTGGCGGCCCAGGTGACGCCGTCGGCTTCGGTCGAGATATGAGTCAACTGGCGCGCTTCGCCGCCGTCGGCGCGGATAAGCCAGACTTGTTCTTCGCCGCTCCTCGACGACATGAAGGCGAGGGATTTTGAATCGGGCGACCAGCGCGGTCGCGAATCGGAATCGCTGCCGCGCGTGAGCTGCTGCGGTTCGCCGCCCGCGAGCGGCACCCGCCAGATGTGGCTGACCATTTTGTTGGCGTCGAGATCGGGCGTGGAGACGACGTAGGCGATCCACTTGCCGTCCGGCGAAACCTGGGGATCGGAGATCCGCTGGACCTTCATCAGGTCATCGAAAGTCAGAGCGTGCTTCGCCCGGGCAAGAGCGGGCAGGGCAGCGGCTGCAAGAATGAGTGGCAGGATCAGCCTGAGAGCTTTTTGCTTCATATAGGGGCCTCCCTGGATCAGAGGTTCCGGAAACGGCGAACGCCCGGGGAATGAATCAAGGCTAAAACTTGCGCGACCATTCCTTCGGCCAGCGTTCGATGACCACTTTTTCCTGCGTGTAAAATTGCACGGCGTCGCGGCCCTGCGCGTGCAGCACGCCGAAGAAGCTGTCTTTCCAGCCGCTGAAGGGGAAGTAGGCCATGGGCGCGGCCACGCCAATGTTGATGCCCAGGTTGCCGACCGGAGCTTCATAGCGGAAGCGGCGCGCGACGGCGCCGCTGGTGGTGAAAATCGACGCCTGGTTGCCGTAAGGACTCCTGGCAAGCAATTCGATGGCTTCGTCCAGAGTTTTGACGTGGTTCAGGGTGAGGACGGGGCCGAAAATCTCGCTCTGGGAAACCACGCTGCCGGGCGGAACATTTTCCAGGAGGGTCGGTTTGAGAAAATTGCCTTTGCCCTTCACGATGGCGTCGTTGCGGCCATCCAGAAGGACGGTGGCGCCATCGGCTGCGCCTTTCGCAATGAAACCCTCGATGCGAGCTTTGCTTTCCGGGGTGATGACGGGCCCCATCTGCACGTCTTCCTGCAAGCCGTCGCCCACGCGGATGGAATTGGCGGCCTCCGTAATGCTTTGCGTAAAGGCTTCCCGCGCATCGCCCACCGTGACCGCCAGTGAAACCGCCAGGCATCGCTGGCCGGCGCAGCCAAAGGCGCTGTCGCAGGTAATCCGGGTTGCGGCTTCCATGTCGGCGTCGGGCAGGACCATCACAGGGTTCTTGGCTCCGCCCTGGCATTGCACCCGTTTCCCGTGGGCGGCGGCCTGGGCGTAAACGTACTTTGCCACCGGCGTCGAGCCCACAAAACTGATGGCCCGGACGTCAGGGTGCTGGAGCAGGGCGTCCACCGCGGGTTTGGAGCCGTGAACCATGTTCAGGACGCCGGGCGGAAGCTTCAACTGCTCCATCAGCTCAAACAGAAAGGCGCTGGAAAGCGGCACGCGTTCCGACGGTTTCAGGATGAAGGTGTTTCCGCACGCCAGGGCGTAAGGCAGGAACCAGAAAGGAATCATCGCCGGGAAGTTGAAAGGCGTGATGGCGGCCACCACGCCCAGCGGCTGCCGGATCATGGTTTCATCAATTCCCCGCGCCACGTCTTCCAGGTTGTAGCCCTGCATCAGAGTAGGGATTCCGCACGCTACCTCGACGTTTTCGACAGCGCGCCGCAGCTCGCCCCGGGATTCCGCGAGCGTTTTTCCGTTTTCAGTGGTAATGGCTCGGGCGATTTCGTCAAAGTGGTCCTCGAGGATCTGCTTCAGCTTGAAGAGATACTGGATGCGGTCTTCCGGCGGAGTACGGCGCCATTCGGGAAAAGCCTGGCTGGCGGCCTGCACGGCACGGTCAACGTCATCAGCAGCGGCCAGCGGGACGCGTCCGAGCGCCTCGCCGGTTGCAGGATTTATGACATCCTGATAGTCGCTGGATTTCGACCGCTGCCACTGGCCGTTGATGTAGAGTGGCAGTTCGCGGGAGCCTTGGCCGGCCGTAGGTTCGGAGGTTGTCATTTTCTTTATTCCTCTTTTTCTTTGCTTTCACTCAGCCGATTGGGATTCGAACACCCTGCTGTGCCCTCCGCCGAGGTAAGGCCCGGAACTCGAAGCCGCCCGGAATGCCCGGGGATGGGAAGAGCATCTCCGGCGTGTTCGCGACCTGCGCCGGAGACCTTGCGGGTCCTCTGTTTTCTTAATGCGACTACCTAACGCGACTTCGAGGGTTCCGTTGGAAACCACACACCGCGAAAAACCGGCATGCCTATTTTGGAGCGCACCTGCTTCTCGTCAAGCGCTGAAATATCAATATCCTCGACAACGTTTCGTATGGGGGGCAAATCGCTATCTCCAAAGACATTTTCTTTCATCAGGGTCAGGGCGTCTTCATAATCGTATGCGGTCACCCCGCACCCCGGTCCGCAACTGACAGCGGGCGCCTGGGATTTTAAAAGATCGAACTCAAACCAGTATCTGCGGAGCATCGCAACAGCCTTTCAAAGTGGTCTCTCCCGCAGGTCTTGTCAATCCGGGGAAACCCCACCTCACAACTCACATGTTTCCGGCACAGGCAAAATGCCGGGGGCAACCGGCATGCGCTTTTACTTTGCCCACTCGGTGTGGAACACGCCTTCCTTGTCCGTGCGGTGATAGGTGTGCGCGCCGAAGCAGTCGCGCAGCGCCTGCAGCAGATTGGCCGGAAGGCGTTCCTGCCGGTAGCTGTCGATATAGCCGAGCGACGTGGAAAACGCCAGACACGGGGTGCCCACGTGGGTTGCTGCCTTCACAATCTCCCGCAGGTCGGTCGAATGCTTGTTGATGGTTGCGCTGAAGGTCGGAGCCAGCATCAGGTTCACCAGGGCGGAATCCATGGCGAACGACTGCTGAATGTGGTCGAGCATTTTGGCGCGGATGATGCAGCCGCCCTTCCAGATGCGGGCAATCTCCGCGTAATTCAGGTCGTATTGGTATTCGTTGGAGGCCACACGAAGCTGCTCAAATCCCTGCGCGTAGCAGACCATCACCGCAACCCGGTAGGCTTCGCGAATGTGGGTGAGGAATGCGGTGAGGTCGCCCGAAAAGACTTCCTTGGGGCCGCTCAGGATGTCGGCGGCGGCGACGCGCTCTTCTTTCTGCCCGGAGAGGATGCGCGCTTCCACCGCATAGGAAAGGGTGGGAACGGCGACGCCCAGGTCCATGGAATCCTGCGCCGTCCATTTCCCCGTGCCTTTCTGCTTGGCTTCGTCCACGATCAGGTCGACCAGCGGCTGTCCGGTGGCCTCGTCCTTCTTGCCCAAAACCAGCGCGGTGATTTCCAGCAGGTAGGAGTTGAGGTCTGAGGCGTTCCACTCGGCGAAGATATCGTGAATTTCCGGTGTGGTCAGCCGGAGCACATTCTTGAGGATGTCGTAGGTTTCGCAGAGCAGTTGCAGGATGCCGTACTCAATTCCGTTGTGGACCATCTTGACGTAATGGCCGGCGCCGCGCGGCCCGAGGTAGGTGCAGCATGGGCCGTCTTTCGTCTGCGCGGCCATCTTGGTGAGCAAAGGTTCGAGGTGCCGGTAGGATTCTTCATGGCCGCCGGGCATCAGGGAGGGGCCGTGGAGCGCGCCTTCTTCGCCTCCGCTCACGCCCATTCCAAAGAACCGCAGGCCACCCTCCTCCAGCTCCTGCACGCGGCGTTCTGTGTCTTTGAAGTAAGAGTTGCCGCCGTCGATGATGATGTCTTCCTTGTCGAGACCGGGCGCCAGATCATTCAGGACAGCGTCGACGGCCTTGCCGGCCGGGACCATCAGCAGAATGCGCCGCGGCCTTTCAAGCGCCGCCACGAAGTCCTTCAGGGAGTTTGTGACGGTGATTTCTTTTCCGGCAACTTCCTGTGCCACCTTCCCGACTTTGTCCGCGTCGATATCGAACCCGGCTGCGGAGAAGCCCTTGCTCTCCGCATTGAGGGCAAGGTTCTTGCCCATGACTCCCAATCCCACAACCCCAAGATGTCGTTTCGCCATCGTCGCCTCCTTCGTTTGAGTTCCGCCCGTCAGTGGTTTTTTGGGGGCATCTGCGGAATCGGACCGCAGGTTTGGTGTTGAGATACGCGATTTCGTCCCGCAAAAGGAATATAATACACCCCTTGGACGTTACATTCTGGTCCCTCGCGCATCTAAAAAAAACGATGCCGGCCTGAGCGAATTGCGTACTTTGCTTGTCAGGGGCCTCAATTCATCTGTGCGCAAATCCAGAACAGGAGCGAATTGCCTTGGACGGACAGTCAGCAGCTCAAACTTCAAAAGACATCCGGAGCGGGTCAGGGCTGGACCAGCTTTCGATTAATACCATTCGCGGCCTGGCGATGGATGCGGTTCAGAAGGCGAATTCCGGCCACCCTGGAATGCCCATGGGCGCAGCGTCCATGGCCTACGTGCTTTGGACCCGGCACTTGCGTTACGATCCGCTGAAACCCCGCTGGCCCAACCGCGACCGCTTCATTCTTTCACCGGGACACGGCTGCATGCTGCTTTACAGCCTGCTTCATCTCACCGGCTACGATATGCCGCTGGATGAACTCAAGCAGTTCCGGCAGTGGGGCAGTGAGACGCCGGGGCACCCGGAGTACCACCTTGACCGGGGAATCGAGACCACGACGGGCCCGTTGGGCCAGGGATTTGGCAACGGTGTGGGGATGGCGATCTCCGAGAGATACCTGGCCGCGCATTTTAACCAGCCGGGCCACGATCTGGTCGATTACAAGATTTACGCCATTGTCAGCGACGGTGACCTGATGGAAGGCGTCAGCTCGGAAGCGGCTTCGCTGGCGGGGCATCTGGGTCTGAGCAATCTGGTTTATCTTTACGACGACAATCACATCTCCATCGAAGGCGACACCCGCATTGCCTTCACCGAAAACCGCGCAAAACGCTTTGAGGCTTATGGATGGTTTGTCCAGCAGGTTGAGGACGGCAACGACCTGCAAGCCATTGACAAGGCGCTGAAGGCCGCCGAGGCGGAAAAAGAGCGCCCGTCGATCATCATGGTGCGGACGCACATTGCTGATGGCAGCCCCAACAAGCACGACACGGCGGGCGCCCATGGCTCGCCGCTGGGCGAAGAAGAGGTGAAGCTTTCCAAGGAAAATCTTGGGATACCGCTGGAGCCGAAATTTTATATTCCGGATGAGGTCCTTGCGCATTTTCGAAAGGCTATCGAGCGGGGCGAGAAAGCCGAGACCGAATGGCAGGAACGCCTGAACGCCTATCGCAAAGCCTTCCCTGACCTTGCCGCCGAGTGGGACCGCTACGTACGCGGCGAACTGCCGGACGGCTGGAAATCAAAACTTCCAACCTTCAAACCCTCCGACGGACCGATGGCAACACGGCAGGCATCCGGGGCGGTGTTGAATGCGATATCCCCAAGCCTGCCCACGCTGCTGGGCGGTTCGGCGGACCTGGCGCCTTCCACCAACACTTTGATCAAGAGTGAATCGGCTTTTGAGAAAGGGAACTACGGCGGTCGCAACTTCCATTTTGGCGTGCGCGAGCATGCCATGGGTTCCGCGCTGAACGGAATGGCCCTGAGCGGACTGATTCCCTATGGGGCCACCTTTATGATTTTTTCCGATTACCTGAGGCCTACCATCCGGCTTGCGGCCATGATGAAGATCCGTCCCATCTATGTTTTCACGCATGACAGTATTTTTCTTGGAGAAGACGGACCCACGCACCAGCCCATCGAGCAGCTTGCCTCGCTGCGGACCATCCCGAACCTTTCGCTGATCCGTCCGGCGGATGCGAATGAGACCGCGGTGGCCTGGCGCGTGGCGATTGAAAGGAAGGACGGCCCGGTGGCTTTGGCGCTGACCCGGCAAAAGCTTCCGGTGATTGACCGCGAAAGGTATGCTTCCGCCGAAGGTCTGGCGAAGGGGGCTTACATCCTTGCAGATTCCAAGGGCCAACGGCCGGACGTGATCCTGATCGCCTCAGGCTCAGAGGTTTCTGTGGCGCTGGACGCTTACGAGAAACTCATTGCCGAAGGCGTTGCCGCCCGCGTGGTCAGCATGCCGGCGTGGGATTTGTTTGAGAAACAGACGCAGGATTATCGTGACGAGGTCCTGCCGCCTGAAACGACGGCCCGGCTGGCTGTCGAGGCGGCTTATCCCTTTGGATGGGAGCGATACGTCGGATCCCAAGGCGCCGTGATCGGTATGACGCGCTTCGGGGCCTCAGCACCCTACAAGGTGCTGGCTGAAAAGTTTGGCTTTACGGCGGACAACATCGTTCGCCGAGCGCATGAATTACTGGGGCGCTAAGCTTTTTAATCGGGGCGGCGCTCGGCCGCCCGCACGGGTATTTCTACAAGCCGTTCTCGGACGGCAGGGCCTTTATATTTTCTGCCCTTCCTGAAAACGGCTTGGAACTCGGCGATGCTGGTGCGGGCGATAGAAGCCCGAAACGCAGTTTGCCGGACGGAATTACGGAGAGGAGGTAGTAATTGATGAGCGAGAATCCGTTGAAGCAATTAGACCAGTACGGCCAGAGTGTCTGGCACGATTACATCCGCCGCAAGGAAATTCTTTCCGGGGGATTGAAGAAGCGGATTGATGAAGACGGCCTGCTGGGTGTTACCTCAAACCCAAGCATTTTTGAGAAGGCCATCGCCGGAAGCGACGATTACGACGAAAGCATTCGCCAGTATGTGGCCGAAGGACTCGACGCTCCGAAGATTTTTGAGAAGCTGGCCATCGAGGACATCCAGAAAGCGACGGATGAGTTCCGGGGCGTTTTTGAGAAAACGGGCGGGCGTGACGGCTATGTGAGTCTGGAAGTTTCGCCGCTTCTTGCGCATGACACGAAAGGGAGCCTTGAGGAAGCCCGGCATCTGTTCAGCGCCGTCAACCGGCCGAATCTGATGATCAAGATACCGGGGACGAAAGAAGGACTTCCCGCCATCGAACAGGCGCTCACCGAAGGCATCAATATCAACATCACCCTGCTGTTTGGGATTGAGCGTTACGCAGAAGTCGCCAACACTTATCTGAAGGCTCTTGAAAAGAGAGTGGCTGAGGGCAAGCCGGTCAACCATGTGGCTTCCGTCGCCAGCGTGTTTGTGAGCCGGATTGATTCGCTGGTGGACAAACAGCTGGAAGCCAGGCTGATTGCCGCCAGGACGCCGGAAGAGCGCAAGAAGGTTGAAGGTCTTGTCGGCCAGGTGGCGGTTGCCAATACCAGGCTGATCTACCAGAAATTCAAGGAGATCTTTTTGACGCCCCGTTTTGAGGCGCTGGCAAAGAAGGGCGCGCGCGTCCAGCGGCCCCTGTGGGGTTCAACCAGCACCAAGAATCCGGATTACAGCGACATCCTTTACGTGCAGGAACTGATCGGCCGCGACACCGTGAACACCATGCCCACCGCGACCATCGACGCTTACCGCGACCACGGAAAGCCCCAGGCGGACACCATCGAGCAGGGGCTTGGCGAGGCTCGCAAGATCATCTCAGCGCTGCCGGAGGTTGGCATCGATCTGGGTGCGGTGACCCAGCAGCTTGAAGACAACGGCGTCGAAGCCTTTGCGAACGATTACAAGAAACTGCTGGCGAGCATCGAAGAGAAGAAAAGAAATTTTCTTGGGGGCAGCAAATCCGTAGCGCAGTAAGCGGGTCCGGCGACCCTGGGTTTCGGCCCCCGGTTCCCGCACTCCACCGGCCAGCTTCACAAGGGAGGGCCGAACAGCGGACTGTTCCTCCAGATCACTGCGTCGGATCCGCAGGACCTGCCCATACCGGGCGAGCCCTGCTCGTTTTCCGTGCTGGAGCAGTCGCAGGCCCTTGGCGATCTGCAATCGCCGCAGAGCAAAAAGCGGCGGGTGGTGCGAGTCCATCCGGGCCGGGATATGAAAGCCGGTCTCAATCGATTGTCGAAAGCGTTGGAAGCAGCGGAAACCAGCTGTAATCAGGGCACAGGCCACATTGGCGGCTCTGTAATTCATCAGTGAACGGGACCACGGACGAGGGTCCGGAAAGGACAAAGAGCCTTATGGCGGATACAACGGTCGCCACAAATCCCCTGCGCGAAGGCATGCGCATCCGAAGGACACCGAGCCCATGCTCGATAGTGATCTTTGGCGCTTCCGGCGACTTGACAGCGCGCAAGCTGATTCCCGCGCTTTACTACCTGCATCGCGAACGCCTGCTGCCCCAGGGCTTTTCCGTGATCGGGTGCGCGAAGACGCCCTACAGCAATGAAAAATTCCGCGAGAACATGGCGGACGCCGTCCGGAAATTTTCCGAACAGCCGTCTTCAGTGGACGAAGCCTCCCTCAAGAGTTTTACGGAATCGCTCTTTTACCTGACCGACAATTTTGGTGACAGCAAGGCCTACAAGCAGCTGGGTGACCTGCTGGAGAAGCTGGACCGTGAACGGGGAACCGGCGGAAACCGGCTCTATTACCTGGCCACGCCGCCCAGCTCTTTTCCGGTGATTATCGGCCATCTTGGCTCCGCAGGTTTGGCGGCTCCCGAAGACCCGGGGAAAAGCTGGACTCGCGTGGTGATTGAAAAACCCTTTGGCCACGACCTGAAGAGCGCGCGCGAACTGACCACCGCCGTGAATTCGGCCTTCAAAGAGGAGCAGGTCTACCGGATCGACCATTACCTGGGCAAAGAGACTGTCCAGAACCTCCTGGTGTTCCGCTTTGCCAACGGAATCTATGAGCCCATCTGGAACCGGCGCTACATCGATCACGTTGAAATCACCGTCGCCGAGGACCTGGGCGTGGAGGGCCGGGGCCGCTATTACGAAGAAGCCGGTTTGCTGCGCGACATGATCCAGAACCACGTGATGTCGGTGCTGAGCCTGGTGGCGATGGAAGCGCCTGCGTCGTTCGACGCCGTGGAAGTGCGGGACGAAAAGGCCAAGGTGCTGCGCTCCGCCCGCCCGATTGATCTGGAACGCCTGGATGATTTTGTGGTGCGCGGCCAATATAGCGAAGGTTGGGTGAAGGGCGAGAAGGTTCCTGCTTACCGGGCCGAGCCAAACGTCTCCCCGAAATCGACGACTGAAACTTTTGCCGCTCTGAAGCTGTTTATCGACAACTGGAGATGGGCTGATGTGCCATTCTATGTCCGTTCGGGCAAGCGGCTTGCCAAGCGGGTTTCGGAAATTGTGGTCCAGTTCCGGCGTGTTCCTCACATGGTCTTCGGGCGTAAGACTCAGAATCCGGTGGAACAGAACGTACTGGCCATGCGGATCCAGCCGAACGAAGGCATTTCAATCAACTTCAACGCCAAGTTCCCGGCGCCGATGATGGAAATCCGTCCCGTCAAGATGGAATTTCGCTATGCCGAGTCATTTGGAGGCGAGCCGCCCACTGCCTATGAAACGCTTCTACTGGACTGCATGCTGGGCGACCAGACCCTGTTCAACCGCGAGGATGCAGTGGAACTTGCATGGCAACTGTTGACGCCGCTGCTCGATCGCTGGCAGGAGGACGGAGAGAAAGGCGTGCGGCTCTATGAGGCGGGAAGCTGGGGTCCAGAAGCTGCGGACAGATTGCCCGAGCAAGACGGCCGCCGCTGGCATCGGCTTTAGTAGGGACGATTCATGAACCACGGGATGGTCCTGCAAAGGCGCGGATTATGCGTGCCGCAGAAGCGGATGCTGCTGCGAAAGGGCACGACTTCAGTCGTGCCAAAAAAGCGGCTCCGTAAGCATTTTGGCGGCTTAAGCCGCTGAAAATTCTGCGTCATGAACACTCTGTTCAGGGGCTGAAGCCCCGATAGGAGCTTGAGAGGCGCTCCAATCGGCACGACTGAAGTCGTGCCCTTTCACGGAGCCCTGCTGCCTCGTGAATAATTCGGCTTTAGTTCATCGACGGCCGGGCGCTCGTCGGGGTTCCCAGCCGCCGGAAACCATCAGGAGGAGGACTCGTTGCCTGTATCTAAGAAGTTCAAGTCGCTCACCGCAGGTGAACTGCAGCCTGCCAACGTGGCCACCCTGGAAGATGAATTGTCTGAGCTGTGGCGGGCGGCGGCGGAGGACCCTGGGACAGATCAGCCCGTGATGCGTGCTTCGGTCCTGACCCTGCTGGCATTTGTTGAAAGCGAAGACGAGGGCCGTGAGACATTCAACCTGATCAGCCGCGTCATTGCCCAGAACCCCTGCCGCGCCATCCTGATGGTGTCTGAACCCAGGGAACGCCCGGAGGGCCTGTCAGCCTGGATTTCGGCCCAGTGCCATTTGCCCGCCTCAGGCGCAAGGCAGGTCTGCTGCGAGCAGATCTATGTGCGGGCCCGGGGCGAAGCGGTGAGGGGGCTGGACAATGTCGTCCTTCCTCTGATTGTTCCCGAGCTTCCGGTTTATCTGTGGTGGAGATCTGGACGTTTTGCCCCGCCATCATTTCTGGACCAGGTGCTTCGTGTCACCAACCGCGTGCTGGTGGATTCCGGGCGGTTTGAGGAGGCGGAAGTGGACCTGGCGACGCTGGCGCGGCAGATGGAGCAGTTCCGCAACGCGGACGGCCTGGCCTTCAGCGATCTTAATTGGGCCCGGCTCACCCCGTGCCGCGAACTGATTGCCCAGAATTTTGATTCTGACGAAGCCCAATCCTGCCTGCAGGACCTGGCGGAGGTAACGCTCGAGTGGCAGCAGGAAGCCGGCGCGGAAGGAAGCCGTACCGCCCAGGCGCTGCTTCTCACGGCGTGGCTGGCCAGCCGCCTGGGCTGGCGGCCGGCAGCGCGCCTCACGCCCAGCGCAAATCCCAGCCGGGTGCTGGAGTTCCAGCGTGGAGACAAGCCGGTTCGAGTAGAATGGGTAGTCCACCGGGAGGCGGGCAGGCCCTCAACGCCTTTCCAGGTGAATTTGAAGACAGGCTCCGCGCCTCCTGCAAATTTTTCAGTGACGGAATCGGCGGAAGAGGGAATCGTGCGCACCCGCACAGAGGTGCCGGGACGTGGGCCGCTGGAGAGAACCGCCCGGCTTGTGGTGATGGACGAAGTGGAACTGGTCAACGAAGAACTTAAATTTCCGCACCGGGACAGAGTTTACGAAGAGGCCCTGAACCTGATCGCCCAAATAGTCGAGTTGTAATCTTCAGCAGTTGATGCGACTGGTGGTCGGATGAGTGAAACGAAGGTTGAAATATTTTCGGGCCTGGAGGATGTGAGCCGGGCGGCAGCCGTGCGATTTACCGAGCTCGCACGGGAACGCGTCCAGCAGGGGAAAGTGTTTACGGCCGCTCTTTCGGGCGGTTCAACGCCACGCACCTTTCTGGAAATTCTGGCAAACCCGGAGTTCTCCCAGCGCATTCAGTGGGAGAGCGTTCATCTTTTCCAGGTTGACGAGCGATGCGTCCCGCCGGAACACCTCCAAAGCAATTACCGCATGATTCACGGGACTTTACTGCGGCCGGTGCCCAGTGCGGCCGATAACTTCCATCGCATGAAAGCTGAGTTGGAAGACCGGGACGCCGCCAGCGCCGAATACGAGGCGGAGATTCGCAGCGTTTTTGCCCCGGCGGAGGGACGTCTGCCTCGCTTCGATCTGATTTTTCTGGGATTGGGGTCGGACGGGCACACAGCCTCACTTTTTCCAGGTTCGGCGGCCCTCGCTGAAAGCAGCAAATGGGTTTGCCCGAACTTTGTGGAAAAGCTCCAGATGCACAGATTGACGCTGACCTATCCCGTCCTCAACGCGGCCAGTGAGATTGTGTTTCTGGTTGCGGGAGCGGGCAAGGCGGAAATCCTCCGCCAGGTGCTCGAGGGGCCGCGCGAGGCAAAGAAATTCCCTGCCCAGGGAATCCAGCCGGCCGAGGGATGCGTGAACTGGTATCTGGACCGGGCGGCAGCGCAGCTTCTTCGAAAGACTCAAAGTAAAAGGAAAGGCTCTTGATCAGAATTGCTCCCTCAATTCTTTCTGCGGATTTTACGCGCCTCGGCGAGCAGGTGCAGGCGGTGGAGGCTGCTGGAGTGGATCGCATCCAGATCGACGTGATGGACGGGCGCTTTGTTCCGAACATTACCTTTGGAACACAGGCCGTAGCATCCCTGCGGCCGCTCACGCGCCTGACGCTGGAAACGCACCTGATGGTTGAGCCGCCCGAGGATTTCATCGAAGCGTTTGCAGAGGCGGGGGCCGACACGATCATCATCCACCAGGAAGCCACGCCGCACCTGCACCGTGCCATTCAGCAGATTCATTCCCTGGGCAAGAAGGCCGGAGTGGCCATTAACCCTTCAACCCCTGCCGGTCTTCTTTCGGAGGTCATTGGAAATGTTGAACTGGTCCTGGTGATGACCGTCAATCCAGGGTTCGGGGGGCAGGAATTCATCATGGAAACCCTTCCGAAGATTCGTGAAGTCCGCCGGCAGATTGAGGAAAAGGGTCTCAAAAGTGAAGTGGAAGTGGATGGTGGGATTAACGTCGAGACCGCGCCCCTGGTGGTTGAGGCCGGGGCTGACGTGCTGGTGGCCGGATCGTCCGTTTACGGGTGCAAGGATGGCGTGGCGGCAGCCATCCAGGCGCTGCTGGCGAGTGTCTCCGGTTGATGCCTGGGGCCTTTCATTTGTTCCGGATGTCCGCATTAAAATTCCCTGCGGCATTCGAAAGGGTTCCAGCCATGAAGGTTGGAGTCGGCTTTTTGACTTTAGACTTTGACCTCCATTATAGTCACCCATTCGTTTTGCTCAGCCTGCAAGAGCTGCCTTTCACGAGGCCTTCCCGGAGAATTAAGAACCATTATGAAGATAGCGGTTTTTGGACTTGGATACGTAGGTTGTGTGACGGGAGCGTGCCTTGCCCAGATGGGCCACACGGTCCATGGCGTTGATGTTTCCGGGGCAAAAGTGCGTTTGCTGAATGCCGGCCAGTCGCCCGTGCTGGAGCAAGGACTGGAAAGCCTGGTGGGAAAGATGGTGGCCGAAGGCCGGCTTCATGCCACTCTCGATCCGGCTGAGGCGCTCAGTCGGGCTGATATTTCGCTGGTGGCCGTGGGCACGCCTTCCAGCAGGGACGGCAGTGCCAATCTGGATCACCTGGTTTCAGCCCTTGGAGGTATCGGACGGTTTCTGCGTGGCGCGAAGAAGTTCCATGTTGTTGCCATCCGGAGTACGGTGCCGCCGGGAACCACCGAAAACCTGGTGATTCCGACGCTTGAGAAAACGAGCGGCAGAAAAGCAGGCCTCGATTTCGGCGTGTGCTTCCATCCCGAATTCCTGCGCGAAGGCTCTTCCATTCAGGACTTTTTTAACCCGCCCAAAACGGTGCTGGGCACTAACGATTCCCGGACAGCCCGGCGGATGTCCCACTTGTGGAGGCCAGTCAAGGCGCCTGTATTTGTGATTCCATTCAAAGCGGCGGAAATCCTGAAGTACGCGGATAATACCTTTCACGCTCTCAAGGTCTCTTTTGCCAATGAGATCGGCTCGCTCTGCAAACGGTTTGACATCGACAGCAGAGAAGTGATGCAAATTTTCGTCCAGGACACCAAGCTCAACATTTCGCCCCTTTATCTCAGGCCCGGCTTCGCTTTTGGAGGCCCTTGTCTGCCCAAAGACGTCAGAGCGCTTGGGTGGCTGGCCCGGGAGAATGGATTGCACCTTCCCTTGATTGAGAACATCCTTCCCAGCAATTCCCGCCACCTTGAGAGGGCTGTTGAACTGGTTCTCGCCGCCAAGCGGCAAAGGGTCGGGGTTCTCGGGCTGGTTTTCAAATCTGACACCGATGACCTGCGCGAAAGTCCTGCCTGTGAGTTGGTTAAGCGGCTGATCGCAGCCCGAAAAAAGGTGAGGGTTTACGATCCCCGTGTACGGTTTGACCGCCTGCTGGGAGCCAATCAGACGTTTATCCGTAAAGAGCTTCCCCTGCTTCCGCGGTTGATGACGCAATCCTCCGCAGAACTGACAAGGGCCAGCGACGTCATTGTCCTGGCGGGAACCCATCCGGAATTTGAAGCCGCGATCAGGGGTCTTAAGAAAGGCAAGATACTGGTGGACCTGGTTGGGCTTAACCCCGACCTGGGGAGGGCCGGCGTTCACCTGAAGAGCCTGGCGTAGGAAGGTCATATTTCGCAGCAGGCTTGCATTGCGGAGGGAATCGTCCATTCTGGCAGCTGTTTTTTGCGCGCGAACTGCCTCTGAGGGGGCCTCGGGCCTGTAAATATTGCGGTTGCGCGAGCATCCATTTCCGGTTCTCTCGCTCGATGGTATCCGGCGACTTGCCATTTAAGCCTTGACATGTAACGAGAAGAATTATAGAGTTTTAATGTTTTGAAGGGGTTAGAGAACCGCTGTAAGTGTGGGCAAACTGCGCTTCACGCACAAAAGGTAGGGGGAAAGAATGTTGATTCAAAAGAGATTAATGCAACTTGGGTTGATGGTGATAGCGGTGATGGGGATCGGACTGATGCCGATGCTGGCGGGGTCGGCAGCGGTGGGATCGATTGCCGGGAGCCGGAACGCGACGCTGAGCGGAGAGGCGTTGGTGCCGAACACGACGATCTTCAGCGGCGACAAGCTGCAGGTGAGGGATGGCGTAGCGGTGGTGGCGCTGGAGGCCGGAAACCGGATGGTGTTCGGGCGGGAGACGGAAGCGTCGTTTCTGCGGGAAGCGAAGAATGTGACGGTGTTGCTGAGCCGGGGGAATGTATCGATGTACCATCCCGGAGCGAGCGCAGGGGTTGCGGTGAAAGCGGGAGACGTGACGGTATCGCCTGAGGCGGGGAATAAGACGCTGGGCGAAGTGGCGATGCTGGACGGGTCGCTGGTGGTGACAGCGAAGCAAGGGAATCTGCAGGTGGAGCGTCAGGGCCGAACGGAGCAGGTATTGGAAGGGAAGACGGTGACGATGCCGGTGACGGCAGCGGCGCCGGTGCCGAGTCCTGCGGCGCCACCGTCCGGGAATGCGCACATCACGACGGCGACGACGCTGGGAGTGATGGCAGTGGGCGCGGGATCGGCGGCAGCGGTGCTGGCGGGTCTGGGAATGTCGCGGTCGAGCGACGCAAGGGATGCGGCGCAAGCGGCGACGACGGCGGCGAACAACGCGACGGAAGCGGCGAACGCGGCGACAGATGCGGCGAACGCAGCGGCAGCGGCGGCAAACGCAGCGGGATGCGCGGAGAACAATGAGAATCCCGGGATGACGCCGAGTCCGTACACACCGCCGGCAGGCTACAGCTGCCCGTAAACAAGAGGCGGTCAGGGAACAGATAACGGAAGAGAAAGTGGGCGATGGCCGGAAAGGGCTGCCGCCCACTTTGCATTTAAAGACCCCTCATCGCTCATCCGCGAGCGGGCCCTTGCCGGGGGCCCCTGGCAGAAATCAGCGGGCCGACACCTTCAGAGGGGATATCATCTCCATGTTCCATGGCTCTTCAATGCGTGTGCAGGAGAGCTGCGAAAGGGCCAACCCGGATTGAAGGGGAATCGTGACGGTGAGAATGACAATCAGCGGTCAGCGGCAAACTCAGGTCTACGCAGAGTTGCATTCGAAGGGGTATCCGGAGCAAAATACTTGTTCTTTAATAAAGACGGAAAGCGGTTCTGTTCCGGCGGAGGGATTGAGAGGCGAAACTTCTCTCCCAGATGATGGCAGGGGCCAAATCCGTTCAAACGGGAGTTCGGAGAAAAGATAGCGATGGCGATGAGGCTGGGAATCGTTGGTTACGGGATTGTAGGGAAGGCTTTAGCGAAGGTATTCGGGTTTGAAGCTGGAAATTCTGATCTGGTCATCTATGACAAATTTGTCAAAGGGATGAACAGTCGCAGGCGGCGCGCTGCCGTGCAGGAATGCGACCTCGTTTTCATTGCCGTTCCTACTCCGGAAGGTCCGGACGGAAGATGCGACCTCTCAGCGATTGAAGAGGTGGTCTCCTGGGTCAAGCCGGTCATGTGTGTTAAATCCACGGTTCCACCCGGAACAATCGACGGGCTTGCTGCGAAGACGGGCAAGACGATCTGCTTCAGTCCTGAATATGTCGGGGAGACTGCCTGGCATCCGTTGAAAGGAATTGAGAGCCACGGGTTCATCATCGTTGGAGGAGAACGGGCCGCCTGCAGGCTGGTGATCCGGGCGTATCAGCAGTTTCTGGGTCCGATGCCCCACTATTACATCACGAATGCGAAGGCGGCCGAGCTTTGCAAGTATATGGAAAATGCATTCCTCGCCACCAAAGTGGCTTTTGCCAACCAGTTTTATGACATTGCACAGGGCCTCGGAGTGGACTATGACGAACTGCGAGAACTCTGGCTTGCCGACGACCGCGTTGGGAGGTCCCACACCATTGTCACGGCCGAGCGCGGCTACCGTGGCCGCTGCCTGCCCAAAGACATGGCTTCTATCATTCATGTCGCCAGACAATCCGGCGGCGCACCGCTTCTGGAGGCGGTGGACCGTTTTAACGACGAGGTTTGCGGCAAGGCGGGCGCAGCCAACACCACCACCCGGCGCGCGCCAAAAAAGAAGAAGTCCCGACGTTAGTTGACATCGGCTTTCAGGATTTCACGCACTGACCGAACGATGTAGTGAAGGTCATCTTCCTTGACCCCAGGGTGGACCGGCAGAGAGAGAACGGTTTTCGCCAGACGGGCGGAAACGGGGAAATCCCGGTCAAGTCCATAACCCCGAAAAACAGGCTGGCGGTGAAGCGGGAGCGGATAGTGGACAGCCGACTGGATGCCGCGAAGGCGCAACGCCTTCGCCAGCGCGTCCCGGGACATTCCCGCCTGTTTCCTATCGATGCAAACCGTAAACAGGCTGAATGCGTGGCTGGTGCCGGGAATCAATTCCGGCGTTTGCAGCCCGGGAATGCCCCTGAGTCCTTCTCGCAGGATTCCGGCATTCCGCTGGCGGGCTCGAATGGCTTTGGCAAGCCTGGCCAGTTGAACGAGGCCGATGGCGGAAGCGACGTCGGTGGTGCGGAAATTAAAGCCCAGCCGAACGTGCCGGTAGCGGCTCGCTTCGCCATGGGAGCGGAGCAGGCGGAACTGGTTGGCCAGGGAGCCGCTGGATGTTGTGATCATTCCGCCTTCACCGGTGGTCATATTTTTTGTGGGATAGAAGGAATAACAGACCACGTCCGGAAATGAGCCCACATCCCGCCTGCTGAATTGTGCTCCGTGAGCCTGGGCGGCGTCCCAGATGATGCGCAGCTTGTGCCGGCGGGCCAGCCGTACCAGGCCCGTGATGTCGGCAGGTTGACCGTAGAGATGGACCGGAATCAGCGCCCGTGTTCGCGGCGTGATGTGCCGTTCAACCTCTGCCGGATCCAGCGTGAAGGTCCGGGGATGGACGTCGGCAAAAACCGGCTTTGCGCCCACTGCCGCCACCATGGCGGCCGTCGCAATGAAAGTAAAATCCGGCACAATGACTTCGTCACCCGGACGGAGAAGTGCATGGCAGGCAAGATAGAGAGCTGCAGTTCCTGAGGAAACCGCAACTGCGTGACGGGCTCCCACGCCTGCGGCGAAGGAAGACTCAAAGTTCTCGGTCACCTTCCCGGCCCTGAGATTTCCGCTTTTCAGAACCCGCTCGACTGCCCGGATTTCACGTTGGTCGAGCGAAACTTGTGCAATGGGAACAGTTCGAATAATGTTTCCTCCTCTTTCTCGTTCAGGAGCCGGAAGCATGGATTGCAGGGGCCATGTGGAGCGCCTCGGTGATGGCATCATCCATGCTGGAATAGCGCCATGCACCGAAGCGTCCGATGGACCACACCCGCCTGGTTTGCAGGAAGTGCAACAGGCGGCGGACGCGTTCACCCCGCGCCAGGTCGTGCACCGGATAGGCGTAGGGGAAAAAGTTGCGCACGATGCTCACCACGTCGTCCGCTTTTTCAATCCATCCAAGCTTCACGAGCCACGCCTGAACTTGCTTCTCCAACTCTTCTTCTTTGCCCGGTTCGGGGTTTGAAATCTCCGCCGAGATCAGCCCTCCGCCTTCAGGCGCGAGCTCACCGGAAATATTGGAAGGGAAGACCAGGCGGAAGAATGGGAACTTGGACTCCGGGAAATAAACCCAATGGAAGGGTTGCGGAAGCCTCCGCTTGAGGCAGTAGGTCAGGTTCAATAATGAGGTCCATCGGAGCCCCGCCACCTCCTGCTGCAATTTTTCCGGGATGCCTTTGGTACGCTGAATCAGGCTGGGCAGCGGGAGGGTTGAGATCAAACGCTCGTAGCCCACGCGTTCACCGCTGCGAAACTGCACCGTGCGGGTTTGGAGATCAATTTCAACCGCTTCCTGATTGAGATGCACGTCCGTTAGGCGAGACTGGAAAGCCTCGCAGATGGTCTGGATTCCCCCGCGCGCCGGATAGAAAAACCACGGGTTATAGCCAACTTCATGATGGTTTCGCTTTGAAAAGACATTGCTGATGATCTGCCACAATTCCGTTCGTGGAACAAACGGCCGGATCCAGTCCAGACTTAATTCCTCCGGCTCAACGCCCCAGAGCTTCTGGTTATAAGGACGCATGAAATGCCGCGAGATACCGCCACCAAAGTATTGTTCCACCCACTCGCCAAAGTTTTCCGGTTCCCGGCCCCCGGTCAATTTGCGCTTCGCCCACGCCCGGAGATAGCCGCTCAGGCAGTCCATCTTGGCTGCGGAGGGCAGTGCGTTCAGGTGGGTCTGGAATGGGTAGGGCACGTAACATCGTTGGAAGTAGATCCAGGCGTTGCGTTCCTGGCGGACAAGTTTCTCTCCCACGACCTGCTGGACAAGACTCTTTGTTTCTTCGCTGCGGAAGTGCAGCACGTGCGAGACTGTATCGAACTGATAACCGTTCACAGTCTGCGTGCGGCACAATCCTCCGACAGTGGGTGCCTGCTCGTAAAGGCTGTAGCTGCGGGGAGAGATTCCCTGAAGAGCGTAGGCGGCGCTGAGCCCGCTGATCCCCGCTCCCAGAATGACCGTTTTCAACCGCTGTTCCTCCACCAATCCCACTCCCGCGCGCCATTCCCCGGTATGTTTTTTGCCTGGATCGCCCTGGCGGGATACCGTCGTGGTCCGCCCTTTTTAGAAGACTTTATCCGTCTGGCTTTACTGCCGGCGGCATTGATCTCAATGATATCTTCGGTAACCTGTGTGAAGGCAAGCCGAAAACCATCTATTATCGCCTGATTCCTGCCTCCCACGCCAGCGCCGCATGGCATTTTCCCCGGGCGATTCAAAACTTTCGCTGCCCGAAACGCCAGCTTCGGAATGCCTTCCACTCCCAGTATGGGTTGATGGATGAGGAAAGAACGTTGCGAAAAATCGCTGTTTTGATGTAGCTTAGCGTTCGTACACCAAAACAGTGAGCCGGGAATCAGGAACTCAATCCTGATGGTGGAATGGGAAGAATAAAGTTTTGGCGATGATCGCCCGGCTCGCCGCAAAGAGAGAGGCCACAGTGAAGATCACTGAAATTCGCACGCGGGTGGTTGAATGGAGGGGAGAGACCGTCGCGCCCCAGCCGCACTTTTGCACGAACCCCATGGACCTGCTCGAATTGCAGTCGGACCCGATGGGCTCTTTCCGGTTTCACGGCTGGCTGATCGTGGAAGTGTTTACCGACAGCGGCCACGTCGGGATCGGCGAGGCGGCGCTGGCTCCCCGCGTAACCAAATCGCTGATCGACCTGTATCTAAAGCCGATCCTGATGGGCGCAAATCCCTTCGACACCGAATTTCTCTGGCAGCACATGTATCGCCGCACCATGGCGTTTGGCAGAAAAGGAGTCGGCATGGTCGCCATCAGCGCCATTGACATTGCGCTGTGGGACCTGCTGGGAAAGATCCTTAAACAGCCGGTCTTCCGCCTGCTGGGCGGGAAGACCAAGCAGAAGATTCCGGTGTACGCCAGCCGCCTTTACAGCCAGCCACTCGACGACCTGGCCCGCGAAGTGCAACAGTACAAAGACCAGGGCTACCGCGCCATGAAGCTGCGATTCGGATGGGGCCCCGTGGATGGTGCGGCGGGAATGCAGAAAAATCTTGCACTGCTGCGCACCGCTCGGGAAGTGATCGGGGATGAAATCGACCTCATGGCAGACGCCTACATGGGCTGGACGCTGGATTACGCCCGGCGAATGATTCCGCTGACGGCAAAATACAATCTGCGCTGGCTGGAAGAACCCGTGATTCCCGATGACATCGCAGGCTATGCGGCGCTGAAAGCTCTGAACGTGGTTCCGATCTCCGGCGGCGAGCACGAGTTTACGCTTTACGGCTTCCGGCAGCTTCTGGATGCCAGGGCCATCGACTACATTCAGTTTGATACCAACCGCGTGGGTGGCATTACCCAGGCCAGGAAGATTCAGGCGATGGCGGAGGCGTTCGAAGTCCCCGTCATTCCGCACGCCGGCCAGATGCACAATTTCCACGTGGTGATGGCCAGCTACAATTCTCCCATGGCCGAATTTTTCCCTCCGGTGGATGTGGAAGTGGGCAACGAACTCTTCTGGTATATTTTTAAAGGCGAGCCCATGCCCGTCGACGGTCATATCGAACTCAATGAGGATTTGCCGGGCCTTGGACTGACCATCGACGAAGAAGGCCTCAAGCGATTTGACATTATCGAGTAGGCGGACTTCAGAAGGTCAATTTTGCTGTTGATTTTGAACCATACTCCCCCTCAAAAGGATTGATTGGAATGAGTGAACAGAATTTCTTCAATTTGAAAGACCAGGTCGCTATCGTTACCGGAGGAGGGCAGGGCATCGGCGAAGGCATTGTGCGCCGTCTGGCCGCAGCCGGCGCCCGCGTCGCGGTGCTGGACCTGAAATTAGACCTTGCCCGTTCTGTGGCGGAATCGACTGGTGGCGCAGCGGTTGAATGCGACGTTTCATCAGCTTCGTCGGTGGATAAAGCTGTGGGCGAAGTTCGCAGGCAGCTGGGGCCGATTGATATTCTGGTAAACAACGCCGGGATTGCCGGCAGAACTCTGCCGCTGACGGAACTGAATGAACAGGACCTCGACCAGGTTTACGCCGTGAATCTGAAGGGAGTTTTCCTGACTTGCAAGGCGGTGATCGGCGAGATGCTGGAGCGGAAATATGGCCGCATTGTGAACGTTGCCTCCATCGCCGGCAAGGAAGGCAACCCCACGTTGATTCCTTATTCGGCGACCAAAGCTGCGGTGATCTGCCTGACCAAGGCGCTGGCCAAGGAAGTTGCCGGCAAAGGCGACGTCACCGTCAACAGCATTGCGCCTGCGGTGGTTCAAACAAAAATTCTGGACAACGTTTCAAAGACGACACTGGATTATATGCTCAGCAAGATTCCCATGGGGCGCACGGGTAAGATCGAAGAAATTGCCGCCCTCGTCCACTTCCTTGCTTCGAGGGAGTCGTCTTTTACCACGGGGCAGTGCTATGACATTTCCGGGGGCCGCGCCACGTACTGATAACCGCGTGACCCTTGGGAGAACGCCCGGCTCAGCGCGCCACGCTCGAAGATTCGCCCCTGGCTACAAAGAGCGCGCGAAGTTTTTTCAGGTTGATATCCTCAAAGCTCGGAACCGCCAGGTCTGCCAGCGGCACAAGCCTTTCAATAGGGAAAGTTGAAGCGATGGCGACGCACTTCATTCCGGCGTTATTCACGGCCCCGATCCCCACGTAGGAATCTTCAAAAGCCACGGCGTCAGCCGGGTCAACGCCCAGATGGTCCGCCGCCTTCAGATAAATCTCCGGATCGGGTTTGGCGTGGGTCACATCGTCGCCGCTCACCATGGTGCGGAAAAACTGGCGGTAGCCCAGCGCGTCCACGACGAATTCGATATTGCTTCTCACCGCTGAGGACGCCACCGCCATCGGAATGGCCGCCGCGTGGCATTCCCTGATCAGCGCATCGAGCCCCGGCAGGGGCTTGGCATGAGGCTTGAAGACCTTGCGGAAGGTCTCTTCAATCTCCTCGCTCAGCCGGTGGCTTTCCTCAGGCGTCAGGTCCGGTCCCAGAAAATATTCGAAAGCGGTGTCGTTCCGCTTGCCGAGAATCAGTTCCGGCAATTCCTCTTCCTTGTAGCTGATCTTGTGATGGTCAAGGAATTCAACCCACTTGGCCAGGTGGTAGGGATTGCTGTTCACCAAAACGCCGTCCATGTCAAAAATGACCGCGGCGGGTAATTCCACTTGCTTTTGCATTCGCCTCCAGTGCTGCTGGAAAGTCTTAATCTTAAATTATGACCGAGGAGGGCGAAAACGGGAAGGCGGAAGAATGGCGAAGTATGAATGATGAAGTATGAAGTCTGAAAAAAGCAACCACGGCCCACCGGGTCCCTCGATTGACCGTGGGCTGGCAGGGCGCAAGAACAATAAAGCTCTGTCGGTGGGCACCTCTGTTTGATTTCAGTGCCCCGCGGCTGCGGCGCGTTTCCCGATCTCCTCGGCCGACAGATCCTCCACGTGCGTGGCGATATTCCACTGATGGCCGAAGGGGTCGGCAAACATGCCCGAACGGTCGCCGTAAAACTGGTTCTGAACGGGTCGAATCTCTTTGGCTCCGGCGGCGACTGCGCGTTTGGCCACCGTGTCTACATCATCGATATACAGGTGGATCATCACGGGTGTGCCACCCAGCGATTCCGGCCCGCGGATATTTCTCTCTGGAAATTCGTCAGCCAGCATGATGGTCGAATCGCCAATCTGGATTTCCGCGTGTCCGATTCTTCCGTCGGGCTGTGCCATCCGTGTCCTCTCTGTTGCCCTGAATGCCTGCTTGTAAAACTCAATAGCCTTCGCCGCTCCTTTGACGATGAGATACGGCGTCACCGAGTGGTAGCCGTCAGGAATGGGTTTCACGTTGGTTGCCATGGATGCCCTCCTTCAAGCGATATTTTGATTTCATGCCCCGATATGTGTGCTGGACAAGCCTCCGCTGTTAGGGAAATCATAACTCAGAATTCAGAATTCCGAACTATTTCGGAAGCTTCCGCAGTGACTCCAGAAATTTCTTTGCCGGCAGGGTGTTGAGCACGTCCTTCTTTTCCAGCCAGCCACGGCGCGCGGTCATCACGCCGTAGCGCATCAACTGGAAGTGGTCCGGGTGATGGGCGTCGGTGGAGATAATAACCTTCATGCCGCGTTCTTTGGCAAGCTTAACGTGCCGGTCTGAAAGGTCCAGCCTCTCCGGGTTGCCGTTCAATTCCAGGATGACCCCATGCTTTTTGGCCGCCGCAAAAACTTTCTCCACGTCGAACTGGAAGGGGTCGCGCCGCAGGATTTGTCGGCCCGTCGGGTGACCCAGGATTCGCACGTAAGGATTTTCGAGAGCTTTCAGCAGGCGCGCGGTCATTTCCTCCGCAGGCATGTTCATGCGTGAGTGGACACTGACCAGCACAATATCAAACTGCTTCAGCAATTCATCCGGGTAATCGAGCTTGCCGTCGCCCATGATGTCCACTTCGGCGCCGGCCCAGATCTCAATCCCTTTCACCTTTTTGCGCGCGGCATGGATGCGCTTGATGTTTTCAACGGCGCGTTTCTCGTCCAGCCCGTTGGCAATGGTCACGGCCTTTGAATGGTCGGTGATCAGGATGTACTCGTAACCGCAGCTTTTTGGCGGCTTTGGCCATCTCTTCCACGCTGGTCTTGCCGTCGGAAGCGGTGGTGTGCATCTGCAGGTCGCCCTTGATATCTTCCAGTTCGACGAGCTTCGGCAGCTTGCCTTTTTCCGCCGCTTCGATTTCCCCCTGATTTTCGCGTAGTTCCGGGGGAATCCACTGCAAACTGAATTTTTTATAGACTTCTTCTTCCGTTCGGCTGGCGAGGACTTTGTCGCCTTCAAACAGGCCGTATTCGCTGAGTTTCCAGCCGTGTTTCCTGGCGCGTTCACGCAGCGCGATGTTGTGCTCTTTGGAGCCTGTAAAGTACATCAGCGCCGCTCCGTACTGTTCGCGCTCCAGCAGTCGCACGTCGACCTGCATGCCGTTCTTCAGCTTGACGCTGACCTTGTCTTCGCCCTTGCCCAGAATCTGATCGACACCGGGATATTTCGAGAAGTGGTCGGCAATCTTTGCGTGATCCGTCCCGGTAACCAGCAGGTCGAGATCGCCCACGGTTTCGCGGCCCCTGCGCAGCGAGCCCGCGGGCGTCATCTCTTCTACTTCTTTTCGCTCTTTCAGGTATTCGATCAGCTCCCCAGCGGTTTTGTAGGCGGTGTCCAGGCGGAAGCGTCCGGCGGAACGCTGGAAAGTCTCGAGCGCCTTCAGGATGTTTTCTTCCGTCTTGGCGCTCATGCCCGGCAGTCCGCGCAACTTTCCGGCATTCACGGTCTTTTCAAGATCCTCGACGGTATTGACACCCAGTTCCTTGTGAAACAGGCGAACCTTCTGCGGACCCACTCCCTGCAATTCAAGAAGCTGCAAAACGCTTCGCGGGACTTTTTTCAGCAGGTCCTGGTGATACTCGCACTTGCCCGTGTCTACCAATTCTTTGATCTTGGCGGCCAGGTCTTCACCCACGCCCGGAATTTCGGTGAGTTTGCGTTTGGGATCACGGGCCAGGTCCTCAGCGCGTTCGTGGAATCCTTCCAGCGAACGACGGGCGCGGTCATAGGCCGCGGCTTTAAAGGACCATTTCGGGTCTTCCTGAAGAATTTTCATCAGGTTGGCGATTTCTTCAAAGACGGCGGCAATTTCACGGTTTTCCATAGCGTCCTCTTTTGCGTTGAAAGTGTCTGGAGCACCGGGACATCGGGCACAGGCGGTTCCTGCTCCTGGCATGAGCCTCAGCATGCAATTGATAACTCTTCCGCTGACACTATGTTACCAGTTCTTTTTGGCAACTGTTCCCTTGCGGGGCCGCTCGGTGTTAGAATCGGCAGGCTAATAACATGACGTTTCGCCGGCTAGGGTTACAGGGCAAGATCGTCCTCATCATTGCGGTGGCGGTTATCTCCGTCGTTGCCGTCTCAACCTATATTGCTATGCTTCTCACCCGCCAGCTGGTGGAGGAGGACACCTATCGCAAGGCACTGGCGCAGGCCCGGTCGATTGCCCAACAACTGGTGGACGAGCACGCTCTTGAAAATCCTCCGATCCTGATGCGCGCCCTGCGGCAATTGGAGCATGATTTCCCCAGCATCACTCAGGCCGACGTTTTCACCCACCTGCCCCGGCATCAACTGGTTGTGACCACGGATCCGAAGGGGCAAGTCCTTGAGCTTGACCACATCCACGACATTCAGAACTACAACGACTACCAGCGGGCTGACCCTGACCAGATCACGATTGACACGCCGGATGGGAATTACTGGATCATGGGGACAACCATCCGTCGTGACGATCAGTCGATTGCGTGTCTGAACCTGAAGGTTTCCAAACTGCACTTGAGCGTGATTACGGAGCGTCTGGTCCTCCGCAATCTGCTGGTGACGCTGGCCGGGCTGGGATTTCTGATCCTGGTAATTCACATTTTCTTCCTCAAGAGCATTCGCGGTCCCGTCAAAGAGATGATCCGGGTGATGGATTCGGCGGAAGGGAAATCGCTGGAAGCGCGAGCCCGCGTTCGAAGCCACGATGAGATCGGGCAACTGGCCGAACGCCTGAACCGCATGCTGGCGCGGGTTGAAAGTTTTAATGCCGAACTCGGGCAAAAAGTTCAGGACGCCACGGCGGAGCTTGCAAGCCGTAACGAGGAGCTGAAGCGGATCAACGAGGAACTTTTTGAAACACAGAAGAGTCTGGCGCACTCCGAGCGCCTGGCGATTGCCGGCCAGCTGGCAGCCGGCCTGGCACACGAAATCGGCACACCCCTGAATTCAATTTCCGGCCACGTGCAACTGTTGTCGCGGCAGGGCGTGGGAGGCGTCGCGGGGGCGCGACGGCTCGAAATCATTGAGCGTCAGATCGACAGCATTGTGCGCAGCGTCAAGCAACTGCTCTCCTGGACCCGCCAGTTTGATCTTCGGCTTGAGAAGGTGGACGTCGCTCAGTTGCTGGAAGATTCGCTGACGCTTTCTTCCCCCGCACTTCAGCACCGGCATATCCGTGTGGTGATGGACTGGACGCGTGACTGTCCGCCGGTCTATGCTGATCCGGGTTACCTTCAACAGGTGTTTCTGAATCTGATCAACAACAGTATGGATGCGATGCCCGGCGGCGGCACCCTGACAACCCGAACACGCTTTCCCGCTTCTGAGCAGGAGAAGGCGATCGTGATTGAGGTGGAAGATACCGGCGTCGGCATTGCCAAAGAAACCTTGCAGCGTATCTTTGAGCCGATGTTTACAACCAAGAGGCTGGGGACGGGAACCGGTCTGGGCCTTGCCATATCAGATCAGATCATTCGCCAGCACAAAGGAAGCATCCGGGCCGAAAGCGAACCCGGGCGCGGCACGAGATTTACCATCATTCTGCCGGTGGATTGCCGCGGTCAGATTGAGGCGGAGGCCGGTACGCCTCGCGATTCCAAAATTGAATCGCCGGCTTAGCGGCGACGTGGTACACATCCCATCATCCAGGTTCTTATGGTTAACCGAAACGCAAAAATCCTTGTGGTCGACGATGACCCGGACACGCGAGACCTGCTTTCCGAGCTGCTGGAGGCGGAAGGTTATCAGGTGGTCGCAGCTTCCGGAGCGCAGGAGGCTCTTGCGGCAGGTAAGACGGCCAGCTTTGAGGTGATTCTCAGTGATATCCGGCTGGGCCCGGAGTTGAACGGTCTCGACGTCCTGCGCGCCTTCAAGTCGATTCAGCCGGATTCAGAAGTGATCCTGATCACCGCCTTCGGGTCGATGGAGACGGCCATCGAAGCGGTGAAGGCGGGCGCGTTCGATTATCTCTCAAAGCCCTTCAAGATTGACGAGGTATTGACCTGTGTCTGGCGTGCCCTTGAAAACCGCAACCTGGTGCGCGAAACGCGCAACCTGGCTCCAGTGGACGACGTTCCGGCGCCACTTTCCTCCCTGGTGGGCCGCAGTTCCTCCATGCTGGAAGTTTACAAGAAGATCGGGATGGTCGCCGATTCCCGGGCCACGGTGCTGATCACCGGTGAAAGCGGGACCGGCAAGGAACTTGTGGCGCGGGCCATCCACGCCAACGGGCCTCGGGCGCAGCAGCGATTTCTGGCGGTGAACTGCGGCGCTTTCACCGAGTCGCTGCTGGAGTCTGAACTGTTCGGCCACGTTCGTGGTTCCTTTACGGGGGCCAGCGTGAACAAGGTCGGAATCTTTGAGGACGCAAACAGCGGAACGGTATTCCTGGATGAAGTGTCAGAAATGAGCCCCGCCCTTCAGGTCAAATTACTGCGCACGCTGGAAGCTCAGGAAGTCCGGCCTGTGGGAGCGAACCAGTCTGTCCGGATTGACGTTCGAATGATCGCGGCTTCAAATCGCAATCTGGCGGACCTGGTGGCGGAAGGCAAATTTCGCGAAGACCTTTTTTACCGCCTGCGGGTTATTGAGATCGACCTTCCGCCTCTTCGAACACGCGAAGAAGATGTCCCGTTACTGGTGGCGCATTTCCTTCAAAAGCTGGCCACCGAGTCCGGACGAACGCTCACCCTGGCTCCCGATGCGCTTTCCGCCCTGATCGCTTATCCCTGGCCCGGCAATGTGCGTGAACTGCTGAACACTCTGGAATCCGTAGCGGCGCTCAATCGCTCCGGCGTGATCACGCTCCAGGACCTGCCTTCCAAACTGTTTGCTGGTCACGATGGCGGAAGCGCAGACCCTCTGTTTGAAGGACTGCCGTCGCTTGAAGAAGTGAGCAGACGCTATCTGAATTATGTGCTAAAAGTGACCCGCAACAACAAGGCCCAGGCTGCTGATATTCTTGGAATCAGTCGCAGCACCCTTTACCGCATGACGATTAGTCAGGCCCACGAAGATGATGAAACCTGACACCGCCCTTCGGGCGACGCCCGTTTCGAGTGTGGCGCCTGGCCCTCAGTGACCCGCCAGGATTCATTTCCCCTTACAACCCATTTGAATTATGCTGGATGATTCCGCCCATCACCTGGGGGAGGCTTGTCGTGGTTCGATTTCGACACTCTGCTTTGATCATTTTCGCCGCTCTATTTGTTTTCTTGCCGGCAGATACCATCCGTGCGCAGCAATATCCCGAGAGCATGTACCAGGAGATGCGCTGGCGCATGATCGGCCCCTTCCGTGGCGGCCGGACGCGTGCGGCCTGTGGCGTTCCGGGCGAGCCGAATGTCTTCTACGTGGGGCAGGTCGACGGCGGCGTTTGGAAGTCGGATGACTACGGCCGGACGTGGCACCCCATTTTCGATAAGGAACCGACCCAATCCATCGGCGCCATCGCCGTTGCTTCTTCCGACGCGAACATCATCTATGTGGCTAGCGGCGAAGGACTGCAGCGGCCTGACCTTTCCGTTGGCGATGGGATCTACAAGTCCACCGACGCGGGCAAAACCTGGATACACCTCGGCCTGCGCGATGGCCAGCAAATCCCGGCCCTTGCTGTCGACCCTCACAACCCTGACCGCGTCTTTGCCGCCGTGCTTGGCCATCCTTACGGGCCCAACGCCCAGCGTGGGATATTCCGCACAACCGACGGAGGCAAGACCTGGAAGAAGGTTCTTTATATCAACGAGAACACAGGCGGCGACGATGTGGAAATCGATCCTGCAAATCCCAATATTGTCTACGCAACCCTCTGGGAGGCACGCCAGGGGCCCTCAGAGGACCACAACGCGTATGGCGGAGACGACGGAGGGATCTACAAGTCCACCGATGGCGGCGCCACCTGGCACAAGCTGGCCGGTGGACTGCCCAAAGGCCTGGTCCAAGCTTACGTGGCGATTGCGCCCAGCCGACCCAGCCGGCTATTTGCGACGGTGGCCGTGAATCTTGAAGGCGACTACCAGACGGATAAGGGCCTGGGCATTTACCGCTCCGACGATGCGGGGGAGACGTGGACCCGCATCACCACAGACCCGCGTCCGGCCTTCCGCATTGGCGGAGGCGATCTGCCCGTGCCCAGAGTGGATCCCAAAGATCCTGACGTGGTTTATTCCACCAGCATTGAAACCTGGAAATCCGTCGATGGCGGAAAGACCTGGACCGCCATTCGCGGCGCTCCCGGCGGCGACGATTACCAGAACATCTGGATCAACCCCGACAATCCGAACATCATTCTGCTGGTTGCCGACCAGGGCGCCGTTGTTACCGTGAACGGCGGGAAGACGTGGAGCTCATGGTATAACCAGCCCACGGCGCAGCTCTATCACGTGATTGCAACCAACACGTTTCCCTACCGGGTGTGCGGCGGTCAGCAGGAGAGCGGCTCGGTGTGCATTTCTAGCCGCGGGAACGACGGCGCCATCACTTTCCGCGACTGGCATCCCGTGGGCGTCATTGAATACGGATACGTGGCGCCCGATCCGCTCGATCCCAACATCATTTACGGGGCGGGCCGCAACCAGGTCTCCCGGTTTCACTGGGACACCGGCCAGGTGCAAAACGTCACTCCCATTCCCGTGATGAATGGGAAATACCGCACGGACCGAACCGAGCCTATCATTTTTTCGCCTCTGGATCAGCATCTGATCTATTACGCGGCCAACGTGCTGTTCAAGACCACGGACGGCGGCCATTCCTGGCAGACCCTCAGCGCCGACCTCACGCGCAAAAACCCGGGAATCCCGGCCAGCCTTGGGGCGTTGGCAGACAAAGACGCTTATGCCCGCAAGGCCCGTGGGGCGATTTACGCGATTGCGCCGTCATTCCAAAACGTGAACACCGTCTGGGTGGGGACCGATGACGGCCTGGTCTGGCTGACTCGCGACGGTGGAAAGAACTGGAACAACGTGACGCCTCCGGATGTAACGCCCTGGAGCAAGGTGACGCAACTTGTCGCCTCGCATTTCGATGACGAAACGGCCTATGCTTCCGTCAGCCGGTTTCGTGTTGACGATCTCCATCCTTACATCTACCGGACGCACGACGGCGGCAAGACCTGGAAGCTCATCACGACCGGCCTGCCGGATAACGCTCCGGTCAACACCGTACGTGAAGACCCTGTCCGCAAAGGGTTGCTTTTTGCCGGTACCGAAACTGCTGTATGGGTTTCCTTTGATGACGGCGGCCACTGGCAGAGCCTGCAACAGAACCTGCCGCACACTTCCATGCGCGACCTGTGGATCCATGACAATGATTTGATGGTTGGCACGCACGGGCGCTCATTCTGGATTCTGGATGACATCACGCCGCTGCGCCAGATCACTGCATCTGTAGAGCATTCGAACGCCACGCTCTTCAAGCCGGAGCCGGCCGTTCGCGTCCGCCGCGATACCAATACGGACACGCCGCTGCCGCCAGACGAACCGGTGGGCGAGAACCCGCCCGATGGCTCCATCGTTGATTACTACCTGTCGCAGCCGGCGCAGGGTCCCGTGACCCTTGAAATTCTCGACGCTAACGGCAAGCTCGTACGCCGCTATTCCAGCACGGACAAGCCCGGCTTGACTGAAGCCCAACTCAAGAAGGTCTTCGTCCCTCTGTTCTGGCTGCGGAAGTTCCGGGCTCTCCCCGCCGCGGCGGGAATGCATCGCTGGGTCTGGGACCTGCGCTACGCGCCGCCCAAGTCCGAGCATTTCTCCTATCCCATTTCAGCCATTCCTCACGATACGCCCCGAACTCCGCTGGGTCCGCTCGCACTGCCGGGGCAATACACGGTGCGCCTGACAGCGGACGGCCACAGCTTCATGGCCCCGCTTACCGTCAAGATGGACCCGCGCGTCAAGACGCCGCGCTCGGGGCTGGAGCAGGCGTTCAACATGGAAATGCGGCTGGTATCGATCATGGACAACAGTTACAAGGCCATTGCCGAGGCGCGGGCACTCAACCATGACCTTGCGACGTTATCAAAGCAGGAGAAGGGTCCGTTGGCTCCGCATGTTGCGAGACTCAAGAAGGAAGTTGAGGAAGTGCTGGCCGCGCCTGAATCCTCTGATGAATCGGGGAATGCTCCGCCCACGCTTGAAAGTGTAACCACGCAGGCCGCCTCGCTCTACGAGCTGGTGGGCGGCGTTGACGCCACGCCGACCGCAGCGCAAGCGGCAGCCCTTGAAAGAGTTGAAGGCCGTTTTGCTGTCGTGATGAAGCGCTGGAACGAAATCAAGGCCACCGAACTTCCAGCGCTGAATGGCCGGCTGCGCCAGTCGGATCATCCGGAGCTACGGCTTCGGCCGCAACCGCTGCCCCAAACTGAAACGCGGGACGAAGAATAGCCGCGCTTAAGCCAGGACCTCGCGCACCATCCGGGCGGTTTCGGTAACCTGGTCTGAAAATCGAGGGAACAGGCCGATAATCGTGGCATCAATGGGCTTGATGTTCTTGTACGCCCATTCGATGGCCTTGCGCTTCTGCGCTTCAGACCGGCATTTGCGGCCTGCTGCCAGCACTTTGTAGACGAGCGTCGGCTTGTCAACCTTGCGCACGGCCGCTGCCATCCGGGGAGGATCGGAGTCGATCCAGCCCTCGTCGAGAGGGTGCGCGCCGATCTCTTTCATCCATTCTTCGGGGCGGCGAGTCAGGTATTGCAATCCGGCCATGTAGAAGTCATTGGCAAAGCCCTTCTCATGCAGAGTTTCCAGAATCCTGGGGTTATGCGTGGAGATGCCGGCCAGGGTTCCCATATCGTGGACCCTGTCGATGTAGGTTTTGATCAGGTCGATCTTTCCCGCCCGGAAAAGAATATCGGTGGCGCCGCCGTGGAAGGCGATCCCAATGGGTTTGAACTCCATCGCAGCCTGCGCGCACTTGATGGTTCCGTCCAGAACTTCTTCCGGTGTGCGGCCCATCTTCTGGTCATAGTGCCAGGAAGCTGCCAGGCAAATGAATTGGATGTTACAACCTGCCCCGCGTATTTTGGGGAACTGCCGCTTCATGTCGTAGTGGAAGCTCGCCTGCCAGGTGTTGATTCCGTGCTTTTCGCAATCCAGCATCAGTTTTACGATGCGTTCGTCGGTGAAATATTCCCGCATCAGTCTGTCAAGGATGTAGTTGAAGTGTGAGTAGCCGTAAACGGGGTTGCTTCCCACAATCAGCCGGGAAACACGGTGCGGCCCCAGTTTTATGGTTGGCAGGGACTCGGTGTGTTGTGCAGCCATAGTTCCCGGCATCATCAAGCCGGCTGCTACGGTTGTGGCGCCTTTCAGAAAGTCCCGGCGGCTGCCCGCCGGCTCTGAGGGCATTGTGCTTTTTTTCGGGTTGGGCGACTTACTGTGGGCCATGAGCATCCTCCTGGTTGTTCAGAGTTGCTGATTTGAAGCCGACAATACATCCCTCTCTCAAGCCAAGTCAATCGACGGCATCACGCCACGCTGTGATACTGCGCACACTACAATTTTCGCTCCATGTCTTTATACTTTCGTCTAAGGTGGAAGAAGTCCATTATTGCCTCTTGGCCGGGAGGCCACCGGCATGATGAGGACCAGGATTTCATTTGTCCTTGCCATGGTCCTGTTTGGCTGTTTGATGGCGCCTGTAGCAGGAAACGATATGCACCAGGAAACGGAATCGCCAATCATGATCCAGTTGCCCAGGCCGGCGCGAAGTGGCGTGGTGTCGCTGGAAGAAGCCCTTTCTCAGCGCCGATCCACTCGCGAGTTTGCCTCTGGCCCGCTGACAGAGCGGCAACTCTCCCAGCTTCTGTGGGCGGCGCAGGGGATGACGGGTTCTGACGGCTTTCGCACGGCGCCTTCAGCCGGCGCCTTATATCCATTGGAGATTTATGTCGTTTTGCCTGCAGGTTTTTACCACTATGACCCGGTCCGGCATCGACTGGATCGCATCCTTGCAGACGACCTGAGGCCGGCGCTTTACCGTGCCGCGGTTGAACAGCAGGCCATCAGAGAAGCGGAAGCTGTTTTTGTGATGACCGCTGTCTATGAGCGTACGGCGCAGAAGTACGGAGCGGCCCGCGGCCGGCGCTATGTGCACCTTGAGGCCGGCCATGCCGCCCAGAATCTTCTTTTGGAAGCGGTGGCTCTGGGCCTTGGGGCCGTGTCCATGGGAGCTTTTCATGACCCCGAGGTGCAGAAGGCACTCTCCCTGCCCCGAAACCACCAGCCCCTCTATCTGATTCCGGCTGGGAAACCGAGATGATTTATTCTCCAGGCCATTTGCGGTTCTGCAGAGTTTTTTCCCGGTACGGCTGAACGGGTACCTCGATGCGAAAACGCCCTAAAACATCCTCTTCTTCAGCCGGTCTATGGTGAACTTGGCTGTATCGGCAATGGCCATGACAGCCATTACGCCGGCCTGTACCGGGTCGGTGACCACCAGGTCGGCCACCTCGGGAACGCTGCCGGCCATGTTCAGGCTGATCACCAGCAAGCCCTGGGCGCGCACCTCGCGGACGGCGCGTTCAATATCGCCGCCCATCAGGGATCCGGCCAGCACCAGGACGCGCGCGCGCGGCAATCGGCCCACCGCTCGAACGGCTTCCGCCAGGGGCTGCTCGCCCACCAGCGGAATGGTATCCACGGAGATGTGTTCGCCACGGATGTTATGCCGGTCGGCTTCAGAAATGGCGCCGATGGCCACTTGTCCCACCTGTGCGCCCCCGCCTATCACGATGATGCGTTTGCCGTAAATTTTTCCGAGAGAGTCAACCAGTGAGGCCTCTTTGACCACCGGAAGAGCCCGCAGTCCTTCCAGCAGCGCTTCGGGCGGGCCGGGTAGTTCCACTTCAAAATAGATCCGTGCTTCATGCGGACTATTGTCAACAATCGCCACGGATGAAATGTCGCCCTTCTGTGCGGCAATCACCCCTGTCAACTGGTGCAGTACACCCAGTCCCGATTCCACACAAACCAGAATTCCAGCTTTTTCTCCCATAGTCGCTCCTGAACAGCGGCGGCAGCCCGCAAGCTGCGCGCTTCCACGCCTGTACGTCCGCTTAGCGTAGCACATTTTTCACGGCGAATAGCGGGTGCAGTGGCACCCCACACGCTGCATCCCCCTGGGTTGGATCAAAGGACGCTGGTATCGGAGCCAGGTCTCACCGCCTTGCTTCACCGGGTGTAGAGAACCGTGGAGCGACTGTGCTGATGCTGCTGATATGGAGGCCATCGGCCTGTCGCAATTCGCCATCATTCCGTCCCCATTATTCTCTAATCGGGTATATGATTTTGTCCCCTGTGTTGTTTGTGTTTTGTGCAACGGGAAGGGCTGCGCAGAGGCGCGGTCTGCGGAAGTCCGGCCGTCAATCTTATTTGTAACCGTGGATCGATGACCGGCGGCGGATCACAGTTCACAGGAGGGTATCGTGGATCGCAGAACTTTTTTTCAGAATTCTCTGGGGGCCGTGGGAGCCGCGGCCGCTCTTCGTAATGCCTCGGCTGGATCGGCTGCGCCTGCCGAGCCTGCGGCGACCACCCAGCCGAACGTCATCTGGTTTCTGGGTGACCAGTTCCGCTCCTTCGCCATCAGTTGCAACGGCGATCCGAACGTTCATACGCCCAACATTGACATTCTCTCCCGCACCGGAGTCAACTTCGACCACGCCGTTACCAGTTTTCCGCTCTGCTCGCCCTTCCGCGGCTCCATGCTGACCGGCCGCTACCCGCACCATTGCGTTCCCGGCCATGAATATCCTCTTCCGGCGGGCCAGCCCACCATCGCTTCGCCGTTTCGAGAGGCGGGCTACCGGACCGCCTACTTCGGCAAGTGGCACGTGGATGGATGGCACGAGCGCAACGGCCGTGGCGGCCTGCACATTGTTCCGCCCGACCGGCGCGGCGGCTTCGATGACTGGGTTGGCTATGAAAACAACAACAGCCAGTGGGATTGCTGGGTGCACGGCGGCTCCGGAAAGGACGCATTCCAATATCGCCTGCCGGGCTATGAAACCGACGAACTGACCAACCTGCTGATCAAATACCTGAAGGAACGCGGAGAAGAGGCGAAAGCGGGCAACGCCAAGCCGTTCTTTGCCATTGTTTCCGTCGAGCCCCCGCACAATCCTCACGTTGCCCCGGCGGAATTTATGAGCCACTACAACGGCGGCCAGCTTGAACTGCGGGCCAACGTTCCGCCCGTGGAAGTTATCCAGAAGCGGACCCGCCGCGAACTGGCAGGCTACTACGCCCAGATCGAGAATCTGGACTGGAACCTCGGGCGCGTACGGAAGACGCTGGAAGAGATCGGCATGCAGTTCAACACTTACATTTTTCAGTTTGCCGACCATGGCGACATGATGGGTTCACACGGGCACTTTTTAAAGACCACCCCGTTCGAGGAATCCATCCGCATTCCGATGATTGTGAGCGGTGGCGTGCCTTACTACAACGGCAACCGCAGCGGCCGTCCGTCCATACCCTTCAACAGCGTGGACATCGCTCCCACCACGCTGGGACTTTGCGGCATCCGAAAGCCCTCCTGGATGGAAGGCACGGACTACTCGCATTACCGCCTGGCCAGCAGGCCCCGGGTCAGCGAGCCGGACTCCGCTTACCTCGAGCAGGTTGTGCCGCCGGGATTTTTCGGTCCCATCCAACCCATGGACACGCTGGTTGACCGGGTCAAAAAGGCCGAGGCGGGAATACAGGGCGGCTGCATCAATCTCCCCTGGCGCGGGCTGGTTACCCGTGACGGCTGGAAGTACGCCTGCCTGCCCGATACTTCCTGGTTGATGTTTAACCTGAACGAGGACCCCTACGAGCTGGTCAACCTGGCTCACTACAACAGCCATCGCGCCGAGCGCAAAAGGCTGATCGACCGGCTGAAGCAGTGGGTCAGCGACACCGGCGACACATTTGCAGTGCCGGACAACTGAGGTTATGCCCGCGGGCCGCTTAGCAACTCTGGTGCTTCTATAGCAGGCGACTCTACTGCCTCTTAAGCCGGTTGTCCCGATACAAAGCAGTATAATGTTCATTTGCTTTGAGAGCATGATGGCGGGGAGACCGAGATGAACAGGCGGCAGTGGCTGGAACAGGCGGGCATTGCGCTGGTAGCCGGGCTGGCGGGCTGCAAGAGCGGGAGCCCACCGGGCAACCACCCGGGAAAAGTTTCGTCGGTTGACGTTGGCGTCAACCGGGGCGGCCCCATCATCCTGCAGACGCCTTCGGCAGAATTTCGCGTTCTGCCCTCCGGAAACATCCAGGCCTTTCTCCGCAAGCCAAAATGGCAATCTGACGATTGAGGATCCTGCCTCCGGCCATGGCGGCGCGGGCAGCTATCTTGTGAGCGGCGGCAAGCGGATTGCAAACTTCACCTTTGATTTCGGCCAGTCGGTCATCTCCGACGCCAGGGGCAAAATTGGCCCGGTCGGAAAGCGCATCGAAATGCCCGCCAGCAACCCGGAAGGAATCCACAAGACTCTTACCGTGGAGATCTACGATGATTTCCCCAGCCTGGCCGTGGTGACGGAAACCTACAAAAACATGGGCACGACGGACCTTCCGATTGACCGCGTGGTGGCCAACCGGCACCGGCTGAACGCTTCGCTGGTGGATCGTAAGGCGCCGCCTTACCGCATGTGGTCCTTCCAGGGGTCCAGCTACAAGTGGGGCGAAAACATCATTGAGGAGATTCCGGCGAAATTTTCGCAGCCCAACCTGATGGGCGGTCCGACGCCAAAGGGCCTGGGTGGCGGCATCCCGGTGGTGGCCTTCTGGACGGATAAAGTGGGAATCGGCATGGGACACCTGGAACTGTTGCCGCTGGTGCTTTCGCTTCCCGTCCGGGTCGGCAGTGGCAATCGCGTTGAAGCCTCCATGGAACTGGAACCCCAAACGACGCTGAAGCCCGGCGACTCCTATTCGCTGCCTCAGAGTTTCATTTCGGTTTACGAGGGCGATTTTTACAAACCCCTCCGAATGTATTCGCGCGTACTTCAGCGTGAGGGCTGGAGCATCCCCCAACCGGGCAAGCAGGCTTACAACATCAGCTGGTGTGGTTGGGGTTACGAGCAGGATTTTACCCGGGCCGAGATGCTGGGAACCATTCCCAAGCTGAAGGAACTCGGCATCAAGTGGGCCACGCTTGATTATCGCTGGTTCAACAATTTCGGCGACTGGGAACCGCGCGAGGATACTTTTCCGGGCCAGACCATCAAGCAGTTGGCCGATGAATTCCACAAACAGGGGCTTTATATCCAGCTCTGGTGGCAGCCGCTGGCCGTGGATGACGGCCAGGGCAAACACCTGAGCTGGAAGCACGCTGTCACTTCCAAACTGGCGCAGGAGCATCCGGACTGGCTGATCCTTGACAAAGACGGAAAGCACGCCCGGTTGATCAGTCCGGTGTGCGATGTGGCGTCGCTCTGCCCGGCGCTGCCGGATGTGCAGAAATATTTTGTCAGGCTGGTGCAGCGATTCATCCGTGACTGGGGATATGACGGCAGCAAGATGGACAGCGTGTTCAGCGCGCCGCCCTGCTACAATCCGAAGCACAACCACAAGTCGCCACAGGATTCCATCCTGGCCATGCCCAAGGTGATCCAGGCGATTTTTGAAACCTCGCGCGCGCTCAAGCCCTACAGCGTCACGCAGATCTGCCCCTGCGGAGCCCCGCCCAACTTTGCCTGGCTGCCTTACATGAACCAGGCGGTGACGGCGGACCCGGTGGGTTCCATCCAGGTTCGGCGGCGCATCAAGATGTACAAGGCTCTGCTCGGGCCGAAGGCGGCGGTGTACGGCGACCACGTGGAGCTGACCAAAGTCCTGTTCCCCAATTCGGACAGGGAAATCGACGTGGGCGAAGACTTTGCCTCAACGGTGGGAGCGGGCGGCGTGGTGGGCACAAAGTTTGTGTGGCCTGACCCGGGCCCGCATTTCAAAAATGTCTACTTGACGCCCGCCAGGGAAAAGATCTGGAAGAAGTGGACAGCCATTTACAATCGCGAGATGCTTTCCAGCGGAACCTTCCTTGACCTTTACAGTTATGGCTACGATTTCCCGGAAGCTTACGCCATCCGGAAAGGCGGCAGGATGTATTACGCTTTCTACGCACCCGGTCCAGGTTTTCACTGGAAGGGCGAGGTCGAATTGCGGGGGCTCGATCCCGGTCATTATCGGGTGTTCGACTACGAAAATGAAAAGGACCTGGGGACCGTCGATGCCTCAAATCCCAGGCTGAAGGCAGACTTCAGACAGCACCTGCTGCTCGAAGTCAGCAAGGTCTGACGGTTCGCTGCCGCGCGCCAGGCGGAATGGAGCAGCCCGGCCAATCACTCCGGCCCATCACTTCAGCACTTTGATTCTCATACCTCGGAACTCGATGCGTGAGCCTTCGGCTTCAAGGCCCAGATAGCCTTTCAGGTTCCTGCACTTGTCGAATTCGCTGGTCTCGGTTCCGTTCACTTTCAGGATGATTTTTGCTCCCTGGCAGCGAATGTCAAAGGTATTCCACTCGCCGGCCGGCTTGACGGGGTTGGCGTTCATCCGGGATTTCAAGTTGAAACTGATCGGCCCTTTTTCAGCAGGGTCGTCATAGCCAAACCAGTAGCCGCCGCTCGAATTTCCAACCTGCGCCTGGTACCAGATGCTCCCATCGCTGTTATTGCGCACGAACACACCACTGTTGTAACCTTTGTTCCCTTCGTGCTGGGTCAGACGCCACTCAACGTGGAACAGGAAATTGCCCAATTGCCGGCCGTCATAACGCAGAAACTCGTGCCCGCCGTTGCCCGCGCACACCAGCGTACGGGTTGAGGCATCCACGCTCCACTGGGAGTGTTTTGGCAAAGGGCGGTCGGGCGGGATGGCGACACGCGTCCAGTGGTCGAGGGCGGCGCCGGGCATAATGTTGATCCATCGGGACGGCTTCGGCGCTGCCTGGCTCTTACCGCTCGGGATCATGGCAATGCCGAGCAATAAAAAGACAACGATGACGGTGGCTGGAATCGCTGCAAATCTCATTTTTGTTCGCGTCCTTTCCATGTTCGATTCTGCGGACATACAAATTGCGGGCGGGAAGTCAGCGCACTCCTTTTACGTCCGGGATTGCTCACGGCCATAGCGCAGCGGAAAGCCTTGAGCTAAAATAAAAGACTGTTGAAAAACGCGAGGGCACCGTGCTGCAGGGTACGGGTTTTTCAGCAATCTGTTACGCCATCATATTACAAACGGGGAGACAAGAATGATACGGAATCTTGTAAAGTCAAAATACTGTCTGTTGATGGGAGCCGTGATTCTTTTCGCGACGCTTTTTACCGCCGGCTGCGGAACCGTGTTTCTGGAAAGGAGCGGCACAATGCCCAATGAGAGTACCAGCAAGCACGTCAAGGGCTACCAGATGGGCAACTCGCAAGCTATCAGGCCTGTGATGCCGCTTTCTGCTCTCAGGTAGTCGCTTCAGCGGCGGGTTCTTCTTTCCTGCTGCAAGCTATGCCGGCCGTTTACACCTTTCCGCGCTTCATTTCCTGCATCAGATTGTCGCAGGAGCGCACGCACAGCGCCATGATTGTCAAGGTGGGATTCTGGCAGGCGCTGGAGGTGAATCCCGAGCCGTCCAGGACCAGCAGGTTCGGAATGTCGTGGCATTGCTGGAACTGGTTGAGCACCGACTTCTTTGGATTGTGCCCCATCCGCGCGATCCCCACCTCGTGGATGCCGTAACCGGGCTGGCGGTCTGGAACCGTGAAGGGCTGGATATTGCGGCCACCGGCGGCTTCCATCATCTGCACCGCCGCTTCAGCCATGTCGGGAATCATGGCGTGTTCATTTTCGCCAAAGCTCATGTGAATTCGCAGCGCCGGGATACCGTAGGTGTCCACCACGTTCGGATCGATTTCAACGTAGTTATCCCATCGCGCCAGGCATTCGCCAAAGCTGCTGATCTTTACCGTGATGTTCGGGTCCGATCGCCGCCTTCTTGTAAGGCCTCTCCAAAGCCCGGCGCTGCCAGGTTAAAATCCGCTCCCCCTCGTCCCTGGTAGCCGTAACCGCGCAGGAATTTCTTTGAACGCGGGCCGTGCTCCGTATTGCGAAAGCGGATCACGTAAATTCCGTCCGGGCGGTTCGGACCATTCAGGCTGGGCTTGTCGCCAAGCTCGGGGAATTCCGCGGTGGCGCCGGCCGCCACCCACAGATGGTCCATCAGGTAGTGGCCCAGCACGCCGCTGGAGTTGGCCAGGCCATTGGGGTATTGCCGCGTGCCCGAATTCAACAGAATGCGAACGGATTCCTGCGATTGCGCGCACAGTGCCACCACGCGCCCGTAAACTTCCTTCGGCTGCCGCGTGTTGCGGTCAATGTAAAGCAGTCCTTTGGCGCGGTTGCGCTCCGGGTCCATCAGGACCTTGTAGACCATGGCGTTGGGAATGTGGGTGCAGTTGCCGGACTTCAAGGCGTCCGCCACGGTCGTGAAGAAAGAATTAAAGTAGGAATGCGTCACACAGCCGCGCTCGCAGGGGCCGCAGTAGTGGCACGCGGCGCGCCCGTTGATCGGTTTCGTCAGGTTGGCCGAGCGCCCCAGCGTGACCGTCCATCCAAGTTTTTCTTTCACGCGTTTGCGGAACAGCGTCTCGGCGCAGGTCAGTCCCATGGGCGGCTGGAACTTCCCGTCGGGCAGTTCATAGACGCCTTCCGGGATACCGGTGATGCCGACATATTCTTCAACGATGTCGTAATAGGGAGCGAGGTCTTTGTAGCTGAGCGGCCAGTCTTCGCCGTAACCATCGTGAGAGGCGGCTTTGAAATCAAGATCGCTCAGCCGGTAACTCTGCCGGGCCCAGACGTTAGTGCGGCCGCCGGTCACCCGCATGCGGCCCTGCCAGCTGAAGGGCATGCCTTTGGCGGTGGTGTAGGGTTCCTCCAGGTCGTTGCAGAACCAGTCGTAGTTGTACTCCATGCAGGCGTAGCAGTCTTTTTGCCGGGGCCGCGTCCGGCGAATCACATCCGGAGCCATGTCGCGGTACTTCAATTTGAATAGCGGGCTCGTGCTCCGTTAAAATTCTTGTCCGACTGCTGCCGGCCGGCATCGACGAGAGCAACCTTCAGCCCGGCTTCTGCCAATCGCTTGCAAGCCCATCCCCCGGAGGCGCCGGAACCCACAACGAGCACGTCATAGACCTCTTTTTTGCCTTCGCTCATTTGCCCTCTTTGGACTTGAGTTTGTCCCTCTTGGCCACCCAGTGTCTCCTGTGGCTTTGCTCACATCCGTGAACTGAATTTACAAGACCTTGGAAAAACAAGGATGCGTCACACCCCTGAAAACGGCCGATCATAACAACGGTCAGGGCCGGCGTCAACCAGCCACCTGATCATAGTCTGCCTGCAAGAGGTTGCGCAGCGGAGTTTCGCCGGATATGATGGCGTCCTCGAATTCATAGTGTTATGGGGTGCAGAATTTCACATTTTTCGAAAGAAAGAGGGTTTTCGATGGCGGATGATAATACAGCAAACATCAGCATCAACAAGCGACAGGCACTGCAAAAAATGTTTGGCCTGGGAGCGGGGCTGGTAGCGGCGGACCTGCTGCTTCCTGGTTCGGGCCACGCAGCCGGGCTCGGCCTTCCTGCGAAAGGGCAGATGCCCGGCTCGACGAATGGCGCGCACGGCGCTGTTGTGTTCAATGTCCGCGCCATGGGCGCCGCGGGCGACGGAAAGACGGTGGATACACCGGCCATCAACAAGGCGATTGAATCGGCTGCCGGCGCGGGAGGCGGCACCGTGTTTTTTCCTGCGGGCACTTATCTTTGTTACTCGATCCACCTCAAGAGCAACGTCGCTTTGTATCTCGACCGCGGCGCCACCATTCTGGCCGGAGAAACCGGGCAGGGCGGCAATTATGACGCGGCGGAAGACAATCCCGAAGCCGGCGAGTACGAGGATTTCGGGCACCGGCACTGGCACAACGCCCTGCTGTGGGGCGTGGGGCTGCACGACGTTTCGATTCTCGGTCCCGGCCTGATCTGGGGCAAAGGTCTCTCGCGCGGGCGCGGAGAATCCAACCCGGGCGTGGGTGACAAAGCCATCAGCCTGAAGAACTGCCACAACGTGACCATCCGCGATATCTCCATGCTGAAGGGCGGCCACTTCTGCATTCTGGCCACCGGCGTGGACAATTTTACGTTGGACAATGTGGTGATGGATACTGACCGCGACGGTGTTGATTTCGATTGCTGCCACAACGTGCGCGTGTCAAACCTGACCGTGAACTCGCCCTGGGACGACGGCATCTGCCCCAAGAGCTCCTGGGCGCTGGGCTATGCGCGCGCCACGGAAAAGGTAACCATCACCAACTGTTTTGTCACCGGCGGATACCAGCTCGGCACCGTGCTCGACGGCACCTTCAAGCGCTGGCCTGAAGGCCAGAGGCCGTTCCCCACCGGCCGCATCAAGTGCGGCACGGAATCGAACGGCGGCTTCAAGAACATCACCATCTCGAACTGCGTTTTCGAGCACTGCCGCGGTCTGGCCTTGGAGACGGTGGACGGGGCTTTGCTGGAAGACATTGCCGTCAGCAACATCACCATGCGCGACATTCCTGATCTTCCGATCTTCATGCGTTTGGGCAGCCGGATGCGCGGCCCGGATGGCAGGGCGATCGGCCAGTTGCGGCGGGTCAGCATCAGCAACCTGGTTGCTCACGACACCGGCGGCCGTTTCTGCTCCATCCTCAGCGGCATTCCCGGCCATCCCATTGAAGACGTCCGGCTCAGCGACATCATCATTTACAACCAGGGTGGCGGCACGCAGTGAAGACGCCGCCATCCAGCCCCCGGAAATGGAAAAGCACTACCCCGAGCCCACCATGTTCGGTCCCATGCCCGCCTACGGGTTCTTCTTCCGGCACATTAATGGGCTCCAGGTGAGCGACGTCGAGGTGCGCACCATGAAGCAAGACGCCAGGCCCGCATTTGTCCTTGACCACGTGGAGCACGCCGACTTTATCCACGTCAAGACGCAGGCCGGCACCGGAGCTTTCGCGCTCAACAACGTGAAAGACTTCAACGTTTATCTCAGCCGTCCGGTTCCCGAAACGCACCTTGAAAGCGCAACCATCAAGAAGCTGTGATGGCTATCCTGCTTGTGGGGGTGTGGTCGAAGGCTGCCGGCGGAGCGGCGCCGTGGCGTAGTAGGCCGCAAAGCCGGCCAGAATGGTCAGCACGCCGAACGTCAATCCGTTGATGCCGAACACGGTTTCAGAATGGCTGCGGACCAGTGAAAGGGTTAGCAGGACGGTTGGACAAACGCCCACCAGGATGGCCCCGGCAAGCCCACCCGGAACGCGGAAGGGGCGCGGCATTTCCGGCTGCCGGATGCGCAGCGCCACCAGCGCCACAAACTCCAGCACCACGCTGGCGCCAGCCAGCAGGATGTCGAGCGTCACCAGACTTTCAAATCCGAGGCCCAGGCACAGCGCCCATCCGGCTGCGCAAGCCAGGATGGCCACCCACGGCGCCTTGGTCTTCGGATGCACTTTGGCGAAGACGCGGGGCAGCATGCCGTCCTCGGCCATGGCCAGGGGCAGGCGCGAATAGCTCATCACCAGCGCGTTGAAGATGCCGAACGCGCTGACCATTCCGCCCAGCACCAGCAGCGCGCGCAGCCAGTTGCCGCCCACCAGGCCCGCCACCGTGGCCCAGGAGCCGGTCTCAAACGCCGAGGAAGGCAGGCCGGTCATCCAGATTGCCGCAACCGGCAAAAGGTAAGTCAGCGCCACCAGGGTGACGGAGAGGAACATGGCCCGCGGGTAGGTGCGCTCCGGGCGCTCCACTCCGCGTGCGATGGTGGAGGCGTTGTCCCACCCCATGTAATTCCACATGGCCACCAGCGTGCCGCCCAGCAGACCTACAGAGGTTGTTACCGGAGGGGATGCCGCATGGGCCAGCATTCCCGCCTTGAAAGGCGCCATCAGCACAATCAGCGCAAAGGGGCCGGCAATCACCAGGAACAGCCAGAAGGATGTGATGCCCACCGCATGAATGCCCGCCAGGTTCAGCGCCGTGCACACCACGATCATCGCCAGGCCAATCATCAGCCCGTGATGCTCCTCGCCTACCCAGGGAACCAGCCGTTGGAGATAGGCGATAAACAGCGTGGGATAAATGGCCATGTCAAAGATGCTGGACGCGAACGACAGCCACACCTCCTGGAATCCCCAGAAGTCTCCGATCCCTGCTCGCACCCAGGCGTAGAAACCTCCCTCGGCGGGCAGGGAGCTCGAAAGCTCGCCCACCATCAGGCTGACGGGCAGGGCCCAGATCAACGGAGTCAGCGCCAGGATGATGAGCGCGCGGCCGTATCCCCAGCCGTGCACAATGTCTTCCGTGCCGTAAGGGCCGCCGCACACCATAAAAAAGATTGCGGCCACCAGCGGCCACAACGTCAGCCTGGCAGTGCTTTTGGGGGACTTGGATGGATTTGCCGCGTGGGGTGCGTCAGGAATGGATGCCGTGTTCAATCGTTTCTCTTGTCCTCGTTCGCCAGGGCCGTGCTCAGCGATTCAGTGCGAAGGCCAGAATGCGAAGATTACAGGTTTCTATGTGCCGCGCAAGAAAAATGTATTATCCCACGGTGGACTTCATGCCGCCTGTCAGGAATCGTTGCATTTAGGCTTAGCCGAACGTATGCTGGTGGCCTTTGCTGTTGGCTCACTTCGCGCATATGGACCATGGGTAGGCGCGCGTCGCCAAACCTGCATTGCTACGAAGCTCTACTGAGGATTGCAAAATATAGTGGCAACGCTCGTTTGTAGCGCCGCCGTCCCGGCGGCACTTTTCAGGGTCGGCAAGATGCCGGCGTTACGGAAGTCCGTCACTCTATTATGCAATCCTCATTCATAAGGAGGTTTTTTACCATGTCCGAACAACTGACCCGCCGCGATCTGTTGCGCACCATGGCGGCGGCTGCCGCTGCGCCTGCTGTCGGGCTGCCGTCAGCAGCCCCTGCCGCCTCGGCCCAGAGCGAAAGCGAAAATCCCATGACCCGAATGCTGGCCAGGATTGAGGCGGACAAGGATCTGAAATGGAAAGGGTCGCCGCTCGGCAGCCTCTATCCCTTCATCAAGCAGACGCAGGAAGAGGCGACGCAGAGCATGGCTTTCCTGAAGGCGAAGCCCAAAGACCTGGAGGCCTGGAAGGCCCAGGTGCGCGCAAAGATTTTTGACCTGCTCCTTTACCGCCCCCAAACTTTTGAGCCGAAGGCGCGCGTCGTGGAGCGTGTTGACCGCGGTGATTACATCCAGGAATATCTCAAGTTCCACACCACGCCGGATCTAGAACTGGGAGCCTATTTCCTGTTGCCCAAACGCGCCAAATTTCCCGTGCCGGGCGTGGTGGCGCTGCACGACCACGGCGGGTTCTACTACTGGGGCAAAGAGAAGGTCATCCAGAAAGATGGCGAGAATCCCGTCCTCACGCGCTACCGCAAGCACTACTACGACGGCATCAGTTACCCGGCCACGCTGGCCCGCAACGGGTATGCCGTGATCGCCCTTGACATGTATTACTTTGGCGAGCGGCGGCTGATTCTGGATTCCGACATCAAGGAGGGCATCAACACCTGGTCGAAGACGGAGTCGGAAGAGACCATCAACAAGATCAACCGTCGTAACGGTCAGAAGGAATGCTGGGTGGACCGGAACCTGCAACAGGCCGGAATCACCTGGGGCGGCGTGCTCTGCTGGGATGACATCCGCACCGTCGATTACCTGGTCAGCCGGCCCGAGGTTGACCCCAAACGGATCGCCTGCGTGGGCCTCTCGGTCGGCGGCTGGCGCAGCAACTTCCTGGCCGGTCTGGATTCGCGGATCAAGGCGGCGGTGGTTGCCGGGTGGATGACCTCATTCCACCAGATTAATCCCTGGTGGGTCTCTTTCACCATCCCCGCCGGCAACGTTCCCGGGTTGTGGAAGTATCTCGATTACCCCGACGTCGGCTCGCTGCTGATGCCCGGAGCCATGCTGGTGGTCCACGGCTTGCGCGACACGCTTTTTCCGCCCGATGGCGTCAAGGCGGCCTTCAAAAATCTTGCCACCTGCTATGAAACCATCGGCAAGCCGGAACGCTTTAAGACCTATACCTTCGACGGTCCTCACAGCTTCCCGGCCCGCGCCCAGCAACTGATGCTGGATTGGTTCAACCGCTGGGTTTAACTGGAGACTTGGACTTTTTTCAGCAACGCGTCCAGATTCTGCGACAGAACTTTTCGCTTTTGCTCTTCGGTTAATAATGAATGTTCGATCCGCGCGATCACGCCGCTGGGATCGTTGATGGTGAAGTCGGAACCAAACAGCACGCGGTCCGGCCCGATGGACTTCATTGAATACTCCAGCATGCCCACACGCTCGTGGCCCGCGCCCGACGTGTCCATGTAGCAATTGTGATTCTTCGCAACCAGATCAAGACGCTTGAAGATGTCGTTCGCGCTGGGGCCGAAGTGCGGGAAGACGATGGTGGTGTCAGGATATTTCTGAATGATGTATTCCATCTCCGGCAGGTCGGTGTGGACATCGAGCACCATGCCGAGTTTGCGCACCTGCTCCACCAGCATCTCAAATTCCTTGAGGGTGTAAGGGTAGGGAACCGTGTAGTTGCAGAGTTCACCCACCCAGACAAAACCCAGCTGTTTGCGGCAGTCTTCAATCTCGCGCAGAGCCTCGTCGATGAAAAGCGGATTCACAACGCAGGCGCCCACAAACCGCCCGCGGTACCGTTCCACGTAGCGCGCCACCTCGCGGTTGCCCTTGATGAACTCCGCTGGACTCTTGGCCAACTGGCAGCGCACGGAATTGATGATGCCGCGCTCGACGCCTGCACGGTCCAGATAGCTGACAAACTCCTCAAAGCTTTTGGTTACGGGATACCATTGCCAGACGGCGCCGTCTTCGCTGGGGCAGTGCAGATGAGCGTCGAAGATCCGGTAAGGTTCCTGGCTTTTCTTCACCTCCGCCTGCTTTGGCGCGGCGTCGCCGGCGGAGACCGGTGGGTGATGGTGGCCTGATCTTTCCTCGGGCGCGCTGTGCCGTGCTGCGCTGGCAAAGCTGGTGGGCGCGGCAAGAGAGCCAAGAAACAGAAAGCTCTTTTTCAGGAAGCCCCGGCGGTGTTCGTGTTGATGATGATGGTCGTGATGGAAGAGGCTCATCGAAACCCTCCTGGGGGACTGCGAAAATCCTTCGATAAAATTCGGACCGGCGGCGCACACATCACACTTTGCGAATTGTGTGCGGCAATCCAACGGTTACTTCATACCGCGCCTCAGTCCTCAATCTCTCCTGGAAACATCTGGTCCGCGTAGCACCACACCCAGTTTTCGCCCGGCTCGATGGAGCGCACCAGGGGGTGGCCGCTCGAGCGGAAGTGTTGGGTTGCGTGTTTGTTTTTGGAGGAGTCGCAGCAGCCCACGTTCCCGCAGGTCAGGCACAACCGCAGGTGCACCCAGCCGTCGCCCATCTTGATGCACTCTTCGCACCCGTGCTTGTCGGTGGTTTCAACTTTGATCTGGTCCAGATGCGTGCAGGCTGCTTCGTTCATGGTTCTGATCTCCTCTCGAGCAATTTCCGGTCCCACTTTGCAAGGTTGGCGCCCGCCTCGTAGGCGCTCTGGGCGAATTCCAGAATAGCACCGACGCGGCGAGCGGCGCGTGGCGCACGTCATCGTACATCAGGATGAACTCACCGAGTTTGTCGTCATAATGGGCGGCGTCCGGCCGCAGCACCTGCCGGCTATATCCTTCGGGCGCCGGAGAGGTGTAGGCGTAGAAAGCCGGTCCCTTGACGTCTCCGCCTCCCGGCCACCAGCCCAGGCTGCTGCATTCGTGCGAGTAGGCCTCGGAAGTAATGATGCCTTTGCGGGGCGGGGCCATCCGCCCGCTGAAGCGCGTGTAAGCCAGGTCAAAGCTCCCCCAGAAGAAATGCACGGGACTGGCTTTCCCCATGTAGCGCGCCCGGAATTCCTCAAACACCATGGAGGTTGAGAGCAGGATGCGCCACAGGCGGTTGGCGTATTCAGGATCGTAAGACCGGTGCGCCTCGTCCTGGTCGAATGGAATCGGCCCCGGAATTTCCTGCGGCTTGGGGTCGATAGTGATTTCAATTCCGGCCGCGCGCATGGCCGCGACAAACTCCCGGTAAAACGCCGCCACGGTTTTGGGCTCCAGCGCCAGAGCCTGCTGCTTACCGTAGGAGGTCAGGATCTCCAGACGATGATCGACAAAGTCAAACTGGATTTCGCACGCCTCGCCTTGGTACGGAATCGGCGACGTAGTCAGTCCGCGCGTCGTCACATAGAGAGCGCCATTCCACCAATGGTTCTGCAGCGGCGCCAGGCCCAGCCGGACTTTCCCCACAATCTGGGTCCACATGTGGAGAGTGTGGAAGGTGTCTTCCCACTCTGCCAGCGGCAACGCCGGCCACAGTTCTTCCGTGGTTCTCGACTGTGAGGGTTGTTGGGCGCCAGGCCCGGATCTGTCGATGTTGTTCATGGCACATCCTCCCGCATGAAATTCGAATGCCGTTTACCCCGGCCTGCGCAGATGCGCCTATTGTAGCGTTTGCGATCTCGCGAAGCGAATTGCCCTAATCGCGTGTCCCTGGCTTTGGCAGCCGCTGCGAGGCATCGTCCAGAACCAGTACCCAGTCGCCCGGTCCCGGTGGTGAAAATTCATGAAGCCCCTGCGTTGCGAATGCGCCTGCCGTGCTCGCCTCTCCCGACCGCGGATCGAACCACCACGCCCGGGCCTGCTTTCCGGATATTTTTGACATGTTCACCGTAATCGCGCGGCTCGTCGGCAGGTAGGCAACCACCGTGCCGCCGTCTGCTGTGCGCGCCGCCGCAAGATAATCCAGACCCCTGAATTCCCCCAGCCCTTTGGTGACAACCTCGTGCTTCAGGTCAGGGACCAGTTCCTGCCATTTTCGCGAGCGGAACAAATCTCCCCAGTGCTTCATGCTCACGGAGCCGGGAAGGTCCATCGCCTGCCGCCAGGTTTCCTTCACCGGAAAAAGCCCGGGCCCGTCGAAGTGCCAGATGGGATTGTTGCCAAAAACGTGGCCGAAACCCCCGCAAAGGATGGTCCAGTAGGCCTGCCGCCGGATCTGCGCCTCGGATGAGTTGTGCTCACCTTCGTACGAAGATTCGATCAGGATAAAAGGCTGGGCGGGATTTCTGCGGTAAGCGCCGTAGAGGCGCGGGTGAATCAGTTGATAGGTATACACCGTGTTGAAGCTGAGCCACCCTCCTCCGCCGTACTGGTCCGCGGCGTCATTGTCCGGCGCGCAGTGCGCCGTAAACAGGTGCTTTGGGTCATGCTCTTTGATGCCCAGCGCGATCAGGTCCACGCGCTCCAGGGCCGATTCGGGATTCCGGTCGCCGCCCATCACCCAGATGACGTTGCCAAAATCCCTGTAGCGCCGGCCCAGATATCTGCCGTACTCCAGGCACTTTGCGGGGCTCAGAGCCATCAGTTCATCCATCCATCCTTCGTCGGTTCCTTTGTAGCCAAGATAGATGGGCGCCAGCAGCACGTAGATGCCGTTCTTTGCCGCTTCCTTGAACATCCAGTCGGCGTGTGCAAAGTAGCGCTCGTTGGGTGTGCTGAAGTCGCCAGCGGTTGTAAAGGGCGCCTCGCCTTCGGCGTTCCGCGGCGGATTTTTGCAGAACTTGTGCTCGATCAGGTTCACCAGGATGGCGTTAAAACCCTTCTCCCTCCGGTTCTTCAGGTACGCACTCGCGTCGGCCTTTTCCAGGGTTGCCATCAACGACCAGGCGGCATCACCCTGCAGCAGAAAGGGATTGTTTTCGGCATCCACCAGATGCCGATGGTTGCCGCTCACTCGGAGCGTGCCGCCCGCGGCTTTTTGCGCTGCGGGTACCGGCGCGGCAGTCATTCGGTGCCCCCATGCTTTGAGTGGCAGACCGCTGGCGATGTATGGCCCGGCCATCATGGCTCCGGCGTTCCTGATAAAGTCCCTTCTTGAACTCATGGCATGGTCCCCTTTTTATGATGGTGGGCCGCGCGCCCCGCCCGCCCCGCGGACGCTCGCATTGTAGCGCCGGCGGCGACGCGAAGCGAGAGATTCTGAGTACCGGCAGTGCAGGCATTGCTGCCGGGTGTTTGAGGTTCGTGCATTGCCGGAGCGGTTCGGTGGTAGAATGGGCTTAACTCTACAATAAGGAAGGCAAACCATGTTGCGACGCATCGACTCTGGGCGTCTGGTGGTTCTCCTTACCGTTCTCGCTGCTCTCGGGCTCTTTCTTTCGCAGCCTCCGCAGGCGCGGGCTCAGATCACCCCCGCCTACGAAGCTTCTCACGATGCTGTTCCCTTTGTTCCCACTCCCACGAAGGTTGCTCAACGGATGCTGGAACTGGCCAAGGTGACCCCCAACGACCTTGTTTACGATCTGGGTTCAGGTGACGGTCGGATTGTGATTATGGCGGCGCAAAAGTACGGCGCGCACGCTGTTGGCGTGGAACTCGACACCAAACGGTACCAGGAATCTTCGGCGCGGATCAAGGAACTGGGGCTTGCCTCAAGGGCCAAAATCCTCCACGGAGACATGTTTAAGGCGGATATTCACCCGGCGACGGTGGTGACCCTCTACCTGCTCACCAGCGTGAATGAGGAAATCCGTCCCATGCTGGAAAAACAGCTCCGGCCCGGCACGCGGGTGGTCTCGCACGATTTCATGATGAACGGCTGGAAGGCCGAAAAGACCGAGGAAATCACCGCCGAAGACGGCTCAACGCACACGGTGTATTTTTACATCAAGCCGTAAAACGTTCGGGATTCAGCAGCAGGTAGCGAGGACCTCCGGTTTTGAGGTCCGCGGCCCTTCATGGAGTGCGAGAGCGTGCTCTCGCCTTGGAGTGCGGTAGCGCCAGCTACCGCCGTGGAACCGGCGTTCGCGGCTGGCGCAGATGCTGGCCTTGCAGTATCTGCGGTCTCGCGAAGCTTTTTGCGAAAGGGCTCGGATTGATTTGTGCGGGAGGGAAGCCGCCCAGGTTAGCCTTTGCCCTCTCAGCTTTGTGCGAAAGGGCACGAGCATCAACTTTAGGGGGGCCGGGCTTCAGCCCTGCCATGGGGCGGGCGCCAAATGATTCGCAAGCCCTCTACCTTGGGGAGAGGGTAACGGAGGGACGACGGCGGGTGAGGGGTCTTTTTGCCTTCTGCCTTTCCCTACTTCCCACTTCCTACTGCCTGCTTCCCACTGCCTATTTCGTCCCTCATAATTCACAATTCATAATTTTCTTTGCCCCACTCAGCTTCGCTGAACGCAGAGACAGAAACCGCCTCTGCGCCAGCCGGCGTCGCTAGCCTTTGACAACAAGGTCCGAAGGCTTCGGATAGCGTCTCAGCCGGGAAAAATCCACTTTCCAGAAATCCAGCTCAAACAGTTGGCCCTTACTGTCGGCATTGAGGGCAATGCTTACCAGCACTCCGTCGCTGTCCACATATTCAGCTTCCGCCAATCTCTTTCCGAAGGTCCGAGGTTCAGAATGAACAAACCGAATGCTGCCCATTCCACCATCATCCATATCTTTGACGAATGATGTGGCTAAAATGTTTTCCAGAGTTGCACCAGCAGAAACCCTCGAAAGTAGTGAGCGGATAAGCTCGCGCTCTTCTTCACGCAAGGGTCTTCCTGGAACCGGTTTAGTGAACTGTGATACGTCCGACATTGATTGTCCCATCTGGAAATTTGTAAGCGTTATACTGAAGAACTCTCCCCTGCACATAAACCTGACCGGCGGGTGGCGCAGATTCGCGCTTTGTCGAGTCTGCGATCCCGCGCAGCGGGACGTTTCTGCCTGTCATCATGGCATCCGGTCCATTGCGATGATTGATTCGTCCTCCAAAAAATAATACCTCCAGCTTGACCACGGCCAGTCGCCCGGCGAACCTACCAGCCTTCGCTCCACGGGATTATTGTGCATATAGTCGAGTTTTTCCAGTTGCTTCTTTTCACTCCAGATATTCATGTCGTAAAATCGCCGCTGCCACACACGGCAGCTTGCCTCGTCGTGGACGGCGGGTGGCGCAGATACGCGCTTTGTCGAGTCTGCGTTCTCGCGAAGCGAGAGGCTCTTGCTTTTCTTCATTCCGCCGGGTCCATTGCGATGATCGATTCGTCCTCCAAAAAATAATACCTCCAGCTTGACCACGGCCAGTCACTCGGCGAGCTGACCAGCTTTCGCTCCACGGGATTATTGTGCATATAGTCGAGTTTTTCCAGTTGCTTCTTTTCACTCCAGATATTCATGTCGTAAAACCGCCGTTGCCACACACGGCAGCTCGCCTCATCGTGGACGGTTGCCGGCAGCGTAAACCGCTTCAGCATCCTGGCGCACCACGCGTGGCGGCGCTCCTGCCGCAGAGTTTTCAGAATGAAGCGCGCCGTGCGCCCCTTCAGCCTCTGCATGATTTGAGAAGGATTGGCGTCCGGCGAGGGCCACAGCAGCAGGTGGAAATGTTCCGGCATCAGGACATAGCCGAGAAGCCGGAATCCCAACTCGGCGCGCAACTCTGCCAGTGTGGCTACGAATCCGCGCTTGAAGCGCTCGGAATTGAAAATCTGCGTGCGGCGATAAGTACTCGTCGTCAGAAAGTGAAGATCCTTTTCGCCGTAGTATCGGGGCGGATATGACACCGCGCCATTTTACCCCCGTTCAGCTCCGCTGAAACGCAGACATTAAAAATCAATATCTGCGCCACCCGCCGCGTGAGCTGGCGCTACGGAGTGGAAATCATCGGACTTCTCGGGTTCCCGGCATTGAGCCGCTACGTTTTGACGGTGGATTATCGTGAAGGGTGGGTGCGGATGGAGCCGCCGCAAAAATTATCGGCGCCGGGCCCGCAACTCGGCGACAACGCCAATCTCCCCGTGCCGCTCGCCTTTCGTTAGGGCTTCTCTATTCTCTTTTCCCCGCCGCCCCCTTCATCAATGCGTCACCACCAACCTAACGCGCGATGGAATATGCGACAAGCTGGCCAGCAACGCTCCTGGAAATCGCGCCAAAGTTGGCGATCAGGAGACCGCCCTTAGCTGAAAAGAATAGGGGTAGGGGGATACCAACAGCTCCGACCATCCTCTGCGTTTTTCGAAAGGTCACACGTCCCGAGCTAGCATCCAAGATGACAAACCCCGCGTTGATGTCATCGCTAAGGACCTCTCTCATTGTGAGCAGAGTTAACAGATTGTAATACAGAGGAGAATGAGCATCCTTGGTGCAACCAGCGACAATGAAGTTACCATCTGGGGAGACTGCGAAATTGTTGCGCACTCCCGTGCTTCTGACCTTGAAAGTCCGGACTAGTTTTCCGGTTGTCGATGAAAATGCGCGCAGCGTGTCTTTCGTCCAGTCGCTTCCCCTAGCGTATTCCCGGAACACACGGCTGTGCGCGATGACGTATATCAGCTTGCCATCCCGACTGAAGGCGGCCTTTGCCTCGAAGCCGTCCGTTGCAAAGCTCAAAAGTTCCTTCCCGGAGCTGACGTCAAATATCGACACGTCGGGTACGCCTGCAAGGGCGACCTCCGGATTTCTGTTCGTCCACTTCCCCCGCTGGTTGTAAAGAGGCTCGTAGGTGTTGTGGTAGAGCACACCGAGGCGCTTTCCATCGCGAGACCAGAACAAGCCTTGCACGTACTTCAACGCCTTCCAACCGGCGACCCGGGTCCGAAGATCACGGGAGAACACCAGGATTTGGGGGTTCTTCAATGTGTTGTAAGCAACCGCAACACGACCGTCCTTTGAGTCCACGGCAAGAACTGTTAGCGAAGGCATCTTGTCCACGTCAGCGCCAGTCAACTTAAGGCCGAAGAAACCCCGCGTCCCCAAAACACATTGGATTTCCTTCTTTGTCTGGATATCAATCAAGGCCAACCAGGGACCATGTGCGCACACGATTCGGTCGCCGTCGGCTGTAAATTTGCAGTCGATTCCGATGGGTGGAAGTTCTCCCTTGTATGCGGGCCATTCCGGCAAGTTGATTACGGTGGAAGGGGCCGTCTCCCCTACGGACCATAGATTCAACGGGGGCCTCGATGATCCCGCTTTGGCCCGATACCAGTCAAAGGTGAGCATAACCCCGCTGGGGCTTACATCCTGCAGAACAATGCCGAACGCGTGTTTGAAGTCAACTTGCCAAACAACGTGGACCCGGTTGAAAGGCTTCGCTACGGACGCGCCTCTCCATGCCGCCAAAGACACAACCAGAAACGCCGCCGCAATGGTCACCCGCCTCTTGGCACGCAAATTCCGGATTGTAACCCGCGTCTTCACCATGGCCGTCAGTCAAACTTAACTGCGCACCCTGGAATCCCCCCTTGAATTATCGAGAAGAATGTCGCGCCGAAGACGTCCCCTTTTACGTGGCGGCCCAAGCCGCCGGTCGCCGGGTTGCCAATATCAGCATGGGCCTTGATGATCCCCGTAATGACTTCCTGTCCGCGAGGCTTATTGAACACGACGTGATAAGAGGTGCCTGGACCCACGGGAACAATGCCATCGGCCCTGGTCTGCGTATTGAAGCCAGGCGGGTGGCGCAGATTCGCGCTTTGTCGAGTCTGCGATCCCGCGAAGCGGGACGTTTCTGCCTGTCATCATGGCATCCGGTCCATTGCGATGATCGATTCGTCCTCCAGGAAATAATACCTCCAGCTTGACCACGGCCAGTCACTCGGCGAGCTGACCAGCTTTCGCTCCACGGGATTATTGTGCATATAATCGAGTTTTTCCAGTTGCTTCTTTTCACTCCAGATATTCATGTCGTAAAACTGCCGTTGCCACACACGGCAGCTTGCCTCGTCGTGGACGGTCGCGGGCAGGGAAAATCGCCTCAACATCCTGGCGCACCACGCGTGTCGGCGCTCCTGCCGCAGAGTTTTGAGAATGGAGCGCGCCGTGCGCCCCTTCAGCCTCTGCATGATTTGAGAAGGATTGGCGTCCGCCGAGGGCCACAACAGCAGGTGGAAATGTTCCGGCATCAGGACATAGCCGAGAAGCCGGAATCCCCACTCGGCGCGCAACTCTGCCAGTGTGGCGACGAATTCGCGCTTGAAGCGCTCGGAACTGAAAATCTGCGTACGGCGATAAGTACTCGTCGTCAGGAAGTGAAGATCGTTTTCGGCGTAGTATCGGGACGGATATGACACCGCGCCATTTTAACCCATCTCAGCTTCGCTGAACGCAGACATCAAAAATCGATATCTGCGCCACCCGCCGACAACCTTATAGATGCGCCACCCGCCACCCGCGAGGCTAGCCGCTTGGCAGCGAGTACGCAACAATGTGAATCGTCGCGCGCTGCTTTCCTTTAGCCGAGAGGTAGGGGCCATACTGGACAATCAGCAGCCGCCCGTCGGGCGTGAAAATGGGATTCAGAGGGGCGGCCGTCCCGGTTTTCCTCTCACGGCTGAATAGCACCTTGCCCGTCTTAGAATCAAGAACGACGACGCGAGAGACGTTGGAGAAGGCAACTGGCTCGGTCCAAAACGGATGCCCTAGTTCACTGCTGGCGTCGGCAGCGATGAAGCGACCGTCAGGAGAGAGGGCAAATTCGTCGTGCAAACGTGGCCTGTCAGGGGCGATGACGCGCACAAGCTTGCCGGAGATAGAGGAAAAGGCACGTACGCCATCACCACGCATGGGACCTGCCACGCTCTGCTGACTAATTGCATATATCACAGAACCGTCGGGGCTGAACACTATTTGGGACTCAGGATGACCTGAAGTGCACTGTATCAGGGCAGCGCCAGCCATTGGATCGAAAGCTTCAATATCAGGAAGAGAAGTGGGCCATTTGCTCTGCGGCAGCTCCCCCACGTAATTCCGATCCTTGTCAAACCGGCCGTCGTATAGCACCGCAAGGCGTTTTCCGTCAGGAGACCACGCGAGGCTTTTGACATAGCGCGTCAGAGGCCAAGACCGAAGCTGTCTTGTTAGATCAGAGTTGAAAATAAACATTCTCGGACCCTTGCCAATATTGGACGCGACGGCCACGGTCCCCCGCCTGGGTGCCACCGAGACGATCATCGGGACAGGATTCCCAAGCGGAACGTGGAGGGCGGGTGACTTAGGGTCCGTCAAGTCGAGCGATGGCAATACAGATCGAACAAGGGACCCGGTTTGGAGGTTCACTACTGCAAGCCAGGGGCTATCTTTCATTAGTACAAAACCTGGCTGGTACAGAAACTGGAAGGCAGGATCCAAGCTCGCGTTAAACCACCGAGTTACGTCGGAACCTGGAAAAAACTGGCCTTGACGCTCCTTGGCGAAGCCAAGCCAATCACTGATTACTTTCCGGGATGTCACCTGCCCATCCTCCGTTCTGCGCAACACAAGGTCCGGAATGTATTTGTTCCTTTTGGAGGCATCAGTGCAGCCCTCGTCCAGCAGGAGCCCGCTCTTCGAACTCGCGCCTTGGACTAGTGCTAGGGCATATTCACACGCGATGTCCACGGACCATGCGAGCGTGCCAGATCCTTGGCTCTGCGCTATCTCCCCGCGTGGGGCCACGGCCATGGCCATGACAAAACCTAATGCTAGCGAGGCATAGAAGCCGAATTCGCTTTTTCTCCGCATGCTAACCACGCCTCAAAAGAACTTTACAGCGCAGCCCCCCTGCTGCGCAGAAGACCATGGCGGGTGGCGCAGATACGCGCTTTGTCGTGTCTGCGTTCTCGCGAAGCGAGAGGTTCTTGGTTGTGCTCCCTCCAGTTTGCACCTATGTACCAAGCCGCATGCCTTTCGCCCCTGCCGGGGCTGGGGAAGATTTTAACGCCAAACGAGTCCCACGGCTGGAGTTTACCCCGGCGAAGTCGGTGGCGGTGGGCTAAAAAGGCCGCGAACCTTGAAATCGGAGGTTCACGCTACGCCCTCCGGGCCTGGGGCTGTAGCGCAGGCCCTTGCGGCCTGCGGTTCTTGCCGATGTTTGCAAAATATAGTGGCGGTTCGCAATGGTAGCGCTGCCGTCCCGGCGGCAACTTTACTCAAGGCCGGCAGGATGCCGGCGCTACGAAGGCTCGTCACTGTATGATGCAAGCTTCAGTGGATATTGTCTGAAAGAAGGACCACGGACCGCGAGACGCGCTCATCCTGGGCCTCCTCGGCCGTCATCCTGAGCAACGCGAAGGAACCCGGCATTTGTATAAAAACTAAAATGCGGGGATTCTTCACTGCGTTCAGAATGACAGGGCTCCGGCCGCGGCGGCTTGCCGCCTCCTTGTTTAATTCCACGGCGGTAGCTGGCGCTACCGCACTCCAAGGCGAGAGCACGCTCTCGCATTCCAAGCCGTGGACCTCGAGACCGGAGGTCCGGGCTACTCGCTCGCTTTTCCCTATTCGCTACTCCCTACTCGCTCCTCGCTGTTCCCTATTTCCTACTTCCTACTGCCTGCTTTTCTCCCGCCATCCTAACCCGACTCAGCTTCGCTGATCGCAGAGACAGAAACCGGCGTCTGCGCCAGCCGGGTTTGTTTCATCAAAACAAAAACCCGCAGAGTTACAGAACAACTCTTCGCTACCCACTGCGGGCAGGTGCGCCTACTTTGACCACGGGCAAGTGGAGTTGGCAAAGTCGCGGCGGCCCTGCAGGGTGTGAAAGATGTAAGACCCCATGCAGAATTTGCCCGCCAGGAGAGCGACGAGGGCGATGACGATGAACGCCTGAAAAACGTAGGCGACGATCAGCCAGCCGGTGGTAAGCGCCAGACCTGTTATGGCCATGAAGGTTGCGGCCATGCCCTGCGCAAAACGCCGCGGCGCCGGAGCAGGTTCCAGCTTCGGCTTCGACATCGGGCCGGCAATCACCCAGTCGTAGATCCTTTCAAACAGATTCAGGCGGGGCAGGAGCACGTTCCAGACCAGGACGGCCGCGAGCATGAAGAAGAGCGTTTGCGACTGGGAGAAAATGGCCAATGCCACCAGAAACGCCAGGAAAGCGGGTTGAAACTGCAGGGCCAGAAAGTGCCAGCGCCGGCGCGAGGCGTCTTCCTCACCAAACCCTTGTTGCGCCATGAAGCGGTCAATGGTGCTGCTCATGTTGTCACCTCTGGGGATCCCGTTATCCTTAACTTACCGCTTCTTCTGGCCATCTGCAAGGTGACGATGGGGAATCCTGATAGCTCCTGTGCTAGGATAAACACCGCTGGGAGAGCGCTCGCGTGGAGTGGAGGCTTTGTGCGCGGGCGCTGGACGGCAGCAAAGTCCGCAGGTCGGTCATGGCGAGTGTTGCGATTGGACTCATTATTATCCTGGGATGCGCGGGCGGGCTGGCGTATGCCTGCATCATTCCCTCATCCCAGGTGTTTTCCCCTGTTGTGAATCGCGGCCCCCGGGAAAGCCGCAGCGCCGTCCTGACGTTTGACGACGGTCCCGCTCCGCCGTTCACCGAGCAGATTCTCGACATCCTCGCCGAACACGGGATTTCCGCAACCTTCTTCCTCTGCGGCAAAAACGTAGAACGCCATCCGGAACTCGCCCGGCGCATCGTGCGCGAAGGCCATACCATCGGCAACCATACCTATTCGCACCCCTTCCTGTTCGCCCGCAGCCGCAGGTTTATGGCCGCGGAAATCGACCGGGCCCAGGAAGCTATCGAACGGATTACCGGCGTGCGACCTACCCTGTTCCGGCCGCCCTACGGCGCGCGCTGGTTCGGCCTGATGCCTGTTCTGAGGGAAAGGGGGCTGAAAATGGTGATGTGGTCGGTGATGGGATTCGACTGGAAATATCAGGCCCGGGCGATCATAAGAGCCACCACGCGTAGGCTACATACCGGCGCGGTGATCCTTCTTCACGACGGCCACGAGCAGCCGCCCCCGGCAGGTATAGACCAATCGAGCACAGTGGAGGCCTTGCCGGCTATCATCGACGCCGCCACGCGGTCAGGTCTGACCTTTGCGCCAATCGAAAGGTTTATGGCTTAGACTTATCCCATGCGCTGAATCAGGAGGGCCGAGCGTGTTCTGTTTCTCCCGGCAGTCTCGCATGAAAATGCTGGAAATCCATGTCACATTACAATACACTCATTTGACGATGTGTTGCATTTTGACACAGTCAGGGCTGGTTGAGCTTTGTCGATAACAGCTGGCATTTTTAATAAGAGTTTAAGATTGAATAGTTTAAGATTGTTCGACCACTTTGGACTCGCTGATGCTGGAAGATATGCGGTTCGACAGGCAAAACTCTTCCTATGCGGGTGTCTGAGTGGGTTTAAATCGAGTACTGGTGGTGGATGACGATCAAGAGAGCCGGGACCTTCTTTCCGAGGTTCTAAATACAAATGGCTATTCTGTTGAGGTAGCGGAGGATGGCGCGGGGCTCTGGAAGGCTCTGAACACAGATGATGGCAAGGCTGTGATTCTGATCGATCTCCGGATGCCGGGTGAGAATGGTCTGGAACTGATACGGAAGCTGCATGAAAAGAAGATCGCTTGCGACGCTATTCTGATGACCTCTTTTATTACCGGAACCGAACGCGATCTCGCGCGGGAGCTTGGAGTGAGGGCCTTCCTGGAGAAACCCTTTCGTTTGTCGGAGTTGTTACGCGTCGTCAGTGAAGTCGCCAGGAAGAATCCTATCGGGATATCATCTTAAGGCGGTCAAGGGCAGGGTATTGGGACCGCTCGGCAAGGAGCAGAGATGAACGTAGGTGAAAGAGTTGTGGAAATTATTGCACGGGAGCAGCATCTTGAACCCGGCGACGTATCCATCGATGCAACTTTTGAGGAGCTGGGGATTGACTCATTGGATGGAGTCAACATCCTGTTTGCGCTGGAAGAAGAGTTTAAGATCGACATTCCCGACACTGTGGCCCAGAACATGAAAAGTGTCCAGCAGGTTGTGGACAGTCTGAACCGAGTGCTTGAAGGCAAGGACATTTCCGATCTCGCAGCGATGGCCAAGGGCAGCGGTCCTGCGGCCAGCAACTAAACTTTCTGGAGTCCATGGTGCGCAGGGTCGTCATAACGGGGCTGGGGGTCTTTGCCTCCACGGGTAAAGACACGAACAGCTTTTTCGAGAACCTGGTGCAGGGACGGTCGGGTGTCAGGCCCATTACTCAATTTGATTCTTCCTCCCTTTCGATTCGCATCGCAGCCGAAGTTGACGGCTACAATCCGGACGACTACTTCCCTCCCAAGCGGCAGGACCTGCTGGACAAGTTTGCGCAGTTCGCACTGATTGCCGCCGGGGAATGCATGAAAGATAGCGGCATCGCGCTCAGCGACGAAGAGCGCTGCCGCTTTGGCGTGGTGATGGGTTCCGGCATGGGCGGGGCGGGGAGCTATGACGCCGGCTACCACAACCTTTACGCGAAGCAGGCCACCCGGCTGCACCCCTACACGATTCCTCGCATCATGCATAACGCCGCCACCTCGCACATCTGCATGGAGTTTGGTGCGCAGGGGCCGGCGCTGACCACCGCAACGGCCTGCTCGTCGTCAGGGCACGCCATCGCGGAGGCGTTCCATCTCATCAAGTTCGGGATCGCGGACACGATGCTGGCCGGCGGGGCCGACGCCCCCATCACTTACGGAGTGATGCGCTGCTGGGAAGCGGTGCGCGTTCTTGCCTCCGGAAACGGCAACCCGGCCATGGCCTGCCGTCCCTTTTCGGCGGACCGCAAGGGGATGGTGATTGGGGAAGGGTCGGGCGTCCTGCTGCTGGAGGAACTTGAACACGCCCTCAAGCGCGGGGCCCACATTTATGGCGAGCTTGCCGGGTGCGGCATGAGTTCGGACGCTTCGCACATCACCCAGCCGTCGGTGGACGGCCCGGTGCGCGCCATCCGCATGGCGCTTGATGAAGCCGGCGTTGAGCCCGGGGAGATTGATTACATCAACGCCCACGGCACGGGAACTCGCCTGAATGACTCCGTCGAAACGCGGGTGATCAAGGAAGTTTTCGGAGACCACGCCCGGAAACTGGCGATCAGTTCCACGAAATCGATGCATGGGCACGCGATGGGCGGAACGGGGGCGATTGAGTTCGTGGCGACGGTCCTGGCGGTGGAACGCGGAATGATTCCACCCACCGCGAACTACACGCAGCCGGACCCGGAGTGTGATCTTGACTATGTTCCCAACCAGGCACGGGAAAAGCGCATTCGCGCCGCGCTTTCGAATTCCTTTGCGTTCGGAGGGTTGAACGCTGTGCTGTTGGTGCGCCGGTGGGAGTGAAATCCACCCCTGGCCTCGAGGGCCGCGGTTCGGGAACAGTTTTGGGAGCAGGCATGGAAATCAGGCGAATCGCTATCCTGACGCTGGGTGTGGGAGCGGGAAATCTGCGCGCGAGCCAGGCCGTTCATTTGGCCCTGCACGACGGGGCGGACAACGTTGAGGCCCGGACGATTGATATTTTGAACCTCGCGGCACCCTGGTTCCTGCGCCTCTACGCCTATCCTTACTGGCTGATGGTGCGGCGCTTTCCCTCGGTGTGGCGCAGGCTGTTTGATTGGAGGCTGCGGAAACAAGTGTGCAAGACTTCTCCCGACTGGCTTTTCAGGCGCGGCTGCCGGTCGGTCCTTGCCCGACTCCAGTCTTACCGGCCCCATCTGGTAATCGCTACGGAGATGGGCGCCGCCAGGGTGGCCGGGCTTGGACGCCGTGAAGGTTGGTTTGACGCTCCCATCCTGGCGGTGCAAACCGATTTCTGCGCGCAGCCACCCTGGGTTAGAAAGGAAATCGACGTTCATTGCGTGGGCAGCGAAGAAGCCAGAAGCCAGTTGATTGCCTGGGGCGTTTCTGCGAATCGCATCGTGAACTGTGGCGTGCCCATCGATCCTACCTTTGCGCTCAGATTTGACCGCGCTGAACTTCGCCGCGCCCTGGGTTTGCACCCCACCCGGCCCGTGGTGCTGCTGATGGGCGGCGGGATCAGGCCCGCACCGCTGGACACGATCGTCAGGAGTCTGGAAATGTGCCGCCACCCCATCCAGGTGCTCGCCGTAACGGGAAGGGACCGCAATATGCGGCGGCGCCTGGAGGCCTTGCGAGGAAAACTGGCGCTTGACCTCCGCGTATTTGGCTGGTCAGATTCCATCCCGGAACTGATGGGGGCGGCCGACCTGCTGATCACCAGGCCGGGAGGCGTTACATCCTCAGAGGCTCTGGCGGCGGGCCTTCCTCTGATTCTTGCCTTCCCGGTTCCGGGAATGGAGGAGCGTCACCTCAAATTTCTGGTTGAACGAAAAGTGGGGATCGCGGCAAAAGCCCCTGAGGAAATTCCCGCGCTGGTTTCCAGCCTGCTGGATGATCCGAAACAGATGGAGGCGTGGAGTGCGCGCGGGAAGGAAATGGCCCGGCCCGACGCCGCCTATTCTGTTGCCCAGGTTGCGAGGGCACTGCTCGAAAAGGCCACTTATATCGACCTGCTGGCAACCCCCTTGCCGGTTTCAGGTGAATCGGCATACCTGATGTAACTTGAAATGATCGCGAAATCTTGCGAGGAACTGGACAGGCAGATGACGTTGCGTTTGAGGTCCGAGGTTCGGTGATAAACTTTCAAATTCGCTTCACGGAGACGGGCGGAGCGTTCTGCTTTGATCTGAGATTTCATGGTAGCTGACCTTCGGAAGATCGTTGAACAACGGATGATCGGGGACTCGATTCCCCGGCTTGTCCGCTGGGGCAAGTCCCTGCCGCCGGGTCTGATCCACAGGATCCAGAGGGATGGTTTCCGGCGGGTTGTCCGCTACGCGGCCGCCCACCAGAAGTTTTTTGCGCGGAAGCTCAGGGAAGCCGGCCTTCGGGCGGAACAGGTCCGCCGGCCCGAAGATCTCGGAAACATCTTTACCACCCCTGAAGACATTCGTAGTCTTCCGCCTGAGGAATTCCTGTGCCGGGAACCGGAATCCGTGTATGAAACCACCGGAACCTCCGGCGGGCCCAAGCGGGTCTATTTTGGATACGACGAAGTGGATTTTTCCGCGCGCTACGAGGCGGCGGCGTTTTATGAAAATGGCATGCGCCCCGGCGACCGCGTGGTCTGCACGTTTGACGCCGGATACTGGATCAGCCCCTGGGTGACTTATCTGGCCTGCAAGCAGTTGGGAGTTTTCTGCTCGGCGGCGGGCAAGCCGCAGCCGGCAGAGATCTACGACCGCCTGGCGCAATATCACTACAACGTGATTGTGGCGGACCCCACCTGGCTGGTGAGCCTGAGCGAAATGGCAGAAAAGCAGGGGGCTTTTCCTATCAAACTGATCTTCGCGGCGGGCGACCGCATGACCGACGTCTACCGGGATTACGTCCAGCGGATCTGGAAGGCGCCGGTGATTCTCGGCTATGGTTCCACGGAAATGGGCGGCGGGGCCGGTATGGAGTGCCTGGAACGCAACGGCTACCACGTGGACGAGTTTAACCTGCTGTTTGAAATTCTCGATCCCGACCCGGAAGGCTACGGGGAACTGGTGGTCACCACCCTGGCCCGCCGCACCATGCCCTTGATCCGCTACCGGGTGCGCGACATCACGCGCTTTCTGGACGGGCCCTGCCCCTGCGGAACCACGGTGCGGCGCCTGGCGAGGATCCGCGGCCGCCGTGACGAAATGGTGGTGATGGGCGCCGGAAACATGTACCCGGAAATTTTTGAGAAGGTTTTGTGCGACGTTCCGGGGCTTTCGGCCAACTGGCAGGTGGCGGTGCGGCAGGAAGGATTGCACGACATCCTGGAATTCCGGCTGGAACTCTCCAACGGAGTTTCCACTTCGGCGGTTGAAGACACAGTCCGGAAAAATCTGGAGGCCCGGTATCCGGACGTCTGGGACAATCAGGTGTGCGGGATGTACCGGCTGGCGTTCCGTTTTTGCTCCCCAGGGACGCTCGTCCATGGGCGGAAGCGTAAACGCCTCGTGGACGAGCGCGGGGAGTAGGGTGGGTTGCAGGCGGAATGTAGCGCGTAGGGCGTGCAGGAGGGGGTGATGTTCCTCACTACCTACCGTCTGACCCTCTAGTTCGTCTATCGGAGAGAAGGGAGAAGCACTTGAGGGGAAAATTTTCGGGGAACGGCCGGAACGTGAAATCGGTGCTGAAGCCGGTGGTTTTTTCCGACTTTGACGGAACGATTACACGCATGGATGTGACCGATGAAATCCTGAAGCAATACGCCGATCCTGCCTGGCGGGAGGTGGAGGAGCAGTGGCGCCGGGGTGAAATCGGCTCCAGGGAGTGCTTTGAACGCCATGCAGCCCTGGTGCGCGTGACGGCGAAGCAGTTGAATGCGCTGATTGACTCCATTCCCCTCGATCCCGATTTTCCGGAATTTTTTCACTTCCTGAAGGCCCGGCAGCTTCCTTTCTATATTGTCAGCGACGGTTTTGATTATGTGATAAGGCGCGTCCTCAAGCAGGTGGGCGCGGACGGCGAACTGAGGAACGGCCGCCATCTGTTTTCAACCGGATTGGAACTGGAGGCGGGGCGGGTGCGGGCGGTTTTTCCCCACAGCAATCATGGCTGCCAACACGGCTGTGCCACCTGCAAGCCTGCCATCATCCGCCGGGTTCGAGCAAAGCATCAGCCGGTCGTCTTTATCGGCGACGGCCTCTCAGACCGTTTTGCCGTGGAAGAGGCCGACATCGTTTTTGCCAAGAACGAATTGCTGGCCTTCTGCCGCGAGCGCGGCGTGGCCTGCCGGCCGTTTGAAACTTTTGGCGACGTGCAAAAGGCGCTGGCCGAATTTCTGGAGGACGGGTCCCCGGCGTTTGACGCTGCGGTGAGCGCCGCGACGTAACCCGCGTTGCGCCACCCTGCCGGGACAAAGGAAGAACAGTTCATGTCATTGCCCGATATCACAACCAAGACTGCGGAACTGCTGGAACTCGAGCGCCGGTACTGCTCATTCGGCGACACCGTGCACTATCTGGAGCCGCCCAAGGTTTTTACCAACTGTGAGGGCTGCTACCTTTACGACGAGCAGGGCACACCCTACCTCGATCTCCAGATGTGGTATTCCGCGGCCAACCTCGGCTACAAGAATCCGCGGTTGAATGAAGCCTTGAAGCGGCAGGTGGACCGCCTGCCCCAACTGGCCTGCCAGTATCTGCATGCCGAAAAGGTTGAAGTGGCCGCCCGAATCGCGCAGTACTGCGAAAAGCGCTTCGGCGTGAAAGGCCGCGTCCACTTCAACGTGGGCGGCTCACAGGCCATCGAGGATTCCCTCAAGCTGGTGCGCAACGCTACCGGCCGCAACCTGATGTTCGCCTTCATGGGCGGCTATCACGGGCGGACGCTGGGCGCCAGCGCCATCACCTCCAGCTACCGCTACCGCCGCCGGTTCGGCCATTTCAGCGACCGCGCGCAGTTTGTTTTTTACCCCTATTGCCACCGCTGCATCTATGGACTGAAGCCCGACACTTGCGGGCTCTATTGCGAGGAGCAGTTCGAAAAACTGTTCGACTCGGAATACTACGGCGTGTGGGACGCCAAGGCTGAAATGTCGGAGTACGGCGCGTTCTACATTGAGGCGGTGCAGGGAACCGGAGGATACGTCATTCCGCCCGCCGACTACTTTAAGCGGCTGAAGGAGACCTGCGACAAACACAAGCTCCTGATCGTGGATGACGAAATCCAGATGGGCTTTTACCGCACCGGCAAATTCTGGGCCATCGAGAATTTCGGCATTACGCCGGACATCATTGTGTTCGGCAAGGCGCTGACCAACGGCCTGAATCCCATTTCGGGCGTGTGGGCGCGCGAGGAACTGATCTCGCCCGAGGTCTTCCCTCCCGGCTCAACGCACTCCACCTTTTCCGCCAACCCATTGGGCACCGCCGTGGCGCTCGAAACGCTGAAGATGCTGGAAGAAGAGGATTACGAGACCCTGGTGAACGAGAAGGGCGCTTATCTTCTGGCCGGCCTGCGTGAACTCGAACGGCGCCATCCGGATTCGATCGGCCAGGTGGACGGCCTGGGACTCGCCCTGCGGATTGAAGTCTCGAAGCCCGACCGCATCACTCCCGACCGCGAGCTCGCGGACCGCATCTTCACCGAAGGCATGGCCGGAAACCTGGAAGCCGGCGGCCGCAAGATGGGCCTGGTGCTCGACGTGGGCGGATATTACAAGAACGTCTTTACGCTGGCGCCCGCGTTTACTATTACCCGCGAAGAAATGGACCTCGCCCTCGAACTGCTCGACCAGTTGTTTACCCGCTGCACGAAGAAATAGTTCGTGGAAAAAACTACCTGAAGGCTCTGCGTGGCCGTTCCCACCAGAGCCGCATGTACCCATCAAATTGAGCCCCCGAAGGGGGGCGGAAGACTTTAGCCCATAGCGCAAGCTATGGGAAAACTATAGAAACCATCCAGCCCGGAGGGGCGTGAAGAATTTCATCCACCAGGGGTTCTTTCGCCCCTCCGGGTCTGGGTTTCCGGCTTTCTTCACACCTTCTTTCAAGTCTCCTGTCTAAACTGACGATTCACCTCGTGCGCCGGGCACGGGCCGCGCGCCAGAATCTGAAGGCCCGGGCCGCCGCCGAGGAAACCATTGAACGATTTCGGGGCTTTTCGTCTGTGGGACAGGTTCACAGAGCAGGGAGCGGCTTGCTCAAAAGCCGCCCGCGCAGTTTTGCTGCTGATGACTTTGGGAGCGATGGCCGCAGGAGCAGTTGAGGGTCCAACCCTCCCGGCGTCCGCCTCCGCCAACCTCCGTTATGCTTCGCTGCCGCTGGTTTTTGAGCAGAACCGCGGGCAGGCGCCGCCCGCCGTGAAATTCCTGGCGCGGGGAAACGGCTTTGCCGTCTTCTTCACAAAGAACCAGGCGGTGATGTCGCTGGAGCGGAGCGCCGCGAGTTCGCATCAGCAATCTTCCGCCGCAGCCTTTGCCGGCCGCGACGCTCATGGCAACCCGGCCCGGAAAGACGTTCTTTACCTCCGATGGGCAGGCGCAAGTCCCGCCCCGCGGGTTGAGGGCCTGGGCAGGGAAACCGGCAGCAGCAATTACCTGTTCGGAAACGATCCCTCAAAGTGGGTGAAGGGTGTTCCATCATTTTCCAGAGTGGAATACCACGGCATCTATCCTGGCGTTGACCTGGTCTATTATGGCAACCACAGGGAACTTGAATTTGACATCGAGGTGGCGCCGGGAGCGAACCTCGGCTCTCTACGTCTGCAAATTGCCGGCGAAGATCAACCTGCAGCCAAAGTGCATGTCAGTGCGGCCGGCGACCTTGTGGTGCAGACCCGCGCCGGCGACGTGCGGTTCCGCAAACCGGTCGCCTATCAGCCCCTCGGCGGCCCGGGAAAGGGAAGACGTTTTCTTGCGGCCCGCTACGTGATGGAGAGGGACAGCCAGGTCGGCTTTGAAGTCAGCGGCTACGACGCCTCGAAACCCCTGGTGATCGATCCGGTGCTGAGTTACTCCACTTACCTGGGCGGCACCGATTACAATTACGCCACCGGCATCGCGGTGGACGCGTCCGGTGACACTTACATCACGGGCCACACGAGTTCGGTTGATTTCCCCGTCAACGGCGGCGTTCAGGGAATTTTCGCGGGCGGAAACTGCGACACTGCGGTCAACACCGCACCGTGCTTTGACGCCTTTGTCGCCAAACTCAATCCGCAGGGAACGGGCCTCGTCTATTCCACTTACCTTGGCGGTACGGGTGACGACGAGGGCGTTCGCATTGCCGTTGACTCTTCCGGCCAGGCCTACGTGGCCGGCTTCACCGATTCGATCGATTTCCCAACCGCCGGCCCCGTGCAGGGTTCCAACGGAGGCGGCGCCTGCGGTACCACGGCCTACCCGACTCCCTGCTATGACGCTTTTGTCGCCAAGCTCACGGCCTCCGGATCCAACCTGGTCTATTCCACTTACCTTGGAGGGACGGGGGACGATTTCGCGAGCAGCATCGCGGCGGATTCCAATGGCAGCGCCTACGTCGGCGGTCTGACTTCAGCTTCCAACTTTCCGGTGACCTACGGGACCCTGCAAACGAGTTACGGCGGCGGACCGTTTGACGGTTTTGTGGCCAAGATCAATCCCACCGGCTCTTCTCTTATCTATTCCACCTATCTCGGCGGCAGCCAGGAAGACCACGTCAACGGCATCGCGCTCGATGCTTCCGGCGACGCGTATCTGACCGGCCAGACGAACTCCTCAAATTTCCCCGTACAGGGCGGTTTTCAGCCGCAATATACGGCGGCATCGTGTGGATCGGCGCTGAGCAGCTTTCCCTGTTTTGAAAGCTTCGTCAGCGAATTGAATTCAACCGGCTCAGCGCTGGTCTACTCCAGTTATCTCGGCGGAACGGCGGCAAGTTACGGATCCGGCATTGCACTCGATGCTTCCGGCGCCGCCTACGTCGCCGGCTGGACGACTTCCAAAGATTTTCCCGTGACCCAGGGAGCTTATGACACGGTCTGGGGCGGGACCAACGAGGTCTTCGTGGCGAAGGTCGCTCCGGGGGGCGGGGCGATCAGTTATGCAACGTATCTGGGCGACATCTATCCTGACCAGGCGAACGCCATCGCCGTGGACGGCAGCGGCAACGCCTGGATCGCGGGGTTTACCTACGGCGGGAAGTTTCCTGTGGCGTCTCCTCTGCAGGCGGCGAGCGGCGGAATTTACGACGCGATTGTCAGCGAGTTTGATCCCACCGGTTCCACGCTGCTTTTTTCCACCTACCTGGGCGGAACCGGCAACGAAGCGGCCAACGACCTGGCGCTCGATTCTTCCGGCAACGTCTATGTGGCCGGCCATACCTTTTCCACCGACTTCCCGGTCACCCCTTCCGCCATGACCACCGGATACACGGGGGGCTCTTACGATGCCTGGATCGCCAGGATCAGCCCCCAGAACGCCGCCGGACTGACCGCGGTTCCCAACCCTCTGGTTTTTCCAAACCAGGAGGTCAACACCACCAGCTCGCCTTCGACGCTGAAAATTGGCGATGCCGGCAGCGCGGCCCTCAGCATCTCGGGAATTTCCGTTACGGGGCACTTTGCGGAGACCAGCCAGTGCGGGCAGAGCGTCGCCCCGGGCACCCAGTGCACCATCAATGTAACCTTCACCCCCACGGCAACCGGTACGCAGACGGGCACTTTGGTGATAACCGATAACGCCGTGGGCAGCCCGCAGACGATCCACCTGAGCGGCTATGGGGCCAGCGGTGCGGTCAGTCTTTCGGCGTCCAGCCTGGATTTTGGCACCGTGGAGGTGGGCGCTACCAGCACCCAAACGGTGACTCTAACGAACCCCGCGCAGTCGCCGCTGGATATTTCCAGCATCCAGGCCGGCGGTGATTATTCGGAAACCAACAACTGCGGCAGCGTAGTGAATGCGGGCGCTGGTTGTACCATTAGCGTCAGTTTTACACCCTCGGCGGTGGGAACCAGCGTGGGAACGGTGACGCTGAGGGACACCGGCCTCGGCTCGCCGCAGACGATTACCCTGACCGGAGCGGGTGGGGCTCCGTTCGCACTTTCGGCGAACCCGAGTTCGGAAACCGTGCTGATGGGAACCGGCCAGGCTCAGTTTACCCTGTCCGCGTCGTCCAGCAGCGGATTTACGGGCTCCATTGTTCTCGGTTGCGCCAATGTGGCCCCCGCCACCTGCGCTTTTAATCCGGCCTCGATTTCTCCCGGGCAATCGAGCACTCTGACGGTGGGGAACCTGGATGCGGTGACCTCTTCTTCACTCAATTTCACGGTGACGGGAACGGAGGCGGCAAGCCAGACAACCTCGACATCGTCCACCACCAGTTCCGGAACAACCACGGCAACCCTCGCGCTTTCGGTGAAGTTTGCGGATTTCAGCCTGGCGGCCTCGCCGGCGAGCGCGTCTGTCCAGGCCGGACAGACGGCGAAATATACGTTGACGATGACGCCTCTCAACGGATTTGATGTGCCCGTTTCGCTGGCCTGCAGCGGCGTCCCCAGGGGAACAACCTGTTCGTTTTCCTCATCCACAGTGCAGATACCCGTTTCCGGCTCCGCCCAGGCCACTCTCACCGTGCACACCACGGCGCGGTCTCTGGTCCATCCTCCTGCCAGCGACTGGCGGGGCCGGCCCCTTCCATGGTTTCTGGCGTGGTTCGGGTGTGCTTTCCTTGCCATTGTCCTGCTTTTGACCGGGGCCCGTCGGCGCCCGCTGGTCGTGGCCATTCGCATCGCATCGGTGGCCTTGCTGATCTCTCTTGCGATGGCGGCCTGCGGCGGCGGCGCAGGCGGGGGAGGCGTTTCCCCGGGATCGAACAACGGAACTCCCGCCGGGACTTATACCCTGGACATTACCGCCACTGCACAATCGCTCAGCCATGCCGGCAAGGTCACGCTCCAGGTGCAATAGGCAAGCTGGCGGGAGACGAAGGGCAGACAGCTAAAAAGGAAGGGTCATCAAAAAGAAATTCACCTTCTCTTGTTCCCGACCTTATCTGCCGATGTATTAAGCGAATTGGAAATCCCTCGTTGGCGCCAGGGTGCCTGCGAGAGGTTCCTATGTCTGCAAGTGTTTGGTTTCAGGATGGATGATGCAGCGGCTCCGGGCCGCTGGCAGGGAAATTCGGACCACCCGCACGGCAGAGCTTCTCGACGCTGCGGGTCCGGTTCCGCAGGGAGCATGGCTTATGTTTTGGGGGAACTCAAAAAGACTGGTGGGCCTGGATATCGGATCCAGCTCGGTGAAGGTTGTTGAACTGGCCCGGAAAGGCGCGGGCTACGAACTGGTCAGCCTGGGCATGGAACCGCTGGGCCAGGATGTTGTGGTTGACGGTTCCGTAATGGATGCGCGGCTGGTTTCTTCCGCCATCAAGAAGGTGATTACTGAGAATAAGATCAAGGTGAAGAATGTCGCCACTTCGGTCTCGGGGCATTCGGTCATTGTTAAGAGGCTCACGCTGAGCGCGGTGGGGAATGCCGAAGTGGCCGCCGCCATTCCCTACGAGGCCCAGCAGCACATTCCCTTTGACGTAGCTGACGTTAACCTCAGCTACCAGGTGATGGGACCTGCACCCGGTGGAGGCGGGACGGACGTGATGATGGTGGCGGTGAAACGGGAAAAGATTCTGAACCACACCAATGTTCTGAGCCAGGCCGGGAGGGTCCCGGTTGTCGTGGACATTGACGTCTTTGCGCTCCAAAACGCCTTTGAGGCGAATTACAACCCGCAACCAGGCTCCCTGGTGGCTCTGCTGAACATCGGGGCCAGCACGATGAACATCAACATCGTACGGGACGGGACGCCGCTGTTTACCCGCGACGTTTCAGTGGGAGGCAACCAGTATACCGACACGCTCCAGAAGGAACTGGACCTGAGTTTTGACGACGCAGAGGGCTTGAAGCAGGGCCGCGCACTTCCGAACATTTCGACAGACGCGGCAACCCCGCACCTTCGGTCCGTCTCCGAAATCCTGCTGCTGGAGATCCAGAAAACCTTCGATTTCTTCCGGCAGACGACTTCGCCTGAAAACATCCAGGCAATCTATCTTGCGGGGGGAACGGCCAAAGTGGAAGGCCTTCTGGAACTGCTAAAGGAAGAGTTTAAAGTTCCGATTGAAATGATGGACCCTTTTCGCCGGGTGAATATCGATCCTTCACAGTTTGACGTGGGGTTTACGGCGGAAATTGCCCCCCGGCTTTGCGTGGCGATGGGGCTGGCCCTGAGGAGTTTTGACGCGCCATGATGAAAATCAATTTGCTCGGACACGATGCTCCCCAGTTAAGGATGTCAGGCGGGTCTTCCGTGGCGGCACGCCAGGTCCTGGTCTTTGTGGTTGCGATGGCCGTTTCGATGAGTGTGGTGGGGTTTGTCTCCTACTACTGGAGCCATCAGATCACCCAGGCGCAGGCCGCCCTGACGCGCGAGCAGATCCGGCAGAAGGAACTGGCATCGGTGAAGGCCCAGAACCTGGAATACCAGAGGCAGCTCAAGACACTCGAGGATCGCATTCAAACCATCCAGAAACTCCAGACCAAGCGCCAGGGTCCGGTTGACCTGATGGAGGGATTGGGGGAAACGGTGAGCCGAACCCGGAATCTTTACCTCTTGCAGGTGACACCCGAAGGAAACGTGTTGCACATCTACGGACAGGCGAGCGCAGTCCCGGAGATCGCACAGTTCATCAACGAGCTGATGAGTTCGCCGAAGTTTTCGGACATCAAGCTGAAGCAATACTACCAGGACAACCAGAACGACCGCGTTAACTTCAAGTTCAACCTGGACTGTGTTTATGTTTCGCCTGAGCAGGCGAAGGCTGCGGCTGGCGGGAAACCGACCATGGCGGCTCTGCCGCCGGGGAATGGAAGGTAAGGGAGGACGCCGTCATGACCAGGAAATTCAACGATTTGTCGGACGGCGCTCAGGCAGCCGTTCTGGTGGTGGTGGCGGTTGCTCTGGCGGGATTTACGTTCTGGTATTTCGCGCTGCCCAAATCCAGCCAGCTGGACGCCCTGAAGCTGCAGGTGAAGAGTTTGAGGGCGGAGAATGACCGCAACGAGGCTTTCAAACGCGAGCAGACGGAATACCTGAACCGGATTGCACAACTCAGTGAGCAACTGAAGACACTGCAGTCGATTGTGCCTGACGAGTCCGCGACGGACGTTTTTGTCCGGTCCGTCTACAACACCGGCGCCAACAGCGAAGTGTATATCCGAACCTTCATATCTCAGCCGCTGGTGAGCAAGGAACTTTATGTCGAAATGCCGTTCCGGCTGCACCTGGACGGAACCTACTACCGGCTGTTGCATTTCTTTGACCAGCTGGCCCACGGGCAGCGGATCGTAACGGTGTCCGGCCTGTCCCTGGGCGCCCCGGAGGGGGGCGGCATGGGTTCGTACAAAGTTTCGACGGACGAGACCGTGGGAGCTAATTGCGTGATTACAACCTATTACAACCGGCCTGCGACCGAAACGATACCTAAGGGAAAGATGAAACCGAAATAGGACGAGGGTATTGCCATGACCAGGAGAACGAAAGGATGTTTGTGGTTAACCCGCGCAGGGGCCTGTCTGGCGGCGGTCTTGATGGTGCTGGCGGGCAGCGTATCCGTCGGCCGCGCCAGCGATGAGAATGACTCCGGTCGGGATGTTCGGCCTGCCGCGGCTGCGGTTCCCGTCCGAACTGCACCGGAGAAGCAGGGCCGGCAGCGCCTGGCCGAAGAACGCGCCAGGGTGAATGTCCCGGCGGGGAAGCGCGATCCCTTCAATGTTCCCCCTCCGCCGCAGATGAATGGCAAAGGGGACGAAATGGATGGGCCGCTACCGCCCGGCGTTCGCGGTCTGGTGATCGGACGCTTGCGCCTGAAGGGGATTTTGCGCGAGGAGGATACGCACATGATGATCGCTGTGGTCACCAACGCTGCGAACCTGGCCTATTTCCTCCACATTCATGAGGACGTTTACAACGGGTTCGTCAGCAGGATCACGCCGGACGCGCTCTATTTTCAGCAGAAACGCCTGGATACTCGCGGACGGATGGAGGCCCGGGAGGTTGTCTTGAGACTGGGTCCCGAGCGGCAGGAGGCAAGATGAAACGAGACTATCTATTGGTGCTGGTGGCAATATTCGCTATGCTGGGCCTGGCCTGGGGGGCGGTGCTTGACGGCAATACGAAGGCTTCGGGAGGGCCGGCGAAGGAAGTTGCCGGTGCTCGGGCCTCTCGCGCCGTGAACAAGGCAGCCGCAACCCCTTCCGTGGAAGAACCGCTGTTGAGCCGGCTGACCGGCATTTCGATTCAGACGGCGGCAGACGGAGGGGAAACGACCATTCAGGTTGAAACCAGTAGTTCCACTGACTATCGTGTTCTGTATCTGGAGAACCCAAACCGTCTGGTTCTGGATCTGGAAGGTGCGTTGAACGGCACCAACCGATGGACGTATTCTTCCCATTCGCCCTTACTGGCACGGGTCCGGATTGGAAGGTTCAGCCCTGAACATGGGGGCGTCATTCGCATTGTCGCGGACCTTCAAGGGGACCCCTCCTACACCGTCGACCGGCAACCGGCGGGATTCCGCATCGAGTTGACACCCAAAGACGGTGGCACGCAGGCAAAGTCGCAGCATCCGGCGGATGCCCGTGTCCGGCCGCAAGAGCCTGCGGGGCCCGGCGCGCCGAAGGTGGTCCCTGAAGTGGCGGAAACCGCTATCAAGCCGCCTGTCAGAAAAACAGAGAATAAGACCGCGGCGCGCCAGCCTGAGACGGTTGCGCTGGCGCACGTCCCGGCGCGGCCAGTCCGTACCAAGAGAGCGGCCGTAGCACAGGAGCCCCCGGCGCCGGCTGCGAAACCGAAGCCCCGAATGGAACAGGAATTTCCGGACGCCGTCCAGGCCGCCAAGGCCGCGAAGGTTGTGGCCGCGGCAAAGGTTGTGGCCACGGCAAAGGATGTGGACCTCAGCCGGGCTACCATACCGGTTACACAGACTGAGGTCATACAGAACGGCCCCCGATATACCGGCAAGCGAATTTCCCTGAACTTGAAGGAAGTTGATCTGAAGGACTTCTTCCGGCTGGTCCACGAGGTCAGCGGCCTGAACATCATTGTTGACTCGGATGTTTCCGGCACGGTGACCATTGTTCTTGACGACGTGCCCTGGGACCAGGCTCTGGCGCTGGTTCTGAATAACAACGGGCTTGGCGACCGCATGGAAGGGAACGTCCTGCGCATCGCCAAGCTCTCGACGCTGACACGCGAGCAACAGGAAGAGAAAAAGCTGGCTACCGCCATCGAAGATTCAGCACCTCTGGTCACCGTTTTCCGTCAGCTGAATTATGCCAAGGCGGCCACTCTCGCCGCCCTGCTGAAGACCTGGGTGGGCGGGGGAGCGCTGAGCTCGCGTGGAACCGTCCTGGTGGACGAGCGCAGCAATACATTGATCATTTCCGATGTCGACTCGCACATCCCCCAAATCGAGTCCGCCATCAACAAGCTGGATAGGAAGGCGCAGCAGGTTTCAATCCAGGCACGGGTCATCCGCGCCACTTCAGACTTTGCGCGGAACCTTTCAACGGCACTTTCTCTTGCCCAGCGGAATGGTTCCGGAAGCATGGTGTTTGGCGGCGCCACGGGCAATCCAGTTTCCGGGGCACCGCTCACTCCCCCTTCGATAACCACGGCTTCCGCCACGGGATTCGGCGTTTTTGTGCTTTCCAACCTGGGCAGGAATTATGCCATTAACTACGCAATTGCGGCGGCTGAAAGCCACGACCAGGCCAAAACCATTTCGCAGCCGTCCATCGTCACTCAAAACAACGTGGAAGGCACGGTGATCCAGGGTACCCAGATTCCCATCCAGACAACAATCAATAACACGATCAGCGTCCAGTACGTGCAAGCGTCACTGCAACTGAAGGTTACGCCCCAGGTGACGCAGGACGGCAACGTTTTCCTGATCATCGATATCGAGAACTCCACGCCGGGCCCTGCCCTGACGCTCGCCGGTCCGACGATCAATACGCAATCCGCCACCACCCAGGTTCTGGTCCCGAACGGCGGAACCGTGGTGTTTGGCGGTGTTACGGTCCATACCAAATCAAATTCTTCCACGGGAGTTCCGTGGCTCGACAGCATCCCTGTCCTCGGACATCTCTTCAAGAGCACCACCACGCAACGCAATGACCAGGAATTGCTGTTCTTTGTGACGCCCAAGATATTGACCTGACAAACTTCCTGCGGCGGCGCTCTTGCCCCCCAATTCGTAGTAAAATCTATGGATTCCTAACGAGGAGGCGAAGGCTTCCTCGTTTTATTTTCAGACGATGAACCCCAACGGAATGCAGCATCCTTACACGGCAAGGCAGCAGCGCCTGCGGGCGCAATTCGCGCGCAAAAAGATTGCCGCGCTGCTGGTCACCAGCCTGCCCAACATTCATTACCTGAGCGGTTTCCGCGGGAGCGCCGGGGCGCTGCTGGCAGGCCCCTCGGAGAGCATCCTTTGGGTGGACCCGCGATATACGCTGCAGGCGACTGAACAAGCAGAGGGAGTCAAAGTTGTCGAGGCGAAAAGTGGCCTTCTGAAGGAAGTTGCCGGCTGGATCCGGAAGAAGCGGCTGGGGCCTGTGGGCTACGATGACGTGGTTCTCACCTGCCGGGAGTTTGCCAGCCTTGAAAGGGCCGGCGGGCCCCGGCGGCAATGGATTTCTGCGGGCGGGATGGTAGAAGACCTGCGAATCGTGAAAGACCCCGGGGAGATTGATTGGATTCGGAAGGCCGGGAAATTGACCGTCGAGGTTTTCGAGGAGGTCAGGGGGAAGATTCGCCCTGGGGTCAGGGAAAGTGATCTGGCGGCTGAGATTGAATATCGGATGAAGCGGAAAGGAGCCGAAGGCGCGGCCTTTGAAACCATTGTGGCTTCTGGAGTGCGGAGTGCCTGGCCGCATGCCATGCCGTCTGCCAAGTTGTTGAAGGAAAACGATTTGGTTATCGTTGATCTCGGTGCTATACTTGGCGGATACGCAGCCGACATGACGCGAACCGTCTATCTGGGAAAACCATCGGCGCGCGTTCGAACGCTCTACAACAAGGTTCGCGAGGCCCAGGAACGAGCCATCCAGGTGGCGCGAGCAGGACATCTGACAGGCGATGTTGATGCGGCCGCCCGGAGAGTTCTGGAACGGAGAAAGCTGGAGCGGTATTTCACGCACAGCACCGGTCACGGCGTAGGGCTCGAAATCCATGAAATACCCCGTGTAAGCCGTGGTGACAAAAGGCGGCTTCAGCAGGGGTATGTTATAACAGTAGAGCCTGGTGTCTATCTTGAGGGGTTCGGAGGGGTCCGGACCGAGGATACGGTGCTGGTAACCGGTGGAGAGCCGGAGATTCTGACCCCCGCGTCCAAAGACGCCTGGTTTACCAATTAAGGACCGAATCAGAGGGGAAAATATGCCCGGCAAGAAACCATCCCGCAGCGGAGAAGCACCGCCAGAGCGGAGTTGGGAACTCAAAGATATCCAGCAACTGATTGACCTGCTGACCGAGCGGGAAGTCGCAGAATTTGAGATGGAAAAGGATGGGATGCGGATCCGCATCCTGCGGCAGGCGCCTGCCGGTGCAACGCCTGTCCCGGCCTCCCCTACAAATTCGAGTGGCGATTCCGTACGGCAGTCTACTGAGCCGGTTGCCAGCCCGGCGCCGGCTGAGACCAGGGAGCCCTCGGTGCCAGAGCCGCAGCCTGAGCCGGCTTCCGAAAAAGTGCATGTTCTGAAATCGCCCATCGTGGGAACTTTCTTTGGCGCGCCCTCGCCGGATGCTCCTCCGTTTGTCAATGTGGGCGACCGGGTCCACGTGGGCCAGGTGCTTTGCATTGTGGAAGCGATGAAACTGATGAACGAAATTGAGTCGGAATTTGCCGGCGAAATTGCACGCATTCACGTTGAGAACGGCCAGCCGGTGGAATACGGACAGCCTCTCTTTACCATCAAGCCCTCTTAAGAAGTGAAATTTCAGCGTGACCCGTAGCGAGCCGCCACAGGGCTTGGCGCCGTACCGACCAGTGTGACGCATGTTTGGAAAGATTCTGATTGCCAACCGGGGAGAAATAGCGCTGCGGGTGATCTGCGCCTGCAAGGAACTGGGTATCCCCACCGTTGCGGTTTATTCCGAGGCTGACCGCTATTCGCTCCATGTGCGGTTCGCGGATGAAGCGGTCTGCATCGGCCCTGCCAGAAGCTCGGAAAGCTATCTCAACGTAGCGGCCATCATCTCAGCCGCGGAGATCACCGGCGCCGAGGCCATCCATCCCGGGTATGGATTTCTGGCTGAGAATCCCAATTTTGCCGAGGTCTGCGAAACCTGCAAACTGACTTTTATTGGACCTTCGCCCGAGGCGATCCGCCTGATGGGTGACAAGAACCAGGCGCGAAAGCGCATGGCGGAACTCGGCCTGCCCGTCCTTCCCGGAACGGAGGTCCTGGGCTCGGAAGAGGAGGCTCTGAAGGCCGCCGAAAAGATCGGCTATCCCGTCATGGTGAAGGCATCGGCGGGTGGCGGCGGGAAGGGAATGCGGATTATCAACTCCGCGGAGGAACTGCCAACACTCCTGCAGATGGCTCAGAACGAAGCTGAAGCGTCCTTCGGTTCCTCGGCCGTTTATCTCGAGAAATATATCTCGTCGCCCCGGCACATCGAATTTCAGGTGATGGCCGACCAGCATGGCAAGGTTATCCATCTTGGCGAGCGCGAATGCACCATCCAGCGGCGTCATCAGAAGGTGCTGGAAGAATCACCTTCCACCCAGATCGACGCTGAGACCCGGCAGGAGATGGGCCTCAAAGTGATTCGCGCGCTCAGTGAGATTGGTTACACGAATGCGGGTACTGTCGAATTCCTGATGGATGAGACCCGAAAGCTTTATTTTCTGGAGATGAATGCCAGGATTCAGGTGGAACATCCGGTGACAGAGATGGTGACCGGGTTAGACCTGGTGAAGATGCAAATCCAGGTTGCTGCGGGGCTTCCGCTGCCCGTTGCAGGAGACACGGTCGGCCTTCGCGGGCACGCCATCGAGTGCCGGATTTGCGCTGAAAACCCCGAAACATTCGCTCCGTCGGCTGGTAAGATCACCGGCTTCCATGTGCCCGGAGGCACCGGCGTCCGGGTCGACACGGCCGCTTACGCGGAGTCGGTCATCCCTCCTTATTACGACTCACTGATTGCCAAACTCGTGGTTCATGCTAAGGACCGCGAGGAAGCTGTGCAGCGAATGTCGCGAGCCCTCGAGATGTTTATTATCGAGGGCATTTCCACTTCCATTCCGTTGCAGGAAAAGATTCTTGCGGACAAAGATTTCCGTGCCGGCAAATTCGATACTCAGTTTCTCAATCGTTTCAGCCGTAACGGCGTGGGCGGTTAACCTGGAACCGCCTGGGTCCTGACTTATGGATTCTCGACTTCCCCGCCTGTATGCCATCATTGACTCTGCCCAGATGAGGAACCTGGAGCCTCTGGGAGTTGCAGACGTGCTTCTCTCGGCGGGCGTCCGGCTGATTCAATACCGTGGCAAGACGGATTCCTCACGCCGCCTGTTTGATGTTTGCAGCGCAATGGCCGAACGGGTACACCAGGCCGGGGGAATCTTCATTGTTAATGACCGGGCTGACCTGGCCCGGATCGCCGGCGCCGACGGCGTTCACGTGGGGCAGGAAGACCTGCCCGTGGGGGAGGCTCGCCGGGTCCTGCTTCCCGGCCAGCGCGTGGGCGTCTCAACCCATACGCGGGCCCAGTTTGAAGAGGCCGGGGCCACTTCAGCCGACTACATCGCCTTTGGGCCGATCTTTCCGACGGGAAGCAAGGAACGTCCGGATCCCGTGGTCGGCCTCGACCGGTTGCGCGAGATGCGCGGGCTGACGAGCAAGCCGCTGGTTGCCATTGGCGGAATAACGCTTGACAACGCGGCTTCTGTCATCGAAGCTGGAGCGGATTCCGTGGCGGTGATCCATGATCTGCTGGCCGCGGAAGACATCGGGGCACAGGCGCGGAAGTTCCTGCAAGCGCTGGACTGACGTGTGGCTGCCGGTTCCCACCATCGTTCGGGGATGGTTGTTTCACACAGCAAAGGATTGGCAGCATGTCTGCGACGGTAGCGAACAACTCTGCCACAGAATCTCACTCAGCGGAACTGGTCAAAGGGCTGGGCCTGCTGGATTGCACCACGATTGTGATGGGCTCGATGATCGGGTCGGGCATCTTTATCGTGGCGGCGGAAATTGCGCGCGAGGTCGGCTCGCCGGGGCTTTTCCTTCTTTCGTGGGTCGTCAGCGGTGTCATGACGGTTTCCGCGGCGCTGGTCTACGGCGAACTGGCCGCGATGATGCCAAAGGCCGGAGGCCAGTACGTTTACCTTCGCGAGGCCTTCGGACCGCTCTTCGGCTTCCTTTACGGCTGGACACTCTTCCTGGTGATTCAGACGGGAACCATTGCCGCCGTTGCCGTTGCTTTCGGCAAGTTCCTGGGTTTCTTTTTTCCCTGGCTTTCTGAAACGAACTATCTGCTGAATTTGGGCAGGTTGACGATTCTCGGACATCCAGTGGCCCTGACGGTCTCGACGCAGCAGGGGCTTGCCATCATGGTTCTTCTGGGCCTGGGCGTCGTCAACATTTTTGGTTTGCGGACCGGCGCCTGGATTCAGAACATATTTACCGTTCTCAAAGTGGGGGCACTGGTGGGGCTGGTGGCCGCGGGAATCTGGTGGGAGGCAAGCCACGCCCAGACCCGGGTGGTCCATACAAGTTTCTGGGGAAATGCGCACTGGGATACGGCGACGCTGACCGTTCTGGCCGTGGCGCTTGTGGGTCCGTTGTTTTCCTCCGACGCGTGGAACAACGTCACCTTTACGGGCGGCGAGGTCAAGAATGCCAAACGCAATCTTCCCCTGGCTTTGCTCATCGGCACGGGCGTCGTGTGCAGCATCTATTTTTTCACCAACGTGATTTACGTCCGAGCCCTGCCGTTTGCCGCGGTTCAGCACGCACCCTCAGACCGTGTGGCAACGGCGGTCATGGAAGCCATTGTGGGTTCCAAAGGGGCCGGATTGATGGCTGCCGCGATCGTGATCTCCACGTTTGGTTGCATGAATGGGATGAGCCTGGCAGGCGCGCGCGTCTACTACGCCATGGCGAAAGACCGGCTGTTCTTTGCCAAAGTGGCCAAAGTTCACCCGAAGTACCACACACCAGGCGTCTCCCTGATGGTCCAGGCGGTGTGGGCCTCCCTGCTGACGCTGAGCGGAACCTACAACCAATTGCTGGATTATGTGATTTTTGCCGTGCTCTTATTCTATATTTTGACTATCCTTGGTCTTTTCCGGTTGCGCCGCACGCGTCCGGACGCCCCGCGTCCATACCGTGCATGGGGGTATCCGGTTGTGCCGATCCTCTACATCGTGCTTGCTTTGTTTATTGAGTGGGCCTTATTGATGTACCGGCCGGGGCGGAGCCTGACTGGCCTGGGAATCGTAGCTGTAGGAATTCCAATCTATTTTCTCTGGCATAAGCGGAGCTTGCCGGCTGACCGTTAAGAACTATCTGGAGGCGGGATGTCTGATTTGTGGGTGAAGAAGAGTATCGAACAGTTGCGGCAAGAATCCTCAGACGCTGAGCATGGGCTGCGCCGAGTGCTGGGGCCCGTTGCGCTGATCTCTCTGGGTATCGGAGCCATCGTCGGAGCCGGGATCTTTGTCATCAGCGGCGTCGCCGTGCAGCACACGGGGCCGGCGCTGGTACTCTCCGTCATCCTTTCCGGTATCGGGTGCGCCTTTGCGGGCCTCTGCTATTCGGAATTTGCTGCCATGATCCCGATTGCCGGCAGCGCCTACACCTACGCGTACGCGACCATCGGCGAGTTCCTGGCGTGGATTATTGGCTGGGACCTGATCCTTGAATATGCCGTGGGCTCTACAACCGTTTCCATTGGGTGGTCCGGGTACACGCTCTCTTTCCTGAGGACGCTGCATATTCCTTTCCCGGCGTCCCTGGCCCGCAGCCCCTGGGATCCTGCCATTAACATCGATGGGACCATGGTCCACTCCTATTTCAACCTTCCGGCGTTTTTTATTATTTGCGTGATTACTGTTTTGCTGATTTTGGGCATCCGGGAATCTGCAAGATTCAACAACGTGGTGGTCATTGTTAAGGTGGGCGTGCTGCTGCTGTTTATCGGAGTGTGCGCACTCTATGTTACCAGGGGCAACTGGGTTCCCTTTCTGCCGGCGAACACGGGAACCTTTGGAGAGTTTGGATGGAGCGGCGTCCTGCGAGGCGCGGGCCTCATCTTTTTTGCCTATATTGGTTTCGATGCCGTCTCGACGGCTGCGCAGGAAGCGCGCAATCCGGAGCGCGATATGCCGATCGGCATCCTGGGATCTCTGGGGATATCCACTGTGCTTTACATCGGCGTTGTCCTGGTTTTGACCGGAGTCACCTCCTACACCAACCTGAATGTTCCAGATCCTCTTGCCGTTGCGGTTGACGCCACTTCCGCGCACTGGCTCTCCCCGATTGTCAAGCTGGGAGCCATCCTGGGAACAACGGCGGTGATCCTGGTGATGATGCTGGGCCAGACCCGTGTTTTTTATACGATGGCATTCGACGGTCTGCTGCCCAAGGTTTTCGGTACGCTCCATCCGCGGTTCCGCACGCCTTATAAAAGCACGGCTCTGGTCGGGTTCTTAGTGGCCCTGGGCGGAGGACTGATCCCACTGCGAATTGTGGGGGAACTGGTCAGCATTGGGACCCTGCTGGCTTTTGTCATCGTTTGCGGATCGGTAATGGCGATGCGCCGAATGCGTCCTGATATCAGGCGACCCTTCCGGACGCCGGCGGTCTGGTTTGTTGCCCCGATGGGGATGTTCGTCTGCCTGGCGCAGATGTTGGGGCTGCCCCTTGACACCTGGATTCGGCTCTTCGTCTGGATGGCTATTGGCTTCGTCATCTATTTCGGTTACAGCCGCCGCCACAGTCGCCTTCGCCGGGCGAAGAAATAGTCTTCACCAACCGCCGTTGCGAAGACGGAAAGCTGATGCGGCAGGGCTGCCTTGAACAGAGCGAATCTGCAAGGATGGTCTTTTCGCCGTAGCCCTTGTTTTCTGCGTGGCGTCAAAGAAACATTATGTTTTCCCTCGCCTGACGCGCCCGGGAGGGTAAATGCTTGCTTCAGTGTTTGAAGTGCTTATCCGGGAATACCGCGCGCGGCCGATGGCGCGCTTTACGGCCTGGCTGATTGCCTTTGGCGCAGCCATAGGGGTGGAAGGCATTATCTCTGGCGGCGCTCCCGGCCTGCTGTGGGGTTTGTTCTTTGCCGGACTGGCCGCTTCTGCCGGCTACTATGTTGTCCGACTGGTCGGCGCTTTCAAACACCACGTCCTGTGGCACCTTCGCCGAAGGCTGGTTGTTACCTACATCTTCATTGCTGTCGTTCCTATCGTTCTGATCCTGGTTCTGATGGGGCTGGGCACCATCATCGCTAACGGCCAGTTTGCCGCGTTTCTGGTGACCCTCAACGTCAATAACCGGGTTGAGAAGATGGAGCAGTTGAACCGCATTGTGGCCCACGAAGCCTACGTAAGCCCTGCGCAGACTCCAGACCAGTTGCTCGACCACATACATCAGTTCTACGTGCAGCAGCTTTCCCAGCATGCCACAAGCTACCCGGGACTTGAAATTGTCGTTCGTGTGGACGATCGGGAGCGTGCATTTTATCTTGATGGCAAGCCGGTCTCCAAGGTGCCGGGCATTCCCCCCTGGTTCAAATCTGAAGAGTTTTCAGGAGTTGTTGTGGATGGCGGCAGGCTGCTTCTGCGGGCCGCCGACCAGGGTGACACGCGCGCCGGGAAAATCACGATGATTTTGTCCGAACCGTTCAGCCCGCAACTGCTGGACCAGCTGGGGCAGGGCATCGGACCGCTTGGAGTGATTGAGGCAAAAGTGGGCGAGATCGTTCCGATCCAGCCTCTTGCGGGAAGTCTGCCTGCAACCACGGGCATTGAGCCTCAGGAACAGGTCATCGTGCGCTCGAATTCCCTTCACCTTCCACCGGCAGCCAGTTTTCTGGATATCGACGTTTTCGGGACCTCTTCGTTGAAAGTTATCCGGTGGGATGCGGCTCCCATGCAGTATCTTTCTGAGCCCGTTTTTGTCTACGTGACTTCCAGGCTGTCCATTCTCAGTCGCCATTTGCTGGCTACATTGGGTCAATATTCCCGGATCTATCTCACTTTATTTCTGGTGATAGGAGTTGTTTTCCTTGCGATCGAGCTGCTTTCGCTGATTGCCGGAATCCGGCTGACGCGGACGATTACAGGGACGGTCGACAGATTGTACGAGGCAACGGAGCATGTCCGGGCGGGCGACCTTTACCACCGGATCAACATACCGGCGCGGGACCAGCTCAGTTCACTGGGTGGAGCTTTTGACGACATGACGGAATCGCTGCAGAGACTTCTGCGCGAGTCTCGGGAAAAGACGCGTCTGGAGAATGACATCCATCTTGCACGCGAGGTCCAGGAACAATTGTTTCCTACAGCCGCGCCGGAGGTGCCAGGTTTGGAACTTTACGGTATCTGCCGGCCAGCGCGGGGTGTCAGCGGTGATTATTACGATTTCCTGCCTGTGGGGAAAGAAAGGGTCGGATTGGTGCTGGGGGACGTCAGCGGCAAAGGAGTTTCGGCAGCACTGATCATGGCCGCCATCCAGTCGTTGATTCGGACCCGGCTCTACAAAGACTCGTCAGACGGAGAACCTGATTCTGAGCGCTTCTCGACGGCCCGCTTCTTCGATGTGTTGAATCAGCAGATGGTTGAAAATACGCCCGAAGAAAAATATGCGACCTGCTTTTACGCCCTTTATGATTCGGCCACCCGCCAGCTTGTCTACACAAACGCGGGCCACCCCGCGCCGGTCCTTCTCCGGAATGGAAACGTTGATCGTCTGGACGCAGGGGGCACGCCCCTGGGACTGATTTCGCCTGCGTCCTACCGCGAAGCGAAGGTTGCGCTGGAGCCTGGAGACACTCTGATCGCTTTTACAGATGGCTTTACGGAGAGCGAAAACAACTTCGAAGACCAGTTTGGCGAAAACCGCCTGATCGAAGCTGTGCAGCGGTCCCGGGGTGGTCCGCTGCCCGCGCTGGTGGATGAAATATACAGGAGCGTGGAGGAATGGACGGGTGGCGGCGAACCGCAGGACGATATGACTCTGATTATTGCCCGGGCGACGCCTGCCTGATGGCCCCTGCCGCCATTGTCCATTCACCGATTGTTCAGTAAACTGAAGTTACTGCCCCGCTGGTTGACAGTTTTTCTGCTACAGGGAAGTGAGGGCCTGGCCGACGCTTAGTGGGATCGGCGACCCGCGCCGGCTGTCCCTGCGGCCCCGGGAGGAATAAGACAGTGAAAGGCATCCGCACCGCCGGCCTGATTTTTGCGGCCCTCATCGCTCTGATCGGCGTTGGGACAGCAGGTTTCCATTTCGTGCAGGGATGGGGCTGGTTCAAATCTCTTTACACGACGCTTATGACGGTTTCCACCATCGGGGCAGGCCCGGAAAATGAGCTGAGCGGCCGGGGTGAGATTTTCAACGTTATTCTGATTCTGCTCGGTGTCGCCACCGTCGGCTTCGCGATTGGAACCCTCACAAAGGCGGTGGTAGAATTCGAGTTGGGTTCATTCTTCGGACGGCGCCGCATGGAAAAAGAACTTTCAGCCCTGAAAAATCATTTCATCGTTTGCGGCGTGGGCCGTGTGGGGCGCCGGGTCGCGTCTGAAGTTGCAGCCCGTAAATATCCTCTCGTCATCATTGAGCGCGACACGGAGAGAGCTGCCTGGGCCCTGGAGCGGGGATACCCCGTCATTATTGGCGATGCCGCAAGCGAGGCCGTTTTGCGAAAGGCGCACATTGAAGTCGCACGCGCCCTGGCCAGCGCCGTTACTTCTGACGCGCAAAATGTCTACATCGTTCTTACAGCGCGCGGTGTTGCGCCCCACATTCCGATTGTGGCGCGCGCCAGCGAGGAAGATGCGGAATCCAAGCTGCTCAGGGCCGGTGCGACGACGGTGGTTTCTCCTTACAGTTATGCGGGCCAGCGCATGGCACGCACGCTGACCAGCCCTCATGTTCAACGATTCATTGATATGGCGCTTTCCTCTCTCGGCGAAACCAACCTGGAGATTGAAGAAGTCCGGGTGGGAAATGCTTCCAGGCTTGCGGGGAAGAATCTGGAGGGAGCCAACATTCGTGAACGGTTTGGCCTCATCGTGCTGGCCATCCGCCATCAGGATGGGCAATTGGATTTCAATCCAGATCCAACCCAGGAGATCACCGCTGGCGACTATCTCATCGTCATGGGTAATCTGCAAAATTTAAGGCAACTTGAATCCCAGGCAGGCGTTAAGGAATGAAGATCCTCACAGCCGCCCAAATGCAGGACGTCGACCGGGCTACAACAGAACGCTATGGAGTGCCCAGCCTGACGCTGATGGAGAACGCCGGTCGGAGTGTGGTGAAGTTTCTGCACCAGAGATTCTCCCCGCTTGAGGCGCAGGAGATTGTGATCCTGTGCGGCCGGGGAAACAACGGCGGCGACGGCATGGTGGTGGCGCGCATGCTGCGCGAACTGGGAGTGGAGCCGCGTGTGCTGCTGCTGGCCGACCCGGAACGCCTGAAAGGTGATGCTGAGGTCAACTATAAACGCCTTGCCAAGACCGGCTTGCCTTTAACCGTGCCGGACCACGCTTCCTGGGAGGAACTCAAGGGCAAATTGGGCAATGCGTCCCTGGTGATTGATGCAATCCTGGGAACCGGGCTCTCCAAACCGCTGGGCGGATTTCTGCTGGAAGTGGTCAGGGATATCCCTGGCGTATTCCCCAAGGCCAGGGTTGTCGCGGTTGATCTGCCCACCGGAGTGGCCGCCGACAGCGGCGAACTGATGGGTGAGTGTGTGCGGGCGGATGCATCGGTAACTTTCACAGCTCCGAAGGTTGCGCACGTCTTCCCTCCTGCTTGTGAAAAGGTGGGCGAATGGGTAGTGAGGGCTATCGGCACGCCGGCGGAGGCGCTGGAGACCCATCCGGACTTTTTTCTCAACCTTCTTGAGCCGCACGATCTGGAGTGGCTTGTCCGGCCGCGCAAACTCGAGGCCCACAAGGGCAATTTCGGCCATGTGCTTGTCCTGGGAGGTTCTGTTGGGAAAACGGGCGCTGCGGGGCTGGCGGCAAAAGCCGCGTTGCGTGCCGGCGCGGGATTGGCTACAGTGGCCACTCCCAGAAGTGCCCTGCCGGTTATCGCCTCACTCAGCATGGAAATTATGACGGAGCCTCTGCCGGAGACCGATTCCGGCACGATTTCGCTGCGGGCCCTCAAGGAAGGGCTCCTCGACAGGCTGATGGAAGGCAAGTCGGTGCTGGCGGTTGGCCCGGGCCTGGGACGGGAACCTGAAACGATGGAGCTGGTGCGGGAGGTTGTCAACCGCTATGACGTGCCGGTCGTGTTGGATGCCGATGGATTGAACGCGTTTGCCGGATGCATTAAGACGCTCCAGACGGGAGGGAGGATTCGTGTGCTGACGCCCCATCCCGGTGAAATGGGGCGGCTTGCGGGTCAAAAGACCTCGGAAATCGTCGCCCACCGTCTGGATGTGGCGCGCGAGTTTGCAAGAAGACATGGCGTACAGCTTGTTTTGAAAGGCTTCCGGACACTGACGGCTTCGCCGGATGGCCAGGTGTGGGCGAACCCGACCGGCAACCCCGGCATGGCGACGGGAGGCTCGGGGGACGTGCTGACAGGTATTGCCGCAGCCCTGCTGGCCCAGTATCCCGACCGGTTGCCGACGGAAGTTACTGCAGCCGCCGTTTATCTCCACGGGCTGGCGGGTGATATTGCCGCGCGCGAACTTGGCGAGGCTTCCGTGATAGCCGGTGACATCCTTGAAGCACTGCCCAAGGCGTATCAGGAACTGAAACGACAACTACACTGCTGAATTGCTTATGGGAGCTGACGATCAGGTGTTTCAGGAGAGAGCCTCGGACGTCCAGAATAATCGATTGGAATTTGTAACCCACTCGGCGGAAGAGACCATTGAACTTGGTGCAAAGCTTGCCCGGCAATTGCCGCAGCCCTGCCTGCTGGTTCTGGAAGGCGAACTTGGCAGTGGCAAGACCACTCTGGTGAAAGGGATTGTCTCGGGTCTCGGAGTTGCGCGGCAGGAGGAGGTTACAAGCCCTTCATTCACGCTGGTCCACGAGTACGGAACAGAACGCAAAGTTTACCATGCCGACCTCTACCGGGTGGAGGGCGTACGGGAGCAGGCAACTCTTGGATTGGAGGATTTGCTGGAGCAGGAGGCCATGGTCATCGTAGAATGGGGAGAAAAGCTGATGGATCAGGATGTAAACGCGCAAGTCAGAATCCACATGGAGTTGCTGGACGGTGAAGATCGCCGCATCACAATCGAAGGTCTGGGAAAGTAGCGCAGGTTACCTCAAAGCGTGTGGCCTGGTATTGCTGGTTGCACTTTTGTTGACGGTATGCGCATCGACTCCAAAGACCCATTATTACACCCTGCGCACCCCGCCACCGCCGGTTGCTGCAAGTGCAAAAACGCATCTTGCCTTGCAGGTCGAGAGATTTGAGGTGCCGGATTTGTTGCTTGACAACCGCATGATCTATTACACTTCACCCACCGAGATCAACTTCCATGAGTATCACCGGTGGTCATCAGAACCGGGAGACATGCTGAACGAACTGGCCATGAAGTTTTTTGCCGGGACCGGGTTGTTTCAGCAGGTCTATTCCTATCCCGCGCCTGTCCCTACGGACTACACCTTGCGCGGGAGGGTGCTTGACTTTGGCGAACTGCAATACAAAACGGATGGAAGCGGAAAATCAGGTGACGCCCAGCTCGGGCTGAAACTGGATCTAGTGCAGACACAGCAGAACAAGGTTGTCTGGTCAGAACGGTTGGAACAGAGGGAGCCGATTCAGCAAAACAACGTGCAGGGCGCTGTGAACGCGATGAATATTGCGGCCGAACACCTGCTGCAGAATGCCTACAGAGGTATTTCCCGGGTTGTGGAAAAGGAAGTTGCGCAGAAGCAGCAACAAGAACAAGCTCAATGAGTGGGAGGAACCGTAGAACATGGCGACACAGGCTGAGCCCGTACGATGGGCGTTGATTATTGGATCTTCGAGCGGCTTTGGAGAGGCCCTGAGCCTTGAACTGGCGCTATCCGGTCTGGACATTTTTGGAGTTCACTTTGACCGCCGTTCGGCACAGGAGCGCATTAACGGAATTGTGGAAAAGATCAAGGCTGCCGGTCGTGACGCCGTGTTCTTTAATATGAATGCCGCCGATGCCGATAAACGCGACGGGGCACTGGACAAGATGCAGGAACACTGGGCCCAGCGCGGCGGAGATCATTGCGTGAAGGTTTTTGTTCATTCCGTGGCGTTCGGATCGTTGTTGCCCTATACCACTGAGGATTCCAATGGCCAGCTGACACAGGCGCAGATGGAAATGACCGTGGATGTGATGGGCAACAACCTTGTCTACTGGGTTCAGGAACTGGTACAGCGGAAGATGATGCGCTCCGGCGGCCGTATCTACGGCATGACAAGCGCCGGCGGCCACAGCGTGATCCCGAATTACGGAGCGGTTTCAGCAGCCAAGGCGGTGATGGAATCACATATTCGGCAACTTGCCTTTGAGTTGATGCCCCAGGGCATTACCTCCAACGCCATTCAGGCCGGCGTGACCGTGACACCTGGCTCAGGCAAGATCCCTGGGATCGAAAAGCTGGCTGAGTTTGCCAGGCTGCGGAATCCCGGCGGTCGCCTGACCACACCGGAAGATGTTGCCCGGGCCGTTGCGGCGCTGATGGACGATCGCACCCAGTGGATGACCGGCAACGTCATCCGCGTGGACGGCGGCGAAGATATTGTGACGTAACACGTCGCAGGGGTCTGTTGCCTTCGAAAACATGCCGGCAGGGGACCTCTAATCCAGTTTGCGAATTTCATTCAGCACTTCTGAAATAGGCGCCCGGATTCGGTAGTCCGCCGCCTGGTGCAGCCAGCGGATGGTCCCTTTCTTGTCAATCAGCACCAGCGTGGGAGTGTTGATGGCAGCGCCATCCTTTCCCTTGTACACGGGCGAACGCGTCCCGTACAAATCCATCACCTGATCATGCGAATCCGATAACATCGCAAAGGGAGCTTTCACTTTGGCTCGTGTTTCTCTTACCTGCTCGATGGGATCAACGCTGATGGCCAGGACCTGAACGTCGAGGTCCTGAAGTTCCTGATGGTGTTTGACGAACTCACCGAGTTCGGCCATGCAGTAGGGTCACCAGTATCCCCGGTAAAAATCAATCAGTACGTTGTGTCCGCTGAAGTCCGACAATCGAACAGTTTTGCCGTCCGCAGCCGGAAGGGCAAAGTCCGGAGCTTTTTCACTGACCTTTACTTGAAGCGGCGGCAATTTGATTTCTCTGCCGGATGCTGTGTTTGTGATCCCCGGCACAAGGAGCGGCAGCCCCAAAAAGATAGCCAGTGCCAACCGCACGACAGGCGAAGCTTGTCCACGCATGAAGCCCTCCTTACAAGTCCCTGCTATTCCGGAAGACCGGTCGCGAGCATTTCACAACCCTAACAGGCGGCAATAACGGATTGCAAGGAGTGTTTGGCGCGGGTATGAGCATTGCAAAGGCAGAACGATACCTTTTTGACGCTCGCCATGGGATTTGTTAGCATAAACCATTAAGTGTTTCTTAGATGTATGGGTCATGCCAAGAGATCGAACTTCCCCACGAAAAGTGATACTGGCAAAACCTAGAGGATTTTGCGCAGGAGTTGAGCGCGCGATTGATGTGGTCAACCTCGCGCTTGAACTCTACCAGCCTCCTGTTTACGTCAGAAAGCAGATTGTCCACAACCGGTACGTCATCGAGACCTTGTCGAAGAAGGGGGCGGTTTTCGTGGATGAGGTTGACGAAGTGCCTGAAGGCGCGCTGGTGATTGTCAGCGCGCACGGTGTTTCCCCCGACGTTTTCCAAAAGGCCCGGCAGAAGCATTTGAACGTTATCGATGCTACATGTCCGCTGGTGACCAAGGTCCACGCCGAGGTCAAGCGCTTTGCCCGGGACGGCCTCTCGATCATTTTGATTGGCCACGAGGGCCATGACGAAGTGACCGGGACGATGGGTGAACTGCCCGGGCGGATCCAACTGGTCAGCACCGTGGAGCAGGCGGAACAAGTTCAGGTCTCAGACGGTGAAAAGGTTGCTGTTACCACGCAAACGACCCTGAGCGTGGATGATGCCAGAGCTATACTCGACGTTCTGAAGCGGCGCTTCTCCGGTTTAATGACTCCTTCCAGTGGTGATATCTGTTACGCAACGCAGAACCGGCAGGCAGCTGTGAAGCTGATCGCAGAGCAGGCGAATCTGGTTCTTGTGGTAGGTTCAGATAACAGTTCGAATTCTGAACGCCTCCGCGAAGTTGCAGAGGCCTCCGGCGCGCGGTCCTATCTGATTGACAACGTCTCTGAAATTCAGGATGAGTGGCTCGAAGGCGTGGACGTGGTGGGCATAACCGCCGGCGCATCCGCCCCGGAGAAGCTTGTCCTGGATGTTGTGGAATTTTTTAGAGAGATGGGCGTTCAGAAGTTTGAAAACCTTGAGGCCATGACCGAGCAGGTGGCGTTTGCGCTGCCCTCGATCAGTTTTCAGGAGTTTGAAAAAGCCGCTGGCGATCCAGCAACTCGCCATTAGGGAAACCCTTACCCAAGAGCGCGCCGTGCTCCTAATACATCAGAAAGGGGCGGAATGCAATTCCGCGTGATACCTAGACGGTCTTATCCGGCGCATCGCAGAGGGATTCGAGGGGGCAATCGATGCACAGTGGCTTGCGTGCCTGGCAGATCTTTCGTCCAAACCAGATGACCTGATGCCCGAAGGTAATCCAGCGGTCTTTGGGGACAAGTTCTATCAGATCCCGCTCTACGTTTTCGGGTGTCTTGCCACTGGATAGTTTCAGCCGGTGTGCAATCCGGAAGACGTGCGTATCCACCACGACCCCGGTGGCAATTCCAAAAGCAGTTCCCATCACGACATTTGCGGTCTTTCTTGCGACGCCGGGCAGGGTTAGCATCTCATCCATGCTTTGAGGCACCTTGCCATTAAAATCTTCGACGATCTTCTTCGCGGCCCCAATGATGTTCCTGGATTTGTTACGGAAAAAACCGGTGGATTTGATGTCCTCTTCAAGCACCTTCTGGTCCAGCCTGGCGAAATCGCGGGGGCTGCGATACTTCTTAAAAAGACCTGGCGCCACCTTGTTGACGCGCTGGTCGGTGCATTGGGCTGAGAGGATGGTGGCGACAAGAAGCTGGAAGGCGTTGCTATGAGTCAGAGCGCACTCGACGTCTGGGAATAACCGGTCGAGCTCCGCGAAGATCTTCTTCAATCGCTGGGGTGACGTGTAGCCAGCTTTCTTCTTGGTGGCGGTCGTTTTCTTTACCGGCTTCGCTTTCCTGGTGGCAGTGGATTTCATGAACCTCTCGTGACTGCGGATGAGGGATTTCGAAATTGATTATAGGAAGCGGGTCTACTTCAATCCAGCGTTTTCAGCCGAAATTTTCGAAAACGACGACCAGTCAAGGTCCCCGCCGTTACGCGCAATGGCGGCAAGAATATGGTCGCGGACGAGACTGGCAACCGGCATGGGCGCCCGGGCGTCCGCTGCCGCAGCCAGCACCAGGCTCACGTCTTTCAGTCCCAGGAGAAGTTTAAATCCAGCCGGCAGGAACTGTTCCTTAGCGATCAGGTTGCCGTAGGTCTTGTAAACCGGGGCTGCAAACAGAGTGCTGGTCATGACTTCAAGAAATGTCTCGGGCTCAACTCCGGATTTTCGGAGCAGTGCGTAGGCTTCACCCAGAGACTCAATGACAGAAAGGATGAGGAAATTTCCGGCCAGTTTGACTGTGTTGGCGTTGGATGGTTCTTCTCCCACGATGAAGGTGCGTTGACCCATGGCATCAAACAGCGGCTGGCAACGCTCAATCATTTGGGCCGGGCCCGCGGCAACAACGGCCAGCTTTGCTGCTTCCGCGGCTTCGGGGCGGCCGAATACCGGCGCTGAAATAAATTGATTTCCGGCTTCAGCGTGTGCGCGAGTGAGTTCCTGGGCCAGTGCAACGCTGATGGTACTCATCGAAACGTGCACGGCGCCAGAAGCAAGCCTGGGAATTAACTGTCCATCGAAGACAACAGCTCGCACCGCCGGGTCATCGGCCAGCATGGTGATCAGGATATCGCTGCCGCAGGTGTCGGCGGCCTGGCCTGCGATGGTTGCTCCTTCCGTGCGCAGGCTTTCCGCGCGCTCGCGGGTGCGGTTGTACACGGTGACCTCATGGCCCGCTTTCAATAGGTTACGGGCCATGGGAAGCCCCATGTTGCCCAAGCCGATGAATCCAGCCTTCATCCTTTCCCCCCAGTTTTTTCTGATTTGCCGAATCAGCCGCCGAGCAGGTCCAGCATCTCCGGCAGGTCACGGTGGATGCACGTGAAAATCGGAGTGTCGCGCAGCGTGTAGTTGCTGGCCTCGGCGTGACGCAACTCCATCACGAGATCCAGGAAATGGTCAGGCTTGTCGCTCTCAAAGGCCACCACGAATTCCTGGTCGTCAAGGCCGAACGAATAGGTGGTGTTCAGCCGGACCGTGGGGAATCGGTGGCCGATCTCAATGTGCTCATTCATCATCCCCTGGCGGGCATGCTGTGTCAGCCGGTACCAGGCTCTCGTTTTCACGAAGGGATAGACAAACAGGTAACGGAACTTGCCGGGCGTCAGCCGAAGGCGCGTTCCTTCCTGGTCATCATGAACGTGATCACGGACGTAGGTAGACCGCTTTGTCATGGCGAGATAGGAGTACGGTGTGGTCAAATACTTTCCCAGATCCGTCGCCAGCATCCGGGCTGTCATCTCCTGAAAATCCATCAGGTTGTAGCTGATCCGCCACAACATGAAGTCACAGTCTCCGCGAATCCCAACCATTGAATACGGAATGACCAGCATGTCCGGTTCATAGCTTTTGACCACGTCAATAAACTGGCACTTGCCGCGTTTTCGCTCTTCTTCCGGAAGCCTTCGCCAGGCGGGATCCACTTTGTAATATGCGAAGTTCACATACTGGCGGCGATTTTCTTCGTGTTTGGGTTCTGCTGTTTTTGCATCAGCCAAAGTATAAAGTCCTCCTCCAAAAAGTCCGGCCCCATCATCCCGGATATACGGGTCTGAATTGCAGATGATTGCCCCAACCCACAGTGTTCCAAGTAACCTTTCAATATAGCACGGATCATATTGGGCTAAGAACCCGGTGCGACTGCCCGTGATTCAGGTTAATGGGGGGGAGGAGAGGCTTGCAGATGGGGTGAGTGTTTGATTGGGCTTGACTCCCTGTACTAATCGAGCGGATGGTCCGGCCTTTGGCAGGCTCAAGTGGCCTTTCATGCCCTGGCCGTCACCATCCGCTCGTTATGGAGGGGACCCGACGCAGTAAGAAATCGGATCGGTCTTACGGATTCAGGTTCGCAGACGTCTGTCCATCAGTTGGCCCCTGACGGGCGCTGGTGGGCATCTGGGGAACCATAACCGTCAGGTCAACCCGCCTGTTCAGCTCACGTCCCTTTCGGGTGTTGTTGGGTTCTACAGGATCCGATTCACCGTACCCCATACTATAGATTCGAACCAGGGGAATCTTCCCGTTGGTTGTCAGGTAGCGGATCACGGCGTTGGCCCGCTTCTGGCTGAGTTGCAGGTTGTATTGCTGGGGGCCCGTCTTATCCGTGTATCCTTGAATCTGAATGACGTAATGTTTCAGGGAACTGACGTTTTGGGCAAGTTGATCCAGGCGTTGCATATCAATATCGGTCAGCGTGGCCTTGTTCAGACCGAACAAAATGGTGGCCCGCTGGTTCGACTGATAATTGTCAAAGTTATCGACCATTTCCTGTGCCTTATTGGCTTCTGCCACGCCTTGCTCTCCCACCTGGCGAGCCTGCTGGGCGTGCTGGTCAGCCTGGCCGGCTGCCTGATTGGCTTTTTCGGCACTGTTTCGCGCTTCCGCAATTCCGGCCTCTGTCTTGTCGTCGAGGCTCCGGATGTCCTGGGCATTTTGTGCCGTCTTCTGGTCTACTTTCTGATCCACTTTGGTGATGCGCGAGTCGAGCGGCGTTGTAGTGTTCTTGACGTATTTCCTCGTGGCGATGCAGCCTGTAGTCAGCAGTAGCATCGGACCCAGTGCCACGACCATGATTCTAGAGACTTTTTTTGCATTCATAATGTTTTTCTCCCCGGCAGTACTAAGTTGATACGCTCTCTTTTGTTGCATTCTGGCTTCCAAATTCTCCAAAGACAGCAAGTGCTTTGGAATGAATAATTAAATTTCAAAGTACGCCAGGGAAACGCTGTAACAAGTAAAGGTCCATGTAAAATTTATCTGGTGGCCAGGTAGTCTGGATCCGCACCGGGGTACCAACGAAGGTCTGCAAAAATAGGTTCCTTGAAGCTCGATAATGCCTCCATTGGGGGCTTCTCCGAGGTCAGAAATGGACTATCCGAGGGGTGTTGGCCTCAAACGATTGAAATACAGCTGGTTAGCATTCTGGTGATGGGGTGGGTTACCCTGCGAGTGGGCTCATGTCTGCTGCAGTGGCCTGCCCCCTGGTTTTGCCGGACTGGTTACTTTCCGCCAACCCTGGACTGGAGGTAGTCGAGCAGTTTTCTAAATGCCTCGCCACGATGCGAAACCTCGAATTTCTCCTCCATGCTCAGTTGAGCAAACGTCCTGTTGAGCGGGGGATAAAAGAAATAAGGGTCGTAGCCAAACCCTCCCGTTCCCTCAGGCTCATCCTGGATCAGCCCATCAGCCCGGCCTTCGACGACCGTCAGGATCTCTCCACGCTGTGCGAGGGCGATGACGCAGGCATAGTGCGCCGTCCGGTCCGGGGGTGGGACGCCAGCCAACTCCCGGAGAAGTTTCCGGTTGTTGGCTTCGTCATCGGCTTCGGGTCCTGCGTAACGGGCGGAATAAACTCCGGGCCCGGACCGCAGCGCATCCACCGAGATGCCGGAATCGTCGGCGAATACCATTCCGTCTGTCCACTGGCTGTAATAAAGTGCCTTTTTGCAGGCGTTTTCTTCAAAGGTATCTCCGTCCTCGACGCAGACGGGCAGGTTCTCGATGCCGGGAAGGATCTCCACCTCGATCCCGCAGACATCGGCTGCTTGCCTGAATTCCCGCAGCTTCCCGGGGTTTGTTGAGGCAAGATAAACGGTGAGCATCACTGAGCTGGAATGTGAAAAAGCGTTGATTTTGGGTTGCCTCGCCTGTTCAGAGTTCCTTTGGACACGTGCCTGTTGAGCATCGCCGGGTCTGTCGTCAGTGGAAGACCGCATCAGGCCCCCGAAGCCGGCAGATCGAGCTTTGCAATCGCCTTCTGGATTTCAACCAGTTTCTGGATGGCCGGCCGCGCCAATTCAATCAGCCCGGCCAGATCGTCGTTGCTGAAGGGCTGTCCTTCGGCGGTCGCCTGGAGTTCCACAAAACGGCCCGCGCCGGTCATCACAACATTCATATCGACTTCGGCGCTTGAATCCTCGGAGTAATCGAGGTCGAGAAGTGTTTCTTTGCCGATGATCCCCACGCTGATGGCGGCCACAAAGTCGTTCAAAGGAATTTCAGGGATTACTTTCTGGTCCTTGAGCTTTTTGAGCGCAAGTGCAAGGGCGACCATGGCGCCGGTAATGGATGCGGTGCGCGTACCGCCGTCTGCGCGGATGACGTCACAATCAATCCAGACGGTCCTTTCACCCAGCTTTTCCAGGTTCATAATGGCGCGCAATGACCGGCCAATCAGCCGCTGGATTTCCATGGTTCGGCCGCCGGGCCGGCCGCGAGTTACTTCGCGGGGCGTCCGCGAATCCGTAGCGCGGGGGATCATGGCGTATTCACTTGAGATCCAGCCCTTGCCGGTTCCTTTCAGGAAAGCGGGCACTCCTGATTCCACCGAGGCCGTGCAAATCACCCGGGTTTCGCCCAGGCGAATCAGCGCGGATCCCTCGGCGCTGGAAATGAAGTCCGGAGTGATTTCGACCGGGCGGATCTCGGACGCTTTGCGGTGGCTGGCGCGAACGAGCTTTCCGTTGGAATAGAGCAGGCCCGAAAGCATCTTGGGGGTTGAAGACATGATTTCTCCTGTTTTAGTGCGTTTGAGCAATTAGAGACGGCTCAGGAGCGAAACTCCCGGTCAGGTCAATGTGTCCGTCCAGGGTTTGAACTTCCTGGCCCTGAACAAGGAATTTCACTTCCTTTACCTGGGTAATATTGGCGCATAGGGAGTCCACAATCGAGTAGATGGCCAGGCTTTCACTTTCGATTCCCGGCTGAAAGTCCGCCAGCGCCTCCTGAGAGAGGTCGACGATGGCAGTCCCATCCGGCGCGAGGAAAACGGCCCTGATGGTTGTGGAAGGTGACAAGGCTGTGCCGTGCCCCTGGTGCGAACCTTCGATGAGAGCCAGCAGAATTTGCCGGATAACTTTGATGTTGTCCGATGAGAGCTTCAGGGAGCGTGTTTCAGGCAGCAGGTTTCCGCCCGCATAGGAAGGAAAATAGAGCGTAATCACCTGGACCTGCCCCCCGGATTGCTGCAGGGCCGCTTCATTTAACTGCGTTCGCGCTGTCTGCTCTGACCGCAACGTGCTCTCGGTGGTCGGGGCAATGTGGCGCCGCAGTGTCATCAGGTAATAAATCCCCACCCCAAGGACGACGGAAACGACAAGGGTCAGGATGAGTGCACGGCGAGACATGGTTACTGTTGCCCCCCTTGTAAGCTTGCCATGGCCTCAACAACCGCGGCAGCAATTCCCTGCTGGAAGGAGGTGTTGGTGAGCGCAGCGGAATTGGTGCCGGGAGTGAGGCTTCCGACTTCAATAGCGACGGCAGGAGCGGCGATGCTCTGCAGAACCCTCAACGGAACTTCCATGGACGGAGTCGAAGCAACCTTTGTGGTTCTTTGCAGGTCCTGCTGGAGGCTGTGAGCAAGCCGAATACTCTGATCCATATAGCGGAGCTGGACTTTGTTCCAATTCACGAAAAGGGACTTCGAGTCCGAGTCGGTGGCCATGGCCAACGGTGACGAGGGTCGGTAACTATAGACCACTACGCGTGGATTTGAGGGTCCAAGATCGCCCGCGTGGAAAGAAATAAAGGCGATGGGGTGGGCGATGTTGGCTTCCGCCGCCCTCTGGTCGAAACCCACATTCACGTCGCCGTTCCGCGTGAGAACCACCCTGTACTTGCCGGTCGCCTGGAGCGCTTTTTGCACCCGGCCTGCCAATTGTGCTGTCAGGTTCTTTTCCAACAGTCCGTCCTTACCCTGCGCTCCGGTGTCGGTCCCTCCGTGTCCCGCGTCCAGCACCACGGCAGGCAGTGAAAGGTTCGGGACTGCCATAGGCGTCAGCATCTGGTTGGGGTTCGCCACCGGAGGGGCGGGTTGAGCGGGACGTACCGGCGCCTCCGGCGCCGGTAGCGCCGGGGTCTGGCTTGCCGTTGGTGCCCCGGGCTTCATGATGTTGGCCACGAGGATTTTTCTGCCTTCTCCGAGTTTGGGATAGAAGTCAAAACCTGCTGCCGCGGGAGTGAAGATCAACTTGGGCTGGCCATCCTGATCGTCAAACCTCACCTGCGCGACGTACGGGTTGCGGAACTGGAAATTGGACTCGATGGGTTCGATGGGACTGTTGCCAAGATATAGAATCCATTTCCCATTCTGCGCTGCCGTGTGCAGACTGACCGGGTCAGAAAACTGAATGGTGAGCTGGGCGCCGTCCTGAAGCGGCGACAGGTGGAGGGTGAAAGAATTCGGCTTGATTCCGCCCACAAAAATCCGGTTTTCACCCCGCTGGTATTCCACGGTCTGATTGATGAGCGTGGGCAGAATGGTGGTCACAAAGTCGACCGGCACCATCCACTCTCCGGATAGAAAACGCGCCGGCTGAGACAGCTTGAGCCGGGCATTGTTGAGCCTGACGTTGGGATTGTCCTGGCGCAGCCGGATTTGCGTACTGTGAAACCACACCTCCAGGGACTTGCGCCTGCTTTTCAGCCCGCCGACCTGGCCAAAAAGGTTCAGAAGCCGGAGGACGGGGAGATACTGGGCGTTGCCGTAATTTCGGATTGGAAGAATGGAATGAGACTTGGGGAAATAGAAGACAAAGTTCTCGCTCCGGCCAAGACGGGGAGCGCACAGCAGAAGCATTCCGATGGTGACAGCAAGTGTGAGCTTGCGGGAGTATCGGACCTTGCGATTGTTGTGTGTAGCCAAGGATTTCACGCGCCGTGGGGTTCCGGTGGCAGGGTCAACCCTTCGAGCCATCCGTGCCAGCCTAATATTCTAATCGAACCTTTCATCTGCTTGCAATTGCGCGAACTGAACGGCCGAGGCTCTGCTTGACCCATCGATGGCATTCTCCCGCCGCGTGGCGAGATCAACTCGCCTCTACGCGCCTCAAACCGTGGTGCCCTATGCTTCAATGCGCCGGGCCGAGCGAATAGTTATGAGCATCGCCAAATGCTCCCACTCCAATGTGGACGATAGAAACCCACCTTTCCAGTTTGTGGTGCCCTGTCCGGTGCAGCCAGTAGGCGGCTCCGATGGAGAGCGCCGTCCCCGCAGCCTCGATGCCGGCAAAAAGCGGTTTGTTGTCCACAATACTGTTGGTCAGCAACACCTCTTTGTTGCCCAGTCGGCGGAAGTGCTGCGTCGAAGTGTAATCCAGCGTTCGCACCGCCGCCACTCCCGCAAACAGCATCAGGTTGGTCCTGTCAAAGAAACGATGAGTTTTCGTGGCAAGCCTGGCTGGTTGCACCTGCATCTGAGGGTTCAATATTGCGTGGGGCTTCGCCTGGACCTGTTGGGCCTGGAGCAAGCTGGGCGCCGCTCCCATGCCCAGGGCAAGGACCAGAATAGCCGCCGCGGTTCCTGGACATCGGCGCCCTCGCGGGCAGTGCTCCGCTAATCTGTTGATTGCATCCTGTACCCCCCGGCGTTCGATCTTTTTCACCGCACCACCATCACGCCGTGCGCCGGCAGGTACAGAGTGGTCCCATTGCCCGTGACGCGGGCGGCGGAGGTTCCAAACAATTCCTTGTATTTTGTGCCCATGCCTCCCAGGCCGGTCAGGTGGCAGGTCACCGGCAGCTCCGTGAAATTGGCAATTCCAACCCGGTCGTGCATCGGGAAGACAGCGACCCGCGGCGGAGCATCGAGCGAGGTGGGCACAAACTCTGCCACTGAGGCCCGCAGCTTCCTGAGCGCCGCGCGGGTTTTCGGATCGAGTTGGGTGATCTGGTCTTCCGTGGTGACATAGGCCAGCCGCGGCAACTGGTCTGAGAAAACGATGATCCGCCCGCTGCCCTCAGAAACCCGCTTCAGAAGCTGGTCCTTCCCCAGAGCGACTTTGTTGTCGGGCGCCAGGCGCGGGTCAGCGTTCAACCGATGGGCCAGCGATTCACTCACGAAGGCTGTCCCGCCGCCTTGCAGAAATTTATCGAGTTCCGCGACAAAGTCCGTATCGTCCAGCGCGTGGGCCGTGAACAGCGCCGCTCGAGCCTTTGCGGGGAAGTGGGCCGTAGGCAGCAGCGGAATGCCCAGCATGCCAATCTGGTCAAAAATATAGGGTTCGTTGCCTGGATCGCTATTGGGAGGCTTGTAAGCCGGGATACCGTCCCAGTCTCCCGCAAGCTCTGCCAGACTGTCGAATTGCCGGCGGTGGTCGGCCAGGGCCTCAGCCTGAGGGCGGTACTTATCGGAATCAAGTTCACCGTAGTGGAACAGCATCACCTCCGGCGCTCCGGCCAGGACGGTGACGTAGGCCTGGTCCAGGTAGAAGGTGGGATCGGTTCCATAGGGATCAAACCAGCCGCCGCCTTCCTTTGCTCCGGCAACATCGGCGAGCCAGCGGTAGAGGAAGAATCCGCGATATTCCTGCGTGTGGCCCCATTGGCTGGAACTGGGGTCGCGGAGTTCGGTGCCTACCCAGATGCGGTCATAGAGCGCCGATTCTTTGTCCACTACATAGCCGCGGTTCTGGAAATTGTCATACCACTGGGGGAATTTCAGAATGATCCTGACCTTCGGATTGACGGCCCGCGCCGCGCCCAGCACGTTCTTGCGGCTCATCTCGACCATCAGCTTGTCGCGGTACTGCTTCCAGCTCATGGAGCCCTTCGCCGCCGCGCACTCCGAACATTCGCAGTCGGTGAAGAAAAAATCATCAATCATGATTTCGTTGAACAGGCCGGCGGCGTAGCGGAAGATTTCCGCAAGATGCTGCTGGTTGCGGCGGTTGGTGTAACAGGCCGCGACCTTCCAGCCGGTTGAAGGTTTGCCCAGTCCCGTGGTGGTGACGCAGCCGGAAACCTGCAGGCCGGCATGGCGGAAAAAGTCGCGCGCGGTGGTGAGCGTTGCAGCGTCGGCCTGATAGCCGTCGCGGAAGACTTCAATGTAAACCTTGGAGATTCCCATCCGGCGGCAGAACCCCAGCGCCTGCTTCACGCCCGGCGGGAGTCGCGAGACGGTCGCGAACGTCCTGCGCGGTGAAGAGCGTCTCCCACTGGGTCGCCCGGGCAATGGGCACGCCCGCCAGCAGCACGAGCAGGCCAAGAACCGCCAGGCGGAAAAAACGGCCTCTGTTGAATCGGTTTTTGAAAGCAGACACTGTTGGGTCCTCTGAGTTCCAAGAGTGAGCGACAAACAATCATCGCTGCAGGCGGGAGTGATCCCGAATCCGGAAAGGACAGAGAAGAATAGCACCGCGCCGCAGCGGCTGCAATGGTTCAGGCAGGGGCCTTCCTGTTGCAACGTTTCCGTCGAGTGCGTGCGGCCGAGGATGACTATGACAGGAAGGACTCCGGGCTTTACAGGGAGGGAATTGTCAGCCTCGCTCCTCCGGACAATTTTTAGCGGTCCTGTTTTTTCAACAACATGGCCGGGTTCGTTCTTGGGTTCGTTTTGGGTTCGTTTTTCCACAGGAACGTGTTTTCAACAACTTCCCGGCTTTGTTTTTGGGTTTGTTTGGGTTTGTTTTTTGTGGCCAATCCTTTGTTTTCAATAACTTCTCGGCTTCGTTTTTTAAAAAAGGTATTCTTTTTTGTTTTTCTCTCCCAAAACCGGCCAAAAGGGGCCTTTGCTAAGTGCAGCTTTAGCTTACGCCTGGTGCCTGGCACCACCCGCCGAGCCAGTATAAAGACTAGCATACTAGCTTACACTTGTCAAGGCCTTTCGTCGAGCATCTGCGCGACGCGCGCGGGGTCGGAGGTGGGGAGTTTGCAGGTGTAGTTTTCACAGACGTAGGCGGTGGCTTTGCCGTCGATGGGATGCATGCCTTGGATGAAGGGAAGCCAGCCCGCAAGCTGCCGGCTGTCGGCGTCGCCCACAACGAAAAGCATCTTGTTGGGGAGATAGCGCTGGTTCACCACGCGAAGCAGCGCCTGAGTATCCTGCCGTGAGAGGTCGCCGGCGATGACAACCTGCCGGGGCTTTGAGAGGGCGAAGTCCACGGCGGAAATCATCTGGGGCAGGGTTTCCGGTGCATGCTCGATCTGGCGGCTGAAGGCGCCGAAGACCTGATCGGCCTTCTCGCGCCAGGCGGGGCGGTTGGCCATTTCCGCAAGGCGCAGCAGGTTCATGGCGGCGATGGAATTGGCGGAGGGCTCGGCGCCGTCGTAGGCGTCGCGCATTCTCACCAGGATGGACTTGTCCTCCGGCGGTGTCTGGAAGTAGCCGCCGCCTTTGTCGTCCCAGAAGAGCCGGTCCTGGGTTTCCTGCAGGCGGATGGCCCAGGCGAGATCGGGGACGCGGAACGAGGCTTCATAGAGATCGAGCAATCCCTGGATGAGGCCCGTGTAGTCTTCGAGAAAGCCGTTGATGCCCACATCGCCTGCGCGGTAGCGGCGCATCAGCGTGCCGTTTTGCGGGTCGTAAAGTTTGGACTGGATAAAGTCCGCGGCACCCTGGGCCGTTTGGATGTAGGCGGGCTCATTGAGAACCTGCCCGGCGCGCGCGAAGGCGGAAATCATCAGGCCGTTCCAGGAAGTCAGGACCTTGTCGTCCAGCGGCGGCCGCGGGCGCTGGTCGCGGGCTGCCAGCAGCTTGCTGCGGGCCTGGGCAAGAGCGGCGCGGACATCATCAGGTGATTTGCCAAAATGCTTGGCGGTTTCGTCCACGGAATACGACATCTGGAGGATGTTCTTTCCCGTAAATTCTCCCTGGGGATCGTTCTGCGGGGCGACGTTGCCATCGGGCTTGACGTCGTATGTGTAGTCAAAAATCTGCGCGGCGTCGCGGCCAAGAACGTCCTCGATCTGGGCGGCGGTCCACAGGTAGAAAGCTCCCTCGCCGTGTTCCGGCTTGCCCTTTTCAATCTGGCTGTCGGCGTCCTCGGCGCTGAAAAAGCCGCCATGGGCGCTGTGCATGTCGCGCAGGACATAATCCAGAATGTCGCGCACCGTGCCGGCGTAAACCGGATCGTGGGTAATCTGGTAGGCCTCGAGATAGGCGATGGCCAGTTGCGCCTGGTCATAAAGCATCTTTTCAAAGTGCGGCACATGCCACTTCGCATCCACCGAGTAGCGGTGGAACCCGCCGCCCAGGTGGTCATGAATGCCGCCGTCCGCCATGGCGTGCAGGGTGTGGAGCGTCATCTGGAGCGCGGCCTGGTCGCCCGTTCGAGCGTAATAGCGCAGAAGGAAATTGAAGACGACGGGGCGGGGAAACTTGGGCGCGCCGCCAAACCCGCCGTTTGCGGGATCGTATCCGGACTTGATCTGCTGATAGGCGCGGCCGAGCGTTGCGTCGGTGAGGCTGGCCTTTTCGGGCGTGGGTGCGTTGACGGACTTTTCAAGCTGCTCGACCACGTCGTCGGCGGATTGTTCAATGCGCGCTCTGTCTTTCTTCCACGCGCCAGAGACCCGTTCGAGGACGGTGCTGAAGCCCGGGCGGCCATAGCGGTCAACGGGCGGCCAGTAAGTGCCGCCAAAAAAGGGCTTGAGGTCCGGCGTGAGGAAAACCGACATGGGCCAGCCGCCGCTGCCGGTGGTGGCCTGCACGAAGGTCATGTAGACCTTGTCGACGTCCGGGCGCTCTTCGCGGTCCACTTTGATGTTCACAAAGTTTTCGTTCATGAGGCGCGCGATTTCCGGGTTGGTGAACGATTCGCGCTCCATCACGTGGCACCAGTGGCAGGTGGAGTAGCCGACGGAAAGAAAGATGGGCTTGTTTTCGCGCCTGGCCAGATCAAAGGCTTCCTGTCCCCAGGGATACCAGTCCACCGGATTGTGGGCGTGCATCAGCAGATAGGGACTGCTTTCCTGGATAAGATGATTGGTGTAGCGGTGCGATGCCTGTTGCTCCCCAGCCTCTGTCATGGACATAACTCCTTGTTTGATAAAGCCAGCCGAGGGATGCCAAAGCCAGGCCGCAGCGGCCAACACGATGGCCAGCGCCAGAATCCAGCTTTTCTTGCGGTGCCCCAACACTTAGGTTTGATCCCTTCAACCTCTTACAAGGGCATTATATCGGGAACGAGGTACTTGTTGAAATCAGGCGGTCAGCCGGAACAGGCTCCGGTGTTTCAGGAAGGCCAAAAGGTTTGAAAAACATGTGTGGCCCAGCCGGCAAGAACCCGATTGGTTTTCGAGCGGGCATGGATTCCCAGGGATCTGCACGATGATCGCCGGCCTTATGACGCGGTGAAGTCAGGCCAGGCGCAGTTCCTCAAGTGACGCGCGGGCCTCCCCTCCGCTCTTGTTCGGCTCGATATCCAACTGGAGAATGGTAACGCCCGAAAGATCGACGTGATAATCCTCGACTTCTTTGACCGTTCCCGTGGGGCTGAAGTTCCATTGCTGACGGACGATTTCATGCCAGGACTTCCCGCCATCAGGGGACCAGCGCAAGGTGAACTCCTGTGTCCGCTCCCGTTCGTGGTCTTCAAAAACCAGCCGGATCCGTTCGAGCCGCTGTGCTTGATCGAAAATGAGCCTGAGGGTCTGCTTGCCAGACCCGGCAGCGCGCCAGCTTCCTTCTGCGCCTGGCACGAGCGCCGATTCCAGCGGATATGCAGGATCCTCTGAGGTAACCTCCACCTGAGCCAGTTGCTCCAAATCCAGCCAATCCTGATCCGCGTGCGCGGCGTCTCGAGTCACTGGGGTCATAATTCGTTTTCGCATCGCCACTCCTCTCCTTCTACAGCCTACGCCCTTTCTTGGGAGATTGCTTCCCCCAGGCAGCATCTTCTTTACGGGATGGTTCCCAACGGGACGCTGGAAACGAATCGGCGCATCTGCATCACCCGGTCAGACAATCGACCCCTGAACTAAATCTCATCAGAGCTTTTGCATACAACGGCGGGTTGTGTCAGAATTCTCCGGCGGTCTGCTGAAAGGGCCAGTCGAACCGCCTGCCGTTTTTCCCCGGCGGTCAGGACCTGGCCCGGCAAGCTGGTATGCTCTGGCAGAGGAGAGCGTCGGAGAATCGAGACACCCTCAGCCAGTTGCTGGAATCGACCGAAGCCGGACTGGGTGCGATGCGGAACAAACCCAACGACCCTCTCCGGCCAGAGTGATCTTCCATGGCTAAGTTTCAGACAGAAGTCCGGCTGAGCCGGGAAATGACCCTGCTGGATGCCACCCTGATCGGCGTAGGCGCCATGATCGGAGCCGGGATCTTTGTCCTGACCGGCATTGCGGCCGGAGTGGCCGGGCCGGCGCTGATTCTGGCTTTTGCGCTGAATGGCGTGGTCACGCTGTTCACGGCGATGTCCTACGCTGAGCTGGGGTCGTGCTATCACGATGCCGGCGGCGGGTATCGCTGGACCAAGGAAGCCCTGCCGCGCTGGAGCGGCTTTCTTTCCGGGTGGATGGACTGGTTTGCGCACGCCGTTGCCTGCAGCGTGTACGCGCTGGGATTCGGGGCCTATTTTGAATACGTCCTGAACGAAATGGGCTACCAGGTGCCCCACTGGGCGTTCCTTCCGCCCCAGAAACTGCTGGCGGTTTCTGTTGCCGTTTTGTTTGCCTATATTAACTTCCGCGGGGCGTCTGAAACGGGCAAAGTCGGCAACATCGTCACCGGGACCAAGATTGTCATCCTCCTCATCTTCATCGTTCTTGGCATTGGATTCGTCTTGCACCAGCCCCACTGGGAAACGGCGGGTTTCACACCCTTCATGCCGAACGGATGGAGTGGAGTGATCAAGGCGATGGGCCTGACGTTTATCGCCTTCGAGGGCTATGAGATCATCGCCCAAAGCTCGGAAGAGATTAAGGACCCGAAACGAAACATTCCAAAAGCGGTGTTCTATTCGCTTATTATTGTGATTCCCATCTACCTGCTGGTCGCGTTTGTCGCTCTGGGGGCCGTCCATCCTCCTCAGGGCGTGACGGCATGGGACTACCTGGGCGCACAGAAAGAGATTGCCCTGGTGAACGTGGCGCGCCACTTTTTCCGGGGCGGCGCGTTGATGATCCTGGTGGCGGGGCTGATTTCCACCATGTCGGCCCTGAACGCCACGGTCTTTTCTTCTTCCCGCATGGCCTTTGCGATGGGACGGGACCGGAATTTTCCCGGCTTCTTCAGCCGCGTTCACCCCAAAAGAAATACACCGCACTGGGCGATTGTCCTGTCGCTCCTGATCGTTATTGGCATGGCCGTTTCGCTCCCCATCGAGGACGTGGCCACGGCCTCGGACGTCATGTTCCTGCTCATCTTTCTGCTGGTGAACATCGCCCTGATCAAGCTGCGCAAGAAGAAGCCGGACCTCGACCGGGGATATTTTGTTCCGCTGTTCCCGTACCTGTCCATCGCGGGGATTGTCTGTAACCTCGGTCTGGCGCTCTACATGTTTACCTACAGCCTCAAAGCGTGGATTGTGACCGTCGCCTGGATTGTTGCAGGCGTGGTGATCTACAAGTTGTACTCGGGTTCCCGCGAACTTGCGCACGAACGTAAAGTTCTTGCCCTGGAACGCCTGGAACGCAAGGAATACCGGGTGCTGGCCTGTGTTTCCGATAAGGACACCCTTCCAAGCCTGGCGGAAGCGGCTTTTGTGATGGCCAAGAAGCACAACGCTGAGGTCATCTTCCTGCACGTTGTCGAGGTGGAGGAGCGCGAGCCCCTGCGAGCCGGCCTGACGGAATCCGCTGCTTCCCAGGAACTGCTGGATGAAGCCTGCTGGATGGCGATCGCGCGCGGCATTCCGGTCCGCTCGATTGTGCGTGTCTCACACAAGCTTTCCCATGGCATCGTGGACACGGCGAAAGAGGAAGAGTGCAACCTGATTGTCCAGGTGAGAGAGAAGCAGCCCACGTTCCTCGAGAGATTCTTTTCGACGGCGGTCGATATGGTGGTCCAGAATTCTCCCACTGAAACCGCGGTGCTCCACGGCACCTTTCCAAAGGAAGGCATTCGCAGTGTTCTGATTCCCTTCGGATCGGACATTCACACGCGGCTGGCCGTGGAAATGGCGCAGGCGTTCAAGGATTACTACAACTGCTCCATCAAGATCGCCGTGGTGTTTGAGCCGGAAGTCCCTTTCCCCGAACGGGATGAAAGACTGGAAGATATCCGAAAAGTGGTCAGCGAAAATTCGCTGGAAGCAGAAGTGGAGGCCATCCACGAAACTGACGTGTTGCGGGCAATCCTGAGAAAAGCCCGGGAAGCCGACCTGGTACTGATGGGAGCGCGAACCGGCGACTTCCTGCAGCTTCTGCTGGGGAAATCGCTTACCCGTGAGATCACTGAAGGCGCCCCTTGCGCCGTCCTGTGGGTCAAGGAATACGAAGAACGGCCGTCCTTCGTCGCATCTCTTTTCAAGTTTGGCCACGAGGAGACTGAAACGTGAAACAGATGATCTCGAAACTGGTCGATCAGGTGTTTTTTGAAATACTGAGCTACCTGCCGCGCATCGCGGCGTCACTGTTGCTGCTGGCGGTGGGATGGTTTGTCGCCTGGCTGGCCAAGCGGATTGTCATTCAGCTCTGCATGATTTTTCGCATGCACCATTACCTGCCGCGAATGCGATGGCAAAAGGCGATGTCGAAAGCCGACGTGCGGGATGCCCTGTTCAACTACGTCGGAAACCTGGTGTTTATCGCGGTGTTCATCGTGTTTGTTTACGGGGCGCTGGCAACGTTGAAACTGACCGTCCTTTCAAGCCTTCTTGAACACACCATCTTTTTCCTGCCGCGAGTGGGTGGTTGCTTTGTCATTTTCGCGATCGGACTCTTCCTTTCCAATCGGATCTCGGTGTTGGTCCACATGGCGGTGCTGCGGGAAGGGATACCGCGGGCGTCGCTGATCGCCAGATTCACCAAAGGAGCGCTGGTCATGTTCTTCAGCGCCATGGCGCTGACAGTGCTCGATTTTGCACGTCAGGTCGTGCTTGTGGGTTTTACCGTCAGCTTTGCCACCATGGGAGTGCTGGTTGTGGTGGCGGCTGTGGCCGGCGGAAAAGAAATGTTCCAGAAGATCTTCCACTGGCCGGAAGAAAAGTGAGCCCGGCCGGAAGAGAACTGGATTTCAGTCCCGCCTGCGACCATCGCGTTGTCGATTGAATCCGATCCCTACAGGTAACGCCGAAACCATTCCACGGTTTGCCCGATCACGGCAGACTCCCAGGCGATGGAGGTGAAGGTGTGGTCCGCGCCGGGGATGATGACCTTTTCTTTGATTCTGGCTCCCGAGGCTCGCAGGAAATCCTCCGCATGGGAGCGTGGCACGGTCTCGTCCTTGCCGGGATGAATGATCCGGGTTGGCTTTGTGAACCGGCGGATGGCGGTCAGTGGGTTGACCTTTGGAGCATCCTTCAGGAACCGTGCGGAGATTTCACGCGCGTCATATTCAAAATTGCCGGCATTATGGGGCGATGGTTTTGCCCGTTTCTTTGAAAGCTGCTGGAGGATGGCAGGGTGCGCCACGGCGCTCCACAAGACCAGAGCGTTGGCCTTTGCTGCGGAGGCGACACAGGCCGCCACGCATCCTCCCAGTGAGAGGCCGCAAAGCCCCAGCCTGGCCGGATCGATGCCTTTCCGGCGCTGCATGAAGCGGACTGCCGCCCGGGCGTCTGCAATTTCGCTTTGCAGGGTGGCTTCGTGAAAAGACCCTTCGGATTCGCCGGAGCCAAAGAAATCAAATCGCAGGCTGGCAATCCCCTCGCGTGCCAGGGCGCGGGCGCACTTGATAAAAATCCAGTGCGATTCCATGCGGTCGCCAGTGAAGCCGTGGAAAAAGACGACTTCCGGCGCTCCTCCTCGCGTGCCGGCCGGCCGGTGGAGCATGCCGCGCAGCAACTTGCCGCGTGCGTTAGGGAATTCAACAAAAGTTTCCTTAATTTTCAATGGCTTGCCTGAAGTTGGCTTTGGGACACAGCCCTTTGCCGCATTCCATGATGCCTTGTTCCAGATGGCCGGTCCCGGACCGGCCACGGCGGACATGGGCCATCCCGTCAGCTTCTATTCGGAGTCTGACTTTGCGTTTCCCTTCGTGATTTTGTAACCGTCCTTTCGCCAGGAGTCAATCCGGCAGAAGGACGTAGCGTGATAGCCCATTTTTTGAAGCTCCATGGCGGCCCGCGAACTGCGTCCTCCATGGTCGCACATGGTAACGATCGTCGTGGTTTTTGACACCTGCATCTGTTTGATCTTCCGGCCGAGGGCATCGATTGGAACGTTCACGGCTTCGGGTAAGTGGCCCCTGTCGTATTCCTGGGGGGCGCGCACATCGAGGATCAGAACCTTTCCGTTGCCGCCGAGAAGCGAATGGAGCTGTTTTGCATTTGTTTCATGCGCGGCAGGATCGATTGAAGGATGCTTCTGGGCAAGGACGGGCAGCGAGACCGTCAATGCGCAGAGGACCATGACGCCCAAACCTACTCTCAGTTTCATCAGTCTTCCTCCTTTGGAAGTGTCCGCTAGCCAAGCCATTGGGGGTTCTGATAGGTGCCGTCGTACTGGTGTGAGGTCTTGAAGGGTTCCAGCCCTCCATGGGCGGCGGCTTTTGCGGTTTTGTCCAGCAGTGCGGCCACCTGGCTTTCGCTCATAGGCTTGAAGGTGCGTACCGCTTCGAGGCCCTGGTTCAGGCGTTCCAAAGTTTCGCAGCCGTTGATCACCACGGAGGTTGGCAGGTTCATGGCATAGTGCAGGCAATCGATGGCCGAAAGCACATTGTTGCGGGGAATGGCTCCGTCCGCCAGCGGCTTCATGCCCAGAACCCCGATGCCGTGCTTCACGCAGACGGGGACAACCTCTTTCACGAAGCTGTGATAATGCGGGTCGAGAACATTCAGGGGCATCTGGACGGCGTCAAAGGTAAACCCGTGCTGGAAGCCCGTGTTCAGCATCTTCAGGTGGAAGGCAGGGTCCTTGTGGCCCGTGAAGCCGATATACCGCACCTTGCCTGCTTTGCGTGCGGCCAGCGCAGCTTCGAAGGCGCCGTCCGGCCCGAAGATGCGGTCCGGATCGCCCGAGCGGATCACTTCATGGAACTGGATCAGGTCAATCACGTCGGTCTCGAGGCGCTTGAGCGATTCATCGAGCTGCTTGTTCCAGGCGCCTTTTACCTGGGCGTCGGTCTTGGTCATCAGAAAGACCTTCTGGCGGTAACCGTCCCGGAGCGCCTTGCCCATGCGGACTTCGCTGACGCCGTCGTTATAGTCCCAGCAGTTGTCCATAAAGGTGACGCCGTGGTCAATCGCGGTGCGGACAAGGCGGATGCTCTCCTGCCTCGCTGGACTGCATGCCGATGTGAAAACCACCCAGCCCCAGCAGTGAAACCTTTTCGCCGCTGCGCCCAAGCTCCCGGTAGATCATGTCTTGTGTTGTTGTTGCCGCCAATGTTTTCTCCACAGCCGAGGGAGCCAGGTTGCTGCCTGTGATGCCCGCAATCCCCACGGCCATCCGCCCCAGGAAGTCTCTTCGCGTCGGTTTCTCATCCTTGTCTTTCATGCGATGGTCCTCCGTGGCTTGACGCTACCCCGAACAAAGATTACCATCCTCTGGATCGATGCGGGAATCATACCACGACTGCGTGGCCGGTTCACCGGCGAATTGGCCATGGTGACAGGAATTCGCCGCGGTTTAAGGGGATTCCGGGATTTGCGGCAAAGCAGATTACAAGTCTCACATTTCGCCAGGGGTGTGACAGAAGTGAGACTGTCACAGGAATCATAGCCAGCCTGTTTTCAGCGAGATACTCTCAGGTTCAGCACAGAGCCCGGGCAAACGCCGGCAGGACACGGCATGGCTAATGGCGAATGTATTCGATGCCGAAAAGAGTGTGGGAGCCTGAAGGAATGTTCTGGACGCGGGCGATCCGCGCCGAGAGAAAAATGTTTCCACCGCCGGATGAAAAGGGAATGGCCACCTCGATTTTCCAGTCCTTTTCATAACCCCGGTGGCCCTCAAAACAGAGTCCGGTGCGGGAGACGTTGCGGACCTTGACCAGGTCTTCTCCAAACTCACGGCTTCGGATGCAGGCTATTGTCCGCACCTCGCGGCGTGGCTCGCGGCGGCGCTCCTGCCCGTTTTCGGGAGAAGTTTCAGTTTCCGGCGGGAGAGGCGTCGGTGGGTCAAAGGACTTTTTCCAAATTGTAGAGTCGGTGCACCGCCTGCAAAAGCGCGACAGGTTTTCGCTGGATTCAAGGACCTCCAACTCAAATCCGTCCAGATAGACAAGTTCACGCGTGTGGCAGGCCAGACATTCCAGAACAATCCTGCCCACAGCGCCGGCTGAATATGCCCTGGGCGGGAAGTTAATACCCCAGGGGGGCGTCTCCGGGTTTAACAGCATGATGCCATAGACATTTTCCTTCGATTTCCCATTGATCCGGCCGACCACCCGCGCCACCGCCTCTTTGCCGGTCTCCGCGCAGAGAACTGTAATTTCCTGGTCCGGGGCCAGACTTTGCTTCAGGCGGATTCGGGCGCCATTTTGGGCGACCACTTCGGTCCAGCCCTCGCACATGAAGACGTCACCAAAAAGGTTGCTCCCGGTCACTTGGATGGGCAGGGCCAGGCTGATTCGCTCGCTTTGCCGTGCCTTGTGTTCAATAACAGCTTCTTTCTTTCCCCACAAATCGTGCCTCCTGGATTCGTTGACCGCAGTATTTGCGGTGCAGGGATTGCGCCCCGTGGGCGCCCCTCCAGCTTGATATGATGTTCAATTCACAGGCGGGTGGCCGAGCCTGGCTGGGATGTTGAACTGCATCAGGCCGGCGCACTTTTTCCACCGTTCTTTTTATCGGCATAGCAGAGTTAACCTTTAGAACTGCTTGCGGGTTTGTAGCTGTTGCACATAAACTAACCGTTCAGTAGTCCCATCTTGGACTGGCGCAGCTATGGCGAAAGAAAAGCGGCGATCGGACCGCCTCTTGTTAACCCTCCCTCTGTTGGTGGAGGGCAAGGATGCCAAAGGGAGGGCGTTTCAGTCGGAGGCCCAGACGCTGGTGCTCAATCGTCACGGGGGGCGCATCCGGGCTAACCGCAGGCTGGAATCTGACCAGACCGTCCGCATTACCAACAGGATGGGCCGGCGGTCCTCCGATTTTCGCGTGGTGGGCCCCGTCTCGCCTGTTTCCGAACAGGGCGGGGATTATGGTGTGGAATATCTGCACCCCGGCGAGGACATCTGGGGCATTCAGTTCCCACCGTTACGGGACGGAGAAGTCGAGAAATCCAATGCCCTGCTGGAATGCCGGAAGTGCGGGCAGGTCAAACTGTTTCCTGTTTCCCTGGTGGAGGTGGAAGTCCTCGAAACTTCCGGAATCCTGAGCAAACATTGCGAATCCTGCGGCGCGACCTCCCAATGGTCGCACACGAAAAAGCAGATCACCATGCCGGAACCGCCGGGGGCAGCGAAGAAGCCTCAGGCAAACACGGAGTCCCCATCTGCCACGGGAAATGAGCGAAGGCGATTCAGGCGCGTCTCTCTGCAGCTGCCGGTGAGGATTTGTGACTACGACGGCGGCGTTGAGATCACGAGGAGCGAGAACATCTCCAAGGGTGGGTTCTGTTTCGTCAGCGAAAAGAGCTATCAGGCCGGCCATGGGATTATGGTGACCTGCCCTTACAACAGCACGGGTGAAAACATCGAGGTTCGCGCCCGCGTGGTTAGTTGCAGCGAAACGAAAGGCAATCGCAGCAAAGTTTACGGCGTCGAATTCCTGGAAAGCGGCCACTAACCTCCGTCCCGGCCCATCGATTCAAATTCAACATAAAGCTGTCTTCGCTGCGGCCGGCGGGCGCAACCGTTCGCGTGTGTGACGTCCGCAAGAAACTCCATTGATTACAAATTGTATGTTTGAGGACGGGTGTTTAAAATGAAGGAAAGGTTCAATTGCCGATTATCAGCCGGTCCTGCGATGCAGTGCCGGAAAGGGGTGTATGGTCATGGCACGTATTGCCCAGCTCTCTCCAAGGCCGTGGTTCCGTTCAGGAAAGGCAAAGAAGGCCCTCATCATAACAGTGACGTTTGCATTCCTGGGACTTTCGGGTGGGCCTCCCTGTACGAGCGGGCAGTCGCTTGGCCAAACTCCGGGAGGGTTTCCCAGCACCCAGCAGCAGTTTCCAGGCCAGAATCGCTTTCCTGCTCAGTCTCCGTCGCCGGAGACCTTCCCGAAGAGCAGCCAGAAGCGGAAAAAAGCCCTGCTGGATTACAACTTCAAGAAGTTGAAGCAGCACGCCCAGGACCTTGCCGAACTTGCCAAATCGCTCCAGACTGAGATCGAAAAATCCAACGAGAACGTGCTTTCGCTGGAAATCGTGAAGAAGGCGGGGCAGGCCGAGAAACTGGCTAAGAAGATCAAGGACGAAGCCAAGGGACTTTAGCCGAGGGCCTTTCCCCAGGGCCAGCGCCCGACCTTCCTGCTCCGGTTGTGAGGGTCCACCCCGGCTTACTCAGTCGCAGCCTGGGCTTTCTAGTTTGTCCCGATCCGCATCCCGTAGAACGAGCGGTAGACAAAGTAATACGAAATGGCAAAGAACAGGGCCGCCAGGGTGTGCGTCAAACCCGCTCCGTTGGTGGCTGTCAGCTGGACCGCAAGTTCCACGGCCAGCAGACCAAACAGGGTTGTGAACTTGATGATCGGGTTCAGCGCCACGGACGAGGTGTCCTTAAAGGGATCGCCCACCGTGTCACCCACCACGGTTGCGTCGTGCAGCGGTGTTCCCTTTTCTTTAAGCTCCACCTCAACAATCTTCTTGGCGTTATCCCACGCGCCGCCCGCATTGGCCATGAAGATGGCCTGATACAGGCCGAAGATAGCAATCGAAATCAGGTAGCCAATAAAAAAGAACGGGTCGAGGAAAGCGAAGGCCAGAGTCGCAAAGAATACCGCGATGAAGATGTTCAACATGCCCTTTTGCGCATACTTGGTGCAGATCTCGACAACCTTCTTGCTGTCGCTCGCTGACGCCTTTTCCACGCCCTCCAGCCGGATGTTGGCCTTGATGAACTCCACGGCGCGATAGGCGCCGGTGGTGACAGCCTGGGTTGACGCTCCGGTGAACCAGTAAATGATGGCGCCGCCGGAAACCAGACCCAGGACGAAGGGCGCGTGGAGCAGCGAGAGCTTGTCGACGTTCGCCGTCAGGCCGTTGGTGAGGGCCATGATGGTGGCAAAAATCATCGTTGTGGCTCCCACCACCGCCGTGCCGATCAGCACGGGCTTGGCCGTGGCTTTAAATGTATTGCCGGCGCCGTCGTTGGCTTCCAGCATCTCCTTGGCCTGCTCAAAATTCACGTCCATGTTGAAGTCGCGTTTCACTTCCTGCTCAATGTTGGGAACGTGCTCGATCAGCGACAGTTCGTAAACCGACTGGGCGTTGTCCGCCACCGGCCCGTAAGAATCCACCGCAATCGTCACCGGGCCCATGCCCAGAAAGCCGAAAGCCACCAGGCCGAAAGCGAACACCGGTGCGGCCAGCATGATGCTTTCCAGCCCGTGCACGCTGACCCAGGAACCAATGGCCATCAGCACCATCATGGTGAGACCCAGGTAGTAGGCGGAGAAATTGCCGGCGACGAACCCGGACAGGATGTCGAGCGACGCTCCGCCTTCCCGGGCTGAAATGACCACTTCTTTCACGTGCCGGGATTCGGTGGACGTAAAAACTTTGACCAGTTCGGGGATGAGCGCACCGGCCAGCGTTCCGCAGGAGACGATGGTCGAAAGTTTCCACCAGAGCGTGGGGTCGCCGCCGACGTCGGGGATGATGAAGGCCGAACTCAGATAGGTGAGGCCGATGGAAGCAAACGAGGTGAGCCATACCAGAGAGGTGAGCGGCGACTCAAAGTTCATCTTTTCAGCGTGTTGGTACCGGGCCTTGGCGTAGGCAGCGTTGAGGTAATAAGCGACCGCCGCGGCCACCAGCATCACAATGCGAATCACGAAGATCCATACCAGCAGTTGCACCTGGATGACCGAACTCTTGACCCCCAGCAGGATAAAGGCGATCAGCGCCACGCCGGTCACGCCGTAAGTCTCAAAGCCGTCGGCGCTGGGCCCGACCGAGTCGCCGGCGTTGTCACCCGTGCAGTCGGCGATGACGCCCGGGTTGCGCGCGTCGTCCTCCTTGATCTTAAAGACGATCTTCATCAGGTCGGCGCCGATGTCCGCGATCTTGGTGAAGATGCCGCCGGCAATTCGAAGCGCCGCGGCGCCCAGCGACTCGCCAATCGCGAAGCCGATGAAGCACGGCCCGGCGTAGTCGCCGGGGACAAAGAGCAGAATCACCAGCATCATCAGCAGCTCAACGCTGATGAGCATCATGCCCACGCTCATGCCGGCGCTTACAGGGATCTGATAGACGGGATACGGCTTGCCTTCCAGGCTGGCGAAGGCCGTGCGGGAATTGGCAAAAGTGTTCACGCGAATGCCGTACCAGGCAACGCCATAGCTCCCAATGATGCCCAGCACGCTGAAGGCCAGGATGATGCTCACGCGAAAGGCTGTGTAATGGAGGAGCACTCCAAAGTAAAGGGTGATGATAGCGGCGATAAAGACCCAAAGCAGAAACAGGAACTTGCCCTGCTGCACCAGGTACGTCTTGCACGTTTCCCAGATCAACTGGGAGATCTCCGCCATGGACTGGTGGACGGGAAGATTTCTGAGCCGGGTGTACATCACGAGGCCAAACAGCAAGCCGAGGAAGCAGAAAAAGATGCCGTAAAGCAGCAGGTGATGCCCGGTCATTCCCAGGAAGTCGACCTTGGTGAAATCAGGGAGCTTCAGATCGGCTTCACCCGCAGCCTGTTCGCCCGTCTGGGCAAAAGCGGCTGTTGCGCTCAGCAGCGTCAGGGCTGCGCCGGTGATCGAAGCTTTCACAACCAGGCAACGCGGGGACCAGAACCTTGAGCCGGCGCCATGGGTTGCGGGCCGCGCGGATGCGTCACAGCTTCCCAGTGTGCGGGTCATCGCCTGTCGAAAGCGCCTGTAAGCATTGATCAGGAACTTGGGCCGGATCGCCAGGCCCACGACGAAAACCACCGGTGAAATCAACAGCAGAAGAACAGATAGAAGGGTCATTTTTGCTCCCTCGCATCCGGGCAGTTGCCCACCTTGGCGGCAGAGGCCCGGACATCCTCAAGATTGGAACCAGTAATTGGTTGGAACGATTGCACAGACCAGCCTAACGGTAAGTCCTTAGTCCTAGACTTATAACACATGCCAAAAAACGCCGTCAAGAGCGCACCAAGGCCGACTCATAGAGCCAAAGTATTAATTTTCATTGAGATTGGGTGATGGGCGGCTGAAACTGTTCCCACGCATTTTTCGACCATCCCGCCGCTTATGGGCGTGCCGCCCAGGCCATGCCGTCGCACACGGGGCCGGCATCGATCTCCCTTTCAACCTTCCAGGTCTTAAGGTTGATGACGGCGATTTTTCGGCTGTGGTCGCAGGAAACGAAGGCGACGCCGCCGTCGGGCCGGACCACAACCTCCTGGGGCGCGGCCGGAACGTCAAGGGTGTGGACCACCTTCCAGGTCTTCAGATCAACCACCGCAACCTTGTTCTTGTTGATCACCGCAACCACCAGGTAGCGGCCGTCGGGCGTGGCTGCGGTTCCGTAGCCGATGCCGGGCAGTTCCACCCAGCGAGCCACCTTGTTGGCGGCTGTATCGATCACGGCCAGGCGAGGGCTCTTCTGGTCAGAGGTAAAAGCGTAGCGGTCGTCCCTTGAAACGGCGATTCGCTGGGTTTCTTTGCTGATGGGAATAATGGCCAGGGTCTTTCGCGCCGCCACGTCGAGCACGGAGACCGTTCCCGGGCCCACGTTGGCGGTGTAAATGCGCCGGCCGTCATGGGAAAAAGCGAACATGTGCGATTCGGGCTGCCCGGTGGGAATGGAGCCCACCACCTTGTTGGTTTTCGGATCGATGATGGTGACGCTGTCCGCCAGTTCCGTGGAAACGTAGAGGAGACCGTCGGTGGGAGAGAACTTGGCGCAATGCGGGCGCATGGGGCGGCCGAGGTTGATGGTGGAAACCACCTTCCGGCTGGCGAGGTCGATCACATCAATCGTGCGGCCGTCGGTTCCCGGACTGCCGACTCCGGAATTTCCGTAGATTGGAACGTACGCGGTCCTGCCGTCCGGCGACACAATCACTTCGTGCCCGGTGATGCCGGTTTCCGTGATGGCGGTAATTTCCCGGCCGGCCACGGGGTCCACGATGCCCAGGGTGTGGCTGCCCTTGTTGGCCACCACCAGCAGCCCGTGGGCGGAAGAGCGCGAGGGAGGTCTGCCGGAAACCGCGAGGACAAGTAAGGGACACACGAAAGCCATCCCTAGAAGTATCGAAGAAGTCCGAGTGATAACCATGAGTTACTCCCCCGTCAACTTTTTCCGGATTCGCGCACGCGCGTCAGGGCAAAGCCTTGGCCCTGACGCAATACGCGCGGTTCAGCCTGCTGCAAGCCATGATTGTTCAAACCGGTAACGCCCCGTTACTGGACATTCTCACGCGCCGACTCGCAATCGGCGCACGGGCAAAGGTCCCGCAAATAATCAAAAGTATAGATGCCGGAAGAATGCCCGTCGCTCCAATAAATCTGCAAAGCGTAGCGACCCACCAGCTCCGCTTTCTCCGGCTTCAGCGGTCCGGAGCCGAACATCGGCAGCGGACCGGACTCCCAGGAGGGTGCGGGCTCGGAATCGAGGCACGTAGCGCAGGGGCAGCGGTCACGAAGGTACTGGTAGGAATATGAGCTATGGTGTCCATCCGCCCATTCAATCACCAGATCGTTGCCTTCGCCGTGCAGCCGGATCGTTCTGGGAGTTAAGGCCACGTCCTCACTCCGTCATTATTTGCGGAATCTGTTCGCCGGCGCGGGTTACCTGTTCCGCCATGGCCCTGGCTATGGACTGGTAAGCTTCGGCCAGCGGTGAATTCAGATCGAGCGCAACAGGCCGCCCCGCGTCGCTCTGGATACGAATCTTCGGATCGAGCGGAATTTCACCCAGAAACGGAATCGCCAAGCGCTCCGCCGCCTCTTTGGCCCCGCCGTGCCCAAAAATATCTTCGCGGACGCCGCAGTGCGGGCACACATAATAACTCATGTTCTCGACGATTCCCAGAATGGGGATGTTCAATTTTTTGAACATGGCGATCGCTTTCCAGGCCACGTCGAGCGCCAGGTCCTGCGGCGTGGAAACGATGACGGCCCCGGTGAGGGGAATGGTCTGCGAAAGGCTGAGCTGGATGTCGCCCGTTCCCGGCGGAAGGTCCATCACCAGGTAGTCGAGTTCGCCCCAGTTCACGTCGCCCAGAAACTGCTGTATGGTCTTGTGCAGCATGGGGCCGCGCCAGATGACGGCCTCGTTTTCCGGAAGGAAATAGCCCATGGAGATGATCTTGATGCCCCATTCCACCGGCGGCTCGAGTTTGCCTTCCACGACGTGCGGTTCCTGCTTGCCGCCCATCAGGGCGGGAACGCTGGGTCCGTAAACGTCCGTATCCATCAGGCCGACTTTTGCGCCCTGCCGGTGGAGCGCCACGGCAAGGTTGGCAGCCACGGTGGATTTCCCAACACCGCCTTTGCCGCTGGCCACGGCGATGGTGTTTTTGACCTGCGGGATCAGGTTGGATTGTGTTTTCGGCGGAGAAGCCGACGGAGTGGCGATTTCAACTTCCACCTTCGGAACGCCAATCGCTTCAACCGCCTTGCGAATGGCAGCGGCAAGCTGGGAATTCGCCTTCGGAGGGGCGGCTGTTTTCATCTCAATCACAATCACCGTGCGATCGGACGTGACCTCAATGTCCTTCACGTAGCCCAGCGAAACAATGTCTTTGCGCTGCGCAGCATCCTCGACGCCCTTCAGCGCCTCCAGCACCTGCTGCGGACTGACTCTCGTGCTCATAATATCTCCCGGAAATTCTTTCCCTTTGGATTCAATAGCATTCTCAGATGCAAGCAGGGAATTGTCAAACTTCGAACCAGCGCCTTTACTGCGGCTGCCTCATCAGGCGCGCAATCGCGTGAAGAAGATCATACTTGCTCAGAATCTCGTACCGGTGTTCGCCCAGGTCGATGAAGACGGCCGGGCAGTCCCGCGTGATGCAGGAGGTGATCTGGTCAATGACAGCGGAAGGCGGCAGCACCGGAAAAGCCTCGCGCATGGCTTCACGCACCGCCAGCTTCTTGAAGTCTTTGCCCTGGAGAGTTAAATCCAGGATGTCATCTTCATAGAGAGCGCCGACCGGCGTGTCGTCTTCAAACACCGGAAGCTGCGAGAAGTCGTTGGCCTGCATTTTGTCGAGCGCCTCGCCCAGCGAGTCCGAGGGCGCCAGCTTCACCATATCCCGCGGCTGTCCCATGGCTGACTTGGCCTGCACAATGTCGGCGGCGGTCAGCGGCAGTCCGGACTCGAAGTAGCGGTTGTCTCTCATCCACTCGTCGTTGTAAATCTTGCTCAGATATCGCATGCCGGTGTCCGGAATGAAGACCACCACAAAATCGTTTTCGGTGAGCGAAGGAAGCACCTTCATGGTCCCTGCAATGGCCGTGCCGGCCGAGCCGCCGGCAAAGATAGCCTCCCCGCGGGCCAGCTTGCGCGTCCAGAGGAATGAATCCTTGTCGCTGACCTGCACGATGTCGTCGATCACGCTGAAGTCGAGCGCTTTGGGCAGAAAATCTTCGCCGATCCCTTCCACTTTATAGGTTTCCGCCTTGCCCGCGGATCCTTTATGGAAGAAGTCATGCAGGATCGATCCCACAGGATCAACGCCGATCACCTTCACTTCCGGGTTCTGCTTTTTCAGATAGCGGCCGATGCCGGTGATGGTTCCGCCGGTCCCCATGCCCGCGATGAAGTGGGTGATTCGCCCTTCACTGTCTTCCCAGATTTCCGGTCCCGTGGTGGCAAGGTGGGCGGCCGGGTTGGCGGGATTATCGTACTGGTTGGCGTGGAACGAGTTCGGAATCTCGCTGGCGAGCTTTCTGGCCACGGAGGTGTAACTGCGCGGGTCTTCCGGCGCCACCGCTGTGGGGCATACAATCACTTCGGCGCCCATGGCTTTCAGCAGATCGATCTTTTCTTTGGATTGCTTGTCTGTGATCGTGAAGATGGCCTTGTAGCCTTTGATGATGGCCCCCAGCGCCAGGCCCATGCCCGTGTTGCCCGACGTTCCTTCGATGATGGTGCCCCCGGGCTTCAGCAATCCGCGCTTTTCAGCATCCTCCATCATGGAGATGCCAATCCGGTCTTTGACGCTCCCGCCGGGATTCAGATAGTCGCACTTGGCGTAGACCTGTGCCTTGAACCCGCGCGACAGGCGGTTGAGTTTGATGAGGGGCGTGCGGCCGATGGCCTCGAGAATGTTGTTGTATCGCATATCAACACCGTTCGTTTGATGGATTCATGCCATTATAACCCACCGCTGAGGCCGAACGGTGAGCGGCCGCGTTTGGGTAAGCCTCTGCTCCCTTCCGGTTACGGGAATTCGAAGGGAGCAGAGGGGTCCTGGTTGTTGGGTGAATCAGAGTGGAAGCAGGCGCGCCACGCTGCCGGCGCCGGTTGCGGTTCAGGATGTTACAGCCGTGATTTTCTCCACGTGAATCGTTTTCGTGGCGGCGTCGAGGGACCCGCTGACATTGACCTTTTCTCCGGCAAATTGCGCGGGTGTCTTCTGGTCGTCGAGTTGATAGATGGCCTTTGTGGCGGGATCATAAAGGACGAAGGTGGCGCCCATCCGCACGCATTCGAGGGTGCACTCCCTGGCGTTTTTGATTTTTCCACTTTGCAGCATCTGCTCGTGGCCGCCCATGCCCGCGCACATGCTGTCCATGATTTCCCCTGAAATGCTGTTCGCGTTCGCTGCGGGAGCGGCAGACTGGCTTTGCTCCATCGTCGCGCCTGACTGAGAATTGCTGCTGGAAGGCTGCTGGCTGCAGGCAACCGTCAGCAGAACAAGCGCTCCTGCAAGTGTTAATGCGAGTTTCTTCATCTATGCCCCTTTTCTCCGGTCCCGGGCCACCTTTGGCTCCTGGTGGCGAAGCTTCTCCCAGGCCGATGCAAACTTAAAGTTCTTTTCATCCTGCCGCGATCCCTTTCGGGTGTCCAGCGGTATTTGCGCGGCGAGGGTTCGCCCGGCAATCCGATCTAGTGGGCAACGAGCTTGATTTTGGCAAGCAGTGCGCGGGCCTGGCCCTGCATGGAGTTCTGGATTTTGATAGCGTGCTCGAGCGCAGCCATGGCCGAGCGATGTTCAGGCGGATAGGCAGCCTCGTAGGAATAGCCGAGGAAATAGTAGGCTTCGCCCTGCAACTCCGGAATGGCGCTCAGGAGTTCTGTGGCCTGCGTCAACTCCTTGATAGCGCCGGCGGTGTGGTGGGCCGCGCCGGTTTTCTGAAGATCCAGAAAGCCGATCGTCAGGTGGGCCATGCCCTCCTGGGTGTCCTGCTGGCTCTTAAACGCTTCGTCTGAGACTCCTTCAGGCTTCTTATTTGCAGGGACCAGCGTGAGGACTTTCCTGGCGTACTCGGCGGCTTTGTCCTGATGGACGCGGCGCCGCAGGGCGTAGTCGTAGGCCACAAGGTTCAGGGCCTGGACGTTGTCGGGTTTCGCGGCGATGGCCTTTTCTGCGTACTCATCGGCTTTTTCCACCTGATTGATCTGTGTGTAGGCGACCGCATAACGATAGTTCAGCTGGCCGGCCTGTTTCTGGGCGGCCTCGGGATAGGCCTGGGTAAACTGGTCCATCAACTTGATCTGCTGGCTGGGGTCCGTGACGCGGGGCAGCAGCCCGAAGAAGGCATAGACCATATAGTCGGTGTCATTCTTGACCCGTTCCATGACGCTCTTTGTTGCGGCCGCATACTGTGCGTCACTTTCGGTGGGAGTCCGGGAAACAACCGACTGCGCCTTGATCTGGGCGGGGGCCTTCATGATGAGGTCGAAGGCTTCACTGCTGGGTTTGCCAGTCGCCAGGTAGGCCTGAAGGAGGTCTTCGAGGAAAGGCACATCCAGGTAGCCTGCGGCCACAGCCTTCTCGCCGGCGGCGATGGCCTGATCGTACTGCTTGAGCTTGACGGCATTCCTGGTGATCAGTTGTTCCGCGCAATGCAGGTAGCTGGAATCCTGATGTTCCTGGGTAAACTTTTCAAGGGCTGCAACCTTGGCGTTGGGATCGTCAGTCCCGTTGACGGCCAGCATCAGCTGGTCTTCAGGAGAGCCGACAATGATCTTATAATTTGAGCAACTGTGATCTTGCTGTGCGGCCAGCGGCCAGGACCACACCATGAGGCCCGCAAGCAGGACCGCTTGAATCAAGCTTCGCATGGGAACCTCCCAGATTACGATGATTTCCGCGACTTTCGCCGGAGACGGGGGAAAAACCGAGGCACCGCGCGTGCGTAAATTTCGTATTCGGAACCGTATTGTTCCCGGAGTTCCCGCTCTTCCAGCGGAGTGACTATTAAATACAACAGGAAGGTGACGATTGCCAGCAGAAAAATTCCCAAGGCGCCGGTCAGCAGCCCGAAGGCAATAAAGCCCAGCATCATGTTGGCATACCGCGGATGCCGCACCCACGCGTAGATGCCCTGGTCCACGATTCCACGATGGGGATGGGCGGGATTCAATTCCGGCAGGCCGGCCAGCTTCTTGAAGCTGAATTCCTGATGCACCCGGCGGCTGACCCAGAAGGTGAATGCCAGGAGTGCCGCTCCCAAACAATAAGTCGCTGCGTTGCGCGGCAAACGGTAGGCGAACAGGAAATTTCCCATCAGGGCCAGAGGGACCCCGATCAAAATCCACACCGGCAGCGCAATCCAGAAGGAACGGTAGCCGATGCGGCGCCAGGTGTTGACCGCGGGATGCAGCAGCAGCCAGTAGAAGGGGACCGGGAAATAGAGCGCGGCATACGCAACCGCCAGCCAGTCGATTGTTCTGGTGAACTCTGTGGACATCTTCGAACGGTTCCCAACCCCGGCATATTCTATCGCCAAACCCCGGCCCCTGCATGTAAAATGCTGTCCTGTAAACTTCAGGAATAACCGGAGGAGCGGCTATGCAGTTGTTTGCCTGGGAGTCGGTGCGAAAAGAGCAGATGAACCCCAACGTCTGGCGCAAAGTGGTGAACGGCGAAAAGATGACGGTGGCGCAGATTTCTATCGCCAAGGGCGGTGCTGTGCCCGTCCACCACCACGAAAACGAGCAGATGTCTTACGTCATGGAAGGCGCGCTGAAGTTCGACATCGGCGGGCAGGAAGTGATCGTTCGAAAAGGGGAGATTGTGCACATCCCATCGAACGTCCCGCACGGAGTTGTGGCGCTTGAGGATACCTTCAACCTCGAAATCTTCGTTCCCGTCCGCCAGGACTGGCTGACCGGCCAGGACGATTATCTGCGCAAAGGTTAGCCGGGCTGGACGGCAGGCAGCTCACACAGACAGGGAGACCCGAATATGGATCTGGGATTGAAAGACCGCGTCGCCATCGTGGCGGCATCAAGCCAGGGACTGGGAAAAGCCGTTGCGCTGGGCCTCGCGCGCGAAGGCGCAAAGCTGGCCATCTGCTCGCGGTCGGAATCGAACATCAACCGGGCGGCGGAGGAAATCCGGCAGGAAACGGGCGCGGAAGTCCTGGCGCGTGCGGTTGACGTGACGGTATACGAGCAGGTGCAGGCCTTTGTGGCGGAAACGCAGAACCATTTTGGGCGCGTGGACGTCTGCGTGGCCAACGCCGGCGGCCCCCCGGCCAAGCCTTTCTCCGACACCACCGTGGAAGACTGGCAGGCGGGCGTGAATCTGAACCTGATGAGCACCCTCTACTTTGTGCGCGAAGTGCTGCCCCTGATGCAGAAGCGCAAATGGGGCCGGATCGTCACCATTACCTCGGCATCGGTGAAGCAGCCGATTGACAATCTGGTGCTCTCCAATTCCGTCCGCTCGGCGGTGAGCGGGCTGATGAAGACCCTTTCCAATGAATATGGAAAAGACAACATCCTGATCAACAACGTCTGCCCCGGCTATACGCTTACCTCGCGCCTCGACGAACTTTCCGGCAGGCTGGCCAAAGCCGAAGGGGTCGATGCCGGCGAGATTCAGCAGCGTTGGGCGCGCCAGGTTCCCCTGGGCCGCCTGGGCCGGCCGGAAGAGTTTGCCAACATGGTGGTCTTTCTCGCTTCAGAGCGCGCCAGTTACATCACGGGCGTTTCCGTCGCCATTGACGGCGGCTTGGTCAAAGGCATTTACTGAGCCTCGGGCCTTTCCCTCCAAGTCATTCATGGTGTTGATCAACCTTCGAGCCGGCCTGTCTCGAAAGGCAGCGGCTTGTCGAAATGTAGCGTTACCCCTTAGAATGAATTCTGCGGGGAGGGGCAATAAATGTTCGACAAGGAGGAATCAATTTGAGTTCACCGACTTTCCGGATTCTCATCGCTTCCCTGATTGCTGTCCTGGCGTTTGCGTTTCAATCTCCCCTGGCGGCGGCCCAGAACCACGTTGTTTCACCTGCGGAACTACAACAGGCGACCGTCTCCACTGCCCGCACGCGGCAGCAGAATATCGCCAGGGTGAACAAGTTTTTCTCATCCGAGCAGGCGCAGAAGTCTTTCAAGGCCGCTCATCTTGATCCCGTCCAGATCAAAAAGGCCGTACCCTCGCTCAGCGACCAGGAACTGGCGCGGCTCGCCTCACGGGCTGACAAGGCGCAGAAAGACTTTGCTGCCGGCGCTTTGAATAATCAGCAGATCACTTACATTCTGATCGCGCTGGGCGCTGCTGTCCTTGTGCTGATCGCGGTCCACTGAGCGCCATGCGATGGGTTCGGCGGCCGGGCGTTTGGATGATGCCGGCGCTGCTGGCGGTGGTGCTGTCCGGCGCTCTGGCGGCGGGCGCGGGACTCTGGCTGGACGTTCCCTTTGTCCGGCAGCAGGCCAACGGGTGCGGCGCCGCCTGCATCTCGATGGTGATGCAATACTGGCTGCGCGGCAAGGGTGCCGCCGTCCCGCCCGCCGCTCAGGCCGGCCGCATTCAGGCCGCGCTTTACCGCCCGAAGGCCAAAGGCATCTACGCCTCCGACATGGAGCGCTACTTCCGCCGCCATGGCTTTCGGGTGTTTGCCTTTCGCGGCACGCGGCAGGACCTGCAGAACCACCTGGCCAAAGGCCGCCCGCTCATTGTCTGCCTGCAAGATTCCGGCAAGTCCGGGCCGCTCCATTATGTTGTGGTGGCCGGGCTTGAAAGCCGGGACGGAACCATCCTGGTGAACGATCCGGCCCAGCGGAAACTTTTGAAGATGGACCTCGGGAATTTTGAGATGCGATGGCGGCCCATGCACAACTGGACCCTGCTTGCAGTCCCCGAGCCGGGGCATTGAGAATTGCGGCCGCCATTCCTTCCTTTCTGATGGCCCTCCTGCTGGCGGTTCCTTTTGCCGCCCGCGCGCAGAACCTCTGCCGCAACCCCGCCGAGCTTGAAAAACTTGCCAGCCAGGGCCGCTGGAACCTCATTTTGCAGGGAACCAGCCCATGCCCCGCGCCATCGGCGGACGTGGATTACTATCGCGGCCTGGCCTTGGCCGGGCTCGAGCGATGGGACGAAGCGAAGGCGGCGTTCGCATCCGGCGAAAGGAAGTATCCGCGCGACAAGCGCTTCCCGGTAGAGCTTGCCGGCGTCGCCTTCAGGCAGAAACGCTACCAGGCGGCCGAGCGCCACCTGCACCGCGCTCTGCGCCTTGACCCGCACGACCGCTACGCCATCAACTTTCTTGCCACGCTCTACTTTCTCAACGGCAACCTGGAAGCCGCTCTCAAATACTGGAACCGGATTGGCAAGCCACGGATCAACCAGATCAGGACGGACCCGCAGCTCCGCATCGATCCAGCCCTGCTCGACCGCGCCTTCACCTGCTCGCCGGCCAGCGTTCTGACCCTGGAACAATACCGGACCACGCGCGCCCGGCTGCGGCAGCTCGGGATCTTCTCCACTTACCGCCTGGACCTTGTGCCGGCCGCCGGCAAAGGGCCGGAATCGCTGGACCTCGTGCTGAGCGCCGTGGAAAGGAACGGCTGGGGCCCGAACAAAGCCGGCGCGGTGATTTCACTGTTGCGGGGGCTGCCGTATCAAACGGTTTATCCCCAGGTGTATAACCTTCGCGGGTCCGCCCTCAACGTCAATTCTCTCTTCCGCTGGGACGACCAGAAGCGCCGTGCTTTTGTTTCCGTCTCCGCGCCTCTGGCGCGCAATCCCCAATACCGTTTCCGTCTCTACGCCGACGGCCGCAACGAAAACTGGGATGTTTCCCGGACCTTCCATCAGGCTGCGGCGCCGGTGGAGGCTTTCAACCTGGAAAAGCTGGAACTGGGTGGAGGCATCGAGGCCATCGCCAACAGCCGCTGGAACTGGAATGCGGGATTCAACGTATCGGACCGGCGCTTTCGCAATCTGCCTGCCGGCGCCTCCACCGCCGATCCCGTGTTCACCAACGGCGCCGCGGTGGAAGTCCGCGCGGGCAGCCATTACGCCTTGCTCAGAATTCCGGAAAAACGCTTTACGCTGGGCTCCGGCGTGCAGGGAACTCTGGGGGATTTTTACTCGCCGGGTTTTGGCCGTTTCGGCAGGTTGCAGGGTACGCTGGGCGCGCACTGGTTTCCGCAGGCGCGTGGAGATGATTATGAGGTGAGGGAAAAATTCTACGCCGGCAGGACCTTTGGCCAGGTTCCGTTTGACGAGCTTTTCGTGCTGGGGCTCGAGCGCGACAACCCTCTGCCGCTCCGCGCACACATTGGAACCCGCAACGGCCAGAAGGGAAACGCTCCGCTCGCCCGCGACTACCTGCTCTCAAACTGGGAGGTCAACAAGAACCTCTACGCGAACGCCTGGTTCAGGCTGCGGCTGGCGCCTTTTGTCGATACCGGAAGGGCCTATGGCCGAGAGGACGGCGTCGGCTCCCGCCAGTGGCTGTGGGATACGGGCGCGTCAGTCAAGCTGGGCGTGCTGGGCGGCGTGTCCCTGGTGTTTACCTACGGCAAAGATCTGCGGACCGGCAGAAACACTTATTACTTCACCACCACGCGCGAAGGCGAAACGCCATTCCTCCCCTGACGCTCGGGGTATTTAATTGGGGGCGAGGATGAATAACTGGTCTGCGTCGCCTTCCAGCAAACACGTTCCAGATTTCATCCTTCATACTTCACACCTCATACTTTCTTTTCTTCCGTGGATCGCACCTTCACGCCCGCCAGTTCTTCGAGGAAAGTGACGACGGCGGCGTAGTCGAGATCGCCTTTGCCCTGGGCGCGCGCGGCGGCATAGACTTCCTTGACGGCGGCCGAAACCGGCATGGGCACGCCCTGCGCGAAGGCCGCTTCCATGGCCAGCGCCACGTCCTTGTGCATCCACTTGAGAGGGAAGTAGGGCGTAAAGTCGCCCTTGAAAATGAAGGGCGCCTTGAAGTCAGTCAGAGTGCGCGCGCGCCATGCTGTTCTGGACAATTTCCATCATCACTTCCGGCCGCACTCCGGACTTGACGGCCAGCACAAATCCTTCACAGAAAATTTCAACCATGGTGGACTGGATGGCGTTCTGCGCGAGCTTGGCGGAAAGCCCCGCCCCGTAGCCGCCGCAGTAGATGTGCTTCTTGCCCAGCACTTTCAGCAGCGGCATGGCGCGGTCAAAGGTTTCGCGTTCGCCGCCGATCATGAAAGTGAGTTCGCCCTTCTCGGCGCCGTGCTTGCTGCCCGTGACCGGGGCGTCCAGGAAGCCGGCCTTTTTTCCGGCCGTGGCGCAGGCCAGTTTGCGGCTCACCACCGGGCTGATGGTGGCGGAATCGATGACGATGGCGCCGGGCTTGACCGTCTGGAGAGCTCCGTCTTTGCCCATGAAGACTTCCTCGGAGGCCGCGGAATCGCTGACGATGCTGACCACGTAATCGGCGTTGCGCGCGGCTTCCGCGGGAGTCGCGGCAACCTTTGCTCCGGCCTTCTTCAGCGGTTCAGCCTTTTCGGGAGTCCGGTTGTAAACCGTCACCTGGTAACCGGCCTTCACCAGGTTCAGCGCCATGGGCTCGCCCATGATTCCCAGACCAATGAAGCCAACAGATTCTGCCATCGAATGCCTCCTTCAGATAAATTTTCGCAAAGGTTGTCAGGGTCTTACCCGCCCGTTCAAAATGGTTGAAACGCCCGGCCGCGAATGAACCGCAAAGTCCTACGAGTCTCCGAAATCGAGCCAGAGGCGGACGTCGCGGACGTTGTTGCCGGTGTATCCCGTGTCGAGTGTATCACCAAGGGTGCGGAAGAAAGAATAGGCGTCGCTCCCTGCCAGATAACGCGCCCGATCGAGCCCCCGCCCCCGGGCGCGCGAAAGGGTTTGCCCGTCGGCCACGGCTCCGCTTGCGGGACTGTTGCCATCGCGGCCGTCGGTCCCGGCGCTCAACAACACACGGTTCTGATGTTCGATCTTTTCCGAGGCGTAAAGCACAAAAGCCTGGTTGCGTCCGCCCATCCCGGGACCCGTCACCTTGCAGGTGACTTCGCCGCCCACCACCAGCGCAACCGGCTTTCCCGGATGCTTTTCGGCGAGCGCGTCGAGGGCTTGCAGATTTCTGTCCGCGACCTCGCGGTAATCCGCGTCCCATTCCCCGGAGTCGACCTCGCAGATGAATCCCTGAAGATCCAGGGCGTTCTGCGCGGCTTCGACGGCCTCGCGGTTTGACAGCAGGCAATGGTATTCGGACCTTTTGAAACAGACGTCGCCGGGTTTGGGCGTTTCCTTCAGCGTTCGTTCCTTGAAGCTCTCTCGAATCGGCTGAGGCAGGCGTTGAAGCAGCTTGTTTTCCCCGGCCAGCCGGTAACATTCGTCGAGAGTGGAGTCGTCCGGCATGGTGGGGCCTGAGGCCACCATCGAGGGAAGGGCGTCGGGCACGTCGGAAACGTACAGGGTGAACTGGCGGGCGGGGTGTGCCGCCTGGGCCAGACGTCCGCCCTTCACCGCGGACACATGCTTGCGCAGGACGTTGATCTGTTCGATGGGCAGGCCGCAGGTCACCAGTACCTGGTTGAATTCAACCAGGTCCCTTAATGAAACTCCGGGTTCCAGAGGTTTTTCAAACAGCGCCGAGCCTCCGCCGGAGATCAGGAAGATCACCAGTTCGCTGGGTCCGAGTTTGGACACCTGTTCCAGCGCTGCCTCGGCTGCGGCAATGCTCGCCGGGTTGGGGTAGGGATGGCCGCCCTCAAAATAGCGGAAGTTCTTCAGCCTCGCCGCGGGAAGGGCGGGGGATACCACGATGCCGGAGGCGATCCGTCCGCCCAGGATTTCGTCCAGCGTTGCGGCCATGCGTCCGGCCGCCTTGCCCATGGCGACCACGTGCGGAGGCCAGGTGAGAGACAGGTTCGACCCTCCGGCCTGAAGTGTGTCATCCACGCGCTTCAGCTTCTGCAGCATCGTTTTGCGGAGATCGATGGCGGCGATGACCTCATGAAAAACATGCCGGGCTATGGCTTTGCCCCGCTCGTAGGAAGGTACGGCCGAACCCGAGGTTTCTTCCAGAATGCTCATCTTGCGATTACCGCCACCTGCTCTTCCTGCATTCCAACGCTTGCTGCAAACTCCTCATTATTGAAGAGGCGGGCGCGGATAGCAAGGGGAGGCCGTTCCGGGGCGGCGGCCTTCTTGCATCTTTGCCGCGTTCACCTGGAACCTCGGGACACCGCATGGGGTCTTAGGGCACACCGTTTAGGTTTGGAGTTTGGAACGCTTGGTGAGACAATAACACTACAAAAAAGGGGTGCGGCATGAAGTACCGAATCGCTTTGTGGGCCGGTGCGGGACTCCTGGTTGCCGGCTGCTGGGCCATCTACGGCATGGCAAGCAGCCCTCCGGCGCTGACTACTGCCGATCCCATCCTGCCTCTTGTCCGTTTGACCTGCCCGATTTCAAATCTTGGTTTTTATCCCCTTAAACTTTACTGGGTTCTTCTTGCCAATGCCGCAACCTATGCGCTGCTCGGTCTCATCGTGGAAACCCTGCGACGGAGACTGCGGAGAGCGCATTGATTCAAAGCAGAGCATAAGTCGGCACCCCGGCTGGACATCGAAAGCACATCCGATTCAAAGCGGCCCAGTACGTTCTTCTGCGCCGCTCTCGGGCACAATCAGGAATAGATCTCCGGATTCACAACATTCGCAGGGCGCTCGCCCGCCAGCATGGCGAGCAGGTTCCTGACGGCAAGCGTGGCCATCCTGAGGCGCGTTTCGCCGGTGGCGCTGCCGATGTGGGGCGCCAGAACCACATTGGCCAGGCCGGCGAGATTCGGGGTGATCTGCGGCTCTTTTTCGAAGACGTCCAGGCCCGCGCCGGCGATTTGCCCGCTGCTGAGCGCTTCCACCAGAGCTTCTTCATCCACCACGGGGCCGCGCGCCGTGTTGACGAGAATGGCCGTGCTCTTCATCAAGCCGAGGGCCTTGCCGTCGATCATGTGGCGCGTGTCGGTTGTAAGAGGAACGTGAAGGCTGATGTAATCCGACTCGCGAAGCAGCGTCTCAAGATCGGCATACCCGGCGTGCAGTTCACGCTCAACACTCTCGGCTGCCCGGTGCCTGGTGTGGTAGAGGATGCGCATGGAAAACCCCAGACCGCGGCGCGCCATGGGCTGTCCAATCCCGCCGAAGCCCACCAGTCCAAGCGTCTTGTGATGAACGTCCAGCCCGTGCAGGAGGCCGGATTGCCAGCGGTTCCACCGCCCGTCGCGAACGTAGCGGTCCGCCTCAACCGCCCGGCGGGCCGTGGCCAGCAGAAGAGTGAAAGCCAGGTCGGCGGTTGTTTCTTCCAGCGACCCCGCGAGGTTGGTGATGGGAATCCGCCGGCGGTTGCAGGCTGCAACGTCAATGTTGTCGTAGCCGACGCCGCAGTTGGAAATGGCCCTCAGCCTGGGCGCCGCAAGCAAAACATCTTCATTGACCTGGGCGGAGTTGACCAGGATTCCTTCCACCTCGCGGCACTCTTCGGCAAGTTGAGAGACGGGAATGGCTGCGTCTTCAGCATAGCTTCGCACCTCGCAGGCGCTCGACAGCAGTTCCAATGCGGGCGCGGGCAGCGGACGCGTGACAAAAACTTTTGGCTTCATAATCTCCTTCAAGTTTCAACGGGATGATCGAGTGGTTTGATATCACGACCGGGCGGAATTCGTCAACCCGGCCACCTGAATGTCGCCGATGGAGAAGGGCAATGTTCTCCGGCTTTTCTGGTGGATTGCGACGGGTGCCGCGTGTTGCCCGGGATTGCCTCGTATGGCATGACGTGCGCGGTTATAATGGACGCCCAGGCTGCCATGGCACATGAAACCGGTCCTGAATCTCTTCGGGCGCTCCAGCAGGAAGTTGAAACTTTTATTCAGTCCCTCGCGCACCCTGTGGTGGTTGAGGACGAAGTGGAATTGTTCGATCTCACCGCGGCCGGCTGGCAGTTGAGCATCCAGTTTGACAAGCTGCTTTTTGAAGCCTGGAACCCGGGCCGAACACTGGCTCGCCGGGTGGAGGAAGTGGCCTATCGCGATGGCGACCGGCTGGGTATCTTTGTGCGGAAGCCTCACGCCCGCGAAACCTCGGTGGTTGAATTCCGCGAACTCCACCCGAAGCAGCGCAGGGGGCGCGATGGGGAACGGTCAGCTTTTAAGCAGGAATTCGTGGCCATGCTCAAACAGGAATTTCAAGGGTGGCGCCTTGAAAACGTCAGCAACCGTTCGGACCGCGAGCATTCGTTCTCCACCTGGTACACGCGGGGACTGGCGCGGCAAGGCCGGACTGGCTGCGCCTTGATCGGGCTCAGCAGGGACGAGGCGCCGGCTGCAGCCGATGCGGTGCTGGCTTTCAGCCTGATCTGGCTTGACTGGCTGCGCAGCCGTTCAGACAGAACGGTGGTGCCCAGGCTCCGAATCTATCTGCCCCGCGAGGCGGTTGAATTGAACGCGCACCGGGCGGCCGCCATCAACCATCGGGCCGTGCAGTTGGAACTCTACGAATGGAATGGCGGAGGCGAACGGCCGGCGCGCGTCGACCTTGAGGCTGCCGGTGACGTCGCCGCCCGGCTGGTGCCCCATCGGCCGAACGAAGCGCTCATCAGCCGGCATCGCGATCTCTTGCGCGGCCTGCTGGGCGATGTCGTGGATCGTCTTGCGATGACGACGGATACGTCCGGGAAGTTTGTCTCAGTGCGTGTAGCGGGTCTGGAGATTGCGCGCATCGAAGGCGACCTTTCAACGAAGATCTATTTCGGGCTGGAGGGATCCGTTCGCAGGCTGGATGAGGGCCGCCGGGAGGAGTTCCGGATTTTTGTCTCCCGAGTACTCGAAAAGCGCAACGCCGCAAGCGAAGAGACCTCCGACGAGTTCTACCGTCTGCAATCCGAGCGCTGGCTGGAAAGCATGCTGGTGGATGACACCACCCGCATCGATCCCGCGCTTTCACCGGAGTTTGTCTATCCGCAGGTGCCGGCCTTCTCGCGGACCGACCGCGGCGTGATCGATATTCTGACGGTGACGCGAGACGGGCGGCTGGCGGTGATGGAACTGAAGCTGGAGGAACAGATCAACCTGCCCTTCCAGGCGCTCGACTACTGGCTGCGCGTGGAGAAGCTGCGGCAGCAGAAGAGGTTCCAGGACTTCGGCTACTTTCCGGGCATAAAGCTCGCCGACGCGCCGCCGTTGCTCTACCTGGTGGTGCCGGCTTTCCGGTTCCACTCCACAACAACCCGGCTGCTGCGTTACCTGGATTCGTCGATCACCGTGATGCAGATCGGCATCAATGACCAGTGGCGCCAGGGCATCAAGGTTCTCTTCAGAAGGGAATTGCGTTCGGGCGTTTGAGGCGTTGCGGCTGGTGTGCCGCAAGCGTGGCGAACCGCAACTCGCGGCAGATGTCTCCCGGCTTTAAAAGGTTCGATCGGAATCCAGCAGCAGAGTGACAGGTCCGTCGTTGACGAGTTCAACGTCCATCATGGCGCGGAACTCGCCGGTCTCGACCTTCACTCCCAGGGTCTTGAGCGATTCCACAAAGGCGTGGTAAATCGGCCGGGCGTCATCCGGCGAAGCGGCGCCCGCGTAACTGGGCCGGCGGCCCTTGCGGCAATCGCCGTAGAGGGTGAACTCGGAGACCGCAAGCACGGCGCCACCTGCCTCGCGAACGCCCAGGTTCATGCGGCCTTCCTGGTCGTCGAAGACCCTCAGCCGCACGATCTTTTCGGCCATGGCCTGGCCGGTCTCCGGCGTATCCTCTTTGGCGATCCCCACCAGCACCAGCAGCCCCGGGCCGATCCGCCCGATCACCTGGCCGTTCACGCGAACTTCCGCCCGTTTCACCCGCTGCACAACCGCTCGCATGGCCTGTTGCTCCTTCCCCGCTGCCGGACTGTCGGCCGCAGACGGCCATTGTATCGAACCTGCCCGCCGTTGCAACGCCCGGCTGAGGGGTCTTCACGCCTGAATCAGGACAGTGCAATTTTTACCCGGTGTTTCAAAGTTGGACACATTTTTAAAAACTCGCGCAACTCTGGCCTACATGTAAATTTGTAACGCATTGATATATAAGCACTTATAAATATTCGTCCCAAACGTCCCAAACGTCCCAAACGTCCCATTTGGGGGGGTTAGGCTTGAATTGTGGATGGGAAACGGGCGAGGCCACAGGGCGTGGCTGGCGCAAAAGGGCCCCATCGAAACCAGGGGGAGGTGTGTCTTGGAGACGCAAATGAATGCTCGTACGCACGCAGCTGCAAACGAGCCTGGGGACTCCCGCGCCTTCAACCCTACCGAACCTGCCCGCTGAGCGCCGGCTGGTGCAGCGGGTATTTGAGCGCTGCGATGAAGCGATCACGGAGGCCTGCGCGAAGTCTTCGGTGCCGGCGGAATTTCTGGGAGCACTGGCGGCGAACGAGAGCGGCGGCTACGGGGATGCGAGGCGATTTGAGCCGGCGGTTTACCGGCATCTTGTGGCGGTGGCGGAGGGCCGGCGGCCTTCATACGGAAGCATCAACGCGAAAGCGCTTGACGATGAGGTTGCCGAACTGCTGCCGGCCGGCGACGCCGATCTCCACACGCGTTACATGACGCGGGGGTTTGCCGAGATCCATTCCGGGCGGATCGGCAAAGCGACGGACGCTGCGCTGCGCGAGCTGGCGACCTCCTGGGGATACACGCAGATCATGGGCTACCACATGGTGGCCCGTCCGGGCGACCTGCACAAGCTGCTGGACCCGGACTTCCATTTCCACATGGCGATCTGGCTGCTTTCGGAATTTGTGCTGGACTACCGGCTGGAGGCCGGGCGCGATTTCGCAGAGATGTTCTGCTGCTGGAACACGGGCCGTCCGCACGGCCGGACGTTTGATCCCGATTACGTCGACAAGGGATTGCGGCGCATGCAGATTTACCGCCAGCTGGGGCCCCTGCAGCCGGCGGGGCATTAGGGCGCGAGAGCTTCAAAGGGCATTCAGGGGCCGTATTAACCATTCGGTTAAACCCAAAGGAGGGCGCAAAGATGATCAGCATAGTGATTTTCCTGCTGGGATTTACAGCAGGCGTGGTGGTGGCGGGAATGTTTGAGCAGCGTGCCGTGAACGAAATCCTGAGCCTTCGGACGTTCCTGCGGGCGGAGCTTCAGAGACTGTCGATCAGGCTGTAATTCAATTACGAATTACGAATGACCGACCCGGCGAGGAGTGGCAGACGGATTCGCACGGCGCAATGAATTGCAGTGTGTCGCACCCACCCTCGAACTTCGGGTAACTCGTAATGAGTAATTCGTAATTTACGCGGCGTAACGCCATGACTAAATCGAAACAGGCGATGGGATGATCGCCGCGGAAGAAAAACGATGCGCAAATACATCACGCAGCTTTTTTCGGAATCCGGTGAAGCGAGTTTTGGCAGGACCGGCTCATTTTTCGGCCTGGTGCTGGGGGGCGGCTGGGTTTCCTACCTGGTGTGGACCACCCACCACCTTCCGGACCTGCAGGGGCTGACGATTTTTATCTCCACGCTTTACGGCCTCAGCAAGACGGGCGAAACCGTGCAGCGGGCGATGGGGAAGAAAGATTGAAATTTGTGATTAGTGATTAGTGGGGATTTGCGATTCAAAGAGACGCGGCCTCGCCGTTCCGGTGGTTTGCTTTTTGAAATCGCCAATCACCAATCGCCAATCACCAATCCTTTAAGGGTCGCGGACGAATTATGGAAGCACTGAAGAAATTACTTTGTCGGGTCCCGTGGAAAGCCTGGCTTGCCGTGGGGGGGCTGCTGGCGGGTGCGTTCTGGATGCAACAGCACGATGCGCGCATCCGCCGGCAGGCGCGGCTTCAGCAGTTGCGGAACCAGACATCGGACCAGGTGTCGGCACTCCGCAGCCAGGCCGCGCAGGCCGTCAGACAGGCCAACGTGGAAAACAAAAAAGTCCTTCAGGAACTTGAGCAGCGCCGGCAGCAGGCGGTAGAGCAGAACCTGCAACTGGCGGCGCAGCTTGCACGGTTGCGTAAGCAGGCGCAAATCCAGGCTGGCGAGGTGGCCACCCTTCCTATATCGGAAATAGTGACCCGGGTGGCCGCCCAGCTTGGATTGAAGCCGGAAGACCTTGCGGGGAAAGAAGAAGCGGCCTCGCCAAAAGGCGCAAAGCAAATTGCAAGTTACGAATGACGAATTACAAAAACCTGATGCGACTGCTGGGCCAGCCGACCGTAACCAACGCCTCTGTGCCCTTTGTGGCCCAAAAGCCTTAACACGGAGAGCACAGAGATCCTCTGTGTCCTCTGTGTTGGAGCCTTTCAACCCACAGAGCGCACAGAGAAGGCGCAAAGAACAAGTTACGAATGACGAATTACAAAAAGGTGGTGCGGGGTCTGTTGCAGGCATGACGGAAAAGACCTCTCACCCGGCCGCTGGCGCGTCCACCCTCTCCCCTCGGAGAGGGCCTGGGTCCCAACAGTCCGCAGACAGCGAGAAGAACGCAAGCTGCGCCAATGATGGTCTCCTGAGGAGCCCGGCATTTCAAACACTGCGATGGGAAGCGGTACACGCAAGACGAAGATACAGGGATCCTTCGCTCCGCTCAGGATGACGGGGGAAGGGCCCAGGATGACGGACTAAGCGTCCAGGAAAACGGCAACGGTGGCCAGGACGACAGCGACGTGGCGCTGGCGCTGACTTCTTCCGGGGCGCGCAAGGTGGAGGGGCGCTGGTGGCGCTCAATGCCTGCCGGGCGGAGAACGACATCGAGACGCGGCAGATTTCGAACTGCCAGGCGCGTGCGGAGGCGGATGAAGCCGCCCTCAAGCGCCAGGCCGGCTCCGTGGCCAGCCTGAACCAGGCCCTCCAGGCGAAGGACGAGATCCTCGCCCGGCAGCAGAGCGAGTACAAAGCCGAACTGCGCGCCGCGCGCGGCACCTTTCTGGGACGCCTGGCGCACGCGGCCGAGCACGTGGCCATCGGCGTGGCGGTGGGGGTGGCGATTGGGGTGGCGGTGAAATGATGCCTCAGGACTTTGCTCACATGGCGTTGTGGTGGGGACCGGGGGTGCTGCTTCTGCTCGCCTTCAGCTACGGACTGTTGCGGCTGGCCCAGGTGTGGATTGAGCGCAGCATGGACGCCCGGCGGCGGCAGATGGAGAGCCTGTTTGGGATGGGGGAGCAGTACGTGAAGCAGTTCCTGAACGCGCAGTTGTCGCAGGCCGAGGCGCTTTCCCGGCTGGCCTCCAGCGTGGAGCAGAGCGATTCGCGCGACAGCATGGAACACCAGCAGATCCTGATTGCGCTGCGGGCCATGCACGGCGACGTGGAAAGGCTGATTCACCAGGCGGGAAAAGCAGTTATAAGTTCGAATGATGATTTGAAACGACCGTCAGCGGTGGAAGCAATTACGAATGACGAATTACGAATTACAAATTACAAAAACAACCGAGGCATGGACGCACTCCCACAACCATGCAAATTGCAGAAGCGACGTGAAGCGGGGCGAGAGCCGGTAATTCGTAATTGGTAATTCGTAATTGATCGGCGGGCCGATGCGAGGTAAAAGGTGCGAGCAGTATCGGGCGGGAATGACCAGCCAAACCAGGAGTGTGAAAAGCATGAGCAGCAGCATACGGCAAAAAGAGATTATCAGAGGAAAGATTCTTTACTACCTGAAACTGATTTATCCACAGTCGGCAACTCTCCCGTTGCTGCAGGGCGAGCTGGACATCTTCGGCTATCCGGTGCCGCTCGAAGATCTGGACTTCCACGTGGCCTACCTGGCGGAAAAGGGACTGGTGAGTGTGGACAACCTTCGCGGACCTCACGCCCGCCGCTACATCACCCTGGTGAAGATCAACGCCAAGGGGATTGACTACTTCGACGGCCGGCTGCCCAAGGACGAGGGCGTTTATCTGGAGCCGGAGCTGTAACAACCAATTACGAATTATGAATTACGAATTACAAAACCCGGGGTGGCGCAGATATCGCGCTCTTTACGATGTCTGCGGCGGTAGCGGAAGGAAGCTGGTAGCGCGGACCTCCGCTTCTGAGGTCCGCGGTCTGTGGGCGCCAACCGGAAAGAACCGCAGACCGCAAAGAGCGGTCTGCGGCTACGCGGCTCAGTGTCCTCTGCGTTGGAGCTTTCAACGCACAGAGCGCACAGAGAAAACGGCGAAAAGAGCAAAGGGCAGGGGTAATTAGTAATTCGTAATGAAAGGAAACAGTCACCACAGCGAAGAAACGACTGAAAATTCGGCGCAGAAGAAACAAAATTCCGCAAACGCTGATTCCGCCACACCGGGGCGATTTCTGCGCCAACCGGGAAAGTGACCCCTCACCCGGCCGCTGGCGCGTCCACCCTCTCCCCTCGGAGAGGGCTCGATCAAGGGTCTTCCCATCAAAAACCCTCCGCCGCAGGAGGCCATCGGCGCCTGGTGAATGACCTGGCGAAGCTGCCCGCCGAAATGCGCGAGCTGGTGGAACGCATGCTGGTGGAAGGGGCCACCTTTGAAGACGTTTGTGACGCGGTGAACGACCGTGGCGTGCCGGTCACCCTGCAGGCCGTACAGAACCGTTACCGCAGCGACCTGGAACTGCAGAAGCGGCGGATCGAGTTCCAGGTGGAGCGCGCCCAGGTGCTGACCCAGGCGCTGGTGGATCCCGACTCTTCCGACGCGCAACTGGCCCACGCCGCCCTGCTGACAGGTCTCCAGACCCTTTCCCGCAACGGCCGCGAGATGACGATGAAGGACGCCGTGAAAGCGCTGCTGGAGCGGCGAAACATCAAGCTGAAGGGCAGGCTGATGGAGATGCGAATCAGGCGCGAAGAGGAAGAGAAGCGCTTCCGCAAAACACGCCTGCACGCCGAGATCCTGAAGCTGCGGCTGACCCGGGGCAGGCTGGTCCAGCTGGAGCGCGAACTGAAGAAGCCTGAGAACCGGTCCACCCTGGGCCCCGTGGCGCTGGAAAAAATCCAGGAGATTTACGGCCTGCTGCAGATTCCCGTGATTCCCAGGGACGTGGAAGTGGTGGAAAGCAGTGACGAGGGATGAAACATTTGCGATTTGTGATTGGTGATTTGCGATTACGGGTGGCGCATACGCGGGAGGAAATTACGAATGACTAATTACGAATTACGAAATCCGAAACCTGAGGTTCAACGCGGAAGGGCCGCAACTAACGCCTCTGTGACCTCTGTGGCCCAAGAAGCTTTAACACAGAGAGCACAGAGATCCTCTGTGTCCTCTGTGTTGAGTCTTTTCAACCCACAGAGCGCACAGAGAAGGCAGTGAAAAAGAAAATATGGCGCGTAAGAAAACACAACTCGCAAAGAGCAAGGCCGAGGCGGAAAAGCCGAAGGCCACGCCGCAAGAGCAAGAAGGTGGAACAGCGGCTAAGCAGAGGACCGCAGACATCGCGAAGAACGCGATATCTGCGCCACCCGGAAGACAGAACGACCCCTCACCCGGCCGCTGGCGCGGCCACCCTCTCCCCTCGGAGAGGGCTTGACCACGGGTCTACCGCAGACATCGCAAATGGCGCGACGTCTGCGCCAGCCGCGAAGGCCGTGCCGGAGCAAGGTCAAAGCGGAACCGCATACATCGCAAAGAACGCGACCCGCACTGCGGGCGCCACCCCCGAGATCTGGGCCACCCCGCCTCGCAGTGGGATTGACTTCAAGTCGCCGGGCCGGGCCGGGGTGGTGTCGAGTCCCATCCGGCTGCTGCCTTACCAGCGGCGCTGGGTGGAAGACCGCTCCGCGCTGAAGATGGTGGTGAAGGCGCGCCAGATCGGCTACTCGTTCGCCGCCACCCTGCAGGCGCTGCTGCGCTGCCTGGAACGCAAGACCACCTGGATCTTCCTTTCCAAGGGCGAGCGGCAATCGAAACTGCTGATGGAAAAAGTGCAGGAGCACATCCAGAGCTGCGGCATCGTGGCGCAGGCGTTCGAGTCCACCTTCTTTGAAGGAGCCAGCCGGAAGCAGCTTGAAGTGCGGCTGCCGAACGGGTCGGTGATTTACGGCCTGCCGTCGAATCCCGACACGGCGCGGGGCTACTCGGGCAACGTGACGCTCGACGAGTTCGCCTTCCACGCCGACGCGGCAAAGATCTATTCGGCGCTGTTTCCCACCATCACGCGCGGCTATGCGCTGGAAGTGATCTCCACGCCCAACGGCCAGCAGGGGAAGTTTTTTGAACTGGCGAAAGCGGCGGGGTTGACGGACGGGAGAATCGTGAGTAGTGAGTCGGGAGTCGGAAAAGAGGCACTCCCTATTCGCGATTCGCTACTAGCTACTCGCTTGTCCCCGCGCGATTCCCTACTCCCGACTGCCGACTCCCGCTTCTGGTCGTCCCACTGGTGCGACGTTTATGAGGCCGTGCGCCAGGGATTGAAGATCGACATCGAACTGCTGCGCGCGGGCTGCGACGACGAATCGACTTTCCAGCAGGAATTCTGCTGCCAGTTTGTTTCCACGGCGGAAAACTTTTTTTCACCCGAGCTGCTCGCCGCCTGCCTAAGTGCCGAGGCCAGTACGGATACTCCGGCCCACCAACTGGCCTCGGTGCGCGGCATGGGCCGACCGGAATTGCAAATCGCCCATGGACGGGAGGCAGCGGGACCCTCAACCACCGGCCAGGTTCTAAAGAGAAATGTTGTCCCGGCTTCCGACTCCGATTTTTTCCTGGGCATCGACATCGGCCGGCAGCACGACCGCACGGTTTTCTGGCTGGATGAAGTGACCGCCCTGGGTGGTCATCCTGAGGCCGCTGAGGCGGGCGAAGGATCTGCTTCACCGAACAGCAGATCCCTCGCTGCGCTCGGGATGACGGGTGAGGGGCGCGACGGAAGGGAAGAGCGCCAGGCCATTGCGCGCATCGTTCGCACGCTCGACCGCGCTCCGTTTGCCGAGCAACTGGAGGGCGCGCGCGAACTGCTGCGGCTGGAGCGGCACGACGGCGCAGCCGCTGGTGCGCCGCGCGGCCATTGACGCCACGGGCATCGGCGCCATGCTGGCGGAAACCCTGGCGGAGGAATTCGGGCCGCGCGTTGAGCCCGTAACCTTTACCGCGGCGGTGAAAGAGAACCTGGCGTACCGGACCAAGCGGCGGATGGAAAAACAACTTTCGCTGCTGCCCGATACGCGCGAAGTGCGGCGCGCCTTCAGCGCCGTGAAGAGGGTGGTGACGCCCAGCGGCAATCTGCGCTTTGACGCCGTGCGCACCGCCGCGGGACACGCCGACGAATTCTGGGCCAAGGCGCTGGCGGACCTGGCGGCCGATTCGGAGCCCGCTTCCGGGGCGGCGGACGGCTATCTGGCAGGCGGCAGGCCCATCATCAATCCGCTGGCGTTTACGGAGCTGGATGGGGGATGGGGAGAAGCGTTTTGAATATTTGCGATTTGCGATTGGTGATTTGCGATTTAGAAACCAGGTGTACGCCGGCCCACGGGTCCCGGGTTTTCAATTCACCAATCACAAATCACTCAATCACAAATTCTTGAAGCGGTGTGACTGATGAAACTTGGACCAATCGATATCAAATGGCGAAACGCCAGGCTGGCCGAATCGCAGGTGAACTTGCCGATGGAACGTACCGCGGCGAGCGCCGAAACGCTGCCCGCGGGCCTGCCCGGCACGCCCATCTTCCACGGATTTCTGGAAGACTTTGGCGAATACAATCCGCAGCTTGAAGGGCTCACCGCCATCCGCACCTACGAAAAGATGCGGCGCTCCGACGCCCAGGTGGCGGCCACGCTGCTGGCCTGCGAGCTGCCCATCCGCGCCGCCAACTGGGACGTGCTGCCGGCCGGCACGGACGCGCAGGACCGGGAGATTGCGCAGTTCGTGAAAGAGAATTTGTTTGGCGGGCTCGAATACGTTTCACCCTCCGGCGTCAAAACCACCCAGTGCTGGGACGACGTGCTGCGCAACGCCCTGCTGATGCTGCCGTTCGGCGCCGCGGCGCACGAGGAGATCTACGCCGTGGACGGCATGCGGGTGCGCCTGGCGCGCCTGGCCCCGCGGCTGCCCGTCACCTTCTATCGCTGGATTACCGACCTGGACGGCGAAACGCTGCTGGCGCTCAACCAGTACGGCTACCGCAATTCAAACTTTGAGAGCGTGGAGATTCCGGTGGACCGCCTGGCCGTCTTTACCTTCAACAAGGAGGGCGCCAACTTTTTCGGACGCTCGATGCTGCGGCCCGCCTACATGCACTGGTACATCAAGCACAACCTCTATCGCATCGACGCCATCGCCGGCGAACGCAACGGCCTGGGCATTCCCACCATCGAACAGGGACCCAACGCCTCAAAAGAAGACCGCCAGGCCGCCGCGCGGTGGGTGACGCAACTGGCCGCGCATGAAAAGACCGGCATCGCGCTGCCGCCCGGATGGAAGCTGACCCTGCAGGGCGTGCAGGGCCAGGTGCGCGACCTGTTCAATTCTATTGAACACCACAACATTGAAATATCCAGAACCGCACTTGCCTTTTTTATGAACCTCGGGCAGAGCTCGAAATCGAGCGGCAACCGCGCCCTGGGCCAGGAAATGACCGACTTCTTCTTCCTGGCCGTGCAGGCTACCGCCGACCAGATCGCGCGCACCATCACCGCCACCGCGGTGAAACGCCTGGTGGATTACAACTGGGACGGCGTGGAGCGGTATCCGACGCTGACCGTCTCAAACCTGCGCGCCCGCAGCCTGGACCAGACGCTGGCAGGCGCTCAGCCAGCTGGCCACGGCCAACGTGGTGGCTCCTTATCCCGAACTCGCGCAGCACATCGCGCAGGGAACTGGGACTGCCGCAGCCGCCGGAAAAGCAGGGAATCGCGAATAGCGAATAGCGAATAGGAAGCAGGGAGGAGAGAAATGCTGAGCACAGTGGAACAGACAACAACACCTCGATTCATGGCCACGCTCGACGCCGGGGCCGGGGAAGCGGCCGGCAAGGTTCGCATCCCGCTGGCCGTGACCGGAACGTGGGTGCGCGGGCGGAACAAGTTTTCCATCACGCCGCGGCGACCTGGAATCGATTGTGCGCAACTTTCGCGAGCGGCAGAACGGCGAAATCAACGTGGATTACGACCACGCCAGCGAAATGCCGGAAGTCGCCGCCGGCGGCCCCATCCCTTCCGCGGGACGCATTGTGGGGATCGATCCGCCGGAAAAGCTGCAAGCGAATAGCGAATTGCGAATAGCGAATAGAGAAGACGACTCGCCACTCGCTACTCGTCATTCGCGCTCAATTCTGTGGGGATGGTTCGAACCCACGGAACGCGCCCGCACGCTGGTGAGGAACAGCGAGTACCGCTACATCTCACCGGCCATCGACTGGGGCGCGAAAAATAAACGGACCGGCAAGCCGCAAGGGGCCACGCTCACTTCGGTGGCGCTCACCAACCGGCCCTTTCTGGAAGAAATGCCGCAAATCCGGCTGTCCGATCCGGGCTACCGCCTGGTGGACGCGACGGCCGGAACCACGGACGCTGCCTCGCCCCGTGCCCTGACGGGACAGGGCGGGGGCGCCGCATCAACAGGAGGTTCCATGAAGAAGGTTCAACTTTCCGTCGCCGACGGAAAAATCAAAGTGCAGCATCCGGACCTCGCGGACGAGTACTACGCCGATCCGGAAGATGCAGTCAACGCGCTGGCAGCACTGGGCAGCCAGCCGGACGCCGAGCCGGACGCCGGCGACGCCGAAGTGCCCATGGCCCAGGCGGCCAGCGTGCTGTCAGAAGCCGAAGCGCGGGGCAAATCGATACCCGCCGTGGAAGTTTTCCGCGCGCGGGTGGAGCAGGCGCTCGATGACGCCGTGCGGAGCAGGCAAGATCCTGCCGCGCCGCCGCGACGACTGGCGGCGCATTGCGCTGGCGGACTTCAGCACCTTTACCCGGCTGATGTCCGAGCAGCAGGCGCGCATTCCGCTGCAGCCTGTGGGTTTCTCCGGAGGCGTTCCGGAGAACGTGCAGGCGCAGGTGAAGTTTATGGCGGAACAGCGCATGAAGGAGCGCGGGGTCAGCTACGGGCAGGCGCTGACGGAAATCGGACGCGAGCAGCCTGACCTGATCCATCAGTACCGGCGGTCGGTGAGCAGCGGGGAATAACCGCGGCCGCAGGGGCAAGGCGATTTCGCAATTTGAGAAACTCTGTCTGCCCTGACCTGGCCGGCGCGCCGGCAGTTTGAAGGCAATCAGCAGGAGTTTTTCGTAGGGGCACGGCGTGCCGTGCCCAAATTACCGGGACGACGCAGTCGGTCCCTACAGGAGGAAATCTGTGGCAGGAGCAACATACGTTCTCGACAAGACTTACAAAGTGACCAACGCGGGAGGCGTCGCGCAATATCGCGCTGTCGTCCCGGGCACCAACGACGGCGAGTGCCAGTTGCCCACGGGAGCCAACCAGCTGGCGTGGGGCATCACCCAGGAAGCGCAGTCCAACCAGAATGAAAACGTGACCGTGCGCAAGTACGGCATCTCGCGCGCTTACGCCGCCGGCGCCATCGACCAAAGGCGAATACGTGGAAGTGGCCGATTCAACCGGCGCCTTGCAGGCGGCCGATCTCACCACCGTTCCAGGCTCGGCCGAACTGCACCACATTGTGGGCGTGGCCGAGAGCTCGGCCAGCGCGGGCGAAGTGCTGTTTGTATTTCTCTCGCCCGGCCCGGTTGTGGTGCCGGTCAGCTAGGGACAGCGAGTAGCGAATCGCGAATAGCGAGTCGGAAAAGCAAATTTGTTATTCGCCAATCGCAACCTACTAATCGCTAATGTTTTTGCGGGTCAGGCCCTGGCGGTCAGCAGCCGGGGTACTACGTTCCACTTTGAGAAGTGCGACCTGCTGGCAGGTCTCCGCGTTACGCAGCACTCAGCGGTCAGCTTTCAGCACGCACCTTTTTGCTGAGGGCTGGCAGCTGATGGCCTGCAGCTCTTCACCCGCGCGCGGAGCGCCAACTCAGAGTGGATTTGGAGAATCGTTATGCCAGACATTTCGATGGTCCATGTTGATCAGGCTTTGACCAATGTTTCCATCGCTTATCACAACGCGCAGTTCATCGCGGACCAGGTGTTCCAGCCGATTCCGGTGAGCAAGCAGTCCAACAAGTATTTCGTCTACTCGAAGGACCGCTTCCGCATCATGGATGACGCACGCCGGCCCGGTGCCCGCGCCAATGAAATCCACTGGACGCTTTCCACCGACACCTACTTTGCCGAAGGGCACGCGCTGGCGCAGGCCATTCCAGACGAACTGCGCGCCAACGCCGACCAGGCCATCGACGTGGACGTGGACACCACGGAAACTCTCACTGACCTCATTTACCTGCAGCGGGAGATCCAGATTGCGGGGGCGGCGACGGACCCGGCGGTGGTGACGCAAACCAGCGCGCTTTCCGGGACCAGCCAGTGGTCGGACTTCTCGAACTCCGATCCCATTGCCGCCATCGAGGCGCAGAAGGCCACCATCCAGAAGCAGATCGGGCAGCCCCCGAACGCCCTGGTGGTGGGGTATCCGGTGTTTCTGCAACTCAGGCAGCACCCGGCCATCATTGACCGCTTCAAGTACACACAGGTGGGCATCCTGCAGCCTGACCACCTGAAGAGCGTGTTCAACGTGGACTACTTCCTGATCGGCGGGGCCATCAAGAACACCGCCAAGGAAGGCGATCCGGACAGCTTCGACTACATCTGGGGCAAGAACGCGGTGCTGTTCTACAAGCCCCCGACGCCGGGCCGCCGCACGGTTTCGCTGGGCTACCAGTTTTCGTGGCTCTTCGGCGCCAACACGGACGGCTTCCTGGTGAAGCGCTATCGCGATGAATCGCGGACGGCGGATGTGGTGGAAGTCCAACTCTATTACGACGCCAAGGTGGTGGCGCCCAACGCCGCCTACCTGTGGACGTCGGCGGTGGCGTAAGGCACACCCTGTAGTACCTAGCGGAGGTCATGGGTTTTGGGTGTTGAGTTCTGAGTTCAGGGTTCTGAGTTATGGGTGAAAGCCTGAAAGATAGCTCCAGCCTTGCCAACTCAAAACTCATAACCCAGAACCCAGAACCCGGAACTTGCTTTGAAAGGAAAGGCGGACATGAGCTTCACAACCATCGATGCGGTGGCGGCGCACTATCCCGGCTTTCAGCGCGGTGTCACCAACCAGAACCCGAGCGACGCGCAGATCCAGACCTGGATTGACAACCAGGCGGCGCGGATCACGGCCCTGGCCGCGGCGCGCGGCTACGACCTCACCAACCTGGCCACAGCCAATCCGCAGGGGCAGGTGCTGCTGGCGCTGATGAATGAGAGCGGAGCGGCGGCCGACCTGGGGGACGCGCTGTTTTCGATGCTGGGTCCCGGCACCTCCACGCAGGGCTGGGCCAATCCCAACACGCTGCGCAAGAGCTTTGAAAACATGATGGCGGAGCTGGGCCAGGGCACCTACGACAAGCTGTTTGTTTCAGCCGCGCGTACCGGAGACGTTTATCCCGCCTTCGGCGGCGTGGCCGGGCAGGAAACCGACCCGGCCGACCCTGAAACGGACAGCAACCTGGCGTTCCGGAAGAACGATGTGTACTGAAGGATGAAGTGTGAAGGATGAAGGATGAAAGAAAATTACAAATCATGAATGACCAATTACCAAGACTCGGGTGGCGCAGATTGACAAAATCGCAGACATCGCAAAGAACGCGATCCCGCCCTGCGGGACGCCAACCGGCGGGGTTGCAGCGAACACAAGGACCCCTCACCCGGTCCCGGCAGGCGGGACCACCTTCTCCCCTCGGAGAGGGCTGTAACTCGATTCGAAGGCTGAAGCAATGATTGCGATAAACGGTTCGATCAATTCGACGGCGGTTGGCGACAGCCTGGACCTGCTGCAGGCGCAGCTCAGCGACCTGTCGCCCTCCATGCGGATGATTGCTGAAGATGTCCGCGAGATGGAGGCCGAGCAGTTCTCAAGCGCCGGCGCCAGTGGCGGCACGCCCTGGGCGCCGCTGGCTCCCTCCACCGTGAAGCGCAAGCGCGGCACGGGCGGGATCCTGGTGGCGAGCGGAGCCCTGCGGGATTCGCTCACCGATTCGGAATCGCCGGAACACGTGGAAGCCATCGGCAAACTTTCGCTCGAGATCGGGACCGACCTGCCCTACGCCAGGTTCCAGCAGACGGGCGCCGGATGGGGATTCGGGGAGGGATCGCTGCCGCCCGCTCCGCGGCGCGGCCGCGGAGTCCCCATGCGCCCGTTGCTGGTGCTGACGGCCGACCATGAAAACAGATGGGTGGAGTTCGTCGCACAACAGATTCAATCGCCGTTCTTGAGCGGTAAGGAACTGGGAGCGCGGTTCTGAAGGATGAAGTGTGAAGGATGAAGGATGAAAGAAAGGCAATTACGAATTACAAATTACGAATTACAAAACACGACGGCGGCGACTGGGGAGATCGCGGGTGGCGTAGACGTCGCGTACTTTGCAATGTCTGCGGCGGCAGCGCCAATGCCGTAACCAATGCCTCTGTGTCCTCTGTGGTCCAAGAGCTTTAACACAGAGAGCACAGAGAGCCTCCGTGTCCTCTGGGTTGGAGCTTTTCAACGCACAGAGCGCACAGAGAAGAACGCACCACGAAATTCTGAAGAGTGAAGTGTGAAGGATGAAAGAAAGGCAATTACGAATTATGAATTACGAATTACCAAGTCGTACGGCAGCGCCAACGCGAACCAGCGTCTCTGTGTCCTCTGTGGTCCAAGAGCATTAACACAGAGATCACAGAGACCCTCCGTGTCCTCTGTGTTGAATCTTTTCGACGCACAGAGCGCACAGAGAAGACGCAAAGAAATTATGAATTATGAATTCTGAATTACAAGAAACGGTGGGAAAGACAGCATGCTGCAGACATGGCAAAGAAGGCAACATCTGCGCCGGCCGGGTAATTCGTAACTCGTCATTCGTAATTTAAAACCGGTTTTGGGATGGAACGATGATTCAAAAATACCAGGCAACATTTGCAAAACCATTGGTGAACCAGCTGATCGCCATTTTTCAGCGGGACCAGCAGGCGGCGCTGGACATTGTGAATGCCACGCGGCCGGCGGGGCGCCCGCTGGGGCCGTTCGCCGCCTTTCTGAAAGAGGCGACGCCCATCCAGAACTGGCCGGCGCTGGTTCTGGTGGCGCAGCAGGTGGATTTCGATCTCGCAAGCGACATCGATTTGCGGAGCGAAACCCTGAGCTTCTATTGCGCCATGGCGCTGATGGGCACGGACCCCGAATGGCTGGCCGAGGACGCCATGGACACGCTGAGGGTGGTGGACCTGGTGCTGGCTTCGGCGGCGCTGGAGGATTTTTATACGCCGCTGGCCATCAGCCACACCACGCTTCCGGACGGCATGACTTCAGGTCTGGATCCCGCCGTCTCCAGGATTCTGGACCTGCGAATCACCCGGCACAACCTGGGAGCGCTGGTGCAGCGGAGGGGCGGGGCGCTGGCGCGCGGCCCGCAGGTCGAGTTCGCCATCGACCTGGAAGAGCAGTGATCAGAGAAGTGTGAAGTGTGAAGGATGAAGGATGAAACGGAATTACGAATCGCAAATTACGAATTACAAAACATGGCGTCGGGTGGCGCAGACGTCGCGCTCTTTGCGATGTCTGCGGCGGCAGCGCCAATGATGCCTCCGACGTCTCCGTGCTCTCTGTGGCCCAAAAGCTTTAACACAGAGAGCACAGAGATCCTCCGTGTCCTCTGTGTTGGACCTTTTCAAGGCACAGAGATCACAGAGAAGGCGACGAAGAAGTTATGAATTACAAATTACGAGTTACGAATTCAGGAATCAGGCAGCGGCTGGTGGCGAAATCGCAGACATCGCACGCAATACAACGTCTGCGCCACCCGGGAACGCTGCTCTATAGGGTGTGATGGCCATGTGCAACTGTGGTCAGGTTGAAAGCGCGTTTCGGCTGGGGATGCGGGCCGCTCTAACGATTGTGGAGGATGAGAATGATACGGAAAAGGCGAAGCGAAAGATCGGGGAGGCGATTCGAAATCGGGATGCGCGGCTGCCGGCCGGGGATGAAGCAAGAAGCAGCGAATAGCGAGTGGCGAATGCGAAAACCAGCGAATAGCGAATCGCGAGTTGCGAGTTGGGGATGGAAGCGCCTTTCCCTACTCGCTACTCACTACTCGCTGCTCGCTGTCTTCTTTACCCTATTCGCTATTGCCTACTCGCCACTCCCTGTTTTCGCCCAGGCGAAAACGACGGTCTCCGACACCATCCATGGGCCCGACGGCTCGCTGCCCTCGGGCAAGATCGTGATGAGGTCGAAATCGACCTTTACCGCAGCGGACGGCACCGTGGTTTTTTCGGGCTCGGTGGCGACGGCAACGGTGACGAACGGGACGTTCAGCGTGTCGCTGATTCCCAACGCGGGCTCGACCCCCTCCGGGACCAGCTACAGCGCAATCTACATGCTGGCCGGCGTTCCCTACCGGGAGGAAACCTGGGTGGTGCCCGCGTCGGCCACGCCGGTGGACCTGAGCGCCGTGCGCAGCGCCACGCTGAGCGGGCCTTCAGGGTCGGTGACCGCTTCGCAAATGCCTGCACTGACGGGTGATGTAACCAGCACGGCAGGCAGTGTTGAAACCTCTGTTGAGGGCGTCCATTTTGGATCGACGGCACTCAGCCTGGGCGCCGCGCCATCGGAGGGCCAGTGCCTGACACGCAGCGGACTCACGATTACGGGTGGCTCCTGCGGCAGTGGCGGCGTGGTGTTCGACGTTAGAACCTACGGAGCTGTGGGCAACGGCGCGACGGATGACACCGCCGCCGTGAACGCCGCTTTTACCGCTGCCTATGCCGCCGGTGGCGGGGTGATCTATTTCCCTCCGGGGACTTACCTGATTGCGGGGGCGCTGACCATTCCGAACGACGGTGCGGCCCATCCGTTGCAGCCACCTTACAGGATCGAGGGCGCGGCAATGGACGGCAACTCGTCGGGCTGGGGCGGCTCACCAACGAACGGGTCGATTCTGCTGATGACGGAAACCTCCGACGCCCAGGGAAAGATTGATACTCGCGGCGGCGGGTATATGGAGATTGACCACCTTTCGTTTCTGGACACGGCCAGCGATTCGGTTCCGTTTATTTTTACGACCAACACGATTCTGCACGTTCATGATTGCAGCTTCACTTCCAGCCAGACAGGGACGGCCAACGTGCAGGATGCCATCATCCTCGGGGGCTCGAATCCGGCGGATATTCACACCGGCAATGCCGACGCGCCCTTCCAGGGTTATGGGACGGTGATTCGGGACAACTACTTCAACCGGGTTCGCCATGCCGTGGTCGGAAATACCTATGCCAACGGAGTCCAGATTGTGGAGAACACGGTGGGCCAGGGGAGCGGCAGCTCCACGGCGGGTGACGCTCCTTTTGTATTCATCGGTTATGGGCCTGGCTCTGAGGGGACCACGGGTGGTTATATCAGCGGCAACCTGATGGAATTGCACAACTACTACTACGGAGTTCGTCTCGACCAGTACGCGGAGTCATTCGTCATGATGGGGAACAGTGCGTACGATGGCGGTCCAAACACCGCGGCCACCTACTATCTGGGTACGGGATCGGATACGGAAATTATGAGCTGTGGACAGGTGACGTTGACCTGCCTGGATACAAGCTCGCCCGGGACGTCAGGCCAGTCCTATGTGGCCTTCACCACCAAAGTGGATGCCAACGGGAACGGGTCATACATTGGAAACAATCCGATGTTTTCCAAAGGATTTACGGTGCGCTCGGGAGAGAGCATCAAGCTGCAGACGCTTCCGGGGCAGGAAACGCGCATCTACGAGCAATCGTACAAAACCTATATCCAGCCAAATGACGGCTCAAGCTATGACTCGGTGATTGACCACAACGGCAAATGGGGAATCCTGAATACCTCGCCGCAGGCGGCTTTCGACGTGAACGGCAACATCAGGACCCGGCCCGTGGCCTTTGCGTCAGCGCCGGCGTGCAGCGGCACCAACGAAGGTTCGGTGCAGGCTATCAATGATTCTTCTACTGCTACCTGGGGCGCAACGATCACCGGCAGCGGAACAAATCACGTGCTGGGCTACTGCAACGGAACTGTATGGACGGTGGCGGGGAAATGACTGCAACAAGGGATTGAGCGATTGAGAAATCGAAGGAATGCAAAGGGAGGAACTCATGGCAAACGTTGATGCAACAAAAATACACCAGGGACCGGGCAAGTTGTGGCTGGACGTCGGGGTGCCGACGTCGGGCAACCGGCTGATTATCGATGGGAGCGGAAATCCCTCGGCCGGAACGCCGCTGTTTGCCGGCGCCACGGACGGAGCAGCCACCATGGTGCTGACTCCGAAACTGACCGAGATTGCCGCGGACCAGGTGACCGGACCCGTGGACGTGGTGATGACGGGAGAGGCGGCATCCATCGAGGTGACGCTGAAAGAATCGGACCTGGCGAAGCTGAAGAATTACGTGGTCCACGGAAGCTTCTCAACCGGCACCGACGGTTCGCTGCCGGCCGGCTCGCAGGACTACGAGGAGATCTCCTTTGGCGGACTGATGGCGATTCCCAAAACCTCGGTGGCGGTGATCTCCGCGCGGCGGGACGCGACGGGCAAGTTCGTGGTGACGCAGCTCTACCAGGCCTACCAGGCCGAGGCCGTGCAACTGCCCTTCCAGCGCGCCAAGGAAACCACCTACAAGGTGAGGTTCGAAGGGCTCGCCGATCCCACCCGCACAGTGGGCGACCAGGTGGGGAAAATCTATCGGCAGATCTAAAAATTGGTGAATTGCGATTAGCGATTGGTGATTGGGCGAGCGGCGATTGAACCACTGGCTGATTGAGCGAATGAAAGCGCTTTTCGCAATCACAAATCGCAAATCACTGAATCGCTCAATGAACTTGGAGGTCGCATGCGGAAAGGCAACGGAATAGCTACAACGGAAACCTGGCGGCACGCAGCAAAGGCGGATCGCGAAGCCCGCGCGGAACTCCTGACGCTGCCGAGCGGCGCCACCATCCTGGCCGCCCGGCCGGAGCCGCTGGAGTGGGTGATGAGTGGGCGCATCCCGCAGGGGCTGCTGGCCGTGGCGCTGGAAGATCCGCTGTCGCCCGCGGCCGAAAGTGATCGCGAACTCACGCGGGAGGAAATCCTCGACCTGGCCACTTTTGCCGCGCGGCTGGTGGAGGCCAGCGTGGTGGACCCGCCCATCGGGGACGGGCCGGACGAGATCCCACTGGACGACATTCCCATCCGCGACCGGGCGTTCATTTTTGAGTGGGCCTGCCGCGCCCTGGAGGGGAACGAAACCGCATCGGGAGAGGGAGCGGCAAGCGCCGCAGCCCGCTCCACAAAGGAGGAACTCTCCAGCGCTTCGCTGGAGGGGTTTCGTCCGAAGTGAAAACTTTATGCTGCTGGCGATGGCGGCGGAAAAGTTCGGCTGCCGCCCCAGCCAGATGGTGGGGCTGCCCGATCCGGTGCTGGCGCTCGACTTTGACCTGGCCGCCGCGGCCAGACTGCTGAGCGCCGAACGAGCGGCCGCAAATGCCCTGACGGAAAGCCTTGAGGAAACGCCCCAGGGCCAACGGGCAAAGAACGTGCGCTGGTGAAAGCAATTTCAGGTTCAGAGGCGGAAACCCTTCACCCGCCACTTTCCGGTCCCCCTCTCCCGCGGGGAGAGGGCAGTGAGGACGAGACGAGAAGATTATGGCTACCAACAACGCAGCAGAACTTTTGATACGCATCGCCGCCGATCCTTCGCAGGCGGAATCGAGCATCCAGGCGTTCCGCCAAAACTTCAGCGGAAACCTCGGCGGCATGAGTTCCGATCTCACGCAATGGTCAAGCCGCGGGACTTCAAGTTTCGGGAGCGTCCAGAAATCGTTGCAGGGACTGACGGGCAACTTCAGCCTGGGCCTCAGCAGCCTGACGACGTCGCTCGACAGGAACCGGCAGGCCGTCGGCGAATGGGGAAGCGGCGTCAACAGCGCATTTTCAAGCGCCCTGGGCGCCTCCGGACGCGCTCGAAACCAGCCTGATGGGAAGCTTTCGGGCATTCGATTCAGCGCTGGTGCGCAACTCCGGCAATGCCAGCGTCTGGCAGAAGAGCATCGGCCAGGCTTTTGAGAAGGCCGCGCTCGCTTCCATCAGCTCGATCGCCAAAGAGGCCGTGGTGCGCGCGATCTATTCAAGCGCGCTGGGGTTCTACCTGCTGGCCGTGGGAGACTTTGCGGGCGCGGGCCAGGCGTTTGAAGCCGCGGCGGTGTTCGGCGCCGTGGGAGGCGCGGCAGGGCTGGCCACCAAGGCGCTGAGCGGAAGCAGGCTCCGGCGGAAGCTCGAGCCAGAAGGCTTCGTCGGGCAGCACGCCGTCGGGCAGCCCATCGTCCACCGCACAGGCAACATCCGGCAACCAGAGCGCTGCCCAGAAGCAGCAGACGGTCCAGGTGATCTTCCAGGGGCCGGTCTACGGCGGCCAGGCGGGAGTGGACGAACTGGTGCGGCACATCTCGACGGCCGTGATGGAACGCGACGTGAACCTGGTGGCCTACACCGTGGTGCGGCAGCCGGCGACGAGAGCGTGAGAGGGGAATTCCACAGGTGGTATGTGGCAGGTAGCATGTAGCCCCGCATGCCGTATGCCACCTGCCACATGCCCTATCCGGGAGGACGAACGAAGTGAGCTATCCGAAAATTGTTTACACGCCTACGGGCGGGACGGAACAGACGCTGAATTTTACTTCGGCGCCGCGGCAGCAGCCGGGCTATTCAAAGAATGCCGTCCGGCACGACAACATTTCGACGGCCGGCGTTCGCGAGTCGGTGCTGGAACGCATCGATACCTTTCTGGAACTGAACGTTGACTACATCCAGGCAGGGAACGGCCTGGCGGACTGGTCCGCATTTCTGGACTTTGCGCTGACCGGAGCGCCCTTCGCGTATTATCCCGACGCTTCACAGCCGGCGTTTACCAACTGCCTTCTGGAAGATACCGGCGAGACCGTGGCGTATGTAGCGCCGGGCATTTACAGCGTGAAGGTGAAGTTCCGCCAGCAGGTGTTGTGAGCATTGGTAGCGAAGAATTTCTTGAGGATGGTGCGATGCGATGCCGGTGATGACGAATCCGAGTTTTGACTTGAACAACGCGGCGCTTTCGAAGCGGCCGCTCTACGTGGTGCAGATTGAAGGCGTCATGGACCTGCTCACCACCTTTCGGCCGGAGGACATGAACGTGGGCCATACCGGCTACGGCATGAGCGGCTACGGGACCACGGGGTACGGTTACTGACGAGGAAGGCAAGGAGCATGGGATGGCGGAAGTCAGAGATTATTATTCCGGAGACCTGGCAGCGGCGCTGGACCAGCAACTTGACTGGATGCTGGGCCGGATCAACGCCAACGTGTCACCGTTCGCGGGCGCTGTGCTTGCAACCGAGACCGACGCCGCATTTGTTGAAGGGGCGGTGGACGCGGTAAAGGATCCTTTTTCCAGCCTGGCGCAGGACTCCGTGCCCAACATCGTTCTCGATCCCATTGCGGGCGTCAGCCCGGATGACCAGGCGGGCCCGGACGGCTTTCCGGTGAACTACTCTCCAACACCTTTGCTTTCGGGCAACCTGCTGATCAACCTTTTCACGCTCGGCGTGGCCAGCGACGTCAGCGGACGGGCGCTGAATCTGACTCAGGCTGCTTCCGCCTATCGGGTGGACGTCTACTCCTTCACCGACAGCTTTTATTACCAGGGGTCGGCGACGATTGCCTCTGATGGCGCCTGGACGGTAGCGGGCGTGCAGCCGGGAACGGTGATCGCCTTCCTGATGGATGCCGGCACGGCACAGCCCGCGGCGGGTTCCTCCGCGTCCGAGGTGACGGGCTGGGTCGCACATTCCAACATGGGCGTGGGCAGCAAGCTTCGGGATTACTTTGTCCGCGTCAACGTCAAGACCTCCTATGTGGAGTCTATGGTTGAAGACAACATTCCCATCATCGTCCAGGACACGACGCATGCGCGGTTCGGAACCAGCCTGGCGGCGGGTTCGGGCACACTGGTGGCCCACGTGTTTTACAACCATCCGGCACTGGGCCCTGTCGATCTTTATTCAACCCTGCAGAAGCTGGCGGCCTTTGCCGACCTTCCGCGCGAGGTTGAGGTCCCTCCCAGCGATCCTGATTTTTTCAACGCGACGCAACTGACCAGTTCAAATCTGCCGGCCGTCGAGAACCGCTGCTGGATTTACAGCGCGGCTCTGGCCATCATCGGTTTTGCCGTGGGAGGGTTGTGGGATGCCGCGGCGCGCATCATCACTCAGCTCAACGCGCTCCTTGAAAGTTCCGGCTACCTGCCGACGATCATTCTTGAAGACGCACAGGATGGGACAACGTCCCGGTGGTCACTGCAGTCGGGCGCAGGGTCGGCGACCAACGCTCTGGACACAGCCGAACCTCCGGCGGCATCAGGAGGCTCGAAGGTCATCTATTTCCTGGCCACCACCGCTCCGGCGAGTTGGAGCTTTACAGGAGTTGGACTGCCGGATGCTATCGATTCGCTCGTCGAGTGGCGGTACAAGACCAATGTCAATTTCAAGTTCACGGTGGGGCTCACCAGTTCCGGCGGGCAGGTGACGTCATTCTGTCTGGTTTCATCCGGAACTGCCGGATACGATGCGGCGACGAAAACGGTAACGGCGGTCGCCGCGCTGCAACTCAACGCCTGGCAAACTTATCTCGCCGATCTGAACGCCCGAATCGGCCAGTACCTCAGCGGCGAAACAGTAACCTCGATCACTTCGTTCGCGGTCGAGCTGGAATCCGCCGGCTACCTCAGCCTGGATGATCTATCTGTTGGCGCTCCAAAGCCTGCGGGTTCGCTCAGCGCTTCCTACGACGTCTATAACGGACAGGCGGACCAGGCCACCATCCGGTCAGGAGCCCTGGCCTGGGTGGCCTACGCCTACGGCATTTACATGGAGCGGACGGGAGACTACGAGCGGGCCGCGACAAGCCTCCAGAGCATGCTCAACCTGCTTTTCTTTCTGCAGTCCACGGCCACCGATGCTCGCCAGAACCTGATCACGGCCGGCTGGGGGAATCTACCAGGACCCCGGTTATCAGTATGTGCCGGGGCAGATTTCGAGCGTCTCCACCGACGACAACATGGTCTGCTGGTTTGCTTTCGACAAGGCGTCGCGCGTGCTGCCGGCTGCCGCCCAGACCTTGCTGGCCGAGGGATGGGTGACCCAGGATGGACGCCGCCCAGTTGAGCGCCGCGGCGACTACGGCTTCCGCCAAGGCCTCCGACATCAGGACCGCCATTCTGGACCAGCTCTGGATACCGGCCTCAGGGAGCGTGAAGGGACATTTTGCCCGGGGAGCTTCCAGTTCCGGGCTGGACACTTCGCTCGACCTGGACGCAGCAAGTTCGTGGGCGGCGTTGTTCTGCCACGAAATCGGCGACGACGCCAAGGCCGTCGAGTGCCTGGAATTTGCCTATGAGACATTCTTTCTCGCCAACCAGCAGATTGTTGCCAGCGCCACCGCGAATTCCTACAACCAGGCCTGGCAGCAACTGACGCCGTTTGACGGGTTCAAGCCTTACGCAGACTCAACGGGCGGTTACTCGGGCTCTCCGGCGTCCGTCTCAATGGAGGGAACGCTGGCGACACTCGCCGGCCTGCTGCGGCTGAGTGATAACACCGACCTCGGAACCTACTTCAGCACAAATTATGCGGGCGGCCTGCCTTCCCTGATCGGGCGGCTGGTGGACAGCATGAAGATCGTTGCCGGTACGACCGGTTCAGGCGGCCTGCTGTCTTATTCCCTGGCGTCGAGAGCGCTGCCGTGGGAGATTGCGGTCCGCAAAACCGTGTCATCCACCGCCTGGTTCTGGCTGACGGCCCAGAGAAACGACATCCTATTGGCCACGTCTTCGATCGATCTCGGCCGACGTCCCTGCCTGAAGGTCCCGCAGGGCGTCCATCAAAGCATCCAACAGTTGCAGGGGCAGAGCTCGATAGGCGCCCTTGAGATCGATGCCATCGACAGCGGCGGATACATGACGGCGCTTGCCAGCGGCGGCAAGCTGGTGGGCCGCAGGCTGACCCTCAGCGTGGGTTACCCGGGCATGAACTCCACTGACTTTGTGACGATTGCCACGCAGGAAATCGAAGGGGTCGAGGTGCTTCCATCCGGCGGCGGGTACCGTCTCGATTGCCATGACCTGAACCGCTACGCCAAGTCGCAGATTTTTGCCAGGGGCGACGACGGGTCCGCCGTCTCGAAACAGCATCCGCGGACCCTGCTGGACAATCCGATGGACGTGATCCTGACAGTTGTCCAGAATGAGCTGGGGCTGGGGCAGTCGTCCCTGCTGGAGCCTTCGGCGTGGAAGCTTTATGACCCCGCGCAGTGGGACTCCACCCATACCTCGAACCCGACGTTGATCAACCCCAATCCTTATCTTGACGTCGACCAGTTGCTGTTCTATCGCAACGGGATTTTCGCCGGCTACCGTTTCGATTTTGAATTCACGCAGCCGGTGGAGGCCAAACAGTTTCTGGAATTTGAGATCTTTCATCCCCTCGGCGGCTATGCGGTGATTCTGGCAGACGGGCGCATGTCGCCCAGGTTTTTTGTTCCGCCCTATTCCTTCGCGGGCCTGGCCTCGCTCGACGAGCGGAACATCACGGTGCTCCCGGGTGTCAAGCCGGATCCCCTGATCAACCAGGTGACGTTCCGAATGGACTACGACGGGAGCAAGTTCCAGACCGAACTGCTGTTCCTTTCGGCGCCCTCGCTCCAGCAGTTCGGTCTGGCCGGGGAAGACATCATTGAATCGAAGGGAATGAAACTGGAGCGCGGCGGCGCTTCGCTGGCAAGCATTACGGCCAACCGGATCTTCCAGCGTTACGGCGGGATGGATCCCGTGACCGGCTCGCCGCGCGGCGGGGCGGCCACCTTCAGCGTCGCCAGCCAGTTTATGAACCTGACGATTGAGGCCGGTGACTTTGTGCATTTTTCCCATCCGCTGTTGCCGAATCTTGAGAGCGGAACTCAGGGAATTTATAACCGCACGATGGAAGTGGTGGACAAACAACCCAATTACACTCAGGGCAACATGGCCTATCGGCTGCTGGATACCGGCTGGATGGGGGCCAAAGTGCTCTCGCGGATTGCTCCGCAGGGCACACCCGGGTGGAGCGCGGCTTCGAGCACCGAGCGCGAGCGCTACATGTTTCTGTCGCAGGAATCTACCCGGACTTATTCCGACGGCACGCCGGGCAAAACGGTTTTTTAGATTGAGCGATTGAAGGATTGGACGAGCCGGTCCATGAGCCAATCAGTCAATGCGCCCATCATTCAATCAACAGGTGGAGAAAATGCAATGGCACAAATGACATTCGCAACAACCCCGGGCTTTGTGGACCTTCCCGACTCGGTGCTCGAGGCCGACCAGCCGCTGACCGATTACGATTTGACCAAGATCAACAACAACGCGAAGTTCGCGGCGGTGCGGCCTGAAATCTTTTATGGTTGGTACAAGAACGGCGAGACGGTGACGATTCCGGTGAGTCCCGTGGACGGCTATGTTTACGCCCGGCAGGAGTTGGAATATGAAGTTGCCGCCTGGTGTTCGCGGTCGGCCGCCAGCGGCGCGGCTACCAACGGAGCATTGACCAAGCCCGCCAGGGCCAGTGTGAATGCCGGCCCCGGAAGCCTGTTCCTGATGGATTTCTGGGTGGAGGAGAAGAACGAGGCGAGTCCCGGACTGGTCCACTGCGATGTCCACTACTGGGACGGCGGAACCGAAACGCCAACCAGTGACGGGTTTGTGAAGGTGCGAACGATGGCAACGAGATTGTCCGGGTAGCCATCAGCCTTCAGCCTCCGGCGGTCAGCTAACTCACCCCAAGCCGACTGCCGGGGCCTAAGATGAATGGTTGAAAGCCCAAAGCGGAAAGCGGAGGATTCATTATGGCAGTTGTCCGAACAGTTCTACCCCGCAAGGGAATCATCGAGCCCCAGCACGGGGCCAATTACGAGACCGATCTGGATACCAACTGGCAGATCATTGACAGCCTGTTGCAGGATGCCAATGATGTGCAGACGGCCCTCCAGGCTGCTCCCACGGTGACGGCCTGGGTGACGGACCGGGGACTCTCCGGGGTCGTTTCGGGGTTCACGCTGGCGACTTCCGCGACCCTGACGCCGGGACTTTCAGCGGGGGCGCTTTACGCCCAGGGACTGCGGTACGCGCCCTCGACGGCGCCGGCGCTTGCGGCCGCCCCTGCAAGCTCCACCAGCTACCTTTTCTATAATTCCACCGGCGGGTTCTATTACAACCTGACCGGCGCAGCCAGCACCCCCGGCGACGCCTTGATCGGAGTCCTGGTGGCCAACGCCTCGGCCGTGACTTCGGTGACGCAGGCTACGAAGATCTGGGGACACCTGACGGTTGCGCCCGGAGTGGCGGGAAATATTACAGTGCCCCATCTGCTGGGCCGTACGCCCGTGGGAGCCTTGATTCAAATGACCTCCAGCGGGGCCATCTGGTTCCAGTCATCGACGATGTATGACGGTACAAATCTCTATCTGGTCGCGTCAGATCCGACGGTGACCGCAAAGGTGGTTTTATGGTGAAACGTGCGAATAGCGAATCGCGAGTTACAGGATTGGCGAATAGCGAGTTGCGAATAGCGAATAGGGGCCTGAAGTTCCTTTCCCTATTGGCTATTCGCTATTTACTATTCGCTGCCATTGCTGTTGGCTTCTCGCCACTTCCCTCGCTTGCCCAGCAGCCGCAGGCGCCCGCCGGAACGCCGCTCTATTCGGTGAACGCCAAGTACGTGAACGGCATGGCGCCGGGCTACTGGCCCACGGCGGGGACAGGATTGGTTCTGAACCTGAGCGCGGGAACTGCTTATTGCGGCAATCCGCCCGCGCCGGTCAGCTACCCTGGGGGCTCTCTGGCCTTGACTGCCAGCGCGACGAACTACATTTACCTGGATCCCGCGAACAACTGCTCGCCTGCAGCCGGAACCTCAGCTTTTGCGGCCGGACAGATTCCCATCGCGAAAGTCGTGACGGGAGCGTCGTCGATTACTTCTATTACTGATATTCGGACACTCTTTGCTTCCACGCTTGGGACCCAGGTTTTCAACGTGCGGACGTTCGGCGCAAAGGGTGACGGAACGACCAATGACAGTCCGGCGTTTCAGGCAGCTTACAACGCAGCCGTGGCGGCGGGCGGCGGTACTGTCTATGTTCCCCCCATCGGAAATTCAAACTGCTATCTGCTGAATACCGCCATCAATATGACCAACGATGGTAGGCAGGTGACGATTGAAGGTTCCAGCGGAGTCGGGGTGGCGCAAAGTGGCTCTTCCGGTTTGATCTGTGCGAATACAGGCGGGGTGCTGTTTGACATCACCTATTCGCACAACAAGACCTTCAAAAACCTCGATGTCACTGCTCAGAAATCCGGGTTGAGCAATCCCAGCACAGTGGGAATCTTATCCGGGCGCAACTCGTCAGGCCAGAACGGCCAGAATGAACACATTGAACACTGCACCTTTGCCATGCCGCTTCACTATAGCGGCACGACCTATTCATTCGGGGTCTATCTCTTTGGGGGAGAGATCACCTTCATGTCGGATGATACTCTTGAGGCAGATTACCCGCTGGTCGTCACGGGGACAAACACTTTCAACATCACGAGCCCCTTCGTTACCCTCAGCACGGGGTCCTTCTCCGAGACAGACTTGTCGTTCAATAACCTGGAGTTGCTGACCTCCGGCCTCGGGCCTGCCGTGTATCTTTACGGTGTCAGCGACGTGACGCTATCCGGCCACAGTTGGAACTTCAGCCAGGCGAATCCTTATCCGGCGGGTCTTTATGGCTACGCGTTTTATATCTATAACTCCCACGATATTCACATTCACGGCTGGCGCCAGGAAGGGTATCCCGGCTTTGCCCTGATCGAAAAGGGTTTGTACAACAGTCTCGTCCAGGGAACGGACGCGCCGAGTCCTTCTCCGACGACTCACGCTGTTGAATTCAAGGATGCCTCGTCGGAGATAGCCGATGTTGACTTCAAAATCTTTGATGAATTTTCCACATCCTCCAATTGGTACTATGATGCTACAGAAAGTTCGCCCACAGGCGTGGCCGTTCTGGACGATGTGAATTTCTACTGCGGCAAGGAAAACAACTGCGTCAACATTCCGGTTGGAAACTACAGTACCGGCGCCACGACCTATTGGTCGAAGGTTCGATGGTCAGGCGTGGGAACGAACTCAAGTCCGAAAATCCGGGTGGACAAAGGCGCCTACCAATTGCCCGTGACGGGCGGCTTCAGCATTCCAACAAGCCTGGTGGCGGCGAATAGCTGCTCGACATTGTCATTGGTCAGCGCTGCGGGTTCGCCTGCCAATGCTTTTATACAAATCCACCCCCAGACCTGGTACGGCCTGCTCATAACAGCTTCATGGGGAACCGGCGGGTTCTACCCTGTGCTCTGTAACCCCACATCCTCATCCATCACTCCCGGCTCTGGAATCGGGGCAACTTTTAGGGTCGTTCAGTGATCCGGGGCAGGGCCACAGTAAAGCTCGCGAACATTGCTGCGGCGGCCAGGCTTGAGCGGTCGAAGGGATTTGCTTCGCGCCGCCCCTCAATTTGAGAATGGCCGGAGGCGCCGTATCAGATCTTTAAGTTTGCGAGGGCAGCGCCTGGGGAACGGGAAGACGCTCATTGGCGGCGAGGAATCCGAAGCACTTTCATTTACAGAAGGGCTTTCGTTGCGGAATTTCCGTGATATATTGGCTTCGATTCCTTTGCCACTATGTCCCATGAGCCGCCGGCATCGAGCGAAGCCCTGCTGGAGTCATTAACCGTGATTCCAGGTGTCCGGTGGTTTCATCTCTCGGACCCGTCATCGCCTGCCCTTGATCAACTGGCAGCCCACTTTGGTATTCATCCCCTGCAAGTGGAAGACTGCCGGCACCGTCGCCAGACGGCCCGGGTGGAAGAACATGATCAATATACTTTCATGGTCATCAAAGTGCTTGCTCCCGTTCCGGGCGGGAAGCGTTCAGCCCGGAGCGCGGCGGCTTCCGGCGGTGCAGAGCCTGCGGGGGGAAACACAGCGGAGCCAGGCGGGCGGACGGGGCCGGACGCTCCAGAAAAATCGGCTTCGGGCGCGGGCCGCCTGAAGTTTGAGGATTTTGATCTTTTCCTGGGGCCTGACTACATTTTCACAGTGAGCGGCGGCGAATCGGCGCTGGTCCAAACGGTGGCCGCACGGGTGAAATCGGAGTCCGCCCTTCACCCCCCCGAGCGCATCACTCACGCACTGGTTGATTCCACTGTGGACCATTACCTGCCGGCCCTTGACCATCTGGGCGACTTTATCAACCGGCTCGAGGACCGCGTGATCCGCAATCCGAGGCCCCCCACGTTGCGTGAGATTTTCCGCTTAAAACGGGTTCTGCTGGATTTCCGCCGCGTGGCGACCTCCATGCGCGAGGCCGTTAACGCTCTGGTCCGGCGCTACGATATTCCGCACCCGGGCCCGCGCGAGGCTGTTGACCGGGACCTTCGCTTCTATTATCGCGATGTCTATGAGCACGTTGTCCGGGTGATCGATTTTATTGAAACCTACCGGGACCTGCTGACCGGGTCGCTGGACATTTATCTTTCCGCGGTCGCAAACCGCACTAATGAGGTGATGAAGATTCTCACCTTGTGGGGAACGATTGCGATGCCCCTGCTGGTCCTCACCAGTTTCTATGGCATGAACATCAGGCTTCCGCTTGAGAAGTATCCTTATGCGCTGATTCCGATTGGCCTGGTGATGTTGGCCTCAACCATTATTGTATTCTTTTATATTCGCCGGAAGCATTGGATGTAGAACCAGCCCGGCGGGACTCTCCCAAACGGATTCAAGCTTTCGAACAGGATTGACGATCACCGACTAGAGGACCCAGAAAGCGTGCGCGTTTTCTGCCCCAGGATATAGTGGCCTGCGAAATTCCCGGCGGCCGGCGCTGTTGGTTGTGCTGATCGGGGCGCTTTGCAGGAGAGCCCGATCAACATGGGACATAGCATTAAAGCTTCAATGCGTCGCAGCACTCGCGTCCAGGTGCGCATTCCCGTGATTGTTACGGGAACGCTTCCGGGTGGCGAACCCTTCTCCGAAGAGACTTATGTGCTGACCGTCAGCAAGTTCGGGGCACGGCTGAAGTGTACTCATCGCCTGACCCCGGGGATGGAGATCCGTGTCAGGCCGAAGGCGGTGAACGAAGATGCGCTTTTCCAGGTAGTGTGGGCGGGAGGAGGGTCGGGCGACTCGGGCGAAGTGGGCATCCAGTATGTGAATGCCGCAAACCTTTTCGGCATCGCTTTCCCGGACTGATTCAAAGGTTGCGGCAGCTGCGCGGCCGAGACTCCAACCGGCGAACCCCTTTCATTTGTTGAGTGGAATATCAACCCAATCCGGATTAGAATTTCATCTGTGGCCGGAAATCCTAAAACGGCGCATCCCATTCGTCGCCTCCTTTTCGTGACGATGCTTCTGCTGGGGCTTGCCGGGCTGGGAATGCCGCTCAGAGCTTTGGCTTTTCAGGGCCAGAACCAGCCGCCGGACATCTCCTTTTCTGTTAACGGGACCATTACGGAAAAATCTCCCGGAAAGCTGACTGTGGACAGCGGCCAGAATATGCTGTTCACCGTCAAGTATGATTCCACAACCCAGATTCAGCATGAGGACGGAAGTGCCGCCAAGGCTTCGGACCTTCGCGAAGGAACGAAAATTCTGGCCAAAGGTACCCTGACCGAGGAAGGTGACGTGATCGCAAAGACGATTACGATTGAATCGGGATCAAAGGGGCCGGAGAAATGAGAATGAAGCTGAGCTATCGGGGCAGGTCCTCCCAGATGGCGAAAGGCTTGCCCATCTTCTTCTCGAAGCGCCTGGCGGTAGATAAAGCCGGCCGCCGCCACATCCCAAATCGCAATTCCGCACGACTTGAAGACCGTGATCTGTTCCTTTGATTCGCGCCGGCGTTGGTCTCCGCTCACCACGTCTTTCAATTCCATCACGTCGTCCCAGCTTCGATTCGCACCGGGAAGCCCCTGGATCAGGTCGCCTGCTTCTCCGCGAATCTGTTCGATGGAATCGACCGCAATGATTGCAGCCCGGCGCAGCACCGTTTCATCCATCTCCCGGCGGTTGGCCATGTTCGCTCCAATGGCGTTGACGTGGGTTCCGGGCCGGAGCCACTCACCCTTGAGGACAGGCTGAGAGGAAGAGGTTGCGGTGATCACGACGTCGCCAAAGCGCGCTGCTTCCTCAGCGGTTGCGGCGGGCTTGACGGGGAATTCCAGAACCTCCGTCATCTCTTTGGCGAAGGCTGCGCGATGGGCTTCATTCCTTGAAAAAATACGGGCTGCCTGGATCTTGCGAACGCCCGCAACGGCTTCCAGTTGCGTGCGCGCCTGTCGCCCGGCGCCGATCACTCCCACTTTTGCGGCGTCCGGGCGCGCCAGATATTTCGTTGCCACGCCGCTGGCCGCTCCGGTCCGGATGCGGCCCAGATGGTCAGCCTCCATCACGGCGAGCATTTCGCCGGTCATTGTGTCGAACAGCAGTACCAGAAAACGGGCGGCCCCGGAGGCGATGGTATAGATTTTCATCCCCGCCAGATGCTCGTCCGCCAGGGCCGCCGCCATGTAATGCAGCGAGAAGCCGGGCTGGAAAAGCCGCTGGCGAGATTGGTTAACGGCCCTGCCGCTTTGTTGAGCCCCGAAGCTGGCCTCGATGCGCTCGAGCGCCTGCTTCATTGGAAAAAGTTTTTGCACATCTTCTTCAGTCAGAAAAAGCGCCATTGTTCCCCCTGGGTATTAGTAAAACCATTGCAGGATGGCCCACGCCGCCAGCCCGGCGAGACGCGGGCGGCTGAAGGCTAAGTGATTCGCGGACGCTCAGGCCAGATGACGCTGTCTGCCGCGCTGCGGAGATGACCGGAAGATTCAGATGGTCAGCCGTGTACGAAGACTCAATGATGTTAGCCAAGTTAATGCATTCGTGAGCCTCCGGGACCGGACGACGGGATCTCGTGGGAAACTCGTCGTAGGTTTTCCCCTGAAGCAAGCGCCCGGCGGCAGATTTTCTAACACCGCCCCACTGTTTGAAGAAAAATGGGACGCCCGCCGACCGGCATTGATCTTTGATGGACAAAACCCAGTCCATTTTCATCAGGCGCGCTCCGGGGCCGCTTTCGCCACCCACAATCACCCAGTGGATGCCGTCCAGGTTTATCTTTCCCAAATCCTCCAGCAAGGGCTCGACGGATAGAAAACGGACCGCAGCCGGGGCCTGACGAAGATGATCAATTCGCGGAAGCCCATATTTCCGATTTTCGACGCTGACGCCCCACCAGATGTGAGGCTCGGAGGCGAAGTCCCGGAGTTTTGTCGAGAGAAGTTCGCGCAGGCGGTCGGCGCGCTTGGTGAGGACCTGAAACGTGTGCCAGTTTGCATTTGCCATCACCCGCGCAACAGCCACGATGTAATCGTCCGAAACGCCTTCCTGAAACAGGTCGCTCATCGAATTTACAAATACCATTTTCGGCGAGCGCCAGCGCAAGGGCTCCCCCAATTTTCCCGGCACCAATCGCAGATCAAAGCCCTGCTCATACGGATGGCCCTTTACACCACGGAACCGCTCAGCAAAGGTCTCGGCATAGCAGTGCTTGCAACCCGGGCTGATCTTGGTGCACCCGCGAACAGGGTTCCAGGTCGCGTCAGTCCATTCAATTGAGTGATTCAAGTGACATTCGCTCATTAAGCTCCCGCGCCACGCACGATATTTCCTGAAAATTTCACTCAATCGATATTCTCCGCTGTGTCTTTCTGTGATGCAAAGAAAAGGTAGTAAACGATTGCGCCTCTGGACATTTCTTGCATCGCGGAGAGGCTGGGGAATTCGTTTGAACGACTGGCCACTTCTTTAAGTCTGCTACGAAAAGCTATCTGCTATTATTTCGTTTGGCTGTTTTTCTGGGTACCGAAACAGGTTCCTAACTTGGTTGTATACGCGATAAGTCCCGCCCAAGGTCGTTAACGTCTTTATCGCCCAGTAGACATGATCTTTCATTGCAGCGCTGCCGGATGTTCTCGCGATAAGACTTTCGTAGAGACTCCGATGTCTCAAGAGCACGTGGTGCGATTCATGATCGGCGACAGAGAAGAACTTCAAAAACAAATCTATCACTGCGCATTCTGCTCCCGTCTCGGTAGCTGCGTGGAATTCAAACAGATTGTCCAAATCGTGGAAGATGTAGCTCCAATTAGGGGTCCGAGGATGCATCAGAGCCTCTCGGCGGTAAAGTCTGATCGATAAACGTACTTGCTAGCGGGAAAACCGTACGAGTCTATCAAAAACGATGGCATCATCATTGTCCAGTTCTCCAAGTGGAGCTAAGCATGACATGGTACTGAAGTCGTATGGCCGAACTTCTAATCCGATTCTAATTCCTTTAACCCCTCAACTCTCTCCTCGATCAATATCAATCAGGTGATCACTCACGAAAGGGTAGGCTGTACATGCAAGCGCATTCAACGGGCTACCCAGAACAAATTCGCCGCTTGTCCTCGAAAGATGCATACCCGCCCCTGCAAATGCGTCGATGTAGATGTGGCTGAAACGGAGGGATTGCTCTGTGCACCGGCAGATATCGGTGGAGTAAGCCTTTGCATCGAATTCTTCAGTATCTGCGAAGAGCTTACGATTTCGGACCAGTAGCCGATTTCGTCGAATTAGGGATTGGTGACGCATCTTCGTTGCTCCTGGATATTCGCTTTTTATTCGCCTTATGTCAAGCGATAAGTGGCATCTCCTTTGGATTCAGTAAAACCAATGAATGATTGCCCACGCCGCCAGCCCGGCCGCCACGGCTGCAGCAAAGCGGGGAAAATCCGTCCGCAGGAAAGGTATTTTGTACAGGAAAGACGTCTGCCGCCATTTTCTGTTCTGATGGTCCAGCACCGGCAGCACCAGTTCCCACACCACTTCAAGAAACAACCGCTCTGCAGCCAGCCCCAGCTCAGCACAGGCGGCCGAAGGCGTTCCAATATAGCCCATTCGATTTCCCAGTTGCAAAGGGTAGTTCTTATGAAGGGCGTCGATGAGCCTGAACCTGACGGCTGGCAGCTCGGCATACCTCCGTTTCACCAGTTCCGGCCGTGCCCGAAGAACCAGCGACGTTTCCCACATGCCGGCGTGGGTGTCTCCGCTCAGCGCCTCCCGTTCTGCCGCTGTGAACGGGCGCCTGAGAAAGGTCTCCAGGCGATTTGCGTAGCGGCCGCGCATGAACTTCCAGAGCACGGGCCCGCTGACCGAGAACATCCGAACCTTGTAACGTCTTGAGACGGCGGCTGCAGCCTCCTCCAGCGCCACGATATGGCGAGGTCCCCCGTGTCCATTCAGCACCAGGAGATAGCGGAAACCGTGGCGGGCCAGCGACGCTCCGTAATCCAGCGTTGCGTTACGCACCGTACGAACGCGCGCCAGCAGTGTTCCGGCGCGGTCAAATGCGGAGGCCCCGATGGGAAGACTGGGGCCGATCAGAACGGTCCAGCCGGGCTTGGTCTCAATGATTCGCTCCGCCAGCTTTTTGCAGATGGCATCCGCGGTAAAGAGATCGGTCCCGACGGGAAGATGCGGGCCGTGTTCTTCAAGCGGGCTGACGGTGAAGAGAACCACCACACGGTCGCGGTCAAGCGCCTCGAGTTCAGTGAAGGTCAGCTCTTCCAGGCGGAAAATACCTCCGCCCCCTGGTGTGGGGTGTGGTCCGCCGGTGGGAGGTAAGACTTCGGCCATTCCGGGTGGCCCTCATTGGGCAAGGCCGGCCGGGCCCCCGCCCGGCACGGCGGCAGATTGCGCTGACCGCTCGAGTGCGTGGCTGAACCTTTCGAGGATATTCTCTCTCTCGCGTGTGACACGCGCCGAGTGGAGCGGGTGCAAAGCCTTCCAAACCAGCACGTGGATCCGGCGCCGGACCAGCCAGCGATAGCGCCATAGATAAGCGCCTGAAACGGGCAGGGTCAAAGTGTAATAACCCGCAGCCGCCCTGCCCCACCAGAAGTGAACCAGGAAGATCTGGACCGTGTAGGAACTCAGAACAGTAAAGATACGCAACAACCATTCGACTTTGGGGTCCCTTTGGGGGGAGTGCGTGAGCAGCCCACTCGCCCGGAGGACGATCAAGGCCGGAAGATGGTTGATCAGCCCATAAACCGCAACAGGCAACCCCAGCGTGGTCTCGAGCCATGCCGCCGCGACACGGGGACCGGAAGCCTGCCATGGACCGGAGGTTTCAACCATGAGTTTTCCCATCGACCATCGCCTGCGGGCTCCACGGTAAGCCGTCACCGATTCGCGAAGTTCGACCAGCTGTGCGGGATCCATACGGTTCTGCCGGGCAATCCATTTTCTGGCAAAGGTGCTGAGATCGAGGTCTTCAGGCCGCTGCTTCCAGTTCGGATGCCGGGACCATTGTTTCCTGAGATGTTCGCGCGACAAATCCTCCAGTTCCTGATGGAAACGTTCCAGTTCCGCTGCTGGCAGGCCAAAGGTGTTGGCGCCGATTGAATTCTGGACCGCGTCGGCCAGCTGCTGCGAGGCTGCCGCCAGGTCTTCGGCCACCTTGGGAAGGAAATCCTGGGATGCAATGGGGCTGTCAACCGACATCAGGGGAGCGTCATAGCGACGTCCCGTATGGAGAAAACAGTGGATCGGATAAATCGTGGGGTGCGTGTCTTCCGGATCTCGCAGAATCGCTTCCATCGAAAGCCGGGCGGCAAAGTCAGCGACCGGCGCACGAGGATCGCCGCTTTCTGGAGCATGTTCGGCAAAGAGCGCGATGGCTTCCTGATTTGCCAGGACGTTCAGGCAGGGGTTGAGCCAGTGATTTTGTTCTTCGGAGTTGAGATCAACCGCTTGCATACCCAGAGCCCACGCCGCCAGCTTTCGGAAGACGCCCCGCAACTCTCTGGAGGGAAGAAGGCAGTGGATGCGGCGATCGAGGGCGGAAACAAGAAGCAGCGCAGCAGGCAGACTCCGTGGATGGGTGACGAGGAGGATGGCGGGGCCGGGCCGTTCAAGCCTTTCCCGGTTGAGCAGCCGAAGCCTGGGGGGAAAAAGCCGCAATCCAAACCGGATGACCGCCCGCATCAGACGGTAAGAGGCTGGAACGTCATGAGACCGAACGTGGACTGGAAATGGTGAGTCCAAAGTCATTCCTTTCGATGGGCCGCCTGCGACAGTCCGGGGACATTTTGCTTACCTGCGCCCGGGCATGGCATCGCTTTCCCATCCTTTCACCGTGCCCATGGGCCGCACGATGGTGTTGAACAAGCCATAGACGCCTTGAACCTTGTTGCCTTCGCGGTCCACCAGTCGCAGGCGGAAATACGGGACCTGGTTGATGTGTTCAACCCGGATGGGGAAACTGCCCCTCAGTCCGCCCTGGACAAATGATGTGACGTAATGGTGGCCCCTTACCGACCAGGTGAAGACGCGGATGTGAGTGAAATCGAATTCAACCGTTCCTTCGCGGTCGGCCGCCAGGTATTGAGGGACGCTGGCGTCTCCATCCTGGACCTGATTCAGGATGAACCAGGCAACCATATTGTTGCTTGCCGCGTACTGCGAAATCCCCTGGGGAATGTCCAGCGTGATCAGCCGGCCCAGGATCCACCCGGCGCGGGAACCGGCCTCGACCAGGTACCATGCATCGGAGTCCTGGGCGGAAGAAGTTGCGGGTTTCACCCCACCGCCGGCCGGTTTTCTTGGCACCATGCGACGGTCAAACACTTCCAGCGTCTGGCCTTGCATCAGCATCCCGAGCTCCGGGGCATCGCGTTGGGGCTCGATGTGAATGTTGGCGGCCGCCACAGTGTGTCCCGCCGCCTGGACCTGCCTGTGCTTGAGTTCCTGGAGGATCTTCTGGCCACCTTCATAAACTTTTGCGGAAACCAGTTCTTTGGTGATCACCCAGCCTTCACTGCCAGTGCCCACCCGGACCCTGGCCCAGTTTCCCTGCTCCTTCAGGATTTCAACCCGGTCGCCATACTTCAGGACTGCAATAACTTTATGGACCACTGCGGGAGTGTCCAGCATATCCAGCGATGGGGAAATGACGTAGTCCACCTCCAGGGGGGGCGCGGAATTGCGAAACCCATGATAGTAAATACCGATGACTGCGGCTAAAACGATGATTGAAACGACGACAACTATAACGGACTTCTTGTTAATAGTTTCCTCCCAGATCAAAAAGCAGATTCAGGGCACTATGCTTGTTCCGAGTAAAACGACTGTCTCCTGCGGCCAACGCCGGCGACTCCGGGCGCAGACACATAAAAACTCATTGTGTAGTTTACAACTGCATGAGGTGAAATGAACGCGTTTTCGGGACGTGCCCGGACAGAATCTGCTTTTGGATTGGATTTCATGGATCGACGGAGGCTGATAAGTGGATTCCTGCGGCTGCGAGGCGTAACGGAGGGATGGCTCCCCATCAAAACCCGGTGTTGACAGGGACGGTTCCTCATGCCTAAGGTGACAGTTTTTGAGGCGCAACGAAGAAAATACGGACGACATAACGGAGGCCGCCACGAAGATTGAACGACTGACCATTCCCGGACCTGCCGGAACCCTCGAGGCCCTGCTCGAGTGGAATCCCGACTGGTCGCCGCGCCAGCTTGCGGTGGTGTGCCATCCGCATCCGCTCTATGGCGGGTCCATGCACAACAAGGTTGTTTTCAGGGCGGCCAAGGCGGCCATTCATCTGGACATTCCCACCCTGCGTTTCAATTTTCGCGGTGTGGGCCACAGCGGAGGGGAGTATGCGGATGGCATCGGAGAACGCGACGACGCCCGCGCGGCGTTGGATTACCTCACGGAGCGGTTTCCGCAGATTCCCGTCTCCATGATGGGATTCTCGTTCGGGTCGGTGGTCGCTCTGGCCGTGGGTTCGCGAGACCCGCGGGTCAACAGCCTGGTGGGGATCGGGCTGCCGGTTGACTCCGCCGATTTCAATTTTCTCCGCGACGTCGAAAAGCCCAAGCTGCTGGTGCAGGGAACGCAGGACCGGTTCGGCTCCCGGGAAAATGTTGAGAAGCTCTTTCGCTCCCTGAAAGAACCGAAGCGATTGCGCTTTGTGCAGGATGCGGATCACTTCCTGAACGGCAAACTGCACGATCTGCAATTGGAGATACAGGATTTTCTCCAGGGCGTCGTAAATCCATTACAATAAGAGTGTTGGCAGTCATGCTCCCGAGTAAATCAACTTTCGGGGTGAACCGATGGAAAATCTTGAAGAACCTGATGCTGGATCATTTTATTGCCCGGTATGCAAGATCGAAGTCGATAATCCGTTGGTATGCGGGGACTGCGCGGCCGTCATCTGCCGCCGGTGCGGGACTCCGCTTGAAAAGATTGATGAGTTGGGAGTTGGCTGAAGCAAGCCGTGGGCAGCGATGACGCTTCTGCTGTTCCGGCGGCTGATCTTTTCCGGAGAGGCCCGCTCTCTTCTTTCTCGTCAGGCGTACAACCGTCCGCCTGATCTCCCGGTGTAGTCTCCAGTAATCGGGTACACCCTGTAGCGCCGCCGTCCCGGCGGCAATTGCCGGCAGGATGCCGGCGCTACGAGCGGATTGTCCGGCTATTTGCGGGCACTACACTAGAACGCCACCAGGTCTCTGACTGTTTTCACGACATCGGCCACCTGCGGCAGCATGGCGTCCTCCAGAACGGGATGGTAAGGCACATAAACGTCCTTACCCGCCAGGCGGCGCACCGGCGCGTCCAGAAACTCGAAAAGCTCGTCCGCGATGCGGGCGGCAATCTCCGCTCCGTAGCCCCAGGAGAGGCAGTCTTCATAAGCCACCAGGACCCGGCTCGTCCTTTTGACGGAGGCGCTGATGAGCTCCCAGTCGTAGGGCTGAAGGGAGCGGAGGTCCAGAATCTCAACGCTGATCCCTTCCTTTTCAAGTTCCTTCGAGGCCTGCAACGAACGGTTGACCAGCGCCCCATAAGTCACAATGGTCAGGTCGCTGCCTTCCCTTACCAGCTTCGCCTTGCCGAAGGGAATCATATAATCCGGGCCGGGGTAGGGAGCGCGATTGTAGGTTTGCCGGTAAAGGTGCTTGGGTTCGAGGAAGAGCACCGGGTCGTCCGAGCGGATGGCGGTGCGGAGCAGCCCGTTGGCGTCCAGCGCGGTGGAAGGCAGCACCACGCGCCAGCCGGGAAGGTGGGTGAAAATCGATTCGCCCGACTGGCTGTGATAAACGGCGCCGCCCATCAGGTATCCGCCAATCGGCGTCCGCAGCACCAGGGGGCAGGAGAATACGTTGTTGGACCGCCAGCGCAGGGTTGGAATCTCATCCCGCATCTGCATAAACGCCGGCCAGATGTAGTCGAAAAACTGGACCTCGACAACCGGTTTGAGTCCCCGGGTGGCCATTCCCATGGCCCGGCCCAGGATGCTGGCCTCTGCGATGGGCGCGTTGTAACAACGGTCGGCGCCAAACTGGCGCTGCAGCCCGTGAGTGACTTTGAAGACCCCTCCCTTGCCTTTCAGTTTGTCCATGTCCTTCTCATGGCTGCAATCGGCAACATCCTCACCAAAGACAACAACCCGCGGGTCGCGCGTCATCTCGTCCCTCATGCAGGCGTTGAGAAGGTCCACCATGGTTTTGGGCTCGCCATGCGGTTTGGCCGGGTGGTCAAATCTTTCAGAAGTGGGATCGACGGTGGGGGAATAAATAAAGTCCATCAGGGTTTCAGGATCAGGGGGCGCGGCGGCCAGCGCCCGGTCTGCCGCTTCGCGAATCTCACGGTCCGCCTCAGCTTCCAGGGCCTTCAATTCCGCTTCCGTCGCCAGACCCTCTGCCACCAGGTGATGCGCCAGCTTGTGGACCGGATCCTGTTTGGCTTCCCTCTCCCGGATCTCCTGCGGCTTATACAACTTTTCGTCGTCCGACATGGAATGCGAATAGGGCCGCACCACATGCGCGTGAATCAGCGCGGGCTTTCTCTGCTTGCGGACATAGGACACGGCCTTGCCGGCCGCCTCATAACTTTCCAGGAAGTCCGTCCCGTCGCACTCCACGGTCAGGAGGCCGGGGTAATCCTTGACCAGCGCGGAAAGGCTGCCGCCTGCGGTCTGGTCGTCGACGGGGACGGAGATGGCATAGCCATTGTCTTCGATCAGGTAAAGCACTGGCAGCCCGCGGAGGCAGGTGTAATTCATCGATTCCCAGAACTCGCCTTCACTGGTTGCGCCGTCACCCAGAGAAGTAAAGGCCAATTCGTCCGCATGAAAGCTGGAGGCCAGTTCGGCGGCTTCCGGAACATGGGAAAAATAACGGTTCGCTTCCGCCGCTCCGACGGCCTGCAGAACCTGGGTGCCGGTGGCGCTGGAGCTGGAAACAATGTGAAGCGGCTTCGAACTCCAGTGCGAAGGCATCTGCCGTCCGCCTGAATTCGGATCGTCTTTGGCGCCCACGCTTCCCAGCAGGATATCCAGCGGCGTCATGCCCAGTTGCAGGCAGAGGGCCTTGTCGCGGTAATAGGGGTATATCCAGTCAATGCCGGGCTTCAAGTGCATGGCTGCCGCCACCTGGATCGCTTCGTGCCCAACCCCGCTGATCTGAAAGAAAGCGCGGTTCTGCCGCTTGAGCTGGATTTCTTTGTCGTCAACTTTCCTGGCCAGGTACATCACACGGTAGGCGTGCAGGAACAAATCTTTGGATGGACGGGGTGGCTGATAAGCCGACGTAACTGTTGCCATTCCGCTCCTTGCTACAGGGATCTTTAGTTCTTATAGAGTACAACTTTTTGCGGCCGGAAGCCCGCCAGATATTATTAGAATTCAAAGAGCCAAAGTCAATAAGTGAGCATACATTGTTGCCACCCGGCCGATGGCGCAGGATTCTATGGAGGAAGCGCGCAACAATCGCGGCGCGGCTGTGCCAGGGCACTGTTGGCCGCGCAAGCCGGCCGTTTCAGCCTGAACCCGGCGCGGCGCAGGGCAGACTTTCCTGTTGGGAGCTGCGCGGGTGATATGATAGCATGAGCGAATAAAAGGCGAAGGCCCCGGCCGGCGCTTTTGGCTCAGAGAGGCGACATGAAACTCCCGTCACAAACCCATTTGATTCCCCAGGCCCAGGAACTGCAAGGCGGGTTTCGCGGCACCGCTTCCATCGAGGCCGTCGTCGAGGAAATCCAGAACAGCTTTAAGGGTTCCCGCCGCGAAGGAGGCATCACCGCCGTGCGGCATTATCCGGCGCGGGAGGCACAGGTCGTGCCGTTTCCTGAGTTTCTTCCCCAGCGCGTCCAGCAGGCCCTCCGGTCGAAGGGCGTTGAAAATCTTTACTCGCACCAGGCCGTTGCCGCCACCCTGGCGCATGAGGGAAAGAACGTCGTCGTGGTCACTCCCACAGCCTCCGGCAAAACGCTTTGTTACAACCTGCCGATCCTGAGCGCGCTGGTTGAAAATCCGGATGCGCGGGCGCTCTACCTTTTTCCCACCAAGGCCCTGTCGCAGGACCAACTGGTGGAGCTGAACCGCTGGACGGAAAAGCTGGGCGACGATCTTCGAACCTTTACCTACGACGGTGACACTCCGCAGGACGCGCGCAAAGCCATCCGGGCCCGCGCCAACCTGGTGATCACCAACCCGGACATGCTCCACACGGGCATCCTGCCGCACCATACCAAGTGGGAGCGGCTGTTTGAAAATCTTCGCTATGTTGTCATCGACGAGCTGCACTACTACCGCGGCGTTTTCGGCAGCCACCTGGCGAACGTCATCCGGCGGCTCAAGCGCATTGCGGAATTTTACGGAAGCCATCCGCAATTTATCTGCACCTCGGCAACCATCGCCAATCCTGCTGAGCTGGCCACGCGCATCATCGAGCAGGACATCATGCTGGTGGATGAGAACGGGGCGCCCGCAGCCGAAAAGTTTTTTGTGCTTTACAACCCGCCGGTGGTGAACCGGCAGCTCGGTATTCGCAGGTCTTATCTGAATGAGACCCGCCGGCTGGCGAAGGTCTTTATGATGCGGGGCCTGGAAACCATTGTCTTTGCCAACTCGCGCCTGGCCACGGAAATTCTGGTGACTTACCTGAAAGAAGATTTTGCCCGGCGTCCGGTGGGCCCGGAAGTGGTTCGCGGATACCGGGGCGGGTATCTGCCGCTCGAACGGCGTGAAATTGAGCGCGACCTGCGCGAAGGGCGGTTGCTGGGCGTGGTTGCCACCAACGCCCTCGAGCTGGGCATCGATATCGGCAGCCTCGACGTGGCGGTGATGGCGGGCTATCCGGGAACCATCGCTTCCACCTGGCAGCGGGCGGGCAGGGCGGGCCGCCGCGAAGGCAGTTCCGCCGCGCTGCTGGTGGCTACCAGCGCGCCGCTCGACCAGTTTATCGTTCAGAACCCCGACTACTTCTTCGACCATTCGCCCGAGCACGGCTATGTGAATCCGGACAACCTGCAGATCCTGCTGAACCATTTGAAGTGCGCGGCCTTCGAGCTTCCGCTGAAAGAGGATGAGAAATTCGGCGAGCTCGATCTCAAGCTGCTCTGCAAGCATCTTGAGGAACTCGGATTCCTCCACCAGACCAGCGAGGGCTGGCACTGGATTTCAGAAAGCTATCCCGGCGGATGCCATCAGCCTGCGCTCCGTCTCCTCGGACAATTTTGTGATTGTCGACATCACCGGCGAGGCGCGCATTATCGGCGAAGTGGACTTTACCAGCGCCCTGACCACCGTGCACGAGAAGGCCATCTATCTGCAGAATGGCCAGCAGTACCACGTGGAGCGGCTGGATTACGAAGAGCGCAAGGCCTACGTGCGCCAGTGCGATTCGGAATACTACACCGACGCCATTTCCTACACCCGGATCAAGATCCTGGAGAATTTTGATTCGGCGCCGGCCGGGCCCGCTTTCAGAAATCACGGCGAGGTCCAGGTGAACACCCAGGTTGTGGGCTTCAAGAAGATCAAGTTCCACACCAACCAGAATGTGGGTTCCGGCGAGCTGATGCTGCCCGAGCAGGAGATGCACACCACGGCGTTCTGGCTGACGCTTGCCGCAGCCGCTGCTGGAGGCTATGCCCTATACGCGCGATGACCGGCTGAACGGCGTGCAGGGACTGGCCCACGCGCTGCAGGCGATCGGCACCCTGCTGATGATGTGCGACGCGCGCGACCTGGGCGTGGCGGTGGGTGAGAACCTGGCCATCGCGGAGGATGTTGAGGCTTCGCCTTCGGCCCAGGGCCGCCCGTCCGTTTACACGAAAATCTTTGAGCCCAACATCTACCTTTACGATAAATATCCCGGCGGGATTGGATTCAGCGAACCGCTGTTCCGCCTGAGTCCGAACCTGCTTGAAAACACCCGCCGGCTGATTATGAATTGCCCCTGCGAGTCCGGCTGCCCCTCCTGCGTGGGGCCGGTGGGCGAAGTGGGGGAGAAGGGCAAAGGAAGTGGCGCTGGCAATTCTTGCCAGCATTCTGGGTCCGGAATAAGGGCGGTTTTTTTCGGGCTGGCGCAGACGCCGGTTTGTGGTGTCTGCGAGCTCGTGTAGCGCCGCCGTCCCGGCGGCATTTTCAAAGGCCGGCAGGATGCCGGCGCTACGGAAGTCGGTCAGCGTAATATACAATCCTCAATAGGCCATCATGAACCTCGAACAAAAACTTCGGGAGCTTAAAAAAGCGGCCGGCAAAACCGTCCGTGAGGATTCGCTCGAGCGCCAGCTCGAATACCTGCAGCGGATGGAGAAGCGGCCCAAAAGGGTTGCGGCACAGCAAACGCCGCACGGGGTTGAGCACTACGTCGACGGCGAGGTTTGCAGCAACGGCCGCGGCGAGTATTTCCTTGCCAGCCAGCTGCTGCCGTTCGGCAGGCCGTACGGAAAATTCTGCGTCGGCGACGTGGCCCACGCGGACCTCGCGCCGCTGGAATTGTTTCTGAAGGGTGAAAGCATCCCGCAGTCTTCTTCGGTGGTTTATCTGGACACGGAAACCACGGGGCTTGCCGGCGGCACCGGCACCTGCGCGTTTCTGATTGGAATCGGCGCCGCGGAGGGACCGGGCTTCCGGGTGCGCCAGTTCTTTCTGCGGGACTTTACGGAAGAGAAAGCCGCCCTGGCCGCGCTGGCCGAGGCGCTGGAGCCTTACGAACTGCATCGTGACCTACAACGGCAAGACCTTTGACATTCCGCTGCTTGAAACGCGTTACACGCTGGCCCGGATGAAATCGCCTTTTGCGCGGATGGTCCACCTTGACCTGCTGCATCCGGCGCGCCGCTTGTGGAAGCTGCGGCTTGAGAGCTGCCAGCTCAAAAACCTGGAGCGGGAACTTCTGGGCATTGCCCGCAACGGCGACGTTCCGGGGTCCGAAATTCCGCAAATCTATTTCGATTACCTCCGAACGAGAAGTGCAAAGGGATTGCAGCCGGTCTTTTTCCACAATGCGCTGGATATCGTGACGCTTGCCGGGGTTGCGGTTGAGGTGGGGCAGGCCATTGCCAGGGCAGGGGACGGGGCCAGTAGCGACAGCCGCGACCTGTTCAGTCTCAGCCGCGTGCTGGAGCGTGCCGGGGCCTCAGAATTGGCACGAGAGACTTGCCTGCAGGCGATTGCCCGCGGCCTGCCGGAATCGGTTGAGCCTCAGGCCCTGTGGCAGCTTGCCGCCCAGCACAAGAGGGAGCGGCGGTATCAGGAGGCCGTGGAACTCTGGACGAAGATTATCCATCTGGAGTCAAGGTACGCGGTGGAGGCGTATGAGGAACTCGCCATCCATTACGAGCATCGGGTGCGTGATGCCGGCAAGGCCCTGGAATTTGCCGAGGCCGCCTTCCACCACCTTCAGGAAATTTCCGGACCCCCTTTCCGCCGGCAACGTCTATCGCACCGGCGCGAGCGCCTGCTGAGAAAGACGGGGAAAGACCGCGCTCTGCTTCTTCAAGCCAGCCCAGGTTGTCGCGCTAGGCGCGGCCTGCCTGTTTGCGTTTGAAAACTTCGTCGGCGATCACCAGCGCGTCCCAGCAGGCCGGGAACCCCGCGTAGACGGCCATGTGAAGAATCGTTTCCAGAACCTCGGCGCGCGTGGCTCCGTTGTTCAGCGCCATTTCAATATTCAGGCGAAGAGCCGTTCGGCCGGCCCATGGCCGCCAGCGCCGCAACCGTAATCAGGCTGCGCGTTTTAAGTTCGAGATTGGGCCGCGACCAGACCTCACCGGCCACAAAATCGGTCACAAGGTTGGCGAAATCCGGCGAAAGTTTTGACCACGCTTCGCGGACTTCATCGGTCCTCTCCTTGCCCAGCATCTGGTGCAGCACCTCAAGCCCTTTATCACTCATTGGAATATCCTTTCTGCGGATGTTTTCCCGCGAGGAGAGTTTTTTCGCCCGGCACTTATCTCGCCGATTTCCGGGCCAGGCCGTATCCGGCGCTGACGTCAATCACCTGTCCGGTGATGCTGCGCGCCCGGTCTGAACATAAAAACAGGACCGTATCGCTCACATCCTCGGCCGTGACCATGCGGCCCAGCGCGGTGGAGCCGACGAACTGCTCGCGAACTTTTCTGACGGGAAGGCGCAGCGCTTTGGCGCGGGCCTCGATCACTTCGTCTATGGCCGCGCCTTCCACCGGCCCCGGGCAGACGGCGTTCACCAGGATGTTATGGGGGCCCGTTTCCTGCGCCAGCGTCAGCGTGAACCCGATCAGCCCCCACTTTGAGGCGGCATAGGACGCCCGGAAGGGATAGGCCACGCGGCCCGCCATGGAGGAAATATTGATAATCCGGCCCTGCTTTCGCGGGACCATGGCCTTCACGCACTCGCGTGCTGCGAGAAACGCGCCGGTCAGGTTGGTTTCCAGAACCTTGTGCCAGTCACTGGTGCTGAGGGATTCAACGGGCGCGGTGGGTCCGCGCCGGCCGGCGTTGTTGATCAGGAAATCGACGTGGCCAAACTTCTGCAGCACGCGCTTTACGGCGCGCCTCACTTGCGCCTCGCGCGAAACGTCAGCGCGGACCCAGAGGAATTGTTCGCCGTATTCGCGGAAATCCCGCAGGGACCCGGCGGTTGCCGCACGGCGTCCCACGCCTGCCACATGAGCCCCGGCCTTTAGGAAGTCCAGGGCAATCGCCTTGCCGATTCCGGAGCCGGCGCCGGTGACGATGGCGACACGGCCGTTGAAAGGGTGGCTGTTTTCTGGCATAGGGCAGGCGAAAAATCAATCGGTTCAGTTATGAGGCGGCCCGGGCAGCTTTCTTCTGTGCGCAGCTTAGGGCTCTCTATTGTTTTTCCCTTTGGACTTGAAGACCACCTGCTGGCGGTCAACTTTATCCTGGTCGGTTACAGAATTGTGTTGGATGGTTTGCAGTTCTCCCACCAGCTCCATGTAATCGGGATCGTCCTTCTTCTTTCCTTGCCCGCGCTGCACGGTCCCCGAAAAACGGTAGTACATCGCGTGGATGGTCTGCGTTCGGAAATCCAGGTGGTCGCCCTTACGCTCGCCGATGGTCAGGGGATAACTGAGAATGGCGTCGGATTCCGATTCTCCCTGGAGCACGTCGATGTACCCCTTCACCATCTGGTCTTCCTGCAGAATGGCCAGCGTATTATAAGGTTGCAGAAATTCATAATCGCCGGTGATGTCACTAATCTGGCCCGCTGCGGATTGGGCTTTCAGGCCGCCTGCTGCGGAGAGAGCCGCAAGCGCCACCACGATCCACACCGCCCCGAGCCGCCGGTTCAGTACCGGCTCGCGATTCTGGCGCCACGTCTTCGGATGAAATAAAGCCATAGATATTCGCCCCGACTTTCCCGGTTCGCGTTCCCTCGCTTCCTGAAAAACAGTTTATTCCTCCCTTGCGCGCCGGGCAAGCCGCAGACTCCGGTCCATGAGCAAAACGGCCCCCTCGCTTCAGGGCAGCGGCCACTCCAGCCGGCGGAGCGCCCGGCGGCTATAGCTTGCTGACTTCCAGCAGCAGATGGGTCTTGAAACGGGTGCTCAGCGTTGGGTTCGTGCCGTCCACGGTTCCCAAATCTTTGCCGTGTTCGTAATCGACCACTTTGTACTGGCCGGTCTTATCGAGGCCCCGCAATTCGATTTTCCCTTGCCAGGAGGTCTTGGGATCAGGAGCATAGAAGGCGTAGTACATTTTGCCGTCTTTGTTGATGGCGTAACCTTCCGGAACGTCGTAACCGATGGTATAGAGGTTCAGGAATTTGCCCTTTGAAAGCATCTTCTGGTTGTAGATGGAAGTCCACTTCTTCCAGATCGTTTCCTTTTCGGGTGTCAGGTAGGCTTCCTTGAAATGCGGGCCGGGATTGGGCCACACGAACTTGGTCCCCACCACCCCGCCGGTTCCCACGGTGGAGGCGAAGTCACTCCCTTTGTCGATTTCGTCGCCGCCCTTGAAAACGATATCGGTGAGCTCGACGTGATCGCCGTAAACAGCCGCCCGCGGGCCGAGCAGTGCCTTGTACATCTTCATGCGCCGCCGCACCTGGACCGAGCCCACGGGGTCTGCGGTGACCGCCTGGTCCATGTAGGGCAGCCAGGCGAAGTTGGGCGGCGTTCCGCAGGGGCAGCTCTGGGTGACGCTGTCGGGCTTGAGGGCCCGCGTGGTTTCAAAAATTTCCTTGTAGATTTTGGCCATCGCCCGCACTGAATCCTGCGGGGATTTGTGGTGGTGCTTCGGGTTGTAGCACTCAGGAATCGTATAGACATTGTCGAGCTTGTGGCCGTCAAAGCCCCAGTCGCGAATAAATTTTTCCGTCAGTTTTTTGTAGTATTCCTGGACGGCAGGCAGCGCCGGACAAAGCGCTCCCAGGCCGCGGACCATTTTTGCGGGCTTGCCGTTCTTGTCGAGAATCAGCCAGTCGGGATGTTCCTTAACCACCTGGGCCATTTTGTAATGGTGCGACTCATAACCGCCGGTGCCGTCCTCGACAGCGATGGGCAGCCACCAGATCTGCACCTGGATGCCCTGTTGATGAAACCCGTCTACCATTTTTTTGATGGTGTCGCCGGGGAAGTTGTCCTGGCGCGGGTTCCAGTCGCCATAGGTATCAAACCAGCGGTCGTCCAGGGTGGCCCAGCGAATGTGGAATTCCTTGAGCTTGGGAATGGTTCCCAGCATCTGTGCGGGCGTCACCTCTGACTCGTAGCCCCAGCCGCACCAGCTGATCTGGTAATCCGCGTCATTCGGTTTGGGCAGGTCCCAGCCTTCGCGCTGCAGCACCTCGGAATAGAGATGCAACGGTTCATAATAATCGCCGGAATAGACCGCAACAAATCCCCGCGGGGTGGAATACGACTCTCCGGGCTGCAGGGTGGCATCCGGCTCCAGCACCATGGAAGCGTTCACGCGGTTGTCGGAGGTGACGCCAACCGGCATGGAGAGGACCCAGGGGATGGTTTCAATGTGGCCGATGGCTTCTCCCACCTTGTCCGTCCAGAACGCCACCACCGGAATTCCACCTCCCTCGCCGCCGCGCTGCATGCCGCCCATCAGGTTCTGCTGGGAGAAGTGGCCCGAGATTTCCACCACGTCGTCTTTGCCCCACTTTTCACTGGACCCCTGATAGGACCACATCTGGTAGGGCGGCACGGAAGCGTCGGCCAGAGCGGCGTCCAGCCGACGGTGGTTGGCGACAACTTTGTCCAGGCGGAGAGGCTTTTTCCCGAGGTTCTTATACGAGGTGGAGGTTATCAGCAGGCGGGGGAAATCATCGTAAGCCTCAAACACCAGCCGTTCCTCAAGGGCCGCGCCGTTCTCATCCTTGTTCCGGCCCGTGATCTCGATCCGCTTGCCTCGTTCGCCCAGCTTGCCGCGCGCCTCGGAAACCCTCATATGATCCAGGTCGAGAGTAAAACCGGCGACCTCTTTTCCCGCCACGGTCACTGAACCCGAGGGCTCGGACCCGGCGTCGCCGGGATCATCCAGGGTCAGGCGTTTCCCTTGTTCCAGTAAATAAGCCTGGACGTAGCCGGAGGGCCGAATCTCAAATTCCGCCGAGGGTGTCCGGATGACGACCGGGCCTCCGGGATTCGCAGTGACCACAACCTTCGAAGGGCCGGAAGTGTCCGGCGATGAGCCTTCCTGGCAGGCCGTGATGGCCAGCGCGCATGCCATCACCAGACATGCAATGAACGAGCGAAAGCAGGATGTTGGGCGCATGAACTCTATCCTCCCAAAACTTTCAAGCGGAACTCTGTGACGGTCCGTGAGGCGATTATACTTCAATCGAATCTTTGCCCGCCAAGCTAATGAAACATTGGTGGCGACTCGGTTTGATTCCGAATGAGGATGGAAAAATAAGGTGACGGTCGTTGGTAGCGCCGCCGTTCCGTCGGCACCTTTACTCAGGGCCGGCAAGATGCCGGCGCTACGGAAGACCCGCGCCCTCGTAGCAGCCCAGCACACGAAGGAACTCCGTGACTTCTTCCAGGTTTTCCAGCGCCTTCCTGCAGCGCTCTTCCTTAATGTTGCCAACGAAATCCAGATAGAAGAAATACTCCCAGGGGCGGCCGCTCACGGGCCGGGACTCCATCTTGGTGAGGTCGATATCACGCAGGGCAAAAACGCTGAGACATTTATAGAGTGCGCCCGGAACATTGCGGGTGGAAAAAACAATGGAAACCTTGTCGGCCCGCTTTGAAACCGCCAGCCTGGGGGAGAGCAGAAGGAAGCGTGTAAAATTCTCGGGGTGGTCTTCAAGGTGGGTCTTCAGAATGCGCGCATGATAAAAAGACGCGGCCACGCGGCTGGCAATGGCGGCGGAGCCTGCGGGATGCTCCGCGGCCAGCATCTTGACGCTTCCGGCCGTGTCGTAGAAGGGAACTTTTTTAACTTTGGGATGCGTTCGAAAGAACTTGTTGCACTGGGCCAGGGCGACGGGATGCGAATAAACGCTCTGCAGGTTCCGCAGGGTGGTGCCGGGGAAAGCGATCAGGTTGTGAACGATGTGGAGTTTGACTTCGGCCACGATGTGCAGGTCGTTCTTCAGCAGCAGGTCGTAGTTTTCATAGACCGAACCGGCCAGGGTGTTTTCGATGGGCGCCAGGCAGCGCGCCGCCTGGCCTTTGGCGACGCTGGCGAACATGGCTTCAAAAGTGGGGCAGGGCAGCACCTTGATGTTGCGGCCCAGCAGTTTGTAAGCAGCCTCTTCGCTGAAGGCTCCCCGCTCGCCCTGGAATGCAATCGTTTCTTTTTTCATGCCGGCTGTCTTTCTCCCGCTCCACTCGATGGTTTGTAGCGCCGCCGTCCCCGCGGCACCTTTACTCAGGGCCGGCAAGATGCCGGCGCTACAGAAGCCCGCCACTGTTTGATGCCATCCACGGTAGTGATGCTATCACGGCAAAGTACGCGGGACAACGAACGACAACCACCTCTGCCTTTGCCGTTCGGACGGGCTGCATCGGGCCATTGCTACACAAACGGGTTCTGATCTTCCGGCCGGGAGGGAGTGGGCGGGGCGGTGCCCAGCAATCCCCTGAAAAAGAACTCGACGCAACCCTCGGTCAATTCCTTCTGAGTGATGGGGCCGTCGGGATGGTACCACTGGTAGAGCCAGTTGATGGTCCCCAGCAGGTTGAAAGCGGCAAGGGCGGGTGATAGGAGGCGCTCGTGGCCGGACTGGTCCTGGGCCTGGGCGATCAGGTCCTCCAGATAATGGATGTAGGCTTTCTTGCGGGCGTTGATCTTCTTGCGCAGCGCGCCTTTCAGGGAGCGGTTCTCGTGCAGGATCACGGTAATTTCCTGATCGCGGGCGCGAACCACCAGATCGATGTGCCCGATGATGGTCTGGCGAAGTCTTTCCTTCGGGTCCTCAATCGACTTCACCTTTTCAAGAACACTCTCGTCGAGGATGTCCATGCCGTAGTTCATGATCTCAAACAGCAGCCGGTCCTTGCTGCCCACGTGATGGTAGAGTCCCGCCTTGGTGAGTTTGACGGCGTCCGCGATCTCCTGCATGGAGGCGCCGTCGTAGCCTTTTTCATAAAAGACACGAGCGGCGATGCGGCAGATGTCGCGAAGCTTTTGTTTGGGGTCAGGAGTTTCGGCCATAGAAACAACCCGTCACAGTCAATGCGCCGTCAGTCTACCATACACCGCGCAGGCTGCGTGAATGCGGGCCGGAAGTTTTGCAGGAGATCCGCAGCGCCCAGCCCGCAGGTTTACTCTGCCAGAAGGGTCCGGCTTTCAGATTCTTCGCGCTCCGGTCGTGAGCCGTCGGGCAGCAGCCAATACTCTTTCTGCCGCCGGAACGGCAGTAGTAATAACGAGAGGGCTGTCAACTCGCGTTGGTCCCTGTAGGCGGGAACTCCGATAGTAATCCTGCTCTGTGGGACATTGAGGCGAAGCGTGCCGTGGAGGCGGTCCCAGATATTGAAGAGGTTGGTAAAGTTCGAATCAGTCTCCTCGCGAACCATCGAGTGGTGAATCCCGTGCATTCGAGGCGTGATGATGACCCGGATCAGCACACGCTCCAGCCGAATGGGCAGCCGCCAATTGCTGTGTTGAAAGGCAACCGACCCCTCGAAGACGACTTCGTAGACGAGCACAGCAACCGCCCCCGCTCCGAACACCAGTACGGCAAGCGCCCGGACCAGGCCGCTCAAGAACATCTCTCCAAAGTGGAACCGTATCGCGGTCGTTACGCTCAGGTCGAGGTCGGTATGATGAACGTTGTGAAAACGCCACAGCAGCGGAACTTTGTGGCTGAGTACATGCCAGGCGTACAACAGGTAGTCCATGAACAGAAATGAGATGACACCGTGCAACCATGGGGACATCGGCACGAGGTTCAGCAAGCCGAAGTGAGCCTCCTTCGCCCAATACGCCGCGGCAAGCTCTGCTGGGATCAAGCCCAGGCGCAACACCAGGAACGTCGGCACTGAAACAGCGGCGTTGGTGATGAATCGCCGGAACAGGCTCTGAACCCACCGCCGCAACGGTTGCCGGATCTCCAGTAACAGCAGCGTACCGAACAATACAATCAGAGCCGGCGCACCGTACAGGTCAAGGACAGGATTGTAGAGGTCGTAACTCAGAGGGCCTACACCTTTCTCAGAGGTTCCGAACAGGCCAATCGGGGTAAAGCTGATGTCCTTTCGGGAGTTTGCTCCAGGCGCAAAAAACTCCTGCCAGCCGGGGCTGAAGATCATTATAGTCGGATGGGCTTTCCCATACCCAACCGTTTGTCTGATGGAAGGAAACCCGCATCTCATGGAGACATCTCTTTAGGGGACGCAGAGCTCTTGTATTCGCATGTGTTTGCGTTTTGATATTCGGCCTTCTTCAGTTCCCTCTCCCTCTGGAATTTCCGCACAGGCAGAAAATTGGAGAAAGGAAAAAAGCTTTGACGCGGGCATGAAAATCCGTTATAGTCAACCCCGTTCTTGATTGGTAACTTTAAGCGTCGATAAATAGGGGCCTGGGGGGGGACTCTTTACGACCGCACTTGCCAAAACCTGTTCCTATTCTTTCTGCATATTTTCTGCTTGTTCCATCAGGGCAAGCCGTTTCCGGACTACCTGCCAGCCTTTTCTCCTGGGCAATCCATTCCCGCCTGAAGGAGGCTTACTGATGAAGGTAGGCATCATAAGCCCACGTATCCTTATCCGAAGAGCCCTTTCAACATTTCTTGCCAGCACTGGGTCTGCACTGGTTGTCATGGAAGGGGGCAGCTTTCGCGAATGTCTTGATGAAATTAAGCAATCGCGGGCCGAAATGCTGATTGTGGATTTGGGTGGACGAGGATTGGAAACATTGCCTGATCTCAGACCTCTGGGACTGGCTTGCAAAGTGGTTGTGCTGATGGACAACCTCAGCGCCGCGTCCTATGCCCATGCGTTCCAGATTGGGATCTGGGGTTGCATTTCAACAAGGCAAAGCCCGGCTGTCTTTCAGAAGGCCCTCAACAGCGTGGCTCGAGGCGAGCGATGGATGCCCCAGCAACCGGTGATCAAGGGTCTCATGGAGAAGCGTGAGCAGGGCATGGAGGTTCCTCATGCACTGACGCCACGGGAGTGGGAGGTGTTGGGCCTTTTAGCCAACGGACTTCGCAATAAGGAGATTTCCGCCCGGCTCAACATCGGCGAAGAAACCGCAAAATCGCATCTCAAATCGATCTACCGTAAACTGGAGATGAAAGGCCGCAGAGACGCCATTTCCCGCTACTTTGAGTTCGTTCACCCTCCGGACGAGCAGGGCGCTCCCGTGAAGGACCGTGCGGATGAGTCCTCCCGGTAAGTCCGGCACCAGAGCCCGGCAGGAAAAGTGAATCACCCATCCTTCATCTTTCTTTGGAAAACTGGAATGTCTGTCTGAGTAGAAACGTGAGATTTGCTGGACGCATGGGTCGCAGCGGATTCCTCTGGTTTAGTCCTCCCTCCAAAATCACCCTGAAACGTGAACATAATCCCCCCTTTGGGGGATTGTGTTCGGAAGATGAATTCGTTAGGGTACGTAACGTAAACGACAATGTCAGTGCAAAACATGTCAATAGGGTTGACGATATCTTTTCAGCCTTCTGGGATGTGAGTTGAAAGCTGGTTGCCCTGATGTTGTTTTGCTGTGGGGAGGGGGAATGGGGCGTAACATCTGCCTGGAGCCATTTCGAAAAATTGAGGAAGGCAGAGCGCACGGGGGGTTGAAAGACCCACCGCCCCTGCATCCTCAACTTGACCTTGGCCATCCACCTGCCGCACCTGGACAGCGAGTTCAATACAACTTGGTTTAGTGCTGGAGTGCCCGGAGTTTGCGAACCTCTGGGTGGAGTGTTCTTCTCATTTTCTGAAGGTTCGCAACACAGGTGGAAGCCAGGGGAAGCGACGGGTGGTCCCTTCAGGGGCTGCTGCAGGGTCCTTTCCTCGTTGCCTTCAACTCCTGATCCAGGGCAAAGACTTACGAGGAGCAGTTGTCTCGTAAGTGACAGGGCGGAGCCTCATGCCTATTGATTCCGGCCAGACTGAAAGCACGCAGGGTCCTTTTGATCACGGCTGGCATGTGCTTTACACCCGGCACCACCATGAGAAATCTGTTGCCAGAACCCTGACGGCCAAGGGTTTTGGGGTTTTCCTGCCGCTCTATGCTGCCCGGCGGCAATGGAAAGACAGGGTCAAGGTCGTATCGTTACCTCTGTTTTCCTGTTACGTATTCATTCAGGACGGACTGCAACGTCAGTTGGATATCGTGACCACCCCGGGCATCCACGGGTTTGTCTGCGCCGCCGGAATTCCGGCCATCGTCCCTCCGCAGGAGATTGACGGCATCCGCCAGGCAGTCGAAAGATGTATCAAAATCGAACCCCACCCCTTTATTCACCGCGGAGACCGGGTCAGGGTCAAAGCCGGACCGCTCGAGGGAATCGAAGGAATTCTGGTCAGGAAGAAGCACTTCAGCCGGCTCGTCCTCACCGTTGATCTGCTGGGGAAATCCGCTGCGGTGGAGGTGGATGTTTCCATCGTTGAGCGAGTCCATTCCCCGGGCTAAATTCACCTGCCTGCGTCGAGAGGAGAAAAGTCCTTTGCTGATGCGCACGCGGAATCATCTGCTGACAGGTTCAACCCATTCTGCACGGCCTGCAACAACCGCGCTCCTGCGGGGGACCGTGGAAAAGCTCCCCTTGCGGCGCCTCGCGGCGCGCCGTCGTGCATCGCCTGCAGCGGCCTGGCTGGGCCTGGCAATTTTTTGCCTGTGCTTCCCGGTGTACCTCCACGGCCAGACCTCTGTTCCCACGAGTACCCGTAAAAGATCCACTGACGGGCTCGCGTCCCGGCAGCCATCCCTGGCGCCGAATGCTCAGGGCAACGCGGAGTATGTGATTGATGCCGATGACGTGCTGCACGTTTATGTTGTTGACGTTCCCCAATTCAGCCGGGACTACCGCGTGGGTCCTGACGGCACCATCGAGATTCCTTTGCTGGACTCGCCCGTCCAGGCTGAGGGGCTGACGTTGAACCAGTTGTCAGCGCTCATCTCACGCCGGCTGCGCGCTGTGGGGCTGGTGAGCCATCCGCACGTGCTGGTGAGCGTCAAATCTTCAAAGGCGCACGCCGTGGCGGTTGCGGGAGCGGTCCGGAGTCCGCAGATATTTCCCGTTTTTGCGCCCACCACTTTGCTGGACGTGCTGTCGCAGGCAGGCGGCCTCGCGCCGGATGCCGGCAGCACAGCCATCATTACCCGTCATGATACGGCGACGGCTGCTTCGTGGCTGACCGGGGATTCCGGCGCTCTGCCGGCCGAAGGCACCCTCCGTGTCAACCTGCAAAAGCTGCTGGCCACGGGCGACCCCAGCCTCAACCCCACCGTCTACCCGGGCGACAAGGTTACGGTCCAGCGCGCAGGTGTTGTGTACGTTGTCGGCGCCGTCCATCGCCCCGGCGGGTTTCCCATGAGCAGCGGCCGCGACGAGATGACCGTCCTCCAGGCCGTGGCCCTGGGCGAAGGGCTGAAACCGACGGCGCTGCAGAAGAAAGCCATGATCATCCGCCGGGGACCGCAGTTCTCGAACAGTCGTCGAGAGATTCCTGTCAATCTCAAGCAGATCCTCTCCGGCCATGCTTCCGATCCGGGTCTTGAGGCCAACGACATTCTATTCATCCCCGACAGCGCCTCCAAACGGGCCCTGCGGCGCGGCGCCGAGGCCGCCGTGCAGATTGCTACGGGCATCGTGATCTGGGGGCACTATTGATCCCCATGACTCATGAAGCGGCAGGGCTCAGTGAAAGGGCGCGACTGCAGTCGTGCCGTTGAGCCCCCGAAAGGGGGCGGAAGAATTTAGCCCATAGCGTGAGCTATGGGACACGAGAACGCAAAAAGCCGCTCAGCCCGGAGGGGCGAAAGAATTTCCATCTGCCCTATGTTCTGTCGCCCCTGCCGGGGCTTACCGGGACCGGGTGCTAACCCGAATCCCACGGCTCACGCGCGTGGGCTAAAATCTTTCGGCCCTCCGGGCCTGGAAAGGCAGGAGGCCGTCAGCAACCAGCCCTCGTCCTTGGAACTGCCTCTGCGGCCGGATCAATCCGTGCCCTTTCGCAAAAACGTGAAACCAATCTTCCGGAGAGAAAGGGCACGAGTTCAATGGTGCCGTAAAACCCGGCGCAAAGTGCTTTCCTTTGCGCCCTTGGAGTGCGGCGGCTTGGCGCCGCCTTGCCTTCGGCCCTTCGCGAGCGCTGGGTGGGCGGCCGGATCGCCGGCGATTGGTGTGCGACCTGTTGGTTGGCGCCCGGTTTTCGGCCTCGTCCCGCGGGCAAACTCGCGGGCTGAAGGCGGGAGCAGGCTCCCGCACTCCAAGATCGCTTCGCGATACGGAATGGAAATGACGACGCGCTAAGCGAATCCCGGCTGCCACCATCCCATCCTCCATCCACAGGTTAACGACATGTCAGAAGAAGAAATAGGGTTCCCGTCCCGGCCCACGATTTCCCCGACGGCCAGGCCGCGTTCCTCCCCCGTCCTGGATCTGCAGCCCCAACGAATGGACTCTTACGCTGACCTTCGCGCCTACGGGAAAATTATTTCAAAGCGGCGATGGACCATCCTTACAACGGCACTGGTGATGACGACCCTTGCCGCCATTTATTCTTACAAGGAGAAGCCTGTCTATCGCGCCACGGCTGAGGTGGAGGTGGACTCGGAAACACCCGGCGTGCAGTCGGTCAACAGCGTCTACGCGTCTATTCCCACAGACCCTACCTTCCTTCAGACCCAGGTCGACGTCCTCAACAGCGGGAACCTGGCCTGGCAGACGATTCAGAAGCTCAAACTCGATCGCGACCCCTCCTTTAACCCCCTGGATTCCGGCCGGCCGCGAGAGTCGGGCGATCCTTCGCTGGATCAGAAGGAGCGGCTGATCAGGCGGTTTGAAAGCTCCCTGGAAGTGGACCTGGTGCCGGGAAGCCGCATGATCAAAGTCAGCTTTGAAAGCCTGGACCCGCGGCTGGCGGCCGGGGTGGCGAACGCGCTGGTCGGCAATTACAGAGAGTACAATTTCCTTGCCAAGTATGATGCCACCCGCCAGGCTTCCGGCTGGATGCGCGAACAGTTGGATGAACTGAAGGCCAGGGTCGAAACGTCGCAGGAAGCCGTGGTGAACTACGAAAGGGAACATTCCATTGTCAACATCAGCGGCAAGGAGAACATTGAAGACCAGAGCCTGGCTGACCTGAGCCAGGGCCTGACCCAGGCCCAGAAGGACCTGGCTGAAAAGGAATCTCTCTACCAGTTGGTGAAGGCGAATCCGGGGAAGGTGAGTTTGCTGGCTCAGGACGGTCTTTTGCAGACCATGGAAGAGAAGCGGGCCGACTTGAAGACGCAGTATGTTGATGCCCTGGGGCAGTACGGGCCGACCTTTCCGCAGGTTGTCAGACTGCGTGACCAGATCAGTGAGATTCAATCTCTCATCCAGCAGGAGCGCACACGGACGGTGGAACGCATTGCGCACAATTATCAGGCGGCCCTGGGACGGGTGAAGCTCCTGGCCGGTTCCGTGGCCCGGGAAAAGGTGGTGGTGGGCAGTCTGCATCAATCAATGATTCAGCACGATCTTCTGAAGCATGATTTTGAAACCAACCAGAAACTCTATGACAACCTGCTGACCAAGGTGAAAGATGCCGCCGTCTCCGCCGGTTTGAGGGCCAACAATGTCCACCTTGTTGACCGCGCCAGGGCGCCTTCGTCGCCGGTGCGCCCCAGGAAAAGCTGGAACATCGCTATGGGCCTGGTGGTGGGGCTGCTCCTCGGAACCGCCCTGGCATTCCTGCAGGATGTGATGGATACCTCCATCAAATCCACCGACGACGTTGAGCGCAGCATCGCCGAGCCTGTGTTGGGAGTGATTCCGTCGGTCCGGTCCCAGGACTTTTCGAAAGGAAGGTTCAGCCGCGGAACTCAAGTGGCCGGAGGCAACGGCAAACTGGAGTGGGCGGTATTGAAGCAGCCCACCTCCGTTCTGGCGGAGTCTTACAAGGCTTTGCGGACCGCCGTCCTGCTTTCATCGGCCCCTCGTCCTCCCCAGGCCGTCCTGCTGACCAGCACCCATCCTTTTGAAGGCAAAACGTCCACGGCGTTCAACCTGGCCATCGGGCTCGCGCAGATCGGGAAACGGGTTCTCTTTATCGACGCCGACATGCGGCAGCACAGCCACAAGCGAGTGGTCTCGACCAACGGACACCCGGGGCTCAGCAGTGTTCTCACCGGGGCAGGGCAGATCGAGCAATCGCTGCTGCAGATGCCGGCCCCGCCGGGCTTCTGGGTTCTTTCAGCCGGTCCGCAATCACCCAACCCTTCCGATCTGCTGGCTTCACAGGCCATGCTGGACCTTCTGGCGGCGTTGCGTGGGCGCTTTGATCACATTGTTGTGGATACGCCGCCGGTTCTGATGGTGACGGATGCAACCGTTCTTTCCTCCATTGTGGATGGCGTTATCCTGGTCGCCGAAAGCTCCGTGACTTCCAGGGCGTCGCTGGGCCGGGCGCACCGCATCCTGGAAGGCTCAGGCGCAAACATTCTGGGTTGCGTGCTGAATAAGCTGGACCTCAAGTACGATGGCCAATACGGATCGTATTACTGCGATTACGTTCGCTACTACCGCCAGGGCCGCCCGGCGCGGGATCGGACGGCCAGGCCGCTGGATGTTACTCCGTCACACTCCGCCGGCACCACGGAAAAGAGTTCGTAAAAGCAAGGTAGCGCAGAGTTGTCCCGCCGTGCGGGATTACTCTGCGGTTCTTTTATCGGAAAAAACAGCCGCAGAGTCGCAAGACAACTCTGCGCTCCCCAATCCGACGGCACGACTGAAATCGTGCCCTTTCGCAATTTCCATTACGGATCGCGAAGCGATCTTGGAGTGCGGGAGCTGGCTCCCGCCTTCGGCCCGTTCCGGGGCTAATCCCTCGTCTGAATCCCTTGCTGAATTCCAAAGCGAACCTGAGAACTCTCACGAAAGGAGCTCGCGTGCTGCGACGCCTGATGCGAGAGACTGACGTCTGCCTTCGATTGCAATCCAGTGCTTCCCGGCTGGCCCTGATTCTGCTGGCGGCCATCCCGGGCGCGCTCCTGGGCTTTCAGGCGGCGCGCATGGCCATGGCGGCGAGATTGGGCAGCCGCCTTGATGTTGCCGGTCTCCGGCGGGCCATCGCTCTGGATCCGGGCAATGCCGGTTACGAACATCAACTGGGGCTCATCGACGCGTATTCGTTCGGCCCGGCCAACTTTCCCGAGGCGGTCAAGCATCTTCGAAGAGCAACGGAGTTGAATCCTCGCAAGGCACAATACTGGTCTGATCTGGCCGAAGTCTGTGACACCACGGGCGACGCGGCCTGCTCCCATCAGGCTGCGGAGCGGGCGCTGAAGTTGAGTCCGGCCACCCCGCGCTTCGAGTGGAAAGCGGCGAACCATTTTCTCCAGGCGGGCCGCGTTGACGACGCGCTCCGACATTTCCGCCGCTTGCTCGCGCTCGACGACAGCTACGCGCAGCCGGTGTTTCAGGTTTGCCTTCGCGTGACGCGCGATCCGCAAACGGTTTATCAGAAGGTTCTTCCCGCGGGCCGCCAGCCCCGGTTGCAACTGGCCTATCTGGATTTTGTGAGCGCCCAGGGCAAAATCGATTTTGCCAACAGTCTCTGGGCAAGGATTTCATCCGACGGGGTCGCCTGCAGATTTGAAGATGTGAGGCCCTACGTGGAAAATCTTTTTGCTTCAGGCCATCGGCGGCGGGCGGCTGCCGTCTGGCGCCAGCTTGAACGGGCCGGCGTGATTCCCGGGTCCGCTGAGGACCGTGCTGCAAACCTGGTTTACAACGGCCGTTTTTCTCACCCTCCTCTGGACGCCGTTTTTGACTGGCAGGCGCGCAACGTTCCCTATGTGGAAACGGACTTCCACGATCCCTCGGCTTTTCGCGGCGGGCGCTGCCTGCGGGTGGATTACGCTGCGGGTGGAAACCTGGAATCGGAGCCTGTCTACGAATTCGTACCCGTCGTTCCAGGCCGCGCCTACCGCTTGCGGGCCGAGGTGCGCAGCGAAAACATCACTTCCGCGAGCGGCCCGCGACTGCGCGTGACGGACCCGGATTGCACCGCCTGTCTGAACACTGCAACCCAGACCACCGTGGGAACAACTCCCTGGCACCCGGTGGCCCTGGACTTTGCCGCCGGCGCGCACGCGCGGGTCGTCCGGCTTTCAGTGTGGCGCGCCCGCAGCCGCACCTTTCCGATGGAGATCAGCGGCAGCTTCTGGCTGGACGACGTGTCCATCACTCCACTGAAATTCTGCGCCGAAGGAGACAGCTTCAGCAAAATGACCATGGCTACGCCCGCCGTGACGACAACGAGCTTGCCGGTCTCGGCTGAATGGCAGGACGCCCGCAGCCGGGCTTCCTCCCTTGTCTTTCGCCTGACGCGCCGGGGGCTGGTGGCTATCCTGCTGGCTGCTCCGCTGGCTTTCGGCGCCGTCGAGCCCTGGGCCTGGGCCGCCTTGCTGATCGCTTCCTTTGTCCTGCTGATGCTCTGGACCATCGGGAGCGTGCGGCAGGGAGAGCTGAAGGTCCAACTCTCGCCACTCTACCTGCCCGCAGTGCTGTTTCTTGTGCTCTGCATCGTGCAACTCTACGGCGGCGTCACGCTGGACGCCTATGCCACGCGGGAATCCATCTTCAAGCTGGTCATGGTGCTCGTCATCTTCTTTATCGCCGGGCAGGTGTTTGCGCGGGCTTCAGACGATGCATGGAGTGAACTGGGCTTGGTCATCACGCTCTACGCCTTTGTGCTGGGACTGTTTGCCATCCTGCAGTTTTTTTCCAGCCACAACCTGATCTATTGGAGCGTCACGAAGCCGCGGCTGGACCTTTGGGCCTTACGTCAACCACAACGACTACGCAGGGCTGATGGAGATGCTCATCCCCATCACCGCGGGGTATGTTCTTTCGCGCCCGCGCACGGACCCCCGGCGGCTGCTGCTGGCCTTCGCGCTTTCGGTCCCTGTGGCCTCGGTGCTGCTTTCCGGTTCGCGCGGAGGCTTTGTTTCATTGCTGGTTGAGGCGATGGTGTTCGGCTGGATTCTCTGGCGGCGCTCCGGCCAAAGTGGCCACCGGCTGAGATCGATGCTGCCCATCGGATTCGCGGCAGCCGCCCTGCTCTTTTTCTGGATGGCGCCGAACCACGTGGTCAGGCGCCTTGGAGCGCTGGCGAACGTGAGCCGCACCACCGAGATTACCTTCGGGCAGCGCGAACTTGCAGCCCGTGACACCCTCCGGATTTTCCGCGACCATCCGTGGCTTGGAATCGGCCTGGGCAGTTTCAACACGGTCTTTCCGCAGTACCGGACTTTTCCCACCGACCTGGGATGGGCGCACGCGCACAACGACTACGCCGAAGCGCTGGCGGAGACGGGCGTGGCGGGCGGTGCGCTGATCGTCTTCTCGCTGGCGCTGTTCTTCACCCTGGCGTTCAGGAACCTTTCCGCCGGGCGGCGGGATGATGCCGGCTGGATGCAGCTTGGGGCAACGCTGGGGTGCTGCGGTCTGCTGGTCCACAGCCTGGTGGACTTCAACCTGCACATTCCGGCCAACGCCGCTGTGGTTTGCCCTGTGCGTGGCGCTGGCCGCCGCGAGCGGTCGAGCAACGGAGAAAAGACTAGATCATGAGAAGAGAACCGTTGAAGGAAAAATTTACACGATGTGTCAAATATGAACAACTTTTTCTAAAGCTAAAATTTTCAAGGCAATTTAATTTTATAAATATATGAAATTAAATGACTTACAAATTTACGAAAATGCTTGCCAAAAATCCCATGCGTCCCATTTTGAGGCTAAAACAGGCCGAAAGTAGCCTACGTGCCTGGCACTTTGCAGCGGCGGCCCCAACCGCCCTTTGCCCGCCCGGACTGCTTTCCCGGCGTCTTCCGGCCCTGAAAGGCGGCCCGGCGTGACGCGTGTCCGGCGGCTTTTCTCGAGCATTGGAGCCTCCTACGTGCGTTTTGCCGTGACGTCGGCCTGCGCGCTGGCGGCCGTGCCCATCTATCTCCACTTTCTGGGCAGGGAGCAGTACGGGCTCTGGCTCACTCTGCTCAGCGTGCTGATGCCTCTCTCCCTGATGAGCATCGGTTTCCCCACGGTCAGCCAGAACATGCTGGCTGAAGCGCGGGCGCGCGGTGACTGGCAGACGGTGAACCGCGTCCTGAGCACCAGCTTTATCTTCCTCTGCGTTGCGGCCTTGTCCGCCTGCCTGCTGATGGCGATGGGGCTGCGGCTGGGCGTGGTGCAGGGGCTGCTGAAGACGCGGTCCGGCCCCGCGGCCTCGGTTGTGCCGGCGCTGGTTTTGGCTCTGGCCGGTTTTGCCCTGGGCCAGCCTTTGCAGGTGTTTCGCCTGGGGTTCCGGGCGTTCGAGCGGGTGGACCTTGAGCAGTACGGCCTTGCCGCGCTCAGCGCCGTCAATCTTCTGCTCACGGCGCTGGTGCTTTGGGCGGGAGAGGGAATCACCGGCGTGGCGGCGGTTTACGCGTTTCTGCAGGTGGCCGCGGGGGTTGTATTCTTTGCCGCGCTCATGCGGAAGTTCAAGCGCCTGCGCTTCTCCCTGCGGAACTTCTCGCTCAGGCTGGCGCGCCGGATGCTGGCCCCGGGCTTCCACTTTTTCGTGGTTTCGGTTTCCGGGGTTCTGATGTGGGGAATCGACAACCTGGTGATTGCCGGCGTCCTGGGGGTTGGGTTCGTCACGGCCTTCGCCATTGCGTCGCGCCTCACCTCGCTGCTGCGGGGGCTGATCGCCCTGCCGTTTTCCACCAGCGGTCCCACCATCACGGCGCTCAGCGCGGAGGGCAGGGTAGCGCCGCTTCGCCGGCTGTATTTTCTCTCCACGCGGCTGGCATTTTCCGCGGCCGTCCTGTTCGCCGTGGAGCTTGGGTTCTTCGGCCGCGATTTCATCCGGCTGTGGGCGGGCCGGGCGGTGGTGGTGGACGGCCCCACGTTCATGGCGCTGGTCGCGGTGCTCGTGGTGAACGTTCTTCAGCAACCCGCCTATGCTTTCATCATCGCCACCACGCGCCACCGGACATTTTCCTGGCTCAGCCTGCTGGAAGGCGCGGCGAACCTGGTGTTGTCGTTGTGGTGGGTCCATCGCTGGGGCGTGCTGGGGGTGGCGCTGGGGACGCTGGTTCCGCAGGCGCTCGTTTCCGGCGTCTACCTGCTGGTGGCGGGCGCCCGGATGAACGGCTTTGCCTTCTCCGAACTCTGGAAAGCGAACCTCCGGTCGCTGGCTTTTCCGGCCGTGGCGTCGTTGGCGGCGGCGTTTTTCCTTCGCGAATTTTTCAGCAACCTGGCTGGAGTGGGCGGTTTCCACGGGGCTCACGCTGCTGGTCTTTGCAGCGACCTGCTGGCTGGCTTCCGCCACTCCGGGAAGAGCGCGGAATCCTGGCTGCGGCGTGGCGTGCGGCCTGATGAGGCGGCGGCTTAAGCCGTGCCTCATCGCGTGCGTTTACGGCCCGAGTAAACTCGTGCCGTAACGGGGCTCCCGGGATTCGGCTTTAGCCGCTGGAATTGCTTCGTCGGAATTGTGGGACCCGCGCAGGGGCTGAAGCCCTTCAATCGATTCATCGCGGCGTCTCAGCGGCACGACTAAAGTCGTGCCCTTTCGCAAAAAGCAATGCATCCCGGCGGCACGACTGAAACCATGCCCTTTCGCAGAAGCAATCCAGGAATCGTATGAAGTAAAAGGACACCTGAATGCACATCCATCCTTCCATCTCGGTGATTGTCGCGACTTACCATCGCGAGGACTCTTTGATGGACTGCCTCGAGTCGCTGATGGCGCAGGACTATGCGGGGCGAATGGAAATCATCGTGGTGGAGCAGGGCCGGCGGCGCCCGCACGAAGTGCTGGACATTTTCTTTTTCCTGCACCGCCGGAGGATCACCCGGATGGAGCAGCCGGAGCCCAACCTTCCCGGGGCGAGAAACGCGGGGATTGCGGCTGCTTGCGGGGAGGTGCTGCTTTTCGTTGATGATGACGTCCTCCTCCCTCCGCCATGCTGTCAGGCGTCTTGCGGAAAACTTCCGCGGGTCCGAACTGAAGGCCGTAGCGGGGCTGGTGGTATCAGAGAGTGGCCCGGAGGAATCGCTGGCGGGCCTATGCGCGGCAGCTCGGCGTGACGAGTATGGATGGAGCCGCAGAGACCGACCCATGTGGAGGAGTTTATTGGCGCGCTGATGATGAGTCTCCACGAAGGCAGTGCGTGTTGCGGGTGGGTTTGATCCTCTGTTGGGCAGGCTGACGCCAACCGCCTACGGCGAAGACGGACGACTTTTGTTACCGGCTGCGGGAGGCGGGCGTTCCATTGTTTATTGATCCTTCCGTCCGGGTCGTTGCACCGCGACCACCTGGCGGGCGGGTGTGGCTCGCGGCAGACAGACCCGGAACTGGCCCTGAAATACCACATGAAGAGCATGGCCTATATCCGCATCAAGCACCACGGGCGGCTGGGTGCGGGCGGCTGGCTGCAACTGGCGCGGGGTTTCATTGCCAACCGGGAGATCCTGAGAAACCGCCCCGGCCAGGCCGTTCTAAATTTTATGGCCGCCCGGAAGGCTGTCGGCGAGGTGCGGGCCTTTATGGCGGGTGGCCGGACCGTTCGTGCGCCTGCCGGAGGGGCATACCTGGCATGAATGCTTCGCCTGAAACGCCCAACGGCCATCTCGCCCGGATTTACGACCGGCATGTGGAGACGCGACCGCACCATGCGGCGCCCGCCTCCGCGCCGCTATCTGATATGGACTTCAGTCATGAGACCCCATTCACGGCCGTCAGCCTGAAGCAGGCGCTTGAATTTGCCGGATTCGGCGGAGTCAAGGTTGCCCCCATGGGGCCCGTTATCCACGGGGCAAAGAGCGTTCTGCGGTTTCTTCTGTGGAAAGGAATTGCCGCCGGCCTGCGATTCGTCCAGACCGTCGAAGGCCGTCCGCGCAGCCCTCTGGATTCCATTTACACCGCGGCGATTTATGCAATCGGCAAAAAGCGTTAGAAAAAGTGGAGGGCGCTTGCCAGCGGAATGCAGGGCACTACTCCCGGAAGAACAGAAAAGGGAAAGATTGAAATGCCTGCCGTATTGAACACGACAGAAAGCTGTACCGGGCCGTCGCGCCGCTTCTACGACTCCACAGACGAGAATCGGTGGGGGCGCACGTCTATTCCCGAGCTCGAGATGGCCGTGGAACAGTGGCTAAGCCTTGGGGGCGTGGCAGAGGGCAGCGTCGTCGTGGAACTTGGGTGCGGAAGGGGCGCGTTCACTTACCTTTCGGAGCGTTTCCGTTACTTCGGCATTGACCTTTCGTTCGAGGCGCTGAGCAGATACGTCGGCCCCCCGGCCGCTGTTCAGGCAGATGTTGGTAGATTGCCCCTGGCCTCAGAATGCGCCGACTTTGTCTTTTCAATTGCTACCCTGGAACACGTTCCCAATCCCGAAAACGTGCTGGCCGAAGTCGACAGGATTCTGAAACCGGGCGGCAGCGCGCTGCTTTCGCCTGCCTGGTTTTGCCGGCCCTGGGCTGCAAGGGGGTTGCCCATTAAAACGTACTCTGAGCTGGAATGGAGGGATAAGGTGCGCAAGGCCCTGATCCCTTTGCGCAACAGCCTGATCTGGCGGTCGGCCTTCGCAATCCCGCGGCGTTTGAGGCGTGAATTGTGCCACTGGCTGGCTCCGGCTAGGTGGCGATTTCAGTATCAGCGGCTCTCGCCGAACCTGGAGGAGTACATCTATACGGACTGCGATGCTTTTTGTTCGCTCGATCCTCATGAGGCGGTAATGCTTTTCAGGCACTGGCGCTACCAGGTGCCCAGCGCCCCTGGCTTCTGGAGGAGAGTTCTGCTGCGCAATGTTCCTGTGGCCGTCCAGAAGCCCTCCGCATTGAAACCCGGTATCACGAGGGAAAGCTTGTCACCGAAGCCGAAATGATGACCGGGTAATGGTTGTCCTTCGGAGCATCCCGCAGCCCGAGGCGTGTCAACCGCACAGATCATTCCCTATGCCAGCGCTGATACAGGTCAAACACCGTTCCAACCTGGAAGAAGACGGCACTGAATCCTGCAACCGCCTGAAATCCGCCGCTTCCGGGGTTCGACCGCGCCGGCTCGCCATCCTGATCAGCCATCCGGTCCAATACTTCTCTCCGCTTTTCCGGCGGCTTGCCGAACAGCCGGAGATTGACTTGACGGTGCTCTATTGCAGCCTTCAGGGAGCCGGAACCATGAATGATCCGGGCTTCGGCGTGTCGTTTGCGTGGGACATTCCGCTGCTGGAAGGATATCGCTACAAGGCGCTGAGGAACTTCTGGCCGGGGCGGCTGAAAGGCTTCTTCGGTTGCCTGAATCCAGGCGTTATCACCGAACTCAGAAAGGGCGGTTACGACGCTACCATTGTCTTCGGATGGGGAAGCCTGTCGACGTGGATGGCGTTTGTGGGCGCGCGGAGTGCCGGAATGCCCCCTGGATGATTTACGGCGACAACATTTCACTCTAAAACGAAAACGGACGGCGGAGGGCCCGTGGCCAGGCGCTTCGAAAAAGCCTCCTGCCGCGTCCTGTTTGGCGCCCACCAGCGCCTTTTTGGCCAGCGGCGCCTTCAACCGGGAGTTCTACCAGCTCTATGGGGTTCCGGCTGAGAGGTGCTTTGATGTTCCCTTTGCGGTTGACGTCTAGCCGCTTCTCCCGCCGGGCCCGGGAAGTTCGGCACGGGCGATCGGGAACGAAATCCGAGCGAAGCTTCGGGGCATCCCGCCAGACAAAGTGCCTGTTCCTTCTTTTGTCGGGGAAGCTTGCTCAGTAGGAAAAGGCCGCAGGATCCCCTGGTCGAGGCGTGAAAAGGGTTCAGGTGGGGCGGTGCGCCCAATGCGGCCGCGCTTCTTGTTGGTGAAGGCAAACTCCGGCCCATCCTGCAGGCCCAAATTGGCGAATCCGGCGCTCTCAAGGGCCTGGTTGGCGGGGTTTCAGGAACCAGAGCGAACTGCCGGAGATGTACGGGATGGGCCGATGCCCTTGTTCTGCCTTCTTTCTTCCGACCCAGAGCCTCTGGTTGTGAATGAAGCCATGGCGTGCAGTCTGCCCGTCATTGTGAGCGACCGCACCGGCGTCTGGGGACCGGGCGACATTGTGAGAGACGGCGAAAACGGCTTTGTTTACCCCTGTGGAGACGTTCGCGCCCTTGCAGAAACCGTTCGAAATCTTGCGAACGATCCAGACCTCCGCCTGCGCATGGGCAAGCGCTCTTTCGAAATCATTCAGGACTTCACCTATGAGAAATGTGCCGGCGGCATTTTGCAGGCCCTCGACTCGGTGGTTGCCGCCCGACATCTGCAGGAGCAATGAACCGATGCGCATCGTAGTCTCCGGAGACATTTTCCCCGACTCTTTCGCTCGAAACATTGTGGCGGCGGCCGGGCACATGGGGCATTGGGTGGTGTCCGTGCGCGAATCACCCGCGTGGGGGAACCCAGCCTTTACGGCTCGGAGTCTGGTCAATTCTTCCAACGGTGTTTCCGCACTTCGAAACCCGCAGGCACGGGGCTTTAATCAAGGCGGTCCGGGATTTCCAGCCGGACCTTGTGCTGGTGACCCACGGACACCTGCCGCCGGATGTTGTCGACCGCCTGAGAAAGGTCACAACAGCAAGAATGGCCCTCTGGTTTCCAGACCATCTGGCAAACCTCAGTCGCCAGTATGTCCTTGCAAGCTCCTTCGACGCCTGGTTCTTCAAAGACCCCTATATGGCCTCAATCTTCCGTGAAAAGCTCGGTCTGAACGCCCACTACCTTCCGGAAGCTTGCAATCCCCTATGGCACCGCAGGACGGAGCTCACGGAAGACGAGCGGCAGAAATATGGCTGTGACCTGGTGACGGCCAGCAACATGTATTACTACCGCGCCAGGTCACTCGAAATGTTCAGGGATTACGACCTGAGGATCTGGGGCGCCAGCTATCCGCACTGGCTGAAATCTCCGCTACGCCGCGCCTATCAGGATATCTACGTGGCCGAGGCGGAGAAAGCAAAAGCCTTCAACGCCGCCAGGATCGTGCTCAACACCATGCACTACGGCGAGATCGAGGGGGTGAATTGCCGGTTGTTTGAGGCTGCCGGATGCGGGGCTTTCCAGATTGCCGACTGGAAGCCGGCGCTGCCGGAGCTGTTTGAGCCCGAGCGCGAAATCGTGACCTTCCGGACGCGCCGGGAGCTGAAAGAGAAAGTGGATTACTACCTGGCAAGGCCCGAAGAACGCCGGGAGATTGCCGCGCGCGCCTGCGCCCGCGCCCATCGCGATCATACCTACGAAATGAACCGAAAAGATGTTTGAATTGATGGGCCTTGCCGGGAAAGCGTTGACTGGTGCCGTACCAGCTTAGGGCCGAAAGCCCTGGAAAATATCGGCCATCGATACGCCGGAGCTAAAGCCCCGACCTCCTGGGGAAAAGCTCCGGGACCCGATGTGGAATTAGGAGGTCGGACCTTCAGGTCCGACAAACCAGGGCCAAAAAGAAAAAGGGCTTCAGCCCCTGAAAATATGAGGCCAATGAATGTCGGAGCTAAAGCTCCGACCCCCTAACAGCCTGACCCATGTCCAATTCTTTCCTGCAGATTCCAGCCCCGCAAGAGGAGAACCGGCCGGTAACGCCGCGAACCTTCTAGTGCTGTCGTTTGTTTTGGTGGAGGCCGTGGTGTGTGGCGCGTTCCTGGTTCTGGGGACACGGAGAGTGCAGTTTGAGCAGTACCTGCTGCTGCTGGGTTTTTTCGGGCCGGCGTCCGCCCTCTTCATTTTTTCCCGGGTGAGAGAAAATCTATCGGGGTCTTCTATTTTCCGGTGTTTCTGACGCTCCTGATCTTTTTCCGCTTCGGGCTGGCGCCGCTGGCCTGCTTTCTGGACCCACGGAACCTGAGCCCCGACTTTGGCGGCCAGTACGGGTATCTGCTGCGGGCGCTGGAGTATGTCATCATCGGCATGCTGGCTTTCTGGGCGGGGGCGTCCTGGCCGCCAGGGAACGCGGCCCGGAGGGGCTGGCGTCGCGGAGCAAACCGCGAAACCGGACCGTGCCGGATACTCCACTCTGACCGTGGCGCTGGTGGTTTACGCGGGCGTTTTTGCCATCAGGCTGTACCTGCTTCACGCGCACCTTTACGCCTACGTGGGCACCTGGAAGGCCTATTACGCCAACCTCAGCCTGTTGCAGGTGCTGGGAACCGTCGCCAGCCTGGGAGGCGCCGGGGTCCTGGCTTTTGTGACGATCGAAAGATACTTTCATCCTTCCGATATGCCCTGCTGGCTGCTCTTCTGGGTGATCCTGGTGTCGGAGGTTGCGTGGGGACTGGCGTCCGGCATGAAAGGCTCTTGCCCTCCAGCCGTTCATCATCGTGGCGATCATCTCGTCGCTCATCCAACGAAGATTCAGGAAGCGATGGGTGGCCGTGGTGCTGCTGGGGCTGGTGGCCGTCTATCCCATCGCCAACAACTACCGCCGGCTGGTTCGGCAGGAAGGCGGACTGGCCAGCCCGGCCGCCGTGGCCTCCACGGGACTCCAGGCTCTCTCCCAGACCCAGGCCTCTCGAAGCAGCGCCTCCAACTGGGCCCGGAACGGATGGCGAATGTCCGTGAAGCGCCTCGACATGCTGACCAGCGTGGGGCTGGTGCTCTGGCTGGGACACCGAGGACCCGGCTGTCTGCAGGGAAAAGAACGCTGGTGGATGCTCCCTTGACGATCCCTTCGTTCCACGCTTCGTCTGGCCTTCCAAGCCCACCTCAAGAAGGGGCTGAGGTTCAGCGTGGCGACCGGATCGGTGGCCACATCGTCGATGGCCATCACCTATCCCGGCGACCTCTATGCCCTCTACGGGCTGCCGGGAATTGTGCTGGGAATGTTTCTGCTGGGAGCGGTGTGCCAGGCGCTGACCAACACCATAACGCGCAGGCTCGACAAGCGCCGCCTGTTTGTCTACGCCGCCATGTTCATCTCCGTCAGCCACCTGGAGACGGATGCCTTCAGTTATCTGACCAGCCTGATCAAAACGTTCGTCCTGCTCAGCGTGGTCGCCCTGGTGATCTACGGGCTGCCGCGACGTGCAACTGAAGCGCCCGCCGCACAAGAGTCGAAACAGCCATGCGAGTCCTGATCCTGACCCCGGACATCTATACCCGAGGCGGCATCGCCCGCTATACGGCCACGCTGGCGCGCGGCGCTGGCGGACCTGGTCGGCGGCAGAAACGTCCACGTGCTGCCGCTGCTGGGTGTTGCCGGCGCGAAAGAAAAATGGCCGGCATACCACGTTTTCAATCCCATCGCCGGCCGCCTGAGCGCTGCCGCCAAATTCCGGTTTGCCTGGAAGGCGCTGGGGCTGGGACGGAAGCGCTACGACCTGGTGGTGGCAACGCATATCGGAATTTCTCCGGTTGCCGGCATGATGCGCGTGCTTTACGGAACACCCTTCTGGGTTGCCTGCCATGGGAGAGAGGCGTGGGGGCGCTTTCCGGCTGATGTGCGCTGGGCGGCCCGGCGGGCCGAAATTCTGCTGCTTCCCGTCAGCCGCTTTACGGCGGAAGGGAGCGGCAAAGGTAAACGGCATTCCAGGGAAAGCAGAATGCGCGTGCTCTATAACGCTATCCCGGACGACTTTGCCGGCCGGCTGACGGCTCCAAACGGCAGGAACGGCGCCGCCGCGGGTTCGAGGCCGAAAGGGAGAAACGCATCCTTTCAGTGGGGACGGTTTCGCGGGAGAGCGCTTACAAGGGTTACGACACGGTGATCAGGGCGCTGCCGGAAGTGCTGCGGGCTTTTCCGAACGCGCGCTACGTGGTGGCGGGCGAAGGCGACGATATCGGCCGGTTGAAGCGCCTCGCGCGCGAAGCGGGCGTCGGGGAGCGGGTGGAATTTACGGGCGGCATTTCGGACGCGGAACTTGCAGCCTTGTATCGCTCCTGCGAGGTTTTTGCGCTGCCCAGCCGGACGGCGCCGCCGAACGGGAAGGGCTGGCAGGGAGAAGGCTTTGGCAGAGTTTACGTGGAGGCCGCGCTGGCCGGAAAGCCGGTGGTGGGCAGCACGCGGCGGTGGCGCCGCGGAGGCCGTGCTGCACGAAAAGACCGGCCTGCTGGCGGACCCGGAATCGGTTGCGGAGGTGGCAGGCAGCCTGATCAGGCTTCTCGGCGATCCGGAACTGGCCGGGCGCATGGGCCGGGAAGGACGGCGATGGGCCTCGCACACCTTCACTGTGCCGGTGGTTCGCCGCGCTCTCGAAAAGATGCTGGACTGCTGCACCGGAGGCCGAAGTTAATGGCGTTGCTGGAAAAGATCACCCGGGCCAACGGCCGATTGAATGACTGGGCTTTCCCGAGAGAGCGGGTCCGGTATGTGCATCGGTTTCGCGACCTGGCCTGCAATGTTTCCGGGGGCGGCGCTCTGGTTCTGCACCTGGGTTCGGGCCCCGTCGACCTCGGCGCCGATCTTGAAAGGCGAGGGAAAAGAGAGACCCTGATCAACCTCGATCTCGGGCTGCAGGACCTGCAAAAGAACCCGGGAGCTCGGAAGGTGTGCGCGGATGCCGGAATGTTGCCCTTCAGCGAAGAGCGGTTCGACGCCATCTGTTCCGAGCACGTCTTTGAACACCTTGCCGCGCCCGAGCGCGTTCTGGCGGAATGCTTCAGGGTGCTGAAGCCAGGAGGGAATCTGGTGGTGAGCGGACCCAACGGGAGGTCCTACATCGCTTTGGCTGCTCGTGTAACTGCTTTGGATTTCCACGACACGATCCGTCACCTTAACCGTGGCGGAACCGAAAAAATCTCTGAGGGTTTCCGCACCTTTTACCGCTTTAGCACGCCTCGAACCATCCGCCGCCTGGCCCGCCAGTCAGGCTTTGAGGTGAGGGCGGTGGAACGGTTCGTGGGTGAACCGTGTTACACAACCTTCCTGCCGCTCCTCCACCTGCTGTTCATCGGGTTCCATTTGCTCCTTGAAAAGTTATCTCCTTTGCTGGGTTTTCACATCACGGCCGTAGCGGTGCTGCGGAAGCCGCTCCGCCATCGCACCGCCGCGGTTCCGCGCCCTCCGGCGGAACAAATCCAATTGGGAGTCGCCGGCCGCTGAAATGAAAATCGTCATTAACGCAGCTTCGGCAAAGATGGGTGGAGCGGTGAGCTACATTGCCAGCCTCGTGCGGCAGTTGTCCGCCGCGGATGACGGGGCTGAGTTCCTGGTCTTCCTGCCGGCGGAAACCGCGGCGAAGGTGGATGGGCTTGCGGGGCACGTCCGGGTGTTATCCACTGGAATCGGCCACGCCGGCGCGCTGAGACGATTGTGGTGGGAGCAGGTGACGCTACGGCGTTTCCTGAAGAGGGAAAAGGTCGACGCGCTTTATTCCACCGCGAACTTTGCCATGTTTTTCTGTCCCGTGCGGCAGATTCTGCTGGTGCGGAATGCGCTCTATTTTTCCAAAGTCTGCCGGGAGATGTTCCTGCCGAAGCACCGGCTGGGATACCGGCTGGCGTTTGCGCTGCGGCGATGTCTGATCGTCCGGAGCGCCAGGGCTGCAGACGTGGTGATGGCTCCCACGAGGTCGATGCTGAACGAGCTGCGGGGCTCGGTGGAGTTGAAGACGGCCGTGGTGAATCCGTACGGCGTTGCGGCGCCGAAGTTGCCCGGAAAAATGCGGGATGAGGCCGCGCGGCGCGCCGAGGGAGCGGGGAACCGGGCTGTCCGGCTGCTCTACGTTTCGCTCTACAGCGAACACAAAAACCTCAGCACGCTGCTGAAGGCGCTGGAGATTCTGAACGCCGGCCCTGGCCCAAAATTCAAATTGACCACCACCGCCGATCCCGCCTGGCCCGGCGCCGCGTGGACTGTGACCCACCGGGAAGATATCCGCCTGGCCCGCCGGCCCGGCATCGCCGAGTGGGTGGAATTCGCCGGCCCTTTAAGCGCGGAAGATGTCGCGGACCTTTACGGGGCCGTTGACATCTTTGTGTTCCCGTCGCTGGCGGAGTCGTTTGGGTTTCCCATGGCCGAGGCGATGTCATACGGGCTGCCGATTGTGGCCGCGGACACGCCGGTGAACCGCGAAGTTTGCGGGCGGGCAGCGGTCTATTTCGACCCGCTCAGCGCCGAAGATCTGGCCGGCCGGCTGCAGAGCCTGGCCGCGGACAACGCCCTCTGCCGGCGGCTTGGAGCCAGGGGGCGCGAGGAAGCAGCCGCCAGGTTCTGCTGGAAGGCGCACGCCCGGCAAATCCTGGAAGCGGCGGGCCGCCCCCAGCCGGACACCTTGCGAGGCTACAATGGCGCGGCTTCTGCGGCGGGCGTGAATCCGCCGAAAGAGCCCGTCAGCGTGCTGGTGCTGACCCGCAACGAGGAAGCCAACATCGCCGCCTGCCTCGAAAGCGTGGGCTGGGCGGGCGAAGTGTTTGTGGTGGACTCATTCAGCACCGACCGCACCGTTGTGATTGCCGAACGCCTGGGGGCGAAGGTGTGCGTCCACCGATTCCGGGGCTACGCCGCGCAGCGCAACTGGGCGCTCGAACACCTGCCGTTTTCGAATGACTGGGTCCTGATGCTCGACGCCGACGAGCGCGTCCCCGCGGCGCTGGCCGCCGAGATCGCCCGGGTGGCGCGGGACCCGCTGGAAGACCACGCGGGATTCTATCTGAAGTTTCGCCACATCTTCCTCGGACGCTGGCTGAAGCACGGAGGGCTTTATCCCACCTGGCTTCTGCGGCTCTTCCGGCGGCAGCGGGTACGGTTTGAAGATCGTCCCCTCAACGAGCACGCGATTCTCGATGGGCCGGCGGGTTATCTGCAGCAGCCGTTTGACCACGAGGACCGGAAACCGCTCGCAGACTGGGTGGCCAGGCACAACCGTTACGCGGGCCTGGAAGCCGAGGAGTTTCTTCAGGAGACGCTTGCCGGCGGATACGATTCGTCCATCAGCATCCGATTCCGGGGAAGCCAGGCGGAAAGGAAGCGCTGGATCAAACTGAAGATCTGGAACCGGCTGCCTCTTCTGCTGAGGCCCTTCCTGTTCTTCTTCCGGAACTATTTCCTCAAGCTTGGTTTTCTGGACGGCCGGCCTGGTCTCATCTATCACGTCCTTTGGAGCTTCTGGTACCCCTTTCTGGTCAGCGCCAGGATTCTGGAGGGCCGGCTGCGTTGGAAGGCAGGCCGGGGAACATCGACCTCGGTCTCCGGGAAACCCTGTCCGCTTGCCGCCGCGAGCGGTGCAGCGCAGGAACAAGACGACTGGCGGGTTTCGGCGCCAGGTCCCGCCCCGACGAGCGGCCTGCGCCACACGGTTTTGTAGTGCCGGGCTTTGGCCCGGTTGGGCCATGGAACGCGGGGCCGAAAGTTGGCGCCACGGTTTCGCACGACAAATCTTGCTGTTATGAGCTGCTATGCCTGAATTATTGAGGAGGGGACTATGAAGATTCTTGCAACCGGCGGTCTGGGGACCGTCGGAAGTTTTCTGGTGGAAGAACTGCGTGGGCGCGGGCACGAAGTCTGGGTTTGCGACCTCTAATCACCATCACAACCGGCAATCCATTCGCTGCGATGTTTCTCAGTACCGGCAGTTGGAACGTGTTTTTGCCAGCCACCCTTTCGATTACGTCTATCACCTGGCGGGAGAATTCGGCCGCTGGAACGGTGAAGATTTTTATGAGAACCTCTGGAGCAGCAACGCCGTGGGAACCAAGAACATCCTGCGGATGCAGGAGAAGTACGGCTTCCGGCTCGTCTATTTTTCAAGCTCCGAAGTGTACGGCGATTGGGATGGCGTGATGAGCGAAGACGTGATGGACCGGTTTGAGGTCCGGCAGTTGAACGACTACGCCATCACCAAGTGGGTGGGCGAGATGCAGGTGCTGAACTCCGCCAGAATGTCCGGAACGGAAAGCGTTCGTGTCCGGCTGTTCAACCTTTACGGGCCGGGCGAAAAGTACAGCGACTATCGCAGTGTGAACTGCCTGTTCTGTTACCGCGCGCTGCACGATCTTCCCTACACCGTTTATCTGGACCACCACCGCAGCTCAACCTACATCACTGACGCGTCCTGCACTCTGGCCAACATCGTGGATAATTTTATTCCGGGCCAGGCTTACAATATCGGGTCCGGCGAGTACCACGATATCAAGACCGTTTCCGACATCATCCTGGAAGCCCTCGGCAAAGACGACAGCCAGGTGACCTACGAGGCCTCGGAATCCTTCACCACCCGGAACAAGAAACTGGACATGAACAAAGCCGTCCGGGACCTGGCCCATCAGCCGAAGGTGTCGCTGGCGGAAGGGTTGCCGCTCACCCTGGAGTGGATCAAGCAATACTACGGCGTGAAAAGGCCCCTGAAGATGAAAAGTCCTGCGCTTGTGGCATAGGGAAAACTGGCCAACCACCGTTCGGGCATGAGAATCCTGATCTTCTCACAGCATTTCAGGCCGGAAACCGCCGCCACGGGCAGGCGGGCGTGTGGACCTGGCGGAGAGCCTGGCGGGACGCGGACACCAGGTGACTGTCGTCGCGGGCGTTCCCGACCACCCGTCCAGCCTGGGCCGGCCGTTCTGCCAGCGGGCGGCCCGCAGGGAAGTTGCCGCTGCCGGGTACCGCGTTGTGCGTGTTCCCGTCTTTCGCTCGGAGAATACCCGGACCCGCAACCGCCTGTTCACCTACGCCACCTTCGCGCTTTCGGCGGCCTGGGCCGGGTTGCGGCAGCCGCCGCCAGACGCGATCCTGGCGGTCTCTCCCTTGCCTGCGGGTCTGGCCGCTTTGCCGGCGCACTGGATGCGCAGCACTCCGCTGGTCTTTGACCTGCACGGACATCTGGCCGGATTCCGCTCTGGCCGTGGGCGTGATGCGGCCCCGCCTGGCTCTCCGCCTGCTTCGCGGGCTCGAGCGCTTTTTCTACCGCCGCTGCGCGCTGATTGTGGGTATCACAGAAGGTTTCAGGCGCTATCTCATCCACCTGGGACTGGAGCCGACGCGGGTGGCCGTGATTCCCAACGGCGTCGACTCGGAGAGGTTCGGGGCCGTGACAGCCGGCCCGGAATCCAGGAAGTCCCACGATCCGGACAGAAAATTCGTTGTGGGATATGCGGGTAACATCGGGCTGGCGCAGGAACTTGCCGACGCTTCTCGATGCCGCCGACGCACTGCGCGGAGGCCCGTGAAATTCCTTCTGGTCGGCAAGGGTACGGACAACTCCCGGCTGCGGAAGCTCGCTCGCATCCAGGGACTTGGGAATGTGGAGTTCCTTGAGGGCGTGCCGCGTGAGCGCGTGGCTCCCATTCTGGCGTCGTGCGACGCGCTTCTTTTGATCCTGCGCCGCGACCCCCTTTTCGAAATCACCATTCCTTCGAAACTTTACGAATATATGGCGGCCGGGAAGCCCATTCCTGCTCGGTGGGAGGGGAAGCCGCCGGGCTGGTAGCTTCAGCCCGCTGCGGACTTTCCGTGGAGCCTTCTGACGGGGCGGCGCTGGCCCGGACGGTGGAAAGGTTTAGAAATGACCCGGCCTTGTGCCGCGACATGGGCCGAAGGGGAAGCGTTCGGCCCGCGCGCGCTTTTCACCGGGACAGACTGATGGCTGATTACGCTGAATCCGTTGAGGACCTCATCGCCCAGCAACAAAACCCCGCCTTCCGGTTCAATTTGCCTGCCGTAGAGTATCCTGCCTGGCGGAAACCCTGGAGGCTTATTGCGGGACACCTGTGGCGTTCTCACTGGTTTTCCGGCTGATCGGTTGGGGTAGCCTCGCCCCTATTTTTCCCAAATGCATGAACCCACGAAGATGAAGATAGGGAGCGTGGCCCGGACGTGCCCACCGCTCGTGGGAGGGGCGGGCAGCCGAACGGATCGTCCTGATTTTCCGGCGACATTTTGAAACCGGGAAGGCAGGCGATGGCCGCAGCGTGACGCAGATCCCGACACCCTGCGTTCCATCCGCCGGCACGCTTCAGGAACGGAGGCTGAAAATGGCGAGGAAAGTGGCGCCTGGCTTTGCATGGGCGATGGTGTGGCTGATGGCGCTGGCAACAACCGCGGCAGCCGGCGGTCCCGATGCTGTGGGTTCGCTGGTGGGGAGCCGGAATGCCACCCTGGACGGCCAGGCGCCGCTGCCCCACACGGTGCTTCTGAGCGGCGATAAGATTGCCGTGAATAGCGGCCTTGCGATGGTGACGCTGGACCGCGGCAACCGGGTGATATTGGGTCGCGATTCGGAAGCCGTTTTCCTGCGCGAAGCAGACACCCTGACGGTCGGAATGGCCCGTGGCCATCTGTCGCTTTACCACCCGCGGGATGGCAGCCGATTGCGGGTGAAGGCAGGCGATGTGATTGTGGCGTCGGCCGGGGGCGCGGGGACGCTGGGTGAACTCTCCATGGCGAACGGCCTGCTGGTGGTGACTGCCAGGGATGGGAGGCTGAAGGTGGAAAAAGATGGGGCCACAAGAGAAGTTGAAAAGGGCCACACGCTGACGGTCCCCGCAACCGCCGGCCGCGCCCCGGCGCCTGCTCCGTCCGGCCATTCTCACCTTAAACGCGTCCTTAGTCACAGGACCCTTGTTGCTCTTGGGATCGCTTCCGGCGGCGCCGGCGCAATCCTCGCTTCCATTGCCTTAACACGCTCCAGCCGGCAAGTCTCTCCGGTGGCGCCCGGACCGTGAGCGGCGCCCTGGTTTTTTGATTGAAATAAACATCTCAACTTTCCATCAAGACAGTCGGCAGAGTTGAAAGCCGGCTGGAAGAACAACTGCTAATTTGCCCTCCGATGTGCCAGTATGGGTGCGCCGGGGGGCATTTTTTATGCGAATTATCACATCTCCAGGCATTCTCAAAATGCTGGCAGGCGTGGAAATCTTCTGAACATTTTCAAAATGGGCACTTGACTAGAGTATTTAATACTGAGACGATTGACTTGCTGGTAACCCCGAATTGTTCTCGGGCCAGCCGGCCAGGTTTTGGCACCAAGGGTTTTTCCCAGTGCGACCGGACCCCATGAGGGTGTTGTGCAGGCCCGTTTTTTTGAACAGGTCCGGCGATCGCGAAATAACGGACGGGGTCCAGGTTGCGGAGGGGGCGATGGCTGGATTCAGATGCGCTCTGGGAGAACTGCCGGCGGAATGCATGTTTGGGCATTCCTTGAAGTCCAGTCTTAGTCTTGATCGGCTTGTCTTGCCCAAGTAAACGTTTGGCCTGCCCTTGTGCGCGTACGTCCTCTTCCCCTCCGCAAGACTGTCGGTCGTTTGGTGTGAACCGCCTGTTCGCACCCCAATGGACCTTCAAAGGGGAAGTGCGTGAACACTGGCAAGGCCACAGAGCCATCCGAAAAGCCCAAGGAACTTGTCCAGGAAATTGCCCGCCTGAAGTCGCAGGTCCAGACTCTCCAGCAAACCCTTGACGCCATCCAGCACGGAAACGTGGATGCGATTGTGATTCCGGAAAAGGATGGAGGAGCGATCTACACGCTGCACGGCAGCCAGGAATCTTACCGTGTGTTTGTGGAAACCATGAATGAAGGCGCCGCGATCGTTGCCGCGGACGGAACCATTGTTTACAGCAACCGCCGTTTTGCAGACATGGTGGGGATGCCGCTGGAGAGCGTGATCGGGTCGTCGTTTCAGCAGTTTGTTTCGCAGGAGGGCGGTCCTTTTCTGGAAGAGCTTCAGGAAGAAAAGGGTGCCACCGGATACCGGAGCGAATGCGAGATGAGCTCCGCGGAAGGTACGGTGGTCCCGGTGCAACTCTCCGTCCGGCCGATGAAGACAGACGGAGTGCGAAGGCTGTGCATTATTGCCACGGACATCACCGACCGCAAGCTGGCCGAGGAGAAACTGCTCGCCAGCGAGAAGCAATTTCATCTGATTTTCGATCAGATCCCGGCGGCCGTCTGGACAACCGACAAGAATCTCCACATCCTGTCTGCCTCCGGCGCGGTGCTGCGTCCCGCGCATCTTCGCACTGAACAAATCATGGGCAAGACGTTGCAGGAGTTTTTTGACAACCCGGAAGAACTGTCGGCTCCCCTGATTGCCCACCTGGCAGCGCTGAAAGGCGAGCACCGCTCCTACGAATATAATCTGGCGGGAAACATTTTTTCTGTGAACGTGCACCCGCTCCGCAACGCTTTTGATGAAATCGCCGGTGTGATCGGAGTCGCCCTGGACGTCACGGAGAACAAGAGGGCCATGGCGTCGGTCGCCAAGCTTGCAGCCATTGTTGAGTCTTCACAGGACGCGATCTACGGATCAACCATCAGCGGGTACATCACCAGCTGGAACCGCGGAGCAGAGCAGTTGTTTGGATATCCAGCGGCGGAGGTGGCGGGCCAACACATCTCCATCATTACGCCGGAAGACAGGCGGAACGAACCGGCGGAAGTTCTGGAGAAGCTGAAGCGGGGAGAAGTGGTCCGGCCCTTTGAAACCGTGCGGCGGCGCAAAGACGGAAGCCTGGTGGACGTTTCGTTGACCGTTTCGGCCGTCAAGGACCCGACGGGCCACATCACCGGCGTTTCCGCCATTGCCCACGACATCGAGGACCGCAAGCAGGTGGAAACGGAGCTGAAAAAACTGTCGGCCCGTCTGCTGAGGGTGCAGGACGAGGAACGGCGTAACATGGCCCGTGAACTGCATGACAGCGTGATACAAGGGCTGGCTGCGGCCGTCATCAACCTGTCTCTGATGAAGGACTCTCTGCAGCTTGATTCGGAGGGCGCCAGGACCCTGGAAGAGACTTTGAAGATTACGGAAGAATCGGTCCGTGAAATCCGGACGTTTTCCTATCTGCTCCACCCGCCGCTGCTGGACGTGAACGGGTTGCAGTCGGCCTTGCGGTGGTATGTTGAAGGCTACAGCAAGCGATCCGGAGTGCAGGTGGAACTGGATTTGCCGGAGGGGCGGGAACGATTCGGGAATGAGACTGAACTCACCCTGTTTCGCATAGTCCAGGAATCGCTCACCAACATTCACCGCCACTCGGGCGGCCGCCGGGCAACCATCCGCATGCGGTGGACGGAAAAAGACGTGACCCTGGTTGTTTCTGACGACGGGCATGGAATGGATGCGGAGACTCTGGAAAAAGTAAGACGGGAAGGAGCCGTTCTGGGCGTCGGGATCGCCGGAATGAACCAGCGGCTCCAACAGCTTGGAGGACGGCTGGAAATCGCCTCAGACGGCGGCGGAACCGCTGTGACGGCTATCGTTCCAGTAGAATAGACGGATGACCAAACCTTTGAAGATCCTGATCGCCGACGATCATGAGGTGGTCCGCCAGGGCGTGCGGACGATTGTCGAGTCCCAGGCCGAATGGACCATTGTGGCGGAAGCCGGGAACGGGGCGGAGGCCGTGAGCCAGGCGCTGGAAACCCAACCGGACATTGCCCTGCTGGACATCACCATGCCAGAGTTGAATGGCCTGGAGGCGGCGAAACAGATTCTGAAACAGCTTCCGGGAACCCAGGTCCTGATTTTGACCATGCACGAAAGCGACGAGCTGGTGCGCGAAGTCCTCGCGACCGGAGCGCGGGGTTATGTGCTGAAGACGGACGCCCGGCGCGACCTGGTGAATGCCGTCCGCTTCCTCAGCGAGGGCCGGCCGTTCTTTACCTCCAAGGTGGCCGAGATGGTGCTGGAAGGATACCGGCACGGGCAGGGGCAGGCGCCGGCCAAAACTGAAATTGCCGTAGGGGACCGGCTGACGGCGCGCGAGCGGCAGATTGTCCAGCTGCTGGCCGAGGGAAAAACCAGCAAGGAGGTCGCCACAGCGCTGGACATCAGCGTGAAAACGGCGGACACCCACCGCGCCAACCTGATGCGCAAGCTCAACCTGCACTCACTGGCAGACATTGTCCGCTACGCCATCCGCAACAAGATGATCGAGCCCTGACCGCTCCTCGCGGATGGCGGCAAGCCAACGGGCGGGTTAACCTGTTGATTATTGTTCCTACCTTAACTACACAACATTTCCCTGCGATCTACAGAATCCTGCCGATTTCCTTCTTATTCCCTCTGCTCTAAATTGAGACTGTCCCGAAGTGGAGAGACACCTGCGAAGACAGATGTCGACACCAGGGGCCGAATCAGGAAAACACCCTGGGAGGGGGAAATGAGACGATACAAGAACGAAGCCGGCCAGGCTCTGCTGCTCATGGCACTTTCAATGATTGTCCTGTGTGGCTTTGCCGGACTGGGCATCGACATGGGATACCTCCGTTACATGAAAAGGCAAATGCAGGCGGCCGCCGACAGCGCTGCGCTGGCCGGCGCGGCTGAAGTGGGCTATGGGGATGTGACATCCGCGGCCCAGGCCGACGCAGCAACCAACGGATTTACGGACGGAGTGAACGGGACCACCATCACGGTTCACAATCCGCCGACCAGCGGCCCGAACCAAGGGAACTCAGTCTATGTGGAAGTATCCCTTTCACAGCCGCAGCCGACGTTTTTCATGAAGCTGCTGGGCGTTAAATCGGAGATGGTCAGCACGCGCTCGGTGGCCTACTCCGGGATATCCGGCGCCTGCATTTACGCGCTGAATCCCACCCAGTCCAGCGCCTTTGTGGTGAACGGGAACGCCAACCTGACAGCCCAGTGCGGCATTCTGGACAACTCGAACGATCCCAAGGCGGCCCTGGTGACCAACGGCGGTGGGTGCCTGTCGGCAAAGTATATCGGAGTGGTCGGGAGCTTCAAGACCAACTCATCCTGCCCGCCTGTCCCCACGCCGGTCAACGGAATTGCCGCGTTCTCGGACCCGCTGGCTTATCTGGCCCCGCCCACGGTAGGAGCTTGCGACCAGACGAGCACATCCATCTCCGGCGGTTCGCAAACCCTTTATCCGGGGGTCTATTGTGGCGGCATCAATATCAGCGGCGGCTCCACCGACATCATCTTCAGCCCCGGGACTTACATCATCAACGGTGGCGGCATCAGCATCAGCGGCGGGGCCAATGTCCATGCCAACGGAGTCACTTTCTACATCACGGCTCCCAGCGTCAGTTCTTTCAAGGGAGTTTCGATCACGGGCGGGTCGAACAGCCAACTGATCGCCCCCTCATCGGGCCAGTATGCGTCCATCCTGTTTTTCCAGGACCGGTCGATACCGGTTGGCTCATCCGGCGCTGACAGCAATATCGCCGGGGGCAGCGGAACGGCCATTGAAGGGACGCTCTACTTCCCGACAACGAACCTCACTTATGCCGGGAGCAGCGTGGACTCGCTTTACACCATTCTGATTGCCGACACGGTGAAAATCACCAACACCACTGTAATTCAGGACACTTACCAGGTGCTGCCGAATGGGTCATCACCTATTCACAGCGCCATACTTTCGGAGTAACCAAAAAGCGGAGGGGAGACTGACAATGACGAACAGGTTCAAAATGAAATCTCGATTTCGGAACTTCACTTTCGGCCGCCGGTTGGGACTCAAATCCGAATCCGGCCAGGCCATCATCGAAATGGCCGTCATTCTTCCGGTGGCAATTGGACTTCTGATTGGCATCGCGGAAATCGGACGGTATGCGAATGAATCCATTATGGTGAGCCACGCCGCCCGCGCGGGCGTGCAGTACGCCGCCCAGAACAGAGTGACGGCTTCGAGTGACGCTCAGATCATACAGGCCGCCAAGGATGATGTGCCCAGCATTACGAGCATGACCGTGACGCCCAGCCACTATTGCACCTGCGCGAACGGCGCCAGCTCAAACTGCCAGGGCTCAGACTGTTCGGGCAGCCGCATCATTGAGTACGTGAAGGTAAATACGCAGGTTGAAATGCCCAGCATGTTTTCCTATCCCGGTTTCCCGAAATCGTTCACGGTCAAGGGAGAGAAGACCATGCGGGTGAGTCAGTAACATCATGAAAGATTTGCGGGTGGTCCGTGGGGACGGGCCGTTCGCAACGAGACTGAAATATTGACGATACGAGATAACAGGAGGGGACGATTATGAAAAGGAATGGAATCAAAAACGGTCGTGAAGCAAGGCTGAATGAAATCGGTAGTGCAGTTCTGGAATTCGGCCTGGTCGTCGTAATGTTTTTCATGTTCGTGTTTGGTGTGATGGACTTTGGACGGGCTCTTTACACTTACCACTTTGTGAGCAACGCAGCCTGTGAAGCCACCCGTTATGCCATCGTGCGGGGATCGAGCAGTACCCAGCCGGTGACGTCTGCTGACATTGAAAGCTACGTGAAGTCGAGGGCGCCCCAGGGCATTGATCCCGACAATCTTAGCGTGTCCACCACCTGGTCTCCCAATGCCAGTCCTGGCAGCACCGTCCGCGTCCAGGTGAGCGACAATTTCAAGTTTATGACCCCTGTGATGGTCAGTTACCAGATGACCTTGAAAGATTCATCACAGATGGTTATTTCGCAATAGCGCCCTGAAAGAAGACAGGGTCCGGCTCATGGCGCCCTGTGGTTTGCCGGGGAAGGGAATCATGGCCTGTTCCCCGGTCCTGCGAGCCGCTCACGCCAAAACCCTCCGGGGGCGGGAGATTGCAAACGCCCTTCGGAAGTCTCCACAGTGAAGAGGCTGAGAAAGATGGGAAACGGTTTGAGACACTCACTCACAAAGAAGTCTTCCAGGGTGCGCAACAGCAGCAGCAGTATCCGCGCCCTGGTGGTGGACGACTCGCCGATCGCGGCTGGCGCCATTCGGCTGCTGCTGGAAAACCGGCTGAGTCTTGAAATCGTGGGCTATGCCGAAAATGGTGAAGAAGGTGTGGCCCAGGCCGAGGAGCTGCAACCGGACCTGATCCTGATGGATTTGCAGATGCCGAGACTCGACGGGATAAGCGCCATCCGGCTGATTCGTGGCTTCATGGAGGATGTGCGAATCATCGTGATTACATTTATTCATGGTGACGAGGTCCGGAAGGAGTGCATAAAGATTGGTGCAGACGGGTTCGTGGTGAAGGACCGTCTGTACCAGGACCTCGTTGCTGAAATCCAGCGAGTTTTCGGCGGATATTCGTCCGGGCGTGATCGACCTTTGCAGACGCGATGAATTTGACGATCAGATTGAAGGGCAGATGACGGGTCTGGAGTGAAGCGTTCCTGTCACTTGCACGGGCAGATGCCGGGAGGGTCGGAGCGAAAATCGCCGGTCTTGAAATCAGGGTGTTCATTTCGAGCCTGGATCCTTGCCCTGCAAGCCGATCAAAAACTAAGGGGAGTAAAAAGTCCTTGAACCTCTGGAGCAGTCTGGCAGCGGCCTTCATGGCAGGTTTTGGCGCCGGAGCCGCCTTCGTTTTCTTCCGCTCGAAGGCGAAGCTGAGTCTCTATCAACGCTTTATAGAAGACCGGCTGTCCAGGTTGAATACAACACGGTACCGTATCCAGGCCGGGCGTGCCCATTAGCACCGGAACTCTTGATGCAGCCTCGGGACAGGGACGCTTGATGACCGGCAGCCGGGAGTCTCTCCTGGATTGGCCATGAAGGAGAACCTGTTCCCGGGGCTTGTTGAAGCCCTCAACGGCGTCCGCCCGGTTGCGCATCCCGAGCCTCACTCATTCAGACCATCCTGTTCCACACAAGTCAGGGAACCCGTTGCGGAAGCGTGGCAGGCGATCCCGCTTCCTTCCGCGCGCCAGGTCTGCAACCGGAGGGAACATCGCCAGCCTGGCGACACGGCGCAGATGAACGGGACGTCGGTGGGCGGCCTGCCATTTCATCGGCCCGCTAGGGCTTGGATGCGGCAGCCAGGAGTTTGGACTCGATCTTCCGAAACGCTGCCAGGTCGCGAACGTAATCCGTGAACGATGAAATGGCGCTTGATCCCAGGCTTTTGGCTTCAGCGGGGTTCGACGCCTCCAGTTGGTGCAGCAGTTCGTAGTCTTCAATTCCGGCCAGGAAGGTTTCCATGCGAATGGAGCTGTCAAACGTCATGTCCTTGCGGTTGGGATAGTAGATAAACGCGTCGCCGGAAGGCAGAAGATCGCGGTTGTCGTTGATGACGGCCTGGGTATCGAGCATCGGCTTGGGGGTCCAGTAATTTCCTCCCCAGTGCAGGAACCCCGTGAGGTTGTAGCGAAAGTCGAGCCAGGGCAGCAGCCGCGACTTGATCAGCGGAAAATCAATAAAGCGGTTTAAATACCTGCCCTGGGGAAACACGCAAGTGTAATACCAGACGGGATGTCCGCTCTGGATCCTCTGCTCCAGCACGTCGACGGCGTTGTCAAATGTTCCGAGCACGGGAACCCAGATGTCGCAATATTTCCGGCCGACGTCCGGAATATGCTGGGCGTTCATGGCATCAACGGTTTGTACCCCGGGCAGGTAGCGCCGAACCAGTGAAGCAATCTTGCCGTAATAAGGAATCTCGTCCCCGTGCGGTTCGTCCAGCACGTGTTGCAGGTACATCCCTTTCCAGCCCTTGCTTTCCAGATGTTTATTGAGCGCGGTGAGAAAGCCGGCCAGGAAGCGGTTGACCTCCGGCGAATCGGGCGGCAGGGTCCGGGTGACCACCTTGTTTCCCTGCCGTTCAAAAACTGCCACGCCTAACGATGCTGTGTAGTAGGGCCGCCCCAGCAGGTGGCTGCCTTCGATGTATTTCAGAGCGCCGGCGGCCTTGAAGGTTTCCACCCAGCGGTCAAAGTTGCTGAAATCGTATTGCAGCCCTCCGCCCGCTACCTTCGGCTGCACCAATGTCATCAAAGGAGTGATGATGACGTTCTGGCGATGCGCTGCAAATACTTGGGCGACATTGCCGAGAAGCTTCCACCAGCCCTCAGAAAACTCCGCCACGCCAAAGAACTGCTGTGATCTCTGGCCGTCGAGTGTGAACCAGTTGGTGACGTTCAGAGTCTGTTTTTCCGGAACTGTCGCTGCCACAACCCTCAGGCGGAAGGGAACTTGCGCGAGGGTCTGCTGGCCGTCGCTGATATCGACGGCGCTGCGGTAATTGCCCGGCGCGGTGTCGGCCGGCACGTGGATCTCAACCCAGATGGAGTGGGTGCGGTTGGCTTTGAGATCGAGCGGAAGCGCCAGCAGCGCGTCAGGGTACCAGCCCGGCGTTGTGCCGATCACTTCATCGGCGGGCGACTTCGGCGTGTGAGAGCCGACCACGACGTAGCCGACCTGACGAATGCTGGCATTCGAGGGATCGATGGTGTGGCCGCTGTTGTCCTTCGCCGGCTCGATGCGCGCGGTCAGCGAAGAGAACGCCTCCGTCGAACGTAACGCAACCTGGATGTTGACGTGCTGGTTGCGGGCTGCCTCGAATTCAGCCGGGGCTAACTGGCTGACGCCCACGGCGTCGCCCGGAAAGACCTTGACCAGGGAATCCACGTACCAGGCCTTGAGGCCATGGGAACCCGTTCCCGGTCCACAGGAAATCAAAAGCAGACTTGTTGCAAGGATAAGCAGGAAAGCGACACGCGTTCGCGGCATCATTGAAACCCTCGCTGAGTGGGGTTGTAAGCGAGGCCATAGTAGCAAATGATGGCTCGGAAAACAATGTTCTTAAAATCCAAAGTCGTCCGTCACCCGTTTGGTGCGAGAGAGGGTCCGTGAACCGCACGGTTGCTGAAGTGCATGTCCTCTTTTAGCTTTCTGCAGACCCGCGAAGCGCCAAAGATGTTTCAACCGCCCTCTCCGTATCCCGTTCGAACGTTAGCTCAAGGTTACGGCCGGCATTCAAGGTCTCATTGAGTAGCCAAATAGTTTCCGGACCTGCTCTGCTTTGCTCCAGGCGGCGGCGTTGCTGCCCGTTGCCTGCAACCCTTGACTTTACATTCCCGAACCGGTGAGATATAAGTCTAAACTCGCCTCTGTTTTGGTGTGCACATTCGCGGGCAGGCATGAGTCCGCCGGGCTCTGGGTAAGGCCTGCAAAGTTCAGGCGGACCAGCGGCCGGGCCCTGTGCGGGGCAAGCTGAAGATCGATGTTCTGCCTGCATCCACGAGTGACCGGCTTCCGGCCGGAGGCCGGCAACGGAGGGGAGCCCTCAGGGAAACGGGAAGTCTCAGGTTGGGCGTTACGTAAAGGATGGATCGATTGCTCGTCAAGGTAATTTTCAGGGGCTGGAACAGGGTTCCGTTCATTCTGGCCATGGCCGGAGTGATGGCTGCTTTTGTTTCGTGCTCGGGCGGGAATCAACCTCAGGTTAAACATCCCTCCTATGTAACTTCGGGAGAGGTCACCACCGCGCACCCCAGCCTGCCGTCTGCTGCAAAGGATTTTTTTGATGATTATCCTGCGCATGTCGGGCAGCCGATCGCCTTCACCCACAAAGTTCATCTGAAAAATGGAATGCAGTGCACAGACTGCCACAAAGGTGTGGCGGATGGGCCCGACGCTGCCATCCCCAATGTTCAATTTTGCATGACCTGCCATCAGGTGATTGCCACGGATAAACCGGAAATTAAGAAGGTGGCTGCCTACCAGAAGAAGGGCGAGCAGATTCCCTGGCGCCGGGTTTACTGGTTCTACCAGTCGGACCACGTGAAGTTTCGGCACGGGCCGCACATTCGCGCGGGTGTGGATTGCGCGAGGTGCCATGGGGACATGAAGCAGGAGACGGTGGCGGTGCGTAAGGCAGGGCTGACCATGGGATTCTGCGTGGACTGCCATCGCGAAAAAAAGGCGCCCACGGATTGCACGACTTGTCATTTTTAGGCGCGGCTGTGCCGGAATAGGACGGAAACCGGCGCGGCAGCGAAGAGGCTTATGGATCGTCGCAACTTTCTGAAAATTTCGGCGGTGGGCAGCGCGACCGCGGCGCTGGATGCTTGCGGCAAGCCGGAGCATCAGCTCATCCGGTTTATTCCGGAAGAGGAACTGGTGCCGGGCGTCGCCCAGTGGAAGCCCGGCGTTTGCACCCAATGCGCGGCCGGGTGCGGGCTCCAGGTGAAAGTGATGGAAGGCGACGCGGAAGTGACCCGCCACGGGCAGTTGGGCCTGCTGAGCATGGGCCTGGCCAAAAAGCTGGAAGGTCATCCCTCGCATCCCGTCAACCGGGGCAAACTGTGCGCCTGGGGACAGGCGGGTTTGCAGGTGACCTACAATCCCGACCGCATTCGATTTCCGCTGCGCCGCAGTGGAGCGCGCGGCTCGGGCGAATACCAGGAGATCAGCTGGGAAGAGGCCGTCAAGGAACTGGCCTCGCACCTGCAACAGCCGAAGTCGCCGGGCCAGCCGTCGCCGGTGGCATTTCTGACCGAGCCGCTTCGGGACCATCGCGGAGTGCTGATCGAGCGCTTCCTGGAGGCGATGGGCGCTCCGCCGGCGGTGAAGTTTGAGTTCTTTGAGCAGACGGTGCTGCGGCGGGCCAACGAGATGAGCTTTGGCCGGCACCAGTTGCCCACTTTTGACCTGGCCAACTCGGACTACGTGGTCTCGCTGGGGGCGGACTTCCTGGGAAGGTGGAACTCGCCCGTGGCCCAGAACGTGGGTTACGGCACCATGCGGCAGGGACGGGCCGGGCGGCGCGGAAAGTTTGTGCAGGTGGAAGCGCGAATGTCGCAGACCGGTGCGAATGCCGACGAATGGGTTTATGCAAAGCCGGGAACGGAAGGCTTGTTGGCTCTGGGACTGGCGCACGTGATGATCACCGAAAAGCTGCGGCCGGCGGGTGCGGCCGGCGAGGCCGGCGCACAGATCGAGGGATGGTCGAAAGGGCTTCCGGACCACTCGCCCGAAGCGGTTGCGAAACTGACCGGCGTTGAGGCTCGGAAGATTGAGCGGCTGGCACGGGAAATGGCCGCGCATCCGCCCGCCGTGGTTATGATCGGCGGGGCGCCGCTGGCCCAGACAAATGGCCTGGCCAACGCCCTGGCCGCCAACGCCCTGAACGCGCTGCTGGGAAGCGTGGGGAAGCCGGGCGGCGTTTCGTTTACGCCGCAGCCGCCCCTGCCGGACCTTAACGCGCAAAAGGAAGGGGCCTCCGTCCGCGCGCTCTGCGAAGCCATTTTGAAAGGGACCTCGCCCGTAAAAGCCCTGCTGGTCTATAACGCCAATCCGGTGTTTGCGAGCCCGCCGGCGTGGCAGGTGCGGGAGGCGCTCGAAAAGGTTTCGTTTATCGCCAGCTTTGGAAGCTTTGTGGACGAGACCAGCATTCTGGCGGACCTGATTTTGCCGGACCACTCTTATCTGGAATCCTGGGTGGACAGCATTCCCGAATCGGGAACGACCCAGGCCGTGGCCAGCCTGGCTCCGCCGGCGATGAATCCGCTGCACCATACGCGGGCCATGCCGGACGTTCTGCTGGAGGTGGCGCACCAACTGGGCGGCGGCGTGGCCAGGGCGCTGCCGTGGAACTCTTACCAGGAGATGCTGCAGGCGGCCTTTGACCCGCTGCGCAATCATGCGGGCTCGATTTCTGAAAAATCGGCTGACGATTTCTGGAGCGAAGTGCAGGAGAAAGGCGGCTGGTGGGGCGCCGGTTCGTTATCGCCCACACGGGCATCGAGGGCATCGTCTGCCGCGGTGAAAGTTGCGGAGCCGCAGTTTGACGGCGCGGCCGGGGAATATCCTTTCAACTTTCTTCCCTGCGAATCGCAGCAGTTTGGAGACGGGCGGCACGCGAACCTGCCGTGGATGCAGGAAATGCCGGACGCGATTTCGACGGCCATGTGGAGCACCTGGGTGGAGATCAATCCGAAGACGGCGGAGAAGATGGGCATCCGGCAGGGCGAGCTGCTGGAAGTGGCCTCGCAGCACGGCAAGCTGCAGGCGCCGGCCCTGATCGCGCCGGGCATCGCTCCGGACGTGGTGGCCATGCCGGTGGGCCAGGGACACGAAAATTACGGCCGGTACGCCAGCCACCGCGGCGCGAATCCCATCAGGATTCTCGCCCCGCAGGCCGAGGCTGCGACGGGCGCGCTGGCCTGGGCTTCAACACGAGTGAAAATTACGCGAGTGGGCAAGCAAGGCAAGCTTATTCTGTTTGGCGGCGGGCTGAGAGAGTGGCCGCGCGAGTTCCGGCGCCGGTAGCCGGGAAGGTCGGCGGCAGGGCCAGACTAACGCCGGAAGGTGAAAAGTTCTATGGGACATCGATGGGGCATGGTGATCGACGAAGACCGGTGCACGGGATGCGAAGCCTGTGTGGCGGCCTGCCATGCCGAAAACAACATTGCGACGGTGGGTGACGACCAGGCGGCGCGCGGTCGCGCCATGCACTGGATTCGCGTGGAGCGCTACTACGAAGGCGACTTTCCCGACATCCGGGTGAAATACCGTCCGGTTCTCTGCCAGCAGTGCAGCGACGCGCCCTGCGAGCCGGTGTGCCCCACCTATGCCAGCTACCACAACCCCGAGGGGCTGAATGCGCAGATTTACAACCGTTGCATCGGCACGCGCTATTGCGCGAACGCCTGCCCCTACACGGTCCGCGTCTTCAATTTCTACAATCCTGTGTGGGACAAGCCGCTCAACCTGCAGCTGAATCCTGATGTCTCCCTGCGTTCGGTGGGCATCATGGAGAAATGCACGTTCTGCATCCAGCGCATCAAGGTGGCGGAAATCAAGGCGAAGACTGAGAAACGGCCGCTGAAAGACGGTGAATTCAATCCCGCCTGTGTCGAGTCCTGTCCCACGGGGGCGATGGTGTTTGGCGACCTGAACGATCCGGAAAGCCGGGTTTCCCGGCTCTCCCGTTCCAGCCGCGGCACCACGCTGCTGGAGGACCTTGGAACGCATCCGGTGGTGACCTATCTCAAGCGAGATACCTGGGACCATGAACAAAACGCCTGAACAGATCAACCAGGACCTGCTCCGTCCGCTTTACCACGCCACGTGGCGCTTCTATGCCGCCGCCACCATCCTGACGGCTCTTGTGGTGGCGGCATTCTTTGCCTGGGGCTACCAGATCTACTACGGCATCGGGGTCTCCGGCCTGAACCGGCCGGTCTTCTGGGCTTTTTACATCACGAATTTTGTTTTCTGGATTGGCATCAGCCATGCCGGCACGCTGATTTCCGCCATCCTGCGCGTTTCAAACGCCAGCTGGCGGCGGCCCGTGACGCGCTGCGCGGAGGCCATCACGGTTTTCGCGTTGTCGATCTCGGCCATGTTTCCGCTGATTCACCTGGGACGGCCGTGGCTGTTTTTCTGGCTGATCCCCTATCCCAGCGAGCGGGGCATCTGGCCGCAGTTTCGCTCGCCGCTGCTGTGGGACTTTTTCGCCATCAACACCTACCTGATCGGCAGCGTCACGTTCCTGGCGCTTCCCTCTTTTCCGGACTTCGCGCTGATTCGTGACCGTGCGGACGGCTGGCGGAAAAAGGTCTACAGCATTGTCTCGCTGGGCTGGCGGGGCACGCCCAAGCAGTGGCACCGCCTCGAAATGGCCATGCGCATCATGGCGGTGGCCATCATTCCGGTGGCCGTGTCCGTCCACACGATTGTCTCCTGGGATTTCGCCATGGCTCCGGTGCCGGGATGGCACTCCACCATCTTTGGTCCCTACTTTGTGGCGGGGGCCATCTTCAGCGGCATCGCCGCGCTGATCATCGCCATGGCCATCCTGCGCAAGCTGCTGCACCTGGAGGAATATCTCAAGCCCATTCACTTTGACAATCTGGGCAAGCTGCTGCTGGTGATGAGCCTGTTGTGGTTCTACTTTGTTTTCGCCGAGCGGCTGACCACCTGGTATGGCAATTCCCCGAGCGAAATGGCGGTGTTCTGGACGACGCAGGTGGGAAGCTTCAGCCCCCTGTTCTGGACCATGGTCTTCTGCAATTTCATTATTCCGGCGCCCATTCTGGCCATCAAGAACCTGCGGAACAAGATCGGCTGGACGGTGGTGGCCTCCATCCCGATTATTATCGGAATGTGGCTCGAACGGTTCCTGATCATCGTGCCTTCTCTCTCCCACAAGATTCTGCCCTACAATTTCGGGAGCTACCGGCCGAGCTGGGTGGAAATCACCATCACGGTGGGAACGTTTGCCGGCATGGGATTGCTGTATCTGATCTTTTCCAGGGTCTTCCCCATCATCTCCATCTGGGAACTGAAGCTTGGCATGACGAAGGAGGAAGCTCCGGCACTGGCTTCGCAGGAAGCTGCGACGGAGCAACCCCAGGGCGGTTAGCTGGAGAGGAATGAGATGAACGCCATTTACGGACTTTATCCTGATCCCGACTCGGCCCAGCGGGCGTTTCATGTGCTGGAGCGCGCGCAGAGCGAGCTGGGGTTCCAGGACCGCGACATCGCTGTGCTGACCGGCGAGCCTTATGAGGAGTACGATTTCGGGCGGCGCGACAACGTTACGCGCATGCCGTGGATTGCGGCGCTGGGCGGCCTGGTGGGCGGACTCAGCGGCTGGTGGTTCGTTACCTTCAGTCAGAAAAGTTATCCCATGATTTCGGGAGGCATGCACCTGGTGACCAAGTGGTCGAACGGCATCATCACTTATGAGCTGACGATGCTGGGAGCCATTTTGACAACCCTGGTCACGCTGCTGATCACCGCGCGCATCCCGGACTGGCGCGGGCGCAAGCTCTACGACCCGGCTATCAGCAATGGTAAAATCCTGATCGGAGTAACCAATCCGCCCGAAAAGGCGCGCGAAGAGCTCGGAAAACGATTGAGTGGTGCGGGCGCGGAAGTTGTGAAAGAATTCGGGAATTAAACCTGAGGAGGGACGATTTAAGCACGTTCCATGGAAGCGTGTTCAAGGGTTGTTTATTTTGATGGTGGCTTGGGTGCGGCCGGCCTCCGACACTCCATGGGGAGATGAGCCTTCAATGAACGCCGGTGTGAATCCCGATGCTCGATGTCTATGGATGAAGCTCTGCCTGGTGGTTCCAGTCCTCTGCCTCTTCGCTTCTCCGGCTTTCTCTGCGAACACCAGGCCGTCCTTTCGCAGGGCTGAGGTCGTCGATCTTATGGAAAAGGTTTGCGACTACCAGATCGCCCATCCTTGGCCGTTCGCCGCCGACAAGAACAAGGATTGGGAGCGCTCTACCTTCTACATCGGGGTCATGGCGACCTACCGAACGACGAGGGCACCCCGGTTTCTTAATAAGGCGCTGAAGTGGTCTCGAGCCAACCCTTGGGCGATTGAATCCACCCCGGGCGTCCATGCGGATGAGATGACCGCCGGGCAGGTGTACCTGGACCTGTACTTTCTGAAGCGTGACCCGAAGAGGATCGACGGTTTGAGGAAATATGTCGACAATGAGATCGCGAACGGTGAGCGCGGAAGAGACATCTGGGACTACATTGACGCGCTTTTTGTGGCGCCACCCGCATTGGCCGGTTTAGCCGCCGCAACGGGAGAGCAGAAGTACCTGGATTACATGAACGGGATGTATTGGGACGTGGTGGACCTGCTCTATGACAAGAACGCGGGGCTGTTCTACCGGGACAAGAGCTTCATTCCCAAAAGGGCGAAGAACGGCAAGAAAGTTTTCTGGTCTCGTGGAAACGGCTGGGTCATCGGCGGGATTCCCCTAATCCTTCAATACCTTCCGAAGAACAACCCGCGGCGCGGCCAATACATCAGTCTTCTGCAAACGATGGCCTCATCGATCGCCAAGCTTCAGCAGCCGGATGGCCTGTGGCGCACAAGCCTGCTGGATCCGGAGGAATTTCCCGCCCCCGAGACCAGCGGCAGCTCTTTCTTCTGTTACGCGATGGCCTGGGGCGTCAACCATGGGCTTCTGCCGCGCAAGCGATATCTGCCAGTGGTTAAGAGGGCCTGGAACGGCCTTGTTCATTCGGTCCACTCGGACGGAAAACTGGGTTGGGTCCAGGAGCCGGATAAGCAGCCGGGTTTAGTGACCGCGGAAGACACCCAGGAATACGGGGTAGGAGCGTTTCTTCTCGCCGGAAGCGAAGTGGCCAGACTGGCGAGGTGATGGAAATGCTTCCGAAGGGAGCCAGTGATGACCAATATCCGCAAGAGGCGGGCCATTGGACGGTCTTAGCGGTTGGGGGTTTGCTGCTTTTACCCGGAAGAGCTATCCGATGATTTCGGAAGACATGCACCTGGTGACCAGGTGGTCGAACGGCATCATCCTGCGCGGTGCGGGCGCGGAAGTTGTAAGAGAATTTGGGAAGTGAACCTGAGGAGGTACGATGCAAGAACGTTCCATGAAAATGGTGGGTTGGCTGTTTATTCTGTTGCTGGCCGCAGTCCTGCCGGCGGCGACCATCTGTTGGGCGAAGGGGAAGCCTGAACTTTCGCCTGCTGCAAAGGCAGGCCAGAAAATATTCGAGCAGCAGTGCACCATGTGCCACTACGCTGATCAGACGAAAAACAAGATCGGTCCGGGCCTGAAGGGAGTTATGAAGAACAAACAGCTTCCTTTTTCTCACAAACCGGCGACGGTGGCCAACGTCCGCGAACAGATCGAGAAGGGCGATCCCAAGGGCAAGCCCATGCCGATGCCGCCCTTCGCCACCAAGCTTTCAAAAAAGCAGCTCAGCGACCTGGTGGCCTATCTGAAAACGTTGTGAAGCGTCTGGCCTGTGGCGTGCTTTTCCCGGGATTTGAGGGAGCAGGTTTTGCGGCGGGGCGCAGGCCGCAAAGAACGTCGTCGCGGGTTGGAGGTCTTCAAGACGTATTGAATAGGTCCGGCAGAGGACGGGAAGCCGGACGCGCCCGTCCCCATCCTGCCCGGTGATCTGAACGGGTCACAGCACCATTTCCGGAGGTTGAAGATGATGAAGCGTTTCGCGTTCGCAATCTTCGTGCTGGCGACCGCTCCGTGCGTTTTTGGCGCAGAACGGACGGTGGCTCCCACCTGGCTCCATCGGAACGTTGCGAACATTCCCGAAAAATCGACGGACATCACTACCCCGGATTGCCATTACAAACCATTGTTTGGCGCGGGCGACTCAGAAACCGGAATTGTCCGCAGCGTGGCCCGTTTCGGCGAAGTGACCCTTGATGCGGGAGGGCATTGCAAAGAGGTTTCCTATCCGGCCGAGGAACAGATCTACTATGTTCTCTCAGGCAACGGGACCCTCAGTTACGGTGCCCGGAAGAGTTCTGTTCAGAAAGACGACTTCATGTATCTTCCGCCGCAAGTCCGCCACGGGTTGGCGAACGCGTCGAGCTCGCCACTTCGGTTTGTGGTGATGGGATTCAACATTCCTCATGGCGTATCCATCCCGCCGCCACCCTCCGGACTCCAGATGGCCAATGCCAACGACGTCAAGCTGGAATTGGTTTCAGGGCATCCGAAATCAACTCAATACCGTTTGCTGCTTGGAGGCCGGAAGGCCACAAGGGACAAACTTGATTGCAGCACTGTTGTGACCAGCCTGTTCCTGATGGAGTTTGTGCCGGGCGGGACCAATTTCCCTCATCATCATGACACGGCGGAAGAAATTTACCTGATTCTCGACGGGCACGGCAACATCGTGGCTGGCGGGGGAAAAAACGGAATCGAAGGTCTTCACCCCGGCGGACCCGGGGACGCCTATTTTTTCCGACTGAATTCCACGGTGGGTTTCTACAACACAGGAAAAGCCAGGGCGCACATCCTGGCGGTGCGATCGTGGTACCCGTTTTCCGCACCCAGGTATGGGAACTAGGCGCGAGAACCACAACATTCAGGAACGAGCCCGCTCCGGGTCGAAGAATCGGATCGATCGCGCTGGAAATGGCCTGCAACGGGAGCCCCGCACCCGGGATAATGAAGCCTCCGGTTTCGACGCTGGTCATTCCGCTGCCGAAGAAATTGCCGGAGCCGGAACGAACGATGTACCACTTCTATCAACCGTACATACCCCCGCCGGAGTTGATCCGCTATCCGCAGCGTCAGGTGGTGGCGAACCCGAAGGGCGCCGAGCAATAAAGTTACGGGCTGGAGGGCTTTTTTCGACGGCGGTTGAAGTTTCCAGCATTTGGGAGGTGAAACAAGGATGGGTACAGGAAAAACAGACGATTCGGCGCGAGCATCTTCCAGCCGGCGTGATTTCTTGAAAAAGTCATTCGCGGCCGCTGCGGCTTCGGTTCCTCTTTCGGCAAGCGGCGTTGTGGCGCAGGAAACGGGCGGGCAGCCTCATGCGTCCGCAGGGAGCAAACCTCCCAACGTAGTAGTCATCATTGCTGACCAGTTTCGCGGAGACTTTATCGGTGCGAACGGCCTCAACCCCATGGGCGTGACGCCGAACCTTGACGCCATGGCCGAGCGCGGCGTCACGATGCAGAACGCGGTGACGAACCAGCCCTTGTGTTCTCCTGCGCGGGCCTGCCTGTTTACGGGCATGTACGCCACCGAAACAGGGATGTGGAAATTGCCGCCGGGAGTGGAACTGAATCGCGATCTGCCCACCCTGGCCAGCGTCCTGCGAGGCCACGGATACACGGCCAATTACATCGGCAAGTGGCATCTGGCCCCGATCGATCGGGCCAACCACAAAGGGCTGGGGTTCGTTGAGCCTCAGGATCGTGGAGGCTTTCTCGATCTGTGGCAGGCGTCCAACGTCATCGAGTTGACCTCGCATCCTTATGAAGGAACCATCTGGGACGGCGATGGCAAGCCCATGCACTACAAGGATGTCTACCGGGTGGACTATCTCACGGACCTTGCGGTGCGCTTCCTGAAGCAGCGCCATGAGAAGCCGTTTCTGCTCGTTCTTTCGCAGCTCGAACCCCACTTCCAGAATGATGCCAATGCTTTTGTGCCGCCCAAGGGCTACATCGAGCGCTACCAGAATCCCTTCGCTCCCAAAGATCTGCGCTTCTTTCCCGGCGACTGGCAGGCGCAGCTTCCGGGTTACTACGGCGACATCAAGCGCATTGACGAATCTGTTGGAACCGTTTTGAAGACGCTGGCGGAGGAAAACCTGGAAGACAATACGATCGTGTTGTTCATCAGCGATCACGGCTGCCATTTCCGCACTCGGAATACGGAATACAAGCGAAGCCCGCACGAAAGCTCCATTCATATTCCACTGATTATGCAAGGCCCGGGTCTGAACCGCTCGCGGAAGGTCAGCGAAGTCGTCAGCATGGTGGACGTGACGCCGACCTTATTGGATGCGGCGGGCGTACCGGTTCCCGCTTCAATGAAAGGCCGCAGCTTTATGCCGGTGATCAGCCAGCCGAAAGGCCGTGCAAATTGGAGGAACGAAGCCTTCGTTCAGATCAGCGCGTCGATGGTGGCGCGGGCGCTTCGGACCGACCAGTGGACCTATTGCGTGGTCGATCCTACGGGCAACGGAGATCGCGATCCACACAGCACGCACTATCAGGAACACCAGATGTACAACCTTGCCGCCGATCCTCATCAGTTGCTGAACCTGGCAGGCCGCAAGGACCCGCCGCAGCTGGTCCATTACGACGGTGACCGGCCGCTGCCCGAGGTTGCCGCCCACTTGCGTGAACGGCTGATCGCTCGGATGGTGGAGGCCGGCGAAGAGGCGCCGCAGATCGACGCCCGCCCGCTTCTATCCGTAAGGCTTTAGAGAGTGAGGCCTCTATGTCCTTTGTACTGCAAATGGCGGAACCGGCCAATGGGCCGCTGCTGCTTTTCGACCTTGAGGCCGACCCGCTTGAGAATGTGAATCTTATTCAAAAGGCTGCCAACAGGGCACGGAAGCTGTCTGCAATTTTCGAATATACAGGCGAAGGGCCGTTGCGGGCTTGAAGCTGCCTTCACGGGTCAATCAGATGGCTGGTGACGGGGGAATATGATGGAACGCCGAACGTTCATGAAGTCATTGGTGGCGGGATCGACGGCAAGCGGAGCCCTGGCCCGCAAGGCCGTTTCAGGTGAACCCGCTTCCGAGAGTCGTCCGAATTTTCTTTTCATGATTGCCGACGACCTCACCTATCGCGCCATTCGAGCGCTCTATGACCAGGAAGTCCACACTCCGAACCTGGACCGTTTGGCGGCCCGCGGTTGCGCGTTCACTCACTGTTTCCAGCAGGGAAGCTGGACGCCCGCCGTCTGCATCGCCAGCCGCATGATGCTGGTGACGGGCCTCAATACTTTCCGCGCAAACCAGGATCGGGATTTCACTCCGTTGTGGGGCCAGACCTTTCGCGAAGCCGGCTACCACACGTACATCGTCGGCAAATGGCATCTCGATCCAACCATGTTGCAGCGTTGCTTTGATGAAATGGGTCCCATCGGGCTGGGAATGTACGAGTCCACCCCGCAGGCCTATCGCCGTCCTGAGCCGGAGAATGCCTGGACGCCCTGGAACGAAAACCTGAAAGGGCACTGGCTTCACACCAAACTTTGGATAGACGCTCGAAAGGATGAAGTTCGCCATTCCTGCCAGATCTACGCCGACTGCGCCGTCGATCACCTGGTGAACAAAGTTCCCCGGCTGAAGCGGCCGTTTTTCATGTACATCGGTTTCAATTCGCCGCACGACCCCAGACAATCACCGAAAGAGTTCGTCGACATGTTTCCGCGGGACAAGATTGAAATTCCGCCGAACTATCTTCCCGAGTTTCCTTTCGACAACGGTTTCATCCGCGGCCGCGATGAGCAGCTTGCTCCGTTCCCGCGAACCCATGCGGCGGTGCGGTTGCATCGCTCAGAGTACTACGCCCTCATCGCCTACCTGGACGATCAGGTTGGCCGGATTCTTGACGCACTGGATCGCTCAGGGAAAGCCGACAATACCTATGTGATTTTCACGGCCGATCACGGGCTGGCCGTGGGGCAGCACGGCCTGATGGGGAAGCAGAGCCTGTTTGACCACAGCATTCGCATGCCCTGGATTATTCGGGGTCCGGGAGTTCCGGAAGGGAAGCGCGTGGATGATCTGGTCTACCAGCACTGCACGTTTGCGACAACGTGTGAGCTGGCGGGGATTCCGGTTCCCGGTTCGGTTGAGTTTCCCAGTATCGCCGGGCTCATCAAGGGCCACGCCGCGCCAAAGTATGATGCGGTGTTTTCACGTTACCTGAATTTTCAACGCACGGTCCGCACGCGCCACCACAAACTGATCGTTTATCCCCAGGCCAGGAAAGTTCAGTTGTTTGACCTGAACAAAAACCCCTGGGAGTTGCTGAGCGGCGAACCTTGCAGAAGACTCATCCATGGCGCCAGTCCGGGACGATCTGATGAAACGGCTTCGCAATTTCCAAATGGAGCTTGACGACCCGCTCAACCTGGACGACCCGGCAAAATCAAAAAGGATCCCGCCGATTTGGGAACGCGGCAGATGAATTCCTCCCTGGACGTTGTCTTGCTACAAATCTAATGAGCGTGTTTTGATGCGGCGCGCAGGATCGCTTCGATGCTGCGTTCGACGTCCGCGTCTGTTGTTGACCAGTTGCAGACGCTGATGCGCATGGCCGTTTGGCCTTTCCACACGGTGCCTCCGCACCAGCACGTGCCGTCCTCCTGAATGGCCGCAATGGTGCGCTGCGTCTGTTCCGTTGTGCCGAACGAAACCAGGACCTGGTTGAGCACGACTTCATTGAGCACTTCGTATCCCGCTGCCGCCAAAGCCTCGGCAAAGCGGCGTGCCTGGCGGCAGTTGCGCTCGACGAGTTCGGTGAGGCCCTGTCGCCCGAGAGAACGTAGGGCTGCGTAGACAGGGACGGACCTGGCGCGTCGCGATTCTTCCGGCACAAATTCGTGAGGATCGCGCTCGCCTCCGGTAGCGAGGATGTAGGCTGCGGGCAGAGACATCGCGCTGCGGTGCGCGGATTCGTCGGCACAGAAGGTGATCCCGCAGTCGTAGGGAACGTTCAGCCACTTGTGTGCATCCGTTGCCACGGAGTCGGCCTTCTCGATCCCGCGCAGCAGGCCCGCCCGTTCAGGTGAAGCTGCGGCCCACAGGCCGAACGCGCCGTCCACGTGGAACCAGGCGCCGCTGTTCTTTGCGCACTCGGCGATTTCGCTGAGAGGATCGATCGCGCCGGTATTCACGTTGCCGGCCTGTGCGCAGACGATGCACGGCCCCCGTACACCCTGCAACGCAGCAGCCAGGGCAGGGACGCTCATCCGGCCCTGGCTGTCTGTGGGGATTCGCCGAACTCGATTGGCGCCGAGGCCCAGGAATCGAACCGATGTGGAGATTGTGTAGTGGGCTTCCTCGCTGGCAATGACTTCAACGGGCGGCGCCCCGTAAATGCCGTTTGCTTCCACATCCCATCCGGCATCGCGCAGCACCCGATGGCGCGCCGAAGCCAGCGCGGTAAAGTTCGCCATATGCCCGCCGGTTACAAATCCAAAGCTCATGGTTGGAGGTAGCCCGGCCAACTCCCGCAGCCATGACCCGGTGATCTCCTCAATCACCGAGACCAGAGGCGAAAGCGCATAGATGCCGGCGTTCTGGTCCCAGGCCGACACCAGCCAGTCCGCGGCGAGCGCGGCAGGGAGATTGCCTCCCACCACGAAGCCGAAATATCGCGGTCCCGTCGAGGCCACAGTGCCCTTCATGCCCGCGCGGGCAAGAATCCCGGTGACGGCCTCCGGATCCGTCCCTTCCTGAGGGAATGGGCCGCCCAGCGCCTGGCGTAACTCCTCCGCTGATGCGGTGGCGGGTATGGGCCGGTTTGCAACCGAGGTAAACCAGCTTGAAGCATGCTCCTGGACACTTGCAAGGAGACGGGGGATTTTCTCGTGCATTTCATTGACCCTCTTCTTGAATGGGATCGGACACATTGCCAGGAGCCGGCTTCCAGCGACCCTTCAGAGGCTGCCGGCCATCTCGCGCTGACAGCACAGGTTTGGCCAATACGGAAGTCCATTGCAAAGACTCCTTCACGCGGGTTGCCACGCTACACGGGAAGGAAATCTGAGACGGACAGAAAGGAAAGCTTAAACCACCCGGAGTGGGAGTGTAAATATCCTGGGGTGTTGCCGGCGCTTCAACCCTGCGACATTTTTCAGCAGGCCTCTGCTAACGGGTTTTCCATTTTGAAGCCAGAAGCGCCATCTTATCTTCCATGGCGGCTTCCGGTTTTTGTTGCGATTGCGGCGGGCGCTTGGGCGCTGGTTCCTGGAGGGCTTTCATGGAGAGTCCGATGCGTTTGGTTTTGGGATCGGCGCTCAGGACTTTCACTTTCACGATCTGGCCGGCTTTCACAACGTCTGACGCGTCCTTCACGTAGCGGTTCGCGAGTTCGCTGATGTGGACCAGACCATCCTGGTGGACGCCGATGTCCACAAACGCTCCGAACTTGGTTACGTTGGTGACCACGCCCTCCAGCACCATTCCGGGCTGCACATCTGAGAGTTCGCGAACCTGCTCGTTGAAACTGGGCGCCACGAACTGCTCGCGCGGGTCGCGCCCCGGCCTGCGCAGTTCCTCCAGGATATCGTTCAGCGTGTAGGTGCCGGCCTGCAGCCGGTTGCGGTCCACCTTCTCCAGAAGTGCCGGATTCTTAATCAGCTCCTCGATGGGAACGCCCAGCGATTGAGCGATCTGTTCCACGATCCGGTAGGATTCGGGATGGACGGCGGTCATGTCCAGGGGATTTTCGCCGCCGCGGATGCGCAGGAACCCTGCTGCCTGTTCGAATGTCTTGGGCCCGATGCCTGGAACTTTCTGCAATTGAGCGCGCGAGCGGAAGGTCCCGTTCTCATTCCGGAACGTGACGATGTTTTGCGCGGTCCGCTCCGTGACGCCCGCAACGTAACGCAACAGCGTCCAGGAAGAAGTGTTCAGGTCAACGCCCACGCGGTTGACGCAGCTTTCAATCACGCTGGCCAGCGATGCCTGAAGCTGGCGCTGGTCAACGTCGTGCTGATACTGGCCCACTCCGATCGATTTGGGATCCACCTTCACCAGTTCTGACAGCGGGTCCTGCAGCCGGCGCGCGATGGAGATGGCGCCGCGCACGGTGAGGTCGAGGTCCGGAAACTCCTGCCGCGCAACATCGGAGGCCGAGTAGACGCTGGCCCCGGATTCGCTGACCGTCACGGAAAAAATGGTGTCCAGTTTTCTCTCGCGCAGAAACTCTCGCACAAAAGCGTCCGTCTCGCGGGAAGCCGTTCCATTGCCAATGGCGATGGCGCGGACGTTGTGCTGCTTCAGCAGGGTTTCCAGCGTCCTGGCGGCAGCCTCCTTCTCGCTCTGGGAACGGTGCAGGTGGATGAGGTCATGGGCGAGGAATTTTCCGGTCTGGTCAATCACCGCAAGTTTGCAGCCCGTGCGGATGCCGGGGTCGATTCCCAACACAGAAATGGGCCCTGCCGGCGGCGACAGCAGCAGGTTGTGCAGGTTGTCGCGAAACACCTGGATCGCTTCCCCGTCCGAGCGTTGCTTGACTTCCAGGCGGATTTCAGCCTGAATGGAGGAGTTCAGCAGGCGTTTCCACGCGTCTTCAATGGCCAGTTCGAGCTGCGGAGTCCAGTCGCCCGGCTCGCGCAAAACGCGCGCCTTCAGCAGGGTGACGGCGCGCAGGGGATCAAGCTCGATGAGGAAGTAGAGGACGCCTTCGCTTTCGCCCCGCCGGATGGCCAGCATGCGGTGTGAGGGAATGGCCTTCACCGGCTCGCGGTATTCGTAGTACATCTTGAATTTTTCCTGCTCGTCGGTGGCGTCCTTCACCTTGCTGCTGACCACCACGCCCTCTTCAAACATCACCTTCCGCAGGGTCTTGCGAAGGTCGGCGTCTTCGCTGATCATCTCCGCCACAATGTGGCGCGCGCCCTCCAGCGCTTCGTCCACGCTGTTCACGCCTTTTTCAGCATCCACAAAACCGGCCGCCAGGGTCTCGAGCGGCCCTTCCGCCTGCTCCTGCGCCCACAGATAGAGCGCCAGCGGCTCCAGACCCTTCTCCCGCGCCATGGTCGCCTTGGTGCGGCGCTTGGGCCGGTAGGGCAGGTAGAGGTCCTCCAGTTCGCTTTTGTCGAGTGTGGCCTCAATGCGGGCCTTCAGCTCGTCCGTCAGCTTGCCCTGCTCGGCGATGGAGGCAAGAATCGTTTCGCGCCGCGCCACAAATTCCCGGAAGTAGGTCAGCTTTTCCTCGATGCCCCGCACTTTGACTTCATCCAGATTGCCGGTCGCCTCCTTGCGGTAGCGTGCGATAAAGGGGACGGTTCCGCCCTCATCCAGCAATTCAATCACGGCCACCAGGCCACGCATGGGAACTTCGAGCTCTTTTGCGATGTGCAGCAATAAGTCTGGGGAGAGAATTTTTCGGTCTGTCATATTGAAAACAAGGACTTCCTGTGCCCGTGGGTGTTTCTGCGCCGCTCGTTCAGTCAACGGTAGCCTAACGTCAAGAATAAACCATAACCTGGCCGAACGCCAAGACTATGGCCTGGCAGGCAGGTTTCAGCGAGGCGGTCTGGTTGACATTTCAAATTTGCCATCGCTCGCTCCCAGTCGCCTTCCGCGTATCGGCGCATGCTGCCTCGCGCTCGGCGAATCCCCGATCCCCCCTCTCCGCCTCCAGCGGACACATCACGTGCTAACTCAACCGGACATTCGATATGCTGACGACCCGTGTGTCTGAAAATTGTTTGACGCTTTCGGGCTGTGTGCTATGATGGACTTGTTATTAGAAACGTCTAATAATTAATAGGTAAATCTCACAGCATTTTTCCTTGTTCTTGCGCTGCTTGATCGAAGTTTACGGTTCTTGATCGTTCGGGGAGGGGGTACATCCTTTCGATTGGAGGTACCTCATGAAGTTGGGGGTTGTCAGTCCGCAGGTCCTGTTTCGCAAGTCTCTCTGCGTATACCTCACCAAAGTTGGTATGTTCTCTAACGTCGTAGAATTTGATGGTGTTTCCGAGCTTGTTGACAGGAGTGATAAGTTCCAATCGATCGTCCTCATCATTCATACATCTGACCCTGCTGCCGGAATTGAGTCGCTCAACCTGCTACGGCAATTATTCCCGGAAATTCGGGTTCTGTTTCTAACGGATGACCCTGATGAAGAATTTGGTGCGCAAGCGCTGGAGTCAGGTGCCTCGGGATGCTTGTCGATGAGCGAGACTCCTCAGGTCCTGGTCGAAGCGGTTGGGAAGGTGGCTGAAGGCGAACGCTGGTTTCCTCCCCGGGTGACGAACACCGTCCTTGACAGACTGATTGCTGGACGAAGAACGAAACCCCTGATGGCCAGCAACCTCACTCCCAGGGAATGGGAAGTTCTGACCCTGATTGCCCAGGGGCATTCCGACAAAGAAGTGGCCCGCACCCTTTGTATCAGTACAGAGACCGCAAAGTCACATGTGAAATCGATCTATAAGAAACTTCAGGTCAGCACGCGGCGGGCAGCCGCTGTCCTCTACTTTAAACACGTTCGTGGCAAGACTGTTCCGTCGAATAAATCATACAAAGGGATGGTTGCTTTCGACCTGGTTTAGCTTTCAGGTCATTCCTTCCATCATTTTTCTCGAACCGCCTGGCCATCGGCCGGCTTGGCCTTCAGGGCTTGCTGTAGAACCATGGATGAGCTGTCCTGAACTCCCCCGGTTGGGTTGCCCTGCTTTTTTCTTCATTGAAAGTGAGTGGTGAGACAGGAAACGAAAATCCGGATCAGGTGGGCGGAAGCCTTGGTTTCGGGTTAACCCTTCCCGGCATAGCCATCCCCCAAAATTCACCCTTGCACGGGATTGCATTACCTGCGGTGGGCAATGGTAAGGTCAACGGGTAGCGATGGAGGGGGCAAAGGATGGGAACGATCAATCCTGACAGTGTGATACCTGAATCGATGTCCGATGAGCGCAGACAACGAGAACGTTACGCGATTGATTGCCCGATTAAGGTCCTTACTCCGGGGCGTGGAAGAAAACGGATGATCGGCCGCGGCTGGCTTCACGATATCAGCGAGAATGGAGCCAGATTCCTTCTGGACCACCCCATCGAGGTGGGCCGCCGGATCTCGCTTGAGGTTGCTTTTCAAAACCCGGGCGGCGAAGTTACAGCCATCCGGTTTCCGGGGACTGTGAAACGCGTCAACGCAGGCGCATCGCACGAAGTTGCCATGTCTTTTTCAAAAGGCGGGTCCTTTATTCGCCGAAATGGCTCGCGAGGCAGGAACGAAGACTCGCGTTGGGACCGGTTGACGAAGGGCAGCAACTGGATTAACTGATTTAGCGAGGCTGGGAATTTATCCGGCTCGCACCAGGTAAGTTGCAAAGACTCAGGAGGAAATGGTGTTTGTAACTTACAGAGCGGAGCTATGGGAAAAATACAGGATTCAACTGATTCCATGAAACCATCGGCAGCCTGGTTAGCTCTATACGTTCGTCACCGGCACGAAAAGGCAGTTGCTCAGGTTATTTCAGGGAAGGGGCTGGAAGTCTTCCTTCCGGTCTACAAGACAGCTCATCGCTGGAAAGACAGAATGAAGAACCTGATTTTGCCACTCTTTCCGAACTATGTCTTTATTCTGGCGGCTCCCGATCAGCGTCATTTCGTCCTTTCAACCCCGGGCATCTATGATTTTGTCCGCCTGAGCGGCGTTCCTGCGCCCATCCCGGCTGAGGAAATCGAGGCAGTGCGTCAGGCTGTCTCACACGGGTTGAATGCCGAACCTCACCCATTCTTGAAGTCAGGAGACTGTGTGCGAGTGAAGTCGGGCCCACTTGGAGGGCTGGAAGGGGTCCTGGTCCGCAAAAAGAATTTCTATCGGTTAGTCCTTTCTGTTGAATTGCTGGCGAAATCGATTTCCGTAGAAGTGGACGTTGCGGACGTCGAGCGAGTGGACCATGGCCAATCTTCAATGGCAACCAGCGGTTTCCTGTCATCCGCTGCGATTTGTGATTACCGATGAGATCACGCCATTATAATTCAGGAGCCATCGACACGTATTCCCGCCGCATCCTCCATCTCATGGGGTTTCTGCCTCTCATCTTCATGGCGGTTTGTATCCCGCAGGCGGCACTCGGGCAAATGAACATAGCCTCGAAAGGTTCAAGCGCCCTCGACACCCCGGATAGCCAGTCGGTGGGGGTGCTTCGTGCCCGGGAGAATCTGGAATACATCGTTGCCCCGGACGATCTGCTGGACATCTATGTGGTCGATGTTCCTGAACTCAGCCGCGAATACCGTGTCAGCCCCGATGGAACGATTACGCTTCCTTTGCTTTCCGAGCCCGTTACAGCGGCGGGACTCAGCCCCAACCAGCTTTCATCCATCATCGCTGCAAAGCTTCGCAGTGCCGGCATGGTCACGCATGCCGCGGTCACCGTTACCGTCAAGGCGTCGAGCGGGCATTCGGTTGCGATCACGGGCGCTGTCCGAAGTCCCCAGGTCTACCCGATCTTTGGGGAAACCAACCTGGTCCGCGTGCTTTCCCAGGCCGGGGGCCTCGCCGATGACGCCGGAGACACGGCGGTGGTCACGCGAGGCGAAACTGCCATGAGAGCTCTGGGGCTTCAAAAGAGTTCAGATGGCGCCGCAGACACAGCACCACCCGCTACCATAAAAGTCAATCTGAAGAAGCTCTTCGAAAACGCTGATCCGAGTTCGAACATTCCCATCTATCCCGGCGACACAGTTACCGTTCAACGCGCGGGTGTTGTCTATGTTGTCGGGGCAGTGAACCGAGCAGGCGGATATACGCTCGCGAGAAGCTGGGAAAACATGACGGTCCTCAAAGCGGTTGCCCTGGCAGGCAATGTCACCTCCACCGCGAAGCGGAAGAAGACTGTCATTCTCCGGAAGGACTCCGCAGCCCCCGGAGGGCACAAAGAAATTCCCGTTAATCTCAAACAGATTCTCGCTGGGAAGGCCCCGGATCAGACTCTGGAAGCCAACGACATCCTCTTTGTTCCTGACAGTGCAGGCAAGAAGGCGTTGCAACGCGGACTCCAGGCTGTCCTTGGTGCGGGAGTCACGACGGTCATCTATCGTGCTCCCCTCTGACCTTCAGGAGCAGTTCATCTAAATATGACTGAATACAAAGATTTGATCCCACCGGGGCCAATCGTGCCCGAACGAAGCGTTCCTCCAAGGTATCAGGCTTTGCCTGCGGAGGCTGACGGCTTTGAGGTTTCATCCTACCTCCGCAGCTACTGGAACATCCTTCTCAAGCGGAAATGGACGATTCTGGCCGTCGCCTTTGTGATGGTGAGCCTTGTGGCGATCTTTGCCTTCAAGACAAAGCCGATCTACCAGGCGGTCTCAAAAGTTGCGCTGGAGGCCGAACCCCCGCGATTTCAGAACGTCCAGGATTTGGACCAGCCACAGCCTACTGACGGCACTTTCCTGGCGACCCAGGTGAATGTGCTGTCAAGTAATGATCTGGCGTGGGAGACTATTCAGCAGTTGCACCTGGATGAGAATTCGGAGTTCGCCTCCGTCGCCCCCAAGGCAGCAGCGCACCCCGGTAACCCTGATGCGGCCGAATCCGGTTTGATTCGGATTTTCGAAGGTGCGCTCAATGTGCAGCTGATCAATGGAACTCGCATCGTCCAGGTCGGTTTCGAAAGCCCTGACCCCAGGCTTGCCGCCCGCGTGGTGAATGCTCTGGTACGCAACTACACCGAGTATAACTTCCGCACAAAGTTTGACGCCACACGGCAAGCTTCCGCATGGATGGAACAGCGGCTGGCAGAACTGAAGTCCAAAGTTGAAAAGTCGCAACAGGCTCTGGTGGATTATGAACGAAATAATTCTATCGTTGCCATTGGTGGCGACCAGAACGTGATGGAGCAGCGCCTGGGCAATCTGAGTCAGGACCTGACAGCGGCGCAAAACGATCTTGCCCAGAAACAGTCCCTCTATCAACTCGCCCAGGCCAATCCGGAAGAAGTCGGTGTGCTGGTTCAGGATCCCTTGCTCCAGACGCTCCAGGGGAAAATCGGTGACCTGCAAACTCAGTATGCTGATACTTTGGCCCAGTACGGTCCGAAGTTTCCTAAAGTGGTCAGGCTCCACGACCAGATTCAGAAAATTGGTTCGCTCATGGGCCAACAGCGTAAGCAGGTGCTCGACCGCATCCGTCATGATTATCAGGCCGCGCTGGGGCGGGAGAAAATTTTAGCGTCCAGGATGGATCAGGAGAAGGCAGACATCGGGAAAGCCAGCCAGTTGCAGATTCAGCAGAACATCCTGAAGCACGAATTCCAAACCAACCAGGATCTTTATGACGGTCTGCTCATGCATGTGAAAAACGCGATGGTTTCCGCGGGCATGCACGCCAATAATGTTCACGTCATCGACCACGCACTGGTTCCGACCACCCCGGTTCGTCCCCGCAGAGGACGCGAAATCGCTGTAGGCCTCATCGTTGGACTGATGCTGGGGATTACGGTCGCTTTTGTGCAGGAGGGTTTTGACAGTTCGATCAAGAATGCCGACGATGTCGAGCGCTTTATACCCGCGCCGGCGCTGGCGGTGATCCCGTCCGCTGCTTCCGTGGGTCCGCGCCGTTCCTGGCGGACAATCGGAGGTGCGGCTGACCCTCTCAAGAACGGGGCCGTAGGACTTGCAGTCACGAGGACGCCCTCTTCTCCGATCGCCGAATCTTTTCGGACGCTGCGCACCTCCATTCTGCTTTCGACTGCTCCGCGCCCGCCGCAGTCGATTCTGGTGACGAGTTCCCAGCCCCAGGAAGGCAAGACCAGCACTTCGCTCAATCTTGCCCAAAGCCTTGCCCAGCGGGGGGGCAAAGTGCTCATAGTTGACAGTGACCTCCGCAGGCCCGGGATTGCGAGAGCCCTGGGTCTTCAAGCAGCAAAGGGACTCAGCGGGGTCCTGACCGGGGCCTACTCTCTGGACGAAGCCCTGATTTATGTCGAACCGCCGGTCAACCTTTGGGTGCTTACTTCGGGACCTAGTCCTCCGAACCCTGCCGAGTTGCTTTCTTCACCCGCGATGGAAGATTTATTGAAAGATCTTAAAAGCCGGTTCGATTATCTGGTGCTCGACTCGCCTCCGTTGCTGGCGGTGACGGATGCGACAGTGCTCTCTGCTGTCGTTGATGGGGTTGTCCTGGTTGTTGAGAGCGGAGCTACACCGCGGAATGGTTTGGTTCGGTCATTCCGAATGCTGCAGGACGCGGGCGGAAGAGTCCTGGGGACGGTCATTAACAAAATGGACCTCCGTCACGACGGGTATTACGGCTACAGTTACCGGGGATATTACGGCTCTGATCATAACGGCGATAACTCCGGGATGGAGCAGCGGGAAGAGGACCGGGTCGACAAGGTAGGTACGACTTTGAGTTTGTAACCCGACGTTATTTTCACTACATCAAGAAAGACAGATTGAACTCCCACATTGCCGGTTAAGCGTCTTTTCTCAATCTTTTCTTTTGAATTTCCTCTGAGTTCGCGGGCGAAGGGCGCGGTCTTCATTTTTGCCATCATCGTGCCGGGATTGTTGCTGGCATTCAGGACCGTTGTGATCGCAGTCGCCGCAACCATGGGCCAATCCTCGGACACCCATGAAATTCGACAGGCGGCGGCGCTGGACCCGGCGAATCCGGAACTTCTTTATCGTTTGGGCAGGACCAACTCCTATTCCATGGACCCATCCGAAGTCCAGGAAGGGTTGGAACAACTACGGCAGGCAACGAAACTGGCTCCGACCCAGCCTGAATACTGGTCAGGGTTGGCGTCAGGATGCGAGTCGGCTGGTGACACAGCCTGTGCCCATCGGGCCATGCAGCGTACCTTGTCTCTGGCTCCGATGACACCTCGCTACCGATGGAATGCTGCCAATGATGATCTGGCTCATGGCCGTGCGGATGAAGCTTTGGGTGAGTTCCGAAAATTGCTTGAGATGGATCCCGAATATGCGCCTGAAACTTTCCGCCTTTGCTTAAAGTACGTCGGTGATTCAGGGAAGGTTTTTCAGACGGTTCTTGCGAGCCGAAAAAATCCAGAACTGAATTTCTCGTATATCAATTATCTTGTCTACCACGGTCAAGGAGCGGATGCTTCCCCCGTCTGGCAGGCCACCTTGGCCTTGAATCAGACATTCCCGCTCTCTTTGGCCAGCCCTTATCTGGAATGGCTGATCCGTCAGGGTGGGGACCAGTTGGCGGTCAGCGCCTGGCGCGATCTCGAGTCGCACGGAATCATCAAGGGATCTCCGTCTGATTCTCATGGCAACCTGGTGTTCAACAGCGGATTTGAAGGCCCGCTGTTGAATATGGGCTTTGGCTGGCGTGTCCACAAAGAACCTTACACGAGGGTGGGGCTGGATGATGCGGGGGCTTATGCGGGACATCGATGTGCAAGGGTCGTATTCACGGTCAGCCGGAATGACGATGACGAGCCTTTGTATGAGATCGTTCCTGTGAGCCCGGACCATACCTATCGTCTTCAGGCTTATGTGCGGTCGGAAGATATCTCGTCGAACAGCGGCCCGCGTCTTCGGGTGGCCGACCCGAATTGTTCGCGCTGCCTGGATGTTTCGACAGAGGGCACAGTCGGGACAACGGATTGGCATCCGGTGAGCGTGAGCTTTTCAACCGGTCCATCGACGCGCCAGGTACGGGTTTCCGTCTGGCGGTCCCGCAGTTTGACATTTCCTACGGACATCCGCGGCAGATTCTGGGTGGATGCAGTCCATTTGAACGAGGATACTTCCGAGAGGGATCGAGCTCTCAAAGCCTCAGCACCTGCATTATGAATGGCTCAACCAGCAGCGCAGAATTCCTCCCGGTTTCGTTCAGGAAGGAAGAAGCGGCAGCCCTTGCAGGAAGCCGATGGTTTTCACGTGCGCGGGCTCTCCTGATTGCAACTCTTTTGGCATCGCCCTTTGCCTTCGGTGCTGTCGAGCCATGGGCGTGGGCGGCGCTTTACATTCTGTCCTTTGCCGGGTTGACGTTCTGGGCCATTGGAAACGTCAGGCGCCGGGCCGTCAGGATTATCTGGTCGCCGCTCTATGTGCCTGCTGCGCTGTTTCTTTTGTTGGGGGTGGTTCAATACATTGGCCATCTCACCGTCAACAGTTCTGAAACACGGGAAGCCCTGATCAAACTGATCACGGATGTTGTTCTGTTCTTCCTGGCGGGCCAGCTCTTTGGAGAAGTTTCGAGCAAGGTATGGCGAACGTTCGGATTCGCAGTCACGGCCTACGCCTTCCTCATGGGGCTCTTTGCCATTCTGCAATTTTTCTCAAGCCAGGGAATGATCTTCTGGCTTGTGAAATCCCGCGGCCGGATCTTCGGCCCTTACGTCAACCACAATGATTTCGCGGGATTGATGGAGATGCTGATCCCGATCGCGGCCGCCTATGTTCTTTCGAGGTCTGAGGATGACCGGCACAGGGTCCTCCTGGCTTTTGGAGTTTGCGTCTCCATCTGTGCGCTCTTGTTGTCAGCCTCTCGTGGAGGGTTTGTTGCGCTCCTGGGGGAAATTCTGATTTTCGCCTGGATACTGTGGAAAAGATCGCCGGCAGGGACCTCCCGCCGGCATTTGTTGGTGGGAGTGTTGGGTCTGGTGGCCGCCACAGCCTTTTTCTTCTGGATCGCTCCCGAAAATGTTTCAAACCGACTCGGGAGTGTTGGCAATGTTGTGAACGCGCCGGAAGCGACCTATGGTGACAGGATGCATGTGGCGTTTGATTCCTTGCTGATCTTCCGCGACCATCCGGGGTTGGGGGCCGGCCTCGGCAGCTTCGGTTCGATTTTTCCAGCCTATCAAAGTTTTCCCACGAATCAGCTCTATCCGTATGCGCACAATGATTATGCCCAGGCTCTTGCCGAATCCGGGGCTGTGGGGGGGCTGATCATCCTGGGAGCGCTCATCCTGTTCTTTCGTCTGGCGTTCAGCAAATTGCGCCAGCGTCTCGGAGAGGAAGCGGGTTGGATTCGCCTGGGAGCTGCGCTGGCCGTGTGTGGATTGCTCATCCACAGCTTTGTTGACTTCAATCTTCACATTCCAGCCAACGCGGCCTGGTTTGCTGTGTGCGCGGGGTTATCCACAATTCCCGGCTCTTCCCGGCGGGTGAGAGAGATGCCTATAGGCGGCCCCCAGTGAGTCACTCAGGTGTTTTTGGGGGTAAACTATTCGGTTTGTTCGGAGCGTCCCGCGAGAAGTATCGTCCGCAACCCATATCTAAAACAGGAGGTGTAATTTGAAGGGGGTTATTCTGGCTGGAGGGACCGGTTCTCGTCTTTTTCCGCTCACCAAGATCACCAACAAACACCTGCTGCCAGTCTACAAAGATCCCATGATTTATTACCCCATCCGGACTCTGATCAATGCCGGCATCAATGACATCCTGATCGTCACAGGCGGGCACAACTCAGGCGATTTCCTCCGTCTGCTGAGCAACGGCAAGGAATTCGGCCTTCGCCACATTAACTACACCTATCAGGAAGGCGAAGGGGGCATCGCAGCCGCCCTGAAACTGGCGGAGTACTTTGCGAGCGGGGATAAGGTCTGTGTGATTCTGGGCGACAACGTCATTGAGGGCAACATCGTGCAGGCTGCCGAGCGTTTTGAGCACCAGTCGAGAGGCGCGCACATCATTCTCAAGGAAGTTCCCTATCCCCAGCGGTTTGGGGTCCCGGTTTTCGACGGTGATCGGATCACCCGGATCGAGGAGAAGCCGGAAGATCCTCCCAGCCCTTATGCCGTCACGGGAATTTACTTCTATGATCCGAGCGTGTTTGAAAGGATCAAAGAGTTGAAACCTTCCCGGCGGGGCGAGCTTGAAATCACCGATGTCAATAATTCCTACCTGAGCGAAGGCACCTTGACCTACAGCATTCTGGACGGCTGGTGGACCGACGCCGGAACGTTTGAGTCCTTGAGAAGCGCCACCAACCTGGTTGCCGAAACGGGCGCGAACAAAGTCAGCCTGGAAGCATCGGCGCAGGCTGCCGACGCAGTGGAGACACAGAAATAAGAGAGAGCAGAATGAAGCTTGCCATCACAGGAGGAGCGGGTTTTATCGGTTCGAACTTTGTCCGTTATCTGCTGCGGGAATACCCCTCCTATTCCATCCTGAATCTGGACAGCCTCACCTACTCTGGAAATCTTGAAAACCTTTCCGATGTGCTCGCGAATCCGCGGCATGAATTCATCAGGGTGGACATTTGTGACCAGGACGAAATTGCCCGAGTGTTCTCCCAGGGGGTGGATGCCGTGGTTCATTTCGCCGCTGAATCCCACGTCGACCGGAGCATCCTGGACGGCTCCGTGTTTGTCAGGACCAACGTGATGGGGACCCAGTGCCTGCTGGACGGCGCGCGCCGGGCCGGCGTCCAGCGCTTTGTTCACGTCAGCACGGACGAGGTTTACGGCAGCGCGCCAGGCACAGAGAAATTTCGAGAAGATTCTCACCTGAATCCCAGCAGCCCCTATGCGGCAAGCAAGGCCGCTTCCGATCTTCTGGCGCGAGCTTACTTCCAAACCTACCGATTTCCGGTGATGGTGACCCGCTGCTCCAACAACTTTGGCCCTTATCAGTTTCCCGAAAAATTCATTCCGCTCCTGATCAGCCGGGCGCTGGAGGATCAAAGCATTCCGATCTATGGCGACGGCCTTCAGGTGCGCGACTGGATTTTTGTTCAGGATCATTGCCGGGCGTTGGACGCAGTTCTGCACCGCGGCCGCGCGGGAGAGGTCTATAACATCGGCGCGGGGCACGAATGGCCGAACCTTGAAATCGCCGGCCACATTCTGGACCGCCTTCGCAAGCCTCATTCTCTGCTGACGTTTGTTCAGGACCGTCCCGGCCATGACCGGCGCTACTCGGTGGATACGACGAAAATCGAAACCGAACTGGGCTGGAAGCCCGAGGTCAGTTTTGCCAGAGGTTTGGCGGACACCATTGACTGGTATGTGGCCCATGCCGGATGGAGAGAGAGAATCCAGAATCAAGCCTACCGTTCGTACTATCAGGAGCAGTACGAAAATCGTGACGAGACTTTGAAGCGAATCCAGCATCCCGGAGGAAACCCTAATTGCGTATCCTCGTGACCGGGGCGGCCGGGATGCTTGGACATGCCCTGGTGCCTCTCCTGCAGGTGGATCATGAAGTCGTGGGGCTCACTCGAAGCGCCTGCGATCTCAGTGACGAAGACGCCGTGCGGGAAGCTTTCCAGAGTCAGAAACCTGACCTGGTATTTCACCTCGCCGCCTTCACGAATGTGGACGGTTGTGAGCTTGATCCGCAAAAGGCTATAGCCGGGAACGAAGTCGCGACGCTCAATGTGGCCAGGGCCGCGAAAGGGGTTGGGGCGGCGGTTTTATATATCAGCACCGACTACGTTTTTGACGGCCGGGCAACCCGTCCGTATTCCGAGGATGCTCCGACCCATCCCCTCAGCGTTTATGGAAAGACAAAGCTGAGGGGCGAAAGGCATATCCAGGAGATTCTTGACCGCTACTTCATCGTCAGGACTTCGTGGCTTTACGGGCCTCACGGGAAGAATTTTGTGTCGACCGTCCTGCGACTGGCCGGCGAGAGGACAGAACTGCGAATTGTCAACGACCAGCGGGGAGCGCCCACCTACACGCGCCACCTGGCGCAAAAGCTTGCAGATCTCGCGGCAACCCGGGAATACGGTGTTTATCACGTGACGGCGGAAGGGAACTGCACCTGGTTTGAATTTGCCCGCAAAATTGTCGAGCTCAGCGGCCTGCAGGGCATTCAGGTGACTCCCATTTCTTCATCGGAGTTCGGCCGTCCTGCCCCCAGGCCCGCCTACTCTGTTCTTGCCACCCAACGGCTGAAATCATTGGGCATCGGACTCTTGCCGCATTGGCAGGCGGGATTGGAAAGCTATCTGGCAGAAATTCGTGACGGAGGGAATGATGCTGACGAAGTCATCCGGAAACGACCAGCTTATTCAAAGTCTGCCTGAGAAACGGCTGATCGGCGAGCGCGCCGGACTACGGCTCGTGCTGCCACACCGTGAAGACCCCGGGATAGGTGATGTGATCACCAGTCCACAGTCTTCGCGCCTGATCGCCGGGGTTGAAGTTGAACCCAGTGTGCAGTGGCCGGACGATCGCGGTTGCTTCGCGGAGGTTTTTCGCTTCGGCGACTCCGGTATCGGACACGAGTTCGCCGATGCCAGCGGCCATCAGATTCAGGTTTCATTCACCGTTTCCTACCCGGGCGTGATTAAGGCGATCCACTATCATTTTGAGCAAACGGACCTCTGGGCCCCCCTGGCCGGCATGTTCCAGGTTTTCCTCTGTGACCTTCGGGAGGGTTCACCCAGTTGGGGCCGGCTGAATACGTTGTTCATTGGTGCGCAGCGCCCATGGAAAGTGAGAATTCCTCCCGGTGTTGCCCATGGTTACAAAGTCGTCGGGACTGAACCGGCGCAATTGCTCTACGCAACCAACCATTTCTACGATCCGAACGACGAAGGACGGATCGCTTTCGATGAACCGGGAATCAATTACGACTGGGAGTCCCGGCCCCGGTGAGTTCACGCAGACCAGACAGTGCGGGCGAAATCGACGGAGGAAATGAGTGAAGGACTTCATCATTGTGGGAGGTGGGCCGGCAGGACTTCATGCTGCTTACCGGCTGGCCTCAGCAGGGCTTGACGTGACCCTTTTTGATGCGCAGGGGCAAATCGGAGAACGGGCTGTTTGTTCAGGGGTCATTGGAACCGAAGCTTTTTCCCGCTTCGATCTTCCTAAAACGTCCGTGCTGAATACGATTAAGAAAGTTCAGGCTATTTCGCCGGCCGGCCGGAAGATCCAGCACAACGGGGAAGAGCCTCTGGCCTATGTTGTCGACAAGGCAGAATTCAACCGGGATCTCGCCAGCCGCGCGGTTTCTGCGGGAGCCGAAATGCGGCTGGGCAGGTTTGTCGATTCCATCGAACGGAAGAAGCAGAGTGTGGTGATTCGATACCGGTCAAAGGGCGGCCGGCAGCAGGAAAGTGAAAAAGCTCGCGGGGTGATTATCGCTTCCGGTGTCAACCGCTCTCTCACGGAAAAGTTGGGACTTGTGCGTCCTCGCGATTATCTGCGGGGGATTCAGGCGGATATCCCTTTGGGGAAGGACGGCATGTGGCGTCCCACCAGGATTTATGTGGGCCAGGCAGTGGCGCCCGGCGCCTTTGGATGGAAGATTCCACTCGGCCATGGACGTGTCCGGGTGGGCCTGATGAGCAGCGAGGATTCGCGGCCGTATTTCAAGAAGCTGCTGGGAAAAATCGCCCCGCACCTTCGTCCTGACCAGTATAAGGTTTGCCAGAAGGTCATTACTCAATGGCCGCAGGGCAAATGTGTGTCGGACCGCGTCCTGGTGATTGGTGAGGCGGCGGGCCACATCAAGACGACGACCGGCGGAGGAATCTTCTATGGTCTGCTCTCGGCTGAAATGGCGGCAGACGTCATGACCCGGGCCTGTCACCAAAACAATTTTTCTGAACAGGCACTGAGTTCCTTTGAGACCTACTCCCGTTCCACTTTCAACCGGGAACTCGAAACGGGATACTTTTTCAGAAAGATGATCGCAAAGCTTCCGGATTCCCTTCTTGACAAGACTTTTGAGAAAGTCAGCGCGATTGATCTCTTCGGCCGGATGAATGGCCATTTAATCTTTGATTGGCATTACAAAGCCATCCTCGTTGCCATCCAGAATCTGTTTGCTGCTTAACTCCAGGTTCAACCTCTTAAGTTTCATAACAACTTTCGTATCAGGAGAGCTTTCATCATGGCCAAACGTGCTTTTGATATTTTTCTATCGGGTGTCGGGCTTATTTTGTCTTCACCGCTTTGGGCTCTTATAGCGTTGGGAATCAAGCTGGAAGACGGGGGCCCGGTCTTCTATCGGCAATTTCGTGTTGGCAAAGGTAACAGAGAATTTGTGAGCTATAAGTTCCGTTCCATGGTGGCGGACTCGGACAAAAAGTGGGGAGCCGTTCCGGCAACCGAAAAAGACCCCCGCATTACACGTATCGGACGGCTGATGAGATCCACCGCTATGGATGAGCTTCCGCAGCTCTGGAACATCCTGCGGGGTGACATGAGCTTCGTGGGGCCGCGGCCGGAGTGGACCGAGCTGGTGAAAGACTTTCGAAAGCAGATTCCGCGATTCGACCTGCGTCATACCGTGCGTCCCGGCCTCACCGGCATCGCGCAAATCTATGGGGATAGCGAACTCCCCAGGCGGCAGAAGCTCCGTTACGACCTCCTGTATATCAAGCGGCAGAGTCTGTGGATCGATTTTCGCCTGGTGGCCTTTTCTTTCCTGGTCACATTTACGGGCGGCTGGGAAGTCCGTGCCGGCAAGGTTCCTTCATGGCTCGGCAAGCGTTCAGTCCGCAGGCTGAAAGCCCGATTGGCCAGAAGGCCTCTGCCTCAGCCCGTACTCTCACCCGCTGAAGATCAATAAGAAAGGAGACTACGCTCATGGCAACTGTGTTAACCAGCCCGGTGGCTTTCAGTAAAAAGAGTCTTCCTCCTTGCGCTCGAGTTCTCGGGGTGCCCGTCCACAGCGTCGATGTTGACGGCACGCTGGAATGTATGAGCCGGTGGATTGAGAGCCGCGACCGATCACGCTGGATCGCAGTGACCAGTTCTCACGGCATCGTCGAAGGATTCAAGAAGGCCGACTTTAAACAGATCCTGGAATCGGCTTCGCTTTCGATACCTGACGGCATGTGGACGGCCCGCGTAGCCGGGAAGAAGTTGTCCGATTTTCCCCGGCGGGTCCGCGGTGCGGACCTGCTGCTGAAATTCTGCGAACTGGCCAACCAGAAAGGTTACTCGAGCTATTTCTACGGTGATACGGATGAAGTCCTGGAGGCGCTGGGAACCCGCCTGCAGACCCAATTCCCATCGCTCAGGATCGCGGGAAGCTATTCCCCGCCTTTCCGCACGCTCACCCCGGAGGAAGACGCTGAAATCGTCGAGGCAATCAATCGGGCCAGGCCGGATGTCCTTTGGGTCGGTCTTGGGTTGCCCAAGCAGGAGCGCTGGATTTATGAGCACCGACACGTGCTGAAAGTTCCTGTCATCGTGGCCGTAGGCGCGGCGTTCAAGTTCGTTGCCGGCAAGGTGAAAGAAGCGCCAAGGCCGGTCAGCAACCTGGGCCTCGAGTGGTTCTGGCGGCTGCTGAGCGAACCGAAGAAGTGCTGGCATCGAGCGCTGATCTACGGGCCACAGTTTGCGTTGCATTCATACCTCGAAATCAAGGGAATCCGCAAGTATGACTAGAAAGGAGACGACCATGAATTGGAATGGCAAAAAGGTTCTGGTGACGGGCGGTGCGTCTTTTATCGGCTCGCACCTGGTGGACGCGCTCATGGAGAAGGGTGCAGGCATCCGGGTGGTGGACAATCTGAGCAGCGGCAAGCGGGAAAATCTCACGGCCCATCTTGATGGAGGCCACATCGATTTCCTTCATGCTGACCTGCTGGAACCGGAAGTTGTCCAAAAAGCTGTGGACGGCGTCGATATCATTTTCCACCTGGCGGCGGACCACGGAGGCCGTGGCTACGTTGACTTGCACCAGGCCGCCTGCGCCACCAACCTCACTCTGGACGGGATGCTCTTCCGGGCCGCGCACAGGGCGGGGGTTGAAAAAGTGGTCTACGCATCTTCCGGCTGCGTCTATCCCAATCACATTCAGACCGACACTTCGCAAATCCTCTATCTCACAGAAGACATGGTCGGCCCGCCCTATGATGCGGACAATATGTACGGCTGGGCCAAGCTGATGGCGGAGATGACACTGCAGGCCTACTACAAAGACCACGGCATGAAATCCGCCTCCTGCCGCTACTTCACCGTCTACGGCGAGCGCGGCCACGAAAACCACGCCGTGATTGCCATGATCGCGCGCGCCTTCATCGGGCAGGACCCTTACGTCGTCTGGGGCAACGGCGAGCAGATCCGCAACTGGACGCACGTCAGCGACATTGTTTCCGGCACCATTCTGGCCGCGGAAAAGATTGATGACGGCTCAGCGGTCAACCTCGGAACCATGGAGCGCACTCGGGTGATTGACGCCGTCCAGGAAGTGCACCGCTACACGGGGCACAGCCCGCGCATTGAGTTCCATCCGGAGATGCCCACCGGCCCCATGAACCGCGTGGCTGATAACGTGTTGGCCAAACAGTTGCTCGGCTGGGAGCCCCGGGTGAAATTCATGGACGGGCTGCGGCAAACCATCGACTGGTACTTCTCCACCAAAGACCGCGACCAGGTGCGCGCCATGCTGGATTCCGTGCTCACCGAGCGCACCGTGCATCCGGCGGCGCCAAAGACAGCTGCTTCCTCCAGTCGCTAGCCTATGAGTTCTGTGGATCTCCATCGGAGCGGAAAATTTTACACACTGTTCAGAAATGAAACACATTTTTGGAAAACGATAAAATTTCTGAGCGGATGCTAACAATAAAATGTTTATTTTCAATGCGTTACAAATTTTGAAATTTTCGTCCCAAACGTCCCAAACGTCCCATTTGGGGGCCTCCGGGGCCATTGTAGCCTACTTGTCGAGGCTCAAGGCGTCTGTCCGCCACTCTGCCGCCGGCCCCTCTGCGGCTCCCGGGGCCGTGTGGGCGGCAGGCCCGCCTTCCTGAGGCTGCCCGCCGCCCTCTGAACCCTTTTCCATGACCGAAATTGCCAAGCCCATTCCGCCGGATACTGTGCCGCAGGTTGACATCAGCGGCCGCCGCCTGGCGCACAACACTTTGCTGAACCTCATCGGCCGGGTGCTGCCGCTGCTGGTGGGCATTGCGGCCATGCCCTATGTGATCCGCCACCTGGGGCCGGACCGTTTTGGCCTGCTGTCACTGGCCTGGATGGTGGTGGGATACTTCGCGCTTTTCGATCTGGGCATCGGCCCGGCCACCACCAAGTTTGTGGCCGAGCTTCTGGGCAAGGGCGAAATCGAAAAACTTCCGGCGCTGGTGTGGACGGCGCTTCTGAGCCAGACGTGCATGGGCCTCGGGGCAGGCATCCTGCTGGCCGCCGCTTCGCCCCTGCTGGTGGACCGCCTGCTCAAGATTCCCGCCGACCTTCATCCGCAGGCGCACCTGATTTTCCTGATCATGGCCGCCGCGCTGCCCGTGGATTTCGCCAGCGGCTCGTTGCGCGGCGTGCTGGCCGCCAGCCAGCGGTTTGATCTGCTGAATGCCCTGGGCATACCTTCCAGCGCCCTCACCTATCTTCTGCCGGTCACGGCGCTGGCGCTCGGTTTCGGCCTTCCGGCCATCGTGCTTTTCCTGGTGGTGGCCCGCGTCGCGGCCATCGGCGTCCTGGTTCTCTTTTGCCTGCGCCTCCATCCCGTTCTCCGGGCGCGCGTCTCGTTCGATCGCAGTCTCGTTCGCTCGCTGCTCGGTTACGGCGGCTGGATCACCGTCTCCGGCGCCGTCGGCCCCATCCTGGTCTTCTTTGACCGATTTCTCATCGGCGCCCTCGTCTCCATCGCCGCCGTGGGCTTTTATACGCCGCCTTACATGATTTCGACCAAGCTGAGGATTCTTCCCCAGAGCCTCACGGCCACGCTCTTCCCGGCCTTCAGCTCTTCCGCCGGGCGCGGCGATCACGAGTGGATCAGGAACGCGCTCCTCCGCTCGCTCAAGTTCATTCTGCTCACCGTGGGCCCGGCCGCCCTGGTGCTGGTTTTCTTTGCCCGCCCCATCCTCACGTTCTGGCTGGGCGCAAAGTTCGCTGCCGAGGGAACGCTGGTTCTGCAAATCCTGGCCGTCGGGGTGCTTGTCAACTGCTCTGGCGCACGTTCCTTACAACCTTCTGCAGGGCATCGGCCGCCCGGACCTGACGGCCAAGTTTCATCTCGTTGAGCTGCCCCTGCACGTTGGCCTGGCCTGGTTTCTGGTCACCCGCTTCGGCCTGCCCGGCGCGGCGCTCGCCTGGGCCATCCGCGTCACCCTCGATTTCGTTCTGCTGATCGTGGCGGCCTGCTGGCTCACGCGCACCCCCGCCCGCCTGCTGGCCGGCAAAGAGTTAAGGCGCAGCGTGGGGACCCTTGCGGCCCTGGCAGCGGGTTTCGGGCTGCTGTGGACTTCCAGCCAGGCATTTGTCACCGACGCCGCTTTCGCGGCGGTCCTGGGCGGCGGATTCCTGTTCGCTTCCTGGCATTACGTTCTCGACCTGGAGGAGAAATGGCAGATCAGACTATGGCTGAAACCAGCACGCTGAACGAGCCCGCTGAAGAGACAACTCGTCAGGATTACACGCTGCGCTACAAGCTCACCTGGAGGCTGAGGGTGGGCTGGGCGTGGGCGCGCTATCTGCTGGTGGGGCGGCGGCAGGGCGTGCCCGCACTGGTCGATTTCGTTTTCAAGAACTACTTTTTCACGGCCATCCAGGTCCGCAGCGAGCTCACGGCGCTGGGCGAGATTCTTGCTGAATTGCGGCCGCAGCGGGCGCTCGAGATCGGCACGGCGCAGGGCGGCACGCTGCTCTTCCTCACCCGCCTGGCCAGCCCCACGGCCACCCTTGCCAGCATCGACCTGGAAGGCGGGGAATTCGGCGGCGGCTACAGCGAGACGCGCCAGTGGTTCTACGAGCGCTTCGCGCGCCGCAAGCAGCACCTGCACCTGATCCGCGGGGATTCACACCAGTTCTGGATGCGCAGGCGGCTGGGAGAGGTGTTCGACGGCAGGCCGCTCGACTACCTCTTTATCGACGGCGACCACCGCTACGAGGGCGTCAAGAAGGACTTTGAAATGTACGGGCCGATGGTTGGAAAAGGCGGGGTGATCGCCTTCCATGACATTGTGGAGGGTCCGCCCGGAATGGGTTGGCGGGGTGCCGCAGTTCTGGCGCGAGATCAAGTCCGGCTACCGGCACCAGGAATTCATCGAAGACCCGCAACAGGGCGGGTATGGAATCGGGGTGCTTTACGTTGATTAGCGAGAAAACTGAAAACGATCCCTGCGGCTTTGTCCGGGAGCAGTTCCCCGGCCCCGCTGGTGGCCATCAGCATTCTCAACTGGAACGGCTGGGAGGACACGCTCGAGTGCCTGGAATCCGTCCGGCGGCTCGATTATCCCAACTACCTGACGGTGGTTGTCGATAACGGCTCCTCGAACGGCTCGGCGGACAAGATCAAGGCCTGGGCGGAAGCCAACCTCGGCCCCGGCCAGGTTGTCGCCGACTACACCCGCGAAACCGCGCTCGCCGGCGGCGACCCTGAAACCGAACAGGCCCTCGACGGCGCTGCATCGTCAGCCCGCCTGGTCCTGATCCGCAATGAAGAAAATCTCGGTTTCACCGGCGGCAACAACGTCTGCCATTCACTATGCGCTGCAGCGGAAAGCGCCTGGCGATTATGTATTCCTTCTCAACAACGACGCTGCACCGGACCGGGACTGCCTGCGCCAGCTCGTGGCAACCGGCCGGGAGAGCGGCGCCGGCATGGTGGGAGCGATTGTCACCGACGGCGACGGAAAGAACATCCTTTTTGGAGGCCGCGCCTCGCTTTTGCGCCAGTTCTTCTCACCCATCGTCAATTGGCAACTTGCGCCGCCTGAAGGGCACAACGGATTCTGGGAATCGTACCTCCTTCCGGGGACGGCCATGCTGATCCGGTCGGACGTGCTGAAGGATGTCAGACAGGGCCGCGACGAGTATCTGAAGAATGACCTCTTCATGTACAACGAGGCCATCGTGCTTTCGTCCCGCGCGCGCCGGGCAGGTTACCGGACCGTGATGGCAGCCCACGCGAGAGTCAGGCATAGGAATGCTGCCAGTTCGGGCGGCAAGCGGAACCCGCTGCTTTACTACTACCCCGCCCGAAACCGAATCCGGGCAGCCAAAGAGGTTCTGCCTCGTCATTGGAGGGCGCTCTTTCACGTTACCAATCTCACGACGTGCGCAGGCCAAATGGCCAGAAATGTTGTCAGAGGGCATGCTCACTCGAGCTGGGCCCTCTTGAATGGCTTGATCGACGGCTACCGGGGCACGGGAGGCAAGTGGCGCCACCATGACCAGGAGGTGCGAAGATATGCCGCGCGCTAAGAGTTGCCATCATTCACCCCCACTTGCGTTTCGGCGGGTCGGAGAGCGCGCGCCCTGTGGGGGATTGACGCGCTGAAGCGGGATTTTGACGTGACGTTGATTACGGGCGGGCCGGTGGATCTGGAGCGGCTGAACGACTACTACGGCACGAGCCTGGCGCGGGACGATTTCCGAATCTTGCATGCCCCCATGCCCTGGGGCCTGCTGAACTCCACGAAATTTGCGGCGCTGAAGGGAGCCTTCCTGCAGCGCTCGGTGCGGCGGGTGGCCCCTGAATTCGACCTGATGATCAGCGCCTATAACTGCTGCGATTTTGGCTGCCCGGGCATCCAGTTCATTGCCGACTTTTCCTTTATGGAGGAATGGCGAAACAGCTTGCATTCTGAGCTGGAGAATCACAAGCAGTGGTGGTACGGAGACTCCCCGCTGCGCCGCGCCTATCTGGGGCTCTGCAATCGCATCGCTCCGCCAGACCCCGAAAGCTGGAAACGGAACCTCACCGTTGCCAATTCCGGGTGGAGCGCCGGGCTGCTGCGCCGGGAGTTTGGCATCGAGGCGCGCGTGCTCTACCCGCCCGTGGCGGCGGAGTTTCCGGCGGTCCCCTGGGAGCAGAGAGGAAAACGGCTTTGTCTGCGTGGGCCGCGTGGTGCCGGAAAAGCGCATGGACGCCGTGATCCGCATTCTGGAAAAAGTCCGCGAGGCCGGCCACGACGTCCACCTGCACATCCTGGGCGGCCTGGACGATTCGCCCTTCGGCGCCCGGCTCCAGGAACTGGCCGCGCCGCGTCCCTGGGTCTCGCTTGAAGGCCGCACCTTCGGCCGGAAGAAGCTTGAGCTGATGGCCGGCCATCGCTTCGGCATCAACGCCTGTGAAAATGAAGCCTTCGGCATCGCGCCCGCCGAACTGGTGAAGGCCGGATGCCATCACCTTTGTCGCCGACGAGCGGCGGCCAGCCTGAAATTGTGAACCACCCCATGCTGACCTTCGAAAACGAGGAGGACGCGGCCCGGAAGATCTGCACGGTGCTGGCCAGCGACGCTCTCCAGGAAAAACTGCGCCGGCACTTGTCCGAACAGGCCGCAAAATTCTCCGTGGAAAGCTTCCAGGCCGGCTTCCGGCAAATCGTTTTTGAATTTCTCAAGCTTCCGGTCCCGCAATCGGTGAATCGTGCATAAGCTCGCCATTGTCATTCCCACCATCGGCCGCTACGATGACTTGCGCCGCATGCTCAACAGCGTGGCAGCGCAGACCCGCCTGCCGGATGAGGTTGTGATCGTGGACCAGGACGAAACCAGCCAGTGTTTCACCAGCGAATTTCCGCAGCTCCACATCCGCGTTATCCCGCTGCCCGGCTCCGCCTGTCTGAAAAGAAACGCGGGTTTCCGGGCCGCTCGGCAGGACGCTGACCTGATCGGCCTTTATGGATGATGACATTGTGGTGGAGCCGCAGACTTTTGAGGCCCTGCTCGACTTCTGGGACGCCGCGCCGGACGATCTGGGCGGCGACAAGCTGCAATTGGGTAAACTCCCCGCAGCCGTTCGCTCGCAGCCTCAAATCGCTCCGGGCCTGACCTCACTTCTTGGGCTGTATGCGGCCCGCCGCGGGTGCCGTCCTGCGCTCCGGCTTCCAGACTGTGATGAAGGAGTATTGACAGGTCGTCCTACGTCGATTGGCTTCCCACCGGTGCCGTTTTCTATTCGCGCCGGAGTTCTCGAGCGAGTTCTGCTTCGACGAATGGTTTGAAAGTTACAGCTACCTGGAGGATCTCGACTTCAGTTACCGTGTCGAGCAAGAAGTACCGGCTGGCTGTGGTGGCCGGCGCGCGCTTCCACCACTATCCTTCCAACATCGGCCGGCCCAACTGGTACCTGTTCGGGAAAAAGGAAGTGCTCAACCGCCTCTACTTTGTTTCCAAGCACCCGGAACTTTCCCGGCCGCTCTGCTGCCTGGCGCTCTCCATCCGCGCCGCCATGAGCCTTCTCCACGGCGTCGTCCACCGCGACTGCGGCTACTTCAAACGCATCGCCGGAAATTTTGCAGGGTGGATTTCGCTGGCCCGGAAAGGTCTGCACCCCGTGTCAGGGAGAGCCGTGGGGGCGACCGGGTTGCAAGGCAATAAACCGGCGAGGATCCCATGAGCAAATCCTACGTTCTGGTCAGCCCCGTCTATAACGAAGAGCGAATTCTGGAACGGTGCATTGAATCCGTGGCGGCCCAGACGCTGTTGCCGCTGCGCTGGGTGATTGTAAGCGACGGCTCAACGGACAGGACGGACGAGATGGCGCGAGAAGCCGCAAGCCGGTACGGCTTTATCAGGCTGCTGCGAAGGGAGAGACCGTCAGGAGGACGAACTTCGATTGACCGGGTGAGCCAGGGAATCGTCGCCGGAGTGATGGCCGGAATAGAGAGCGTTGCCGGGCTTGATTACCGGTACCTCGCCAAGATGGATGCGGACGTCACGCTCGAGCCGGAGTTCTTTGAAAAGGTGATGGCACGGATGGAAGCCGATCCCGGACTGGGTTTGGCAGGCGGAGGAATTTATAACGTGGGTGCGCCCGGAGGCTTTCTGAATCCCGAGTTTGTCGGCGGGCCGGTGCGCGTGTTTCGGAAAGAATGCTGGGAGGCGATCGGCGGGCTGCTGCCTTTCGGACATGAAGACTACACATCGGTCGCCAGCGCAAGGATGAAAGGATGGAAGGTGCGCTGCTTTCCTGAAATCAAGGCCTATCAGCACGACGTCCCCAGGAACACGGTCCGGGAGAAGGTTCCGGTCTGCTTCCACCTGGGCCAGATGGATTACATCATGGGCGGCCTGCTGACGTTTGAGCTGGCACGGTGCGGCACGCGAATGCTGAAACATCCTGTGTTCCTGGCCGGCGGGGCCATGCTGTGCGGCTACCTCTGGGCGTGGCTGCGCCGGATGCGGATCGAGTTGCCGGAAGAACTGGTGGAGTTTATGCAGGCCGAACAGAGAGTGAAGCTGCGGGGACGATTGCGGAAGGCCTGGGGAGGCCAGTCATAAGCGCGGAAGGGGCAGTGTCAACGATGATGAATTCATTGAAACGCCTGAGCTATCGGCCGGAGGTGCTGAAGCCGATCCAGAAGCTGGGACTGAGTTCCATCCTTCGGAAGGCGTATTTCCAGTTTGCCCGGCCGCGGAACGGTATTCTGGAAACTGAAGTTGCCGGAATCCGCGCCAGCTTCTACGCCCGCACGCCGGAGGAGCTGCGCATCCTGGAGTCGGCGGGCGGCGCCGGCGGCGAAGAGCGGGTTTTGAGCGAGCTTGTCCGCTTTCTCAAACCGGGCGACGTAGTTCTCGATATTGGCGCCAACGTGGGCCTTTATACGGTTCTGCTGGCCAGCACCGTTGGAACCGAGGGCCTGGTGATAGCATGCGAGCCGTGTGCACAAAACTACAACCACCTGGTGGAAAACCTGATACTGAATGGCCTGGCGAACGCCCGCCTGTTTCGCAAGGCGCTGGGGAACAGCTCGGGGAAGGCCAAACTTTACGCGAGCACCGTGATCGGAAATTCCAGCCTGTCAGGTGACAAGAACGATAACGCCGGGGCCGAAGACGTCGAGGTGATTGAAGGCGACCGCCTGATTGCTTCAGAAAAATTGCCCGTGCCACGCGCAATAAAAATCGACGTGGAGGGTTTCGAATATGCGGTTCTCGAGGGCTTGCAGGCGACGCTGAAAAACCCCGAATGCCAGCTGGTTGCTTGCGAAGTCCATCCGAGCCTGCTGCCGGAGGACGTTGAACCCGGTGCAATCGCGGGATTGCTGCAGAGTTGCGGGTTCAGCAGAGATCCAACATCACTCGCGCTGGGACAGGACCTTTCACGTGGTTGCAACCAAGGGCGGACAGGAATGAATCGGCTCCCGGGATGCAAGACGAGAGTCAGAAGCGTACCAAGGTGCTGATCTCAGCTTACGCGTGTATACAGGATCCCGCCGTCAATCTGCCCGGCGGCGGCGACCTGATGGCCTGGAACGTGATCAGGCAGTTGCGCCAGCGGCACGAGTTATGGGTCCTGACGGCTCAGCAGAACCGCAGGGCCATTGAGGCGGAGCTTGAGAAAGATCCCATGCCGGGGGTTCACTTCGTTTATGTGGGCCTGCCCGGCTGGCTGTATGGTCTGAACCGGGCGCAGGGGGGATACCAGTTGTACGCTTACCTGTGGCAGTGGCGGGCGTATTTTGCCGCGCGGCGATTGCACAGGAAAATCCATTTTGATCTGTTCCACCACCTGACCTATGACGAACGACTGGATGGCGAGCATCACGGGGGCGCTGTTGCCGGTGCCTTATGTTCGCGGGCCGGGCGGCGGGGCGCACCGCGTGCCGGAGAAGTTCCGGCGGGAGTTTGCGCTGAGGCCGCGCCTGTGGGAATACGTCCGCATGGGGTTGCAGTGGGTCTTTAAGCACGATCCCTTTTTTGCCATCGGGCAGCAGCGGGCCAGGGCGCTGCTGATGGCCAATCGCGAAGCTTTTGACGCTTTGCCCGGGCGCTGGCAAAAGAAAGCGCAACTGCTTTCCGTCAACGGCGTGTCGCTGGAGAGATTTCCCCGCGCTGCGGTGGCAAAGCCGCGGCGGCGGGCGCTTCAGGCTGCTGACGGCGGGACGGCTGATCCCCCTGAAAGGTTTTGACCTGGCGATCCGTGCTTTCGGGCTGTTTTTCGAGGATGTGAAGCGTGAGCGGCAGGGCATGGAGGCCGAATTGAAGATTGTGGGAGATGGCCCGGAAAGTGCGCGCCTGCGGTCGCTGATTGACGACCTTGCCATGGGCGATCACGTCCGCCTGGTGAAGTGGATGCCGAGAGAAGAGTTGTTCAGAGAGATGGCCGAAGCTGACGCCTTCGTGTTCCCGAGCCTGCGGGACGGTGGCGGGCTGGTGGTGGTGGAGGCCATGGCCGCCGGCAAGCCGGTGGTCTGCTTTGACCTGGCCGGTCCCGGGCTCCATGTGACGGAGGAATGCGGCATCAAGGTGGCCGCGCATTCTCCGGAACAGGCCGTGCAGGATCTGGCCGCAGCGTTCAGCCGGCTGGCGCTGGATGCCGGGCTCAGGGCCGAAATGGGACGCGCAGCGCGCAGAAGGGCCGAGCAGGTGTACGACTGGAGCCGCGTGGCCGAACGCATCAACCGCGTTTATCTTGATGCGCTCAGGGCGCAATCGTCCTCTGAGGAGGAGCCGGTGCCGGCGCGGGTTCCCCAACGCAGCGCCGGGGGATAACTGATGATCCGGCCCGGCAAAGCACGCAAAATATCAGCAGATTTGAGACGATCCCATTGATGACCGGCAGGCAAGGCTTTCAAAATCCGGGACGGCTCGCCCACCGCCCGCGGAGTACACGCCATAAGCTTGGGGCGTTCGCGGGCATGGGACTGTGGCTCCTCATATGGTCCGGTTACAATACCGGTCCGTGGTACGTGCTGCGCCCGAATTTTCCTGCCTCAGGTATGGAGTTGATCCACGGCGTCCGGGCCTTCTTTCCATTCCTGGCGGGGTGGTTGTCCATTCTCTATCTGTTGACGCAACGAAAGCTGCGACCCTGGGTGTTCGAGGGACCGTTGGGCCTTTATGCTGCTCTATGCGGCGGTCGTGGGCGCATTTCATCCTTGCTTCTTTCTACTGAATGGTTCAGAGCTCTCTATTGGGATCTGGCCTATGGGTCCGTCGCTCTGGTCGGGATCGCTATTTTATCGACCGACCAGCCCCTGGAGACAGCATCTTCCGTATTGACCCTCAGCGGAATCATCGCCGTCATAATGACATTGGGAATCATGATTGGCATGCCTCTTATTGGGGGACCGGCTGTCTGTCACAGCTGATCCCTCTGGCTGTCCAGACGTATAAGCGGAAGTTACGCGACTTCGAGTTTCATGGGGATGGCGGGAACGCGAAACACGGGTTTTGCCCGATATGCAGCCGTGGCCGGGCTGTATGCCCTGGGGCGACTGTGGCAGGGGAGAACAATCTTTAGATCGTTCTGGTTTGTGGTTTTATTGTTTTCCGGCTATTGCCTGATTGCTGCCCAGGGACGGAGCGAGATTGTTGCATTCATGGTAGGCAGCGTGGTCATTTTGTTGCTGCGACGCTCGCGAAGAATGATTTTTGTGGTCTGGGGGATCGGGCTTGCGGCCTTAATGTGGTCCGCGCACTTTTTCGATCGATTCTGGCATTATGGAACTCGGACCGGTCACTTCGACCCTACCTTAACCGGCCGCACCGTTCTCTGGCAGGAAGGCTGGGAGCTTTTTAAACACTCTCCCTGGATCGGCTTGGGTTTTCAGGCCGACCGTTACTTTCCCCCTCATCAGCAGATCAGCAATGCCTTGATGCATGCTCTCGTGCAGACCGGCTTGCTGGGAACATTAGCTTTCACAATCGCCATGATCCTGGCGATCGTTCTGATGGTTAAGCTCTACATTGCTTCACAAGTCCAAAGGTCAGTCGCTTTCCGGGATGAAGTGCCGGGGCTTCTGGCGTTTTTCATCGTTCTGTCGATTACCGAGTCGACTGCTTTTTTTAGCGCAAACTGGCTGCTGTTGGCGCCTGTGCTTGCTTACATCCAGGTTCTCGCCTGGCAGAAGGGAGTGCTGAAGGGAAGAGCAAGGTCCGCGCGGGTTCGGTGTTCCGCATGGGCAGGCGTGCCTGGGCATTCCATTCCCCGGATACAGCGGGAAAAGAAGGATTGACTCATTAGGTCTTCCTGAAGACGACATCCGCGCGAAGGAAAGATGATTTGTTTCTTAAGTTCGATGGCAGCCTTGTAACTTGACAGTAAACATATAACTTGATATAAATCAGCGATAGTGGAGGCTTTTGATGATTCGACGAATGGCGACTACGTTTGTATGGACAATGGCTTGGGTACTGGCACTGACATCGGTAGTGGCCGTCGGCAGTCCGATGCCGCTGGGCTCGTTGCTGGGGAGTAAGAATGCAACCCTGGATGGCCAGGTCCCACTCCCGCATACAACTCTTCTGAGCGGTGATAACCTGCGGGTTGATGAGGGACTCGCGATGGTGACTCTGGACCAGGGAAATCGCATGATCCTGGGCCGCCAGACGCGGGCATCATTCCTGCGGGAAGCAGATGCAGTGACGGTTTCTCTCACTCAGGGGAATTTGTCCCTCTATCACCCGCAAGCCGGCCGGCCGTTCCGGATCAAGGCGGGTGATGTGACCGTGTTTCCGGCAAAGGGCTACCGAACTCTGGGTCAAATCGCCATGGTTGACGGATTCCTTGCTGTAACGGCAAAGGACGGGGCGCTGCAAGTGGAAAAGGGCGGAGCCGTTCAGGACGTTGGCAAGGGCAAAACGATTACCATAGCGACCGGCACCGCCAGAGCCCCAATGCCCGATCCGCAAGGAAACGGGAAACCTCACCTGAAGCGCATTCCCCCTGGATTGCTGATTGCTCTGGGAGTCGCCGCTGGAACGGCTGGCATCGCCTGGGCTATTGTGAGGGCAACCTCCGGTGGTGGCCAACCCGCCTCTCCCGTTACCCCGTGACCCTGGGAATTACTGCTCCGGCCGTATCATTGCCAATTCCCCCAGATCCATCCTGGAGACAAGTGCCTGCCGACATCGATGGGCACCTGCTACAGAGTGCGAACATTTCGTGGATGGATTCGCCCAGTTCAAAAAACAATCCGCAACCCCGCGCTACTGCCCATCGCAGGCGGGTGGTCGATTGAACCCGGTTATTGAAAAGAATGGAGCCGGCGAAGGGAATCGAACCCCCGACCTACGGTTTACGAAACCGTTGCTCTACCAACTGAGCTACGCCGGCTGAAGACTGAGAATGCCGATGCTTCTTTGGCTGTGATTCCTGTCAGTGCCACGGGCAAATATGACCTGCCTGCGGATGAAATCGGATCCTTGCCGATGAAGAAGCGTGAAGGACCTGCCTGCCAGATCGCCGCAAAGCTACGCTCCAACCTGATTTTAACAACTCCACAGCAACCCAACGCATCAACCTACCTGCTTATCCTACCCGACTGGCATTGAAATGTTCAAGTCTCCTGTTTAACCCGGTGGCGGAGCACCACCGGAACGCCACAGTCCAACCAGACTGATATTCGATTAAGATCATTTCTATCAATGGATTGCAGTTTCCATTCCGGAAGATGAAGCTTCTGCCGGAGGAACCTGGCCAACTCCTAATCCGAAGCTGGGCTTCCCATTTGTGAAACACAACTGCTGCAAAAATAAAAATGCCCACCCGACAGGGAGACCTATGATCCCCCGGATCTTCGGGTGAGCATTTTTATTGAGAGGAGAATAGAAGGTCGGACGCGCTCCGCCATCTAAACTCGGTTGGAGTTTAATGAAAATCAGGCGGTCATGTCAAGCAATTTTTCGGAAAATATTTGCTCTGTAAGTACATCATTTATAAATACTTACAACCACAATAGTTTCGCCGAAAACCCTGAAAAATTTCCTGAAGCCAATCCCGGAAACGCCGTCTGAAGACTTAAGTCCCGTTCCTGGTTAGGGTTACTGTTATTTCAAGTTCAGTCGGATAATGGAGTCTTCGTATCCGCGGGCCCAATCCGAATGCGGGAACCATCGGACCGCAATCCGGCGGGTGGCAAAAAGCAGGAACCCGGCCAGCACAGCCATGCCCGCCAGAAAAAGCACCAGGATGATGTTCCCCATCAGAAGGTGGACCATTTGCACCGTCACCGGCTTGCCCGGGGGAGGCTGGTCCCAGCTGATCTGTTGCTCAATTTTCAGACGGCCCATCAGGCGTGTTGCAACTTCTTTAGTTTGTGCGTCCTGGACCAGAAGTACGTGGCTTCTTTTCAGCCTTCCGTAGATTGCTTCTGCTCCGCTCTTGTGGTTGACACCCAGACTGTTTTCAAAGTCGGCGAATCGTTCGCGCGCAATAGCGCTGGTGGGATAACTGATAAAGATCAGAGTCACGGGCTTGCCGTTCAGGCGGTATGCCGCCGCCTGGAGCTCGGCCCCCATCTGGAAGCCCACCAGGTTTGCGGGCAGGGATGGAACCGCCTGTTGCATGGCCACAGGTCCCAGAATGTATTTATGCGAGCCTGGAATCATTCCTTTCGAGGGCAGGGATGGCGGCAGCAGGGCCACGGCGTTCGCTGAGGGGGCCGCTCCGGCAATCGCAACCAGAGCAGAGCGGAAATCATCTTCTGACATTTTGGCGGGCCGCATGGCGCGGACAAAGAACGGACCGCGCGCCATCAGTGCCTGCTCGGGTCCGATGGCGGCGAGCTTCATTCCCTTTTCTGATGGCATCGATGAGTTCTGGTAGAAGGTTAGCAATCCGTATGCAGAAGAGGGATCAGGCGCTTTTTCAACCACGGTTTCGAGGGTTTGATGACCTTTGCCGTAGGTCCGGATCTCCACCTTTGTCACGCCGTATTCGCCATCGACGGGCGGCTGCACTCCCCACTGGCGCACGTCGTTCAAGCTGACGTTTCGGCTCTTTTGCACCTGCCATTCGGGCAGGGACGCCAGGTTTACAATCCTAGTGTGTTGGGCGCCGGCTGGAACGGTACTCAAGGCCAGAATGGCCCAGAACGTCATGTTGAGGCGGGTCATGGACTTCATCAACCCCTAGCATAGCAGAAATTGGCTGTGGCGGTATGAGCGCCGTCGCGGCGGCAGGGTTTGAGTTTTGCCGCGCCGGATTCATCCCGCCGCGTGGAAGGAGACTGCGAGTTGATCCTTCCCTTGGGCGCCGTCAAGCGGCCTTGGCAGGAGTCAGGAAGCGGGCGGAACGCGGTAGCTTGCCGGCCGGGCGGGCCGAACGGGCGGGCGCATTACTGGGTCCGCTGGGCCACGCGGACGCTCCCCAGGTTGTTGATGTAGTTTTCGACGCCGTTGAAAAGCGCCTTGGCAATCTGCTCACGATAAGCAGGGCTCCTGAGGAGATGCTCGGAATGGGGATTCGAAAGAAAGGAAATTTCCGTCAGGATGGAGGGCATGTTGGCGCCGATCAGAACCACAAACGGGGCCTTTCGCACGCCGCGGTTGTGGATGCCGCGCGAGGCCCTGGAGATGCGCTTGTAGAGCACCGTTTGG
>CAVSWQ010000045.1:0-76856 GCA_963731705.1 uncultured Acidobacteriota bacterium
CCGGCCGTGGTATTTGACCTTCGCCGGGTGGCTCGCTCCGCCAACTTCTGGCTGATCCTGCTGGGCAGCACGCTGGTGATCGGGGCTATCGGTACGGTCATCCAGCAGTTTGTGCTCTTCCTGCAGGACCAGAAATACATCGCTGGGCCAGGCTTCGGTGATTTCCAGCGGCCTGCTGTTTGCCGGCCTCGCCGGGCGGGTGATTGTCGGTTACCTGGCCGACCGCTTCCAGAAGAAGAACGTGATGGCCGCATTCTACCTGGTTCTGGCGCTGGCTATTCCGCTGCTGTTCTTTGCCCGCTTTCCCGTGGCCGCATGGTCGTTTGCCATCATCTTTGGCTTTGCCATGGGCGCGGACTACATGCTGATTCCGCTGGTGACGGCGGAGTGCTTTGGCCTGGCCACGCTGGGCAAGCTGCTGGCCGTCATCATCATGGCCAACTCGCTGGGACAGTGGATCGGGCCATGGGCGGCGGGACTGATTTTTGACGCCACGCACAGCTACAACATCGCCTGGGCTACTGTCACCATCGGTGGCGTCGTGGGGGCGTTCCTGATCTATTCCATCAAGGTTGAGCGCGAACAGGCCGGCGCCACAGCGTCATAACAGATTGATGCGCAAGCACGCGGGCGCGCCGCCCCTGTTGACAAACCTACCCGGCGTGCATTAATGTAATCTCTCTATGCGGTACAAGCTGGCACATCACCACCACCATACGAACCACAAGGCGTGGTGTCAGTGGGTGCTGGCCTAATCGAGAATCAGAATCGGATTTAAGGTTGAACCCGCTGACGAGTAGAGTTGGCGGGTTTTTTTATTTTTGCGCAACGGAGCATCGATAACATGAACTTGAAATTTCAGGATGATCTCATCCCAGCCATCGTTCAGGACTCAAAAACAGGCGACGTCCTGATGCTGGGTTATATGAACGACGAGGCTTACCAGAAGACGCTGAGCAGCGGCTTCGTCACCTTCTTCAGCCGCAGCCGGCAGAAACTCTGGACCAAGGGTGAAACCTCCGGCCACAAACTGAAGGTCCACGAAGTGCGCGTAGATTGCGACAAGGACGCGCTGCTGGTACGCGCCGAGCTTGCCGGGCCCGGCTGCTGCCACATGGGCTACCGATCGTGCTTTTTCCGCAAGGTGACGACCGCAGGCGAAGAAGTCATCGCCCAACAGGAATTCAATCCCGACGACGTTTACAGCAGTTCGAAACAGGAGAGCAAAGCATGAGTTTGAAACTGGGAATCCCCAAGGGCAGCCTGCAGGAGGCTTCCCTGCAATTATTTCGGCGCGCGGGCTACGAGATCACCGTCAGTTCGCGGTCTTATTTTCCTGTGATTGACGACAGCGAAATGGAGTGCATGCTGATTCGCGCCCAGGAAATGGCCCGCTACGTGGAAGACGGCGTGCTCGACGCCGGCATGACCGGCCGTGACTGGGTCCTTGAGAATAACGAAGATGGCAACGGCGTGGTGGAAGTGGCCGACCTGATCTACGCCAAGAATACTTTTGGCAAAGTTCGATGGGTGCTGGCCGTGCCAGAGAAGTCGGACATCCAGAGCGTCAAGGACCTGGAGGGCAAAGTTGTCGCCACCGAACTGGTGAATGTGACAAAGCGTTATCTCGCCAAAAACGGCGTCAAGGCCAAGGTGGAATTCTCCTGGGGAGCGACAGAAGTCAAGCCGCCCGTGCTTGCCGATGCCATTGTTGAAGTCACGGAAACCGGCTCGTCGCTGCGCGCCAACGGCCTGCGGATTGTCGAGACCGTGCTCGAATCAAACACCAAGTTCATCGTCAACAAGGCCGCCTGGAACGATCCCTGGAAGCACCAGAAGATCGAAACGCTGGTGATGCTGTTGAAAGGGGCCATCGACGCGGCGGGCAAGGTGGGCCTGATGCTGAATGTCAAGCGCGCAGACCTGAAGTCGGTGCTGGACGTGCTTCCGGCGCTGAAGCGCCCCACCATTTCTGACCTCACCGATTCGGAATGGGTTGCGGTGAACACGGTGATTGAGGAGAAGACCTCGCGCGAAATCATTCCACGGCTCAAGGCCGCAAACGCGCAGGGTATTGTGGAGTATCCTCTGAACAAGATCGTCCTCTAGGGTTGTGCGTCCGGCCGCAACGGCCGGGCCGAGAGAGATGCGTTATGGAATACCGGAGAGTCTGCGTTTATTGCGGTTCAAGCCGCCAGTGCGATGCCACCTACCTCAACGCCGCGGAGCAACTGGGCCGGGTGCTGGCCCGGAACAACTTTACGGTGGTCTATGGCGGCGGCGCTGCCGGTTCCATGAACAGTCTCGCCGAGGGCGTGATGGCCGAGGGCGGCCGCCTCGTGGGCGTGATTCCGGAATTCATGGTCAAGCTGGAATGGGTGAATCCGAAGCTGCCTGAAACCATCGTGGTCAATGACATGCACGAGCGCAAGAAGCGGATGATTGATGGCGTGGATGCCGTGATCGCCCTTCCCGGCGGGTGCGGCACGCTGGAAGAATTGATGGAGGCCATCACCTGGAAGCGGCTGGGCCTTTATCTTGGGGCCATCGTCATCCTGAACACGCAATCTTACTACCAGCCGCTCATCAGCCTGCTCGACCGGTGCATCGGCGAGCGCTTTATGGATTCCCGGCACGCCCGCATGTGGAGCGTTGTGGGAGAACCGGAAGAAGTTCCGCAGGCCATTTCCGCCGCCGCACCATGGAGCAAGGACTGCCGGGACTTTGCGGCGCTGAGGTAAGTTAAGCAGCTGGAACCGAGCCGACTGCGTCCGGCGAGCCTTCGAATCTGGGACACAGTGATGATTCCAATTTTTCGCAGTACCGACACCAGGAACCTTCAACGAGTTCTCCGCTCCGGAGAGACTCAGCTGAAGAAAGCCGAAGCCGCCGCCCGGCGCATACTGAATGACGTCCGGCGCGATGGCGATAGTGCGCTGCAGCGCTGGACTTTGCAACTCGACAAGATGGATCTCGCACGGGAAGGCTTCACCGTCAAGCGGCGCGAGATCATGAAGGCCTACCGCCAGGTTCCCGAAGGATTTGTGGCCGCCGTCCAGACCTCGGCACGGAATATTCGCAGAGCCGCGCGGGAGCAATTGCCGCGCGCGTGGCAGATCACGAACGGCCCGGGCATTGAAGTCAGCCAGATGGTGCGGCCGCTCGCCCGCGTGGCGTGCTACGTGCCCGGCGGCCGCTTCCCGCTGCCCTCCACGGTGCTGATGAGCGTGATTCCGGCACAGGTTGCCGGCGTCGAGGAGATTTTCGTCACTTCGCCGCGCCCCGCACCCGCCGTCCTGGTCACCGCCGATATGCTCGGCATCAAGAAGATCTTCCGCCTCGGCGGAGCACAGGCCATTGGCGCGTTTGCCTACGGCACGGAAAGCGTTCCGCGCGCCGACAAGATTGTGGGGCCCGGCAACCGCTACGTTGCCGCCGCCAAAAAGCTGGTGGCCGGCGATTGCGGAATCGACTTTGTGGCCGGTCCCTCGGAGCTGATGGTAGTGGCGTCGAAGGGCAACGCCGGGTGGATCGCTTCCGACCTGGTGGCGCAGGCCGAACACGATCCCGACGCCGTGGCCATCTTCCTGACGCCCTCGCGCAAGCTGGCGCTGGAAGTTCAGGGCGCCGTGGAAAAAATTCTGGAAGAGGTTTTCGCGAAGGAGACGGACGTTCCTGCAAAGGCACTGAAAGGGCACGGAGCGGTGGTGGTGACGAAGAACCTGGAGGAAGCCATCGATCTGGTCAACGACTTTGCTCCCGAGCACCTCACGCTGCTCGACGGAGCCAGCCGCATGCTCCGCCGCGTTCGCTCGGCCGGCTCCATCTTTCTCGGCGAAACCAGTCCCGTTGCGGCGGGCGACTACGCTTCCGGAACCAATCACATTCTGCCCACCGCCGGAGCGGCGCGCCTGCGCGGCGGATTGAGCGCGGCCGATTTCGTCAAGACGATTTCCGTGCAGGAACTCACCCCGCAGGGTCTCGGGCGCATTCGCAAAACCATTACCACGCTGGCCCGCACCGAGGGCCTGAAAGCGCACGCCTACTCCATCGAAACGAGGTTCAAGGCAAATGCTTCGACCGCGAAAGGCCGTTGAGCGCCTGAAAGCTTACCACCCGCCTCGCGAGGGACGCGGCGGAAAGCTCCGGCTCGACTTTAATGAAAACACGGTGGGTTGCGCGCCGCAGGTCATTCGCGCTCTGCGCAACAAGCTCGATGGTGACTGGCTCTCGCGCTATCCGGAATACGAAGAGGCGCGCGAAGCGCTTGCTCGATACTTTGGCGTGTCCGCGGACGAACTGCTGCTGGCCAACGGCACCGACGACGCCATCAAGATGGTCTGCGACACGTTCGTAGGCCCGGGCGATGAGATGATTGTTCCCGCGCCCACGTTTCCTGTCTATGAGTTCTTCCACACCGTCGCCGGCGGGCGCACCACGCGCGTCCGCTACGATGAGAAATTTCGTCTCACCGCGCACATGCTGCTTTCCGCCGTCAACAAGCGCACCCGCTGGATAGCCATCGCCAATCCCAACAACCCCACGGGCACCGTGGTTTCACAGCCGGACCTGCGCCGGATTCTGCGCGAAGCTCCCGACGTGCTGGTGCTGGTGGACGAGGCTTACGTCGATTTCTCCGGCCAGACGGTCCTGCCCTGGATCAGAAAGTATCCCAACCTCGTGGTCACGCGAACCTTCTCCAAGGCTTTTGGCCTGGCCGCGCTGCGCCTCGGCTGCATCCTCACCAACGCCCGAATCGCGGAACCCATGCGCCGTTCTCAAAACCCCTTTGCGGTGAATTCGCTGGCGCTGGCCTGCGCGCTTGAAGCCATCAAGCATGACAAATACGTCGCCCGCTACGCCCGGCAGGTTTGCGCCAACCGCGACAAACTCTGCCGCTTTCTCGACAAGATCGGAATCCCTTATGTGCCGAGTTCATCGAATTTCGTCCTGGCGCGTGTGGGCGCAAGGGCTTCGGAAATTGCCCTCAAGCTGCGCGACCAGAAGATCCTGATTCGCGATTGGAGTTACGATCCGCGCCTGCAGGGGTATCTGCGTTTCACCATCGGCTCGACTGAACAGACGCGCCGGCTGATGCAGGGGCTCGCGGAGTTTGAACCCATGATGGAAACGCGCAACGGGGCTGGCCCCGCTCGGAAGTCTTCAGCCAAATCTTCAAGAGGACGGTCCAAATGAAGGCGCGCACGGCATCACTCCATCGCAAGACCACGGAAACCGACATTCGCATGCGGCTCAATCTTGATGGCCAGGGGAAGTACTCGGTTTCCACGGGCATCCGCTTTCTTGACCACATGCTGGAGCTCTTTGCGCGCCACGGCGGCTTCGATCTCGACCTCACAGCGCGCGGCGACCTTGATGTTGACCAGCATCACACGGTTGAGGACGTGGGCATCGCGCTGGGCGAGGTTCTGCTCAAGGCACTTGGAACAAAGAAAGGGATCAATCGCGCGGGCTACTTTGTGATGCCCATGGACGAGACGCTGGCGCTGGCTTCGGTTGACCTGAGCGGCCGGCCTTACCTGGTGTTGCAGGCGCCCATCCGCGCCCGCCTGGTGGGCGATCTGCAGTCTGAGCTGCTGGAAGATTTCTTCCAGGGATTTGCCACCAGCGCCAAAGCCAACGTGCACCTTAAGATTTTTTATGGCCGCTCCAGCCACCACGCGATTGAGGCGCTGTTCAAGGCGCTGGCGCGCGCGCTGCGTTATGCCTGCTCGCGCGACGCGCGGCTGAAAGACCAGCTTCCTTCCACCAAAGGACTCTTATGATCGGAGTGATCAACTACGGCGCCGGCAACGTCGGCTCAGTGCTTCGGGCCGTGCAATTTCTCGGATATCCGGCTGAAGCTGTCGAAGACCCGCGACTGTTGCAGTCCGCCGATCGCCTCATTCTGCCCGGCCAGGGACATTTCGGCTCCATGATGGAAGCGCTGGAATCGAAAAAGATGGTCACCCCGCTGCGGGAGCAGATGGCCGCGCGGCAAGCCGTTCCTGGGAATCTGCCTGGGCCTTCAGGCGCTCTATGAAACCAGCGACGAAGCTCCGGACCGCACAGGTTTCGGACTTCTTCAGGGCCACGTGACAAAGTTTGAAGGAGTTTTCAAAATCCCGCACCTCGGCTGGAACCAGTTGCAGATTCGCCGCCAGGACGGCCTTTTCGATGGCGTCGCCGACGGTAGCTTTGCCTACTTCTGCCATTCGTATTACGGCCCGGTGACGGCAGAAACGACGGCGGTCACTGAATACGGCCAGAACTTCGCGGCCGCCGTCCGGGTGGGCTCGGTCTACGCCGTGCAGTTCCATCCGGAAAAATCCGGCGACATAGGGCTGAAGGTGCTCGAGAATTTCTTGAAGTCCTGAGGTTGCGAAAGAACGGGCGGGTTGACTCGCGCGGCCCTGCACGCTCTGCCGATAGAAAGAACTCTATGTTTGCCAAACGCATTATTCCGTGCCTTGATTGCAAAGACGGCCGTGTGGTCAAAGGGGTACAGTTCGTCGATCTGCGTGACGCCGGCGATCCCGGCGAACTGGCCGCCATGTATAACACCGAGGGCGCCGATGAGCTGGTGATGCTCGACATTTCGGCCTCGCGCGAAGGCCGCGCGACCCTGATGGACACCGTCAACCGCGTAGCTCGAAGGCTTTTTATTCCGCTCACCGTGGGCGGCGGCGTGCGCACCATTGAAGACGCCCAGCGGCTGCTTTCCGTGGGCGCCGACAAGGTGGCCATCAACACCGCCGCGGTTGAAAATCCTGAAATCGTGCGGCAACTCGCGGCACAGTTCGGGCGCCAGGCGATTGTGGTGGCCATTGACGCCCGGCGGCAACCGCGCCGCGAGCAGGAATCCACGCGCTGGAACGTGGTGACCTACGGCGGCACGAAGGACACGGGCATCGATGCGCTCGAGTGGGCCCGCCGTGTGGACCAGTTGGGAGCGGGAGAAATCCTGCTGACTTCTATGGACGCCGACGGCACCCAGGCAGGTTTTGATTGCGAACTGACAGCCACCATCGCCCGCGCCGTGCCCATCCCGGTGATCGCTTCGGGCGGCGCCGGAAACCTGGAGCACTTTGCCGACGTTTTTCTCGACGGAGCGGCGGACGCGGCGCTGGCCGCTTCCATTTTCCATTTCGGCACCCACACCATCCGCAGCCTCAAAGAACATCTTCGTTCCAAAGGAGTCTCAGTCCGCCTGTGATTATTCCGTGCATCGATCTGATGGGCCGCAAAGTGGTGCAGCTTGTCCAGGGCAAAAGCAAAGCCCTCGAGCTGCCCGACCCCTTTGCCGTGCTCGAAAAATTCAAAGACTATCCGCAGATTCAGGTGATCGATCTCGACGGCGCCATGGGCCGCGCCTCGCAGGCCGACATCGTTCGCGAGCTTTGCCGGCGCAAGCCCTGCCGGGTGGGCGGCGGCATTCGCACCCTCGAGCGCGCCCTGCAGGTTGAACAGGACGGCGCCCACAAAATCATCGTGGGCAGCTCGGCGTTCACCTCCGACGGGATTAACACCGATTTTCTCCGCATGCTTTCTGAACGCATCCCGCGCGAAAAGTTGATGATCGGCGTCGACTGCTTCGGCAACCGCGTGGCCATCCACGGCTGGAAGGACACGCTTCCCATGGCGCCCGCGGAAGTTCTTCCCCGGCTTGAACCTTACTGCTCGGAATTTCTGTGCACCTATATCGACGCTGAAGGAAAGCTGCAGGGCACCGACCTCGAATATTTCCGCGCCCTGCGCGCCGTCACTACCCTGCCCATCACCGCGGCCGGCGGCATTACCACCGACGATGAAATTCGGGCGCTCGAAGAGATGGGCATGAATGCGGCGCTGGGGATGTCGATCTATCGCAAAACGTTCCCCGAATTGTTTGCCTGAAACAGGAAAAGCCGGCAAGCGGCTCACCCTCGTGGATTAATATAGAAGCCGGGCCCCCGGTTGGGGCATCGAGACGTCCGTTGTTGCGGGGTGCAAGACCCAACGAAATTTGAGGTGCTATGCGCTGGGCCAGATCGTGGATCTTATGCGCGGCTTTTTATTATCCGGCCCTGTGGCTGGCAGTGTCGTGCGTCTGGGCCCTTCCCGGGCTTGTGCGCAGCACCTTCCTGGGTGAACACATCGTCGAACTTCGCCCCACGGCCTTTGGCCTGATGCTCTGGAGCGCTCCTTCCAACCCCGCCACTCACCCCGGTATGGGCCGCGGGTTTTTCACTTTTTTGCCTTCCGGGTGGATTCTGGTTCCGCTGGCCGCGGCGGTTGCTTTGGCGCTGGTCCGCGCGGGTCGTACCCGGCGCGTTCTCGGCGGCCTGATGGTCGCCGTGCTGGCGGATGTGGCCCTGGTGCTGCCGTTCGCGCGGTTCCGTGGAACATTCCACGCGAGCGTACTTCTCATCTTTTCTTCCATCTTCTTCATCGCCCTGCTCTGCCTGGGCCTCTATTGGATGTCAGCCGCCTGGGCCGGCAGCGGATACGGGTCGCGCCTGGCGGGCTTATGGGCGGTTGCCGCGCTCGTGCCGCTGGTGCTCTGGTTTATGTTCCGAATTCTTCAGGCGTCCCGGTTCGGAAATTTCCTCTGGATGCTCGCTCCTCCGGCTGCCGTTGCGGCAGTCCTGGCGGGCTTGCGCGTTCCTGAAAGTTCCGCAGCAGACTCGCAGCCCATAAGTTCGCGGGCCATTCTCTCCGGCCTGGCCGCCACCGTTTTGCTGGCTGCGGGCGTCGCCTGGGGCGGGCCGGTAATCGTCCATGCATTCCAGCGGCAACAGCAGCGGGCCAACCAGGCGGCGGTGGCAAAGCTACCGCCCATTCAGGTTGACGCTCCCTATCCCCGAGTTTTTTTCCAGAAGGGCGTCAGCTTTTCCGCCGAGTTTCCCAATCCCTATGCCAGCCCGGGCGCGCGGCAGATGCTCCGCACGCTGCACGCGGACGGGGTGAATGCCGTGGCGCTGGTTCCTTACGGGGGCATGCAACTCGGCTCGCCGGAAGTGCGCGGATTCGGGCAGCACAGCTGGGAAAGTGACGAGGGGCTGCGCGAACTCACGCGCCTGGCCCACGCCATTGGAATGAAGGTGATGCTCAAGCCCGGCATCTGGATCCGCGGGCATTTTGGCGGGGACATCGAATTTCCAGATCCCGCCGACCGCGAAAAGTGGTTTGACAATTACGGCAACTTCATCGAGCGCTACGCAAAGCTGGCCGCCGAAATCCACGCGGACCTGTTTTGTGTGGGCGGCGAGTTCGTCCGCATGTCGCGATTCGACGCGCAGTGGCGCAACCTGATTGCAAACGTCCGCAAGGTTTATCCGGGCCCTGTGACCTACGCCGCCAACTTCGGCGAGGAATTCCAGAATCTCAAGTTCTGGGACGCGCTCGATTTCATCGGCCTGCAGGATTACTACCCGCTGCCCGATGATCTATCCACCACAGCGGTGGTGCAAAAGGTTGAAGCCGTGCAGAAGCGCTTCCACAAGCCCGTCATTTTCACCGAGGTTGGATTCCCCAGCATGCCCGGCGCGAATCGCCATCCCTGGCAGGACGGCAAGTCCGGCAACGCCGACCCGCAACTCCAGGCCCGTTGTTACCGCGCGGTTTTCCAGGCCTTCTACGGCAAGCCGTGGTTTGAAGGCATGTACTGGTGGAAGGTGGGAACCAACGGTTTTGGCGGGGCGGATGATACTTCGCTCACCCCGTGGGGCAAGCCGGCCATGCAGGTGGTCAGGAAGTGGTACGAAAGCAGCGGCAGGCAGAACGCCGGAACGAGCGAAACCGCGTCGAAACCAGGCCCGGCCTCACCTCAGGAATCCAGGTAGATTCGCGGCACGCGCTTGCCGATGGAGCAGAGGACTTCATAGGGGACCGTGCCCACCGTTTCGGCGATGTCAAGCGCCGTCACCGAGCAATCGTCCGCCTGCCCCAGCAGGATGATTTCATCGCCGATATCCACGCCCGGAACGTCTGTCACGTCCAGCAGCGTCAGGTCCATGCTGATGTTGCCCACGATGCGGGCAACGCGCCCGCGCACCAGCGCCCGCCCGCGGTTGGAAAGCGCGCGGTTCAGCCCATCGGCATAACCCACGGGCACGGTGGCGATGCGCGACCGGCGGCGCGTGTGGAACGCCGCGCCATAACCGAGCGGGGTCCCGCTGGGCACATCCTTCAGGTAAACCACGCGAGACTTCAGCGTCAGGACCGGCTCAACCTGCGGCGGCCCGGGAGATTCCCGGCTGGGCTGCGGCATGAGCGGCAGGCAGTAGCCGTAAAGCAGCGCGCCGATGCGAACCAGGTTTTCAGGAAAAGGCCAGCCCGCCACCAGCGCGGCGCTGTTGCCCACATGGATCCATTCCGGCTCAAGGCCCAGCCCGCGCACCTGGCTGAGCGCTTTTTCAAAGCCGGCCGCCTGGTCTTCGGTCTGCGATGCCACCAGGTCTTCGGCGGAGGCGAGATGCGTAAACAGGCCTTTCATCTCCAGGCCCGGAAGCTCGCGGTAGTGCTCGACAAATGCTTTCAGCCGGTCGGGCGGCAAGCCCAGGCGGCCCATGCCGGTGTCCACCTTCAGGTGGAACTGGATGGGCTTGCCCAGGCGGCGAGCGCATTCGGAATAGGTATCGAGGCGCGCCGTGGAGGAAAGGGTGGGCGTCAGTCCATATTCAATCAGGTGGGCGGGGTCGCTCATGTAAAGCCCGCCCAGCAGCAGGATCGGCTGCTCCACGCCGGCGGCGCGCAACTCCAGGCCTTCCTCCACCGTGGCCACGCCAAACCAGTCAGCGCCAGCTTCCGCCAGGGTTTGGGCAACGGTAACGGCGCCGTGCCCGTAGGCGTCCGCCTTCACCACGGCCATCACCCGGCGGGGGCCCGCCATCCGGCGCACGTATTCAAAGTTGCGGCGAAGTCTGGGCAGCGAGATTTCCGCCCAGGTGGGCCGCAAAAGAGTTTGGGTATCTGCTTTCACTCGACTTTATATGGCCCCGGCAGCACGAAAGGTCGAAAATTCATCACGCTCTGGCATTGCACCATTCCTCCGGTTCTTCCAAGGCAATCCCAGTCGGTGTAAGGAAGGGAATCATATTCCTAGCACACTGCCCATGCTCTTCGATCCGGCCGTTTGATTCTGCTGTCCTTGCGCATGGCGGTCAGCCGCGATGTACAGGCAGTCTTCCGCGTCGTGCTTACCCGTACACAGAAAGCACAGCGTTGTTTTGTGCTTCCTGCAATACAACATGGCACGGGGCCGCTTGCAATCGTCGCAGATAATACCCGTTGGCGGGTTGTCCCAGACACCCCTTGAATACGACTCCGGGGCAGTCGCTGAGCCCATGTTCTTGAATGAGTCTGCAAGCACCTCGAAAGTTATCGCTGCCTGGGTTCGAGCGCTGCGGTTCGCGGCCCAAATCATCCCGACGATTAACACCCAGGCCACAAATGACCCGACGGTCAAGGCCGCCCAGGCCACAAGAACCGGCAGCATCCGCGGCTGCGTGAAGAAGCCGTGCCAGACGGCGACACTCACGCCGAACACAATAGCGGAAAGGGCCGCCACTAAGCCAATCAATCGCAACCACCACGGGTTTTTCATCGTTCTCCTTTCGTTTCTAAGGAGCTTTCTGCAACGACGACATGCGAGCGGGCTGGCACAGAAGATTAATAGGATTCATTTTCCCGGTCGGTTGCCATGTTTTCAAAGCGGACGTACGACTTCATGAAAACGATGGGGATTTCTCCTGTAGGCCCGTTGCGCTGTTTTCCGATAATGAGCCTGGTTTCTTCTCCGCCGAAACCTTCCTCACCGTCTTCGCTTGAACGCCGTTCGCGGAAGATAAAGATCACCACGTCGGCGTCCTGCTCAATGGAGCCCGACTCGCGCAGGTCTGAAAGCATCGGCTTCTGCCCCGGGCGTTGTTCCGGAGCGCGGCTCAACTGCGAAAGGGCCAGGACGGGCACATTCAGTTCCTTTGCAATGCTCTTCAATCCCCGCGAAATATAGCTGACTTCCTGGGTGCGGTTTTCGTATCGTCCGTGGCCGGTGGCAAGTTGAAGGTAGTCAATAATCAGCAGATCCAGGCCTTTTTCGGCCTTCAGCCTCCGCGCCTTGGCGCGGATCTGCATGATGCTGAGCGCCGGTGTATCCTCAATGTAAAGCGGTGCCTCCGCCAAACGGCCCAACGCCTGCGTCATTTTGGGCCAGTCATCCCGGGTGGTGAAACCTGACCGGAGTTTATGGCTGTCAATGCGCGCCTCTGAACAGAGAAGGCGGAGTGCGAGCGACTCTTTGCTCATTTCCAGCGAGAAGACGCCCACTTTCTTCGCACAATTGACGCAGGCATGCGCGGCAATATTCAAACACAACGCCGTCTTTCCCAGCGAGGGCCGTGCGGCAAGAATGATCAACTCGCCCGGCTGGAATCCCGACGTCATGTTGTCCAGCTCGATAAATCCGGTCTCGATACCAGTGACGCCATGGCCACGGTCGAGCAGCTTGTCCAGGTCGCCAAAACTGGCTTTAACAATCTCGTGAAGGCCAAGGAAACCCGACTGCGTCCTTTTCTCGGCGATTTCAAAAATCTGGCCCTGGGCCAGATCGATCAGTGTTTCGGGATCATCGACGCCTTCGAAGCACCGGGTGATAACGTTGTTTGAGGCATTGATCAGCCGCCGGACTAAAGATTTTTCCTTGATGATGCGCGAGTATTCTTCAATGCTTGCAGAAACACCGATGGGAATGCCGTCCGTCAGCGCCGCAAGGTATCCCGCCCCGCCCACTTTTTCCAGCAGCCCTTCTCGCGAAAGGTCCTCGGAAAGAGTGACCAAGTCAATGGTGCGGTTTTTCTCAGAAAGCAGCAGCATCTTTTCAAAGATGGTGCGATGCCCGTCTGAAAAGAAATCGTTCTTGTCGATGATTTCGAGGACCTGATTCAGCACACCGTTGTCCAGCAGGATGGAACCCAGCAAGGCGCGTTCTGCCTCAAGATTGTGGGGAAAGGCTTTCTCGCTGACGGTAGTGCTTGCCATGGAGATCGGATCCAAAGACGGTGAATGTGCCGATTATACCAGCGAGGGGGAAAAACAAAAATACCCTCTTTGCGACCCCGGCCTTCTGCCAGACAATTCCTGCCCTGCCGGGATCGCAAAGGGGTTAGAAATTACTAAGATTACGAAGTGGTCTCTTCGCTTTCGCCTTCAGCTTTGACTTCATCTTCAGCGCCGGCTTCAGCCAGGTCTTCGGCAACGCTGGCTTCGGCTTCGACTTCAGCGGCAGCGGTTTCCACTTCAGCAGCTTCGGGAGCGGCCTTGGCGGCAGCTTCGGCTTCAGCAGCCGCGGAAGCGGCCTTGGCTTCTCTTTCGCGAGCCGCCTCCAGCTCAGGATCGACCTCCGCCTCCACGCGCACCTTCACGATGATGGTCACGTCGCGGTGCAACCTGACCGGCACGTCGAACTCGCCGACAGACTTCAGAGGGCTGCCCAATTGGATCTTGCGACGGCTGATCTTATAGCCCTGGGCCGCCAGGCCTTCCTCAATATCAATGGTGGTGACGGATCCGAAAAGCTGTCCCTTGTCGCCGCTTCGCCGTGTGGCCACAATTTCAATGCCTCCCATCAACTTGGCGAGGTCTTCGGACTCAGCCCGTTCCTTGGCTTCCAGTTTCAGGAAGCGCACGCGCTGCTGTTCAACCCACTTGCGGTTCTGCGGGGTCGCGGCCACCGCTTTCTTTTGGGGCAGCAGATAATTCCGCCCATAGCCGTTCGCCACCTTCACCATCTGCCCGCGCGAACCGAGCGTTTCAATATTCTCAAGAAGAATAACTTCCATGTCGTGCCTCTCTCATCACCAGTTTTTCACCGCCGGCCCTTCCTGCCGACTTTTGGCCCCACGTTCCATCTCCGTAATGGAAGCTAGACCTCTGCCGCAAAAGGAAGGAGGGCTATGTTGCGGGCCTGCTTGATGGCTTGGGTCAGCGCCCGCTGGTGCGGCGCGCAGGTCCCCGTCAGTCGCCGGGGCAGGATCTTCCCCCGCTCCGCCACAAACGGCCCGATCAGCCTGAGTTCCTTGTAGTCGATAAAATCGATCTTTTCCACACAGAACTTACAAACCTTGCGCCGGCGGAAATATTGCCGGCGACCACCCGGCCGCCTTGGACCGCCGCTTGACCTCGATCGATCATATGGCATAACTGTTTCTCCCTTAACTCTGAGTTGCTGTTTCTTGCCCGGCCTGGGACTCGGAAACCGGCGGCGCGGCCTTCTTCTTTGCGGCGGCTTTGGCTTCCGCCGCCGCTTTCTTGCGTTCGTCAACCCGCACGGTCAGGTACTTGATCACTGTGTCGGTCACCTTGAGCCGCCGCTCGAACTCCCGCACGGTGTCGCCGGTTCCTTCAAAAGTAAAGAGGATATAGATACCTTCTCGCTGCTTCTTCACACGGTAAGCCAGGCGGCGCCGACCCATCTTGTCGATCTTTTCCGTCTTTCCGCCGGCGCCTGAAACCACCGACTCCATCTGGGCGTTCAGCTTGTCGATTTCCTCCTCGGGAACGTCCGTCCGAGCGATAAACATCATTTCATATTTCGCCATAACTCCTCACAACTCCTCTGCTGGAACCTTTCGATTGAAAAGGTTCATTGCTTTGTCCACGCCTTCCTTCAGGATGACCCGAACAGCCTCGAGTGACTGATCGATCATCCCTGCCACTGCTTCCTGGTCCCTCTCACCAAAAGGAGTCAGGACGTAAGAGATCAGGTCTTCAACCGGCCTATCGGGTCCCGCTCCCATCCGGACCCGCGTAAAGATGTCTGTCTCCAAGGCGCCGATCACGGACTTCAATCCATTGTGGCCGCCCGCGCTCCCCTTCTTGCGAATTCGCAACGAGCCCAGGGGAAGATCGACATCGTCCACCAGAACGATCAGGTCATCGAGGGGCACGTCCAAGGTCCGCAACAAGCCGATAACAGAAACCCCGCTCAGGTTCACAAACGTCTGAGGCTTGGCCAGAACCACCTTCTCGCCGTGAAATCTGGCCGAGGCCACTCTCGCCCGGGCTTCGCGGCGTGAGAAATCCGCCCTGCACATTTCCGCCAAGCGGTCAACAGCCATAAACCCCAGATTGTGGGGCGTCAAATGGTACTCGTACCCGGGGTTCCCCAGACCCACAATCAGTTTCACCCCGCCGCTACCATTCCCTTCTGTGCCGGTGCGCCCTGGCAATCACCGGGCTTATCTCTTTTCCTTCTTGCCTTCCGGCTTGGCGGCTTCTTTCTTCTCTTCCTTGCCTTCCTCGGCGCCTTCTTCCTCGGTCTTGCGCTTGCGGATCAACTCGGGCTCGGCCGCAGCCTCCGCCACGGGCGCAACCTCTTCCGCCGCAGGCGCAGCTTCCGTCTTCGGCGGCACCACGTGGGCCACAACGCGGCCGGGCTCAGCCAGCACTTTCACGCTCGCTGCCACCGGAAGATCGGAAACTCGAAGCTGTCGACCGATCACCAGCTCAGACACGTCCACCGTGATGTGCTCCGGGATATCATCCGGAAGACACTCAACTTCAACTTCGCGCAGGATAAACTCGAACACACCGCCCTGGATCTTCACGCCCTCGGGTTCGCCCGTCACCCGGACCGGGATACGAACCCGCAACTTCTCGTCGCGGGCAATCCGGACCATGTCCACGTGCAGCAGGCCGCCGTGGATGGGTTCCCACTGCCATTCTCGGAGCATGACCCGCGCAGGGGCCTTTTCCGGAATCTGCAGCGTAAAGATGGCGTTGTGGCCAGCCTCAGAACGCAGAATTCGGACGATCGCTTTGGGATCAACGGCAACCGAAACGGCAGGACCTCCGCCACCGTACACAACCCCGGGAATGCGGCCCGAATACCGCAGGCGCCGCGCGGCGTTCTTGCCGAACGTTTCGCGCGCTTCAGCTTCAACATTGAACATCTCAACCATAATTATTTACACCTCAAAACATCTTAAAAGTCATACGCAAACCAGCCGATCGGGAACTCAAATAAACAGCTTGCTCACCGAAGTTTCTTTGTAGATGGACTTGATAGCGTCCGCCAGCAGTTTTGCCACACTCAGAACTTTGATGCGCTCACACGCCCGAGCTTCAGGCAGCAGCGGGATAGAATTGGTCGCCACCACCTGTTCCAGCGGCGAATCCATGATATTGTGGATGGCATTTCCGGCAAAAACCCCGTGGGTGCAGCACGCTAGGACCCTGCTCGCGCCCTTTCCCTTCAGGGCCTTTGCGCCTTTGGCCAGCGTGCCGCCCGTCCCGATCATGTCATCCACAATCAAACAGGTCTTGCCTTCCACTTCGCCGATCACGTTAAACATCTCAACAACGTCCGCATCCTCGCGCCGCTTATCGATGATGGCCAGGGGCACCCGCAACCGCTTGGCGAAAGCCCGGGCCCGTTCAACGCCGCCCGTGTCCGGAGAAACAACCACCAGGTTCTTCAGCCGCAGCTTCCGGAAATAACCCACCGTCACCGGCGTCGCGTATAGGTGATCGACGGGAATATCAAAATAGCCCTGGATCTGCCCCGCGTGCAGGTCCAGCGCCAGCACCCGGTTGGCCCCCGCAGAAGTCAGCAGGTCAGCCACCAGCTTGGCGGAGATGGGCACGCGCGGCCGGTCTTTCCGGTCCTGCCGCGCATAGCCATAATAGGGCATCACCGTGGTAATCCGATAGGCGGAAGCGCGCCGCAGCGCGTCCAGAATAATCAGCAGTTCAACCAGGTTTTCATTCACCGGGCGGCAGGTCGGCTGCACCACAAAAACGTCCGCTCCGCGAACGTTCTCCTTGATCTGCAGCCGCACTTCGCCGTCGGGAAAGCGGCTGACGTTCATCCGCGCCAGGGGGACATCCAGGTGCTGGCAGATTTCCCGAGCCAGCGCCGGATGGGCGTTCCCGGTCAGGATTTTCAACGCGTGATGAATTCGGTCAGCCATCGCCTCTACCTTTGCTTCACGTCAGTTTCTGAATCTGGCTGGGAGGCCTGGATTCGAACCAGAGTTCCATGCTCCAAAGGCATGTGTCCTACCACTGGACGACCTCCCAGCATCCTGACCCAGGAACAGAGACAATCCCTTGTCTCCCGCCTTTCGTTCCCGACTCTCCCCGTGCCGGGACTGGCAACCGTTCCAGGCCTGTTCCGTCAGGCAAAAAGCCGCCGCAGATACACGGCGCGAGGAAGGGTCCGGACCTTAAAAACCTTCCATCCGGCGGGCATCCGAGTTGCCGCTCGATTCAGTTGTTGGGCAGATTCGTAGACGGCGTATAGCGCTGAACCGCTACCCGTCAAGGAGGCTGTTTCGGCCCCGGCCCGGATAAGCTGGCGCTTCACCTTTGCCAGCTCAGGCCACCTCGCGAAAACGAATCCTTCAAAATCGTTTTCGGCCGGCCCCCACGCTTCCAGGGGAAAAGGTGACCGCATGCCCAAAGAATTAATTCTACGGCCTTCAGCCCGCCCCGTCAACCGCAAACCCAGGGCCCCATAAGCTTCCGCGGTGGAAACAGAGAAGCCCGGGAAGGCAATCAGGCAATGACGGGCGGGAAGGTCCGTCAGGGGAAAAACCTCTTCGCCGCGGCCGCAGCCCAGCACGCGTCCTCCCAGAAGAAACAAAGGAACGTCGGACCCGAGCTTCGCGGCCATCTGCAGGCAAGCCGCAGATTCCAGGCGGTTTCCGGAAAGGCGCTCCAGTGCCAGCAGGGTGGCCGCCGCATCACTGCTGCCGCCGCCCAGCCCGGCGCCCATGGGAATCTTCTTTTCAAGCCGAAGGCTGATGCCACCCTTAAAACCGCGCGCCCGCCGCCACAACTCGGCGGCGCGGTAAACCAGGTTTGCCCGCCCCGAAGAAAGCTCCTGGTGCTCACACTCCAGGCGGATGCCGTTCTTTCCTGAAGATAGGCTGATCTGCAGCCGGTCTGCCAGCCCTACCGTCTGGTAAACCGTGCGGATTTCGTGGAAGCCGTCCGGCCGTTTGCCGAGGATTTTGAGTCCGACGTTAATCTTGGCAAAAGCGCGGGCTTGGACAGTTTTCAGCAAGGAAAGTGGCAGGTTGTTGTTCGATTTCAGACGATGAAGAAAACCCGGGCCCCGGGCTGAGTGCCGGCGCTAATGGTTGCCCACGGCAGCTTCGGGCCGACCGATCTGGCGCTTCAGGTTGTTCACCTGCCTGCGGAGCTTGGCAGCCTGATGGGGGCCAAAGTCGTTCGAAACGCTCTTGCTCTGAAATTTCAAAGCTCGCTCCCATTCCTGAAGCGCTTTGGCCTTTTCGCCCAGCGCCAGGTAAACGTATCCCAGGTGCTCGCGAATGGTCGGATCATTGGGAATCAGCTTCACGGCTTTTTCCAGCGAGCCCTGGGCCATGTCGTTGCGGTTCATTTTGTGATAGGCCCATCCCAGACTGTCGAGGTAAGCACCGTTGTTCGGCTCAATCTTGAGCGCGTCCTTGATGTACTTGACGGACTCATCCAGCCGCACACCACGGTCCGCCAGCATGTATCCCAGATAGTTCGCCGCGGCATCGTTCAAGGGATCTACCGCCAGAACCCTCTTGAACTGCTCTTCGGCCAGGTCATACTTCTTTTGACGCTCGTAAATGGAGCCCAGCATGAATCGGGCATATTCCTGGTCTTCCGGATTGTCGCTCAGATCCAAGGTCTTCTGGATGGCCGCTTCGGCCTTCGGGTAAACCTTGGCCTGGGAGTAGATCTGCGCAATGGACAGATAGATGTCACGGTCGTCCGGACTGCCGGTCAGCATCTTTTCCAGCTGCGCCACGGCCTCATCCTGATGCCCCTCCTGCCCCAGCAGCGAGGCCCGCAGCATCAGGAGTTCGCGGTTTTGGGGATACTTCTTGAGAGCGGCATCGGCCACCTGGAGGGCCTTATGGTTCTGATGGTCCAGTTGGAGCGTTTCAATAATCAGGGCTTCGCCGCGCGGTGCCTGGTCGCCGCCCAGCGCGACAATGCGCTGAAAGATGGCAGAGGCCTTCTCATAGTTTTCCTGGGAGCGATAGATCGCGCCCAGCCGTTGCAGATAAATAGCGCGATTGTTGGCTTCTGCGGGATTATATTTCCCGTCCGGCTTCTCGGTTTTCTTCAGGACTTCTTCCAGCAGGTTGATCGCCTTCGAATCATTGCCCAGGGTGTCTTCAAGAATCGCTTCCCGATAAGGAATTTCAGGATCGTCGGGTGAAAGCGCCCGCGCCTGTTCCAGTTCTTTCCGCGCTTCGTCAAAGTTTCCCATTTGCATGTCGAGTTGCGACAGCCGGACGTAAGACATGGGAGCCTGAGGATCGGACTTGACGATCGCCTGCAATTGCGCCCGAGCGTCCTGCATCTTGCCCTGGGCTATTAACGCTTCGGCGTAGGCGCGCCGGATATCCTCACTGTCCGGCTCCCGCTTCAAGGCATCGTTGAATACGTCCTCAGCTTTACTGAAATCACGTTTCCGTGCGTACGAGTTCCCCAGCAGATACAACAACGCGGGGTCCATCCTGCTATCCGGGATGTTCCCCAGCAAGGTAATGATCTTGTTATAGTCGCCCTGGTCATAATAGAGCTGGGTCAAGTTCACCAATACATTGCGCGAATCCGGGTTGGCAGAAAGCACCTTCTCAAAGAGTGCTTCAGCTTTGTGCGGCTGGTTGTTGGCCTTGTAAAGCCTGCCCAGCATCAGAGCCGATTGCGCATCGCTCGGATCAAGCCGGTGCACGGTTTCAAATTCGCTAATGGTCTTATTCAGCATCTCCTGGCTGGTCCCGCCTGAATTCGAATTGCCCAGAGAACTCAGGTAGACTCGGGCGAGCAGGCGGTGGGCCTGAACGTCGTCAGGATTCTCTTTCAGCACAGCCTGGACTTCTTTGACAGCGTCCTGGATGCGGCTGGCGCGCCAGTAGAGCTCGGCGAGTTGCACGCGCAGGAAAAGTGACCCGGGATCGTCTGCAATGGCCTTCTGGTATTCGGTAATCGCGCGTTCAACGTAATCGCTGCGATTGTAAATGCCAGCCAGGTCCTTATACCGTTGCGCCAGCATGTAGTGGTAATAAGCACCCGCATGGTCCGGACTGACTGCAGCCTGGTTTGCGTCACTGCCGGCCTTTTTCTGTGCAGGAGATTGCGCACCAGACACAGCCACCGCCGCAAACAGGACAAGGCCGACACCAGCCGCCCCCAGTCTTATTCTTTTTGTTGTCATTCTGCGCTTCGCCCTTTTAGTACTAACTTCCGAATTATCGCACAGCGTCAAGCAGGGTGTCAAAAGTGAAGGCGATCCAAATTCAGAGCCGTAGGGACGAGGTCGACCGGGTGGCAGGTGCTGCCGCTTGCCGTGTTTTTCTGCGACCTCGGCAGCAAGTGGCTCTTATGTTCATTCTCATTCCCGCCATGCCAAACCAGGCACCTCGGGGTAACACGTGCCGCTGTTTTTGAGGTCTGCGGCATTAATCATGATGGCCCGTAAAGTCATTCAGAATCTCCAGGCGGGTGGATGCAGGAGGAATCGCTAACCTCAAAAGCCGAAACTCCGTCCTGATAAGGCATCCCGGCAGGAAAAAAATTGCGCACTCGAGCTGCGGGACTCCACCGCTAAGTTCCCGATCACTGTCAGCCGGAAGATACCCGACCCAGCCCCTAACCGGCTGAAAACGTTGCTTTTTCACCTTGTGAGCCGGGATCAGGGCTTCGATCGACCCCGGCAGCGATTGAAGCAGTAGAATCGGCCAGTCTCATAGTTCGCCACCGGAAACAAGTTGCGCAGCTGTGGGCTCGGGTCTGCTGATGGAAGCTTACCTTGGAAGAAAGCCAGAAGCTAGACCAATTCACGTAACGTATTGAAACCAGATACCAACCGTGGTTCCCGGCGGAGCAGACTCCGGATTCGGCGGGTCAGCGTGCGGAACCTCCAGTTTGGAAACGCAAGTGCTCGGTAGGCCTGTCAGGAAGGCGGGCGTGTGTCGGTGCGGGGCGACTGCCGAAGGGCTGATGCGTACGCACGGGACCCATCTGCCTGAAACGCCTGATAGCAGGCAAATCCACAAGGGACAAACAGATCACGTGTGCCTGTCGGTTTCACCGGCAGGAGAAGGGTAGCGCAGATGATAAAGGAAATGGTCAAGGGTGTCGCAGAACACTACCTCTTCTACCGCGACGCGGAGCGGACGTTCTTCGAGCCGGAGGAGTTTCCCTGGGTAGCCAAGGTTGAAGCAGAATGGAAGATGATTCGTAAGGAACTTGACGAACTGATGCTTCGCAGGGACGAGATCCCGAATTTCCAGGATTACTCCCCTACCCAGAGGAGCATCACTCAGGACGACCGATGGAAGACCTTCTTCCTCTATCGGTTTGGCCACGTTGAAAAGGGGAACCTGGCACGCTGCCCCGAGACCGTGCGCATCCTGAAAAAGATTCCGGGCATGAACACCGCCATGTTTTCCATCCTGGCGCCTGGAAAATACATTCCCCCGCACCGCGGCGCCTACAAAGGCGTGTTGCGCTACCACTTGGGATTACTGGTTCCCAAGCCGGAACACAGTTGCAGGATTCGAGTGGAAAATGACATCCGGCACTGGCAGGAAGGAAAAAGCCTGATCTTTGACGACAGCCACGAACATGAGGTCTGGAACGATTCCGATGCCTACCGCGTGGTACTCTTCGTCAATTTCACCCGTCCAACCGTCTTTCCCTTGTCTCTTTTCAACCGGCTGCTCATCTGGATCCGCTGCCGGAGGAAGAAGGTGACTTAGACAACCCCCGGGAATGAAGACATCGTACCTTTCGCGATGAGTGCGGACCTCACAAAGGGGCACGGATTCACCCGTGGCGAAAACGGTCGCACGCGCACGGCACTTCAGTTGCTGACGGAGGCCGCGCCGCGCCCCCCTGACCAATCTGAAATCGTAAATCTACAATTCCAAATCCTGAGCAGGGTGCTCCAGCCGCGCATTTATGCGGACCGGTAGAGCCTCGCCCAGAGCAGCCAGACAGCCAGATTGGTCACCACCGCCACCACGATTCCCACCAGGGACAGCGAACCCATGCTGAGGCCGCTTTGGGAAAGAAGCTTGTGGATAACAATCACTTCCACCATGCTACCGGGCAGCAGCAGTAGGTTCCCTGAAACCAGCAGGCCCACCCCGATTCCGGAGAGGAGAGGGCTGGGACCCGGAGCGTAATATGACCCCGCCCAAAAAATGATCCCGGCCCCTTGCACACTCAGAAAAATCATCCACGCTTTGCGGCTCACTCATGACCTCCGGACGTTTGCGGACGCTTTCTCAGCCAGGCCACGCCTCGACCGGACCAGCAAAGATGCCGCCCGCAACAAGCGGCTTCAGACGCTGAAGGATTTTGTGCCGCCGGACCTGTCAATTCTGCAATTTCAAGTCTGAGATTTCAAATGCCAAAGGGCCGACCCGCATCGGCCGGCTCTTCACGTGCCTCTTGCCAGCCCTGCCGTTCTGTGCTTATGATGGCCTCAAACCCCAAGGGAAAGTTTTAAAAGCAGCCGACAGCGGTCACTACCGCATGCAGGGAGGAACGATGAAAGGCAGATCTCTGATTCTGAATCTGGTCCTCGTGCTTCTTTTTTGCGCACCTATCCTTTCAGCGCAGGACTGGGCGCGGGCAAAGGTGGACCAATCACCCCGGCACGGCGAGTGGGTGACCATCAAGCACGATGGCCGCAGCGTGCAAACGTTCGTGGTCTATCCCCAGGTCAGCGACAAGCGCCCCGTGGTGCTGATTATTCATGAAATCTTCGGCATGACGGACTGGGTGCAGGACCTTGCCGACCAGATGGCCGCGGCCGGTTACATTGCCGTGGCTCCCGACCTGCTTTCCGGCATGGCTCCGAATGGCGGCGGAAGTTCCGACTTCGCCCAGGGTAAGGCCGTCAAGGCGGTCAGCATGCTCAATCCTGAACAGATCACCCGCGACCTCAACGCCGTTGCCGACTACGCGCTCAAAATTCCTTCCGCCAACGGCAAGCTCTACGTGGCGGGGTTCTGCTGGGGCGGCAGCCAAAGCTTCCGTTTTGCCACCAACCGCTCCGATCTCTCCGCCGCTTTTGTCTTCTACGGAACGCCACCTTCGGCCGACGCCATGGCGCGCATCAACGCTCCGGTCTACGGATTCTATGGCGGCAATGACGAACGTGTCGGAGCCACCATTCCCACCGCTCGCAAGGAAATGAAGGCCGCGGGAAAAGTCTACGAACCCGTGACATACGAGGGCGCCGGCCACGGCTTTATGCGCGCCGGCGAAGCGCCGGACGCCACCCCGGGCAACAAGAAAGCTCGTGACGAAGCGTGGGCACGCTGGAAAAGCATCCTCGCGCACGGGCATTAAGCTGGCGGATTGTGGGCGGCTCCCCGAACAATCGGGTCGATCTCGCGAGGCCTCATGCGTTGTAGCGGCGAGTTTATCTCGCCACGTGGCGGCGTAAAGCCGCCGCTACCTCACGCAAACCCGCATTGGGACAAGAATGCCTTAACGGCCGAGGCGCCTCTTCGCACGGGCCACGCGAAGCCTACTTCAAAACAGTGCCAACGATGGAGCCCAGGGGAATTCCCACGGGTGCAATCGGCGTTGGTCCATAGCCAAGCCGAACCACCACCAGGTCAAGAGACGGCACCACGTAGCAACGGTTGGTGGCATATCCCATGAAGGCAAACGCGTCATTGGGAACGCCCGGCCACAGTTTTCCGTCCGTATTCACCCAGAACGTATATCCGTAACTGGGATTCAGGCTCTGCGAACTTTTTGTCGCCAGCTCAATCCACCATTTGGGCACAAGCTGTTTGCCCTTCCAGTTTCCATCGCGCAGCAGCAGGTAGCCAAGCCGCGCGAAGTCGCGAGCGGTAAGGTGCAGGCCGCTGTGCGGGTTGGTGTGCGGGCCGATGTTTCCTCCGCCGCCCTCCAGGTCCCAAGTGGAGTTCTCAATGCCGATGGGCCGGAAAACGCGCGCCTTCATAAAGTCGCCGATCTCCTGGCCTGTGACACGGTTGAAAATCAGGGACAGATGGGCAAAGGCAGCATCGGAATAGTCCCAGCCCGTGCCGGGGTCTGCATAGAGCTTTGCCGCCGAGGCCCCCAGGCGGTCGCGTTGTCTGCCCAGCGCAATTTCGATCTCTCCGCCGCCCGGCGTCACCTGCAGTCCCACCAGCCCGTGGTCCTCGCCCGGAATGCCGGAAGTCATGGTCAGCAACTGGCGGATGGTGATCTGCGCCTTCCGGGCATCCGTCAGCGGATGGCCTTCCGGGATAAGGTCATAAGCCTTGCTGTCGAGGCTGATTCGCACATCGTGGGGCAGCCGGTGGTGGCGGCTCGCGTCAAGCAGCAATCCGTAGGCAATCCCCGTGGCGGACTTGGTGCTGCTCCACACATCGTAAGTGGTCTGGGGCATGGCAGGCACGCCAAACCATTCGCGCACGAGATATCCGTGGCGGATCACCACCAACGCCCACGGGCCTCCATAGAGCGCGGTGGTTACGCGGCCCACCTGGTCCAGCTCCTGCGGGTCCATGCCCGCCAGCTTGCGCACTTGCTCGTCGGTTTTGCAGCGCCGCCAGCCGCCTGCCGACTCGGACGGCGGATAGTAAATTCCGGCCGTCGCGGCCTGATTTGCGGGCGGCCCTCCCGCCATAGCACGTGGCCCTCCGCCGGCGAACACCAGAAAAAGAATCGCGGAAATGGAAATGATATATCTCATCAGGTACGTTCCCCTCTGTCCGGTTTTTTGGACGCACCGCGAGCAACGCAAAGCATACTACGCCCGCGGCCTTGTCAATTCTGCAATTTCAAACCTGAGATTTCAAATCCTGCGGAGGGGCGCATCAGCCCCATGGCGGCAAGTTTATCTCGCCCCGTACCATCTGGGGCCGGGTCTAGCCACGTGGCGGCGTAATGCCGCCGCCACGCCACGAAAACTCTCAGGGGCTGAAGAGAAAACCTTACCGCCCGGTCTTGGCGGCTGCGGGCTCTTTGTAATCGGCGTCGCGCAGGTCGTGGCCGGTCATTTCAGCAGGCAGAGAAATGCCCAGAATGGCGAGCAGGGTGGGAGAGATGTCGGCCAGCGCTCCGCCTTCGCGAAGTTTCTGTGGGACCTCTTCGGCAATCATGATGAGCGGAACGGGGTTGGTGGTATGGGCCGTGTGCGGGCCGCCGGTGGCGGGATCCACCATCAGCTCGGCGTTGCCGTGGTCCGCTGTGATGATCATGGCCCCGCCCTTGGCGCGGACAGCCTTGTAAATCTCGCCCAGGCAGACGTCAACGGTTTCCACCGCCTTGACGGCGGCTTCAAGCTTGCCGCTGTGGCCCACCATGTCGGCGTTGGCGAAGTTGACGATGATGACCTCGCGGCTGCCTTCGTTGACGGCCTTGATCACGGTTTCCATCACGCCGCGGGCGCTCATTTCGGGTTGCAAGTCGTAGGTGGCCACTTTGGGCGACGGCACCATGATGCGGTCTTCGCCCGGATAGGCTTTTTCCACGCCGCCGTTGAAGAAGTAAGTGACGTGCGCGTACTTTTCCGTTTCCGCCACGCGCAGGTTTTTCAACTGCGCTTCCGCCATCACGGCGGCCAGGATGTGAGTGAGCGTTTGCGGCGAGAAGACGTGCGGATTGGTGAACGTCTTGTCGTAGCGGGTCATCGAGAGGTAGTGCAGCTTCTCCGGATTGTTACGGCGCTCGAAGCCATCAAAGTCAGGGAAAGTAAGGGCGCGAGTCATCTGCCGGGCGCGGTCGGCGCGAAAGTTGAAGAACATCACCGCGTCGTCGCTGCGAATGGTGGCCGTGGGCTGGCCCTCGGAATCCGTGACCACGATGGGAACCACAAACTCGTCGGTGACGTCCTGGTTGTAAGAGTTCTTGATGGCCGCGACGGGGTCATCGGACTTCACGCCCTCGCCGTTCACAATCGCATCATAAGCCAGCTGCGTGCGCTGCCAGCGGTTGTCGCGGTCCATGGCGTAGTAACGTCCTGAGACCGAAGCGATGCGGCCCACGTTGTATTCGCGCATCTTCTGTTGAAGAGCTTCGACGTACTTGACGCCGTTGGTGGGCGCGGTGTCGCGGCCGTCGAGGAACACGTGGACGAAAACTTCGTTGACGTGGTTTTCGCGCGCCATCTTCAGCAGCGAGTAAAGGTGCCGCTGGTGGGAATGCACGCCGCCGTCGCTGAGCAGGCCCATAAAGTGCAGCCGCGTCTTGCGCCCCGCTTCCATCAGCTGCAGCAGTTCGGGCTTTTTGAAGAATTCGCCGCTCTCGATGGAGGCGTCAATGCGGCTGATTTCCTGGTAGACAACGCGCCCGGCGCCGATGTTCAGATGGCCCACTTCAGAATTGCCCATCAGGCCATTGGGAAGGCCGACGCGCCTGCCGGAAGTGTGCACCAGCGTCGAGGGATATTCTTTCAGCAGCGCATCGTAGTTGGGCGTTTGAGCCAGCGCGATGGCATTATTCTCGCGTTCGGCACGATACCCCCAGCCATCCAGAATGATGAGTACAACGGGTTTTGGTATTTTCATAGATCTCTTTTAAATATGGTCGGGGGCAGAGGTCAGAGATTAGCGTTTAAGGCTTAACTTACATCCACCTTCCCTAATCCCTGGCCTATCGTCCCTGCTGTTATGATGAGGCAACGGCAGATTTGCCCAGGAATTCTGCGGATTCGCCAAGTTCCTCTTCAATGCGCAGCAGTTGATTGTATTTGGCAACGCGGTCTGTGCGGCTGGCCGAACCGGTCTTGATCTGTCCGGTCTGAAGGCCAACCACGAAGTCGGCAATAAAGGGGTCTTCGGTCTCGCCGGAACGATGGGAGACAACGGCCGTATAGCCATTGCGCTTGGCGAGGTCAATGGCGGCCATGGTTTCCGTGACGGTCCCGATCTGGTTCAGCTTGATAAGGATGGAATTGGCGACTCCCTCGTCAATGCCCTGCCGAAGCCGCTCGGTGCTGGTGACGAAAATGTCGTCACCCACAAGCTGAATCTTGTCATCCAGTTCTTTCGTCAGCTTCTTCCAGCCTTCCCAGTCGTCCTGGGCAAGGCCATCTTCAATGGATATGATCGGATACTGCTGTACCCAGTCGGCGTAGAGTTCAACCATCTCGTCTGCGGACTTTGCCGATTTGTCTGACTTGAAGAAGACGTACTTGCCATCCTGGAACATCTCACTGGCAGCCGGGTCGAGCGCCAGCGCGATGTCCTGGCCGGCGGAAAAGCCCGCGGCCTCAATTGCTTCAAGAATCAGCTCAATAGCCTCTTCGTTGGACTTCAGGCTGGGAGCGAATCCGCCCTCATCGCCCACCGAGGTTGAATAACCATGCTCTTTCAGGATCTTCTTCAGCGTGTGGAACGTCTCGACGCCCATGCGCAGGGCGCTGGAAAAAGTCTCCGCGCCCACCGGCATGATCAGGAACTCCTGAAAGTCCACCGTGTTGTCCGCATGCACGCCGCCGTTCAGCACGTTCATCATGGGCACCGGCAGCACGCGCGCCGAAATCCCGCCGAGGTAGCGATAGAGCGGCAGCCCGGCCGAACGCGCCGCAGCCCGGCAGGCGGCCATGGAAACGGCAAGGATCGCATTTGCGCCCAGGTTGCTCTTGTTGGGCGTTCCGTCCAGCTCAATCAGGCGCTCGTCGACCTCGGCCTGCCGGCTGGCTTCATGCCCGCCCAGTTCGCGCGCAATCACCGTGTTGATGTTTTCCACGGCCTGCAGCACGCCCTTGCCCTGGTAGCGGCGTTTGTCACCGTCCCGCAACTCAATGGCTTCATGTTCTCCGGTGGAAGCGCCGGAAGGAACCGCTGCCCGCCCAAACGCGCCGTCGCGAAGGCGGACTTCCGCTTCCACGGTCGGGTTGCCGCGGGAATCAAGAATCTCACGACCTACGATAAGATCAATCTCTGCCACTCAGGTCTCTCCTTTAATGAATATCAAAACTCTTCATTGTAACATAGTCATTTAGGAATAATGTGGTCATCCACAACCAGGGGCGAGCGTTTAATCCTTGTCTCGGGGTGCTGAATGGCGGAATAATGTCCGGCGGACCCGCATGTATAACCTCAACCCTGAACAACGGAAGGCAGTGGAACACGGCGAAGGACCGCTGCTGGTGATTGCCGGTCCTGGCAGCGGGAAAACGCGCGTCATTACCCAGCGGATTGTTCACCTGCTTGAAAACGCGTCTGGGCTCCGGGCGGAAAACATCCTGGCACTGACGTTCACCGAAAAGGCAGCGGCAGAAATGAAGAGCCGCGTGACGAAAGAGCTGCCCGGCCTCGACACCAGCCCCCACATTTCCACTTTTCACTCGTTCTGCTATGGCGTCCTGCTCAAGCGTCATTTTGAGCGGGAGCTGCTCGACAAAGTCGATATATGGATCTTCCTCCGCCGAAGGATGGAACAGCTTGGCCTGGAGTATTACCAGAAGCTCGCCGCGCCCGGCGCTTTTCTCCACGACCTGAACAACTTTTTCTCGCAGTGCCAGGATGAGCTTGTTGGGCCGGAAGAATTTGAGGCGTATGTCCGCAAGCGCGAGAGTGAATTGCAGGCGCGCGCGGCATCACTCGACCCGGCCGAACGGCTGCTGCAGGAGGGGGAGCTTCGCAAACAGCAGGAGCTTGCGCGCGTGTTTCGCACCAGCCTGCGCCTGATTGAGGAGGCCGGTTATTCGAGCCTGGGCACCCTGATCAGCGAAGTGGTTCATCTCTGGGACCGCGAACCGGAAACGCTGGAAGAATACCACCGGCAGTTCCGCTACATCCTGGTAGATGAATTCCAGGACAGCAACTACGGACAGGTGCAACTGCTGAAGCGCCTGGTTGCGCCACCCTTCAACATCACCGCGGTGGGTGATCCGGACCAGGCCATCTATCGTTTCCGTGGCGCCGCGCACGGCACTTTCGACATGTTCAAGGAAGTGTTTCCCGCACCCGAGGAGGTATATCTTAACCGTAATTACCGCTCCACCCGAAGAATCCTGCGGACTTCAGATGTGGTGATCGCCCGGAACGAGCGTGATGGCAAGAAGCCGCCGCTGGTCACGGAAAATCCCGAAGGCGCCAACGTTTTCCTGCTCTCTTCGCCCGACTACACTGTGGAGGCTGATGGTGTTGCCGGTCTGGTACAGGACCTCATTCGGGGAAAACGAGCTATCACAGAAATTGCGATACTCTATCGTGCACACAGCCATCGAGATCTTCTGGTGCGCGAATTCCGCCGACGGAAAATTCCCTTTGTCATCCGAGGACTCTCGCTTCTCTCCACAACCATCATTCGCGACCTGCTGGCTTATTTGCGCCTGGTCCATTCTCCCCATGACAACATCAGCCTCACGCGAGTGCTCCTTGTGCGCCGTTGGAAGTTTCCGGAACGGCTGGCGCTGGACCTGCGCAGGCAGGCCGCACGGGGCCGCTACTCGATTTACGACGCCATCCGGCAAACTGAGCAATCGCTCTTCAAAGCTGACCTTCAGAGCACGCGCTGGCAGGAACTGAAATCCATTCTCGTTGAACTCAGAAAGAAATCAGAGCACGTCTCGGTGACCGCCCTTCTGGACCGGATGACCGAGCTCCTTGAACTGAAGTTTGTTCCCGGCAGCAGCGATGCAGCCTGCCTGGAAGCCTTCAAGAAATTCCTGGAGAAGTGGGAGGAAAAGAGCGAGACTCGCAAGCTGCCGGAGTTCATGGAGTACTTCGGCTACTTTCTGGAAGCCGGCGGGAAAATAGAAGTGCCGGAACCGCCAGGCCCGGTGAACGCCGTGCAGATGATGAGCGTCCACTCGTCAAAGGGCCTCGAATTTCCCGTCGTCTTCATTCTGAGTGTTGCCTCGCGGCGCTTTCCTCATGGCGAAAAGAGACCGGTCATCGAATTTCCCGACGAGCTTCGCAAGGGACCCGTGCCACCGGTCAACCTCCATCTTGAAGAAGAGCGCCGGCTGTTTTACGTGGCGATGACGCGTGCGCAGGAACAGCTCTACGTTTCGAGCGTCGGCAGGAAGGGGAGAAAGGCATCCGTCTTCATCGACGATCTTCTTTCCGACACGGTGGTGGAAGGAAGAGACATCGCAAAGGTCGAGTTTGAAGAAGCAACAGAAATGAATGAAGCATCTGAAAGGACCGAACCATCGAAGCCACCCTCAAAGAAGACTGTCCGCAGCAATCATCCTTCGCAGCAGACTCTTTTCGGAGAGCCTGCTCCCGCGCCCGATACGGTCCGGCCACCGCTGGCGGAATGGGCACAAGCAGTTCCCACCACACCGTCCGACGGAAAACTTCGTCTCAGCGCAACGGCCATTGAGACCTATCTAGACTGTCCGCTGAAATTCAAATTCAGCCACCTCTACCGGATTCCAACGGGTCCGCAGGCCGCCCTGACGTTTGGCAACATCATGCACCAGTCGGTGCGCCATTATTTCAATCTGCGCAAAGAGGGGAAAGTCGCCTTTGACGATTTGAGCCAGTTTTACCTCGGCTCCTGGAAAAACGTGGGCTTTGAGGATTCCTACCAGGAAGAGACATACCAGAAATCCGGCCTTAGCCAACTGCGTGAATTTGCGGATCGCCACAACGCGATGCCGATTTCCGCAGACGGCGTGCGAATGGAAGTCCACTTTGAACTCGACATGCAGGACGTGGTGCTCGAAGGCCGCATCGACCAAATCAATCCCGTCAAGCCTCGCGAGCCGAAGCTGGTGCAACTGGTGGATTACAAAACCGGCCGGCCCCGAACACAGAAAGACGCGGACAAGAGCCTGCAGCTTTCCGTCTATGCTCTTGCCGCGCGCAACCAGATGGGGCTTGAACCTGAAGGACTGATTTTCTACAACCTCACAAACAATCAGCCGGTGGCGAGCGTAAGGACGCAAAAGGAACTGGACGCAGTCCAGCAAAAAATCCTGGGAGTGGCAGAAGAAATCCGCCGGATGATTTTTCCAGCCAAACCAGGTTTTGCGTGCAGGTATTGCGAATTTGTTCCGGTCTGCCCTGCGCATGAAGAAGATTTTTGATCCGCGTTGCTTCTAAGATGTCGATGAAGAGCTGGGAGAAATCATGAACCCATGGATCCTGTTCATAGTCGGAATTACAGTTGGGGGAGTGGTCGGATGGCTATTGGCCGGACTCCGCCGGAACTCCTCTCTTTCTGCGTTGCGAGTCGAAACCGAAGGGAAAACGAGGGCTGCGGAAAGCCTGGTCGGCGAACTTCGCTCTCAGGTTGTGGACCTCCAGACAAAATTAGCCTCGGGCGAACAACAGACCAGGAACGAAGGTAACCTTCGAGTGGCGGCGGAAACTCGCCTGACGGAAACGCAGGCAAACCTGGAAGACCAGAAGCGAATGCTTGAAGAAGCGCGCGAGAAACTGGCAGACGTGTTTCAGGCTCTTTCCGCACAAGCACTGAAAAGCAACAACCAGGCATTCATCGAACTGGCCCGCAGCACGTTTGAAACCATCCAGGCCCAGGCGAAGGGTGAACTCGAAACGCGTGAACAGGCCATCAAGGGACTGGTCAGCCCGCTGACTGAAACCCTGAAACGCTACGAAGTGCAAATCCAGGAGATGGAGAAGACCCGGCAAAACGCGTATGGATCGCTGGAGGAACAACTACGCAATCTGGCGATGGTGAACCAGCAGTTGCAGAAAGAAACGGGAACCCTGGCGAACACTTTGAAGGGCGGACCGGCAGTACGAGGTCGCTGGGGAGAAATGACACTGCGGCGCGTTGCGGAACTGGCGGGCATGTCGAAGCATTGCGATTTCACCGAGCAGGAAAATTTTGAATCCGCCACAGGCCGCCAGCGTCCGGACATGATTGTCCACCTGCCCAACGGCCGCGGGATCGCTGTGGATGCAAAAGCGCCGCTCCAGGCTTTTCTGGATGCGGCGGCGGCGACAACCGAAGACGAACGCAGAGAAAAACTCTCCCGGCACGCGCAGCTTGTGCGTGACCGGATGAAGGAACTCTCAGCCAAGGCATACTGGGATCAGTTTGATCCCGCGCCTGAAATTGTCGTGCTCTTTCTGCCAGGGGAATCATTTTTCAGCGCCGCGCTCGAACAGGACCGCACGCTGTTGGAAGACGGAATGCAGAAGCACGTGGTGATCGCGACGCCTACCACACTGATTGCTCTGCTGCGGGCCGTGGCATTCGGGTGGCGACAGGAACAGGTTGCACAAAACGCGCGGGAGATCAGCGCACTTGGAAAAGATCTCTACGACCGGGTGCGAACCTTTCTGGGACACTTCGAAGGGGTTGGCTCCTCTTTGAAACGGGCGACGGACAACTACAACCGCGCGGTCGGATCACTCGAATCGCGCGTTCTGCCTTCTGTGCGCAAATTCAAGGAACTCGGCGCGGCCACGGGCGAGGACATTGCGGAACTTGAACCGGTTGATGAAACGACGCGGGAACTCAATGCGCCGGAAGATTATCCGTCGGAATAAATCTTGATTTGAAACAGGAACGGGAAAGTTGTTGGGCGCGGGAAAAGGCAACATAAAAAAGTTCGGGGATGCATCACTGCATCCCCGAACCTTCTCTTTCAATCTGCCTGAAGAGTGTTACCTCTTCTTCTTTTTCGCTTTGGCTTTGGGCTTTGCCTTGGCTTTGGCTTTCGGCTTCGCTTTCGCCTTCGGCTTTGCCTTGGCTTTGGCCTTCGGCTTTGCTTTGGCCTTCGGCTTTGCTTTCTTCTTGGCTACTGCCATTCTATTCTCCTCTCGAACGTTGTTGAGATCGCGTCAGCTAATTGCTGACGGAGCGCGTGCTCAGTCACAATGTATAGTGACAGTCGAGAATCTTGTCAAGAAGAAAGTGAAGTCGCGATTTTGAATCGAGTGTAAAAAAATATTCTTCTCGCATTGTTTTCGTCACCTCCGAAAAACTTCACATCGTCTCATCAAACTTTTCTTTCTCTGAAAACTTCAAAGCGCGAGCGTTTTTCACTGCATCCAAGTAAACTGAAAGTGAGGATGAATCGGATGACGACACGGCAACAGAAAAATATCGGCAGATGCTTCGGGACCGCATCAATAGCAGGCTTCATGCTTGTGCTGCTGTTGTCTGCCGTGGCGGGCGCTGCGGCGCAGGAAGTCCCGCAAACAACCGGACCGACGCTGAAAGTCACAACGGAGGCGGTCAACGTTTATGCCGTGGTACGAAACAAGCACGGGCGACTTATTCCCAATCTCACCAAGAATGATTTCGAAATCAAAGAAGACAACACCCCGCAGAAAATTTCTTACTTCACGCGCGAAACAGACACACCACTGACTCTCGCCATCATGATCGACACGAGTCCAAGTCAGGAAAGAGTTCTGGACGTCGAGCAACGTGAAGCCAAAGCTTTTCTCCGTCAGGTGCTGCGGCCCAAGGACCTGGCGTGCGTCATCCACTTTGATCTTGAGGTGGAACTTCTGCAGGATTTCACGATCGACCAGCGTCGGCTGGACAACGCAATCGATGCCACTGTCATCAACGGAGGCGGCCACGGTGTGTTACCTTCACCGCTGCCAAGCCGCGGCGTCGGAGGCACACATCTTTACGACTCGGTTTATCTGGCTGCCAATGAATTGATGAGCCATGAAGTCGGGCGGAAGGTGCTGATCCTCCTCACAGACGGCGAGGATCAAGGAAGCAAGGAAAGCCTTAACCAGGCGCTCGAAGCCGCGCAGAAATCCGATTGCATCATTTATGCCATCGACATCGTTGATCGTGCCTTTTACGGATTCGGCAATATGGGATTCAGGGGAGACTCGGTCCTGCGCAAACTCTGCGAGCAAACCGGGGGAGACGTCATCAAAGTTAAAAAGATCAACAATACCTCGGCAGCGTTCCAGGAAATCGCCGACGAACTCCGAACGCAGTATCTTCTAGGTTACACTCCATCCAACTCCAGAAAAGATTCCGGGTTTCGCAAGATCAAAGTTCGCGTCACTCACGGCAATTACAAAGTGCAAGCCCGAAGCGGATATTATCCGCACTCGTGAAATTCAGGATGGAATCCTGCGCGGTTTCCCGTGCAAACAAAGATGGAACCCTTCTGCCTGACAGGCGAAGCTCATGGGCGGGGAAAACCCTCTGTCCGTTCCCGGCCGCTGATGATCAACTGTGAAGTCTAAAGCGGGGTCGGAATGATAACCCGGTGATGTTCACGCCAAAGGATTACCGGGAGGGAGCAAAGTATCCGGCCTTTGCCTGCACGCGTAATCCTTTCCTGTCCATCTTGATGGCGATTTTGCGGAAGCTGCCGTCGTGGGCTGTAATGGCGTACGCCAGGCTGTACTGGCTGCGCAACTCTTTGCCGATCTTCTGGAATTCTCCGGCCAGATCGGCGGCCTCAACCGGGAAGAAAGCGTCACCACCTGTTTCTTTCGCCAGATACTTGAGGACATTGTCGCCCCGGGTATGCAGTCCATACCAGTTGGTGCTGATGGCATAGATAGTGGCTTCCGCCTTCTGTGCCATAGAGAGCGCCTCTTCCCGCGAGTGTTGGCTAAAGTTGTCCTGGCCGTCAGAGACTACAATCAGGACGCGCCGAAGATAGGGTTCCGGCGCAGGGGTATAGATCATCTTTTCCTTGCAGGCAAAATAAATGGCGTCGTAGAGGCCCGTTCCACCACCCGCCTGGAGAGAATTAATGCCCTGCTTCAACTTGTCAAGGTCACCTGTATAGTCCTGCACCATCACCGGCTCAACATCGAACCCCACAACGAAAGCTCTGTCTGTGTCCGGCCGGATGGTATCGTAAAGAAAATCGGTGGCGGATTCCTGTTCAAAGTGCAATCGCATCCGGATGCTGTTGCTGGTATCAATCAGAACTCCGATGCGGAGCGGAAGGTTCGCCTCACGATTGAAGAAAAGAATCTTCTGGGGTTTGCCGTTTTCGTAAACTTTGAAGTCTTCCTTCTTGAGATTCGTCACTAACCGATTCTTCTTGTCGAGAACTGTGAACAGCACGTTCTCCAAATTCACGTTGATCTGAATCTGCGCCGCTGCGTTCTGACCAGGACTCTGGCTGGAGGACGGGCCGGAGTTAGGTTTTTGAGTGGTCTGTGCGGAGGAGGATCCCGCGAGAAAAAATCCGATCAGTAGTAAGCCAAAAAACTTCTTCATCGTCGCCCTGACTGACTTCCCCGCTCATTATAGAGTGGGGGTCCGGCAACGTCAACGAACGTTAGGCCAAAAAAACAAGGAGATATCTCATCGCAAGTCCGTAACTCTGTGGGAATCTGACCCGTTCTCCGATGAGCCTGCTATACGCTGAGCAGAACTCCGGAACAACGACCGCGTTTTCGCGCGGGTGTGCCCGGAGCAGGAATTTAAGGGGAGGGGACAGGACCGGTCGGGTGGCGTCGCAAGACTGAACCTCGGCATATCACCAGATTGCGCGCCCGAGATGGGCAATAGGAAAAGAGGAGGCAGCATGGGACGTTGCAAAGCAATCGGTTCCGTCGTTGCCCGATGCCTGTTCTTCAGCCTGAAAGCTGCTTCAGCCGCCCCCACCCCCAATCCAAGCCAACCCGCCTGGGAGATGGGAAATCAAGGAGAGGGTCACAGCAGTCATGGGCGAGGAGCACAAGGAACACGGCCACAGCCACAATAAAAAGAAAGCGCGCGAGTGGCGCTCTCTGTTCACGACCGGGAAATCATCCGCAACTATTTCCGCGAATACCCGTCAGACCTTCCTCCGGGGCTGGCCAAGCGCGGAAGCAATCTGCCGCCGGGATTAGAGAAATAGCTTCGGGAAGGCTGCACACTACCCCCGAGGTTACAGAAAAGGCTTAGGCCGTGCCCTGTGAGGCTCTCGCGGCGGCTGCCACCTCTTGCTCTCCGGCTATTCGCGCAAGATGATGGGAACGCAGCTGCTGATTCTTGACAGCATGAATGTGATCAGGGACATCATGGTCCTGTCAAGATAAGAACTACCCCAAAAACTCTGGTCTCCCAGTAGGGACGCCTGCCGGACGAGGAAAGGCAACCCGAAGATCAGCCTTCTTAATTACTGCTTGGGGTCTTTTCAGGCCCGGGTTGCGCTGGCGGGACGGATAATCAACTGGTAAGATGTCTCTTGGATGGATTGGGGCCCAATTCTTCTCATTTTCTCTTTGACGGGCAAGAAGGTTAAGTGGTGAAATTAATTATTGGTCGCTGGGAGTCTTATCTCAGGGGGGCCATAGGCGGGCAGAGGAGGAATCCTATGGTGCGGAGTACATTCAAGGTTCTGGCGTTAGCGCTCGTGATGGCGGCGCTTCCTGCCGTACTTCAGGCTCAAACGAGCCTCGCAGAGGCACAGAATCAATATTGGATTCCAGAAGGAACAGAGTTCAAGCTCGCCCTGCACTCAACGATCAGCTCCAAGAAGTCAAAAAAAGGGGACATTGTTTTCACCACGCTGCTCGAACCTGTTTTCGTTGAAGATCAGGAAGTGCTGCCGAAGGGCATTCGCGTAGACGGCCGTGTCCAGGAAGTCCATGGAGCCGCCCATCGCGGGAAAGGCGGCCAGCTTTATGTCCTTTTCAACACTCTCACGCTACCCGACGGCCAAAAGGTGGCAATCAGCGGCTCTCTGACAGAAGTTTTTGCCAGTAAGAACGGAGGAGATAACTCCACTGTGGATGCCGAGGGTGATCTCAAGGGCGGCGGACCAGGTAAGGCAAAACGGATCATTTTATTTGGGGCTCCGACTGCGGCCGGCGTTGCCGCTGGCGGGATTGGTGTAGGCATCGCCGCTGGCGTTGGAGGCGCGCTCGCCGCATACTTCCTCCCCAAAGGCAAGCAGGCAGTACTTCCCTCCGGATCGCTGATCGGGATGCGCCTGGACAGAGACCTGACCATCACGCTCCACCCTCAGCAACAGAGCCAGAGCGGTGCCGCTGCTCAGGCCTTGATCAAGAAGTAGATTCCTGCACTCCACCCTTCCAACCCTGAAAATCTCTCGGGCATTTGTCTGCATTTCATTCTTGGTGTGTCCTTCATGCTTTGAGGGTTTGAGCCGGACCGGTGACCAGAACACGCGGCAAGCCCACAGACTCGCATGCCCAAAGCGCAATAAGCCCTTGAGGACCAATCAAGCTGATCACATCACATCGTGGATGAGCAGATTAGAGATTTTTGCTGCAGGGGCAGCCAGGTTATACACATTCGAGCAGACTAAACGACCTTGCAGCTACGGGCCTGAGCAGTTTCAGGTGCGCGGCTTTCTCGGGAGCGCTCTTCTTGGAAAGAATTTGAAGGGCCTTTTGGAGCTGCTTGTCGTCCGGCCCGCCCAATTTTGGTGCTGCTGTTTCTCCGGATGCTGCGGCAGCTTCATTTTCAGCAGACTGCATCACGTTCGGCGTGATGCCGTTTCCGGGAATGGGCTTCCCGTCAGGAGTGTAATACTTGGCAACGGAGAGCAACAGTGCGGACCCGTCCCCCACAGGAATCAGCTTCTGGTAAACGCCTACGCCGAAACTGGTGACGCCGACCAGGTCGCCGCGTTTGTTATCGAGGATAGCTCCGGCCACTATTTCCGCCGACCCGGCCGTCGACTGGTTAATCAGGACAACCAGCGGCAGCTTCGTGATTTGGTCAGAAGCCTGCGCGACAACTTCTTTTCGGGGGTAGCGTTGACCGTAAAGATAGGTAATGAGTCCGTGGTCAAGAAAGAGATTGGCCGTCTTTTCGCCTTCCTTCTCGCTTCCTCCAGCACAGTCCCTCAAATCCAGAACGATCTTACTGTCTCCGGCGGAAATCAGCTGTTTGAGCTGGGCGGCAATTTCATCGGACTTTCCCTCATCAAACGTAGGTACGTGCAAATACGCTGTGGCAGGTTCAATCGTTTTTGCCACCAGAGGTGCGTTCTTCAAGATCTCACGAGCTAAGGTAAGTTTTTCCGGCTGGCCCTGGGTTCCCTTAATCACAGACATTTCGATAGAAGTGCCGGGAGCCCCGTCCAGCAGTCGGTTAATCTGGACTACTGACAATTCCCGGATCCGCTTGCCATCCACCTCATCAATCAGGTCGCCGGGAAGAATCCCCGCCTTTTGCGCCGGGCTGTTCGGAAGCACAGACACAACCGTGGCAAATCCCATCCTCTTCGAGAGAAAGATCCCGATGCCGGCCGGACCCGGGTGAGGGTGTTGCAGGTATTCCTGATATTCCGCGGGAGTAAAGTACGTGCTGTAGGGATCGAGCGCTTCAAGCAAGCCGCGGATGGCCCCCTTGGTCACATTCTTCATGTTTGGCTGGGTCACATACTCCTGCTGGATTCTGGAAAGGACCTGGCTGTAGACGCCCAGGTCGCGATAGGATTTCTCCCCCTGGTCAGTGCTTCCGCGGCCAAGAACGCCTCCAATGATGACGTAAAAAATCAGCAGCGAGGACAAAAAGATAACAACCAGACGGACATGCTTCGTCATTTAAGTCGCTACTCCTTCGGTGGGCACCCCTATTTGGACTCCCTAGCAGACACTATAGCATACCTCCAACTTCAGATGCATTGGCATCCCGGGCATTTTCTGGCCCGCTCCCGGCCTTATGCTCCCTATCAATTTTATCGATTGGACGCGAGATGGCAACCTCCGCCAAGATGAAGGAGTGCCATGGTCGACCAACAGCAGATCACGAAAAGGCAAGAACTGGACCCCATGATGCGTTCACTCTGATTTAATCACAAATTAACTCCACCGTAATAATCGTCACCCACAATGTAGTTTTAACCCGTTCCCGCATTGGCGCAGTTCAGCCAGAGTGAAAAGGAGGGAGCCTATGCAAAACTCAGCAAAAATCTTAAAGCGTTATCTGGTTGCCAGCGATTTTGACCAGACGCTCAGCTTCCATGATTCCGGGTACGTCCTGAGCGAGATAGTGGGCATTCCCGGCAGAGAATTTGAACGCAAGACCGCAATCCTCTCGGTACAGAACTTCGTCCAGCAGGGCGCCGAGCTATCCTACCTTCTGCTCCATGATCCTGACCTGCACGCCCGTGTCCGCAAGGAACACCTGACCCGGGCGGGTAAGAACATCCGGCTCAAGCGAAACATCCAGCAGCTCCGGGACCTGCTCAGCAGCGCCATTGAAGGTTACGCCTTTGAATTTCACGTCCTTTCCGCCGCCCCGCAGGAAGTGGTGGAATCCGCGCTCGAAAACGTCATCCCGCCGGACCACGTCCATGGAACCCAGTTACGCTATGACAGTGCCGGCCGCGTGGAAGGCATCGTCCGGGTCAACGCGGGGTACGGCAAGGTCACCACGCTCGACGATCTCCAGTGCCTGCTGCAGATTGGCGCGGACAGAGTCATCTATGTGGGTGACGGCAGCTCCGACGTACACGTCATGCTCCACGTCAATCGGCGCGAGGGTTTCACCGTGGCAGTTTCAGAGGCCCGTACCATCGCTCAGATTGCCCGGAGGACCGTCCTCAGTGACGATGCTCTCAGCGTCCTCGTGCCCATCCTGGAAGAGATCGCCGGCTGGAACCGGCCGCGCATCCGCAGCTTTTTTGAGGAGCAGGGCCTGCTGATTCAGGGCTGGGACAAAGTGCAGGCCGATTGGCTCACCTTCCGCTCGTCATCGTCCCATTCGAACGGAAGCCCCCGAGCCGGATACTAAAGCGCGGGCGGCAAGCTATTGCTGGCCGGACCCCAGGGTTGGGTTGGGATCGCCCGGGTTTGCCCCCATGGCGGCAAACTTTGTCGGCGATACGACGTAAAAAATCGACGATCCGGACCCCAGGACCACTCTTCCGTTTGAGGACACTGAGTAGGTTGTAGAGTTCGTTTGTCCGGCAAGCAACGTCCCCTGCACATTCTGGTCAGTGACGGTCGAGATGTTTCCGGCGCCATCAAAGGAGACCACCTTGGTGCTCAACGTCGCCGGGAAAACTCCGTACGGAGGCGGAACCGGCGCCCCTGCAAACTCCTGGGCGCCAAAGAAGCCGGTAAAGTTCAGTGAGGAATTCGTGAACGGCCCGGCGGTTTGTGCCTGAAAGGTTCCCGCAGTAACACCGCTGTCTATCCCGACCACAAATGCCCGGTTCGCGGAAACCAGATAGCCGGCCAGCGAAGGCAAACCCTGAGGAGGCATCAGTGTGAAGCGTCCGGTCGACGCGTCAGGGGTCGTATAGGTTCCGCTGCCCGTCACCGTGGTCAATGCCCCCGCGCCGTTTGTGTCCATGGAGAAGTCAGCATTGCCGTTGCCGTCCAATGTGACAACGCCCAGCGTGACGTGTGACCCATCGGCTCCAGACGAGTCAACACCCATCACCACCGGCCCACTGAGTGAACTGTTCGAATATGGACCACCTGTCTGCGCATCGATCTCTCCCGTCACGAGTCCTGAGGTCGAAGCTGTGTCCATACTGAGCGCCAGCATTCTGCTGGCTGAAACAATGTAAGCAACATAAACAGAGGGTGCCGGCGAAACACTGTTGAGCGTTACGGCACACCGTCCCGTCGTGGTATCAACGCTGTAAGTGCTGCTGTTGGCAATTGCGCCAGAGGTTGTGGGGGTGCCGCTGTCATCAGCGTCAAACACCCCGCCCGTGATGCCCCCTGAGCCATCGGCTGTCAACTGGCCCGCAACAGCCAGGCGGCTCCCTGCCATGTCAGAACCGGTAAAGCCAAAAGCGTAGCTGCCCGTGATGTCCTGTTTCAGGAATGAGGCACTGTTCTGCCATTCAATCACGCCGCTCATGAGATAACCGCTCGAGTCAAACTCCACAGCGGAGCCCTTCTCCGCCGTGCCCGCAACCAGACTCCCCACGGCGATCGCCATGGTGTAGGTGGACCCTGAGGAGTTGGTAAAGGTGATGGTCCCCCGGTTGTCCGCTCCCACCGAATAGGTGCCTGAATTGATAGTCAGGCTGGCTTGCGGCGCGACACCCCTGTCGTTCAAGTCTTCCACGCCACCCGTAATACCTCCCGCACCGTCCGCCACAAAACTTCCTGCCGCCGCCACGCGATTTCCATGGGTGTCGTAACCGCTCAGCAGAAAGGCGTAACGCCCGCTCAGTTCTGTGTTGTTCGCTCCTACACTGTTGATGGTGATACTGAGTTGCTGAGTGGCTGTCTGCGGCGGTGTGCTGGAATCCGTCACCATCACGGTAAAATTCGAGGTCCCGGCCACGGTGGGTGACCCGGAAATATCTCCGCTGCCGGCACCCAGCGTCAACCCGGCCGGCAAAGCGCCCGAACTGATGTTCCAGGTCACGGGCAGTGTTCCATAGGCAGCTTCAACAGTGTTGCTGTACGCCACATTTACCGTGCCGTCAGCCAGTGAAGCCGTGGTAATCGTCAAAGCCGGTTCGATGGTGATGCTGAGCTGTCGCGTCGCCGTCTGCGTGGATGCATCGGCCACCTGCACGGTAAAGGAGTAGTTCTTTGAAGTTGCGGGGGTCCCGAAAATCACCCCGGTGCTGGCGTCAAGTGAGAGCCCGGCAGGAAGACTGCCGGTTGTAATCGACCACGAATAGGGCTTCGTTCCGCCGCTGGTCTGCAACGTCGTACTGTACGCCACGTTCACCGACCCGTTCGGCAGCAAAGCCGTTGTGATGATGAGCCGGTTTGCAATGGTGATGCTCAGTGACTGGGTGGCTGACACTGGCGTAGGCGCCGAATCTGTGACCCGAACGGTAAAGTTCGTTGTCCCTGAAGCGGTGGGGGAGCCGGAAATCACTCCCGTGCTGGCATCGAGCGAAAGTCCGGCCGACAGACTGCTTCCCGACGCAAGATTCCAGGAAAGGGACCCTGTCCCGCCGCTGGCCTTCAAGGTGGCGCTATAGGAATTTCCCACCACCCCCCCCGGCAGCGAGGCAGTGGTCACGACGGGAGACGGATTCACAGTCACCGTCGACGGAGCCGAAACGCTGCTCTTTGCCACAGAAGTGGCTTTCACCGTCACTGCCAGGGCGGAAGAAACGCTGGATGGAGCGTTGTAAGTTGCCGCTGTTTTGGTCGTATTGGTGAGTATTCCGCAGGAGTTGCCGCTACAACCGCTTCCGGATACGCTCCAGGAAACACCCTGGCTGTTGGAGTCATTGGTGACGCTGGCCGTGAATGTCACGGTCTGCCCTGCGTCAATGCTCAGCTGTGTACCGGGTGATATGGCGACGGATGGCTGTGGAGATACCAGACTCGGCGAAACAGGGGCGCTCGAACCGCCCCCGCAGTTCGTCAAAAGAAATATTACGACGCCAATGAGGCCTACGGCCTTCTTCACGGTGACTTGCCCCCCTCGAAAGTCAGCAAGTCGTTCGTTTGCTAGCTTAAGAATTTAACGGCAGGATATCTTAACGAGTGCTCCACTGTCAATTGAAACGCCACCAATGGCAACCTGATTAACCCAACACTAACCAGGACGCCCGCAGGCATGACATTCACGGGAAACTTCCGCGGATGAAAACAGAAAGCTTTGGCGTGCGATTCAGTTGCGCCATGCCTTGGCAACCTCGCGTTTTGATGAATCCTGTTAACGCCACTAAAATAGGGTGACAACCCATAGCCGCATCGTCCCTGCCGTATCCACAGCGGGTACCGGCGAGGTTTAACATTTTTTCTTGCTCATTCGCTTTTTATTCGCCTATAATAGCCTCAAATGTAGTCAATGTGGCTCCCAGTCCGGCCACTGCAGGAGGAATCAGATGGCGTTGACACGGCGGCAAAAACAGGTCCTGGATTTCCTGGTCCACTTTATCAACCGGCACGGTTATTCACCGAGCTTTGAGGAGATGGCGTCCGGGCTTCATCTTTCCTCACTCGCCACCGTGCACAAGCACCTGCAGGTCCTTGAAAAGAAGGGATTCATCCGGCGCCGGTACAACCAGAGCCGCTCGGTGGAAGTGGTTGCCGTCCCCGGGTCTGTTCCTTACGGGAAAGAGTTCATGCAAACGGGGGCGGGCCAACCTGAACCCGGACGCGCACCACTTCCAGCAATGCCCAGTGACTCCATTCACTTCCATCCTCTGCCGAATCTTGATTTCCCACTGCTCGGTTACATCGCTGCCGGGCAGCCCGTGGAAGCGATTCCTCAGCCGGAGAATTTTTCGCTGGGCGACTTCACCAGCCGCAGGGACAGAATTTATGTTCTGCGGGTGAAAGGCGATTCCATGGTGGATGACCACATTTGCGATGGCGATTACATCCTGGTGGAGAACTCAACGACCGCGCAAAACGGCGACATTGTGGTGGCGCTGGTCGGTGAAACAGATGCCACGCTGAAACGGTTCTTCCTGGAAGGGGCGGAAAAGGTTCGGCTCCAGCCCGCCAATGCCCAGATGGATCCCATCATTGTGCCTGCGGGAAACGTCAAGATTCAAGGGCGCGTGATTGGCGTCCTGCGCAAGTACTAGAGAGGGAACCCAACCCGCCGGCAATTGCCACCCGGGCTGCAGCGCGTTGTACTTCCGTTGACAGAACTCACCACGAACACGGGCCGCGGGATTCCAAGCCGCAGCCCGTGCGTGCCATCCATTGCTGCCGGCTAATGGCCAGCCGGCCCGTGCCCTGCCGGGACGGAGAACTTCGAAGCACTGATGGGGACATTCTGCTGCACCTGCGCCACCTGCACCGTTGACTGGCCATGCGGCTGGGCAACGGTCCATTGGAACGGCACTTTCACTCCGTCAACCTCGCGGTAATCGGAATAGTCGGTCTGCTGCGGCAGGCGCCCGAGCGCCGTCTGGGTAAAATAGACCATCCGCAGCAGCAACCCCGATTGCTTGCTGAAGAACAGTTCGACAGGCGGCTTGCCCGGCCGCATGCCCAGCACTACAAAGGCTTCCTCATCGCCGACTTTTTGCGGCGGCCTCTCGCGCATCGAGGTGAAAATCTTCTGGATATCGAGTGGGAAATAGAAGTTCGCATTCAGCCGCGCCCGGTCCAGTTCACTGCCTTCCAGCGCGTGCGGCGGACGGGGCATCATGGACGCCCATCCCTCCTGGCCGTTATAGACCGTCATGCTTTGCCCTCGCGGCGACTTTATCACGCTGGCCATCTCATCCGGAGCCTGGGCATAGATCTCGACAGGCATGGTGTGCCCAAAGGCTGTCATCGTGCCCGTCATCACGCGACTCTGGACCTTTCGCAGAGCATCCGCACCGCCCAGCGCTGCAACGTATTTGCCAACAATCGCATCCGGCTGCGGAAGCGATGCAAGGTTCGCGCGCCGGCCATGCTCTTCCATGTGGGCAGGGCGCGCCTGGACTTCTCCGGCTTCGGCAATCGCCGGCATTCCCGCCGGATGCCGGGCACCGTTATGGCAGGTGTTGCACGTCACCTGCAGATGCCCGTGGAAACTGTCTTTGTCAATGGCGAACATCATCTGCATCATTTCACGCGCACGTTGCTTTGGCTTTTTGGTGTCCTCATCAAAGTGGTGTTCAACGTGGCAGTAGTCGCAATGCACGCCGAGCGACGCTGAAATAAACTCCATGGTGGGAATCAACTCATAGGAGGGAATATCCTTGAGAACCTTGATGTTCTTGTAAGCCTCCGCCGCCGTCCTCGCGACCGGGGGTTGAGCGGATTGCCCCACCGACTTTGGCCCCGATTGCGCCAGGAATCGAGGCGCTTGCCCAGCACCTGTCAACAGTAAGAAACCCAATGAAAACCCCATTGCGGCCGCAGCCGCAATTCTCCATCTCCGCATTATGTTTGCCCCTTTCGTGTGGAAGCCGCCCCGACGCACCCCTCGCGCGAAAACGGCCGAATATCAAACCCTTAGACGCCACCGCCGGGCGCACAGTTACACGGCGCAAAGCCGCAAGGCCCGCATGCCCGCACAACCCCATACTGTCGCGTCGCTGCCCTTAGAGATTTCCGCGCTTCAATTCCTGCATCATGCGGTCGCAGGAACGAACACACAAGGCCATGATGGTAAGGGTCGGATTCTGGCAGGCCGTGGAAGTGAAACCAGCTCCGTCCAGAACAAAGAGGTTCTTGACGTCATGGCTCTGCTGGAACTGGTTGAGGACCGACGCTTTGGAATTGTCACCCATGCGGGCAACGCCAACTTCGTGGATCGCATAGCCAGGAGTACCATGCCGGGCGTGGGTCTTGACGTTCTTTGCGCCCGCTGCTTCCAGCATCTCGGCGGCGGATTCTGCCATGTCATTCAGCATGGCATATTCGTTCTCGCCGTATTTCATGTGGAAATTCAGAACGGGAATCCCATAGGTATCCACGACGTTCGGATTGACCTCCACATAGTTGTCCCAGCGCGCCAGGCACTCGCCAAAGCCCCCAAGGCTGATCGAAACAACAGGATCCTGAATAGCCTTCTTGAACGCCTCGCCGAAACCATGCGCATTCCAGTTGAACCCCACTCCACCTCCACCCTGGAACCCGTAGCCGCGAAGGAACTTCCTCGAACGGGGTCCATTGTGAGTGTTGCGAAACCGGATCACATAAATGCCGTCGGGCCGATTGGGACCGTTAAGGGTGGGTTTACCGGTCAGTCCCGGGAGTTCGCCCGTGGCGCCCCCGCCGGAGATATGGTCCATCAGATAATGGCCCAGCACGCCGCTGGAGTTAGCCAGACCGTTCGGGTACTGCCGGTTGGCCGAGTTGAAAAGGATGCGCACAGACTCCAGTGACTGCGCGCAGAGCGCCACCACACGCCCATAAATTTCCCTCGGCTGCCGCGTGTTGCGGTCTATATAGAGCAACCCTTTGGCGCGGTTGCGGTCCGGGTCCATCAGGACCTTGTAGACCATGGCATTGGGAATATGGGTGCAGTTGCCGGACTTCAAGGCGTCCGCCACCGTTGTGAAGAAGCTATTGAAATAGGAATGCGTCACACAGCCGCGCTCGCAGGGGCCGCAGTAATGGCACGGCAGCGCGCCCGTTGATCGGTTTCGTCAGGTTGGCCGAGCGCCCCAGGGTGACTGTCCGGCCCAGCTTCTCTTTCACTTGCTTCCGCAGCAGGGTTTCCGCGCACGTCAGTCCCATGGGCGGCTGGAACTTCCCGTCGGGCAGTTCATAAACGCCTTCCGGGATGCCGGTGATGCCGACATACTCTTCCACGATGTCGTAATAGGGTGCGAGGTCCTTGTAGCTGAGCGGCCAGTCGTCGCCGTAACCATCGTGAGAGGCGGCCTTGAAATCGAGATCACTCAACCGGTAACTCTGCCGGCCCCAGACGTTAGTGCGGCCGCCGGTCACCCGCATGCGCCCCTGCCAGCTGAAGGGCATGCCTTCGGCGGTCGTATAAGGTTCATCGAGGTCGTTGCAGAACCAGTCGTAGTTATATTCCATGCAGGCGTAGCAGTCTTTTTGCCGGGGCCGCGTCCGGCGAATCACTTCCGGAGCCATGTCGCGGTACTTCAATTTGAATGCGGGCTCATGCTCCGTAAAATTCTTGTCAGACTGCTGCCGGCCGGCATCGACGAGAGCCACCTTCAGCCCGGCTTCTGCCAATCGCTTGCAAGCCCATCCGCCGGATGCGCCGGAACCCACCACCAGCACGTCATAGACCTGCTTTCCCCCCTGGGTCATCCCACCTCACCAGTGATTGCTTTAATTGGACTGTCAGGCCGCCCCGTCAAAGGTTTCCCCGCTTCATCTCCCCCAACAGATAATCGCAGGAACGCGTGCAAAGGGCCATGATGGTCAGGGTTGAGTTCTGGCAGGCACTGGATGTAAACGCCGAACCGTCCAGGACGAAGAGGTTCTTCACGTCGTGGCTTTGCTGGAACTGGTTGAGCACCGAGTCCTTCGAAGTCTTCCCCATACGGGCAACACCCACTTCGTGAATGGCCCATCCGGGCGTTGAAGGGCGCGCAAACGTGGTGATGTTTTTGGCGCCGGCTGCTTCCAGCATTTCGCCGGCCGACTCAGCCATGTCCTTCACCATGGCAAACTCGTTCTCACCGTACTTCATGTGGAAATTAAGAACAGGAATCCCGAACGTATCCAATACGTTGGGGTTGATCTCCACATAGTTTTCCCAGCGGCCCAGGCATTCGCCGTAGCCGTGCAGAGAAAAAGCCTGGACGGGCTCATGCAACGCCTTCTTGTAAGCCTCTCCAAATCCGGAAGCCTTCCAGTTGTAGCCAACCCCCGCCCCGGTCTGGAAGCCGTAACCCCGGATGAAATTCTTGGAGCGCGGCCTGCCCGGAACATTGCGGAACCGGATGATGTAACTGCCCGCCGGATTCACGGGTCCCCCGAGGCTCGGCTTGCCACCCAGTTCGGGGAAGTGGCCCACGGCCCCACCACCCATCACGTGGTCCATCAGGTAGTGGCCGAGCGTCCCGCTTGAATTGGCCAGACCGTTCGGGTACTGCCGGTTGGCTGAGTTGAACAGGATGCGCACCGACTCCAGTGACTGTGCGCAAATCGCCACCACGCGCCCGTAGATTTCCTTCGGCTCCCGGGTGATCCGGTCGATATAAAGCACTCCTTTGGCCTGATTGCGATCCGTGTCCATCAGAACCTTGTAGACCATGGCGTTGGGAATCAACGTGCAATTCCCCGAATGGAGCGCATCGGCCACCGTAGTGAAATAGGAATTGAAGTAGGAGTGCGTAATACAGCCTCGATCGCATGGGCCGCAGTAATGGCAGGCCGCCCGCCCGTTAAGTGGCCGGGTCAGATTGGCACACCGGCAAGGCGTAAGAATATACCCGCCGTGCTTCTTCAGCCGGTCACGGACCAGAACCTCCGCGCACTCCAGCGGCATCGGCGGCTGGAATTTACCATCCGGAAGGACAGACGCGCCTTCCGCTTGCCCACAAATGCCTGCGTACTCCTCGACCTCATCGTAATAAGGAGCCAGGTCCTTGTAACTGAGCGGCCAATCCTGACCGTAGCCGTCCCGCGAAGCGGCCTTAAAGTCCAGATCGCTCAAGCGCAGACTCAGCCGGCCCCAGACGTTGGTGCGGCCACCCGTCACGCGCATGCGTCCCTGCCAGCTGAACGGCATGCCCTCTTCGGTTGTATAGGGTTCATCGAGGTCGTTGCAGAACCAGTCGTAGTTGTACTCCGTACAAGCGTAGCAGTCCTTTTGCACGGGCCTCGTCTTGCGAATCAGCTCCGGGGCCATGTTCCGGTATTTCAGTTCGAAACGGGGTTTGTGTTCGCTGAAGTTCTCGTCCGATTGCATCCGGCCTGCATCCAGGATGGCAACTTTCATGCCGGCTTCAGAAAATTTCTTGGCCGCCCATCCCCCGGAAGCGCCGGACCCTACCACGAGCACGTCGTAGGTGTTTTGCTCACCTTTGCTCATCGAACATCTCCTGACTTTTTTGTGATGCCTGTTATCACTGCGCCCTGTTCAAGCTCCCGCGGAAGCGCCAACCTCCGCGGTCGCCGGGAGGAAAAAGAAAGGTTTCCGGATGAAAGGGTCAATCCCGGGAACAAACTGCGAAAGCCCCTCCGGATTGGTCAGATGCGTCTCACACATGAAGAGAAATGATCGTAACAATCGTGCGAAAAAACGTCAACCATAGCGGGCACAGAAACCCGCTTACGGAGAGTTGTCTTGAACCGTGTTTCGGTGATAGCATGAGGCCCTTATTGATTCAGGGTGAGATTCCCCGGTTTTTGGCGAGTCTGAAATGCACTTAAGGCAGGGCAAAGGATGAACAAGAAACAGGTTCCGGCCGTTCCCGGCCATAGCTCCAACTCAGAGACTGGAATCAATCGCCGTGAGATGGTCCGGCGATTAATGCTGGCCGGAGGCGCTGGACTTGCTCTGCCTGGCATCACCGAGGGACATCCCATCGCCAGGCACCTTGCAAATCAGGGTGCGGCCGCAAAAGCTGCTTCCACGGCTGCAAATACCGACGGGTCCCCGGCATTCCTTGATCAGCATCAGAGCAAGACCCTGGAGGTTCTGGGCGAGCGCATCATTCCCGGCTCATCCAAGGCCCAGGTCAACCGCTTCATCGACCTTCTACTTTCTGTAGACACGCAGGACGCACAGAAGAAATTCATCGCATCGCTCTCAGCTTTTGAAGCGGAATCCCTCAAGCGTTTTTCCCATCCCTATAAAAACCTCACCGTAAGTCAGCAAAACGATATCCTCACTTCAGCTTCCACAGCAAAACACGGGGAAGCCTCGGGAGACCAACCGCACCCGGTCACCTTGCGTGATCACTTTGAGAACCTCAAAAGCTGGATTTCGGGCGCTTATTACTCGTCGGAAATCGGCATGAAAGAACTGGGATGGACAGATCAGGTTTTTTTCACAAGTTTCCCGGGGTGCCAGGATCCAGGGCAACACCAATCGTAACTACTTTACTGCAGCACTCCCTCGCCCTTCACTTTGCCATCAGCCCGAATGATAGGCACAATGGGTGCGTGAATTATTAGGGAATAATAAGAAATAAGGTTTCATCTGATGGGTTCCATTTGCTGGAAAATGCGCCGGGACCAACGCCTCGCAAGGCGTCCAGCTGTGCCGAAAAGGATTCCAAAACCCTACGCAAGATGCTGTTAAAAAACAACTTACAAGACATTGGCTTGAGGCGACCAGCGGGCTGCCATCCGGCTCTGAAACAGAATATCATTCAGCAAGTGGAATATTTCAGGTATATTACTTTTTGCTTAATAACTTTCTTTTGTTTACTTTCAGCCCGTTTTCCCTTGACATGTCCCAGTTTTGTGGCACAATTGGTAACGGTAGATTAGCAGTTACCTATTGACTTGGGAGGCATTGTTAGATAGGCTCTCTTCCACTGCGGGAAAAATTTAACCCGATAGATTCACCTGGAGGAGAGTCTGATGAAAAACTACATCCTGACCTTTGTGTTGGCTGTGCTGGTTGTGCTGGCGAGCGTGTCTCTGCGAAGAGCTATTGCTCCTAGCAGTGTTGATATGAGCAGCGCGGGAACCTTGTTAGCGATTGGGCCATCGCCCGCCCCGCTTCCGCCGCGTGTTTCCGCGATTGGGCCGTCACCAGCGCCGCTTCCGCCGCGCGATTCTGCAATTGGGCCATCGCCGGCGCCACTTCCGCCGCGCGCTCAGTAGGATTTTTTATGAGCTCTGAGCAGCCTGGCGAGGCCTTCGAAGGTTAAGGTTTTCAATCAGGCTGCTTATGAGTGCCATTACAGCAAGCAACCTTTTGAGCTACGCCGGGTATATCCTCGAGGCGGGCCTATTGGTGTATCTGCTTGTGCATGGTCACGCGAAACGTCTCTGGGAACTGGTTTTTTACCTTGTCATGTCGCTCAGCGTTATCGGTGCTCGCAGCTACACGCTGCATCACTATGGCTTAGACTCATCGCAATATTGGAACTGTTACTGGACAACTGATTTGTTGCTCGTATTGGCCGCTTTTGTCGTGGTCGCTTCCTTTTTCAGGCGCGCCTGCTCCGAAAACGCGGAAATGTGGCAATTTGTAAGGCTGTTGCTGGGAACGGTTCTCGTCGCAATCACAATTGTCTCCTTTTTCTCGCTTTCCAGCCATAAAGACAAGGTGTTTTCCCTCTTTATTGTTCAATTCTCACAGAACCTTTACTTTGCCAGCCTTGTGCTGACCACCCTCTTATACCTCATGACCCTGAAAATGGAGGTTGCCGACGATAGGCTGGGAATGCTGGTTTGTGGATTAGGCATCGAGTTTGCCGGCCCGGCAGCAGGTTTAGCATTATTCTATTTGGCGCGGGGAGCCGAATTATCCCGCCTGGTCGGAGTCTACTTTTTCCCGCTTTGTGATATCGGAATGATCTTGACCTGGTTCTATGCCGTTTCCAGAGTACCCGATCTGGCGAAAGTCCCTCGCCCCAGCGTGGGCAGGGTGGATGGAACACCCGCCTATGCGCGAGGAATTATTTCCCGTTTTTAATTGGGGCTTCTCATGTTTCTTGCTACCTTGATTTTGACATTGTCGATCGCAATGTTTTTCTTTTACATTCAGACGATTTGTCTGAAGATCCTTCGGCAGGAGTTTGATCGCGACTATTTCCTGCCCATCGTCAATGCCAATCGCCTGGAATTCCCGACTGTCCGCAAGGCTGTGGAGAAATTCGACGCCCCCATCGACTACGCCCGATTTTGCATGATGTTGAAATGCGACTTTCTGGCCCTGAGCTACCTGCTGAAAAACGCTGCCAACAAAAGTCATCGTTACACGCCGCAGGACCGGCTTTTGATTCTCTACTTCCATCTCACCTATTTCATGCTGCGTCTCCGGCACTTCCTGAAATTCGACCAAAAGACGCCGCTCCTCCGCCTGACTTCAATCCTTCAGTTTTTCGGAAACGTGGTCGGCCTGCGCGTCAGTTCGACCCACTTCAGGGAGATCAGCGCCTCGGATTACCTTCTCACTCTTTAGTCCGTTCCACCTGCAGACAACCGCACAGGATGCCGTTAAACCCGGCTTGTGAAAAGTCCTTCCTTAAACCCCCTTGCTTGTTCCCCGTTTCCTTTCCTGCCGCGGTATCGGCCGATATACTAAAGTGATGAGCATCCTTTCAAAACCTTCAACCGCGAATGCTGATTCCCGCAAGGCCAAGATCGTTTGTACTCTCGGCCCGGCGACTGACGACCCTGAAGTCCTTACCGCCCTCCTCACCGCCGGCATGGACGTTGCGCGCCTCAACTTCTCTCATGGGTCGCACTCGGAACATGGCCGGCGGCTCAGAAAACTTCGGGCTGCTGCTGCAACCTGCGGCAAGGCCGTGGCCGTCATGCAGGACCTTCAAGGGCCCAAGATTCGTACCGGATCGCTCGAAGGCGGCCGGCGCGTCGAACTGCGAGACGGCGCTCCCATAACCATTACCACCCGGCCCGTCCCATGCAATGACCGCTTTATTTCCACCACCTTCCAGAGCCTTCCCCAGGAAGTGCGCCCGGGCAACAGCATCCTGCTCTCGGATGGCCTCATCGAACTGAACGTGGAGAGCGTGAGAGGAACAGAGATCCGCTGCCGGGTGGTGAATGGAGGGGAACTGGGTGAGCGCCAGGGCATCAACCTCCCCGGCGTCGCTCTGGGGATTTCCGCCCTGACCAGGAAAGACCGTGAAGACCTCAAGTTCGGCATTCAGAATCGCGTGGATTACATCGCCCTTTCCTTTGTGCGCCGGGCTGAAGACGTGCTGGCTTTGAAGCGCATTCTTGCCCGGGCTGAACGGTCGATTCCCGTGGTCGCCAAACTTGAAAAGCCGGAGGCGATTGATCATCTGGATGATATTCTGCGGGCGACGGACGCCGTCATGGTAGCTCGCGGCGATCTGGGAGTTGAATTGCCTCCGGAAATGGTCCCGGCCATCCAGAAACGGATCATCAACAGCGCTTTCGCCGCGCGGGTTCCGGTGATTACCGCAACCCAGATGCTCGAGTCCATGACCGTTCACTCGAGGCCGACCCGCGCGGAGGCTTCCGACGTTGCCAATGCGGTGATTGACGGCACGGATGCTCTGATGCTGTCGGGGGAAACCGCCACGGGCCATTACCCCGTGAAGGCCGTAGGGATGATGGCGAGAATCATTTCCGTCACAGAAGGCACTCAGCGCTCAGTGGGTTTCCACGACGGGAGGAACTGGAACGAGGCGCTGGACGTACCTGAAGCCATCTGCGAATCCGTGGCGCACATGACGGCCGAACTGGATCTGAAAGCGGTGGCGGTTTTTACACAATCGGGATCAAGCGCTCGCGTCATTTCAAAATACCGGCCCAGGGTCCCCGTCTTCGCCTTCTCCCCTTTCGACAACGTGCTACGGAGGACCGCGCTCTATTGGGGTGTGAAGCCCGTCCACATGCGCAGACTTCAATCCACCGACAAAATGGTGGAGGCAGCCGCCCAGCGGTTGCGAGAGATGGGCGTGGTCAGCCGGGGTGACTTCATTGCAGTGATTGCCGGCAACCCCATCGCCAAACGAGGGAGCACCAATATTTTCAAAGTGCATCGGGTTGTAGGATGAAAGACAGGTCCGCACACGGTTCAGCAGCCTTCCTCTTGCAATGAATCCACGCCACGCAAGAACTTTAGGAAACACGAGCGGCCGGCCGGTCAAGGGACGAAGCCTTCAGCCTTTCCGACTCCGTCCCGCATCATACGCCCCGGTTATTACCGCACTGCCATTTCGCGCGCGTGGGTCCTGCGGAGGTGGTACTCGTAAGCCCCAAACAGGATACCGCTGAAAAGAACGGCGCTGATCAGTGAATTCCCATAGAACGGAATCGCCGCCGCGTAGCAGGCTGCAAGGCCGCCGAAGGTTGGCGGATACATTCCTCCGCCAATCCACACAGCGAAATTACTGATCACGAAAAAGACGCTCGGCCCGGCCACCGAGGCCACCAGCACGTTGCGCATGTTGACACGCTTTTGCAACCACCAGCCGACCATCACGATCGCGGCAAAACCAACCCAGTTCAGGGTCTGCATCCATTGGAACGACGCCTGGTAAAGAAGCGAATTCACCAGCAAGTCACTCCCGGCAAGCAGCAAGACGGGAAACCAGATGGAATCGCGCCTCTTGAGGTAGGCGCCGCTGAAAAGAAGCCCGGCGTAAACGGGGCTGAAGTTGGCTGCGCCGGGAATGAACCGTGCTGCAATCGCCAGTGCAATAATGAGATAAAGCATCCTTGTCTCCTTCGCTCAAAATTCCAGGCGGATGCCGGCGCGGTATGTCCTCTTGAGCGCCGGATAGCCCAGGACTTGCATATACTTCTGATTGAAAAGATTTCCTACCAGCCCATAGTACGTCATGTGCCCGAAGGCCCGGTAACTCCATGAAAGGGTCGAGTCTGTGTAGCCATTGTTCCAGATCAGCGGCGGTTCCAGGCCCACAAAATCGCTGTCCTGCCGCCGCCCCACAATACTTGTGGTTGAGGTCACATTCATGCGCCCCCAGTTCCACAGAACCTGCACGGAACCCGAATGCCGCGGCTGCCTCAGAAGCCATCGCCCGGCCTGCAAGGCCGGGGAATACGGGTTGCCACTTTCAATGACTTCTGAATCAAGATAAGTGTAACTTCCAATCGCCCGCAAGCCCCTCACGGGAGCAAGATCCAGCGATACCTCTGCGCCTTTGGCCCGGGCGCGACCGATGTTGAAATACGTGCCGCTAAAGGTCTGGTAATTCGTTGTTTCAAACGCGATCTGATCACGAAACAAGTTGTCAAAGCCGTCCAGTTCCAGCCGGCCCTTCCCATCCCAGAACCGCTGCTCCAAGCCGTAGTCCAGTGTCCGGGTGCGCTCGGGAGCCAGGTTCGGGTTCCCCACAAAGTAGGGCGAATTGGCGTAGGATTCCAGAAAGCTGGGCTCCTTGACCCCCAGACCGAAGTTGAACTTCAGCGTCGTAGCTCCGAAAAACCCTCCGCCGTTTCGCACTCGGTACGCCAGTGAACTGCGCGGAACAACCACCGTTCCAAAACTGCCGTTATCGTCGATGCGGACCCCGTTGCCCAGCGACAGCCGGCCCCACAACATCTGGTCCTGGAAAGTATAGCCGAAGTTATTTCGCCGCGCACGCGTTGCAGGGTCCTGGGCGAACCGGTCCACCAGGAATCCATGTTCTCCGTCCCAGTCAAAAGCAAAGGTATCCACATGGTGCCCGAACCGGCCTCCCAACGGCGAGCCTTCCCAGTTGGTCTGGTAGCTCACGTGGTTGCGCCACTCGTCGTCGAGATAATTCGTTGCGTAGTCGTAGTACTGGTAGGCAGCGGTTCGTCCCTCATATGAAGGCGTGAACGGAGGATTCTGGCCCAGGTCAAGGGAAACCTGGCGGCTCTTTGAAAACGTGTAGGTCAGCTGCTGCTCCCAGGAAGAAGTGACCTGGTTGTGGAGTGAAAAAGCGCCATAACCTGTCCGCTGCCGGTACGAAGCGTCAGTGATGGGCGGCCCGAAGGCCGTCTGGCCCGGAGTTCCCGCCAGGCCAAAATTGCCCATCATGATGGCGCGCAACGTGGTTGCCTTTCCCACCTTCAGGCCCAGGTTTGCCGAAAGCGTGGTGACGTGGAAAAAATCGTTGGGGACCTGGTTGTCGGTGCTGAACTTTCCTCCCTCCAGTGCTGTAGTCGAAAGGTCCGTCGCCGCCCGTAACCGAACCCCGCCCCTGCCAGGTGGAATTCTTGCCGCCTTCCCCGCTGAAGGAAAAGTGAGGGTGTCGGGTTTCCGTGCTGCCATGCCGCGTAAACAACTGGATCACACTGGTCATGGCGTCGGACCCGAACAAGGCGGATTCCGCGCTGCGAACCACTTCAACCCGTTCGAGGTTGCTGGTGGTGAGTGTGCTGAAGTCAAACGCCCCGCCGGCCAGGTTCAGCGGAACACCATCCAGCAGCACCTTGTTGTAATCACTGTCGCCCCCGCGGACAAACACGCTGGTCACACCGCCCGGAGCGCCGTTGCGAACCACCGTAATACCCGGCAGAGACTGCAGCAGGTCGCTGACAAAAGGGCGTCTCACGGTCCACAATCTGCTTCCGGGTAATCACGCTGGTACTCGCTCCAAGCTGGCTTGTGGCTGCCGCCGTTCGCGTGGCCGTCACAAAAACACTTTCGTGGACGGGAGCCAAAGGCAAAACGAGATGAAGCGTTTCGCCGGCCCTGGCTGTGGCCGTGGTTTCACCGAATCCGGCAAGAGAAACCTTCAAGTTATAGGTCCCGGAGGCAAGGCCCTCAAAATGGAATTGCCCCTGTTCGCCGGTCACCGTATGCGCAACTTCTCTGCCCCCGGCGCCAAACAAGCGCACAGCTGCACCGGGAACTTCAGCCCCTTGAGGATCCGCTACTGTTCCCCGGAGGGTTGCAGCATTTCCAGCAATAGTGCTCGTCAGAAACAAAAACAGGAAAAGAAACAAAGGCCACTGGTAACGGCCTGCTTTCATAATTCCATCCTTTCTGCCCGTCTTAATAACGGGCGTCCCGGACGGAAGGACACACGAAGAAACAGCCTGAAAAACAAAAAACCTTCCAATTCCTCATACGGAACCGGAAGGCTTCGGCAGCTCTCCCTCAGTCCTCTTTCCGTCGAAGAGTCAGTCTGAGTTTCAGTTCCTGGGCAGGCTTCCTGGCTTTCGGGTCATCGCGGGACCTTCTGCCTTCCCATCCCTGACTTCAGGGACAGTGGCTTTCAGAATCGAAGATCCAACTCGCCGATCACAGTGGCGGGACCGCGGCCGGTTTTCACGGCCTTTCCTTTTATCCCCGCTTGCGCGGGGCACCACAGGAACAAAAGTTTTCAAAGAACAACGAACGGATTGACTCTAGCACCGGTGGAAGGCAGGCGTCAACCGGATTGGTGTGTGTACGCCCTGCCCTGGACCGAGACAGGGTTGCCATTCTGAAGTGTCGTGGTTATACTCATGGTATGAAAACCGCCGTTTCCATTCCTAATGACATCTTCGAGGTTGCAGAGCGTTTGGCCCGCCGCACCAGGAAATCACGCAGCCAGTTGTTCAGCGATGCGCTTAAGGAGTACCTCGCGCGGCACGTCCCGGACGAGATCACAGAAACAATGAACCGGGTCTGTGATGAAGTGGACGAACCGAAGGATCAGTTTGTCTCCACCGCTTCCCACCGCATCCTGAGGCAAAGCGAGTGGTAATTTCACAGGGTGAGATCTGGTGGGCTGATCTGCCCGCTCCCGAAGGATCCGGCCCGGGGTTTCGAAGGCCGGTGGTCGTGGTGCAATCTGACGCGCTCAATCGAAGCCGAGTCGCCACGGTGGTCTGTGTGCCGTTGACGAGCAACCTCAAATGGGCTTTGGCGCCTGGCAATGTGCACCTTTCGAAGCGTCTCACAGGGCTGGCGAAAGATTCCGTCGCCAACGTATCGCTGGTCGTCAGTGTTGACAAGGAATGCCTCACCGAACGAGTGGGTAAGCTGCCAGCTTCAAAGCTTGAACTGGTTCTCTCAGGCATCGACATTGTTCTTGGTCGATAGCGCCGGGCGCCGCTGCCAACCCTCACTCGTGCCAGCAATCGTGTCAATGCACGCGCGAAAAGTGCTCATGGACAATCTGCCACTTGTCGCCGCTGCGGACAAACACGTGGCTGCCGCGACCGTGGATGGCGTGCCGGGGGCGTCCTGCACCAAGCTCCACCGTCCAGGTGAAAGTGGCCACTGCGGTATCGCCAAACACCTGGATCTGCGGCTTGACGACCGCGTATTTCATCTTGCTGCTGGCGTGCCGGTAGTAGTCAAAGGTTTTGCGCATGGCCGCTCGGCCGCTGATGCGCTGCTGTTGGGTGGAAGAGAATCCCACAACCTTGGGATGGAAGTGGGCCAGGAGGTCGTCGGTTTTACCGGCGTTGAAGTCTCGAACCAGTTCTTTCTCAATCGCCAGAATGCTTTGCTGTGCAGATGCCATGGGCTCCTCCTTCGCCAGAGTGTCACGCGCCGCAGCCCCAGCCCGTCATCAACACGCTCTACAAACCCATTTTAATTGATCCAGCGGTCAGGGTCATCCTTTCTTTCCTGATCCCGCATATAGACTTCAAACTTGCGCCGCAATCGCGCCCGCCGCCATTCTTCATATCGCAATTGCATGCGGCCCGAAAGCCCGCTTCCCCGCAGATAAAGGTAGGCCACCAGCATGCCACCCAGATGCGCCAGGTGAGCAACATTGGAACCGGGCCCGCTGATCTCGCTGAAGAATTCGATGGCGCCGATGATCACCACAAACCACTTGGCCTTGATCGGAATGACGAACCAGATAAAAATCGGCCGGTTGGGAAAGAGCACCCCGAAGGCCAGCAGCAGTCCGTAGATGGCTCCTGAAGCTCCGATGGTCAGCGAGAAGGGCGACCCAAAGAGCGTGGTGAGCACCACGTCAAACACTCCCGCGCCGATTCCACAGAGGAAATAAAACTTGAGGAACTCCGACTCTCCCCACAGCTGTTCCAGGTCCGGCCCGAACATCCACAGCGCAAACATGTTAAAGAAGATGTGGAAAAATCCGCCATGCAGGAACAGGTAGGTGACGAGCTGCCAGAGAAAAAGGCGATGGACCACCGCGTAGGGCTGCAAACCCAGATAGAAGAACGGCGCCTGCCAGCCAAACAGTCTAAGAGGCAGATAAGTCAACACAAATACCGCCGCCGTGACAATCACCAGCCCCTTCACCATCCGCGTGAAGGGCGGGAAAAACGACATGTACGATTGAGTATAGCGAGGCATTAATTGAAGCCTACCATAAGAACGGAGCTAGAGGGAGTGGCTATGGACAATTCGCGCGCCCCGCGCGCCGCAAATCACGTTTCGGAGTTCCTGACGGCGCCCTTTGATTTCGCCACAAAGTAGAGCAGCGCAGCAAGGGCTGTAAAGATCACCAGTGCAGCAAGGTCGCTCTGAGCGAAACCGGGGAACCAGCGCATGCCCAGGGCAAACGCCTGTTCCTTCTTGAACCCGACCACCGTGGCCAGCGCCAGGCCGCCCAGCGATCCGCCGGCAATCAGTCCCGAACTGAACAGGGCTCCGCTGCCGGTTTCGGATTCCGCAGCCTCTTCTTCCTTGCGCTTGCCGCGGTCCACCATCCATTTGACCACGCCGCCCGCAAAGATGGGGGCGGTGGTTGAAATCGGCAGGTAGAGGCCCACCGCGAAGGCCAGCGAATGGATGCCGCACAACTCCAGAACAATCACGGTGAAGGCGCCGAACAGCACCAGGGTCCACGGCAGCTTGCGGGTGAGAATGCCGTTGATCACCACGCTCATCAGGGTCGCCTGCGGGGCGGGATAATCCGTCGAACCAATGCCCTCCACCTTCTGGTAATCGATCTCTTTGGTGGCGGGATCGTAAAAGTAACGGCCGTCGGGAATTTTGGCCGATCCGATCACGCTGATCACTTCATACTTGTGCCCCTGGTAAGTGGTGGGACCCTGCGGCTTCATCGAGGCGGTGATGGAGACGTCGGAAATATGCATGGGCTTCACTTTGGTCGCACTGTTGTTCAGCAGTTGCATGGTGAGCCCCACCACAAAAACCGACGTCATCACGCCAATTGCATAACCAAGTTCCTGCTTGCTGGGCGTGCCTCCCACGAGGAAGCCGGTTTTCAGGTCCTGCGTCGTAGCGCCCGCGCTGGCCCCGCCGATCGCAACCACTGCGCCGATGCTCAGAGCGATGGCGGAATACACGCCGCCCGTCCATCCCACCAGCAGGAAAATCAGGCAGGTTCCCATCAGCGTGGCGATGGTCATTCCGGAAACCGGGTTCGAGGAACTTCCGATCAAACCCACGATCCTTGCCGACACGGTGGCAAAGAAGAAACCGAACAGGACCATCAGCAAAGCCGAGACCAGGTTGCCGCTGGCTTTGGGGTTGATGTGGAACGCCAGCAGCGCCCACAGGAAACCCACCACCAGAACCGCGCCTCCGGCAATCACGGTCAGAGGAAGATCGCGGGCCGTGCGCTCCACCTTCAGGCCGGCAACCAGTTTGCTGTTCTTCAGCTGGTTGAAGGTGGATTTAAATGAACTGATAATGGTGGGCAACGTCCTGCCCAGCGTGATGATGCCCGCCGCGGTCACCGCCCCTGCGCCGATGTAGCGGATGTAGCTGCTCCAGATCTGCGTCTCGGTCATCTGCCCGATGGGAATCGTTCCGGGGTACATCACGTCCGGCACATGCGAGCCAAAGAACTGGATGATGGGAATCAGAACCAGCCAGGAGAGAACGCCGCCGGCAACCATGGTTCCCGCAACTTTCGTCCCGATGATGTATCCCACGCCCAGATATTCCGGGCGTGATTTCTCCCGCAAACGTCGAGCCGGGATACCAGGCCGGGTGCCACTCCGGCGTGGCCTTCCAGAAGAACAGGCCTCCCTGCTCGCCCATCAGGAATTTGTAAACGATCCCGAGTGCCGCGCCGCCGAAAACCTTGCCCGCCTGGATGCCGCCCTTTTCGCCGGTGATCAGGACGTCCGCGCAGGCCTTGCCTTCCGGGAACGTCAGGTTTCCGTGTTCCTTCACCACCAGCGCGTTGCGAAGCGGAACCACAAACAAAACGCCCAGCAGGCCGCCGGCCAGCGCCAGCGGAAAAATCCGCCAGTAATCGAGCGTGTAGCCAAGGAAAATCAGCGCCGGCAGCGTGAAGACAGTCCCGGCCGCAATCGATTCGCCCGCCGAGCCCACCGTCTGGACGATGTTGTTCTCAAGGATGGTCGAGTTCCCCAGCCACTTGAAGACCGTGATGGAGATGACCGCAACAGGAATGGAAGCGCTGACCGTCAGGCCGGCGCGCAGGGCCAGGTAAACGGAGACCGCGCCAAAAATGATGCCCAGGAAAGCGCCCAGGAGGATGGCGCGCGGAGTGAATTCCGGCAGGACAACGTCTGCCGGAACATAAGGCTTATAAGCGGCTGCTGCGTCCAGCTTCGACTGAGTTGTGGGTTCAGAAGCCATGCTTCCCGTTCTTTACAGCTCAGAAAGAATGTGCCTGAGGAAGGTCCTGGAGCGCCTCGTGCTATCCGCCCAGTTTGGCGCGAACCATCTGGCTTACCCGCTTGCCGTCAGCATTCTTGCCCGCCAGTTTCTGCATGGCCGCCTTCATCGCCTTGCCCAAATCCTGCGGCCCGGCCGCCCCGGTTTCCTCGATGGCAGCAGCTACGGCGGCGCCGATTTCTTCATCACTCGCCTCGGCCGGCAGGTAGGCCTGCAGAATTTCCGATTTCCGCTTCCTCTTTGGTGGCCAGGTCTTCGCGCCCGCCCTTGCGGAATTGCTCCACCGAATCCCGCCGCTGCTTCAGCAGTGTCCGCAGCACGGCAACGGCCTGATCATCGTTGAGCGGTTGGCCGAGTTCCACCTGCTTGTTCTTGAGGGAAGTTTTGGCCATCCGCAGCACGGAGAGCTTGAGCTCTTCCCGCGACTTCATGGCCCCCACCAGGTCTTTTTCCACTTGTTCGACAATCGTCATCGCAAAAACCCTTTTCCAGGAACTCCCGGCGAATATACCACAAACACCCGCCCTTTCGCGCCTGTTCGGCTATCGCTGCTCGATGGGAACGTAGTTCAGGCCGGCGGGGCCAGTGTACTCGGCGAGCGGCCGGATCAGTTTGTTGTCGGCATACTGTTCCAGAACGTGGGCGGTCCAGCCGGAGATGCGGCTGACGGCAAAGATCAGCGTGTAGAGGTCCACCGGAATCCCCAGCACGTAATAGGAAGACGCCGAATAGAAATCGACATTAGCGTTGATGCCCTTTTCGCTCACCATCAGCTCTTCGATCCGCTGCGACATCTCAAACCATTTTGTCTGGCCGGTGCTGCGGCCCAGTTCTTCAGACATCTTTTGCAGGATGGTGGCGCGCGGGTCTCGGGTGCGATAGACGCGATGGCCAAAGCCCATCACTTTCTCCTTGCGGGCCAGCAGGCCGCGAACGTACTCCTCGGCCTTGTCCACGCTGCCGATCTCCAGCAGCATGCGCATCACGCGCTCGTTGGCGCCGCCGTGCAGGGGGCCTTTCAGCGCCCCGATGGCCGAGGTGATGGCGGAGTGCATGTCCGACAGGGTTGAAGCGGTCACGCGGGCGGCAAACGTTGATGCGTTAAAGCTGTGGTCGGCGTGCAGAATGAGGGCGATGTCAAACCAGCGAGCGGCCTGCTCACTGGGCTTTTCGCCGGTCAGCATGTAAAGGAAGTTTGCGGCGTGGCCCAGGCTTGGATCAGGAGCGACAGCCTCTTTACCGTCCCGGATGCGGGCGTAGGCGGCCACGAGGGTTCCCATCTGGGCGGTCAGCCGCACCGCCTTGCGCCGGTTCGCTTCCTCCGACATCTCTTCCGACTCCGGATCGTAAAGAGAAAGCGCGGAGATGGCCGTCCGCAGCGTTTCCATCGGATGCTGGGCGGGAGGCAGGCTCTTCAGCAGGTCAAGAATCTCTGGAGCGACGGCGCGGTTTTCCGCAAACTGCTTTTTGAGCTGGTCGAGTTCCTCGCGATTGGGCAGGCGGCCGTACCAGAGCAGATAAATCACTTCCTCAAAAGTGGAATTCGCGGCGAGGTCGCTGATCTCGTAGCCTCGATAAATCAACCTACCCTGCTGCCCGTCGATCGAGCAGATTTCCGAAGTCGCAATCACAACATTCTGCAGTCCTGTTTTCACTTCCGCCATCCGAACACTTCCTCACTTTCATTTGTAAGCTTGGGCCGCCCCTCGACAGGCTGGTGCGCAATCATCTTACAACGGCTGTTTAAAAACGCACAAGAACGCCGTCCCGGGCCCGGTAGTTGGTCCCCGCGCTCTTCTGATTGCAATCACCGTTCACGCCCGATATTCTGCTTATAAGCTGGCGTGATCGATTTGAGGTGCTATGAACAGCGCGCATCTTCCTGTGGGAATGGTCCTGGTTGGCGTTACAGTCGGGTTCCTGGGTTTAAGGTATTTCAGCAGACCAAAGTCCGGTGCGTTCCGGCTGTGGGGCTGGGCCGGGCTCGTGCTGCTCGCGCTTTTTTGGACCTTGCTCGTTTTCCGCGTGGGCTGGGCTTCCACCTTTTTCACTCCCTTATGCTGGACGGCTTACCTGCTGCTGGCCGATGCGGCGGTCTGCAGCTTGAAAGGCTCTTCCCGGCTTTCCGATTCGCCGCGCGACTTCCTTCTGCTGGCGCTCGTGTCCATCCCGCTCTGGCTGATCTTTGAGGCCTACAACCTGCGGATGCAGAACTGGGCCTACGTGGGTCTTCCGGCCAATCCCATCCTGCGCAATTTCGGATATGCGTGGTCATTCGCCACCATCTGGCCGGCCATCTTTGAAACGGCGGACCTGCTCAAAGCGCTGGATCTCTTCAGCCGGCCCATCCGCCCGCACGCGCCCTTCAGCCGAACCTGGCGAACGACGCTGATCGTGGTGGGCGCACTGTTTCTTGCCGTGCCTGTGCTGGTGCCGATGGACATCGGGCAATACCTTTTTGCGCCGGTCTGGGTGGGGTTCGTGCTTCTGCTGGACCCCGTGAACTATGCCTGGGGAGGCCATTCGCTCCTGCGCGACTGGGAAGACGGCGATTCGTCTCTCTTCTGGAACTTCATGGCCGCGGGTCTTGTGTGCGGCGTCTTCTGGGAGTTCTGGAACTACTGGGCCACGGCCCGTTGGCTCTACATCTTTCCCATCCTGCAGGGGTGGAAGATTTTCGAGATGCCGCTGCCCGGCTTTCTGGGATTTCCGGCGTTTGCGGTAGAATGCTTCGTCATGTTTGAATCGGTGAAGGTGCTCGCCGGAGGGATCTTCCGGGTGCGCACGGGCGATCAGGTTTCGCAGTCCTACACTTCCGCCGCAGAATCAAAATAGAGCCATGAGCAAACGTCCACCTTTCGTTAAAGTCGCAAGCGTCGCCGATGTTCCCGCGGGCTCCGTCCGGCACATCGTCGTTCACGATAAACCCATGGCGCTTTGCAACGTGGACGGGCAATTCTACGCGGTGAACGCTGTGTGCCCCCACATGGGCGGCCCTTTGGCCAGCGGCCGCCTGGAGGGCTGCGTAATCGCCTGCCCGTGGCATGGCTGGACGTTCGACGTGCGGACGGGCCTGCCCGACCATCCCGGCGGACACTCCACCTCCGCCTACGAGGTGCGCGTGGAAGGCCAGGACATCCTGGTCGGCTGGCTCAAGCGCCCCGGGCAGTGAGGTTTTCCAATTTGTCTCCGAGCAGCATGTCAGCATGATGCAGCCAGGTGTGGCTTGCTGGAAGCAGCCGGTTTTTCTCTGTGCGCTCTGTGACTGAAACATCCTTAACACAGAGGTCACGGAGACCCTCTGTGTACTCTGTGTGAAAGATTGCGGACCACAGAATCCTGGGTTGATTATATCTGCTCGAACTGCGCAGCTTGAATTGTGCTTTGTGGCGTTTAGTTGAGTTTGTGAGGGAAGATGGAACGCAAACTTCTTGCCGAAAAAACAACTCTGCTGGTGGTGTTCCTGGCCGCATGGGCCGGTGCCTCAGCCGCCCGTGCCACTCCGCGCCCGCAAACCTCCGAGCCCGAACAGATCAAGGTGGCGCAGCAGGGGCTCGACCTGCTGATGAACGGCAGACCCCAACGCCGCCATCAAAGTCTTCCGGAAAATCCAGACAGACGACCCGGATTCAGCGCTGGGCTATCTGATGGAAGCCGACGCCCTCTGGTGGAAGATCTATTTCGCCACCGGCAACCTTATTGATCCCGATGTGTTCGTCGTTCCCTCGAATTCCAAGAGTCCCTTCGACTCGCAATTCAACCAGCTTGTTGACCAGGCCATTGCCAAAGCGCGCGCCAACAGAAACGCAAAACGCGATGTTGCCAGGAATGCCCTCTACGAAGGAATGGCCTACGGGCTGAGGGGAAGGCTGGCCTCCATGCAGGGAAGCAACATGGCCGCCGCGCGCGCGGCAAAACAGATGCGCTCGTTGCTGATCGATGCCGTGCAGAAAGACCGCAACCTGGCGGACGCCTATGCCGGCCTGGGACTTTACGACTACTTTGTGGATACCCTGCCCACCATCGTCAAGCTGCTGCGCTGGATGATCGGCCTGCCGGGCGGAAGCCGCGAGCGGGGAATTCAGGAGATCGAGTACGCGGCAAAGAACGGCCAATTGACCAACGCTGAAGCCCTCTACTACCTGGCCAAGGATTATTCCCGCACCAGTGAAAAGCAGTATGCCAAATCACTGGAACTCTTCCAGCAGTTGCGCAGCAAGTATCCCGGCAACGGCCTGTGGACGCTGATGGCGGGAAGCCTCAAAATCCGCATGGGCCATGTCGAAGAGGGTGAAGCCCTGTATCGCCAGGTCCTGAACCAGGAGCGCGGCAAGCAATCCGTCGCCGGCAAAGCTCTCTACAAAGCCGCACGAACCGCTCTGAAGAAGCGCCACCCAACCGAGAACGTCCAGTGATGTTTTTCTCCGCCTTGCGGTATGCTCTTCCGCCTATCTTTGCGCCTTGGCGCCTTTGCGTGAGATGCTTTTGGGGAATTGCGAGAACTCACTCACCTATTGCTTCAACTGCGAATCGAGGGAAGAAGATTGTTCGTGGGCGTGGTAGGAACTGCGAACCAGCGGTCCCGATTCCACGTGCCGGATGCCGCGCCGCAGGCCCTCCTGCTTGAGGGTTGCAAATTCTTCCGGAGTGTAGAAACGCGCCACCGGCAGCTGCTCACCCGAGGGCCGCAGGTACTGCCCGATGGTGACAATATCGACCCCGACGCCTGCCAGGTCGCCGAGCACGCCGAAAAGCTCGTCCAGGGTTTCACCCAGGCCCACCATCAAGCCGGACTTGGTGGGAATGGCGGGATCGATTTCGCGCGAGTGCTGCAGCAGCCGCAATGACCGCTCGTAGCGTGATCCGCGCCGCGCCACGGGATACATCCGCGGAACGGTTTCAATGTTGTGGTTCAGGATGTCGGGCCGGGCTTTCAGCACCGTTTCGAGGGCTTCATCCGAGCCGCGAAAATCTGGAATCAGAACTTCAATCTTGCAGTCTTCAAGCCGCCGCCGCAGGGCCTCAATCGTCTGCGCAAAGATGGTTGAGCCGCCATCCTTCAGGTCGTCGCGGTCCACCGAAGTGACCACAACGTACTTGAGCCCCATGTTTCCGGCCGCTTCGGCCACGCGTTCCGGCTCCGCCCCATCCACCTGCCCGGCCGGACGTCCCTTGGGCACCGCGCAGAAGCCGCAGCGCCGGGTGCAAAGCTCGCCCAGAATCATAAAAGTCGCCGTGCGATGCTGCCAGCACTCGGCGATATTGGGGCAGCGGGCGCTCTCGCAGACCGTGTGGAGTTCGAGGCCGCGCATCAGGCCCTTCAGCTCAAAATAATTTTCGCCGGAAGGGATGCGCACCTTCAGCCAGTCCGGCCGCCGCGCCGGACGCGAATTTGCACCGATCTGGACCAGTTCCACCATATTCAAACTTTCATTCTAGCCTGAACGCACAGTGCGGACAACCCGGTGAGCGTGGCGCAGGCCGTTGTGGCCTGCGGCATTTAGGTAATTCGACAAAGAACCGCAGGCCGTAAAGGCCTGCGCTACTTGACCTCCAGCAGCGCGCCGGCGCCCGGAGCCAGCCAGTTCATTTCTCCCGCAAAGGAAACAAGCTGGCCGGTGTAAGGAGAGACCAGAACCAGGTGCTGGTCCTGATCCTTCAGGTCGATTGCGTAGCGCATGGAATATTCGAGCGACTTGTTCACAATCATCAGGAAGGAATGTCCCTCGCCGTCCTGGAACTCGCCCATCAGGTATTCGGGCGCGACGGGAGGGCTTTGAAAGTTGGTCGCCCGCACCTGCTTCACCAGCCGGCTTTTCGCGACAGGCTCCGCCCCTTCGGGCAGCGGCGCTGAATGGTAAACCCCCGTGCTGTGCATTTTGATCAGCCACGGCGCCAGTTCGCGAATCTGATTGTTCAGCCGCCGCAGCTCGTACCAGGTGGCCGTGCGGTGCCCGAACTGGTCCACCGGCGCCAGCCTGAAGTTGCCGACCTTGGGCGAAAAGTAGGTGAAGTACTCGATGCCGCGCCCGCCGTAGGCGATGGTGCTGTAGGCCTGCAGGCGCAGAGTGGCGTCGGAGGGTTCCATGTAGCTGAAATGGCTGTTGGCAAGGATCACGTTCCAGAAGGGAATGCCCGCCTCCTGGGATGCGCGCCGGAAGGTTGCCAGGTTGGTATAAAAGCGGCCCAACATCCTGCCGTTAAACAGCGAGTAGTTGTCGTAACTCAGCAGCGGCGGGTGGACTTCACGCACGAACTTTTGAACGTAAGCTTCATAGTTTGGCGCGCCCAGTTGCGCGGCGTTGGCATAATTGGGCAGCAGGTTGACGTAAGGCCACGCTCCGGGCATGGCGCGCCGCAGCATCGCCGCCACTTCCCCGAGGCCTGGCATCATCGCCGCCGGCGGCTCGTCGCGAAGCAGAAAACCCAGCGCCGCCGGGTGGTTCCGGACCTCGGCCACCAGGGCGTCGATCTTTTTCTGCAGCTCCTTCCGGTCCGGCATCCCGGTCCACTCGTAACCGTTCGCGCGTTCGTCGGTAACAAAACAGGACATCTTCGCGGCCTGCACCTGGTCAAGCTCACCGGGCGAGCAGAAGCCCGAGACGTTGAGACCCGCCTGCCTCATCAGGTCCAGCTGGTGCGGATCGGACGGCGATTGGTCCCAGGCCATCAGGGCAAAATCCCGGGGAGAGACCTCGGGTGGCTCGACATAACTCTGCCCCCTTGCCGGGAGCATCGGCCCCATCAGCAGCAACACGCACCATACGATTTCAAGCCGCATCTTCATGTACGCCCCCAATGCCACAAGACATGTGAAATCAAAGTCTGTATTATACCTGCTGACGGGGTTTGGGCTTGTGTAGCGCAGGCCGTATCGAATTGCGATACCGCGCAATATGGGGAGGCCATCATGGCATGGATCAAAACCATTGGGCCCGAGGACGCAAGCGGAGAGCTGAAGAATGAATACATGAGGGCGGTCGCCCGTGCCGGAAAAGTTTTCAACATCCTCACGCTCCAGAGCCTGAACCCGGAGACGCTTCACGCTTCGATGGGGCTCTATCTGGCCACCATGCACGCGCCGTCAGGACTTTCGCGCGCCGAACGCGAATTGATGGCCGTCGTGGTTTCCCGGGCCAACAACTGTTTCTATTGAACGGAAGCTCACGGGGAGGATCTCCGTGCGGAAAGCGGCGACGCGAAGCTGGCGGAACAGGTAAAGGACAACTACCTGCAGGCCAAGCTCCCGGCGCGCAGCAAAGCCCTGGCAAATTTTGCCGACCTCGTCACGCGAAAACCCGCGACCGTCCGCCGGCAGGACGTTGACACGCTTCGCAAGCACGGGCTCGGCGACCGCGACATCCTGGACGCCGTGGAAGTCATTGCCTACTTCAATTACATCAGCCGCGTGGCCGACGCCCTGGGCATCGACCCTGAACCCGAAATGCGCGCGGTAGCTGAAGGCGGGCAGGAATAGGTCGTTGGGAGTATGGGGCCTTTGCCAGCACACATCTTGCGAACCGTCGCAATTTAGGGCACTATGACACACAGGAAGAAGTCCTTATGATTTTCCACGTCACGCTCGATCAGGCGGAAGACGGCTGGGTTGTAGCAGAGTGTCCCGCACTCCCCGGCTGTGTCTCCCAGGGAAAAGACGAAAAAGAAGCCCTCGAAAACATCAAAGAAGCCATTACTGCCTGGCTATGGGCCGAGGACCAGAAAGCCTCCTCAAAGCTTGCCAAGGAGCCGGGCCGCCAGCAGATCGTCGTAGCCGTTTAGCTGGATGGGCAAACTCGCCAACATCTCCGGTAAAGAAGCTGCAAAAGCCTTCCAGAAGGCGGGATGGCAAACTGCCGGCCAGGTAGGGAGCCATCTGGTCCTTGTCAAGCCGGGTAACCGGGCCAACCTTTCTGTCCCTCAGCACAAAGAGCTTTCGCTTGGAACCCTTCGAGCCCTCATCCGCCACGCCGGTATTACCGTTGACGAATTCCTGGCGCTGCTCTAAACGGGCGCTCAAAAAGGCCTGCAACGACTGTCCGCTACTCCTCACTTTCATGGTCGGACAATATGCGTCACGGTTTCCCTGAGGCGGAGTTTTTTGCCGCGGCCGGCTGGTAGGTGCCCGGGACTGCCCGGAAGCCGATGGCCAGGCGGTTCCAGCCGTTGATAGCCACGATGGCAATCGTCAGATTCACGAGTTCCTCTTCGGTGAATTCCTTCCGCGCTTCCTCGTAGACCTCATCCGGAGCATTGCTGGAACTGATCAAGGTAATCGCTTCAGTCCACGCCAGCGCTGCCCGCTCGCGCCCGGTGAAGAAGGGTGTTTCCCGCCAGGCGCTCAGCGTATAGAGGCGCTGTTCGGTCTCGCCGGCCGCCCGGGCATCTTTGCTGTGCATGTCCAGGCAATAGGCGCAGCCGTTCATCTGCGACGCCCGCATCCGCACCAGTTCCAGCAGCGAGGGTTCCAGTTTCGATGAGTTTCTGACAAAACTTTCAAGCCCGGCCATGGCCCGGTAGGCGCCGGGTGCCACTTTTGTAGGATTAATTCGCGGTTCCATCATTTTCCTCCTGGTTGTTTTAAGCCCCCTGCATATAGGGATGCACAAGCAGAAAAAAAGGGCCGGAAAAAACCGGCCCTCTCTCAAAATGATCTTCTTGTTCAAATTCTTTCCGCGGCAGTGTGCCCTGCCTGCGGAAGCGCCATCCTAATCTTCGAAGTGGCCGCTCACTCCGCGGAACCCTCGAAACGCCTGCTTGATGCCCCAGCGGATGACCCGTGAGCTGTCATAGCAGTGCGACAGGATGTAGTTGCAGGTGGAGAGGCACGTCGTTGAGCAGGTTTTCTTCATCTCGTCGAGCTGGTGGACGTCAAGCTTGTGGTTCCCCACCGTGCCCCAGTCGTAGGTGGCGGAATACATGGGGAAGCACGGCGCCAGCGTGCCCTCGGGACGGATAATCAGGTTGTTCTGCCCCGCCCGGCACGGCCACGGTTTCACCTTGCCGCGCATCAGCTTCTTCATGTCAAGCATGTGCTGTTGCGGGTTGGCCATCTTGTAGCCATGGCGGCTCTTGTCGATCAGGTAATCGAGCAGAGCCTCCACCTTCGGGAAGTCGTCCGGCGTCAGGTAGGTGGAATTGTCGTCCAGGTGCTTGAAGTGCTCCTGCTCCATCATCGGCGCTTCATTCAGGTGATAATCGGTGGCGATGCCGTTATCGCGGGCAATCTCCGTCAGTTCCTTCACGTCGTCCTGATTGATGTGGGTGATGTTGATGTTCATCATCACCGTATACCCGTAATGCCGCTGGCGCTTGATCAGGTAATCAAAGTAGGGCCGGATGCGGTTCAGCGCCTTGGGCAGTCCCGGCTTTTCCTCCACGCAATCGATGGCCAGGTTGACGATCCCGATTCCCGCATCGCCGATGCGGTCAATCACTTCAGGACGCATCAGCCGTCCGTTGGTGGGCAGGTAGACGTAAAAATTCTTCTTGGCGGCGTAATAGGTCACCTTGTGCACAAACCCGGGCCGCAGCAGCGGCTCGCCGCCCATCAGTGCCAGCACGCGGCAGCCCGTATCGTGCAGCCAGTCAACGGACCGGCGGGCGAGCTCCTCGGTCATGCCCTTCACGTCGTTGTTGTAACTCCAGCAGTAGTGGCAGTCGACGTTGCACTTGAACTCGGTGAAGAGGTAGGCAATGATCGGCCGCAGTTCGGAAGGCTTGAACCGGGACTTCACAAAAGGCAGCGCCCAGCACTTCAGGGCCCGCATGGTGTTGATCTTGTGATACTGCTTTTCGGTATAGTCCACGCCTTCGGGCAGCGGATTCTGCGGATAAACGGGTTCCGGCAGGGTGAGGCCCGGCGACTCCGCGGGTGAAGGTTTCGGCTGCAGAGGTGGGGTTGCTGTCCCGGTTCCCGGCTTCATCAACAGATCGTGCAGTTGGACATCCACGCGGACCGGGGTGGAAGCGCCAGTCGTGCGCTCCAGATTTTCAACTTCTGCCATCGAAATTTCCTTTCTTCACTTAGCGTTAGAATCCATTCGGAAGGCGCTTTCGGCCATGCACCCGCACTCTTAAAAGACTTCAGATGCTAATTTAAGCGAATTTTTCAGGCTTTCAACCCGGTAATTACCAAGCTCGACATATTGGGAGAGTATACACCCGAAAGCGGCTTTCGGCACCCGGTTCCAATCTTTCTCGAAAAGAAAGTTCCCCACTCCGGAAGCTAGCCCATCAGGCATCGGGCGCTTCGGCCACCTTCTCCAGGGCCGCAAGCCACTCAATTCCCTTGGAATGCCAACCGCACGAGGCACCTCAGAGAGCGGCTCCAGGGAACCGGCCACAGGGAAATTCGGACCGTGCCCGACGGCACCCACTGCCCGTTCAGGCCACTCACCGCGCCAGGAACACCCTTTCAACCCTGCTGGCCGGCAGCGGAGCTTTCCGGGCGCTCATAAACCACTTCACCTTTCAGGAGCGTCTTTTCAATTTCCAGCCTGTCCTCTCCCACGCGGAACAGAGCCAGATTGGCCGGCTGGCCTTCCCTGACCTCGCAGCAGGTTTCAAAGCGCTCGAGCAGCCGGGACGGATTGGCCGTTGCCGCCTGGACCGCCTCCCCCAGGGTTACGCCGGCGTAGTCCATAAAAACCTTTACGGCGCGATTCATGCTCACCGCCGATCCCGCCATGCTGTGCCGGTCAGCCATCACCACCTGTCCTGTCGGGAGAAGTTCGATATCCAGGCCCACCAGCTTGTAGCGCCCCGGCGCGAGCCCCGCCACATGGACAGCGTCGGTGATCAGCACGCAGCCATCGGTTCCTTTGGCCCGGTGGATCACCTGCACCAGGTCGGGCGGCAGGTGGAAGCCGTCGCAGATCATGCTGGCCGCCAGTTGGCGAAGGGCAAGCTGTGCCCACAGCGGCGTCTGGTGGCGGTCAATCATCTGCGGGCAACCGTTCCCGAGGTGCGTGTTCAACTGCGCTCCCGCCTCGGCGCCCTGATGGATTTGCTCGGGAGTCGCGTCCGTGTGGCCCATTGAAACCACCAATCCCGCCTCGCGCGCCCGGCGGATAAAGTCCATCGCGCCCGGCAGTTCGGGAGCCAGGGTCACAATTCCAATCCGTCCGCCGGCTGCATCCTGCAGTTCCACAAATTCTTTCCAGTCGGGCGGCCGCATCACCTCGGGGTTATGCGCGCCGCGCGAGCCGCCCGGCGAGATGTAGGGCCCTTCCAGGTGGTAGCAGGGAGCACACTCGGCAAATCGCGGGTCAATGCGACGGGCTTCTTCCAACGCCCGGAAACATTGCAGCAGCCCTTCCTGGGTGTTGGTAATCACCGTGGGGCAGAAGGTGGTCACGCCCGTTTTCCACAGTGCGGGCAGGATGTCGGGCGCCTTCCTGGGGTCGAGCTCGGCGTCGCAGAAGTCGATGCCGGCATAGCCGTTCAACTGGATATCGATCAGGCCCGGGCTGGCGTAGGGTTTTTCAGCGTCCAGCGGTCCCAGGATTTGGACCGAGGCGATCCGTTCTTCCTGAATGTCGATCCGGGCCAGACCTTTACCTGGAACATTGGCCACGATCTCTATGTTTTTCAATGACATAAGGTCTATATCCTTCCATTTCCAGGAGGCCGGTTCCGCCAGATTGCCACGCCTGCACAGGCCGGAAGCCTCCGATCGAGCGCTCTTCCATGGGGGCCAACTTCAACTTTCAAGGTTGCTCCCTTTGTCGCAAGAAGCACTGATTCTATCTTATTCAAGCGGTCAAAGCGAAGGGCCGGACTGTCAGGAAGATCACCACGAGGTGTGACGTGGAACACAGCAACTGGTGACGAGAGTTCTAGAATGAAACCGTAAGGCGGCGAGGAGAAATCCTCAAAGCGGGGCGAATTTTCGCCAGCCGAAGGGGGCAAACATCATGGTTTCTCAACTGATACCAGTGTTATCTGCGCACGGGCAGGCACCGTCGGGGCTACCGGCCAAACACCCGCGGAAAACCAGCGAAATTCTGATGGAAGCTGTCGTGGTTCTGTTCTTCAGCCTGGGCCCGGCTCTGGGAGCGGCGCTCTTTCTGATGTGGTTTGGCGGGCTGGCCTGGGGTCTGCTTTCATCGATCTTCCGCTAGAGCCCGTCGCCGGACCAATCGGTTATTCTGTTTTCTTCCGGGAGCATCCCTGGGCGTTCAATCCTGTAATAAAGGGTGCGCCCTGGCCCCCTGAAATTTTACCGGCATCTCCCCGGACGCCGGAGCCGGCGCCGCACCACGCAACGGCCCAAAGAGTCTTCCTGGAATGCCTAGGCGGACTTGTTACCCGTGTCGTTGGCTTCTTCGGTAACCCCTTTGATGGCTCCCTTAAACTCTCGAATCCCTTTTCCCAGCCCCTTGCCCAGTTCAGGCAATTTTCCGGGTCCGAAGATAATAAGAACGATCAGCAGAATAAAAAATATATGAGTGGGTTCCAGCAATCCTTCCATAAAGGTCCTCCCGGCGGCCAATGGCTTTTCCGCCGCCAGCCTCATTATATCGCCGTGCACCGCAAATCCGAAGGGAAGGTCCCGCTTTATTTCCAGCCGTGGCAGAGTCCTTTCGGGGCGTTCCAAAACCGCCGCGGCGGGTGTAGAATTTCATTCGTCTGGAGCCACAGAAATGACTTTCCCCTCGTCGCGAAAAATTCTCTTGCCGCTTTTGCTAATCGGTCTGGTTTGGCCCGCGGTGGAACATTCGGCCGCCGGACCCGGATCGCCCAGGCACGCGGCACTTCCACAACAACAGGCAAGCTGGAAGATCTACCGCGCGCCGGGAGTCCCGTTTGAATTCAGCTACCCGAGCGCCTTCCTGCTGGACGCGCATGTGAATCCCAAACTGGGTTTCGTCTTCGCTCTGATGAAGAAGCCCGGCACGCCCTGGCTGGTCGATATTGGCCTTGAAGACCGCGCCGAATATTCCATGGACCCCTACAACAAAATGTCGCTGGAGGAATTTGCCATTGCGAGGGCACAGGTCGCCTGCCAGGCCGACGGGCCGGAGGGCAGCGTTTCCTGCCCCTCCGTAGCGCGCAAGCAGACCTTCAGGAACCAGAAGGGGCTCGATGCTGTGGAGCTTTATCTCAACCAGGTGAATGAAGGCTACGACCCGCCCAAAATCGAGAAAAGCGTCATCGGGCCGATTGAGGCGGTGCTGCTGCCCACCGGAAGGTCTGGCCAGGTGCTCACCTTCAAGCGCACGGACAACGATAAGAAGGGGCTGGCCAGCGATGATTTATTGCGGCGGATGGCCGATTTGGTGAGCCTCGCCGGGTAAGTCCGGCCCATCGGCAGGATTGATCGCCCTAGTCGTCGGCCAGTTCGTAGCGGGCCTCAGTCCAGCCGCGCCAGCCTCCCGCCATGGAGGCGACGTCGCTGTAACCCATTTTCTGCAGGCTTTCGGCAGCCAGTGCCGAGCGGTAACCGCCGCCGCAATAGAGAACCAGGGTGGTGTTCTTGTCGGGAATGGTCCGCTCGATATCCCGCTCAATGATGCCCTTCCCGATGTGGATGGAGCAGGGCAGGCGGCTCGAGGCCCATTCGCTCTCTTCGCGAACGTCAATCAGGCAGAACCTCTTGTCGGAATCAAGCCACTCCTTCACCTGGTGGACGTCCACTTCCTTGATGCGCGTCTTTGCGTCGTCAACAATTCTTAAGAATTCCGGTGAATGTTTCACAGTTCCCCCAAAAAGCTCCATCATACACAAACCCGGCGGGCGGAGGACAAGGCACTTGCCGCCTCCAGTGCCCAGCCTTCGCAAACTTCCAGCCCTGACAGTTTGTTGAAAAGCTTCCTCCATCACGTCATCCTGAGCAAAGCGAAGGATCTGCTTTATTCATTTCAAGTCAGGGTACAGCAGATGCTTCTCCCGCTTCGCGTGATCAGCATGACGGGTAGCCTTCCTCAACAAGTTGCTAAATGCGTCCGAACTTCTTGATAGCTTCCTGAACGGACTTGTATTTGAAGATGAACGGATACATCGAGTGCTCGGTAAAGTCCATCTGCTGCGCCCTCTTCAGCACTTCCTCCGCCTTTGCGCGCGGCACCACCACCACACCGTCGCCGTCCGCGGCCACGATGTCTCCGGCCGAAACCGGGACGCCATCGCAGTCGATCTGAATATTCGCCCCGGCAAAGACATAGTGATTGACCGAAGTGGAGGGAACGATCCCCTTGGCATAAACCGGAAACCGGATCTTTGTCAGCTGGCCGGTGTCACGCATCCCACCATCAATGACTGCGCCGACAAAGCCGCGGGCCGCCATGGCCGTGCCCATAATGCCTCCCATCCCCGCAATGTCGACTCCGTCTTCAACCGTCATCACGTAAACGTCATCGGGGCCGCCATGGTCAATGGCTGCCAGCATGCCGCCCAGCGCCGCCCCGCCTTTATGGTTCTCCTGCTTCTTCAGCAGAACCGTCACGGCATAACCCACAAACTTCGTCTTAAAAATCGGCCGCATCTGGTGGCTCATATACATTTTGCGGCCGTAGAGTTCCTCCTCGGCGTCGGAAATCGAGGCGACTTCGACCTGGCGGTAATCCTGCAGCATCTGCTGCTGCGCGGTCATGGTTGCTGCGGCAGCTGCGGCGCCCTCCTGGGCTTGTGTCCCCTTGCCGCCGCTCGACATCCAGAGGAAAGCCACGCAGCCCACCAGCACAAACATGGCTGTTTTCTTCAAAAGGTGAAGGTGTTTTTCCATTTTATTCTCCTGTTCAGCTCTCTATGGGATTTCAAACCGTTAACTTCCAGCAGGTTGTTGAAAAGTCCCTGCGCTACGTCATCCTGAGCCCGTTCGCCCCAGCTTGCGAACAGGGCCGATTCGCAAAGCGGTTGAGGGCGAAGGGTACTCCGCGAAGGGTCTCGTTTTTCAGTAAGATACAGCAGATGCTTCGCTTCGCTCAGCATGACGGTTGTTATTCAACGACCTTCTACCCGAATTCCGGACCAAGAATAGCGCAGAGCAGATCCGGACGGCCGGGAAACGGGTTGGGTCCGCGCACCATGCGCGTGAGCGGGCGCGAAACCTTGAATCCGCGGGCCAGCAACAGTTCCCCGGCAAACCGGCGGTCCTTCAGCGCGTCAACAAAAACGGTTTCGCGGCCGCGCCCGCCCGAGAAATTCATCCAGCAGTCCGGCGGCTGTTTTCTCGTCGCGCGCCATCCACGGCCCCAGGTGGTCGGCCAGCGTTCCGCGCCGCCCAAAAGTGTATCCGTCAATTTCGCCGTTCCGCTCCGCTGCCAGGGCAAAGTCCGGATTCTCAGCCGCCAGCGACCGCAGAGAGGCGCTGCGATCGGCGCCAAAAACTTCACGGTCGAGTTGCAGCACTGCGTCTGTAAACGCCTGCGGCCCGGGCGTCGCTGCCGCCTGTGGCCGGGGCCGCTTCAGAAGCCAGCGCTCGATTTCATATTCATCCTTGAATCCGAGCTTCTGGTAGATGGGCCGGCCCGCCGGCGTGGCGTCCAACTTCATCGTCGCGATACCGATGGCGTCCAGGTGCTCGATGGTTTTTTCCAGCAGGCGCGTTCCGATTCCCCGCCCGCGAAATTCCGGGTCCACCAGCACCATCCCGATCCAGGCAAAGCGCTGCTCGTAAACAATCGTGGCCGCCGTGCCCACCACCTTGCCTTCCACTTCCGCCGCAAAGCATCCCCGCGGGCTGCTTTCCAGAAAACTCCGCCAGTCGGCCGGAGTCTGGTTCCATCCCGCCAGATCTTTCAGCCGCATCCCGGCGGGAATGTCATCGGTTGTCATGGTGCGCAGGTTCATGGCTTGAGTGCGGATGCCCTGGCAGCGCCCGCCTTCAGACGGGCAGCCTGCTCTGCTTGAAGTGCCGGGCTGAAGCCCGGCGTTACGAGCATTCTTACGCCGCTTTTCTGCTCAGGTAATAGTAAAGGACCGGCGTCACCAGCAGCGACAGCACGATGGCGATCAGGATGCCGCCGATCACCGCGATGGCCAGCGGCTGCAGCATCTGCGAGCCTGCGCCGATGGCCAGCGCCAGCGGCAGGAACCCCAGCGCCGCGGCCAGAGCCGTCATCACGATGGGCCGCAGCCGCCGCCTGCCCGCCTGCACAATGGCCTCTTTGGGGCCGTAGCCCGCCGCGCGAAACTTTCCTTCCGCGTCCAGAATCAGGATGCCGTTCTTGGCCACGATGCCGATCACCATGATCAGCCCCATGAAGGAGGCGAGGTTGAAGGTTGCGCCGGTGACCAGCAGGGCGAACAGCACGCCTGCGGTGGAAAGCGTGGCGGAAGCGAGAATCGCAATGGGCGCGGAAAAGTTTTTGAACTCAAAAAGCAGGACCAGAAAGACAAAGAGCACCGCCAGAAACAGGACCATCACCAGGTCGTGAAACGATTTCTGCTGCGTCTGGTAGAGGCCGCCGTATTCCACGCGAATCGACGACGGCATGTGCAGGCCCGCGATCTTCTGCTTGACGGCGGCGATGCCGTGGCCCAGGTCCAGTCCTTCCAGGCGCGCCGTCACGGCGACGTAACGCTGCTGGTTGTCC
>CAVSWQ010000046.1:0-25482 GCA_963731705.1 uncultured Acidobacteriota bacterium
ACCAGGCGCAGCGCCAGGGTAACCACAGCATCTATTACGGGCTCACCTTCTGGTCACCCAACATCAACATCTTTCGCGATCCGCGCTGGGGCCGCGGCCAGGAGACTTATGGCGAGGACCCGTTTCTCACCTCGCAGCTGGGCATGGAGTTTGTCCGCGGGGTACAGGGCAACAACCCGAAATACCTCGAGGCGGTGGCCACGCCCAAGCACTTTGCCGTGCACAGCGGCCCCGAACCCCTGCGCCACGGCTTCGACGCCAAAGTCTCTCCCTACGATATTCAAGACACCTACTTCCCTGCTTTCCGCGCCACGCTGGTGGATGCGCATGCGGATTCCACCATGTGCTCCTACAACGCCATCAACGGACCGCCGGCCTGCGCCGATACTTTCCTGCTGCAAAAAACCCTGCGTGATGAGTGGGGATTCCACGGTTACGTCACCTCCGACTGCGGCGCTGTCGACGATATCTTCAGCGGGCACCACTACGCTCCGGACCTTGAGCACGCCTCCGCCCTGGCCGTCAAGGCCGGCACGGACACCACCTGCGGCAACGAATACGTGACCCTGGTGAAGGCCGTCAAGGACGGGCTGATCAAGGAAAGCGAAATTGATACGGCGGTGAAGCGGCTGTTTACAGCCCGCATGCGCCTGGGCATGTTTGATCCCCAAGCCGACGTTCCCTTCAACAGGATTCCCATGTCGCAGGTCAACTCGCCGGAGCATCGCCAACTGGCCCTTCGCGCGGCGCGTGAATCCATGGTGCTGCTGAAGAACAATGGAATTCTGCCGTTGAAACCCGGCGTGAAAACCCTTGCCGTCATCGGTCCCAACGCCGAATACCTCCCGGCCATTGAAGGCAACTACAACGGCACGCCCCCTCACCCCGTGCTGCCGATCGACGGCATGCTGAAAGTGTTCGCCGGCAAAGCGAAGGTCCTCTACGCGCAGGGATCGCCGCACGTTTCAGAATTCCCTGCCCCTGTGCCCCAAAACGCATTCCATCCGGCAGCCGGTTCCAGCGCCACGGGACTCAAAGCGGAATATTTCTCCAACACGGATTTCTCCGGCCAGCCTGCGCTCACCCGCACGGATTCACAGATCCAGTTCGACTGGGACGCCGCCGCTCCGGCCCCGGGCATTCCCATGAAAGCCTTCTCCGTCCGCTGGACCGGCACCCTCACCCCGCCGGGACCGGGGGATTACACCTTCGGAATCGACGAACCGCACTGCTACCCCTGTGAAAACCACGAGACGTTCCACGTTTACCTGGACGGCAAACCGGTTCTCAGCAGCGCCAGCTTCAACCGCAAGCCGAGGCCCGGCACTTTCAAGGTGCACTTCAACGATGCCAGGCCTCACGCCATCCGGCTCGACTACTCGCATCGTTCGCCGTTGTTCGGCGCCGGAGTCACGCTGGAATGGAAACCGCCCGTCGATGTGCTGCGCGAGCAGGCGGTACGCGTCGCAAAGCAGGCTGACGTTGTGGTGGCCTTTGTCGGGCTCTCGCCGCACCTCGAAGGCGAGGAAATGCCCATCGACATTCCGGGCTTCAACGGCGGCGATCGCACCAACCTCCAGTTGCCGGAAGTCCAGCAGCAACTGCTCCGCGCGCTGGCCGCAACCGGCAAGCCGCTGGTGGTCGTCCTTCTCAATGGCAGCGCGCTGGCCGTGAATTGGGCGCAGCAGCACGCGGCCGCCATCCTGGACGCGTGGTATCCGGGCGAAGCGGGCGGCACCGCCATCGCCGAAACCCTGGCCGGCCAAAACAATCCCGCCGGCCGGCTGCCGGTCACCTTCTACAAATCCGTCAACCAGCTTCCGCCTTTTGCGGATTACTCCATGAAGAACCGGACTTACCGCTACTTCACCGGCGAGCCGCTCTACGGCTTCGGCTACGGCCTCAGCTATTCAAGTTTTGCTTTCAGCAACCTTCATCTCTCAACTCAGACCGTCAAGGCCGGCGAGCCTCTCACCGTGGAGGCGGATGTTAAAAACACTTCCGGCATTGCAGGCGATGAGGTGGCCGAACTGTACGTCGAGTACGGGCAGAGGGCGGACGCTCCACGTCGGGCCCTCAAGGGCTTCAGGAGGGTCCATCTGGCGCCGGGCCAGACGCGCCGCGTCAGCTTCACCCTTGATCCGCGCGATTTGAGCCTGGCCACGGAAACCGGCGGCCGCACGGTCCAGCCCGGCAGCTACACGGTGTACGTAGGTGGCAGCCAGCCCGGCAAAGGCGCGGCGGGCGCGAGCGCCACATTCCAGATCACCGGAAGGAAAGCTGAGCCATGAAAAACCAGCCCTCCTCTTCCAGAAGCAGAGACAAGTTTGTGCTGGGGATTGATTACGGCACGGAGTCGGGCCGCGCGGCCGTGGTGCGGGTCGCGAACGGCGAACTGGTGTCGAGCGTGATCGTTCCCTATCCGGACGGGGTCATCGATTCCCGGCTTCCCGCAGGCCCCAGGCTCGAGCACGACTGGGCTTTGCAGAACCCGCGCGATTACCTGCGGGTGGTGGAAAATGGGCGTTCCCAAGGCGCTGAAGGCGGCGGGCGTCAAAGGTGAGCAGGTGATCGGCCTGGGCACGGACTTTACGGCCTCAAGCCCCCTGCCCGTCAAGCGCGACGGCACCCCGCTCTGCTTTCTGCCCAGGTTTCGCAAGCATCCGCACGCCTGGGTCAAGCTGTGGAAGCATCACGCGGCGCAGCCGGAAGCGGACCGCATCAACGAGATCGGCCGGGAACGGAAGGAAGACTTTATCCGCATCTATGGCGGCAAGTATTCCTCGGAGTGGTTTTTCTCAAAGCTGCTGCAGATTGTGAATGAAGCGCCTGCCATCTACGACGCCACGGAGCGATTTGTTGAAGCGGCCGACTGGATTGTGTGGCAGCTGACGGGCGAGGAAAAGCGCAGCACCTGCGCGGCAGGCTACAAGGCCATGTGGGTGAAGGGCAAGGGATTTCCCTCATCGGATTTTTTCCGGGCCTTGCATCCTGTCGCTCGAAAACGTGATTGGCACCAGGGTCCCCGAGGATTACTATCCGCTGGGGGCGCGGGCCGGTGGGCTCACGGCGGAATGGGCGCGGAAGACGGGCCTTCAGGAAGGAACGCCTGTCTCCGTCGGCAACGTGGACGCGCACGTTTCGGTGCCCGCCTGCGCGGTGACGGAGCCGGGCTCCCTGGTGATGATCATGGGCACCTCCATCTGCCACATCCTGCTGGGCGCGAAACGGCAGATGGTGGAAGGCATGTGCGGAGTGGTGGAAGACGGCGTGGTGCCGGGGCTGTGGGGATACGAGGCCGGACAGTCGGCGGTGGGCGACATCTTTGCCTGGTTCTTTGAGAACGGCGTGCATGAGTCGGTGCATCGCGAGGCGCGCCGCAGCATGGTTCCCTTCACGGCCGTCCTGGAAAAGCGGGCGGCGGCGCTCGCGCCGGGCGAGTCGGGGCTGCTGGCGCTCGACTGGTGGAACGGCAACCGCTCGGTGCTGGTGGACGCCGGGCTGACGGGCCTGCTGCTGGGACTGCGCCTCGCGACCCGGCCGGCGGAAATTTACCGCGCCCTCATCGAGTCCACGGCCTTTGGCACTCGGCAGATTATCGAGGCCTTCGAGTCGCGGGGCGTCGAGGTCCGCAACCTGGTGGCCTGCGGCGGCCTGCCGGAGAAGAACCATCTGCTGATGCAGATCTATGCCGACGTGACGGGGCGCAAGATCAAAATTGCCCGGCAGCCGCTCACCTGCCCGGCGCTGGGTTCCGCCATGCACGGGGCGGTGGCCGCGGGCCGCGCGGCGGGAGGCTACGACACCATTTTCCAGGCCGCCCGCAAGATGGCCCATCTGCAGAAGGATACTTACCGGCCGCGCAAGAAGGCGCACGAGGTGTACGACAGAATTTTTGCGGAGTACCGCACGCTGCACGATTATTTCGGCCGCGGGGCCAACGACGTGATGAAGCGGCTGAAGGCGCTGCAGGCCGGGCAGGCGGCGCAATAGGCTGCAACGACCTGCAACAGCGGGTACACGGGAGGCATAAAGGATGAAGGTTTCAGAAAAGCTGCGCCGGGAGGTGTGGGAAGCGAACCTGGGCATCTACCGCTCGGGCCTCGTGACCATGCACGCCGGCAACGCCAGCGGAGTGGACCGCAAGCGGGGCCTGGTGGTCATCAAGCCGAGCGGCATGGACTATGACAAGCTGCGGCCCGAGGACATGGTGGTCACCGATCTCGAAGGGCGCAAGGTCAGCGGCAAATGGAACCCCTCCGTCGATCTGCCCCATCACCTTTATCTTTATAAGAACTGCCCGGAGATCGGCGGGGTCATCCACACCCATTCGAATTACGCCACCAGCTTTGCCTTGCTGGGCCGGCCCATCCCGGTTTACCTGACGGCGATTGCGGATGAGTTCGGCGCCGAAGTTCCCTGCGCGCCCTACACCGACAACCAGGGAGACCACATCGGCGAAGGCATCGTGAAGCACATGAACAAATCGCCGGCGGTGCTGCTGGCGCAGCACGGGGTTTTTGCCTTTGGGCCCACGCCGCGCGCCGCGCTCAAGTCGGCGGTGATGCTGGAAGACGTGGCGAAGACCTGCCACCTGGCGCTGCTGCTGGGCAAGCCCAAGCCGCTGCCGGCGCGGGAAGTTCGCAAGTGGTACGACCGTTATCATTCAACCTACGGCCAGCCGGGCAAAAGAACTGAGTAGCTGTCGGCGCGTGGCTTTGCGCCTTAGCGCCTTTGCGAGAATTGCTTTTAGACAAGGAGCACGAGATGAGTGAAACAACTTTGGGAGTGATGATCGGCAACCGGGGATTTTTCCCCGATGCCCTGGCGCGGGAAGGGCGGGAGGAGGTTCTGCGGACGCTCGAAGCGGCCGGTTACAAGACCGTCTGCCTGACGCCGGAGGAGACGAAGCACGGAGCGGTGGAGACGCTGCAGGAAGCGCGCAAGTGCGCCGACCTGTTCAAGCAGCACAGCGGAGGAGATCGACGGCATCGTGGTGTCGCTGCCCAATTTCGGCGACGAGCGCGGGGTGGCCAACGCGCTGCGCATGAGCGGGCTGGAGGTTCCGGTGCTGGTGCAGGCGTTTCCGGACGAGCCGAACAAGATGCTGATGGGCGGCCGGCGCGACAGCTTCTGCGGCAAGATGTCGGTGTGCAACAACCTGTGGCAGTACGGCATCCGCTACACGCTGACCCGGCTGCACACGGAGTCGCCAGGCTCGGAGGAGTTCAAAGCCGATCTCGATTCCTTTGCGGCCACCTGCCGGATTGTGAAGGGGCTGAAGAACCTGCGCGTGGGGGTGATCGGGGCGCGGCCGGCGGCGTTCAACACCGTGCGCTTCAGCGAGAAGCTGCTGGAGCACGCCGGGATCACGGTGGAACCGCTGGACCTCTCGGAAGTGCTGGGACGCATCCAGCGCCTGGCGGACGATGACGCGAAGGTGAAGGAGAAGCTGGCGAGCATCGGCGGATACGTCGAGACGAAGGGGCATTCCGCAGGCGTCGCTGCTGAAGATGGCGAAGTTCGGGGTGGTGGTGGACGAATGGATGGCGGCCAACGAATTGGCGGGAACCTCCATCCAGTGCTGGACGGCGATGCAGGAGTTTTTCGGCGTGGTGCCCTGCACGCTGATGAGCATGATGTCGAACAACCTGCTGCCCAGCGCCTGCGAGACGGACATGACGGGCATGGTGGGGATGTACGTGCTGCAACTGGCTTCCGGGACGCCGAGCGCCATTGTGGACTGGAACAACAACTACGGCGACGATCCGGACAAGTGCGTCATCTTCCACTGCTCGAACCTGCCCAAACATTTTTTTGAAGATTTCAAGATGGACTTCCAGGAAATCATCGCCGGCTCGGTGGGCAAGGAGAACACCTTCGGGACGGTGGTGGGCAAGCTGAAGACGGGCCCCATCACCTACTGCCGGGTCTCGACCGACGACCTGAAGGGCGGCATCCGGGCCTACACGGGCGAGGGCGAGACCACGGACGACCGGCCGGCCAGCTTTGGCGGCTACGGAGTGCTGCGGGTGGAGGACCTGCAGGGCCTGCTGCAATACATCTGCAAGAACGGCTACGAGCACCACGTGGCGGTGAACCGCAGCCGCTATGGGCGGGCGGTGACCGAAGCCCTGGGCAACTACAAGCGCTGGGACGTTTACACACACGGCGCAGGGAAAAAATAGCGCCGTGAACGCCGCCGGCCCGCCCGGCATCCCGGCTGCAGATTCATGGTTACGAATGGACCGGCAGGGTGTACACTGCGAGGTCGCAGAGTGCCAAACGGAAGCTCCGGACGATCATCATGATCCGCCCGGCAAACCGTTCCGGTTGGCAGATCAGTGTATCCAATCAGGCTTTCTTCGAGCCGTATTGAAGGGTTCATGCTCGGCTTTATGCTGCTATCAAACATGTTCGACGGGGCCCTGCCCATCCCCGTCGCGGAGGAACGTTAATGCCAAAGAACAGGGTTCGTCTGCTGGCCGCGGCGGTTGTGATGTCTGGAATCTTCTGCCTGCTCCCGGGGGCGTTTGCGCAGGGGAACGGCAAGTCCAAAGAGGCGGAGATCAAAAAGAGGAATGCCATCGAAAAAGAGCTGGAGAAAGTGGCGATCATTGACCGCAAGGTGATGATTCCCATGAGTGACGGCAAGCGCATGGCGGCGGACATCTACCGCCCCAAAGATCCGTCCGGGAAATTCGGCACGATTTTTGTCCGCACTCCTTACAACTTCAATTACTGGGATGTCTCTCTGGGAGCGCCGCGCAACATGGGTTCGGAATTGAAGGCCGTGAAGCGCGGCTATGCCTACGTGGAGATCAACGAGCGCGGCCAGTTTTTCTCTGAGGGAAACTATGACATTCTGGGGCCGCCGCTCAGCGATGGCTATCAGGAATTTTCCTGGATCGCCTCGCAGTCGTGGTCGAACGGCAAGGTGGGCACCATCGGGTGCTCTTCCACGGCCGAATGGCAGCTCGCCGTCACCGCCATGGGGAACCCGGCGGACGCGGCGTTTATTCCGCAGGGGTTCGGCGCCGGCGTCGGCCGTGTCGGTCCTTTTTACGAGCAGGGAAACTGGTATCGCGGCGGCGCCGTCCAGATGCTCTTTATCGACTGGCTTTATGGAGTGCAGAACCAGGTGCGGCCCATGTTTCCCCCGAACACCTCGCAGGCGGAGCTGATCCGCGCCTCCCGGGCGTTTGACCTGGCGGCCAGGTATCCGTCCGTTGACTGGTCCAAGGCGCTCTGGCACCTTCCTGAGAAGGACATCCTCGAGGCCGTACACGGCCCGCATGGCATCTTTGCCGACCCCATGCCGGTGGCCACCGGCGGGGCCATGATCGAGCGGACGCCCAACAGTCCGGCCTGGTACAAAGGCGGGCTTTGGAACGACAGCATGAAGATCAACGTGCCGGGACTCTGGGTGATGTCGTGGTACGACCTGGCGACCGCGCCCAACCTGGCGGCCTATAACTTTGTGCGCAAAACCGCCCGCCCCGACATCGCCAAAGAGCAGTACGCCATCATCTTCCCCACCGGCCACTGCGGCTACGCCAGAACCAGCGAACACACCATCGTGGGCGAGCGGGACATGGGCGACGCGCGGCTGGATCTGGATGCTCTCAGGTATGGCTGGTTTGACCACTTCCTCAAGGGAGAGGACAACCACATCCTGGAGACAATGCCCCGGGTGCGCTATTACGTGATGGGCGCCAACCGCTGGGAGCAGTCGGACACCTGGCCGCCGGAAGGCGCCGAGCCCCTGACGTTCTATCTCTCGAGCGCCGGCAAAGCCAACAGCATTTTCGGCGACGGATTGCTGGCCACCGCTCCGCCCGCCCAGGACCAGGGAGACCGCTTCACCTACGATCCCATGAACCCGGTCATGTCGCACGGCGGCAATTTCTGCTGTGAAGGCAACGCCATTACTCCGGGATCCTTTGACCAGCGCAAGATGGAGACGCGCCATGACATCCTGGTCTATACCACCAGGCCTTTTGAGCATGGAACCGAGGTCAGCGGCCCCATCAACGTGACGCTCTACGTTTCTTCGGACGCCAAAGACACCGATTTCACCGTCAAGCTGCTCGACGTGTCTCCGAACGGCCCCGCCTACAACCTGGATGAGAATATCCAGCGCATGCGCTACCGGAATGGATATGACAAGCCGCTCGAGTGGATGGAGCCGGGCAAAGTCTATCCAGTAGCCTTTCAGCCCATTCAGACCAGCAACTACTTTGCCCCGGGCCATGCGCTGCGCATCGAGGTTTCCAGCAGCAACTTTCCGCGCTTCGATCGGAACCTGAACACCGGCGGCAACAACTACGACGAGGCCAAAGGCGTCACGGCCCACAATCAGGTCCATCACTCGGCCCGGTATCCTTCAAAGATCACCCTGACCGTGGTGCCGCACCCTCATCTCATCAACTGAGCAGCGCCGCGCCATTGCCGATTGGTGATTGGTGATTGGCGATTGCAAGAGGGGAAATTACGAATTACGAATGACTTCATCGAGTTGCTGAGTTATGAGGTTCTGGTTCCGGGGTCTGCAATCTGAAATTTCAGATTTGAAATTGCCCCGGTGCGCCGGGTCGCGCATCCGCCGCGCCTTGGGCGATGTACGATTGGCGATTTGTGATTGGTGATTGGCGATTACAAAGAGGGGAAATTACGAATTACGCAATGGCTTCATCGTTGTCAGTTATGGGTTCCTGGTTCCGGGGTCTGCAATCTGAAATTTCAGATTTGAAATTGCCCCGGCGCGCGGGTTTTGCGAAAGGGCACGACTTCAGTCGTGCCACAGAAGGGTCCGCTTTGATGGGGGGCTTTAGCCCCTGAAGGATGAGCTCCGAATGGAAGCTATCGCTTTTCGTAGGCAGCGAGGAAATCGTCCCGGGAAATACCAGCCTGGCTGCAAATCGTGCGCAGAGTTGAGGCTTTAATTCGTGGATGGTTTGGCATGGTCAGCGGGGTCCTGGAGCCGTCCGCATTCTCTCGAATCATCGAGATGTGTTCTTTTTCTCGCACGACTCTGAAGCCGAGCCGTTCGAGCGCGCCGATGACCCTCCGTCTGGCCGCATCAACGGGGAACTTAGGCATCAGCGCTCGACCCGGGCCTCCGCAACGAATGCGTCCAGAACGGGCGGATCAATGTCCAGAACTTCCTCGCCAAAAGTCTCGATGTGGAACCGAATGGCTGAAGTCGCATCTGCGAGGGCTTCTTCATAGGAATCGCCCTCTCCGACCACGATGCCTTTCAATCCCAGCGGATAGGCAACATAGCCATCGGGATGCTTCTCTACAATGACCTTAACCTGCCGCACGGTTCACCTCTCGCTCTCCACATCACGCGTCCTGACAGCGACGCACGCAGTTCCTGCGCGAGATATAGTTTAGCTCATTGTGAGCACAAAGTGTTGACGGCGAGACGCCAAAGTCGATCCCATAATGGCGCTGCGGCACGAATGAAGCATTGGCGATTGGCGATTGGAAGAGGGGAAATTACAAATTACGAGTTACGAATGGCTTCGTGGTTCTGGGTTCCTGGTTCCGGGGTCTGCGATCTGAAATTTCAGATTTCAAATTGCCCCGGCGCGCCTTTGGGCGATGGATGCGGAGCAGGGTCTTGCAGGAGGTCGGAGCTTCAGCTCCGACGTTTGTCAGGCCCCTGCAGTCTGGGGGCTTCAGCCCCTGAAGGCTTGCCGCGGCGGATGTCTCCCCCAATGCCGACTTCCGAGTCCTCAGGGCGTCCACGGGGGTTCCGTTTCATCCTTCATCCTTCATCCTTCAGAATTCATTTTTCCCCTTGCACTTCGACAACGGCGGGAGTACGATGCTTGCTGTAGAAGTGAAAGGGTAACTCATGGCAGACAAACGAATCGACCTGCCGCAAGGCACACTCGACCTGTTGATCCTCAAGACGCTGGCGCTGGAGCCGCAGCACGGCTGGGCCATTTCTGAACGCATTGAACAGGTTTCCAGCGACGTGCTGAGCATCAAGCAGGGTTCTCTTTACCCGGCGCTGCATCGCCTGGAGCGGCGCGGCTGGATCAAGGCCAAATGGGCCATGACGAAAAACAGCCGGCACGCCAAATACTACGAATTAACCAAGGCCGGAAGAAAGCAGCTTGCGGCTGAGGAAACCGCCTGGCGCAAGCTCACCGCCGCCGTCGGCCAGGTGCTGGAGACAGCGTAGGGGGCGACTGCGCATTCGTGATTGGGTGATTGACAGATTGAAGAAGGTTTTAAGTTCAGGGTTCTGAGTTATGAGTTGAAAAATCGGGGTGCGTGCTTCAGTTTGCCGGGCGCAGACGAAAAGGTTGCAGGCCAACCCATAACGCAGAACTCATAACTCTTAACTTCGCATTTTTGAGCGGCGCTGGCGGTTTGCCCGGTTCAATCACCAATCACAAATCACCCATTGCGAGGGTTCCCATGCTGCGTGATTTTTTGTATCGTTTGCGGGCTTTGTTCCGTCGCCGTTCCATGGAAGCGGAAATGGACGCCGAACTCCGCGCGCACGTCGAACAGCAGGCGGAGAAATACGTCCTGGCGGGCATGTCCCGAGAAAAAGCCACCCGCCGCGCCCGCCTCGAATTTGGCGGCGTCGAGCAGGTCAAGGAAGAATGCCGCGACACCTGGGGCGTGCGCATGATCAGCGAACTCGCCCAGGACCTCCGCTACGGCCTCCGCCAGCTTCGCCGCAATCCGGGCTTTGCCGCAATTTCCATCGTCATCCTTGCCCTGGGCATTGGCGCCAACACGGCGGTCTTCAGCGTCGTGGATGCGGTGCTGCTGCGGCCCCTGCCCTTTTACCAACCGCAATCGCTCGCCTGGATTGCCGGTGGAGACGGAAGGGGCGGACTTTCCGCAGTCAGCTTTCAGGTGGTGGATTTTGAGGAACTCCAGCGCCGCAACCACAGCTTTCAGGCACTCACCGCCTACATGCCCTTCTTTGGCGATTCTGATTACACGCTGACCGGCCGCGGCGAGCCGCAGGGAGTTAACGGCGTGATGGTGGCGGGGAATTTCTTCTCGACGCTGGGCGTCCGGCCGGCTCTCGGGAGGCTTTTTACTCCGGAAGAACTCCAGAAGGGCAGCCGGCCTTCAGTCCTGCTGAGTTATGCGTTCTGGCGGCATGAGTTTGACGCTGATCCCGGAATTGTGGGCCAGACGATCACCCTCGAGAAGAAGGCCGTCACGGTGGTGGGTGTGCTTCCGGCCTCCTTCGATTTCGGCTCTGTTTTTTCACCCGGCTTGAAAACAGATGTGTTCGTTCCCGCCATCATGGACGACATCCGGAACTGGGGAAACACGCTGGCGATTCTCGGCCGCTTGAAGCCCGGCGTCACGGTGGCCCAGGCGCAGGCTGAAGTGGACGTTCTGATCCCCCAAATCAAAGCCGCAAACCACAACTCCTTTTACCTCGGCGCGGCGACCGTCACAGGCCTGCGCGATCACGTCAGCGGCAAGCTTCGCCGGTCGCTGATCGTGCTGTGGTGTGCCGTGGGGCTTATTCTGCTGATTGCCTGCCTGAATCTCTCCAATATGATGCTGGCTCGCTCCATCGCGCGAAGCAAGGAGTTTGCCATGCGTCTGGCCCTGGGAGCCGCGAGGCGCAGGCTGGTCCGCCAGCTGCTGACGGAAGGCCTGGTGCTTGCCGCCGCCGGCACGGCGCTCGGCATGGCCATGGCCTTTGCCGTCGTCCGTTACCTGGCCCACCAGGGATCGGTTGCGTTGCCCCTGCTCAGCAGCGTTCGCGTAGACGGCACGGCCCTTGCATGGACCGTGCTCATTGCGGTTGCGGCCGTACTGCTGTTCGGGTTTGCTCCCGCCCTCAGGATTTCCGGGACGATTTTGCAGGAGGCACTCAAGGACGCAGGCCCCGGAATGAGCCAAGGCAGAAAGCATGATCGCATGCGCCGGGCGCTGCTGGTCTCGGAGGTTGCTCTGGCCTGCATGCTCTTGATAGGGGCAGGCTTGCTGTTGCGGAGCTTTCTGCAAATTCTCGACCTCGATCTGGGATTTCAGCCCAGCCGTGCCGCCGCCATCAGCGTGAGATACGACGATGGAGGCAAACCGGCCCGCCGCGCCGCCGCTCTGCAGGAGATTTTGCGACAGGTCACGGCGCTGCCCGGCGTCGAAACCGCGGGCATCACAGACATGCTTCCGCTTGACCGCAATCGGAGCTGGGGATTCCGCCCGCAGGGCAAAACCTACAGCAAGGATGAAATCCCGCATGGCTTTGTTTTTGTGATCACGCCGGGCTACTTCCGCACCATGGGCATCCACCTGATGAAGGGCCGTGACTTCAGCTGGCAGGACACGTCCACAAGCCAAAGCGTCTTCATCATCAATCAGGCGGCCGCCCGCCTTTATTGGCCGGGGCAGGACCCCATCGGCCGCCTGAGCCAGGGGCCGGGTCCGGGCGTCAACCGGGTGGTCGGCATCGTTTCCGATGTCAGCGAAACCTCGGTGGAAGAATCAGACGTCCCTGAAATTTACGTTCCAGCCACGCAAAACGACCCGGAAGGAGCGGAACTGGTGGTGCGCACCCAGCTTCCCCCGGCCGCGCTCTCTACCAGTGTCATGAAACGCTGCGCGAGATCAACCCCGGCCAGCCGGCCGCTGAATTCCGTCCGCTCCAGCACCTTGTGGACCATGCCAACTCGCCACGCCGTTTCGTGGTAATGCTGGTCACCTCTTTCGCGCTGCTGGGACTGTTGCTGGCCTCGCTCGGGCTCTATGCCGTCATTTCGTACTCCGTCAACCGGCGAACTCAGGAAATCGGCATTCGCATGGCCCTGGGGGCTGAGAAGGGCGACGTACTGAAAATGGTCGTCGGCCAGGGCTTCCGGCTGGCGCTGATGGGCGTGGCCATGGGCATCGCCGGCGCGCTGGCCCTCACACATTTTCTCGCCAGCCTGCTCTACGGCGTCAAATCCACCGATCCCCCCACGTTCATTGCCGTCTCGCTCGTCCTCATCGCCGTGGCGCTCGCGGCCTGCTACATCCCCGCCCGCCGCGCTGCCAAAGTCGATCCCATGGTGGCGCTGCGCTACGAGTAGCGCAGGCCCTTGCGGCCTGCGGTTCTTATTCTTGGTGGGGGGGCTTTGCCCGCAGGTTTCGTAGCGGCGGCTTTACGCCGCCATTGTCGATTCTTGATTGGTGGTTTGCGAATGGTGATTGGCGATTGCAAGAGGGGAAATTACAAATGACGAATTACGAATGGCTTCGTGGTTCTGAGGGAATTGCATCATAGCGTGGCGAACGTCCGTAGCGCCGGCATCTTGCCGGCCCTGAGTAAGAAGGCCGCCGGGACGGCGGCGCTACAAACGAGCGTCGTCACCCTATTTTGCAATCCTCAGTAAGTTATGGGTTTTGGTTCCGGGGTCTGCAATCTGAAATTTCAGATTTGAAATTGCCCCGGCGCCCGGGTCGCGCCTACGTCGCGCCTTGGGAGATGTACGATTGGTGATTTGTGATTGGTGATTGGCGATTGAAAGAGGGGAAATTACGAATTACCAATGACTTCGTCGAGTTATGAGTTCTGGTTCCGGGGTCTGCGATCTGAAATTTCAGATTTGAAATTGCCCCGGCGCGCGAGTTTTGCGAAACGGCACGACTTCAGTCGTGCCACAGAAGGGTCCGCTTTGATGGGGGGTTTAGCCCCTGAGCCGGGCCGGCCGTTCCAACAAAGAAAGCTCCGCGGCTAAAGCCGGCCTTTGACTGCGGTGTTTTACGGCACCAGTCAACTCGTGCCCTTTCACGGGAAGAAGAAGCGCTCCCGGTTTCAGGGCTTCGCCCTCCCGTTTTTTGATGTGCAACGAATGCACCAGGAGCGCAAGAGGCCCCTCCACGAGACGATCACAACAAATGCAACTGGAGCCCGAAGGGATCCCCTACGAAAATGATGAAGGGACCGGCAGGACAGCCGTGTGGGATTGTAGTTACAGGTTTGAGATTACGGACTTGGCGGGCAAAGTGTGCTTACACTCTGGGCCATCGCCTGCCATTCCCGAACCCTCGTCAATCAGGATCCAGGAACGGCGACAGGCAATGGCACGGGAAAAGCGTTAAACATGCTGGCCAAAAGTTGCGGCCATCTGTTTTACCGGTTCCGGCTTTGCCGGATAACCGGCATTTTCGACGCCGAAATTGCGAATCTTATATTGCAGCGCCCTGACGCTGATGTGGAGCAGCCGCGCCGCTTCCGTGCGGTTTCCGCTGGTCAAAGCCAGCGCGCGGGTGATGGCCATTCTTTCCGCGCCCTCTTTCAGCCGCCTCACTTCCTCCTTCAGGTCGCCCGGCTGGGCTTTCGGAGCGTTGGCAGCGGGGCTGGCCACCGGCACGGGGCCGCTGGCGTAGGCGGTCACATCCTGCTGCAACTGCCGGAGCGCCTGGGACTCATCGCCGATAATCAGGTAGCGGCGAACAAAATTCTCAAGCTCCCGGATATTGCCCGGCCACGGGTATTCCATGCAGGCGTTGAGCAGCGTTTCCGACACCGGCAGCGGCGGGCGGTCAATCTGCTGGGACCAGTGAACAATAAAGTGGTCGAGGAGCGCCGGGATATCTTCCCGCCTCTCCCTCAGGGGCGGCAGGCAGATGGTGTAGACGTTCAGCCGGTAGTAAAGGTCGCGGCGAAACGTTCCGGCGGCAATCGCCTCGGAAATCCTGGTGTTGGTGGCGGCTATCACCCGAACGTCCACCTGGGTGGGCGTATAGCTGCCCAGCCGCGAAAATTCGCCATCCTGAAGAACGTGCAGAAGCTTGGCCTGAAGGCCGATCGGAGTCTCGGCGATTTCGTCCAGAAAAATCGTGCCCCGATGGCAGGCCTCAAACTTGCCGGCTTTGGCCTTGTTCGCCCCCGTGAAAGCACCGGCTTCGTAGCCGAAAAGTTCGCTTTCCAGAAGCTCTGACGGAAGCGCCGCGCAGTTGATCTTCATGAACCGTTCCGCCGAGCGGCAGGACAGTTTATGGATCATGCTCGCAACAATGCCCTTGCCGGTGCCACTCTCCCCCAGCAGCAGTATGGGAATGTCAAACTCAGCAATCTGACGAACCTGATTCAGGATGTCCTTCATCGCCGGGCTGGCGGCAACAAAGCCTGACTCGGCTCCCCCCTCACCAGCTTGTTTCTGCGGTTCGTGATCCTTTGCTTGATAGGCCAAACCGTCAATGGATCGTACAATGTTGGTCACAGTCCCCCTCCTCTCAGCACTTCCAACTCCGGGCCAACTCATTTACTGCCTCGAATCGTTCCATCACCCCCACGGCATGAAACATCAAAAAAACTCTTTTCAAATCATCGTAGAACCATGATATGTGCAGATAAGTACAACTACAATTAGGCAATCACATGAACTGATGAGGGGAAAACCCGGAAAAAGGTCGGGAAAACACCTGCATGCAGGTCGTTAATAGCTGCATCCTATGCCTGAACAAGCCCCCGCCGGATGGCGTAGCGAACCAGGTCCGCCACAGTGTGCAGGTTGAGCTTGTGCATGATGTTGCTGCGGTGAGAATCGGCCGTCTTGACACTGACCCCAAGCGACGTTGCAACCTCTTTGGTTGTATTACCTTCCGCCACCAGTTGCAGCACCTGCAGCTCGCGGCGCGTCAGCGTCTCGTTCTCTCCGGTGTTCTGCTGAAGGTAGGCCTCCACGACGGTCTGTGAAATTCCGGGACTGAGGTAAAGCCTGCCGTTGAGGATTTCATGAATGGCCTCAACCAATTCTCCCGCCGCCCGGGATTTGAGGACGTAGCCGCGGATTCCGGACTTCAGGGCTTCCAGGATATACCTGTTTTCCGTGTGGACCGTCAGCAGAATCAGCCTCGCGGAAGGAACGGCCCTGCGAATTTGTGCGGCCGCTTCAATGCCGGTCATGACGGGCATGCTGATGTCCATAACCACCAGGTCGGGTTGCAGCTCCATGGCCCGCGCCACGGCTTGCGAACCGTCGGGCGCTTCCCCGACAACTTCAAACCCTTCACGGTCCAGGATGGTCTTCAGGCCTTGCAGCACAATCTGATGGTCATCCGCCACAAGAACCCGGATAGGATGTCCGAGCACTTTTGGATACTGAGACGGGAATTCGCTTTGTTGAGTGGCACCAATCACCATGGCCTCCAATCAAGGGACGGTATAGTTTTCCGGCAACGAGAGCTAAGAACCAGCAGCAGAATCGGAAGTTGTCCCTGAGAAACGCTTAAAGCGTAACCCTAAAGCGGGCCCCCTACAATCCATGGAAATCCTGAAAGTAGGGCAGGTAATTACCGGGTAATCACCGGCAAGACATGCATGCCGTATCAGGTGCCTGTGGCATAGGATTTAAGCCATCCCTGCAACCCTTTGCAAACAGGGCTCAAATCAAACGCTTTGGACAGGCGGGAAGGGGGGCGGGATTCGGCCCCCCAAGGGTGGAGGGAAGACAATCAGGAAGGTCAGAATGTGGAAACCGCAAAATTCCTGCCAAAAACTCCCGGGCGAGTCCGTGCCAATCACCGATGCGGCACCCGTGGAATAAACCGGTGGAGGGTTCATCCGGAGGCCAGCCCAGGCGAAGGTCCCCCTCAGGCGGCTATCCGCCAGCGCCCCAGGCGTCACCACACCGGACTCGAGCTTCAGACTTTTGATTCCTATCCTCCTGGTTCGCCGCATGAAAATCTTTGTTCCCGTGGTAGAAGCTAAGGAATAAAAAACTTTTGGATGCCCGCAGCCTGAAAGCCGGCGTTCCGGTCGGCATGTGTGTTCGTGCAAGAACTCTGCCAAAAAGTAAAAGCTCTAATGGATTGATTTGTTGAGCTTTAGGTTTCACAGCCGGCGAACCTATATCGAAAGAATTACGTCCACTGGAGAGGTTTTTCACATTGAGCTCTGTCCGGGCGGGTGAAGCCCGGGCCGGGAGAAGCAAAGTGGAAGTGGACCGGACCGGCTTTCAGGTTTCGCTTGACTTTCGCTTTTCATTCGCCTAACATCGCCTTTTAGAGAGCTCTCAAGGCGAAAGTTACAATGAAATCCACATCACTTGAAATCAATCAAGATGCTTTTTATCAGCCACTTAGCTTTTTGGACGCACCAGATGGACGGCAAAGAAATCTGTTCAAATATGACACAGAGGGTTTATCGTCAAATGCAATCGAGGTCCCCTCTCCCAGGTTGCCGCGCCGCGCCACGCCCTGGGCCTTCCCGGAGCAGGGCCTGGCCGTCTTCTATGGTCCCGGCAACGTGCCCAGGCTGAGCCACTACTTTCTGCCCAGGCTTCTGCTGCAGGGCAAGCGCGTGCTCTTCCTTGACGGCGCCAACTCCGCCGATCCGCGATTGCTGGCCCGGTTGGCGCGCGAGCGCCGCGTTCCCTTTGAGCAGTTCAACCGCCGGGTCCAGATTGCCCGCGCTTTCACCTGCTTCCAGCTCACGGAACTGATCGCGCGCGTGCCGCGTTTTCTGGCAGACTTCCCCGCCGAGGTTCTGGTGGTGACGGCGCTGCCGGACCTTTACTTTGACGAAGACGTTCGCGACTGGGACGCGCGCGTGGCGTTGGAGCAGGCGCTCGGCAGTCTCGACCGCCTGGCGCGGCAACCGCTGGCCATCACCCTCTTTTCCGCCGCGACCACCTTTACGCCTTCCGCGGCCCGCAAAAGCTTTTTTGCCCGTGCCTGCCGCTCGGCCGGCGAGGTGTGGCGCTTCAGCCTGGGTGAAGACGGCCGGCCCAACCTGATTTGCGAGCGCGGGCCGGCGAACTCCCGGCTGGCTCCGGCGGCGGCGATTGCAAAATAATGAGGTGAACCATGGGGCGAACGCTGGCAACATTCCGTGACCTGATTGAAAAGGAAATGCTGAACTGGGAGCGTGTTTTCGGGCGAGCGCTGCGGCGGGAAGAACGCGCGCACTTCGAGGCCATGTTCAACCGCGTGCGGCTTTACATTCAGGCCTGCACGTATGAGTTTCCGGTCCACGCGATGGACGCCATCAACGTGGCCGTGGGCCTCGATCATGAAATCCGACTGCGCTCGATTGAAGCACGACTGGGGATCAACCTTGAAAATCAGTGGATGGATTCTCGATCTCTACCCTTCCCCGGCGGGGATGACGCTGTGGCTGGCCCAACCGAACCGGAAACGCCTTCGGCTGATTGATCCGTCGTTCCATCCCGGCTTTTACGTCCAGGGAGCGGAGCCGCGCCTGCGCCAGTTGGGCCGGGTGCTGGCGGCGCGCGCGCTGGTCCGCTGCGCTTTCGCGGAAAAATTCAGCATCTGGGAGGGACAAACCATCCGGGTGCTTGAAGTCACCGTGCATCATCCCACGCAGTTTGCGACCGTTGCGCGTTTCGTCCGCCGCTATGACACCCGGCTCACGCTTTACAACTCTGACCTGATGCTCGCCCCGCTGTATTGCTGGCAGAAGAACGTATTTCCGCTGGCCCGGGTGGAGGTTGAAACCGCGCGGCAGGACGCTGCAATCATCCAGGCCCTCGAATGCCGCGACGACGAATGGGCGCTCGATTACGAACTGCCGCCGCTCAGCACGCTGCACCTGCGCCTCGAAGGCCTGGGGCAGGTGGACCCGCAGCACGGCCGGCGAGGCGCGATGCTGGCGGAAATCGACGGCGAGCAGCGGGTGCTGGAAGATTCCGACGAGCCCGTGGCCCGCGGCGTTGAGCGGCTGCTGCGCGCGCACGATCCCGACCTGATCGTCACCGAGTGGGGCGATTCCACGCTGCTCCCGGCTCTGATGCGGCAGGCGCAGCGGCTGGGGTTTGAGCTCAGCCTCAACCGCGACCAGGCGCCGGTCGCGCGCAGCCGCTCGCGCAGTTACATGAGCTACGGCCGCATCCTTTATAAAGGAAGCGCCACCACGCTGGCCGGCCGCCTTCACGTCGATCTCCGCAACTCCTTCATCGCCCACCAGTGCGAGCTGGACGGCTTGTGGGAACTGGTCCGCATCACCCGGCTGCCCGTGCAGTACTCGGCCCGCACCACCACCGGCACCGGCATCTCCTACATGCAGATGGAAATGGCTTACCGCGACGGCACCCTGATTCCCACCCAGAAAGCCGAGCCTGAAACGCCCAAGCATCCCGACGAACTTCTGCTGGCCGACCGTGGCGGCCTGGTGTTTCCACCGCGCCTGGGATTTTTTGAGAACGCCGCCGAGCTCGATTTTGCCAGCGAATATCCCAACATCATGGCGCGCTTCAACGTCTCGCCGGAAACCGTCAACTGCCGCTGCTGTCCGGACGCGCCGCGGGTTCCGGAACTCGGCTATCGCGTGTGCCAGAAGCGGCGCGGCATCACCAGCCGCGTGGTGGAGCGCCTGATCGCCAAGCGCCAGGAATACAAGCTGCGGATGAAAGCCGCCGCGACCGTTCGCGGAAACTCCCGGGCAAGCTTCCGGCACACGGCGGACCCTTCTGCCAGCTACAGCCTGCGGCGGTCGTCGCTGAAGTGGCTGCTGGTCTGCTGCTTCGGCTACACGGGTTACAAGAACGCGCGCTTCGGCAAAATCGAAGCGCATGAAGCCATCAACGCGCTGTCGCGGGAAAAGCTTCTGGTGGCCAAAGAAGCCGCGGAACTGAAAGGCTTCCGCGTTCTGCACGCCCTGGTCGATTCGCTTTACGTCGAGCGCCAGGGCGCCACGCGCCGCGACTACGAGCAACTGGCGCAGGAGATCGAGCGGCTCACCGGCCTGCCGCTGGCGCTGGAGGCCGTCTATCGCTACGTGGTCTTTCTGCCCTCGCGGCAGAACGCCGAAATCCCGGTGCCCAACCGCTTTTTCGCCGTGGCGGAAAACGGAGAGCTGAAGATTCGCGGGCTCGAGTGCCGCCGGCACGACACGCCGCCCGTGGTTTCGCGCATGCAGCACCAGGTGCTGGAGATTCTGGCCGAGGCGCGCGATTTTGAAAGCTACTGCCGCAAGCTCGAAGAAGCCCGCCGCACCCTCGAGCGCACTCTCGACCGGCTGGCGGACGGCAGCATGGACGTGCAGGAACTCATCATCAGCAAGCGCCTGACCCGCGCGCCCGAAGCCTACCGCAAAGACACGGCCACGGCCGTCGCCGCCCGGCAACTCGACCGCTCCGGCGTGAAGCTGCGCCCGGGAGAAATCATCGGCTACATCGTCACCGACGCCGGCTCAAAATTTCCCGACGACCGCTTCCGCGCCTTCACGCTGTGGGAAGGCTGGCACGGCTACGACGTCCGGCACTACCAGCAGGCCCTGCTCGACGCCTTCAAGCCGTTCGAGCACTTTGTCCCAGCCCGATCTGCCGGAGCGCCGGCTTCCAGCCGGCAGTTTTTTTGAGTTTGACCCATGCCGGCACGATGCCGGCGCTACAAGCCGGAAGCGCGAATCTCCGGCTTTGAGGTTTTCTTCTCAACAACATCAAAGCCGCAGACCGCAACCATGGCGGTCTGCGCCACCTGCTGGAGCCAGCCCTTAACTGCTTGTGTTCGGTATCCTCTGGTCAACTATCGCTTGCAGTGAAGGCGGCTTTTATGATAAAAACCTAATAAGTGGGGGGGAAAGGGACAAAGGTCGCCAGGGAAATCCCGAGTCAGCGAGGTCGACAGAGGTGGGAGTACGACTGGCACTTAAGAAACCCTTAGATCCAAAGGACTTATCCGTCCAAACCTATTATTCCAACAACACCGGTGATGGCATGTCGGCGGTTCCGCACTTTGGCCTGCTGGGGCCCTCAGAAGAGGAACGGAAGCGGCGCCGGTTCGTGCTGGGGGTCACCCCGGTTTTCGAAGCCCTGGCCGTTGCCATCATGTTCTGGGCGTTGATGAGCCTGCCGCCCAGCCCTACGCTGAACGAGGTCAAACAGGAAGTATTGTATTTCCATCCGGTCGCGCCGGAGCTGGCAAAACAAACTCCCAGATTGATAAAGCGCCCGGTCCTGCCTAAACAAATGGTGACCCAACCCATCACACCCAGGCTGCAGCGGCAGGAGGTTCAAAAGCCGGCTGAGATGGCACGCATGAAGGTTCCTGAAATCTCCCAGCCGAAGATCGACCTTCCCCAGACGCCACCCGCGCCGAAACCCGTGGAACATTTCACCTCTGTGGAAACCCGGCGCCCGGCGCCCAAACGGCAGGTCGCGATGCTGCACACGGGCGCATTTAATCCCGGCAGCATGGCGAAAGCAACCGTCAAACGTCCTCCGAGCGAGGTGCAGACGGGAGGGTTTGGAGCCAGTAACGGAATCCCCAACGATCCCACGGCAAAAAGCCCCCAGCACGTTGCGCAGCTGGGATCGTTTGACCTGCCCTCGGGTCCCGGCCAGGGGAACGGGACCGGCGGCGCGCACGGCGTTCGGGGCACGGTGGCCAGTGCTGGATTCGGCAACGGCATCGGCAGCGGGACGGGAAGCCGGCCGAGCGGCAGGCCTTCACAAACCGTGCAACAAGGCGGTTTTGGCAGCGTGGTTGCCGGCAAGGCAACCAAAACTCATGTCATAGCCCAGGCTGCAGCGTTCAAGCCGGCAGTTATCCTGTCAAAAGCTGACCCGGTTTATCCGCCTGAGGCGCGGCGGCTGCACATCGAAGGTCAGGTCACGTTGAGTGTTCTTTTCGGGTCCACCGGGAATTTGCGCGTGCTGAAAGTTGTTCAGGGCCTCGGCCACGGCATGGATCAGGCTGCGGTGGAAGCCGCAGAGAACATCAGGTTCAAGCCTGCTGAGCGCGACGGGCGTCCGGTCGACTCCACGGCTCTGGTCCACATCATTTTTCAGCTCGCTTATTAAAAGAGGGGAAAAAGCATGAAGGCAATTAAACATGTCTCGTTGGCCGTGTTGGTGACGGCCCTGGCAGCAGTGTTACCGCTGGCCGCGCAGGAACCGGCACAGCAATCGAGTGTCGTCCGGCAGGCGCTCGAGAAGATCGTCAAGCAGGAAAGCGAACTGGTCAAGTCCTACGGCACCTACAGCCCGCGTGTCGAAACCTACCTGCAGGAAATCCATACCGACAAGGATCGTTCGAAGCACATTGTCGGCGACGACTATTTCCTGGGCCGGCTTGAAGTAAAGGATGGGGTCATTGAGAAGTCCTTTCTGCCTTCTCCGGGCTTGACGCTCAAGAGTGTGATGAGCAAGGTGCTGCTTTACGGGCCGTTCCTTCGCCTCTTTTCTTTCCAGTTCCAGCCAGGCTCCTTCGCTTATCCCATGTTTCTGGATCCCCAGAATTTTGATCTGGCGCACTACCAGTTCGAATTTGTGGGACGGGAATTTCTGGGCCAGGTTCGCTGCCTGGTGTTCAACGTCAGGCCGCGTATGCATGCCGGGAAAGGGCTGTTCGAAGGCCGCATCTGGGTGGAAGACCAGGGTTACCACATTGTCCGCTTCAACGGCGCCTACGGAAAAGCCAACAAGTTTTCGTTCCATTTTGACAGTTGGAGAGAGAACCTTCGGCCGGGGCTGTGGCTGCCTGTCTATGTTTACAGTGAGGAGAACGACCTTTCCAGGTATGGCGTTCCACACCTGGGCTTCCGGTCGCAAACACGCTTGTGGGGTTATGTGCTGAAGGCCAAGACGCCGGACCAGGAACTGACGCAGGTCCTGGTGGATTCCAATTCGGACGTCAAGGACACCAGCGTGGAGTCGCATGATAATTCTCCGCTGCAGAGCGAGCGCGACTGGCGGCGCCAGGCGGCCGACAACGTGCTGAACCGCCTGCAGAAGGGCGGCTTCATTGCTCCGCCCGGACCCGTGGACAAGGTGCTGGAAACGGTGGTGAACAACCTGATCGTCACCAACCACCTCGACAAGCTGCCCCCAGTGCGTTGCCGCGTCCTGCTGACCTATCCGCTGGAGTCTTTTACCGTCGGCGACACCATCGTCCTGAGCCGCGGCCTGATTGATGTGCTGCCGGATGAAGCCAGCCTGGCCATGGTCCTGGCCCACGAACTGGCGCACATCGTGCTGGGCGATAACCTCGACACCAAGTACGCCTTCTACGATCGCATGATGATTTCCGACGAACAGTTGATGAAAAAGTTCGATTTTGCCCACACTGAAGAAAGTGAGGCGGCGGCTGACAAGAAAGCCGTCCAGCTGCTGGGAAGCTCTCCCTACAAGGACAAGCTGGGCAAGGCCGGACTGTTCCTGAAAGCCCTTTCGGAGATCGCCCCGCAGGCGCCCAACCTGTTTGGCTCCCACCTGGGCAACCGCCTGATTGACAAGCATCATGAGCTCAGGATGGCCCAGCTGATGCAAGGCGCCCCCAAGCTTGAACCTGATTCCGTTGACCAGATTGCCGCATTGCCGCTCGGCGCGCGCATCAAAGTGGACGCCTGGAATGACAACATCCGCCTGATGAAGTCCAAGCCGGTCGACCTGGTCTCGGCCAAGGACAAAATGCCTTTTGAGGTGACGCCGCTGATTCCCTACCTCACCCGGTATCAGGAGGACGCGTCGCAGACACAGGCGCAGCGGTAGTCTCCGCTGTCTCTGCTCTTTCGTCAGCATGGTTTCCACCACCGGCGGTTGCAACCCAGCCGCCGGATTTCCCCCCGCCATTCAAAGAGGTTTCAGGACCTGCCGGAGCCGCCTGAACTGGAAGTTTCTATTTATCCTGCGGGCTGTCTTGCCGCTCTGCAGCAGACTCGCCGCCTGCAACTTCGGGGTAAGGCATGAGTTTTGGAGATGGGCTGTCGGCATCCACCAGCCACACGTGGCGGCCTTTGAAATAGTCGATGAGCTCCTGGTTCTTCGCCGGTCCCATGTCGTCGGCCCAGATGACCTTGGCGGAGTTCAGGTCGGCCCGGTTGTAAACCCATTCGTTGAAGGCTAATTGATGATTGGGATTGTAATGAACAATGACCAGCTGCCCAGCGGGTTTTCTGCTGAGCCTTCTCAGCATCGCCGCGCGTTCATGATTGGCCGGACCCAGCGAACACCATGTAGCAAAGCCTGTCCCGGGACCTCCGGCAGGCACGCGTAACCGCAACGGCCCGGCTGCCGCCCGAAGGATCAGGAGCACCACGCAAACCAACGGCACAGTCCTCGTGATGAATAATCCCGTTGGCTTCGAATGCCACTGCCCCCGCCGGATCTCGCGGAGAGCCATCATCACCAGAGCAAAAATTACGCAGGTTATGGGAGCGCTGTAATGGACCAGATACCCTATCGGCAGCAGATTCCCAATAACAACTACTGCGCCAACGGCCAGGAGAAACCGGGTCCCCGTGTTGATGTTTCTCCAGGAAAATCCGTACGGCAGGAAGATCGAAACCAGCAGCAGGGGAAGTGTAAAGATGAAGCCTAGATAAAAGCTCCACATCAGAGCGAAGCGGCCTAAAACCATCGCGGTTCGTCCCGCAAGTGTCCGCGAGAGATGGTATCCCACCAGGTCAGAATCGACAAAGTAACGTTGAAGATGACGATACGTTGGAAGGTGGCCGATCGATTGCCAGGAAAAATACGGTACCGGCTCATACTTGTGAACGTAGGCCAGGTACGGTGGAGCGAAAGGGCTGCCCGTTGTGCGCCAGAAGTAGTAACCCATGGCAACCAGCGTCAAGGCCAGCACAGCCAGCAGCGGGAACCATGGCGTGTTTCAACACACGGCCCAGTTCCGGCCGCTTCAGTTTCCACAGCCAGGCCAGCAATGCCACAGCCACCGGAATGCCGAAGAACAGGCCTTCATACGGCCGGCTGTTGGCCAGGATGGCAAAGCCCAGCCCCATCAGCAGAGCGTTCCGTACACGATGCCCCTGCTTCAACCGTGGCAACGCCCCTAGTACCAGCGCTCCGCCAAGCGCCGGCACGGCTCCGCCAAAATAGCTGTTGGCCCAGTAGCTGAACGCTCCCAGACGAATCACCGCCAGAAGCCCGCCCAGCAACGCCCAGTTTTCCCCGACCCAGGCCTGCAGCATCCAGGTGATGGCGGCGCACATCAGCCCCACGCTCAGCCAGACCCCCAAAAAGGGATGCCCCATCAGCACCTGCCCCGCCGCCATGAAAAGTCCCTGCGCAGGCCAATATTGGGCGGTATAGGTGGGCTGCCACAGGATGCGCAGGGCCTCAAAATGTACCCACATGGGATTGGAAAGATTCGTCAATCGGCCGTGCGCGAAAGTGTCGGAAAGCAGGAGACAGGCAAATTCGTCGGGAACGCCCGGCACAGGAATGGGAAGGATGGGCAACAGCGCCGCCCGCAACGACAGCGCCGTGAGCCCCACGGTAATCACCGACAGCCGGCGCTGCCGCGCCAGATTGCCGAGGTTCCGCTCTAAAGATTCAAACCAGCGCCTGCCCAGGTTTGGAACCGTAAACGCCAGCCCCAGCGCAACAACAACCAGCCCGGCTTCGATTTTCAGAAACATCCACCGCTCCCATCAGCCGGTGTATCCCTCACCCTCCATACTTTGTTCGCGGATGCATCAAGCCACGATCCATATGGGCAACGCGTGTTTCACTCGCCTGACAGCCGGTTCCTCCGACGCTCTATGTCCGTTCGTGTTGTTATTGATTACCACGC
>CAVSWQ010000047.1:0-27008 GCA_963731705.1 uncultured Acidobacteriota bacterium
GTTGGGCTGGACGATGTTGACCGGCTGGTTCTGGCCGCAATTAAAGGAAAGAACGGCCTGAAACAGCACCAGTATAAGAAACCAACGGCCACTTCCGAATTTCATCCTTGCATCCTCCGGCCACACTAAAGGGCCGAGGGAACCCGACGTGTCGCCCATTAAAAAATGTTAATTGCCGTAGTCTAATCGGCCCGGTAGATGTTGTAAAGGACTATTCGGCAGGCGTTTTGCACGGGGGAAGGGGCCGCTACTTCTTGCGCTCGATTTTCAGGTTGACTTGTTCGCCTTCGCCAAGCGGAAGGGAGCCGTCCAGTTCCAGCACGCCCTGGTGGTAGGTGGCTGTTGCGCGGAGGGATTGGGGGGCCGCGGGAGGCGCCTGTGGCGGTTTCTTGCGCTTTGACGCAGCGTCCATGGCTTCATTTGCCAGGCGATCGGCTTCGCGGTTGTGTTCGCGCCGGACGTGTTCAATGCGAAACGCGTCGAACTGCGCAATCAGCGTGCGGGCGCGGTCGTACAACACCTTGAGACTGGGATTTTTGACCTTGTACCGCCCGTTAATCTGGCGCGCCATCAGTTCTGAATCCGTAATGATCTTCAGCCGCCGGTGGTTGTGCTCCAGCGCGTAGTCGAGCGCGGCCAGCAGTCCCTCGTATTCCGCCACGTTGTTGGTGGCATGTCCCAGGTATCTGGAAAGCGAGTCCAGGCGGGTTCCGTCCTCTGCGCTGACCACCACGGCGTAAGCCGCCGGGCCGGGATTACCGCGCGAACCGCCGTCAATGTGGGCGATGATTTGTTTGTCTTCGGATGATGGATTGGGCATGGGTCAGGGGTTTTTAGCGCCGGGATGCCAGATGGCGAAGAAGCGCAATACGGGTTAATTCCTGCCGGGGCTTACCCGGCCAGGGATGAAATCTAATTGGGCGCCACTGCCTGCTGGCCGTTTCCCTCTGCTTCAGACGCGGCACTCAGGCGTTCACTGGAATAGAGGATGCGGGCGCAGTTTTCACATTCGTGAAGGCCTTCGCCGGCGCGGACGTCGTAGTAAAGCTGCGGGCGCAGCATGACGTTGCACCCCAAGCACTTTCCCGCGCGGACTTCCGCCAGCGCCAGGCCGCCCCGCCCCTTGCGGACAAACTCGTAATGGCTCAAAATCTCGTCGCTGAGCTTTGCCGCAAGCTCCTGGCGGTCACGGACTGAGTGGTCGCGTTCGTCGGTGGCGGCCCTGGCGGCCGCTTCGAGATCGCCTTTTTCCTGCGCCACGCGCTTTTTCTCAGCCTCCAGCCGGCCCTCGGCCTCCGTCACCAGCTTCTGGAGTTCCTCGGATTCGATCATCTTTTCCAGGATGCGGTCTTCAATGCCTCGGATTCTGGCCTCTTCGCCATCGATTTCCTTCAGCATGGCCCGGTACTGCTCATTGGTCTTCACCAGGTAAAGCTGGTCCTTGTGCTTGGAAATTTTCTGGCGAATCATCTGGATTTCGCCTTCCATATCACGGCGCTCTTTCTGGTTGGCGCTCAGATGCCGCTGGCGCTCCTCGTGAGCGTCGATGAAATCACTCAGTTGTTTTTCTATGGCCTGGATTTTGCTGGGGAAGGTATCAATTTGGGATGAAAGATCGGCGATTTGCTGATCTACATGTTGGAGATCGATCAGTGTTTTAAGATCGGAGTACACTTCTTCTCCTGCGCTATGAATAGCACTTGCTTTAAGGTATCAATTCGTATCAGATGAGCCACTCTTTTCCTTATGCTCCCGCTGAACCCATTGTGGCACAATCCCCGGCGGCCATCAAGCTATAGGCAAAACACGAGGTCATCGCCGGCGTGGCGGCCGCTTGCCGCGGTGTTCAATAATCAGGTCTGAGTAGGAGTGGGAAAGGATGTCGTTGGGAAGAACTCCAAACATTTCTTTCATTTGCTCCGCCTGCTTGCGCCCGTGGCGCAGGTTCCCCTTTTTGACAAAGGCTTCGACTTCCAGGAATTTGCCAAGCCCCCGAACACGATCCAGGTGAATCTTGATGTTGTCCACAAAGTAGATTTCGCGAACCTTGTCAACCACGGCGGCAACGCCCAGCGCCGCCGCCAGGACTTTCTTGAGCGTCCGGACCTGTGCAGGGTCAGGGAATTCGCAGAGGAGAACTTTTGAGGGCCGCACCCGGGCCGTGTTCTGCCTCTGGTAGAAAATCAAAGCGTTTTCAATGTTTCCCTGGCGAATCTTCAGCCTTCCGGAGGGCGTGTTGAAGTAGGTGTCAATCTGATGGTCAGTCCCCGCCACGCGCGGGCGCAGACTTTTAAGAGCGGCCCGGACCCGCTTTTCATCGCGCATCCGGGCCTTGAATTCAAGGTTGATTCCCTGCATCGGCTTCCCCATGTAGCGCCGGGCTTCAGCGCGGCACATGCCGCCCTGGATGGCGGCGCTACAGGTGCCAGTACGACTGACGGACGCCGCTAGAACTTGGCCTCGGTAACAGCGCCTTCCGCGGCGGAAGAGACCAGCGAGGCGTATTTGGCAAAAACGCCCCACTTGTAACGCGGCTCGGGCTTCTGCCAGCTTTCCAGGCGCTTCGCGATTTCCTCGTCGGAGAGTTCCACATCCAGCCTCCGCGCGTTGACGTCAAACACCACGATGTCGCCGTCTTTCAGGGCGGCAATGGGACCGCCGCGCGCGGCTTCCGGGGCCACGTGGCCCACCATCAGTCCGCGGGTTGCGCCGCTGAAGCGGCCGTCGGTGAGCAGGGCCACGGATTCTCCCAGCCCTTCACCTACCAGCGCCGCCGTCACTCCCAGCATCTCGCGCATGCCGGGGCCCCCGCTCGGCCCCTCGTAGCGGATCACCACCACTTCGCCCGCCTTGATGCTCTTGCTGGTAACGGCCTTCATGGATTCCTCTTCGCTGTTGAACACCCGCGCCGGACCTCGGTGCTGGAGAGGTTCGTGGCCGGAGATTTTGACCACGCAGCCATCCGGCGCCAGGTTGCCTTTCAGGATCACCAGGCCACCGGTTGCCTTCTTGGCGTTGGCAACCGACCGGATCACGTCCTGGCCGGGCGTCTCCTTCACGGCGCGAGCTTCCTCGCCGATGGTCTTGCCGCTCGGGGTCAACTGGTCTTCGTGCAACAAGCCCGGCTTGCCCTCGATCAGTTTTTTGGCAATCACCGGAATGCCGCCGGCCTTGTAAACATCCACGGCCACGTACTTGCCCGCGGGTTTCAGGTCGGCGATCAGAGGAGTACGGGCGCTGATGGCGTCAAAGTCTTCGATCGAGAGCTCAACCCCTGCCTCGCGCGCCATGGCCAGCAGGTGCAGCACTGAGTTAGTTGACCCGCCGGTGGCGGCCACGCTGATGATGGCGTTTTCAAAGGCCTTGCGCGTGAGCACGTCGCGAGGCCGGACGCCGCGCTTAAAGATGTCCATCACCAGTTGGCCCGCCTTGAAGGCGGCTTCGTCCTTGGCGGGGACCATGGCCGGAACGCCGTTGAGCCCCATGGGCGAGAGGCCGATGAATTCCATCACCGTGGACATGGTGTTGGCGGTGAACTGGCCGCCGCAGGCGCCCGCCGCCGGGCAGGCCACGTTTTCAAGCTGCGTCAGGTCCGCGTCAGACATTTTGCCGGCCGCATTTGCGCCGATCGCCTCATAAACGTCCTGGATGGTGACGTCGTGGTCCTGGAACTGGCCCGCGGCGATGGAGCCTCCGTAGAGAAGCACGCTGGGCACGTTCAGCCGCAGCAGCGCCATGGCGCCGGCGGGAATCGTTTTGTCGCAGCCCACCAGCGCGAACATGGCGTCAAACATGTGGCCGCGGCCTACGAGTTCAATGGAATCGGCGATCACCTCGCGGCTGACGAGCGACGCCTTCATGCCCTCGGTTCCCATGGTGACGCCGTCGGAAATAGCAATGGTGTTGAACTCCATGGGAGTGCCGCCCGCCGCGCGGATGCCCTCCTTCACCTTGGCGGCCAGGCGCCGCAGGTGATAGTTGCAGGGCATGGTTTCAATCCAGGTGTTGGCAACGCCCACGATGGGCCGGGCGAGGTCTTCGTCGGTAAAGCCGATGGCTTTCAGCATGGAACGCGCACCCGCGCGGTCACGCCCTTCCAGAATGACGCGGCTGGATATTTGGGGATCGACTGGCATGAGGCCTCCGGAAAATTTGGGTTAATTCGAAGCTGAACACAAGATCATCGCAGATTCCATTTTGAAGAGCAAGCGACTCACGGCATTCGAGAGTTGGAGTATGATGGGCGGACGCAAGGAATTCATTCAAAGGACACAACAACCGTGGACCCGAAAAAACCAACCGACTCCAGGCAAAATCAATTTGACCGCAGGCGATTTTTGAAGCTCGGCGTTGCCGGCGGCGCTGCCGCAATGGCGGTGCCGTCTTCCAGTTGCACATCGGAAGCGCCCAATCCATCAGGGCAGGGCGTCCGCCCGTTTGAGCTGGATGAGACCACCATCACCGCGCTCCAGGACGCCATGAAATCCGGCAGGATGACCTCGCACTCCATCACGGAAAAGTACCTCAAGCGCATCGAGGAACTCGACCGCCGCGGGCCGTCGCTCCATTCCGTGATTGAGGTCAACCCGGACGCGTTGTCGATTGCCCGTGAGCTTGACCGCGAGCGCAAGGCCAAGGGCCCTCGCGGGCCGCTGCACGGCATTCCCGTGCTGGTGAAGGACAACATCGGAACGGCCGACCGCATGACCACCACGGCCGGTTCGTATGCGCTGGAGGGTTCGATTCCGCCGCACGATTCGTTTGTGGCGGCGCAGCTTCGCAAGGCCGGAGCCATCATCCTGGGCAAGGCCAATCTCAGCGAGTGGGCCAACTTCCGGTCGCGGCACTCTTCCAGCGGCTGGAGCGGCCGCGGCGGGCAGGCGCGCAATCCCTATGCGCTTGACCGCAATCCCTGCGGATCGAGTTCCGGCTCAGGAGTGGCCGTCTCCGGCAACTTGTGTCCGGTGGCGCTGGGGACGGAAACCGACGGATCGATTGTGTGCCCGTCGTCCACCAACGGCGTCGTGGGCATCAAGCCCACGGTGGGACTGGTGAGCCGCAATGGAGTGGTTCCCATTTCGCACACCCAGGATACCGCCGGCCCCATGGCGCGCTCCGTGGCCGACGCAGCCGCCGTGCTGGGCGCCATGACGGGCGTCGATCCGCGTGACAAGGCAACTCTTGCAAGCCGCGGCAAGTCGCAGGCGGACTACACAAGGTTTTTGGACGCGCGCGGCCTCAAGGGCGCACGCATTGGCGTGGTGCGGGGATTGTTTGGTTACAACGATTTTGTCGACAAGCTGGCCGACGACGCCATCGCCGCCATGAAGGACCAGGGAGCCGTGATCGTCGACCCTGCGGAAATCGAGACGCTCAAAGACCTGGGCGACGGAGAATTTGATGTGCTGCTCTACGAATTTAAGGCCGGCCTGAACGCCTATCTTGCCTCGCTCGGGCCAAAAGCCCCGGCGCATTCGCTGAAGGAGATTATCGAGTTCAACAAGAAACATGCGCGCGAGGAGATGCCTTACTTTGGCCAGGACATCTTTATCAAGGCTGAGGCCAAAGGTCCGCTCACGAGCCTGGAATACCAGAAGGCGCTTGCGAAATGCCGCACGCTTTCGCGCGAGAAGGGCATTGACGCCACCATGGAAAAATACAAGCTGGACGCCCTGGTGGCCCCCACGGGAGCGCCCGCCTGGCCCACCGACTTGGTGAACGGTGATCACGACACGGGCGGAAGCTCGGGCCCCGCCGCCATCGCCGGTTATCCCCACGTGACCGTGCCCGCCGGTTACGTTTTCGGACTTCCCGTCGGCATCTCATTCTTCGGCCGCGCCTGGAGCGAGCCCACGCTGATCAAGCTGGCTTACGCCTTTGAGCAGGCCACCAAATTCCGCAAGCCGCCGAAGTTCCTGCCCACGGCGGATTTGAGAGTGTAATTGGTTACGCAGGGCGGTGTGGCTGACCGCTGGGGTGCCACGTGCGAAAGGCTCAAGGCACGAAACCGGTGCCGTGTGTGCCCCCAAACAGCAGAGGGAATGGACAACGCGGTCTGATGAATGTATATTCTTTGTAGATACCTATGAAAACGGGAAGTGAAACACAACTCGGAAAGTGGGGCCACAGCCTGGCGGTGAGAATCCCGAAGACGGTGGCGGAGAGCGCCCGGCTTGCGGAAGGGGACCGGGTGACCGTGAGTCCGGGCCGCGATGGAGCTATTGTGATCAAACCCGCCCGCCGCAGGCACAGCCTCGGCGAGCTGGTTGGCCGGATCACCGCCAGGAACCGCCATGGTGAAACCGAATGGGGTGGACCGGTCGGGAAAGAAACATGGTAGCCCGTGGCTACGTTCCCGACGCCGGCGACCTTGTCTGGCTGACCTTTGATCCGCAAGCCGGCCGCGAACAGGCAGGGCGCCGGCCTGCTCTTGTCCTTTCTCCCCGGCTTTACAACGAAAAGAGCGGTCTGGCGCTGGTCTGCCCGGTCACCAGCCGCGTTAAAGGCTATCCCTTTGAGGTCGCGCTGCCGGAAGATATGCGGATTGGGGGAGTGATAATCGCCGACCACCTGAAGAGCGTGGATTGGAAAGAGCGGCGCGCTGAAGCTGCCGGCCGCGTCCCACAGGAAATCCTCGATGAAGTCCTCAGCCGCTTGGCACCGTTGCTCGGCTTTTAGTCTGGCAGAGCCCCAAGACGTGAGCTTTTCTTGAATGACTTTTCATTCCTCGCCATGGGTCCGTGCAGCTTCCCAGGCGAGCATGGCGCGCTTTCTGCTGACGCCGCCGTGATAGTTGCCGACGGCGCCCACTTTTCTGATGACGCGGTGGCAGGGAATGATGAAGGCGATGGGATTTTGCCCGACGGCGCTTCCTACGGCGCGTGACGCTTTGGGATTGCCCACGCGCGCGGCCAATTCTCCATAAGGAACCACGGCGCCCGGCGGAATTTCCAGCAGCGCCTGCCACACTTTAATTTGAAAATTGGTTCCGCGCAGATCAATGGGCAGCTTTGCCGGGCGGCTGTTGCGGGGAAAAATCTGGGCGAGATAGCGCCCGGTGGCCTTGGGATCTTCCACAAAGCCGGCTCCGGGCCAGCGGCGCCGCACCTCATCAAGAACAGCCTTGCGCGTGCTGGTCACAAAGTACATGGCGCAGATCCCGCGATCGGTGACAGCCAGCAGGCATTCGCCGAAGGGGCTGGGGTGGAATCCGTAGCTGATGCGCAGTCCGTCGCCGCGCTTTTTGAACTCGCCGGGCGTGACGGCTTCCACGCTGACAAACAGGTCGTGCAGACGGCTGGGGCTCGAAAGGCCTGCGGCGTAGGCGGCGTCGAGCACGTTTCCGGATTCCTCGAGCGCGTGCTTCGCGTAGTCCAGCATCAGGAATTGCAGGAAGCGCTTGGGGCTGAGGCCCGCCCAGCGCCGGAAGAGCCGCTGGAAATGGAACGGGCTGAGGTTGACGCTTTTCGCAACCTCGGTGAGATCGGGCTGCTCCGGAAAACGCTCGTCAAGGTAATGGATTGCCTGCTCGATCCGCGAATAATCGTCTGGCATTGAACGCATCTTTTTATTCTCCCTGCGAACCATCTTGGGACCATTGCGGGGAAGCCGCAATCCGAATCTTGCGGTGAGAGAGCGAGTCCTTGGATTCTTCGCACACCCCGATAAATCAGGGTATGCGCCACCCGACGATGAGGCGTTCCGGCGGAACGTCTCTATTTGAGCGGCAGGGAGACGGGCCGGTGTTCGTGCGCGGAAATCTCCGAGGCGTAGCAGATTTCGTGGGTGAGCGCGGCGTCATCCAGGTTGGCGTGCGATTCACGGTCTTCCAGGATGCAGTCGACGAAGTGGCTGACCTCCTGGGGAAAAGGATGGTGGGCTACGTCGCCGCTGTCGGGGAGAACGGTGGGAATGGCCGCCCAGTTGTTCTGGCCCGGCCAGCGGTTGGTGTAGACCTCGTTGTTGCGGATGGCGCCCCGGTCTCCGAGCAACTGGATGCGGAAAACATAGGGCATGATGGACTCGACCGAAGAGGCCACCTTGCCGATGGTGCCGTCTTCAAAGCGGACCAGCGTGATGCTGTTCGCTTCGTACTCGTAGTGCAGGGGATTGTCCGGGCTGGTGTTGGCATAGGCAAAAACCTCCACGGCCTTTTTGCCCACAAACCAGCGGAGACCGTCGGCGGCGTGGCAACCTCCGGTGAGCAGGCTGCTGCCTGCCATTTCTTTCTTGATGTTCCAGTAATATTGCGCATACCAGGGGCCCAGGCCGTGCAGGTAGTCGACTTCAGCGGAAAAGAGCTTTCCGATAAATCCGTCGGCCAGCATCGCCCGAATGGTCTCAAACAGCGGGTTCCAGCGCAGCACAAAACTGACCACGGTTTTGACTTTGGCGGCGTGGACGGCGGCCTGAAGTTCCCGTAATCCTTCCAGGTTGAGCGCCACCGGTTTTTCGATCACGATGTGTTTGCCGGCCTGCGCCGCCGCGATGCCCTGTGGGACGTGCAGATGGTGGGGCGTGGCGAGGACAACGATCTGGATGCCGGGATCGTCGAGCAACTTTTCCAGATGTTCATAAGCGCGCGCGCGCTGCAGATTGAATTCTTCCGCCTTGGCGTGGGCGCGTTCCTTATCCCGGCTGACAATGGCATGCACCTCAGTGCGAGGGTCAGCCTCAAACGCCCGGATGTATTCTGACGAAACCCATCCCGTCCCCACAATTCCCACGCCCAGTTTTTCCATCTCAAGCCTCCGTCCGATTTTTCAATGTCTTGCCGCTCTGTACTGGCGGCTATTCTATCAGGGAGCCGGGAGGAATGGGTCCTTTTGAAGCGCTTTCTGGATTATCGTTCAAATGCACCATCTGAAGGGATGACGGCGGAATGCTGTCACAAAAACAGAGGAAAACCCCAAACGGTGGCGGACATGCGCGAAGCTTACGAGCGTCGCGGCCTGTATCCGCGGTTCATCAGGGAGGCGGAGTCTGAGGGCAATGAAGACGCTGTGCGCGCGTTCCCGTAGGCGCGGATGGAGGAAGCCGCAAGGCGGGGCGGCCCAGGGGCAACAGGGAAGGGTTCACCCGGCGGATCGCATTCAAGGTGGGCGAAACGAGGCTTCAAGGGCTGCTCGCTTCCGGCCCGGCACAAACCGAGTCTGTTTTGTCCGGCGCTGCAACCCTGGATGAAAGCCGAATTGGCGGGTTTGACAGGAGCCTCAGCACTCCATGCCGTGACGGCGGCAGACGCCCGAAAGCAGGTCCCACAGCGAATTCAGAACCACCTCAACCGACTCCGCAACGGCAGACGAGTCTTCCTCGTTCAGGGTGGACTCGAGCAGTTCCCTCTCAACGCGAGAGTGTTCCCGGTCGGCTTCAACGTGGACGCGGAAATAATCAAGCGCGTCGGGCGTATTCATGCCGTAGAAATCTACAAGGCCTTCAATCTTTGATTGCGCAATTTCCGGAATCTGCGATTCATAGGCGTAAAGCGCGGCAATTCCTTGTGCAACGCTCCCCTCGCGGCAAACCCTGCGGAATGTTCCGACCAGGTTTTCGGTTTCACCCCAGAGCTTGGCATTCGAGACCTCGTCGCGGCTGAGGCCCGTTGATTCCGCAAAACGAAGCCAGAGTTCCGGGTGATTGGGATCACCTGCTTCCTCGTCCATCAAATTAGCAAGAATGTGCCGGCGGACGCGCTGGTCTTCCGTGTGCGCATGCAGCGCTGAAAGATAGGTGGGGAACGCGGCAACGTGGTGATAGTACTGTCGGGCATAATCGCGCAGAGCGGGCCGCGGCAACTCTCCCCGCGTCCACGCCTGGTAGAAAGGGTGGAGCAGCAGGTTTCGTTCGGCGATGCGGGATTCAATGTGTTTCAAGGTACTGGCCGCAATATTCACTCGGTCTCTCCTTCTGCCTGAGTTGCTGAGAATTGATTGCCCCGTTGAAAGGTGTCAGATTGACGGATTATGCACCATTTGCTAACTTTCTTCAACTGGATTCCGCACAACAGAACGGGTGGCGTTTTGCCGGGAAGCACGTTTGGCGTTGCCGGCGCAGGTTCAAAAAGGATGGGCTGAGCGCAACGGCAGGAACCGTCCCGTGGCGTTCGCCAGGCCGCTTGTGCTGCAAATTGGAGTTACTGACAAGGGGGCGAATGGAGAAGCTGACAAAACTGGTGTGACTAATGACGGAAGGTCAAATCCAGCCGGCAGGTGGTCAGGCTTTCTGGACGACCGGCCGTGAAAGCCCGTGGCTGACGAACAGTTTGCCCTCAGCCACCTGGTGAACTCCACGAACCAGTTCATCCACGGCGCGGCCCTTCAGAATGTAGCCCCGGGCGCCCGCCTCCAAAGCCCGCACGACATAATGGTACTCGCGATGCACGGTCAGGATGATGGTTCGGACTTCAGGAAGCGACTTGTGAATTTGGCGGGCGGCTTCAATCCCGTTCAGGTGGGGCATTGAGAGATCAAGGATGATGACGTCCGGCCGGTGCTGGTAGGCCAGGGCGATTGCCTGTTCCCCGTCGGCAGCCTCAACCACAACCTGAAACCCTTCTCGCTCAAGGAGAGACTTCAGGCTCCGGCGAACCGGTCCGTTATCATCGGCCAGCATGAGTCGAAGTGTCGTCAGAGGCTTCATCACTTTCCGCTATCCCTCTCGTCAGAACCCCCATATCCCGGGACCGGATAATTCACCAGCTGACATTCACAGGGGATATGAAAGATCGGCATCCGTCTGCTGAACCCGGTTGCTGAGCCGCACGGCACAACTCGAATGTTCGAGCTTACCACCCCGCGGTGATACCTTCGCTACACTTAGGAGCCAGACTTGTGCGAGGTGGGGCAGCGCATGACACACACCACAATCCTATTCTCCAATAAAGTTGGCGGTCAATCCGGTAAAGACCTTAAAAATCACCTTGAGATTACCATGGGGGCATGGGGCGAGAATGCCGGGGCGGACGTTGCCGGAAGGTGATCAGGGCTGGACCAGGCCGCGACGGATGGCATACCGCACGAGGCTGGCGGTTTCGTGGATGTCGAGCTTTTCCATGATCCGTGTTCGATGCGACTCCGCCGTTTTCGCGCTGATGTTCAGCAGCGCAGCCACCTCTTTGGTTGTTTTTCCCTCGGCAACCAGTTGCAGGACTTGAAGCTCCCGCGGGCTCAACGTATCGCTTGGGGCATCGACTTTGTTCAAGAAGGCATCGACAACCGTATCCGATATGTCGGAACTCAGAAAAGTTGAGTTCCTTGAAACTTCGCGAATGGCCTGGACCAATTCGCTGGCCGCCCGGCTTTTCAGGACATACCCTCTGATGCCGGCGCGCAGTGCCTCCAGGACGTATTGAGCTTCCGTGTGCATGGTCAGGACGACCACTTTGGTTTGGGGACTTGCCTGGCTGATGGCCTTGGCCGCGCCGATGCCGTTCATCAAGGGCATGGCCAGATCCAGCACGGCGACGTCGGGCAACGATTCCTGAGCTAACCGGGTGGCCTGGTGGCCGTCGGCGGCTTCGCCAACAACCTTGAAGCCCTCCTGCTCAAGAAGGGCCCTCAATCCCTGGCGCACGATTTGATGATCATCTGCCAGAAGGATACGTATAGGCATCTTTTCCCTCCGATGGAACCAAAACCGAGATTTCAGTACCTTTGCCTGGACTGGATTTAATTATACATTCCCCACGCAAGGGGATCAGCCGTTCTCTGATCCCGATCAGGCCCAGGCCGGACCTTCCCTTTTGTCCCAGGACGGATTGGATATCAAAGCCGGCGCCATCATCAGTGACAGTCAAATGGATTTTGCTCTCCTCTTTTTGGAGCCAAACCGTAACATGACTGGCCCTGGCGTGTTTCGTGATATTGTTCAGGGCTTCCTGAACGATGCGGTAGAGCGCGACCTCCACCTGGGGCGGAAGCCGCCCGCTGGTGTCTCCCTCGACCGCAATAGGAATTCCGAATCGCTTTGAAATGCCCTGGGTCAGGAACTCGACGGCGGGGAGCAATCCGAGATCGTCCAGGATGGTAGGGCGTAGCTCATGGGAAAGCCGTCTTAATTCGGTTTCAATCTGCTCGATCAGATCCTTGATTTCACCGATAGTCTGTTGGCCGGATTGCGGCAGGGTCTTCACCATTCCATCAATGGCGATGTGGACCGAGACCAGGAGCTGGCTTGCCTCATCATGGAGCTCATGGGCAATGTGCTTGGCGCGTTCTTCAAGGGCTTCATTCAACCGGTGAAGGGCCTGCTCGGCCCGCTTGCGCTCAGAGACGTCGCGGGCAATCCCCTGGATGCCGATGACTTCCCCCCCGTTCAGAATGGGACGGGCGCTGACCTCAACGGTCAGCGAGTGCCCGTCTTTGGTCAGAATCTCAAGTTCATGTGTCAGTGGATCGCCGCCGGCCTTCAGATGGCCGAACATCCTGGCCGCGTCCTCGATATGATCCATGGGCAGGAGATTGACCGGGCTGGGAGGAGGCTCGTCACGCCGATATCCGGTGAGCCTTTCGCCGGCCCTGTTGATGGAGGTCAGCCTGCCTTCGGCGTCCACCGTGAAAACAATATCATTTGCGTTTTCAAACAGTTCCCGGTAGCGTTCTTCACTGGCCTGCAACGCGGCGTTGGTTTCACGGTAGCCACTGATCGTCATTTCGTATGGGGCCAGGGTTTCGATCAGGAATTTTGCGGAAACTTTCAGCACTTCGGAGATATCCCCCGCGTCGGCCATTTGCGAGAGGGCACGGTTGAGTGCGTCGAAATGGAGGGTGACCATCTCGATCAGGCTGATTTCCAGTCGCAGAGCGCGCCGGCCCAATTCATAGGCTTCTTCCAGCAACGCTTCGTCTGTCTTTTCCAGGTAGCCCCGCAGTGCCGACTCGTACTGGTCCATGAGTTCGCGCTGGCTGGCTTTCATTGCTGCCTCCCCTGAAAGGTGGCGACAAGCACCAGCGCGTCATCGGTTGCCAGCCCGTCACGCTCGAGAATGTCCTGTGCGGTCTCCTGCGGCCCCTTGAGGAGGACCATGTTGTCCTCAAATCCACGCTGGATGCCGTCGGTGGCCAGTACCAGAGTGTCCCCGCGGGTAATCTCCAGGGCGGCCGCGCGCAACGGAGGCAGTTGCCCCCCTACGACTCCGCAGGATAACAGCAGAGACTCTCTGGCAGGCTTTCTGCCCGGAGCCGAACGCACCAGCACGCCTTCAACGTTGCCTACGCCGAGCCATTCCATGGAGTTGTTGAGAGCATTCAGAACGGCCAGGCTCATCACCACTCCGCGTGTCCCATGCAATTTCCTGTTGCAATTCTCCATGATTTCGACCAGGGGTCTGTGAGAATATTCTCCCACGGCATTCAGGGCGAGCCTTGCGGCTTCCGCGGCCGCTTCGCCATGGCCCAGCCCGTCGGCGACGGCCAGCAGTACCCCGGTTTCCAGCGGTTTGACCAGGTGAAGGTCACCGGACAGCGTTTCCCCCGGCTTTTGCCGTTCCGCCAGTCCCCATTCGACGAGATTCGAATTCATTCCTTCCATTTGATTGTGGTCACCGTTGTCCCGCGGCCTTTGTGGGAAACGATGGCAAACTCATCCATCATCCGCCGCACGCCCGGCAGACCCAGGCCCAGGCCGCCGGAAGTGGAATAACCGTCCCTCAGCACGGCCTCGACGTCTGGAATGCCGGGGCCCTCATCGGTAGCCTGAATCACGATGCCTGTTTTCGGTTCCCTCTCGATCGCCCAGCAGACGAGGCATCCATTTTTCGCATAAAGCAGCAGGTTGCGCGCCAGTTCCGAGATGGACGTCGCGATAACAGCCAGTTCCGAGGAGCCAAACCCCAAACGCCCCGCCAGTTCCCGCCCTTCCTGCCGGGCAGCGAGAATGTCTTCATCCGACTTGATCATTACTCGAACTTCATTTCTCGTACAGGCCATGGTGGATCCGTTTCGTCCTTCGCTTCATGTACGCGAGACCTTCTTCCAGATCGAGCGCCGTTGCCACCCCTTCCAGCTTGAGTCCTAATTGAACCATTGAAAAGGCGACTTCGGGCTGGATGCCGACGATCACCGTCTGCGCCCCTCGCAATCTGATCATGCTGGCAATGTCACTCAGAGTCCGGCAGGCGAATGAGTCGAGGACGTCCAGAGCTGTGACATCGACAATCACGCCGCGGGACCGATAGGTCCCGACTTGTTCGGTCAAGGCGTCCCGAAGTCCGATCAGGTCAGCGTCCTTCAACGCCGCCTGCACCGAAGCGATCAGGTAGGGTCCCTGCTTGAGGATTGGAACCTGCATGCTTTACCAGCCTTTCTCCTCATCCGAAGGTTCGTCGATCCGGGTCACTTTAAAGCCCAGTGCCCGGTCGGCCTCTTCGATTCCACCTCGCAGGTCGCAAACAGTGTTCATCTTGGTCAGGTCGACCCCAAGCGTTACCAATGTCTGAGCAAGTTCAGGGGACAACCCTGTCACAATGGCCGTTGCTCCCAGCAGGCGGGCGGCCTCCACCGTCAGAACCAGGTGGTTGGCGACGGTTGAGTTGATGGAAGGGACGCCCGTAACGTCAATCACCACCACCTTGGCTCGGTTGGCGCGGATGCCCTGCAGGAGTTGCCCGGTCAACTGGCGAGCGCGCTGGGGATCGATGACGCCGACGATAGGCAGGATGAGAAGTCCCTCGCGGACAGGCAGGACCGGCGTGGAGAGTTCCCGGATGGCATCCTGTTGCGCATGGATGATCCTCTCGCGCTCGTCAACAAAGCCCACTGCCACCGTCACCGTGATCCGGCGGGCGGCCGGCTCAAAGGCGTCCAGCATGTGGCTGAGCAGCTCAAAGCTTGATTGGAATTGCTTAAAGAGCGACCGCAGCAGCACGTCGCGCAGGAGGAGAACAATGCCTATGACTTCATGAGTTTCCACGCCGCGAGGGATGATCCGTTCAGAGAGGTCGCGGGCGTAGGCCTGCAAGGCCTCGACGGCCCCGGTTTCGAGGACGTCGACATAGTTATCATAGATGGAAGTCGTTTCAGTAAGAATCTCCTCATCGCTGATGGCCGTTAATAACCGGGCTTCAGAAATGCGCTGCGCCCATTCCTCTTGAAGCAGCGCCCTGTTCTTGCGCAGATGAGCGACCAGTGCAGAAAAAATATCAGCGGACCGGCGCTGGGATCGAGGACGTTTGGTTTTCTTTCTGACAGCAGCCATGGAAAAACTTCCTCCTTCGTGCTGGTTAAATCTTATCCTGCCCTTAGATTTACTTGGTAGCTGTAAATGCAAAATATTGAACGACAGGTTTTGGCGGATAGCCCGGAGAAACACATGCGGTTTTCAATGGGCACTCGGTTCCTCTACAGCCGAAAGCTGATCCGGAAGGTGTTGTGCTTGTCAGCATAGCTGCGAAACCTGGATGCAATGCAAGGAAGTTATCATGCACCCCTGACGTTACTTCATCGTCTAGAGTTTTGCCCTATATCGGGCAAAGTGTCAAACCCTTTTGAATTATAACGGCCTGCGGGCGCTTGCGCTGGCGATTTGGACGCCTGCATCGGACCTGGAAGGGGACACGGGCTCCGGTAAAAGGACCCCGGCTCTCCGCCCCGCCCCGGGTCCCTGCCTGGGTGCATCGACTTGCCAAGTTGCCGGGTGCCATCTGCAAAACATTTCCGCAAACGGAAGAAGTTTGCGTGCAGTCCGCCCTTTGGAATAGATGCCAGCGACGCTGCAGTCCACTCCGCCCGGCAGGCGCAAACCGCACAATCCCAGAATGTTACAGGACGATCACGAATTCCGTGCAGGACAGAGTTTCGAGTCGCTGACCTTTTGGCAGGTGATGTGCTCTCGAACGGACTGGTTGACACTCAACAGAGGTAGTGCACGTGGCCAGAGAAAACATGGCTGTCACAACCCGTTATGGGCTTCTCCCTCCGGAAGAAGCAATCCTTGGCGTTTCAAGGGCCATGAATGAAGTCAGGGACAAACTCGAGAAGATCGCTTATGCCGATGTTCCTGTCCTCATCCGGGGAGAAGCTGGTAGTGGAAAAGAGGTTCTGGCCAGGTTTATTCACAAAAGGTGCCCTGGGGAAGCCACTTCTTTTCACAAGGTAAGCCCTGCAGGACGAGCCGGATGGCACCAGAGCGCCAGTTTCATGCCTCCGTGCCAGGAAGTTGAAGTTGCCGGTGGAAATGTCCATCAGGTTCACGGTGTTCCGGCAAGCCCTGGTTCCATTGGGACTCTTTTTTTTAATGAGGTGGCTGAACTGAATTTTGCTTCTCAGCGTACCCTGGCGCAGTTGCTGCGCGACGACAATCCACCCGGTCTCAATACATCCGAATATGCTCCTCCGCTTTTTCGCGTTATCTGCAGCACCCGGCATGATCTTGAACGGGCTATGAGCCTGGGAAATTTTCGTGAGGACCTCTTCTACTCTATCAACATTGTCACCCTGCACCTGCCACCCTTGCGGGCTCGACGCGAGGATATTCCGGGGTTGGCGGGGTACTTCTGGGAAAACTACCGTAACGAGCTTGGTTCAATGACTCCAGCGCCTTCCAGCAGCCTGCTGGATGCCTTTCAAGAGTACGACTGGCCTGGGAACATCCGTGAACTTGCAGGCGTGATGAAACGTTATGTGCTTCTGGGTTCCGGGGGAAGGATCATGGATGAGCTGGCGGAGAAAGCAGTCCCGGCGCGAGCACACAGAGCTTCCGCCGTGAGAGGCATTTCATTGAAGAAGCTGGCGAAGCAGGAAGTGCGGGACGTTGAACACAAAATCATATTCAGAACTCTGCGTGAGACACAATGGAACCGGAAACGGGCGGCCCGTGTGTTGAACATCAGTTACCGAACTCTGCTTTACAAGATCAAGGAGGCCGGAGTACCACCCAAAAGAATCAACGTGAAGCGGGAGAAATTAAATTGAAAAACCTCACTGAACCAAAATATGGCACAAGGGCCACGGAGCAACTGGAGGCAAGCGAATTGAAAAGGCGTGCGGCGGAAGATGCCGTCAGAGACGCTGATTCTTATGCCTTCAGTGCGCGGCCGCAGCGCAAGAAGGATTCTGTTGTCCAAGGCCTCGACCCGATTTCGTACCTGCTGAAGGCAAAGCAGCCACAAGTATCTGTAGGTTCGCAGGAGGGTATTGACGGCCTCCTGATCCACGCAAATGATAGCCAGTCCAACCTGGTTGTTTCAGACGAAATGCTGGAGATTTCCCTGGCGGATGAGGTCGCAGCTCTTGAGGTTGATCTCATCAGGATCTTCCATGTCCAGAGCCCTGCGCCCTGGGTAGAACATATTCGTGCCGGTAAAGCATGAGATCCTCCGGCGGCCAGCAGGATCATCGGTGTATGCAGGTGCCGATTTTGTGCGGATCCTCGATTTGCCTGAGTTCGCCCCGTCCAATTTCCTGACAAGGTGCTCCAATTCCGGCCATCACCTGGGGAGGCCGGCGCTTCCAGACTGAGCGCGAATATCGGTTGAGCAAGAGCGTTGCACGTATCTGCAAGCTCTTTCGCCCGCCTGTGCCTTAAGCGTTTTTCTCCAGTAAAGGACAGAGCATTAAGCGCTATGCAGTTACAGCCACCTGGAATGCAGAAAGCAAGCGAAACGGGGTGCAAGACAGTTCTCAAGCATGAATAAGTTTGCATGATGTGAAGCCGGTTGGCCCATCGGTTTTTTCAGGCTGCAAGGAATCTCATCAGATGCATCAAATTACTAACTTATTGGAAATCATAGTGATAGCAGCACTCGAGGCCTTAAGAGATTCCAATCAGCTGGTTTGCGGAAGCGCCTCGTACTTTGGCACGTGGTGTGCGAGTAGATAAGTGAACACCTTTTACTGGATTGCTTGGCAAAGGGGGTTTTGAGCTTTTGTCCGGCAAGATTTCCGATGAGAGTCGGGTTTCTTCAGGAAGTTCCAGGAATGAATTTCTGAGAGTAAACCGGAAGAGCCCTGATGGTTGCTGTGCAATCGGGAGCCAGGGAAAGAGGAAAAAGAGGAATGGAAGCAATTTTAAACACATTTGATGGCCGGCTGACTTCCTGCCAGACGCTCCCTCCTGAGGGAACGATTTGGGGTCAGACCGAAGGCATGACAGGCTTGTGGCAGATTGCTGAAAAAGTTGCTGGCACCAGCGCTCCAATCCTGATTGTGGGAGAAAAGGGGACCGGGAAGGAAACGCTCGCGCGGTTTATCCACTCCTGCAATCCCGGTTCAGATGCCCCCTTCCTGAAATTAACACCTCAGTTCCTGAACGGCCGTGCCGGGGACGAAGTCGCTTTTCTCCTGGAATCCCAGGGGACCGGCGGGCAGGACGATTTCTGCGGCAACGGGGATTCGAAGCGACGGATGTGCACCCTTTTTGTTGAAGAAGTTTCCGAGGCCATGCCGGGATGCCAGCTGGAGCTGTTGCAGTGGGTTCAAGGCTCCCGGTCCTTTGCTTCAAGTAACGGGAGTGAGAATTCTGTTCAGCTTCGGGTTATCGGGACAAGCTCCCGAGACCTGGAACAGGCGGTGGGTGCCGGGAACTTCCGCGCAGACCTCTTTTCTGCTCTCAGTGTTGTAACGTTGCGCCTTCCTCCTCTGCGGGAGCGCAAAGGGGACGTGCCGCGGCTTGCCAACTATTTCTGGCGGGTCTACAGCGAGAGATTTGGTTGTCAACCGGCGCAGCCCAGCGCGGAGCTGATGGATCGTTTTCAACAGTATGACTGGCCGGGAAATATTCGCGAGCTGGAAAACGTGATGAAGCGTTATGTCCTTCTGGGGATCGAGGGAACCAGAGGAGTTCGACCCGCAGAGGAAGGCAGGCGTCCCGTTGCCCCTGTGCATCCCCATCTGCATTCCGTCTCGTTGAAGCAGGTGACTCGTGAGGCGGCGCAGGCGCTGGAGCGCAAGATCATTCTCAGAACATTGCAGGAGACCCGGTGGAATCGCAGGCAGGCGGCTCGGTTGCTGAACATCAGTTATCGCGCGCTTCTTTACAAGATCAAGGCGGCCGGGCTGGTATCTGAGCGGCTCAGGGCCGATGTCGAGGCGCAGGACAGGGAAGTCCTGGAGTCAAACCACAACGCTGCGTGACCAGGGATCAGGATATGTCTCTTCTCAATATGCCGTTTGAAAAAAGTGAGGGCGCGCCGGTGGACACGTTCTGGTACGCGGTGCACACGCGTCACCAGCACGAGAAGCTGGTTGCCCGGACCCTCGTCAACAAGGGGTTTGAGGTTTTCCTTCCTCTCTACACAGAAGTCCGGCAGTGGCGTGACCGGACGAAGAGGCTGGAGTTGCCTCTGTTTTCCTGCTACGTCTTCCTGCGCGGCGATCTGGATCGCCGGCTCCCCATCATCACCACGCCCGGCGTTCACGGAATGGTGGCTACGGGTGGGAGGCTGTCCGGAATACCGGAGGAAGAAATTCAGGCGGTCCGGAATGTGATTGAGAACCGCGTCAATGTGGAGCCGCACCCGTTTCTCAATTGCGGCGACCTTGTCCGCGTAAAGACGGGTGCACTCAAGGGCCTGGAAGGGTTTCTGGTGCGGAAAAAAGGGCTGACTCGGCTGATTATTTCAGTGTCGTTGCTGGAGAGGTCCGTGGCGGCAGAGGTGGATGCAGGCACCGTTGAGCGGGTCGCCGATTCTCAGGCCAGGACAGCGCCCGCGGAGGCTCCGGCGGCAATGGCCAGGGGCTGGGGTTTCGGAAATACGTTTTTGCAGCCGGCGCATACAGCGTCGTCGTAGCGGGTTGCACGAGGCAAGACAATGATTTCGGTTTCTGCGGAGCTTTCGATGAATGAAGGGAGGCGGAAGATGTCTCGGATATGGTTGGGTCTCGCGGTACTTGTGGCCGCAGGGGCGCTGAACGGTGCGGCTCAGTCTGCCGCTCCTGCAAGCCAAACTGTTTTAAGCGCCGGCGTCAGCAACACCAAAATGGAAACCACCGACGATTGGAACCGCCGACTCCAGAGTCTGGTTCATTCGGCCCTCTCCAGCACCAAGGGCAACCCGTCGCCGGGTGATTACCGTATCGGCCCGAACGACCAGTTGCAGGTGACCGTTTTTGATGCGCCGGACCTGAGCCAGACTGTGCGGGTTGGGGGAGACGGCGAGATTTCATTGCCTCTGCTTGGGACGATCAAGGCTGTGGGGTTGACGCCGCGCGAACTTGAGCTGGTGCTGCAGGCGTTGCTGCGCCAAACCTATATGAAAGATCCTCAGGTGACCGTTACAGTCACCGAGATGCAGAGCCACAGCGTTTCAGTGATGGGGGCTGTCAAGCAACCCGGGGTGTTTCAGATTCGCGGGACCAAGACTCTCCTCGAAATGCTCTCTATGGCCCAGGGACTCGCGCCTGATGCTGGAAATGCAGTGCTGGTGATGCGAGGGGCTGGAATCGATGTGGCTTCTCCCTCGAGCGCCGGGACGAAAGCCGGCGCCGCGAACGGAACTCCTGTCTTAGCATCCTCCGTGTCTTCAGACAAGGGAGGAGAGAGTAAGACGATTGAGGTGAGCCTGAAGCGGCTGCTGGATTCGGGAGACCCCCAGTACAACGTCTCTATCTATCCGGGTGACATCATCAAGGTCAAGGCAGCAGGCATCATCTACGTGGTTGGCGACGTCGTGCGGCCGGGTGGTTTCCCCATACAAGCCAACGGACATATTACGGTTTTGCAGGCGCTTGCACTGGGTGAGGGTATGGGGCCGGACGCGGACCAGAGCAAGGCCAAGATTATTCGAGTTGCAGAGAACGGTCAGAAAATCGAACTGCCTATCAAGCTGAACAAGATTCTGGCGGGAAAAGATCCCGACCTTTCGCTTCAGCCCAAGGACGTCCTGTTTATTCCCAAGAACGGGGCACAGGCAGCCGGCCGGTCGGCGCTCAAGACCTTAGCTCAGTGGCTCGTTTGGCGGGGAATTCCATAAATGTGGATGAAGACATTCCAGAAGTGCTGGAGACTTTGAAATGAGCTTAGAAAACAAAATTGAACTCTACAAGGGCGGAGTCCTGTCGAGGGTCCGAAAGCTTTCCGCGACAGTTGTGAACTCAAGCCCGCCGGAACCTGACGGGGATGTCGACCTGCATTACTTCCTGCGGGTACTGCGCGATCATTACCGCATGGTCATGATTTCGGGAGCCGCCCTCATGCTGGCAGCTCTGGTGGTTTCTCTCTTCATGACGCCGGTTTATCGCTCTCAGGCAACCATTGAGATCAAAGAGGCGACGCCGGATATCGAGAGTTTGCAGCAGTTGCAGAACAGGAGCGCGGCTCCCAATAACGTTGTTGTGACAGAAGTGGAGACAGAAATTGGGATCCTCAAAAGCGACACGCTGGCCCGGCAGGTGATCGACGAGGATATCCTGGCGAAAAAGGCCGGCCAGGGTTCTTCGACAGGGATGATCGCCGGCGTATGGCACGCCTTCGCCCACTGGTATACCGGGTCCGATCCCGAGGCTGCTTCTGACTCGGCCGGGGATTCTTCCCTGCAGGCGGAGGCCGGCTCGGATTCCGGAGCTGCTCGCTCCATCGAATCCGGGATGGATCCGAAGGCTTACCAGCGGCTGGTGGACCGTTTTGACTCTTCGCTCAAGGTTTCCCGCGTCGGAAGCAGCCGGCTGGTCACGATCAGCTATGAAAGCAGTGACCCCCGCCTGTCCGCTCGCGTGGTCAATGCAGTGGTCGCACACTACCTGCAGGTGCACCAAAAGGCCACCGAGAAATTTACGAAAATGCTGGCCGAGCAAGTCCACGAAGCGCGGAGCGAATTGGAAAAGTCAGAGAGTAATATGACGCAGTATGCGCGCAGCAATGGGCTGCTTTACCTGGATACCAGCAATGGCACCTCGCAGAATGTTGTCAGTGAGCGCCTCCGGCAGATCCAGGACCAATTGACCACAGCCCAGGCAGACCGGTACCAGAAACAGTCGGTCTACAACCTGGTCCAGAAGGGGAATTATGGTTCGCTACCCGGGGTTTTCCAGGACAAGCTTCTGCAGACCCTGACAGAGAAGGTTGCCGACCTCAAGACCCAATATGCGCAGCTGTCTTCCACGTTCAATGACAGCTATCCCAAGGTCAAACAGGTGAAGCGCCAGCTCGAGGCGGCGGAGCAGACTCTGGCCCGCGAGCGCCAGCGTGCGGCCGCGAATATCACCAATGATTACCTGGCGTCTGTTCGGCGCGAAGCGCTGCTGGCGCAGGCATTCCAGAACCAGAAAAATGCGGCAAACCAGGTTGCGGACAAGTCCACTCAATACAACATATTGAAGCGGAATGCGGATTCCGACAACCAGCTTTACGAGAACATTCTGCAAAAGGTCAAGGAAGCCAGCCTGGTGGCCCGGATCAAGGCGAACAACGTCAACGTCATTGACCGGGCTGTGCCGCAATTCCTGCCCATCAAGCCCAGGATTATGTTCAACCTGGCGCTGGGTCTGATTCTCGGCCTGGGGCTGGGGGTTGGAATTGCTTTCCTGCAGGCGCACTTTGACACCACCTTGAAAACCGTCGAGGAAATTGACCGCTTCCTGGGGCTGCCTGCCCTGGCGATGATTCCTGCCGTCGAATCTCTCTCTGAACTGGTTGTAGACGGGAACCATAACAACAATGGCCACGGCTTGATGCTTCCCGATGTCTTCGATACATCGCAGATGACAAGGTCGGAGGCTCCCTGGTACCGAATTGACAAACAGATCCAGCAGAAATACTCGCCGCTGGTCGAGGCCTTCCGGACGCTGGGAAGTTCAGTGATGTTGGAAGCTGTTGGCCGGAAGAAAGTGCTCCGGAGCATTGTGGTCACCAGTTCCCAGCCGGGAGAGGGAAAAACCACAGTGTCGGTAAACCTCGCCATCGCGCTGGCGCAGCAGGGGAGCCGCGTCATCCTGGTTGACGCCGACCTTCGGCGTCCTTCTGTTCATCGGGCGCTGGGTTTTCGGAACGTTCGAGGGCTGTCGGGCTACCTGTCGGGATTGAACGATTGGGCTCCCTGTGTATTGCCGGGTCTCTCGCCGCAGCTTGACACTTTGCCTGCCGGGCGCGCGGCCAGTAACCCGATCGCCCTGCTGTCCTCCACGCGAATGAGGATTCTGATCAGCCAGCTGCTTGAAGAATACGACTATCTCATCATTGACTCTCCGGCGCTCATGCCCAATCTGATGGACGCGCGCGTCCTGGCCGGCCTGGTGGACGGCAGCCTCATGGTAGTTCGAAGCGGGATGGCGCCTCGGGACTTTGTCATCAGAGCGCGCAAGCTGCTGACCAACGTGGTCGGAGTGGTTTTGAACAGCATGGACGTGCGGTCCATGGAGGACTACTACGGCTACGACTCATACGGGTACGGCAACAGCCCTGCCAGCGCGGACAGTGATAGTGATGAAGATTCCGCCCGCGCTCCGTACGAGAAACGGATTGCAGGGTAAGGATTTTGATGTGACCTGCAGCCCGGGCATGTGGAATCGGGCGCACTGAGGTTGCATCCGGTTGCGAAGAAAGGGCTGTGACGGCCTGACCGCAACCAGGGGTAGAAGGATTCCCGTAAGGCTCCGGTGGTGTGAAGCCGGGGGATGATTCCAGAGTTGATTTTGGGGGACACAGACGGTGTGGCTCAGAGGGCGGAGCTGTACCCCAACATCGGAACCCCTGCCTGGATTCAAAAATTGCCAAAAAGACGGGCGAAGGAAAGCAGGCTTTTCAACGTCCGCAAGTGTTCAGCAGACCGCCCTGGATAAGGGAACTGCCGGGGCGCTGTTTTGTGCTTCATATGATCTTCAACGCTGCTATTGCCAGGTGAAACTTATGCCACTTCGTACTCTGCACAATCAACAGAATCTGGAACCGCTGGCATCGTCATTGCCACAGGCGGGTCCGGTGGGTGTCGACGACTCCATCCCCGGCGAAAAACCGTTTGGGGAACTTCTCTGCCTGGAGCGGAGAAGGGCGGAGAGGTCGCGAAAGCCCTTTTTGCTGATGCTCCTTGACCTGCGAAAGGTCATGGTCAACGGCAACTCTGGAAGGGTGATTGGGGACGTCTGGGCGTCCCTCTGTTCCTCATCGAGGGATTCGGATATCCGTGGCTGGTACTTGCAGGGAGCTATCCTGGGCGTCATCTTCGTTGAAGTCAGGCAGGAAGGCCCGATATCCGTCAGCGACATCATCCGCGCCAAAGTAATTTCGGCCCTTTCCAAACGCCTGGAAGCAGACGAAATCAACCGGATTGACATCCGGATGTACCTGCAGCCGGACAGCGCCTCCAACTGGGAGAACTGGTCAGGGCTCTACCGTGATTTGAGGGAGAAAGAATCGGGCAGAAAACTGCATCGCGCTGTAAAAAGGGGGCTCGACATCATTGGAAGCGCCACAGCCCTGTGCCTGCTTTCTCCCCTGATGGCTCTCGTTGCGCTGCTGATCAAGTTGACATCAGATGGCCCCATCCTCTTCCGGCAGTCGCGGGTGGGCTATCGCGGCGCTGCGTTCACTTTTTTGAAGTTCCGGACCATGCGTCACTCCAATGACGGGTCTGTGCACAAAGAATTTATTCAGCGATTTATTGCCGGCGAAATGGATCCAGCGGAGCCGGCTCCTGTCTACAAGATCAAGGCGGATCCGCGCATCACGCGGATCGGCAAATTCCTGCGAAAGACCAGCCTGGATGAATTGCCGCAGTTCTGGAATGTTCTGATGGGCGAAATGTCATTGGTGGGGCCGCGGCCTCCCATTCCCTATGAAGTCGAATACTACGACATCTGGCACCGGCGCCGGGTCCTGGAAGTCAAACCCGGCTTGACGGGTTTATGGCAAGTCAGGGGTCGTAGCCGCACGACGTTCAATGACATGGTTCGGCTTGATCTGCAAGACGCGCGATCCTGGTCGATCTGGCTCGACCTCAAAATTTTGTTTGAAACGCCGCTCGCCATGATTTCCGGCGACGGAGCCTATTGAAGGCATACCACCTTACCTGCCCGGCAGGTTGAACTCAACAGTTCAAACGTGCAGACCTCATGCTTCCCTCGGGCTTGTGCCTGAGGATGCAGGATCGGTGTGGCAGGAAGGCGGACAGTCCGGGCCTATCGGCGGATGACTCTTTGGGGTTTTCCCAGGGTCAAGCCGCTCCGGACAATACGGGGGCTAACGATGGTTGGAGTTGGAGTGATTGGTTACGGTTATTGGGGGCCCAACATCGTCAGGAATTTACAGGGCCTGGCGGGCGCCCGGGTTGTGGGCATTTGCGATAAGAACCCTGCGGCGTTGCAGCGCGCGGAGTCGGTGAATCACGGCACGCGGCTGCACAACAATCCACAGGATCTCGTTTCTTCACCGGATATTGACGCGGTTGCGGTGATTTCGCCGGTTTGGACCCATTATGAACTGGCCAAGGCGGCCCTGGAGAATGGGAAACACGTCTTCGTGGAAAAGCCTTTTACGCGGACGGTTGCCGAGGCTGAGGAACTCATCGAGATCGCCCAAAAAAGGGACCTGAAGATCATGGTGGACCACACGTTCCTCTTTACGGGTGCCGTCCGGAAAATCCGCCAGTTGGTGGACGAAGGGACCCTGGGACCTCTCTACTACTACGACTCGATGAGGGTCAACCTGGGACTTTTCCAGCACGACGTCAATGTCGTCTGGGACCTGGCTCCGCATGACCTCTCCAGACGGTACTACGGGATACAGAAAAACCCCGAGGCCATCATCGCCACGGGTGAACAGCACCTCAACGGGCTTGAAGACATCGCGTTCATTACGATTTATTTCCCCGGAAATGTGATCGCACACGTGAACGTGAACTGGCTTTCTCCCGTCAAGGTTCGGACCACCCTGATCGGCGGTGAGAAAAGGATGCTGGTCTGGAACGATCTGGAGGCGGACGAGAAGATCAAGGTCTACGACAAGGGCGTTGAGATGCGCAATCGCGAGGGGGTCTATGACCTGCTCGTCAGTTACCGCTCGGGCGACATGTGGGCGCCCAAGTTGGAACAGTGCGAGGCCCTTCGCTCGGAACTGTCCTACTTCGTCAACTGCATCGAGAGTGGTGACACTCCCTTTAATGACGGGGAGTCCGGTCTGCGGGTCGTCAGGATGCTGGAGGCGGCCGAGAAGTCGCTGAAAGCAAAAGGAAAGGCTGTTTATCTATGAACGATTTCGTTTGTGTTGCCCCTGATGTCAGGCTCGGATCGGGAGTGAAGCTTTCCAGGTTCGTCAATCTTTATGGCTGCGAAATCGGCGACGAGACCAAGATCGGCGCCTTTGTTGAAGTCCAGAAGAACGCCAGGGTCGGGAAGCGCTGCAAGATTTCGAGCCACACCTTTATTTGTGAAGGCGTCACCATCGAAGACGGCGTGTTTGTCGGGCATGGAGTAACGTTCATCAACGACAGTTACCCGCGGGCGGCCAACCCGGATGGAACGCTGCAGACAGAAAAAGACTGGAAGGTTGAACGGACGCTGATCAAGAAGGGCGCGTCGATCGGCTCCGGTTCAACCATTCTTGCCAATGTGACTGTTGGAGAAAACGCCATTGTTGGCGCCGGGGCTGTGGTGACGAAGGATGTCCCTGCCAACGTGATTGTGGTGGGCAGTCCCGCCAGGTTTTTGAGATCGATAGCCATGGGAGGAAATAATGGGCACACCCTATAAAGTACCGTTTCTTGATTTGACTGGATTGCACGCGGAGATTGAAGAAGAGCTTGTGGCTGTTTTCAGGCAGGCCCTGAAGACTGCCGGGTTCGTGGGCGGTCCGGAAGTGGAGCAGTTTGAAAAGGAATTTGCTCAGTACTGCGACGTTGATCATTGTGTGGGCGTCAACAGTGGCACCGATGCGCTGAGGTTTGCCCTCATCGCCGCGGGCGTTGGTCCTGGCGATGCCGTAGTCACCGTTCCCAACACCTTTGTCGCCACGACGGAAGCGATTTCACAGGCAGGCGCTGTGCCCCGTTTTGTGGACGTGGATCCCCGGACCTACAACATGGACGCCGGCCGGCTGGAAGACTATCTGGCGAACAAGTGCTTTGTGGACCGCGCCAGCGGACGGCT
>CAVSWQ010000048.1:0-63958 GCA_963731705.1 uncultured Acidobacteriota bacterium
TGCTGAACCTCCTGACCCGTTGCTTTCGTGGCTCTGGCCACGCATGGGGGTATGAGTCCTCGGATGATTTCGGGAACGATTATACCGCTGAATTGGCCGCCCCAATGTTACAACACAATGAAATTGTGGCGGCAGGAGGTATCCCGGAAGGGCGAAGGAGGTTCCTTGGTTGAAACCGCCGAAAAGCCGCAAAGGGACTCGGGCAGCAGCCTCCGTTGCGGCTCTTTCTACGTCACGGTCGGCGGCCGATAGGTTCAATCACAAAACGGTCAGAGGCGTGAACGCAGACCATGTCGAGCCGTTCGTCACCGATGGCGGTAAAGCGGTGGGGCGTCGCCGGCCCGATGACGACGATGTCGCCGGCGCCGGCAACGACCTCTTCTCCGTCCACGACCATGGCCGCCTGGCCGGAGAGGACGATACAGGTTTCGGCATAGGGATGCTGGTGCAGTCCCGGGCCTTTCCCGGGCTCGAGGTTGCCCAGAAAGAAGGAAACGCCGGCACCGTAGGGCTCGCCTTCGAACTCGACGGTGGCGATTTTGCCTTTCCGCTGATCGCCGCGATGCAGGATTTGGAACATTCGTTCTCCTCTCGATGCCGGACTTTGGGTTGCGCGCCGGTCTACGCCTGAGGCGGAGGCGGCGCCGGCGTGAGGCCGTGGCGGAGCATGATCGCAATCATCTTCGCCCGGTCCGGCGGCCCGCCGGCCGCCGCGTTGATCACCTCGGCCGACTCGCGGAAATACTGCGGACCGATGGCGGCCGGCGTGATCACGCAGAGCGCCTTCACGTCCTGGCTGCCGTTGTTGTCGAACCGGTGAACGGCGCCGCGCGGAATGCAGAGCGCCTGGCCCGGCCCGACGTCGATGTGTTTCCCGTCGACGGTCCAGGTCAGCACGCCCTCGATGCCGTAGATCGTCTCTTCGTAATGGTCGTGGCTGTGCGCCGGAGCCGCCAGGCGCTGCGCGCGCCGGGACCAGTGAGCTCGAACGCCGCGACGCTGCCAGTCGAGTTTTCTCCGGTGATCAGGAAGCGCACCGCGAGCGGCCCCAGGCGGATGGTCTCGTCGGAAGGATTGACGTTGAGTTCGGTGGTCTGCTGCTGTCATGAATGCTCTCCTCTAATGGTAAATTCCATTTACTGTGTTAAAATGTAAATGCAATTTACTAAGGATGTCAAGCAAAAAATGTCACCCTCACCGGCTCAAAACTACGGACATGCTCATCGGGGCATTACTGCGCGTTCCGGCCCAGGCGATCCACCGCCGTCTCATCAACGAACTCAACGCGGCCGGCTTTGAGGAGCTGCGCGTGCCGCATATGGCGGTGCTGCAGTTTCCGGGGCCGGATGGGGTTCGCCCAGGCGTGCTGGCCGAGCGCGCCGGCATCAGCAAGCAGGCCATGAACCAGCTCCTCGGAAGCCTCGAAGAATCTCGGCTATATCGTCCGGTCCGACGCACCCAACGAGGGCCGCGCGCGAATCATCCGCTTTACCAAACGCGGACATGCCGCATACGCAAAAATCCACGACATTCTCCGCGACATCGAGCGCGAATGGAGCGCCGAGCTTGGGCCCAAGCGCTTTCGCCCAGCTCAAGGAACTGCTTTTTCGCGTCTGGGAGAGCCCCTTGATCCGCTAGCCGGTCCGGTGGCGCAGCAGCCCTCTGCGTTGTGCGGCCACGAGGTTGGTGCCAGCCACTCAACTTGTTCCGCAGGGAGGGTTGCAAAAACGGTTTGAATGTGGTTCGCCGGGGTGTACAATCCACCTAACCTTGGGTGCAAGAAAGACAATCGGGATCATCTATGCTCAGTTCTGAGCAGGGGGCTCATAAGGAATATCTACGAAAGGAGGGGTGCGAATGGCTGACAAAATAGAACAGATTCCTGAGAAAACGAGATGGGAGATGGCGACGAAAGGATTGACCGGAGCTTACATTGCCATTTCCAACGCCTTAAAGCAGGCTGTGGGGCAGAACAAATTTGAGGAGTTCAATGGGCCGCTCTGGTATCAGGCAGGAAAGGGAGCGAAGGAATTTGCTGATTCTCTCGGATTACCCACTGAGAACCCCGCCGATGTCGAAGGGGTTACACATCTCCTTGCCCAAGCGTCAATGGGGCCGGAGTTTGTGTTCGAAATTGTTGAAGCTACCCCAGACAGATGCGTGGGAAGAACGACGGAGTGTCCCTGGCACAAGAGGTGGAAGGAGCAAGGCCTTGACATGGATACTTGCGGCGCAGGGCATCAAAAATGGGGCGACGGAGCGGTCGAGAGTTTGAACCCGAATTTCACTTTCAAGCTTACCAAGAACATGGTCCGCGGCGACTCGCATTGCGAGTGGGTCGTCGAGCGGAAGAAGTAATGTGCCCCCTCGACTGCCTTTTGTTGGGGCAGTCTTCCCATCCCCGGTTTTGGGAAACTGGTTCCAGAGCGGGCAGTCGGGGCGCCAGCACCAGCGAAGCTTGCTTTTTCACGAATTGGAGATTCTTTGTCTGCGCGGGAACATCGACCAGCGCAGTTTTCGCTCCGTCGATTGCCTTGATGGAGCACTTCACCGGCTGGCCGTCCGCGTGTGCGGTGCACGAACTCCACGCGGAGGGCAGGTTCCACTTCAGGGTGACAGGCAGATCGTAGACTTTTGAATCCAACGGCCACGCCAGTGGGAACCCGAGGCTCTGATCGGAGGACTCACCCGCCCGGACCTTGAGCGCCTTCGCCTCCTGAATATAGCGGACGACGTCGCCGAACGTAGCGGTCCAGATCTCGGGGTGTTGCGCCAGGAAGCCGGACAGCTCGTCCAGCGCCTGGTTGGTGACCGAAAGCCACTGGCCGCCGACGCCATGAAAGACGTAAACGCCCCAATTGTGGCCCTGGCGGGCGGGTTCTAGCTGGGCCAGCAGGCTGGGGAAATCTTTTCCAGCCGTCCAGCCCAGGACCGGCACGGTGAGCGGGTTGATGTCTTCGGCGACGACAGGCGCCCAGCTGTTATAGCCGCGCGCGGCAAAATGATATTGGGCCACGTAGTCCATGTAGCGCGCCTGATTGCGGGCCAGGTCGGCCTCGCCGCCAAAAGTCATGTCGCCGCACGGATAGGCAAACGTCAGGCCGCGGTGCACGCCCAGCCGCGAGATGATGGCCTCGGAGCTTTCCCGGATTTCTTTCAGCATCATGTCCGGTGTGTAATCCTGCGAATGGGGTTTGATCGCTTTCAGCATGCAGGGATGGTGCACCGTGTGACTCCCGATCTCATTGCCTTCCGCCGCCAGCCGCTTCCAGTCGTCAGGGCGCTTGCGCCATGTGCTCGAGGGACCGGTCACCGCAAAGAAGGTGCCGTTCAGGCCGTGCTTCTTGAGGATCGGGCCTGCGTTGTCGAGATGCGTCTGCATCGCGTCGTCAAAGGTCAGGCTGATGGCGGCGCTGCGGTCGCCCGGCCACCTGGTGGGACTCGGGAGAGCCCCGGCTGACGCAGAGGTCCCGACTGAAGGTAAGGCCGCTGCTGCGGCTGCCGCTCCCAGAAATTGACGCCGGCTGATGGAATTCTTCATGGGTTTCGGCTCCTCTTCTGTCCTCATTTTTCTTCAGTTCCGCAGACATCGCAAAAGGCGCGACGTCTGCGCGACCCGGCCAGTCGCGTCTCTCCGCAAATGCCAGCGTTAGGCGCGGCAGCCGGGAATGCCGCCGGCTTTGCCCAGGGCATGATCGGTGGGGACGTTCTTTCCGCTCCAGACTTTCTGCTGGGTCCACGGCTGCGGCGGATTTTTCCAGAAAGGGTCGTCCGGCGGAAGCCCCAGCGGGAGCCATGCGGCCGAACAGAGATAACAACTGCCCGTGGAAATATATCCTTCTCCTATGGCAGGTTGATGCCCGCAGAAGCCCACCGTCAGCCAGCCGTTCGCGTCGAAGGTCCCCGGCGCTTCAATCATGCGGCGCATCACCGCCGTCAGAGCGCAGCGGACCTGTTCCGGCGAGACGCCCTCAGGAAGCTGCCGCCGCAGCGCCACGCTGGCCAGCAGATGAAAAGCTCCGAATCGATAGGCCAGCGACCTGCCGATGGCGGGATAGGTTCCCTCCGGGCTGATCAGGCGTTCCTGGATGGCGGCGTAACGCTGCGCCCGCGCCAGAACGGCCGGCCGCATCGAGTCCCAGTCATTGGAATGTTTTGAGACGGTGTCCAGTACGTCCAGCAGCATGGGCTGGATGACGTAGCTGTTGTAATAATCCCAGTGGAACTGCGGGCCGTCTCCATACATGCCATCGCCCAGATACCAGCTTTGGTGCTCGCGCAGAGCATAATCGACGCGCATCCTGTCCCACCACTCGCCCATAAAGCACAGGGCGGCTTCAACCATGGCACTGAACAGGAGCCAGTTGTTGAATCCCGGACGGATGACGCGTGTGGATTGCAAAGCCTTCACCAGGTTGCGCCGCGTCTTCGTGTCGAGCTTCTCCCACAGTTCCGTAGGCGCGCGCAGCACGGCCTGGGCCAGGAACGCCGCGTCCACAACGGGCTGGGAGCCTTTGTTGAAATTCATGAAGTCGGGAGATTCGGGGTCTGTGGCCGCTGCGATGGCGGCGCGGGCCCACTCGGCGTGCTGGCGCCTCAAGCTGCCTTCCGGCCCCTCGGCGGGTCCCGATTCCAGCCACGGCGCAATGCCGCAAAGCAGCCGCCCGGCCGCTTCAAGATACGTAAACCGGCGGCGGTCCGCAACATTACCATGAGGGGCTTCAACCGGCATCAGGACCTTCAACTTCTGTTGGCTGAGCGCCCGCAGCACGGGGTCCGATACGCGGGTTACGACCTCGACCCAGTAGCGGCGGTCGTCTTCTCCCGTTTCCTGTGGCAATGGTGATGAGAACGCAGGTGCCGATTTCATCGAGGCCAGCGCGCCGACGGCGGCAAAATTTTTAAGAAAAGTACGGCGCGCGGAATCTTTCGCGCCCGGTGCTGAATTCTGATTTGACATAGACGCCTTTTTAACAGCCCAGTAGCGTTTTGGCAAGAGAAGATGCGGGGAGTTGAAGACGCGCCCAAAGGGGGCGATCCGGGAAATTACCTGCGGAGCCGGGTTTGATACCACGCGGCGGAGCGGGTTAACATCAAAGCAGATGAGGTGCAGTATGCGCGGTAAAGCTTTTCGGGCGATGGCTGTGGTGGCGCTGGCAGGTCTGATGCTGAGCCCGCTGCCGCTGATGGCCGCCATCAAGCTGTTCCTGAAGGACGGCAGCTACGAACTGGTGAAGAGCTATGAGGTGAAGGGCGACCGCGTCCGCTACTACAGTCTGGACCGCTCAGACTGGGAGGAGATTCCCAAGTCGCTGGTGGATTTTGAGGCGACCCAGCGCGCCGAGGCAGAAAAGGAAGCGCAGCAGTCGAAACAACTGAAAGCCGCGGAGAAACTCGAACACCAGCGGTTTGAAATTCCCGCCAACAACGGCTACCAGATCAAGCCGGGGGTCCAACTGCCCGGCAATGGCGGTGTGTACGCCTATGACGGCGCGCGGGTGATTCACCTGATCCAGGACCCGGCCAAAGTGGTGACCGACAAGAAGCGCATTGCGTTGATCATGGTGATGCCCGGACCGCTGCTGAAGAAACAGGCGCTGGTGGTGCTGCCGGCCGCCAAAGCCGCCGTGCGGATTACCGTGCCGAACCCGGTGTTTTACGTTGAGGACACCGACAACTGGCCCATGCGCGCGCTGCTGGTGCCGCTGAAGGAGAAGAAAGATTCCCGGGTGGTTGAGAAGATCCAGTCCGGGATCGGCCTGGGGAAATCCGGGGAAAAGAGGACGGACATCCCGCTGGAACGGAAGCAGCTGGCGGCGGGCGTCTACGAATTGAAGCCGATGCAGCCACTCGATTCCGGCGAGTATGCGCTCGGTGAAATGATCGAGCAGAAACTCAATATCTCTGTGTGGGATTTTGGCGTTGATCTGCCGGGATCAAAGTGATACGCCGTTCCCCACCTTCAGGGCCTGAAGGCCCCTTGCGCTTGCCTTCTTGATGGCGGAGCTGAAGCTCCGCCCCCCTAAGGCGTTGTGCCGTACAGTATCCCATTTGAGGGATGCGGACAGCTAGGCGCTCTGTTTTTCAGAGATTAACTTGGCCTGGGTAAACAACAGGAGATAATCGCGCCCGCCGGCCTTGGAATCCGTACCCGACATGTTGAACCCGCCGAAGGGATGTCCGCCCACCATCGCTCCCGTGCACTTGCGATTGAAGTAGAGGTTGCCCACGTGGAAACGCTCCGCGGCCTTCTCGATCTTCGCACGGTTCTTGGTGTAGACGGCGCCGGTCAGGCCGTATTCGGTGTTATTGGCAAACCGCAGCGCTTCATCAAAGTCGGCTGCCTTCAGGACGGCCAGCACCGGCCCGAAAATCTCCTCCTGCGAGATTCGTCCTTCGGGAGGAACGTCGGCAATCACGGTGGGAGCAATGAAATGACCGGGGCCGGAAGCTTCCTTGCCTCCCGCAACCAGGCGGCCCTCGGCTTTGCCAACCCTGATGTATTCCAGAATAGACTCTTTGGCCCCGCTGTTGATCACCGGACCCATGTAAGTTTCAGCGTCCGCCGGATCGCCCACTTTGATGGCCTCAACCCGTTCCTTCAGCTTTTCCAGGAAAGGTTCATAGACCGTCTCCACCACAATGGCGCGCGAGCAGGCTGAGCACTTCTGTCCCTGATAGCCGAAAGCCGCAGCTGCCACGCCCTCGACGGCCGATTCCAGGTCCGTCTCGCTGTCGACAACAATGGAATCCTTGCCGCCCATCTCCGCGATGACCCGCTTGATCCAGATCTGCCCGGGCTGGGGTTTTGCCGCCAGTTCGTTGATGCGCAACCCCACTTCCTTTGATCCGGTGAAAGCAATGTAACGGGTGAGCGGATGTGCGACCAGGGCATCGCCGACCGTCGAGCCGGGACCCGGCAGAAAATTCACCACTCCGGCGGGCATGCCTGCTTCTTCCAGCGCCTCAAAAAACTTGTAGCCGATGGTGGGCGAGTCGCTCGAGGGCTTCAGCACCACGGTGTTGCCGGCCACAATCGAGGCCGCCGTCATCCCCACCAGAATGGCCAGCGGGAAATTCCACGGCGGAATGACAATGCCCACGCCCAGCGGGATGTACTCCAGGCGGTTCCGCTCGCCCGGCACGGGAGTGATGGGCTGGCGGCCGGCCAATCGCAGCATTTCGCGGGCGTAAAACTCGCAGAAATCAATGGCCTCGGCCACGTCGGCATCGGCTTCAGCCCACGACTTGCCCACTTCATACACCATCCAGGCGCCAAAGTGGAACTTTCTGTCGCGAAGGATCTTCGCTACCGAGACCAGCAGCTTCGCTCGCGTTTCCGCTGGCGTGCGGCTCCAGCTTTCAAAGGCCTTTTCCGCCTTCTCTATCGCCAATGTGGCAAGGCTGGGATCGCCCTTTGAAAACGTTCCCACCACCTGGGCTTTATCCGACGGATTGTAAGAATGGAAAGTTTTTGGTGTTTCGATGCGCTCAGAGCCAATCACCGCGGGATATCTTGCTCCGAGTTCCTTCTTGACGTCTTCAAGTGCTTCCTTCATCTGCCGGAAATGCTCGGGATTACCCTTGAAGTCGCTTAAAGGCTCATTCTTGAACGATGAAAGCTGCATTCGTGTCCCCCCTGTTGATTCCCTCCAAACCGTTCATTATATCGGCAACCGTGAATTGCGGGGAACTGATCTACAGCTAAATCGCCGGAATCGGGGTCGAAAGAGAGAATTTATGGCGCGAAAGGATTCGCCGGGCGGTTTGCGGAGGGTCCGGCCTGAGACGACCGGCGGACTCGCTGCTCTTGTGAGGGCCGCGACCTTTCGATGGGGTCTGGATGACAGGCGCACGCGGATTCAGTTGGGTTCGGCGTGGCCATGGAAGATGCGCACCAGATCAATCCGGGTTCCGCCGTCATGGGGCGAGAGGGACACAACCTTGTCCTGCTCGTTGTATTTCATCTCAAAAACGGCCTTGCCGTCGCGGTTGGTCTGGCTGAAGCTGCTGACTTCACCACCCAGCTGCTTTTTGTAAAATTCCTGGACCTTGCTGAGCGCGTCGGGCGTGTTGAATTTTGCCGCCGCAATGCGAAGGTTCGTTTCGTTGGGCAGGTCAAAGGCGAGCGAGACGGAGTTGTCGTCACTGGAATCCTCTGCCCGGGTGGCTCCTGGATAAACCGGAAGCCCGAGATGGAGATCACTGACGCTCTGCTCCCTGGCGATTTTGAAGTTGCCCATCGGCGTTTTGACCGTGACCACTTTCGTGTCCGAGCTGGGCTCGCTGACCTTGATGTGGACGCCGTGGGAAAGGATGCGCAGGCCGAACCAGACCATGAAAATGCCGGAGGCGATGATAAATCCTACAACCAGCAGTATCGCCCAGACGATGTGCTTATCCACCGGCTTCCGGGGAGGCTCGGCAGGTGGCGGGGAGGTAGCCAAGATGATCTCCTTTCTTGAAAAGTATTTTACCGCAGCCACACGGCAGACCGGGAAGAGATTTCCCGCTGCGTAATCATTGATACGTTCGATTCCAGTCGCTGGTTCCACGGGATGACCTCTCCGTTCAGGGGCCATTTTCCTGCCTTGCGGGATGTCTCCTGATTTCAAGGCAAGACCCGCTAAGTTGCGGAGCGAACCTTGCGGTACCAGGTTAAACTCGGTGCTGCAAGGCGGTTAGCCAACCTTGAGGAGGCACACGCCGGGTGTTATTCTGAACATTCATTGACAAACCGGAAGCGGAGGCGGATGAACATGCAATTTCGAAAACTGGGTCATAGTTCGTTTTCATTGTCAGCCCTCGGGCTGGGATGCATGGGCATGTCGGAATTCTACGGCACGCGGGACGACGAGGAATCCATTGGCGTCATCCATCGCGCTCTGGACCTGGAGGTGAATTTTCTCGATACAGCCGACGTCTACGGCAACGGGAAGAATGAGGTCCTGGTGGGTAAGGCCATTCGCGACCGCCGGGACCAGGTGGTGCTGGCCACCAAGTTTGCCAACATGCGCGACGAGGCCGGGAATTTTCTTGGCATCAACGGGAGGCCGGAATACGTGAAGCAGGCGTGCGAGGCCAGCCTGCGGCGGCTGGGGATCGAAACCATCGATTTGTACTACCAGCACCGGGTGGACATTAACGTGCCGATCGAAGAGACGGTGGGAGCCATGTCACGGCTGGTGGAGGAAGGCAAAATCCGCTGCCTGGGGCTTTCAGAAGCCGCGCCGGCAACCATCCGGCGCGCGCATCAGACCTATCCCATCAGCGCGCTGCAAACCGAATACTCGCTTTGGAGCCGCGATCCGGAAGACGAATTGATCACCGTCTGCCGGGAACTTGGAATTACTTTTGTGCCGTACAGTCCGCTGGGCCGCGGCTTCCTGACCGGAAGGTTCAAGACTCCGGACGATTTTGAAGCGGGCGACTGGCGGCGCAATAACCCCCGATTCCAGGGAGAAAACTTCCAGCGTAACCTGGACCTGGTGCGGCGCATTGAAGAGATGGCCCGGGAAAAAGGCTGCAAGCCTGCTCAACTGGCGCTGGCCTGGGTGCTGGCCCAGGGAGAGGACATGGTCCCCATCCCCGGAAGCAGCCACGTGCCACACCTGGAAGAAAACCTGGCGGCGCTTGGCGTCAGCCTCAGCGCGGAAGACCTGAAGCGGATCGACGAAGTCGCTCCGAAAGGCGTCGCCGCCGGCGAACGTTACCCGGAAGGCGGAATGAAAGTGGTCAACCGGTAAGACTGTGCCCTGTGGCCGGGCTTTGAATGGGCTGAGCTTCGCCATTTCAGCAAAGGGCTCTGAGTGTGCCTTCCGGCACGACTGCCCGGTTTTCGTCTCCCTCTGCTTGTTCAGAACACCGCCCAGTTTCCGGAATGCCCGAACGTTGGCCTGAGGCCGCAGAGTCATAAACTTCGAGATTTCAGCTCTGAAATTCCGTTTCTTACTGATACGCCGCGATGCCGGTGACGCGCTCGCCGATGATGAGCGTGTGGATGTTGTGGGTCCCTTCATAGGTGAAAACCGATTCCAGATTGCACATGTGGCGGAAGACGGGATGCTCGTCGGCCACGCCGGTGGCGCCCAGGATATCGCGTGCGGTGCGGGCGATGTCGAGAGCGATTTTGACGTTGTTCCGCTTCAGCATGGAGATGTGGGCGAAGTCGGCGCGGCCCAGGTCTTTCAAGCGGCCCACGTGCAGGGCCAGCAACTGCGCCTTGCTGATCTCGGTAATCATCTCCGCAAAATGCGCCTGCACAAGCTGGTGCCCGGCGATGGGCTTGTCGCCAAACTGTTTGCGGACTCTGGCGTATTCCAGGGCTTCGTTGTAACAGGCCATCGCCGCCCCCACCACTCCCCAGCCGATTCCGTAACGGGCCTGAGTGAGGCAATCGAGCGCCGCTTTCAATCCCGTGGCCGCAGGCAGCATGTTCGCGGCAGGGACCCGGACATCCTGGAGCGACAATGACGAGGTCACGGAGGCCCGCATCGACATTTTGCCTTTGATGTCTTTGGCGGAATAGCCGGGCGTGCCTTTTTCCACCAGAAAGCCGCGAACGCCTTCGGGCGTCCGCGCCCACACCAGCGCCACGTCTGCAATCGACCCGTTGGTGATCCAGGTCTTCTCGCCGTTCAGAACGTAATCGCCGCCGTCCTTCACAGCGCGGGCGCGCATGGCGCCGGGGTTCGATCCGAAGTCGGGCTCGGTGAGGCCGAAGCATCCAACGGCTTTGCCCTGCTGCAATACCGGAAGCCAGCGTTGTTTCTGCTGCTCGGAACCGAAGGCGTGGATGGGGTACATGACCAGCGCGCCCTGGACTGAAACAAAGCTGCGGAGTCCGCTGTCAGCCCGTTCAAGTTCCTGCATCACCAGGCCGTACTGCACGTTCGACATCTCCGCGCAGCCGTAGCCGCTGAGGTTGGCTCCCAGAAAGCCCATTTCGCCCAGCGCCTCGGCCAGGTGCAGAGGGAACTTGCCTTCGCGGTACCAGCCCTCGATATGCGGAATGATTTCCTGGTCGGCAAACTCGCGGACCGTCCGCCGGACCAGCTTTTCCTCGTCGCTCAGGAAAGCGTCGATTTCCATAAAATCAACGCCGTGAAACGGAAACATGCTCAATCTCCTGCCAGGAATGAGTCGGGCCGAAGGGGATGGCCGCACGTGCGATGGAATTTCGAGACCCGTTGAGATGCTCGCAGCCGCCCATCCTGAGAATTTAACACAGAGCTTGCTGAGACGCCTGCGCGCGTTGTGCTATCGGACAGGACCGACTTGACTTCTTCCGGGAAGAAACCTTTCTGAAGGACCAGGGCCGAGCCGGGTTGGACACCGCCGGCTGAACTCACGCGATGCGCCATCCCCAGTGGCCGGACTATCAGGTGAACTTTTCGGCGTCCTTGATCTGCTTCTGAAGCTTCTTGAATTCCGCCGCTTTCGCTTTGTCGGCATTCTCTTTGAGCATCGCCTCAATGGGCGGGACCAGACGGTCTGCTGCGCCACAAAGGGTTTTCAACTGGCCAGGGCTGGCGAGATATTTCGGGCCGAACAGTTCCACTCCCTCCACCATCTGTTTTTCGAGGAAAAGGGCGAAGTCCAGGCCATTCAACTTGACCGGGCCGGCCTCCATAGCCGTCCGGGCTTTGCTGCGGTCACCGCCGACGAGCTCGGCCAGAACGTCGGCGATCGCCTTGTGCTGAGCGTCGATAGCGGCGCTGTCCTGTGCGTCTTCAGGGACCCATGCTCCCCTGCGGATGCGTGCGAACGCATCGATAACCTGCGGACCTTCCACGCTCGGCCACGAAGCATCCAGCGCCAAGTCTTTGGGGAATTCCGGCTTCGACGTGAATTGCATAACGATTTCACCCAAGTTCAGGGCCGCCTCGCTGCCGTACTGCAGCGCGTTGCTGCGCCGGCGGTTGTAAGAAGCGACGGACTGAGATTTTGTGGCAACCTGAGCGCCCTTCTTGTACGTGTCAGCCAGTTCCCTGTAGGCGTCGATGCGGCCGCTGTAAATCACCGCTCTCAACACCCGGGCGTTGAGGCTGCCGGGGCTGTTGGTGTTTCCTGCCGCCATTGCGTCTGTCAGGTTGAGCGTACGGTCCAGATTGCCCTGTTTAAACATCGCCTTGGCCTGCTGGTAATCCACTCCAGGGCCCTTCGGGGGCGATGAGGAGGAAGAACAAGCCGCAAGAAACGAAGTCAGCAACAGGGTTAGAGTCCAAAGGCGGAGTGAACCGGAATCTGAAGGATCATCTTTGTTCATCGTCAAACCTCTTCGCGGGGATATTAACAGCGGCGTGGACCGCCCCTTGAGTGTATGCCACAGGCCGGCCAGGCGCACCGCCATTCTGGGGCTGATTATAGGCTCGCCCACCCCTCACTTCAACCCCTGAATTTTGCAGGTGGCGCCTGCAGATTCCAGGGGGCGCGCAGGTGACGCTGGAGGCCGTCCGTGGTACCATACTGCCGCTCGTGACACGGCTGCAATAAGCTCTATTCCTTAGGAAGCGGAGGATCGGTGATGAAAAAGTCCATTCTGCTGTTGGTTGCCATCTTTTTCTTTGCCCTGGCTCCCATGCGGGCCCTGGAGAACGGGCTGGCAAAGACTCCACCCATGGGATGGAACAGCTGGAATAAGTTTGGCTGCAACGTCAGTGAGAAACTCATCCAGGGTATGGCCGATGCCATGGTCTCAAGCGGCATGAAAGACGCCGGGTACCAGTACATCGTGATCGATGACTGCTGGCAGGTGCGGCGAGACGCCAACGGCAACATTGTTCCTGATCCCGAACGCTTTCCGTCCGGCATGAAGGCCCTGGCAGATTACATCCATTCCAGGGGGCTGAAGTTCGGACTCTATTCGGACGCGGGGACAGGAACCTGCCAGGATCGCCCGGGCAGCCGCGGACACGAATTCCAGGACGCCCGTCAATATGCCGCCTGGGGTGTGGATTACCTGAAGTACGACTGGTGCAACCACAGTACCCAGAATGTGCAGGCTTCCTACGCCATCATGCGCGACGCCCTCAAGGCTTCCGGGCGCCCCATTGTTTTCAGCATGTGCGAGTGGGGTGTGGATGACCCGTGGAAGTGGGCCGCTGATATCGGGAATCTCTGGCGGACCACCGGTGACATCACCGACTGCTGGAATTGCACGGGCGTTTACACGCGCGGCGTGATGCAGATTGTGGACCAGGAGGCTGACTTGTGGTCGTTCGCCGGGCCTGGCCACTGGAACGATCCCGATATGCTGGAGGTCGGGAATCCCGGACTCTCACTGGAAGAGAGTCGGTCGCACTTCAGCCTGTGGGCCATGCTGGCCGCGCCCCTGATAGCCGGCAACGACCTGCGCAGCATGCCTGCGGACATCAGCGAAATCCTGACCAACAAGGAAGTGATCGCTGTGGACCAGGATTCCCTGGGCCGCCAGGGACAGCGATACCGCGATTACGGGGATACAGAGGTGTGGCGCAAGGAACTAGCCGGCGACACCGAAGCCTATCTGCTGCTCAATCGGAGCGAGGCTCCCAAAGAGATTTCAGTTTATGTGGGCACAGACAGGCGTGTCAGGGATCTGTGGAAGCACGAGGATATCGGGCCTTTCGATGACGGATTCTTCCGGGCAAGAGTGGCGCCGCACGGCGTGGTGATGGTGAAGGTCCTCTCCCCATAAGCCGCCAGGGAAGCTTGCCTTTGGCAGCCTGCCTGCTTGCCTGGATAAGGGGCTACTGTCATTGGCAACCCGCGGCCCGCAACAATGGATTAGCCGTGCCCGCTATTGGCCCGCTGGTTTGGGCGATTGCTGGGAAGAGGCTGGGGATGTGCCTGATACGCCGGCCTGAAGGCTGGCGATCTGGCCTTGAAGATCTTTGGCAAGTTCTTCAAGAATATGGACCTGCTGGGTCTTCCTGTCCAGGGCGGATTGAAGCTTTGCGATCTGACGTTGAAGGCGCTGATTCTCCCGGCGCAGGACGTCCAGTCCCTGCGGAGGGAACAATTCGTCCAGGTCCTTGCCTTTTGCAGCCTGGTTGCGCAATCCGGTTTTGATCGAGGAATAGGGTGAAACCTGGGCTTGCGATTCCCGTATGAGGGTGTCCAGGTCCTTGCGCTCCTGGGAAGGGGGGCAAAGCTGCCGCAAGGCCATCAGGCGTGCCAGATCAGGACGGTTTCTACCGCGCTCCCAGTGCTGCACAGCTCCCTTCGTGGCATTCAGCAGGCGTGATAACCCCTCCTGGCTCACCTGGAGTTTCTGTCGTACTCTGCGAATCACTTTAGATACATCGAGCTCAGCCATCGAGGACCTTCTCCTGATTAGATTTCACTTGACATGACTATAATTATAGGCTAGTATAGCATAGAGTTGTCAATTCGGAAGCATTTTATTGCTTTCGAATTTTTTTGTTGCACCAAGGCCGAATTGGCACGCACCTGTTGCTGGGGGGGAACGGTGCTGGCAGTCGGGCTTTGGACCCGCTGGTTCCGTCGAATTTTCCCCCGCCACAATTCATAAGGCTCTAGGGGCAGTACCAAATCACGAGAATTCTGAGTGGTACCCATGCTTTTGTCAATGAGCAATCGATCTTTAGCGGAGCCAGTGTTTACTCTTAGTGTACTTGGCGTTGTATGTATGGGGGCCTTTTCTCCGTCCAAGGATTTCTATTTTCTGCTGTATTTTCATAGGATTGAAAAGTTTGGTCAAAACTCTCCTGGCATGTACTGCTTTCCGTGTTCCCACTTCCGTTTTTCGGTGGGTGCTGGAGGCAGCTTGAATAAACCGCCCTGCCGGGGCTGGCCAAAGTTCCTTCGCGCCCTGCCTGCAAGAAACCTGCCTGCAACCAGATTTCTCTTACGGATGACTCTCCAGTCTCACCCTCGATCCAGACACAAGGAGGACCACGATGAAAGATCCGAGTCGGAGTATCTACTTCCTTTCTCCTACCAGTTCGGCCGTCACCCTTGAAGTGAAAGAAAAATCCCAGGAGGTCGGCCAGATCAGGCAACCTCAACAATTCAGCTTCAGCACTGGTTCAGCCGGAAAGCCTGAGAACGTTTCTTTTTCATCCACACGCTGCTCAGAAAAGGGATGTGTTTTCCCCGCTTCGTCAAAAGGTAGCGGGAAGTGTTCCTATCATCTCCACCAGCAGGAGGAACCTACCCTTTTTCATTCCCACCAGCCCACGGGCCTGCTTCTTGATCCTGCCAGATCCATGCCCACGGAAAGAGGCGACACCGGCAGCCGCAAGCGCGATCGCCGCCGGATGGCAGCCATCTGGGAACAATTCCAGAGCGACGGGACGACTTAGCCGGGCGATCCCACTCTAAAATAAAAAACGACTCAGCGCCTTCTCCTGGAGCGCTTTCTAACGTAGGACCGCATCTCAAGCCGCGCCAGATCGCCGGATTAGTCCGGATTGGCTTTGGGACCCGGAATCCATCAGATAAAGAACCGCTTGAGTTGAAGCGGTGCCACTTCTATTCGAGGTGTTGACGCATGGTATTCAGGTCGAAAGAATTTGATCCATCGATGATGCTCGGGGACACTCCCCGAGCGGATGAAGTCCATACACGGGCGCAGCTGCTGCCACCTACAGCTGCCTGGCGAATCCTCCGCAGAAGAACCGGAGGCCACGTTTCACGGTCAACCTTCTACCGCTGGCTGGACAGCGGCAAGGTGTTCTCTTTTCGAATGGGTTCACGAATGTATGTTCCCTGGCAGGCGCTTCAGGAAGTCATTGGGCGGTGCCTCAGCGGGGAGCCGTTCTGAAGGTGCAGCCAACCGGACCCCTACTCGGCACCAAAGATCGCATGCGACAGGCGCTGGCATTTGTGAACGGACAAGCGCTCCATGCCTTCTGTCCTCACAGGCCCGCACGCTGATTGGGATGCAAACCGTCTTCCAGCGCCGTCCTTTTGACAAGGACGCCGCGATGCCGCACACGCAACATCCTGAATAGACCGGCCATCATTCGCATCGAATGGAGTGACATGGTATAAGTTTTCGCAGTGAGAATTTCGCCGCAAGCTCCGGTCCTGGAAGGGACCCGGAGGCTGGTCCGCGAGGGTGTCGATGCCAATGGATTTTGACATGGTGGTGATTGGCGGCGGGGCCGCGGGGCTGACCGCGGCGGGGCTCTCCGCCTCGCTGGGCGCGAAGACCGCCCTGATCGAAGAGCGCAGGCTGGGAGGCGATTGCACCTGGACCGGGTGCGTCCCCAGCAAGGCGCTGCTGAAGGCTGCCAGAGTGGCCAACAGCATTCGCACAGCCGATCAATACGGACTGAAGGCGGCAGAACCTCAGTTTGACTTTTCCAGAGTGATGGAGCGCGTGCACGAAATTCAGGCCACCATTTACGAAGAGGCTGATGCTCCGCCGATCTATGAAAAAATGGGCATCGAGGTCGTTGAAGGCAAGGCGCAGTTCATCAGCCCCAGGCAGGTTGATGTGCTGGGCCCGGGCGGCGGCAGACGCCAGTTCAGCTCCCGCTTTTTCGTGATTGCCACGGGTGGGCGTCCCGTCATTCCGCCCGTCGAAGGGCTCGCGGTCACGCCCTGCCTGACCAGCGAAACAGTCTTCTCGATTTCAAAGCTGCCGTCAAAATTGATCGTCCTTGGGGCGGGCCCGATTGGCATGGAAATGGCGCAGGCCTTCCGCCGCCTGGGAAGCGAAGTTGCTGTGCTGGATTCAGAGAGATGCATTCTGCGCCGCGACGATAAAGAACTCTCCGAGATCCTGCGCCGGCACCTCACCGGCGAAGGCGTCACGTTCCTGCTGGGAAGCATGGTCAGGAGAATCGAACAAGCGGGCGGAACCATCCGGGTGACGTTTCAGCAGGCTTCTTCACCGGCGGAAAGCGCAGTGGAGGGCGATGCCCTGCTGCTGGCGACAGGCCGGCAGCCGAATATCGATGGCCTGGGCCTGGAAGCTGCGGGCGTTCAGGCCGGCCGCGGTGGCATCACCGTGGACCGGCGTTGCCGCACGTCGGCGGAGAACATCTTTGCCTGCGGCGACGTGACGGGCCTTTACCAGTTCACGCACATGTCGGAGCACATGGCCAAGGTGGCCGTCACCAACGCCCTGCTGCGCTTTAAGATGTCGGTCGACATCACCAATGTCCCGTGGTGCACGTACACGGATCCCGAGCTTGCGCACGTGGGCGCTTCCGAAATCGAATTGAAAAACCGGAAGCAGCGCTACGCGGTCTACCGCTTTCCGTTCAGCAAGATTGACCGCGCGGTGACCGACCGCGAGACCACGGGGATGGTGAAGGTCCTGGCCAGAAAGTTTGACGGGAAAATCTTCGGGGCCAGCATCCTGGGCGCCCATGCCGGCGACATGATCGGCGAATTTGCCCTGGCCATGCGAAACAAGGTGACGCTGCGCAACATGGCGGATACCATTCACCCCTATCCCACCTACGCGCTGGGAAACCGCCGCGCCGCCGACCAGTGGTACGTTCGCAAGCAGTCGCGAATGTTTGTGCGCCTGCTCGAGTTGATCTTTCGCTATCACGGGCAGTTGCCCGATACCAGCGATCCCAACCGGATCGTGTGACGCGAATGTGAAGGAAGCGCTTGCGGGCATGGCCGGCTTGCTGCGCACGGGAACCGGCTGGCGAGGTTCAGGAACCTAAATTTTCATACCACTTGACGTTGGCGGTGGACGAGCCGATGGCGACGATGTCCGGCCGGCCGTCGCCGTTGATGTCCGCGATCGCCAGGCAGGATGTGCCCATCTCCGTATCGAGCGTCTCGCGTTCCCATGCGGCGCCGCGATCATCTTTGGCGTGGTAGATAAAAAGCGAGGTTCCGGGGCCGCGGTATCCGGCAACGATTTCGTCATTGCCGTCGCCGTCAAGGTCGGCGCAAACCAGAGCGTGCCCGCTGTTGAAGCTGGAATCAATCACCTGCCGCTCGGTGAATCCGCCCTTCACCTGCGGGTAAACCACCACCTTGTCGCCGTGCCAGGGCTCGATGGTGGCGAGAAATCTGCGGCCCTTCACCTTCCCCACGCCGATTTCGCTGGCGCCGTGGTAGCGTTCACTTTGATCGCCCGGCGTAAGCAGCGTTCGTGTCCAACTCGAGTTTCGCTCCCCGGCCTTTGGACGTCAAAGAGGTTCACACCCTGGGCGCTTGCCGTGAGAATTTCATCGCGGCCGTCGCCGTTCCAATCCATCACATGGACCCCGTGGACGAGGGTCAATGTGTCGTCAATCAGGTGGGGAACCCATTTGCTGGATTCCTCCCGGGCGGCTGCGGCGTGGCCCGTCAACAGCGCTTCGGGCATCTCGAACCAGGTGACTTGCGCCGGGACCGCGTAATCAGGAGGCCGCGATCCCGCGCCCACGATGGGGACCACTACCAGTTCCTGCCGCCCGTCGCCGTCAAGGTCCGCCCAGCGCAGACGATGCGAACCCGGGATCCGCCCAATCGGCGTGACCGCCCACTCCGCGTCGAGCGATGCTCCTGGCCGCGCCCACCAGATGTCTCCGCCCTCCTCAGCATGGTCAAGGTTAAAACCGCTGGCCAGCGCCATGCCCTTCGCCGGATAACCCGGACGAAACAGCGGCGCCAGGCTGATGTTCTTCCCGGTGGATGTTGTGATGGAACGAGCCCGCCATGAAGGATTCTGGTACCAGTCAACAATGTTCTGGCCGGAACTGAGCGCCAGGATGTCGAGCCGGCCGTCGCCGTCCACATCAGCTACGGCAACCTGATATCCGCTGGGAATCTTCGCAACGGTATGGGCGCGCCATCGAGGTCTGCCCTTCCCGGCCTGCGCGGCGTCGCCAATCGAAAAACCAGCAAGCGCTGTGCCCGCTCCGAGCGCCGCCTTCAAGAACGTCCGCCGCGAGGCGCCGCCCTTCTTGCCGTGAGACAAAAGATTCCGTGTGCGGCTGCGCCGTACCATACGCCTCGATTCTACGCCCAAACAGCCTGCGCAGCCAGAGTATGAAATCGAGCTTGGTGCCGGGAGTTGCGGTGTATAATGCCAGCCAATTATGGCGCTACCAGTGGGGACGCGGCTCGGGGCCTGCGAGATCATCTCGCCAATTGGTGCAGTGGGCATGGGTGAGGTCTACCGCGCGCGGGACACGAAACTGCAGCGCGATGTCGCTTTAAAGGTCCTTCCTGAAACGATGGCACGCGACGCTCAGCGCATGGCGCGCTTTGAGCGCGAGGCACAGATGCCAGCTTCGCTGAGCCACCCGAACTTCGCGGTGGTCTACAGTTTTGAATTGTCGACCATCATGCGCACATCGGGATGGCCTTTTCAGGCGCGGCCTTCACGGGTGACACGATGACGCTGCGCATTTCGAAAGGGCTTCTGGTGGCTGCGGTGGCCCTTTACTACACGCTGATCGTCTTCAACAACTGCACCGATTACGGAACGAACTATCAGTTTGTCCACCACGTGATGTTGATGGACACCACCCTTCCGGGGAATCACGGGATGTGGCGCGCCATCCATTCCCCCTTCCTGCACAAGGTGTTCTACGACGGGATCATTGCCTGGGAAGCCGTCACGATGGTTCTGTGCTGGCTGGGGAGCGTGCGAATGCTTCGAGCCTTGCGAGGCTCCGTGGCCGCCTTCCACCGAGCCAGCCAGTTGGCGGTGGCCGGCCTGATGCTTGGTTTGCTGATGTGGTTGATTGCGTTTCTAAGCGTTGGTGGGGAGTGGTTTCTGATGTGGCAGTCCCAGACCTGGAACGGCCAGGCGGCGGCATTCGGCATGTTCACGGTGACGGGCGTCGTGCTCGTGCTGGTGTTGCTTCCGGAGCGTGAGATTCCAGCATAAGTGGGAGACGTGTGCCGATTGCGGGTCCCCAACTTTTTCCAACTTCCAGCTGATCGTGCGCTTACCTCTTCTGTGGGTAAGGCCAGGGGACACAAGAAAGGGTTAAATTGACAGGCAAATAGGGGGAATGCTAAACTGCCTACCGACTGGTCGGTATCCAGAGCGAAGGGCCTAACCGCCAACTTCGCACTGCCGGCTCAGCGCTGTTGAACGCCACTTTTCGAACGCATTCAGAATAGGTTAAAGTAGACGATATGGCATCACAGACGATGTATGAAAAGATTTGGAACGCCCACGTGGTCCGGGAGGAGCCCGGGAAACCCACGCTCATTTATATTGACCGCCACCTGGTGCATGAGGTCACCTCGGCGCAGGCGTTTGCAGGGCTTCGGGCCACCGGGCGCAAGGTTCGCCGGCCGGACCTGACCTTTGCAACCATGGACCACTCGGTTCCGACCACTGACCGCAGCCTCCCGATGGTGGACCAGGCTGCCGTGGCGCAGTTCGCGGCGCTGGCCCAAAACTGCAAGGAAAACAACATTCTGTTGTTTGACATGAACGACCGCAACCAGGGCATCGTTCACATCATCGGTCCGGAACTGGGCATGACGAATCCGGGGCAGACCATTGTCTGCGGTGACAGCCACACGTCCACTCACGGAGCGTTTGGCGCCCTGGCGTTCGGCATCGGCACCAGTGAAGTGGAACACGTGCTGGCCACCCAGTGTCTTTCGCAGTTCAAATCAAAGCCCATGCTGGTGCGGGTGAGGGGCAGCCGTCCGCAGGGCGTGACGGCCAAAGACATTATTCTGGCTATCATCGGAAAAATCGGCACCGCCGGCGGCACGGGCCACGTGATTGAATTTGCCGGAGAGGCCATCCAGGAACTCTCCATGGAAGGCCGCATGACGGTGTGCAACATGACGATTGAAGGCGGCGCACGCGCCGGCATGATTGCGCCCGACGATACAACCTTCGCTTATCTCGAAGGGCGGCCCTACGTCCCGCGCGGCAAGGACTTCCAGGAGGCGGTTGAACGGTGGAAGACCTTCACCTCTGACGCCGGCGCAGCTTATGACCAGGTGGTGGAACTCGAAGCCGCGGCAATCGCTCCGCAGGTGACCTGGGGAACCAACCCGGGAATGGTGGCGGGCGTTAACGGCAGCGTGCCGGACCCCGCTTCGTTCAGCGACTCGGCGTCGCGGCAATCGGCGGAGCGGGCGCTCGAATACATGGCGCTCGAACCCGGAACCCCCATCGCCGAAATCCCCGTGGACCGCATTTTCATCGGCTCGTGCACCAACGGTCGGATTGAAGACCTTCGACTGGCGGCGCGCGTTCTGGACGGCAGGAAGATCGCCTCAACCATCAAGGGAGCGCTGGCCGTTCCCGGTTCCCGCCGCGTGAAGGCGCAGGCGGAGGCGGAGGGGCTCGACAAGATTTTCCGCGCCGCCGGATTCGAGTGGCGCGACTCGGGTTGCAGCATGTGCCTGGCCATGAACCCGGACGTTCTGCCCAGCGGCGAGCGCTGCGCCAGCACCTCCAATCGCAATTTTGAAGGCCGCCAGGGCAAGGGCGGACGCACCCACCTGGTGAGTCCGATGATGGCAGCGGCGGCCGCAGTCGAAGGCCACTTTGTGGATATCCGCAAGTGGGACGTGGGGCACGTTGAATAGTCAACATGCTGCCGGCATGCCGTTGGGCGGCTGTAAATTACAAATGACGAGTTACAAATTGGGAAGAGTAAATTATGAATTATGAATTGTGAAAAACCGGCGTGTGTAGAGAGGATATCACCTGTCTTCTCGATGCACCTTGCCGAGCCTGGCTGCGATTCTGTTTCATAATTCAGCCTTCATCATTCATAATTTCCTGGAGTTAGCATGACACCCTTTACAAAATTGACCGGAATCGTTGCGCCGCTCGATCGCGTGAACGTGGATACCGACCAGATTATTCCCAAGCAATTTCTGAAGGCCATCACGCGCGAAGGCTTCGGCCGGTTCCTGTTCTACGACTGGCGCTATCGCGACGGCGGCGAGCAGCTCAATCCGGACTTTGTGTTGAACCAGTCGCGTTACCAGGGAGCTTCCATTCTGCTGGCGCGGACCAATTTCGGCTGCGGATCGAGCCGTGAGCACGCTCCCTGGGCGGTGCTCGATTACGGCTTCCGGGCGATCATCGCTCCCAGCTACGCCGACATTTTTTACATCAACTGCTTCAAGAACGGCATCCTTCCCATCACTCTTCCGGACGACCGACTGGACGAACTTTTCCGGCGTACCGAGCAGAATGAGGGATACCAGTTGACGGTGGACCTCGAAAAGCAGACCATCACCGAAGCCGCGTCCGTTTCGGGCGGCGGCCTGGAGATTCCTTTCAAAGTTGATCCCTTCCGGCGGGAATGCCTGCTGAACGGCTGGGACGATATCGGCCTCACGCTGCGCTTTGAAGATCAGATTACCCAATTCGAAAAAGCGCACCTGCCCAACGCCACCCGCTTCAGCCCGTTCGAATCGCCATCCGGCCAGTAAAAAGGCGTGCCGGTTTTCCTGAAAATTGCCCGCGTGCGCAAGGCGCAGGATGCCTTGGCAGTTTCCTTTGCCAGGGCGTGCGTGGCGGTGTGCCCTGGCCGAGGACACAACACCCATCAATAGCAAAACCTTGGGAATACAAGAGGGGCTTAGCGGTAGAAGATCGGATTGTTAATCTGCAGGGCCATCAAGGCAAATGAACCCGCGATGACGATGACGGAAATCACGGCCAGCGCGTTCCACAAATTTTCAGCCGGGCGGGTCTCCGGCGCGCCTTCGGGAATAAGATAGCCGAGAAGAATGCCGGCGCCGAGACCGCCAAAATGGGCGGCGTTATCCACATTGAAAAACAGGCCGAAGACGGCAATGTAAATGACCCATCGCCACAGCATGCTGCGATAATCTTTTCCCATCCGTCCGTGGTGGAAGGTGGCCCCGAGCAGGACTCCGATCAATCCCATAATCGCGCCCGAAGCGCCGATGGAAAGGACCATGGGCATCCACCAAAGACTGACGATATAGCCGAAGATGCCCGTGGCGAGATAAAACACAATAAACTTGGACATCCCAAACAGGCCTTCGACTTCAGGCGCTATATCAAACAGGACCCAGAGATTGAGTCCGATATGCAAGATCCCCGCGTGCAGGAAGATGGCGGTCACCAGCCGCCACCATTGGCCGGCATAAATGAAGGGCCCGAACTTGGCGCCCAGCCGGAGCATCGCCATGCTCCGGATGCCACCAAACAATCCACCTCCCTGGCCCGGCCCGCCGGCCCTTTGCGTGAGAAACCACTCCACCACAAACATCAGGACAATCGCCGCAGCCACCATGGAAGTGGCGCTGGTGGGCATGGGTATAACGCCCATGATCCGGCTTGGAGCACCCGTGCCGCCGCGCGCCCGCTGCGGCCCGATCTTCGCACCGCAATGGGGGCAGACCTTGGTCCCGCGGGGATTCAGCGCACGGCACTCCGGGCACATCCGATGAGAGGTGTCAAACTTCTGTTCGGTTGTGCCAAAGGACGATTCCCACCACTTCTTAATCCTTTGGACTTTGAACCAAATATTTCGAGGAAGTTCCATAAGCTCCAAGGGTTCTGAAATCAGGAGGACAAACAATTATTATAGGCCACCGGCGCGCCGGGGCCATACCCTTTTCACCGGCGCCCCCTGTTTCCATTGCCGTCGGCAGCCACGACTTCATCGCAGGGCGCGCCATCCTGCGGTAAAATGTGCAAGGTGTCGGTTGAATTGGTATCGATGCATCGGCACGACTGGAATATAGCGAGGACGAACCGAAAGAACAGAACGCGAAAGTCTTGACAAAGAAACGGGCGAAATCTGAAATCGTGGTCAAGACCCTCAATTCCCAAAACCGCTCACCGATGTTCAAAAGACTCGGCCTGCTGGTGTTTCTGGCGGGCCTGGCGCTGTTTTTGTCCGCTTGCCATCATCGAGCGGTGGTTGTTGCACCCCCGTCGCCTGCCCCCACTCCGCCCACGCCCTCCAAGCGGCGGCACCCCCCCAAAGCACGGCGTCAGCCTAAGGCTCCGGCCCCCATTATCCAGGGCGAGGAAGGCATTGCATCCTGGTATGGCCACCCCTTCGACGGCAGACGCACGTCAAGCGGCGAGATCTACAACATGCACGCCATGACCGCCGCGCACCGCACGCTGCCCTTTGGTACCCTGGTTCGGGTGCACGACCTTGAAAACGGCAAAAGCGTCGAGGTGCGCATCAATGACCGCGGACCCTTTGTCGCCGGCCGGATCATCGACCTCTCCTACGCGGCGGCCATGGCCATGGGCATGACCGGAACCGCCCTGGTGCGGCTGCAGATTTTGAAGCCCGGGCAGGAAACTTCCGCAGGCATCTATTCAGTCCAGATCGGCGCGTTTGTTGATCCTGCCAACGCGAAAGGCTAAAGCAGCGCATCGAAAAAAAATTTCAACCCGGTCATTATCAAGACAGGAGGACCACGGTAAGCGCGTCTTCAATCTTGTTCTTGTGGGCCAGGAAAACACCCAGCAGCAGGCACAAGAACTGGCGGATCAACTGGTCCATTCAAAGCTGGCGACCCAGACCTACGTGGTGAGAATTAATTAGAGGTGGTGGAATTGAATCGCGGAGAACAGATGGAGAGTTGCATCTTTTGCAAAATCATTGAACGCCGGCAGCCGGCCCAGATTGTCTATGAGGACGATCAGGTGGTCGCCCTGGAAGACATCCGCCCGCAGGCGCCGGTCCACCTGCTGGTGATACCTCGCAAGCACCTGCCTTCGCTGAAGGAAGCCGAGGAGGGTGATGAATCGATGCTCGGCCATCTCTTCACGGTGGCCGCCCAACTGGCGCGCGAACGGCAGTTTGAGGCCCGGGGCTACCGGACCGTGATCAACAATGGGCCATGGGCAGGGCAGACGGTCGATCATCTGCACGTCCACGTACTGGCCGGGCGGGTGCTTCACTGGCCGCCGGGATAAATCTGCGCGCCGTCCTGTTCCCTACAGTGTCGCCAGCAGGGCTGCCAGCAAGGCGGCGCGGCGGGGCAACTCACGAATGATGACGTGCTCGTGAAGCGCGTGCGCGCCGTCGCCCACGCCTCCCAGGCCATCCAGCGTGGGAATGCCAAGGGCGGCGGAAAAATTGCCGTCTGATCCGCCGCCGGTCGCCGCGTCCGTCACCTCAAACCCAAGCTGGGCGGCCAGATCCTTTGCCTTGGCGAAAAGACCCGCCGCCATCACCCGTTCCATGGGAGGCCGGTTGATTCCGCCTTCGATTTTCAAGCGGGCTTCCGGGTGGACCGGTTGAAGGCCGTAAATCTTCTGCTCGATCCGCGCCTGGTCGCCCCTGCGCGCGATGCGAACGTCCACCCTGGCGCGAGCGAGTTCAGGAACAACATTGGGCCGCGTGCCGCCTTCGATGACGCCGACGTTCAGCGTGAGCCCGCGCCGGGGTTCCGCAAATTTTTCGATCCTGAGGACCTGGCGCGCCAGCTCCCCGATGGCGTTGATTCCCGCACCGGGATTGATTCCCGCATGCGATGACCGCCCCTGGACGGTGAGCCGAAATTCCCCCACCCCTTTGCGGGCCGTCTTCAGAGCGCCATTCGCCGCCGGCTCCAGCACCAGCACAGCCCTGGAAGCTTTGGCCTGGCGCTCGATTTCGCGCCGGAACGCCTCGCTTCCCGCCTCTTCTTCCGGATTCAAAAAAAGGCGCACGGAGCTCGCGGGCTCAACGCCAAGCGACTGGAGCGCTCGGACCGCCGCGACGACCAGCACGATGCCCGATTTCATGTCCAGAACGCCGGGGCCATAGGCGCGACCTCTCTGAACCCGGAAGGGCATGCGGGCCAGCGTTCCTTTGGGCCAGACCGTGTCATGATGGCCGATCAGAAGGATAGGCTTCTTCTGCTTTGGCGTGTCGAGCTTCCCCTTGCCACGGCGGGACTTCGAGGTGCGCGTTCCTCCCCAGAACTCAACCGCCAGGGCGGCGCCTGTGGTTGAGTTCTCAAGCAGCGAGACTTTCCCGCGATGCCGGCGGAACTCGCGCGCGAAAAAGCGGGCCATGCGATCGATATCGGGCGGCGAATAGGTGGGAGATTCTATCTCGACGGCTTCACGGAGAATTTTCATCGTGTTGGGCAGATCACGACGGCAATAGGCAAGCAGCTTTCGAAAATCCAATTTTGTCCTTTCGATTGCGGACGATGGTTCGGCGCGGGACACCACACAGCTTCCCGGCCGTGACAGCAAACGGTGTTTCATTTTATCCTAGCTGTATCTGTCTGAGCGAACGTTGCCGCCAGGAGCGGCTTTTGCAGTTTGAAAGGTTGCCTGTTGAACAAGATCTCATTGGCCCTGGTGGTTCACTCTCATCAGCCCGTCGGAAACTTTGACCACGTTTTCGAGGAAGCCTACCAGAAAGCTTACAGTCCCTTTGTCCAGACGCTCATTCGCCATCCGCGCATCAGGATGGGTCTGCACTTTTCCGGCTGCCTGCTGGAATGGATTGAAACACATCATCCCGAGTTTTTCGAACGGCTCAATGAGCTGGTGGCGCGCGGCCAGGTGGAGTTGATGGGTGGAGGATTTTACGAACCCGTCCTTGCCGCCATTCCCGATCCTGACAAAGCCGCGCAGATTTCCAGGCTCAGCGACTATCTTGAGAAACACTTTGGTGCGCGTCCCCCAGGTGCGTGGCTCACCGAGCGTGTCTGGCGGCCGGACCTGGTGCGGCCACTGGCCGAAGCCGGCGTCGGTTACGTGATTCTGGATGACACTCACTTTATCGCCGCCGGAGTGGAACCCACTCGCCTGCATGGAACCTATCTCACCGAGGACCTGGGAGTTCGGCTTCAGCTTGTTCCCAGCTTGAAACGGCTGCGGTACACCATTCCTTTCCAGCGACATGCGTGAAACCTTCGAGTTTCTCCGGCAGGGAGTCGGCCGGCCGGATGTTCTGTTTGCGGCTGGCGACGACGCGGAAAAATTTGGAATCTGGCCCGGCACCTACGATCTCTGCTACACCAGGGGCTGGCTGGAAAAGTTTTTCGAGGCCATCGAAAATGCAGGCGACTGGCTGGAGACCACAACACTTTCCGCTTTTATGGCCGCCAACAAACCGCTCGGCCGGGTTTATCTGCCCACCGCTTCCTATCCCGAAATGATGGAATGGGCCCTGCCCGCGCGCGCCTGCGAGGAGTTCATGCAGTGCCTGGAAGAAACGGAACGCATGCCCTCCGGTGAGCGCTTCCGCAAGTTTCTGCTGGGCGGCACCTGGCAGGGATTCCTGGGCAAATATGCCGAATCGAATCAGATTCACAAGCTGATGCTGGAGACTAGCCGCCGGTTTCACAAGGCCGAAACAGGTGTTCCCCCAGCGAGCGAGCGGCGCAACCTGCTCGACCAGGCGGAGACTCACCTGCTGGCCGCGCAATGCAATGACGCCTATTGGCACGGGCTGTTCGGCGGTCTCTATTCTCCGCACTTGCGCAGCGCCGTGCTGCAGAATTTGATTCAGGCGGAAACGCTGCTGGACCAACTGAACGGTGAGGCCGCGAGAAATGGCGTTCGGGTGACGCAGGCCGATTTCGATGTGGACGGTGAGCAGGAAATTCTGCTTTCCCATCGCCAGGGCCGGCCTGGTCCTGAAACCCTCAGACGGCGGCACGGTTTCCAGCCTGCGCTTCAAACCCGCCGCTGCGGAACTCATCAACTCACTGATGCGGCGGCCCGAGGCTTATCACAACAAGATCCGTTCAAACGTCGAGAGCCTTCCGGAAAGCGCACCGGAGAAAAAGGCGGACCTCGCAGAGCTTCTTCGTTACGACCGTTACGCGCGGCACTGCTTCCGGACCTACCTTTTTTCTCCCTGGAAACAATGGAAGGATTTTGAGCGGCTCGACCTGCAGGAAGAAATCGGGATGGCGGCCGGTCCCTGGCAGGTGGCAACGGGCCCGTCTGCAAATCCGATTGAGCTTTCACGGCAGTCGCATTATGTGCACAACGGCGCCAACCTGGAAATTGAGGCGCGCAAAGTTCTGTTTGCAAGGGGCACGGAGGCTGGATTTCACGTGGAATGCCGGTCGCTGATTTCAAGCAATCAGCCGCATGGGGTGCCTTTATCGCTCGGCGTTGAGATGGTGTTTAACTTCCTGGCGCCGAACGCTCCGGACCGCTATTTTGCCGCCGCGGGCGACCGGCATCCGCTGGAATTTTCGGGCGAAATCCAGGGCCCAAAGCTGGAACTGGTGGACGAGTGGCAGGGCGTCCGGGTGGCGCTTGAAGCCCGGCCCGAATGCCGCTGGTGGATTGTTCCTATCCGGACAGTTTCTCAGTCCGAAGCAGGTTTTGAGACCGTTTATCAGGGCTCCGCGATTCTGGCCGTGTGGGAGATGAATGTCTCGTCAAGCCCCGAAAGCCGATGGATGGGAGTGGAAATCAGCCGGACTTAACTCTCAAGCACTGGCGCCACATCGCCCTTGCGCGCTGCGGCTTGAATTCCTAGTGGGTGTCTGCTAAATTCAGAAGCATCTTTGGTTTGGAGTGATCGAATGGCTGTCAGCCAGGAATTGCTGGATATTCTTGTGTGTCCGCTCTGCAAGGAGCCGGTGACGCTTACGCCGGACGGCCAGGGGTTGAAATGCGGCAAGTGCCGGCGCGTCTATCCCATCGAAGACGACATTCCCGTGATGCTGGTGGACGAGGCCAGAATCGATCCGGAATAAATGCGGATTTCAAGGCGCGCGTTCCAGTTTCAAAGCCTCTTCCAGCGCCTCTTTCACTTCTTCGACTTTAATCTCCTTCATGCAGATGTTGTCCATGCAGGTTTTCATGGCGGGCGTTCCGTAGCACGGCGCGCAGTGGACGCGGTGGTACAGAATTCGTGGCGGATTGCCCGGTGAGAGAGGCGCCGTCTGCTCGAAAATTCCGGGCCCCCACAGCGTCACCAGCGATGTTCCCAGCGCCGCCGCCATGTGCGCGGGGCCTGAATCGACCGTGAGATAGGCGTTCATGCGGCGGATGAGCGCGGCAAGCTCCAACAGTGAAAGCTCGCCCGCCAGGTCCAGGCACGGAACGCCTGCCGTGCGGGCAATATAGTTCGTGAGCGGGCGGTCCGCCGCGGACCCGGTCAGCGCCACGCGGGCACCGCGCTCCTCCACCAGCCAGCGCACGACTTCAGCAAATCTGTCGGGCGGCCAGCTTCGCAGCCGCGTCTGGTCCGGAGTTCGGGTGCGACCGCCCCAGCCCGCATGGACTCCCACCAGGCAATCGGTGCTCTTCACGCCCGCCTTTTCCAGTCTCCGGGCCAGGTTTTTGGTCGTCTCCGTCTGGTTGTTCAGTTCCATCTGGAGGCCGTCGTGCCGGAGACGAAGCGGGCGGGCCAATTCCAGGTGATTTTCAATCGAATGTTTGCGGGGATCGAAGCGCGCCGGCTCAAATCCCTGCGCGTGCTCGTCGCCGCTGTAGGCAATAATCCGCCGGGCTCCTCCCTGGCGCGCCAGTTCGATAAAACTCGGATGGCTTTCAAGCACCAGCGCCCAGTCCAGGTCCAGGTCCCGAAGTGTGCGATGGATGCGCCTTTTCTCTGGACTCAGCCAGGCCGGAAGGTGCCGGCGCGCAACCGGAATGGTCTGGTCGATATGAGGATTGAGTCGAACCACGTCCAGGGCGGTGGCTGAGCAGAGAAAAACCAGGTGGCACTGCGGATAAGTCCGGCGGACGGCCCGAACCAGCGGGGTGGCCATCAACGTGTCACCAATGGCCCCCGCCCGAATGATCAGGACCCTGGGCCTTCCAGGCGAACGAACATCAGACGGAGACGGTTTCTGATCGGAATTTGAAAGCGACACGTTTTCTCAGGGTCCTCCAGGTGCGATTCCCCCCGTTTAAGGTAGAATAGCGATTGCTTTGCGTCAACATGTGCCAAAATTGAACACTATTCGAGACCCGTTGTACCTGCACCCCACAGGAGGCATTCCCTGAAAATGCGCGGGACATTCGGGCATAGGGACTTATGAAAGGAAAACTGCAGCCGCTGGCCAAGATCCTCAGCAAGTTCAGCGGCCAGACCGTCGGTGTGCTCGGCGATTTCATGCTGGACGAGCTCCTGCGCGGCGAGGCCACACGCATTTCGCCCGAAGCGCCCGTTCCCGTCGTCCTGATGGACGGCCATCCGGAGCCACAGCGCTTCCCGGGCGGAGCGGGGAACGTGGCCATCAACATTCGCGCTCTGGGCGGCCGGGCCGTTCCTTTCGGAGCGATTGGACCGGACGAAAGCGGCGACAGGTTGTGCAAGGAACTGAAGGCGCGAGGCGTCCCGCCGGGCACGCTGGTCCGCGAGCCGGGCCGCATCACACCGCGCAAGCTTCGGATTGTGGCCCACCAGCACCAGTTACTTCGGCTGGATTTTGAAAAGCCTGCGCCCATCTCACCCAAAACCTCCGCTGCCATCGGCCGCAGTTTCGCGCGCTGGGCGCCCAAACTGAGCGCTCTGATCATCTCTGATTATCGCAAGGGATCTGTTGAGACGGAGTTGTGCAGCCAGGTTCTGTCGGTAGCCCGCCAACGGCGCATTCCCGGTGTTTGTCGACCCCAAACCTGAGCACCCGGAAATCTGCCACCATGCCACGGCAGTCACTCCAAACCTGCATGAGGCTGAACTGATGGCGGGGCATTCCATGCGCGACCTTGCCAGCCTGGAAGCGGGAGGGCGCCGGTTGCTGGCTGAACTGGACTGTGCCTGCCTGCTGATCACCCGTGGCGCGGCAGGCATGACGCTCTTTGAGAAAGGTGGCGCGGTCCATAACGTCAGCAGCGAGGCACGTCCGGTCTATGATGTTACGGGCGCCGGTGACACGGTGCTTGCGGTCCTTGCTCTCGCGTTCAGTTCGGGAGCGTCCATGGTGGACGCCGCCCGGCTGGCCAACATTGCCGCCGGGCGCGTGGTGCTGAGGTTTGGAACATCGGAAGTTAACACTCAGGAACTTCTGATGGCCATCAACGGCGGGGCGTAGGGCGCGGGTGCCGGCACTCAGTAGGGAGAGTAAGCCAGGCCTTCTGTCTTTCGGTCAACCAGCAGGGCCAGCGCCGGGGTCTGATTGTTGATGGTGACAATCACGACAACCAGCTCGTTCCCCTTCGATTCTGCCGCAACGATCTTGAACTCGCGAATCTTTCCATAGTCGCCCTTGGGCCCCCAATCGTGCATAAAATCGTCGTAGGTGTAATTGGGCGCGGGCTGCCACAGCTTGTAGGCTTCCTTGTAGTTGCCATCCTTCAATTGCGTCAGGAAACTTGCGACGGCGCGCTTCTCCGGCAGGTTGTGGAGAGCGAAATAGCCGATCACTCCCCCCACAACAATAATGATGACCAGCAAGGGCCAGTATTTGCGAATCCCCGTTTTCGGCTTGGGAGCCTCAGAATCAAAAATCATCGCTGTCTCCGCCTCTCACATAGGCAACACGCTGAGGGCGTGTTTCCAGTGCATACATCTTCCGCAATTTCATTCTGCGTGCGCCGCCCGTGGTTTCCGTAAAACGTCCCGCACCGCCGGGGCCACCGGCAATCAAACTTCTCTTTCCTGGCTAGCCAATCAATCGATCTTCGGTTTGCGAAAAGCCCTTTATCGCTGCTGAACATATAGACACCGTGGGCGCGCGCGAAGTTCCCGAAATGTTCTTTTCAGCATAAAAGCTATCACAATGTTTATGATGCTCAAAACCAGTGACGGGGTGAGTTTCGGGAATAGAATGGGCCGGTCCAATTGGCGGAATTACTGTGCCGTCCAGCCGCCGTCAATCAGGACATCGGTGCCGGTGATAAATCCCGCCGCATCGGAGCAGAGAAAGACAGCCAGCGGCCCAATCTCCTCCACCTTGCCCCAGCGGCCCACCGGAATTTTGGAAATGAATTGCGCGTTGCGTACGGGGTCCTGGGTCAGGGTGGTATTCATCTCCGTCGCGAAGGGGCCGGGACTGATGCCGTTGACGGTGATCCCATGCGGAGCCAGTTCCAGCGCCAGGGCCTTGGTCATGCCCAGCAGGCCAAACTTGCTGGTGCAATAAGCCGTGCGGTGCGCCAGGGCGACGTGCGCCATGGTGGAGGCGATGTTGATGATGCGTCCGAATTTCTTTTCCATCATTCCCGGCACAAAGGCGCGGCTGCAGAGAAACGCGCTGTCCAGGTTGGTCTCGATCACCCCATGCCACTCTTCCAGCGAAAACTCGTGCAGCGGCTTGCGCAGGTTGATGCCGGCGTTGTTGATCAGAATGTCGGGAGCGCCGGCCGCGTCACGCACCTGCCCGGCCATTCGGCTGACTTCAGTTTCCTTGCGGACGTCGGCAACAAAAGCCTGAGCCTTGCCGCCCTGGCCCTCAATTTCGGCCTTCACTTTTTCCAGCAGATCTTCGCTGCGCGCCACCAGGGCAACCACAGCGCCTTCCTGCGCCAGCGCCATGGCCATCTGCTTGCCCAATCCTTTGCTTGCACCCGTGACTACGGCCACGCGGCCGGCCAATGAATTGTTTGACATTGCACCTCCTCGCACAAGAAATTATCACAGCCTTGCTGCCGAGGTCTGAGGTTTTCCCGGGAGATTACTTTCCGCGAGCTTCCGAAGTCGTTACCTGCGCACCAAACGGAACGCCGGGATGCCCAGGCTGACCACCGCAACACCCAGGAAGGACTGCGAAGGATTGTGGCCTGCCAGCAGTACCAGCAGCAGGGCAACGAGGGCAAGAAAGGCGAGAGGCGTATAAGGGTAGCCCGGAATGGCAAGCGGAGCGCTTTCACGCGGGTTCAACCGTAGCCGGATGACGCCAGCGACAGTCAAGCCGAGGAATAGAACCGCGACAAAAACAAAATAGGCCACGATCTGGCTGAATGTTCCGAGCACTACGAGAAGCGACGCCAGGATAGCCTGTATGGCGATGGCGCGTGCTGGAGTTCCGAAGCGCGGGTGAACCTCCGCCACCGATTGGAAGAAAAGTCCATCGCGTGACATGGCGTAGTACACGCGGGGTGACAGCATCAGCAGTGCTGCCATACTTCCGGCCACGCAGAGGACAACGAGTGCGGCCATCACATCGCCACCTGCCGCCCCGAATAACTGGCGGCCCGCCTGGGCCATGAAAGTCTCATCTGAAGTGATCCGGCTGATAGGAACAAGGTAGATGAACACGCCCGTAACAAGGACGTAGACCATCGTCACCGCGATGACGCCAATCACCAGTGCACGGGGCATAATGCGTTGCGGGTTTCGTACCTCTTCAGCGATCTTGGTCGCTTCCCACCAACCACCGAAGGAATAGAAGGCAGCCATACCGCCCGCGGCAAGCGCCGCAAACAGCGGAATAGAGCCGGGGCGCTGTGTAACGAAGGGCGAAAAGTGGGACCAGTTTCCCAGCCCCAGTGCAACGGCCCAAACGGGGAGCAATGCCAGCGCCGAGACCTTCATCCACGCGAGCGCCTGAAGGAATCCGCTGCCCAGACGCGCTGCGCGGATGTTCAACGCCGCCAGGATCAGGATCACGCTGATACCCAGGATTTTCTGCCCTGCTGGTGAGAGATGAATGACGGCGGAAGTGTAAGCCGCCAGGCCAACGGCTAGTGAAGCCGTCACACCCGGGTCGATCACCAGAGAGCTGCATCCAGCCGTAGAGAAAGGCCAGCCGCGGGCCATAGGCTTCACGCAGATAGACGTACGCGCCGCCCGCTTCCGGATAGCGCGCAGCCAGCCCGCCGAAGCAGAGTGCGCCCGCCACGGCCATCAGGCCCATGAAGAGCCACACCGCCAGCAGCCAAAAGGGCGAACCCAACTGCCGCGCCATCCCGGCGGGTGTGAGAAAGATGCCGACGCCAATGACTTCCCCGGCGACGGCCGCGGCAGCGGATCCGAGGCCCAGCCGCCGCTGGAGATGGCTTGGGTGGTTAGTGGAGGTCATAGGCGCCGATCAGCGGGTGAGGTTGAGCGCCAGGCCTCGCAATGCGGGCGTGGGCTCCTCAAATAACCGGCTGGGGAAGAATATCATTTCTTTTCCTCGTGAACATAGCCTTCCGTTGCCAGGCGGCGGCCGGACATTTGATAACCCAAAGCAGGCATATCCTGTACTCCGGTTGCGTCGATCCAGCGGTTGTAAAAATTGAAAATCGCGCAAACCGTAATCGCGTCGTAGAGCGCTTCGTCCGACCAGCCTGCCTGGTGCGCTTCATCGATGTCCGCGCGGGTGATCTGGTTCGAGGCGCGGTTCACCTTGGTCACAAACTTGAAGAGCGACTTTTCGGCTTCGGAGATCGGCGCCGTGGTGTAGTCCTCCAGCACAGCCCGAACCTTATCAGCGTCGCCCAGAAGTTCCGCCGCGACCGCGGCGTGAGAGCCGATTCAAAACGGGCACTGGTTGCGGCGGGAGGTGAATGCCGCAATCAGTTCGCGCTGGCCAGGCGAGAGCGGTGAAGGTCCTCGCATCAGTTCCTGCGTAAAGCGCGACAGGTGTTCCGTCATGCGCGGTTTGTAGGCGAACAGATAGAGGATTTGCGGCACCGGAATGCCTTGTGCCTCCATCGCCGGGAATGGCTCGCCTGCCGGGCCGGTTTTGGCGGTACGTTCAACATCATCAAGGAAAATTGGATTCATGGTCACCATCTTTCTGCATCAGAAATTCATGGCCAGCGCAACCTCACTGCTAGAAGAGAAACTTCAGTGCAAACTGAATCAGCCTCGGTGAAAGGGCCTGCTGAATCTGCCCGAACGTGGGTGAACTGATGTCACTGTTCGGAAGCCGGAAATTGGCGCGGTTAAACAGATTGAAGAATTCGGCGCGGAATTGCAGCGTTTTCGATTCCGCGAAACGGATGTTCTTGAAAGCTGAAAAATCCCAGTTCGCAAACCCGGGTCCCTGGACCACATTGCGGCCCTCGGTCCCGTAAACGCCTGCTGGGGTTGTCGAGGAATCCAGCCGCTGGAAAGCGCTGGTGTTGAACCACTCGGCCACCGTCTTCGGTCCGTTGTTGGCATGACCCACAAGATCGGGACGGAAGGCAGAAAATCCGGTGATCTCCGGTGCGTCATAGTTATAGCTCTGGTCCACCACGGTAAACGGCGTACCCGTCATATAGGTTGTGATTCCGTTCACCTGCCAGTTTGCCAGGGCGTGCTGATACCAGTTCTGTGGCGTTTTCCACGAGGGGATCTCCCACTCGTAACTCAGCACAAAGCGCTGGCGCGAGTCGAACATTGACCGCCCCCGTTCCGCAGACAGGTCAAAAGGATTCTGGGCCAGGTCGTTCTCCCCCGCCACGGGCTGGGAGGCGGAACCCGTGATGTTGAAAGAGGAAACATCGTCGATCGCCTTCGAATACGTGTAGGAGGCCAGCAATGACAAGCCCTGCCCAAATCGTTTTCGCAGGCTGGCTTCAAGGGCGTTGTAGATGGAATTCGAGTTGCCGGCAATCAGCCCCACCGAACTGTAGGTGCAGGCGCCCTGGGTGTTGGGCTGGCAGTAGACGCGCTGCTGGTCGATGTTGTTCTGCTGATCGGCCCACGTCTGGCCCGCAAGCGGCAGGGATGGATTGGCTTCAATAAAGCGCGGCAGCCGGGTGCCCTTGGTTCCCACATAGCCGATTTCCAACAGCCAGTTCTCTCCGAAAGACCTTTCGAAGTTCAGGTTCCAGTCCTGCGTGTACGGCAAACGCAAGTTGGGAGACAAGGAAACAAGAGTCATCGGCTCAGCGAACTGCGACGCGAAAGGATTGCCGTTGGCAAAGGGGTCTGAAAGACTCCCGGGAAACATCAACTGTGCGGTCCGCAGGTAGGGTGGGGCGCTGATGGGCGTCTGCAGAGGGCCGCCTTCGCCGTTGTAGTAGGGGTCATAAAAGATGCCGTAAGCGCCACTGACCAGCCAGCGGCCACTGCCCGTCGGGTCCCAGGCGATTCCCACACGCGGCGCAAAAGCGTCTTTTTGCGCGGGGATCAGGCCGGAGGGCACTCCCGGATCGCCTGGATACAGCACGCCAGCCGGCGCGCTCGAGATCACCTGTGACTGCTTGCCCGGCTCGAAGAGATTCTGGCGGTTTCGTATCTCGGTATAAGGGAAGGGCAGATCGTAGCGGAGACCAAAGTTGAAGGTCAACCTGCGGCTGGCCTTAAACGTATCCTGCGCGTAGAAGTTGAAGGAGTTCCCACGCAGCCCGCGGGAGAGGTCGCCGGTCCCGTCCGGCTGGTCGCCACCCCCTTGCAGGAAGAGAAGCGGCTGCCCGATCAGGAAGTTGGCAAAGGCGTTGCTCAGCGGCGCGGGAATGAAAACAAAGAACCCATTCGAAGCGATTCCGTTGACCACGTTGATCTGGTCACGACTGTAGTGTGCGCCGAATTGCATCTCGTGCCGGCCATGGATCCAGGTCAGCGCTTCTGAAGCGGCATAGGCGTTTTCATAACTGTTTCTGGGGCCGGTGATCGGATCGCCGATGCTGGCATACCCTCCGCCACCGAACTGGATGAAGGGCGGACCGGCCGCGATTCCCAGAGTGGGCTGGTATTGGAAACCCAGCGAAGCGGGCGAAGTGTGATTCAGGTGTTCGCCGTATAAAAACTTGTTTCGCAGGAAGGACGCCCGCGTGATGCTGAGAAGTGAAGGCGAAAAGGTGTGGGTCAGCTGGGCGACAAAATTTTGCGCCCGCCTGTCCAGACCCACGGGGAAACCGGGCACACCGGCTCCGGAGGGTGACAAGGGATCAAAGCGGTTCCCATTCAGAAACATATAACGGAAACTTAGCCGGTCGCTGGAAGAAAGGTTCTGGTCGATGCGAACGCCGAACTGGTCCTCATTTTCCCGCAAAATCTCGGTCGTGTTGTAAAGGTCGAGAATGCCGTTCGAATCCCTTGCGTTCGCGTGCGGGTAAAGGTCCACGATGTTTTGCGCCGTGGGATCGATGAAGGGCACCTGGCTGCCCGGCAGAGGCGCGGGTCCGCCGGGTGCGAAAAAGTTGAGGAGCGGTCCACTCTCCGAGAAATCACCCTGCCGCTCAAGATCTGACGGGACACGCACGTTGTGGAGAGTTTCGCCCTGGCGGTTTCGGTACCCCTCGTAGTAACCGAAGAAGAACGTCTTGTCCTTCCTGATGGGCCCGCCCAGCGTGCCGCCAAACTGGTTCTGACGGTATTCAGACTTCTTGAAGCCAGCCGCATTCTCAAAGTAGTTGGCAGCATCCATCTTGTCATTGCGCAAGAACTCCCAGAGGGCGCCGTGGAAAGAGTTTGACCCTGAGCGGGTGATGATGTTCGTGGTTGAACCGGCGGCGCCGCCAAACTCGGCGTTGGATGTGCTGGTCAGGATCTTGAACTGCGCGATGGCATCGATCGGCGGCCGCAGCACGAAGCCTCCGTCGACTGCATTGACGTTGGACGCGCCATCAATCAGAAAATTGTTGGACTCCGGACGCTGGCCGTTCACCGAGTAGGCTTGTCCCGTCCCGCAACGATCCGCCGGCCTGGGCCAGGCCCGGCGTGATGGGTACGACTCCGGGCTGCAGCAGGCCGAGCTGCGAAAAATTCCGGCCATTCAGCGGCAGGTCCAGGATTTCGCGCTCGTTCACGGTTTTGCCAAGGGTTGTGCTCGACGTCTCGATCAGCGGAGCGTTTGAGCGGACTTGAACCACCTGCGTCGAAGAGCCGATGGTCAGGCGAATGGGTACGTTGGCAGCCTCATTCACGCTGAGCGTTATGCCTTCCTGGAGAAACTTGCGAAAGCCTTTCGCTGTCGCCTCAAGGCGATAGTGCCCCACCGGCAGCAGGACGAGGACATAGGCGCCATGGCGGTCTGAGACAGCGGTTCGCGTCAGTCCGGTCTCAACCTGAGTGGCCTTCACTTCCGCCTTCGGAATTCCCCTGCCACTCGGATCAAGTACCACCCCACGGAGGCTTGCAGTAACCTCCTGAGCAGCAAGAGGGCTGCACACGAGCGCCAGCAGCAGGAGAAAAATACAACCAGGTACCATCTTTGAAATTCGTTCCTTCATTGATCTCCAACCTTTCAAATTCTGTTCAGCAAATATGCGTGCCCAACCCTGCAAGGACGCAGTGCCTGGCCATCCACGCCTTTAGCCCATGAGCCGAAATGCAACTGGAAATCCGCTAACGCGTGCCGGAAGGAGCCAGTGAGCGGAGCTTCGCACCCATGGCCTTGGGATCGAAACCGAAAGGCCCCGCTTTGCTCTTGTAACGCCACGCGGCCCGTCGCGGTCAACGATATAGAGGCGATCCGGCCAGGCGGTGTAAGCGAGTTCGGTGGAGTCCTGCATGTCATCCACCACCGCAGGAATGTGAATGCCGAGTTTGACCACGCAGGTTTTCGCGGCTTCATCACGCTGAAGAAATGTCTTGGCGCTCGCAATGAGGATGCCCTCTTTAAAGTTGCTCGGCATTTCCCACCCGTCGGTGGGATGTGCCTCTTCGATGTAAACCACATAGAACGCCACCCGATCCTTGTATTCCTCATACAGCTTGTTGAGCGCGGGAACCTCCCGGCGAAAAGGCGGTCAGGTATGGCTGCCAAAAATCAGCACCACGGGTTTCTGCCCACGAAACGAAGAGAGCCGCACAACCTGAGAGCTATCTGCTGTCTTCAGCGAGAAGTCCGGCGCCGGTTCGCCAACCTTCAGATGGCCCCTTCGTGCAAAAAGCCACATGGGCTCAAACGGAAAGATGAAATAAGCCACCGCCGGAAGCTTTGACATGATGCGCCCAAACACCTCGGGCGGCTGCAGCATGGCAACGAACAAGCCGCTGAGCAGGACGATGTAAACCACCAGCACAGGGATCGCGTATTTGAGAAAGGTACGCATCGGTTTATGCAGCTCCTCCGAAGGCCAGGCGCCTCAGACAGGCAGATTAAGCCGCAAGATATTCGACAGACAGGCGGCTCCACTGCGATGTAAATTTTCCCAGGTTTAGAACGTGACTTTAGACCCGACGAAACTTGCCCCAAAGACTCGGATAGGCTATATGGAAGGGGAAAGCCCGTCAATAATGCCAGGGTGCTATTCAGCCTGATAAAAAAGGCTATTGGGGCCCTAATTTTTTCGGGGCGGGAACTTCAGAGGAGGCGCCTTTCGCAAAGGGTGGCAACCTATCTGTCTAAAATGACGTTGGTTGTAGCAACGGGATGACTTCATCTGCTGTGCCTGCATGTCAAGATGTCTGACGCTCTAAATTAGTCCAACGCAGGTTTCTTAAACGTGCGGGAGATGCGGAAGAGGTCCAGGTTGTGGCGGGTGGCGCCGGTTGCGGCAAGCTCGGCCATGATTTCTCCCACCACGCTGCAAAACTTGAATCCGTGGCCTGAAAATCCGGCGGCGATGAACACGCGGTCGGACTCCGGGTGGGCGTCCAGTATGAAATGCTCGTCGGGCGTGTTGGTGAAAAGGCAGGTCTTCAATGCCAGCGTGGGGCCGTTCGCGTCCGGGAAGTAGCGCGCGATGCCTTCGCGCAGCACGGCCTCATCCTCCGGGTGGCAGTCGCGGTCCATCGCGTCGGGATCCACCTTCTCATCCCGGTGATGATATCGCCCTATCTTAAACCCGGGAAAGTCGTGGAGAGGGAAACCGTAGAACTGGCCCTCCGGGCTTTGCAGATTGAAAATCGGGAACGCGCCCAGCTGGAAAAGTTCCGGACGGAGCGGGCGGGTCCAGATCAGCACCTGGCGTTCCGGCTGGAGAACCTTGCTGAGCGAAGGCAGCAGCTTGGCCGTCCAGGCGCCCGCGGACACGATGAGCCGGCCGGCGGAATAAGTGGAGGTTTCCGTGCGCACCCGGACCGAATCCGGACGAACCTCCCAGCCGGTCACCGCCTCGCGGCCGTGGACCTCCGCGCCCAGCTCCAGCGCCAGCCGCGTGTAGAGCCCGATGGCGCGCTCAGAGAGAACGAACCCGCTGTCAGGCGAATAGACGCTGACCATGCCCTTCGGCAGGCAGACGCCGGGAAACCGTTCCCGAAGCTGCCCGGCGTCCAGCACTTCGTGGCGAAGAGAATGCTCCCTGCACGCCGCGAGTGATCCCTGGACGATCCGCCCGTCCTCGGCGCCGGCGTCGATGCCGCCGGTCACAAACAGGATCCGTTCTCCTGTAAGATTCTCAAGCTGGCGCCACAGTTCGTAGGCGCGGAACAGCAGCGGAACGTAAGAAGGGTGTTCGTAATAGGCCAGGCGAATAATCCGGGTGAGGCCGTGCGATGAGCCCTGGTCGTGAAGAAGGTTGTGCTTTTCAAGGCCCAGCACCCGGAGGCCGCGCCGCGCAAGTTGATAGGCCGTCGCGCTGCCCATCCCTCCCATGCCGGCAACAATAGCGTCAAAATGGTCCATTCGCGCTCTCCTGTTGGGTTGGCATCGCTGGTCCGTCGCCCCGCTTCTAATCGGAAACAGGAGCTCGTAGAGCGCAGTCAAAAGAGTCGAGGCGTTCTCTGCTACGCTTCTGTGTAGAGCTGGCCCGAGAGCAGTGACTTAACGCCCGAGAGGCCTTTGGCGCCCACCGCTAGCAGGCAGACGGCAGCCAGAACAGGGCACACACCGGCCACAAAAATCGCCGGGCCAAAATGCTTTTGCGGTCCCAGGAGCCAGCCGGTCACAATCGGAGCCAGGACGCCTCCCAGCACGGAGACTGTGTTCAGAAATCCCACCGACCGCCCCACCAGGGTCTTGGGCGAGGCATGCTGCACCATGGTCCAGTAGGTGGAATTGCCGATGCCCGTGGCGCACAAGGAAAAGGTGAGGATGGGGAGCGACCATGCACGGCCCGTGAACAGCAAGAGCAGAATGGCCCCCGTCCCCACGTATCCCAGGACGGCAAACCACAATCGCGCACGGAACACGCCGAGAGTGGCTGCCAGCCTGTCCGCAGCTTTGCCCGAAATGATGTTCACGCCGGCCATAATCAGAAGCGCCGTTGAAAGCACTTTCCCCATTCCCAGCATTGAAAACCCGCGCGCCATCACCAGATAACTCGGCACCCAGGTTAAAACGAAATACCAATAGTAGGAAGCCAGCAGCGTGGCCAGCGCCATGGCCCAGAAGGTCCCGTTGCGCAGCAGCATGCCCCAGTTCCAGGGTCGGGGCGGAGCCGCATCTCTCAATTCCTTTGCTGCCCGGCGCTCGGCGCGGTTCATGTCCCGCGGGGCGGCGAGCAGCCAGCAGGGCACCCAGACCAGGGCTCCCAGTCCGGTGATGGCAAACATCATCCGCCATCCGAACTGGTTTATCAGAATGGATCCCAGCAGCACGCCCAGCGCGGGTCCAATGTTCTGCCCCGCAATGTAGATGGAGGTGGGCAGCCCCTGCTCCTTCCCGGAAAAGTTGCTTCGGATGAAAGCTATGCTGGCCAGCGGACCGACCGATTCGGCCACGCCCAGCGCCACCCGCATGCCGATGACGTCACCGGGGCCGCGGCTGAGGGCGATGGCGGCGGAGGCCAGCGACCACACCAGGAATGACAGCGTATAGGACCAGCGGATGCCGAACCTGTCCACCAGCATCCCGGCCGGAAGCTGGAACGCGCCGTAGGTCCAGAAAAAGGCAGAAAGCAGCACCCCCATTTTTTCAGGGTCGATTCGAAAGTCCTTCATCATGTCCGGGGCTGCAATGCTGAGATTGCCCCGATCAACGTAGCTGATCATGATGGCGATGAAAACAAGCCCGAGAAGAACCCAGCGGCGGCGGGTCGTCATGCCAGGCCACCTTTCAAGATGGGTTGCGCAGGCCGTGTTGGAAATGGGCGTCTCTTCCGTGCGGGACAGTGGCGATTCCTGGCACTGAAGATTGTGGCCCTGGCTTCTATCAAAACGATGTCCTTTCCCGGCTGGGGACGCCGGCAACTAACCTCAGGATATTTTTGAACAGGAGCATTTCAATCGCTTCGGCTGCCACGAAGCCTGCATTGTAGCGTTTGAGACCTTCTGATGCGAGAAGTTCTTTCCGCCGCGCACGGTTCCTGGGGGGAGCACTGCACTCAGAGGAACTCAGCATGTGTGCCGCCGGTAGAAAGGGAAGTGCTGGAGAAACGCCTGCGCTTGGGCTGGGCAGGCAGGAGTAGTATCCGGCAAGTCTGAGAGGGAATCTCATGAAGTGTTTGCAGCGGACAGGTTTGGATGTAAAATCGCACCCGGCCAGGCGGGCGAAATCCCGTTCGCAGCTTAAGTTGAAGGGGAGGAAGGCATGAAGAGCAGCAAGAAACGAGGCATCGGACGTCGCGATATGTTTCGGATGATGGGCGCGGGGGGCGCGGCCGCTTTGTCTTCCCGGCTTGCCACGGCCGCAAGCGAGCCGCAAAACGATCCAACCCGACCAGGCGATCTCTACGGCCTGGAGTGAAGTGAACGAAATGGACCGGCAGCGAAGCCGGTTGTGGCAGCAGCGGATGGATTGGTGGCTGGATGCCCGGTTCGGAATGTTCATTCATTGGGACCCTTCCTCGCTGGCCAGCGTGGAAATCTCGTGGCCCATCATGAGTCCCAGCCCGAAGTGGAACATCACTCAGGAGGAATACGTCAACCTCTACAAGCGATTCAACCCCGTAAAGTACGATCCCGACGCCTGGGTGGAACTGGCCAAGGCGGCGGGCCAGAAATACATCGTTTTCACCACCAAGCACCATGACGGGTTCTGCATGTTCGACTCCTCCTTTACGGATTACAAGATCACCAACACACCCTACAAGAAAGATGTCCTGAGGATGCTGGTGGAAGCGTGCCGCCGGCATGACATGCCTCTGGGTTATTATTATTCGCCTCCGGACATGCACCATCCAAGCTTCCGGGATACGTCAAGGCCGGCCAAGGAGAACTGGCACGGCGAGCCCACGCGCCCCGAGTGGCCGAACTATCTGAATTATCTCCAGTTGCAGTTGCGAGAGTTGGCTACGCGCTATGGGGAGCCAACGGTCTTCTGGTTTGACGGCCTCAATAACCAGGAGAAATACGACGGGTACCACGTGCAGCGAATGCTGCGCGAACTCTCGCCCGGCAGCCTTTTCAACAACCGGCTGGGGACGCCGGGAGATTATGAGACGCCGGAACAGTTTGTGCCGGACCGCATCCCTGTGAAGGGTGTTCGCATTGCAGGAGTCAACCCTGCGGCACAGGACCGGCTGCCTTCGGGCCTGCCGCGCCCGGAAGACTTCCAGCCGTGGGAAACCTGCATGACCATCAACGACACCTGGGCCTACAACAAGAACGACCACAAATATAAGTCAGCGAAGATGCTGATCCAGACGCTGGTGAATGTGGCGAGCAAGGGCGGAAATTTCCTGCTCAACGTAGGTCCCAGCCCCGAAGGCGTTATTCAGCCGGAGTTCCAGGAGCGTTTGCGGGAAATCGGGAAATGGCTGGCGATCAACGGGGAGTCCATTTACGGAACAACCTACGGACCGTTGCAGAACCTCTCCTACGGCAGGACGACGGCGAAAGGAGGCACCACCTACCTCCACCTCTTCGACTGGCCAAAAGGAAGCCTGGAAGTCAGCGGCGTCGGGCGCGTTTCGCGGGTGAGTCTTCTTTCGCGCGGTGAAATTCTCAGCTTCCAGCGCAGCGGAAACGGCGTGACCATTCAGCTTCCCGCAGAGGCTTCCGATCCGAATGACACCGTGCTGAAGATTGAGACGACTTGATTGCATTGGCGTTTGGAGTGAGAATCTCAGAAAAGGATATGGACTGAACCATGAAAATCATTGACACTCACCAGCACCTCTGGGACCTGGATTTGTTCACATACTCCTGGCTGGACGACGTTCCTTCGCTGCGAAGGAGCTTCCGCATGGAGGACTATGTGAAAGCAGGCGAGGGGCTGGGCATTGAGAAATCCGTCCACCTGGAAGCCGACGTCGACGAAGCTTACATGCTGGACGAAACGCGGCACATCCTGGCGCTGGCTGAACAGGACAATCCTCTGGAAGGAGTTGTCGCCTGCGGCAGGCCCGAGAAACCGCACTTTGCAGATTATCTTGACCAGATCTCCGGCCACCCGAAACTGAAGGGAATCCGAAGGGTGCTGCACACCCAGCCGGACGAGGTTGCGCAATCCAGCCTTTTTGCGGAGAACGTCAGGCTGCTGGAGGCTTATGGCCTTTCATTTGAATTCTGCGTGCGGGCCCGCCAATTGCCCATCGTCATTCGCCTGATCAGCGATTGTCCGAAGGTTTCCTTTATCCTCGACCACTGCGGCAATCCTCAGGTGAAGGAGCAGGTGTTCGATCCCTGGCGGCAGCATATTCAGGAAGCATCGAAGTTTCCCAACGTCGTCTGCAAGGTTTCCGGGATCCTGGCCAACGCCGACCTGGAAAAGTGGACGCCGGAGGACGTGCGCCCCTACGTTGAGCACGTGATTGAATGCTTCGGGTGGGACCGCGTGATGTTCGGCAGCGACTGGCCCGTGTGTACGCTGGCTGCGCCGCTGCGAAAATGGGTGGAGACTCTCACGCTGCTGACGAATAGCGCCGGGGATGAAAATCAGCAGAAGCTGTTCTACAAAAACGCCGCCAGGGTTTACCGCCTGGAATAGATCGCGCCCTTTTCAGTCCGTGTGGAAGACCTCTTCCATATTGGCCCACCACTCACCTTCTTTCCTCGTCTCAATGGGTTGCTGCATGGGCCCCATAATGGCCCACCACTCCTGTGTTTTGGGATCGGCAGCCATCTTCGCCATATCAGCGTCGAAATCGCTTCCGATGTATTCGAAATAGGCGTACAACGTATCGTCTTTCAGAAAGATCGAGTAGTTGCGGATGTTGCAGTCATGAATCATCTGGAGCACTTCGGGCCACACCTTGGCATGGTAGCGAACGTATTCCTCTTTTACGCCGGGTTGCAACCGAATAACCTGTCCGTATCGCTTCACGCTTCCTCCTGGTTTTGAAATCGTTTCCGGCCGACCGTCTGCTGCATCCAGTCAGGCCGTCACAATTTTTGAATTGTACATCCATCGATAAAGTCCCAGTCGAAATCAACACCGATCCCCGGAGCTTGGGGCGGATGCGCATAGCCCTCACCGTCAATATCGAGCTTGTTCTTCATGCCGAAGTCCATGTAGGACATGGGATAGAGAACCTCGAAAAATTCGCAGTTCGATATGGCGCAGCAACAGTGCAGGTCCACAATCTCCAGAGGGTGATAGATGGACGTATGGACTTCGCACTGGACACCGAAAGACTCCGCCAGGTGCGCGGTTTTCATCACCGGCGTCACGCCGCCCTTCCAGGACACATCCGTGCGGACAATGTCCACCACGTTTGAAGCAATGCACTCGCCGGTTGAATAATGCGAGCCTGCCAGGACCTCCGTTCCGCAAATGGGGATGTCGAGCTTGGAAGTGAGCTTTCGAAGTCCGTGAAAATCGACATCGAAGAGCGGCTCTTCAAACCAGTAGTAATTGAGGCGTTCGAGCTCGCGCCCCATCCGCAAGGCCTGCTCGTGGTTGTAGGCGGCAACCGGATCCGCCATCAGCTTGAAGTCCGGACCAACCGCCTCCCGGCACAGCCGGTAAGCTTTCAGGTCAAAATCGTAATCGCCCGGAGGATGAAGTTTGTAAGCGTGCCATCCGCGTCCCTTCACCTCCAGCGCCTGCCGCGCATAATCTTCAGGAGTGGCCAGGACAAAGGAGCTGGCGTAAGTCGGCACTTTGTCCCGGTACTCACCCAGCAGCCTGTAGAGCGGCAGGCCTGCAACTTTTCCCGCGATGTCGTACAGGCAGATGTCGAACGGCCCGTAGGCATAGATCGGAACGTGGTTCCACCACCGGTCGTAGGTCCGAAATTCCTTCCAGTGCTTCTCACGCGCAAGCGGGTCCTTCCCCAGAAAGAACGGCTTCAGCGCCGAGACGGCGATCTGGCCGGCCATTTCGGCTCCCCGGCCCGCAAACCCAAAGGACGTTCCTTCGATGCCCTCATCGGTCTTCAAAGTGATAACGAGAAAATCAAAAGTTGATTTCCCGCCGGCTCGCATTTCGGAGTCGCCCATGGCTTCTCTGGTGTTTCTGCACACCCGGATTTCAATCGATACGATTTTCACTGAATACGCTCCTCGTTCCGTAGTGTCCGCGTTCGTAGGGTCGGTGCTCCATCATATTCATTCTCAAACGGACCTGCTACGGTTTTCTTGGTTTTGCAGGCTTTGGAATTGCCGCCGCCACCCGCTCACTTGAAGATCCCGGTTCGCGGGTTTCAGTTCAGAGTTTTCCCGAGGATTTAGCGTTCATTCATTTCACTCTGGACTTTTGACACTCCTTGTAGTGAAATTTGCCCGGTAAATTCAATGCGTTTTGGCAGGGCTGGTGCGCCCCGGCAGGACAGTCAGTATGGGAAGGTCATATGAATCGGAGAGAATTCATCGAAGCTTCGCTCAGCGCTTCCGCAGTTGTAGGGCGCAGGCCGGGTAAAGGCAAGCACGGTCCCGGAGATGATGAAACCCAGCGGTCGCCGGCCCCGGAGGAAAGTTCTCGACTCCTGCAACCACATTCCTTCCGCGTCTACAGCTCACTCCTTAATCCCAGAGAGCACCCGGATTTCGGCCGGCGGCACGTTCGGCCTCCCGATTGGTCGACGTTCGGTGACCACACTCATTTCACAACGCTGCGCGGTTTCGAGATCAAGGAAGACCGGATTGTCAACTATGCAGAAACGATCAGGAAGTACACGGAAGTTTTCAAGCTTGGCGACATCGTGTGGCCTTCTTATCCGATCCTGTTTGCCGAGAACCTGGACGAACTGGTGGAAGAGATCCGGCGGCGCGATCTGTTTCTTTTTGACATTTGGGGTTATGTGCCGGGCTCAGGTCCCGGGGGCTACTGGAAGGAGTTTCGTCCTCCCAAGACGGCGCTTAGCCTGCTCGAAACCACGCTAAAGGAGCGCTGGCTGGGCATGGACAACGGTGAGCAGGACGGCCGGTATATCGGCGCTTATGCCTCGCAGATGTATCCGAGCTCAGCATCCAGGCCGCAGCAGTACTTCAATTTCCACCGGCACTTCGAAAAGCTCACGGGCGAATTGGGAAACAGGATGACGGCACTGGTTTCGCTCACCTTTGGCCACTATTTCCTGAAGGAAGGGCTTTATTACCTGATCGGGGGAGAAACCGCGCAGGCCTTGCCGAACGGCCAGGTGATGTACGCATTCATTCGCGGAGCCGGAAAGCAATACGGCGTGCCCTGGTTCGGAAATGCTTCGGTGTGGAACCGTTGGGGCTGGAAGGAGTACGGCCCTCCACGCCGCGACGGTTCTCACGAGGGCGGGCCTGAGAAAGGAACCAGCTTGAGCCTGCTGAAGCGTCTGATGTACAGCCAGATTCTTTACAACAGCGTTTCAGTCGGGTTTGAAAGCGGGTGGTTCGAAGCGGAGTCTTCCGCTACGGAAGACCCGGAGCCGAAACTTTCACCCATCGGAGTCATGCAGCGCGCTGCGAAGGACTGGGTCGGGAAAGAAGGCCAGCCCGGAACCATGATGGTCCCATTCGCCTTGATGCTGGATTTCTATGCCGGCTGGACCGTTCCCCGGCACCTCTATAGCTCCAATGCGTATCACGTGTGGGGCAACCTGCCTTACGGGCCGGGAGATTATTGGACCGACGCGCTTCTGGATATGTTTTATCCCGGCTACCAGAACTCTTCCTATTATCACGACGAATCCGGCTTCATGGCGGCTACTCCTTACGGCGACGCGGTGGATTGCCTGTTGAGCGACAGTCCCGGCTGGCTGCTGGCGCGTTACCCTTTGCTGGTTCTGGCCGGGGGGCTGCGCGGAGGCGCAGAATTGCGGGACAAGCTCCAGGCCTACCTCGCAGAAGGAGGCCTGCTGGTAACCACGGCCGCGAACCTGAAAGAATTTCCCGGCGGCCTTGCCGGCGTTCGGGTGTCGGGGCCTGCAAGGCGGTTTAAACCAGCCGAAGTTGCTATGGGGCAGAATAACCGGGCTGCGCTGAGAGAAGATTCTGAATTTGACCTGTATCCGCTGAGCTTCCCTTCGCAGGCCGAGATTCTGGCGAAGTGCGGCGGACATCCCGCGGCTGTATCGGTTGTCCACGGAAAGGGCCGCCTGATTGTTCTTGCAAGTCCGTTTGGCCTGAGCGCGCGGCCCTCTTCCGAAGCGCCTGAAATGCTTGCGCAGGATGTGTCAGATGAAATCGACCGATCCCTGGCAAAACCCTATGCGCTGTTGAAACACGTCCGGCGTATCCTCGACCTTGCTTTTCAGAGCCAGATGCTTTTCAAGGTGGGCTCGAACGTGAGCTTTATTGTATGCCGCAAAGGCCAAGGAGAATACAGGGTCGGAATTTTCAACAATTCCTGGAAAGAACAATCGTTCAGGATTGAGCCCTGCTGTGGCGAGGTCGAGTCCATCCAGGAGGTCCTCCTGGACCAGTCGGAAAAAACGGCGGTTGGCTACTTGCCGGAAGGAATTCACGGCGCCAGGCTGGGAACGAATGGCAAAGATCGCATTGCGGGGGGCGATGTGCGGATCTTTTCCATTCGGCTCAGCGAACGGGATGTCGGAGTCATCCCCCACATCGTCCCACCTCCACGCCCTTTGCGCCGTGCTTTACCCATTCGCAACGCGGTCCTGATTAAGGAAGAAATCCTGAAGCGCCCAACTTTTTTTCAGAACTACGACTCGGTGGTTGTGGATTGGAAGTACCTGTGGGAGCGCAAACCCGAAGCGCTGAGAAAAGAAGCCCAATGGATCGGATTGCAGAATTTGAGAGTCATGGTCGATCTGACTTCAGGCATCGATCTCTATCCACAGCTCCGCTTGATTGACAACAGCAGCCCGGACTATGCCGACAGCCGGGCCGTCATTAGAGACGTTATGGACAAGATGCAGATCCTGCGAGCCCGGGACCTGATCCTGTCCCTCCATCGTTTTCCGGAAAACAATTTCACCAGGGTCCCAAAGCTGGGAATCGTTCACAGCAACGGTTCGGGACTTGTGCAAGAAAGCCGCTGAACACCAGATTAACCTCCACCTTCGCATGGCTCCGGGAAAGCCGCCCGCCACGCTGAAAGAGGCCGTTTCATTTTTGAATCGCGTGGGCTCAACAAATTTCTTTCTGGCGCCCAGCGTTGCTTTGATTCCCGCTGAGAAGAGGCGAATGCCAGAAACAACATCCCTCCTCAGGGGGAAGGTAGGGCTGTGGCTGGTGAGTTCGGCAGAGAAGGACATCAGCGGCAGAGTGTGGAGCGCCAATTCTCCCCTTCAGCGGTCCTCCAGCCTCGAGTCTCTGCGGGCGCTTCTTGGTGTGGCTCCAGACGCGCCCGTGGTGTTTGACTCCGTCTACGCAAATCATGACGAAGAGTACCTTGATGCCAGGACCCTTCGTGAGCTGTTACAGCCCGGGAGCAACTCCCGAGACGATCATTTCCGGGGACCTGTGCAACGCTGATCTCTGACCTGGCACCGCTACGACCGTATCGTCCGCTTGCTAAGAACCGACTGGGGGGATATTCTGTACCGTCCCGATTAGAACAGAAAGAATTCCACAACCCAGGGCAGGTGTGAACCATGTCTTCTTTGCGATTACTTTCGCGATGCCGTTCGTGGGGCGTCGCACTGCTTCTTATTTTTGCGCTTGTTCGGCTTGATTGAATTCTGTCCTCCGAGGGTGCTGGCGGGCCAGAGCGCGGCATCGGAAGAGAGGGTGGACGCGCCTTTTACCCTGGCCGTCAAAACTCCTCATGTTGCCTGGGCACGGCCCTGGGGCGGAAAGATGGTGCACGCACTGGTGGTTCCCAGCGTCAGCGAGGGAAGGACGCTGGTGGAACTTGCGGAACGCTTTCCCATCACCTATGACACCGTGATGATTGACAGTGCCTGGGACGTGAACACCTGGACCGTTGGCACCGGCAAGAATTATGAAGCGCGCACCTATAAACTGGTTTATAAATATCTGGCCGAAGACCTGGCCGGCAGCGCGCACTACGACGTGATTGTGCTGCCCGGCCTGTTCGGCTGGAACCGGCTGCCGCAGGAAATTCGTGACGGGATTCTGAAACGGGTTCGAGAAGGAACCGGGCTGGTCCTGATTCATCCCACCACAGGTATTCCCGCACCCGGCGAACCGAAAGTTAACCCTTCCCTTAACATCCACGCGCCCGATTTAGCCGTTGCGCCAGGTGGAAAACTCTGGGAAGTTTCACCTCTGATTGATGGCCTTTCCGATCAGTTGGATGGCTCTGGAAAATTGCACGTTCTGCCGCGAGCGGTTACCACCGGAGAGTGGCAAAACGCCCGGCAAAGCTTTATCACCAACAACGTGCCTTTCGCCACCTTTCCGGGAGACTACCTGAAACATTACAAGTATCATCTGGGACCGGATTCCGAACTGCTCGTCAAAGGCCCGGAGGGTGAACCGATTGTGGCTACCAGGATGTATGGCAAGGGCCGGGTGGTGGCTCTCGGTTATGTGAATCACGGGCTCTCGCCGGACATCGACTGGGAGTTTTTGGGCAAGAAAAACGATCACTGGTGGGAGTATTTCTACTCACTGCTTGGGCGGTCCATCATGTGGGCCGGCGGTCAGCAACAGCAGATCAATCTTCTGCCGATGCAGGTGGAAGTTCCCAATCATGGCGCAAGAAAACTTGTTGTCACAGTAGAGAACCTGACAAAGATCAAGTCGGCTGAGCTTTCCGTCAAGCTGGTCAGCCAGTGGGGCGACGATGAAGGTCACGTCACAAGAGATGTTCGTCTCAAGCGCGGCAGGAACCGGATTGCGATTACTCTGCCGGACACTGCCTCCGGCGGCCGCAACAATGCTGATGTGATTCTTTCAGCAGCGGGAAAGCGCTATGCCTGGGGCTCCGTGTCCTTTGCCTTGCCGCAACCGGACCACATTGTTTCCATTGCAGCCGATAAGAAATTTTACAGCCTCGGCGATCCACTCCATGCGACTGTGCAAATCGGGGGAACGGCTCCGGCGAAAGTCCGCGTGGACCTGCTGGACAATCAGAACCGGGTGATCGGTTCCGCCACGGAACCGACTTCCAAGGTGCAGGAAGGTGTGCTCCACGCAACCCTGCCCGTGGGGAATTACACCACCAACATTGGATGGGTTCGTGTAGCCTTGCTGGAAGAGCGAGAGGGTCGGGAAGTCAAGATCGATCAGAACCAGACGCGGGTTGATTTTGTCCGCGTCGATCGGAACTTTGGGGCTTATGAGCTGATCCTGCCCTGGTACGGTCCGCCCTCTTACGAACCCTGGAACCGGACACTCGAGTCGCAATTCCGCAAGATCGGCGTCACGGTAGCGGCCAATCCCCGGGATAACTTCAAGCTGATAACAGAAGTTCATGCCCCGGGGTTTGGCATTTACTGGTACCGGCGAAAGAAATATATCGAGCAAAAAGACGAATATCTGAGAACCCATGACACCCAATACCTTATCCGCGAGCCGGATCTTTCAAGCCCGGAGTGGTTGGACACTCTGCGGAGCGACATTATCGACTCCATGGGGAAATACGAACCCTATGGGCCGCTGGCTTACTACCTGGCGGACGAATCTTCGCTGACCTCCTACGGCGATCCTCTGGACTTCTCATGGTCGAAGCCGACGCTGGATGGTTTTCGAAGATGGCTTCGGGGCCAGTATTCGGATCTCAGCGCTCTGAACAAGGAATGGGAAACCAACTACAAAACCTGGGACGGCGTGATGCCGCTCACCACTTCCCAGGCACAGGCCAAAGGCGATTATGCGGGATGGATGGACCATCGGACTTACATGGAACAGGTCTTTGCCCACGCCATGCAGGTGGCGGCGGAAACAGTGAAGGCAGAGGATCCGGGAGGCCTCCCCAGCATCTCCGGCACCCAGGCTCCCGGCCCCTCCAACGCGGTCAACTGGTACCTGCTCGACCACATTGTCGGCTACCTGCAGCCTTATTCCGAGCGACAACCAGGATGATCTCCACCGTTCAATTCATGCAGGCCAGATCATGACGGGCTTCACCGGCTATCAGAGTTTCGGGGTGGAATTGCGCCACGAGCTCTGGCAGCGGCTGCTGGCGGGCCAGATTGGCGCTTCGCTCTTCTGGCAATACACGGCGCTGAATGCCGACCTCACCCTGACCCAGCAGGGGCGCGACCTGAGCGCTTTGACCAATGAATTCCGCAACGAGGGCCTGGCGCTGCTGCTGCGGGGAGCAAAGCGGGGGAATTGCGGCATCGCCGTTCACTACTCGCTGCTCAGCGTTCGCAGCCACTGGATTACCGATGGCCATATTGCTCCGCACGAAGTGACGAACGGTGACGCCACCTCCCCAAATCTCAAACGGTTCCATCAGAACCGTACCAACTGGCTGCAGGCGCTGCGCGACGATGGATATCAGTATGACTTCCTCACCACGGAGCAGATCGACAAGGGCAATTTATCGAATTACAAGGTCCTGATTCTGCCCGATTCGATTTCGCTATCGGCGGCTGAAGCAACAGCCATCCGGGATTTTGTTGCGCAAGGCGGCCTGCTGATTTCCGACGGGGAGATCGGCCGGATGGATGGGCACGCGCGTTGGGAGAAGAAGGGACTGCTGGACGACGTGCTTGGAATCCAGCAGGTCCCACAGCAAAAGGAACCGGAGGACCAGAAGCCTCTTACCCTCCACGTGGCATGGGGGAGCGATGGGGTTGCGCCCACGGTTGTGCCCGCCGAGCCGAATATGAAGGTCACTTCCGGCCAGGCGGAGGCCAGCAACGGAAGCACGCCCTTTTTGATCAGGAACTCCTTCGGAGCCGGCCGGGCGATCACTTTGAACTTCTGGTTCACTAATTACAGTGATCTGCAGAAAACAGGAGAGAATCGTCCCATTCTGGAAATCCTTAGGCACTACCTGCAGCAGGCCGGGGTGAAACCTGTTGCCGACGTTCGCAGAGCCAGCGGCCAGCCCGTCCAATGCTCGGAAGTTGTCAATTACAGGAAGGGCGGAGTTCACTACCTCGCGATTCTTCCCGGCGTGGGGTGCCAGGACGTGGGACCGGTGACGATCCATTTCCCATCGCCACGCTATGTCTATGACCTCCGGGAACACCGTCTGTTGGGCCACAGCTCACAGGTGAAAGGGACCCTGGTGGCCGGCGCGCCTCTCTTCCTGGCGCTTTCGTCCGAGCCGGTGGGCAGGCTCAGCGTGAGCGCGATGGGATCGGAAGGCACGAGCCCGAAAGTTGTTGCCGGGGGCACGGTCGCGTTTCAGGTTCATTTGTCCATGCCTTACGGGCACAGGAATTTCCCGGAGGCCATCCACGTTGAAGTTCGCAATCCCGAGGGAAAGATCCTGAATTATTACGGCAAAAACCTTCAGCTCCAGGAGGGAACGGCGAGGTTCAGTGTGCCTCTGGCTTTGAACGATGCGGCGGGTGATTGGAGCGTCACTGTCCGCGAACCTTACACGCATGAGACCGGCACAGCCAACTTCACCGTCATCAAACCCGGGACATGATCCGGCCAACCTGAAAGCGGCGGAGAGCGTGTAAAGATGGGGCGCTGCGTTCGGCCCGTGAAGGGAATGTTTCGAGGACGAATTCCTTTTTCTGGAATGTGAGTGCTTCTTCATGAGGGGGTATGGCGATGAAATCGAGAACGCTGATTGCACTGTTCCTATGGGCAATCGTTTCGCCGGCAATTTTATTTGGAGGGCAGCAGGAAGTCCCTCAAAAAGTCGTCCCTGCTATCAATAAGATTCAGCTTTGGCAGCAGGTTGGCCAACAGCCCTATGAGATGACGTGGGTGCAGCGGGAGCAAAACCCACACACGCTGGTGGGTTTTGAAGACATGGAAGGCTGGACACTCCAACTGTTTGATGGGGCGCGGGGAGAATTGCGCCGCAGCCGTGAACAGCAGATGTGGGGCGAACACGTAGGCAAGATCGTTTACGCGGGCACCAGTCCCCAAAGCCACGTGGTCGCGCGGCCTCCCAAACCGATTCCCATTCCCGGAAAATTTGATTCCATTGACCTCTGGGGTTACGGCGACCGCTGGAGCTGGGTCCCTGATCCGACAACTCCGCCGGTAGAGGTATCCATCCTTATCCGCGACGCGCGGAACAAGGAATTCAAGGTTGATGTGGCAACCATCAATTGGAAGCAATGGTGGCTGATTCACCGGCGAATCCCGCTCGAAGGTGCTTTCCGAAATGGTGATGCCTGCAAGTTTTTCGGGAATCGAAATCTCCAAGGTAACGAATCGGGATTTCCGTTACTTCTTTTGTGACTCACTGGCGTTTTTTAAGGAAGGGCTGCATCCGCTAAAGTTCCAGCCTCAGCCGAAACGGAACCTGATTCCGTACCGCGACGAAATCGTGGGCCTGAACACCGGGCCGGGAACGCTGCCGTTTCCGACTCGCGAGCAGACAATTCTCCCCACAAACTTCGAGAAAGATTTCAAAGTATCTGTCCGCGAGACGGCGAAGCATGAGTTTGAATTCCGCTACGCAAGCAAAGACGCCACGGTAGATTATGACTACAAGCCCGCGCAGGGAACTTTGAGCGAGATTACAGCGCGCGTGGACGGGGGCCACGACTTCCATCCCCTGGACGGAGGGGGCGTCCGGTTCACCGGCACTCCCGAGGGTCAGATCGCCAAGGGAGCACTGCTTGAAGCAAAGCTGACCGGCGACGTTGTGCATGCCAAGTTTCGCATGGGATCGCACATTGTGGACTATGCGCTGCGCCTGTGGCAGAAATCGCTGGTGCTCGACGCGTGGTGCGATGGGGGGGCCGCAACGGAATTGAGCTTTGGCAAGGTTTCGGGCGTCACCAATCCGCGGTTGATCACGGTGCCTTACATCACTTACGGCGGCACCAACCCGCGCGTCCTCGTCTCCGGTGCGCCGTCAAAGCCGACCTTCACTTCCGTCTGGTTTGACTGGTATCGCAGCAACGCTTCCGAACCTTACTACACCAAAAAACCGCCCGTGACGAAAGACAGCGCCGAAATTAATGGCGGGATGCGCTACCTGCCCAAGACCGATGGTTTGCGGAATAACCTCCACGAAAGGATATTCATTACCACTTCACCCAACTATGCGGAAACGCTCCCCACCATCGCCAATCCGCCCTCCATCCGGCAGTACGGGGCGCAGTACGTCTGGACCGTGACAGCGCCGGAATCCTTTAAAAAGGACCACGAACGCTCGGCGCAAATCCGCTCTTATGGGCTGGACAAGATCATGCAGCACAGTCACGAGGTCACCTGGCGGGACGAAGGCGACTGCAACACTGAGAAGCTCCATGCCGCTCCTCAAAAGGGCGGCGACGCGATGTTGAAGTGGTACATCAAGGCTCAGAATGCCATGGGATGGCTGCAGGGGGTTTATTCAAACTACACCGACTTCTGCACCCTCAATACGAACTGGAGTCCGGACTTTGTGCAACGGGAACCGGACGGCAAGTGGCGGCGCGCCTGGCCCCGCAATTATGCCCTCAAACCGTCGAAGGCCGTGGAGTTCGACGAGTATTATGCAAAACGGATCAAGGAAAAGTTCGGCGTGAAAATGTCGTACACGGACGTTCATACGGCCGCGGCCCCGTGGGATTACTGCGACTACGACGCCCGGGTCCCGGGAGCGGGCACTTTTGCCGCAACCTTTTACGCCTATGGTCAACTTCTGCGGAATGACCAGAAGGTCTACGGCCCGACCGAGTCCGAGGGGACCTACGAATGGCTCTACGCGGGCCTGGCCTCGGGCAACTACGGCTGGGTGTACACGGATGGGAATCTTCTGACCGCGCCGCTGGATGTTTCCTTCAGGCTTCGGAAAATTCATCCCCTCGAGTGCGACTATGGAATGGGAGATACAGATTACTACCTGAGCCGCATCGACAAGCACTGGACCGAGTCTCCCAAGAGGAGCCAGTACGTCGACCTGTTCCTGGCCACCACGATTGCCTACGGCAACATGGGCTGGCTGGTCAAAGCGATCAATCCCTCGGAACCCTTTGGCGTTGAGGCCATGACCCGATCCTATTACATGATGCAACAGTTGCAGCAGCAATATGCCTTCAACCCGCCCAGGCTCATCCAGTATGCCGACCGTGATGGCAAGTGGTATAACCCCAGCCAGGCCATCGCCCAAGGCGTCAACGCCGAATCCCGGCTGCACGTGGTGTACGAGAATGGAACGGAAGTTTACGTCAATCGCTCCGCAGACGCGAACGTGGGAGGTTACGGATGCCGGCAAGCCGGTCACCCTGCCCGTTTCTGGCTGGCTGGCGTTCAATCCGTCAAATCACTTTTATGAAATGTCGGCTCTCGAGAACAACCACCGGATCGATTACGTTGACGCACCCGGGTATGAATATCTTGACGGTCGCGGGCAGTGGGCCGAACGCGGAGATCTGGGCGCGACAGGCGGCGTGGTCCTGCGGCACAAACCCGGGGGCTTGCTGGACTTGATCGATATTTATGGCAACAATCGAATTGCTTTCCGCGCCCCGGCGCATGGGAAGCTGTCGGCCTTTGGCCCGGATGGCAAAAACCTCGGTGAGGTCAAATTATCCTCTCCACGCGCCGGGTGGAAAGAATTCAAGCCGGTCGCCGGCGGACGCAGCTATATCTTTGCGCCGGCACTGTAATTCCGCAAAGCTCTCTGAACAGGCTTTTAGCCCGCATTGAGTTTAGGCCAGGCAATCTACTTGATGTTGCTTGAGGATCTTATGGAAGGCTCTTCAGATTTCTCGCTGAGCTGTTTGAATTTAGCAAATTCCTCTTGGGCTTTTTCCGGTTTGTGCTGCCTTCGATAGACTGTTCCCAACAGGTAGTGAGCTTTCGCAAAACTGCTGTCAAGGTGAATGGATGACCGAGCATGCTTTTCAGCGCCTTGAAGATCGCCCTTTCCCATCAGCGCCTTTCCCATGATCCACTGATTCCGCGCTGATCGCGGGTTAATCTGGATCGCCTTCCCAATGCACTGCAAGGCTTTATCGACCTGCCCGTTTTTCACGAGCATGTCGGCTTGGTTTGCGTAGGGCCAGTCGTCCTTGGGGTTGGCCTTGGCCGCCAGGCGCTCGGCTTTCTCGAACATGGCGTCTGCCTGGGCAATTTGCCCGATGGCCTCGTAGCATAGTGCCAGATTGTCGTAAGCCTGGTAGTACTTTGGGTTGAGAGCGATCAGTTTCTGGAAAGTCATGATGGCGGGCTTGAAGTTGTTTTGTGTCTGGTACACGCGGCCCAGCGCATAAAGGGTTTCTTCATCGCGAGGTTGAAGCGCCAGTGCAGCGCGCAGTTCCTGTTCAGCCAAAACATATTCTTTATAGAAGACCAACGTCAGTCCCATCAGTTTGAGACCTTCCGGGTTCTTGCTATTCTGGGCCAGAAGTTTTTGCAGTGTTTGGCCTGCATACTGAACTTTCTGTTCCATCAGGTAGCTATAAGCCAGTAATACCTGACCCTGCTCGGAACGTGGGTAGCGTTGCAAGAATGACTTCGATGCCGATTCGGCCTTCGTGAATTTACGGGACTTGATGTACGCGCGGATGAGTCCCTCTTCGATGTCCTGGGATGCTGGACACAGGTCCAGCGCCGATCTGAATTCTGCAATGGCCCGGTCATATTGCTTCTGATCCATCATCTGCCTGCCCAGCTGAGCCAGGCTTTGAGCCTGCTCACAGGAAGGACTATCTGGAACTGGAGACAGCTGGGCTGACTGGGCCAGAGTTTCAGACACAAAAGTTCCCAGCAAAACCAGGAACAACGGAATGTAACACCACTTCCTTGTGTACCGGATCATGACGCGGGGTTGGGGTTGCCTCGGAACTCGCACTCTGGCCATGCGCACCGCAATTCTCAGGTTCGGCCGGGGAGTATTATGACAAGCCGTCCCTCTTCGATATTAACTCACCTTGCATCGCGGATTCTCAAATTGTGGCCCCTATGCCTTCGATCGATAGCTGACCCGGGAGCCCGTTGAGAGTTGAGCCAAATGACGCCGGCACGTGGATCGAAACATCGAAGTTGCCCAGGAGTGGAGGAGGTGCAGGGACCATGCACTACGCGAAGCACAAGAAATGGACCGAGTATCGCATTAACGGTTCGAAAGCACGCCTTTTCGGTTCTTGAAGCCACAGGAGACCTGGCAGGTCATCTCCCGGTGTGAGACCTCGAGAAGATCCTCGTAGTTGAGATTGCGGCTATCGGGGGCCGCGTCAGTGGAGATTTGCCTCATCAGTGGAGGCATGTGAAATTTGGCGAGGGCATCAAAACAAATGGTGCATTAACGGTTCGAAAGCACGCCTTTTCGGTTCTTGAAGCCACAGGAGGCCTGGCAGATCATCTCCCGGCGTGAGACCTCGAGAAGATACTCGTAGTTGAGATTGCGGCTATCGGGGGCCGCGTCAGTGAAGATTTGGCTTATCAGTGGAGGCATTTGAAATTTGGGGAGGGCATCAAAACAAGTGGTAGGCCCGAACGGACTCGAACCGTTGACCTCTACCGTGTCAATCCGCAGATTATTGACTTTACAACAACTTACAGACGCTCACAGGGGCTGCTAACTCCGCTAAGTGCATGTAAGTTCGTTCAGCATCGGGTTGGACATCGGGCTGGAAAGAAGCTGGTTCAGCACGCCAGCGCTCGAACCTGCGCCCAACGGATCATGAGTCCCCACAAGGCATTCTGAAATTTCCCGATATTAAGGGCAAAAAATAGACAGCGCGATATTTAGACGTCATCAAAGCCTCCTGAATTGTGAGGGAATTCGAGGCTTTATTGGGGTTTATTGACTACAGTTTGACTACAGTCGACTGCTCCAATACCACTTGCGATAATTGGCCAAAACCCGGCAGATCATCGAGAGCTGGCGAAGGGAACATAATGAGAGCCGTCCTCACAGGGCTCTCGAAGAGAGGACACCGAACGAATTCGCCCATGAGATCGCCGCTAGCGGCGACCTGACACGCCCCAAAGAAGCCGAAAAACTCGCTCTAGAAGTGGTATAAAAAAACCGGGCCCCTCAAGTGATGTAAACTGTCTCACTTCATCTGGTACAAAATTTCGGGCAGGTCAACCTATCGGCCGAGTCCGCGAGTTTACCAGGAACAGCCGCGGGAAGGGACTACCCGGCGGGGGGTGAGGTGAAAGGAACCGGAACGGGCTGCTGCGAGAGGACGGACGGCAATGGTTCGTCTGCGAGTCGTTGGGAGGCCATCGGGTGCGGATCGAATACGTCGACCGGAGGATGCTGGTCAGGTATCGGCATATGTACATCCGGGAAATTGATCTGGAGCAGGGCCGGACACGACCTCTTGTGATCGAACGGATGAGAGGAACCGCGGCGACGGGGTCTTGCGACCCCTTCTAAACGATGTCTTGGCAACAAACAGTATAAGATGCTCCTCTCAGCCCAGTAGTGTTCGCGGGCTGTATGCTCGTCTACGCATCATGTTTGTGTCCCACAGGGTTTCGCACGGATGGCCCCCAAGGCCCACCAGCAAACCCCAGATCGCTCAACAAACACGTCGAGAAGGGGTACACTTTTAGATCCTGCTATCTCCTATCCCCCCAAGCAATTGCCTTGCCTATGGCGGGGTTGTATACTCGTTCGGGTTCGCGAAGGAGGCATTCCATGACAGGACGCAGGACGATTTCTGGCGTCATCACAGCGCTCTTTTTCATGATCATTGCGACGGGCCCCATGCTTCACGCGCAGGCGGCGGGGGTTCTGACGAATCTTGAGATTGGATCTTACAAGACCGACATCGAGTACCTGCGGTTTCCGCTTGACCAGCCGCTTTCCGCCTCGCGGTTCGACTACACGGCGACCGTGGAGATGATGTTTAGCGCAAAAATCTTCATCACCGCCACCACACCGGCCACTACCGGCGGCGAACTGAAGATCAGCAGAACCTGCGGTGAAATCCGGCGAGCCGCGCGAAGTGGACCTGAAGGAAGGCTCCAACCGGTTCGTCATCACGGTGTCCACGCCCCAGGCGCCATTCGCGCGCTATCACCTGACGCTCACCGCAAGGACCTTTCGAAAACCTACACATCGCAGAAGCTCGGCAACGGCATCTGGCGCGTCTTCGATTTCGGCGGCATCCGCGGGAACGAAAGCTTCTACCTGGTGGAAGGGAAAGATCGCGCTCTGCTGCTGGATACCGGCATGGGCAAGGGCGACCTGCCCGCCGACCTTCGCACCCTGACCTCGTCGCCCATCGCCGTCGCCATCACCCACGGCCACGGCGACCACTTCAGGCAGGTCAACGAATTGAAAGACAGCACCGTGTACATTTCGGAGGAGGATGCCACTCACCTTCCACCGGACTTCATCACGCCGAAATTCAAATGGATCAAGGACGGTGCCGTGATCGACCTCGGCGGGGGCCGTCAGTTTGAGGCGATCCATGTGCCGGGGCACACCCTCGGCTCGATGGTCTATCTCGACCGCAAGGACAATATTGCCGTGACCGGCGACGCGGTCGGCTCCGGCAGCATGGTTTACCTTTTTATGCCAAGCTGCACGGCTCTCGACCAGTACCTGAAGGGCCTGAAGCATCTCCAGGAAAAGTTGAAGGGCCTGAATAACCTCACCCTGCTGGTGGGTCATTCCTACCAGGAAAAGGTGCCTCTGAAGGGGGCCGCGGCCGAGGAGTACGTTTCAGATATGGTCACCGCGGTTGAAAAAGTCCTCAGCGGCCAACTGCAGGGCCGTGAGGTCTTCTCAAGTTTTGGCCGTGAAAAACTGGAATTGCGCGAACTGAATGTGGGGTTGGCGGGGCTCTGGTACAACCCCAAAAATCTCCACACCGCCCGCGCCGCGCTGGATGACCTGGACCTGAAGACGCCGGCGGGCAAGCTGCTCGAGTGGAAGCCGTGGTTTTCATCGTATGTGACCCATTACAGCGTCAGGATGCCCGGACCGGGCGGCACGGTGGAGGTGACTCCCGTCGCCTACTGGCCGAATGGCAAAAAGTTGACAGTGAACGGTGCCGAAGTGAAGTCCGGCGCCACGCACTCCGTGAAACGGCCCCCGGTGAAAACAAGATCGTGGTCGCGGTCACCGGAAGCGACGGATCCAGCAAACCCTACACGGTGCAGGTCCGGCGTTGAACACGGCGGCCGGCCACAGTCAGTGAATTTCTAACCGCAGGCTGTGCCTCGACAATCCGCGATGCCGTGACTGACACTGACGTGCCCTAGTATTCGTACCAGGGGAAGAGAGAGTTTGCATCCGGAAACTAACTCTTAAAGTGGTTCAAAGTTACCGGGGCCGATCACGAGACCGAGGAACCAGGACACAAACGGATTCCAAATCAGAAACAGATTCCGCGTTCAAAGGGGAACGAACGCGACGCACTCGATTTGGGCGGCCGATTGCTATCATGAGGTGGCGATGGTTTGTCGAATCAAAGGGAAAGGGTGCCGGCGCTTCAGCCGGCGGGAACTCTTGGGGCTCTTCGGCGCGTCATTCTTGCCGGGTGCACTTGGGCGCGGTTCGTTGCCTGCGGCTAGCCAGCCAGCGCCCCCCATTCGTTTTGATTTGCAGTCCATTCCCTTCCGAGTTGAGACGGAGGAGACTACGTCGGTCGCCCACGCTCCCGCCGCGATGGAAGGCGGAGTCGCCGTCTTTGACTATAACAAGGACGGCCGGCCCGACATCTTTTTTACCAATGCGGCGAACATTGCCAATCTGAAGAAGGATTCTCCTAAATTCTCAAACAAGCTTTTCCGGAACGAAGGCCACGGCGTATTCACTGACGTCACAGAAAAGGCAGGTTTGACCGGGTTCGGGTACGACGTCGGCGTGGCTGTGGGCGACTATGATAACGATGGGTATCCGGACCTGTTCGTAGCCGGCGTCCACCGCAATACGCTTTACCACAATAACGGTGATGGAACTTTCACCGATGGACTTCCAAGGCCGGCCTGGGCCGGTGGACTGACCCTGAGTTCGGCCCCTTATGGGCCGTCGCGGGCGCCTGGGTGGACGTCAACAATGACGGGTTGTTGGACCTGTTCTAGTCAATTACCTCCGGTGGAATTATAACGACGAGCCCGTTTGCAAGTTCGGCCCTGACAAGTTCGGCTACTGCACCCCGAATGTCTACAAAGGTCTTCCCCAACTAGTTGTTCCTGAACAACGGCGACGGAACATTTAAGGACGTCTCGGACGAATGGGGAATTCGCGCACACGTGGGAAAGGGCATGGGAGTCGGGATGGCCGACTACGACCTTGACGGGCGGCCTGACCTTTTTGTAACCAATGACACTTACTTTAACTTCCTGTTCCACAACAAAGGAGATTCATTTGAGGAATTGGCGCTTCAGGAGGGCGTCGCTCTGCCTGAAAACGGGAATTTTATTTCGGGAATGGGTTTGGATTTTCGGGATATTAATAACGACGGTTACCCCGATATCGTATTTGTGGCGCTGAATAACCAGACTTTCCCGGTTTTCCTGAATAAGAAAGGGAAGCCTTTTGAGGAGGTTACCTACTCAAGCGGGATGACGAACGCGAGCCTGTCCATGGGTGGCTACGGCCCGGGCCTCTATGATTTCGACAATGACGGATGGAAGGACCTGTTCGTTACGCGCGGCCACATCCAACTGTGGAGAGAGGGTGTTGAGGTCAACGAATACAACACGGTATTTCGCAACCTCGGCCCCAGTGGAAAATGGCAGGCTCTGACGAAGCAAGCGGGCCTGACCGCTTCTCCCCCGGCGCGGCACCGCGGCTGCGCCTTCGGCGATTTTGACGGTGACGGCAAGGTGGATGTGGTAGCAACAGCGCTGGAAAAGCAGGCGGAAATCTGGATGAACAGAAGCGAAGAGGCCGGACATTGGCTTGACGTCGCCCCGGAAGCAACCAAAAGCAACCGGGACGGCATCGGAGCAGTGCTCAAGGTGGTGACGAAGGCGGGCGCGCAATTCAACCACATGACCTCTAGTGTGGGTTACGCGTCGTCCAGCCACGGACCCGTGCATTTCGGCCTCGGCAGAGAGGCCAGCGTCCAGCTCATGGAAATCCGCTGGCCTTCGGGAATGATCCAGCAGTTGCGCAACGTGAGGGGTGATCGCAGGATCTCTGTAAAGGAACCTTCGGCGTGACGGTCCGAAGCCTGGTCTCTCCTTGTCGCATCCACGGCCAGTCAGTTTTCATTTGACAGCCGGTTAGGGCTTTGATAGCGTTCCGGTCCTTGACACGGTCAGGAATCCGCCGCGGAATTGTCAGCGGCGAAATTCAGACCATGTTTTGACCGCTGGTAGAATTTTCGGGGCATCTTCCTCATCCGGGCGGATCAATTTAATAACTAAGAGCTTGCCTTGAACCAGCCAAGACCAAACCGAAATCATAGGAGATTCTCATGGGCAGAAGAGAAGTTTTTCAACTGGGCGTAGCGGGAACTCTCGGTGCGTCCCTGGCAGCAAAGCCGATTGCGGCACAGGAGCGGGAGGTGCGGGCAACACGCGGATTGCCGACTCCCATTATCAAAGACATCAAAGTGATTGCAACGCAGCCCTTCCACCCGCGGCTGGTGGTGGTGAAAATCATCACGGACCAGCCCGGCCTCTACGGTTACGGCTGTGCAACCTTTACCCAGCGCGCGGACCTGGTGGTGCCGGCGGTGGAAAAATATCTCAAGCCACTGCTGGTGGGAATACCGGCGGACCGCATAGGGGCCACCTGGCAGGCCTGCTATAACAATTCTTCTTCGCGGAGGCGTCCCGTGCCGAACAACGCCATCAGCGGCGTTGACCAGGCGCTGTGGGACATCAAGGGCCGCCAAGCCAACATGCCTGTTTACCAGTTGCTGGGCGGGAAGGCCCGAGAAGCCGCCCTGACCTATGCCACAGTGGGAGCCACCGCGGCTTCCGAGGCCGTCGACCGGGTTCACCAGAAGATGGAACAGGGTTTCAAGGTGATCAAAGTCATGGTGGGCGTTCCCGGCATGTCCTCCTATGGCCCGCGCGGCGGGCCAGCAATGAAGGGATTGCACTCCGGCCCTCTGTTTGAGTCCCGCCCTTACATGCACCTCACGCGGCAGGTGTTGGAAGCGTGCAGAAAACAACTGGGTGAAGAAGTGGGACTTATCGACGATGTGCATGAGCGCGTCAGTCCGCACGAGGCTGTCCAGTTTGCAAAAAAAAGAGCTGGAGCCGGTCGGTTTGTTCTATCT
>CAVSWQ010000049.1:0-26959 GCA_963731705.1 uncultured Acidobacteriota bacterium
TCTGTGTTCAATCTTTGAAGGCACAGAGGACCGAGAGATAGCGCGTGGGGCCTAGTGGCTGGGCAGTGACTGATATCTTGCCGGCCCCGGATCGGGCTGCGGCGACAGGTGGCGACTCAGTTCGATTTGTAGCACGGGCGTCTTTGCCCGTGCTGCGGTGAGAAGACACGGCCAGGATGGCCGTGCCACAAAACAGGAACCCAACGGAGCCGCCGGCCGCCGCCAGGCCATCTTGACACCCCTGGGCAAGTTTCATAGCATAGGGATGAGCGGTTTTAAGGAGCCGGACATCATGGACATCACCATCGATTCCCGCAAGGACATGACGATTTTGCGGCTGCAGGGAAGGTTCATCGCAGGCCGGGACGGCCCGCTCTGCCGCCAGAAGGTTCAGGAACTGGTTGATTCCGGAAGGCGGAAGCTGCTGTTTGATTTTTCCGGCGTTCCGTACATCGACTCAACGGGCCTGGGATTCCTGGCCGGCTGCCGCGCCACGGCGCAGAAGGCAGGGGCGCGGCTGGTGCTGGCGTCGCTCGGCGAGCGCGTCAGGCGCGTGCTGGATGAACTGAAACTCTCCGAGCATTTCGTGATTGCAGAAGACGAAGACCGCGGCATCGCCCGGCTCGATGAGACGGCCGGGGCCTGACCGGCATCCGAGGCCGAAAACACTTCCGGGCGTTTCTCCTTCCCATCCCTCAGGAAGGCCTTCTTTCCCGCTGATTTCGCGCCCACTCATCTTTTTCCTGAATTGACCGATTTCTATCTACAGCGAGGAAATGGGTCGAAGATGCCTGTGACCACATGAAAATCAAGAAATAGGGAGCGGAGGTTGTCTGGACTGCCCATGCCGGTAGAACAGAAACGACGAACAGATCGCGTGCTGGCGCCCGTTCGCATTCGGGTGATTGGGAATGACGTTTCCGGCGTATCGTTCAGTGAAGTGACCGTTACCGTCAGCTTCAGTACGGGCGGGGCACGCATCAGCCTGACCCACTCTCTTCTGCCGGACGACATCATCCTGATCAGGAACCTGGCAAACGACATCGAGGAGGAGTTCCGGGTTGTCGGCGCGTTCCAGAAGGTTTTCGGCGACCGCCGGGAGTGGGGTGTTGAAGCGCTGAATCCCGAGAGCGGTATCTGGGGGATCGACTTTACGCCGCCGGCGGAAGGCCTTCAGCCCAAGGTGCTGATTGAATGCGCCGCCTGCAAGAACGCCATTCAGAGTCCGCTTTCCACCATCGAATATGACGTCCTGCTGGCCACCGGGCTGATTTCACGCCACTGCGACCGCTGCAATGAAACGACGCGCTGGAGACCCAGCGACCAGCCCGTTACTCCTGAAATGATCCGGGAGAGTGCGCGGACGGAGCCTCCCTCCACGGAGAGGCGAAAGTCGCGGCGGCTGAACCTTTCGATGCGGCTCAGGGTACGCAACATCTGGGGAGTGTCGGAAATTGCGCAGACGCGCAACGTCTCCAAAGGGGGCCTCTGCTTTCTGAGCACCAGTATCTTTAACGTGGATGACGACCTCCTGATCACGCTACCTTTTGCCGACAACCAGACCCCCGTCGAGACCCCTTCCAGAGTGGTCTGGACGCGGGTGGAGGCCTCCGGGCGCTTTTATGGCGTTTGCTACGTCAAGAAATAGGCCGCCACTGCTGTTCCCCTCCTCCTGAATTAACCTTCCGGGCATTGGAAACAACGGCGATGGATTTCTCCCGGCAGGTCCTCACATGCCCCTGCAGGTTCGGCGGGGGCACCCTGAAATCTCCAGCCCACCAACCCAGCGCGCTTTCAGAGGTCTTTTTTCCGGACCTGTGCCCTATAATGCTGGTGCACGCACAGCAGCCCGGAAAGTGTGAGGGTTGCTGACCGTGACGCCGGCAGCCGGACCTGGGGTGAGGGAACATAGAAATGAGAAAGATTCGCCTGAGACAATTTGCCGCAACAGGATGGTGCACTGTGCTGTTGCTGTGCCTGGGTGCGCATCCTGCCTTCGCGCAGGTGAATACGCGCCTCCTGCTGGTGAGCGGCTCGGCGGTCCCCGGCCATCCCGGGTTCACCTTCGGCCCGTTTCACGACCTGGCCATGAGCGGGAACCAGCAGATTGCTTTTCGTTCAACGATGGAAAGTCCCCGCAGCAGTCTGCGGGCCGTGGTGCAGTCGCAGGGCGTTTCGTTCACGGTGGTGGCCTTTGAAGGGCTGGTATCTCCCGCTTCGCGCGAACAGTATGAATCTTTCGGCGCTCCCAGCATCAATGACGCGGGGGCCGTGGCTTTCAGGGCAACGCTGAAGGGTGGCGGGAGAGGCGAGCCCACAGAGGCCATCGTCCGGGTGAAAGGCACAAGCGCAGACCTGGTGGCCGATAATGGTGGCGGCGGCGGAAGCAGCTTCGGACAGGTCTTCAAGGCATTTTCGGCCCCGGTCATCGGATCAGGAGGAGTCGTGCTGTTTGCGGCGCGCGCGACCGGCTCAAATCCGCACTCGGGCCTGTACCTCTGGTCGGCGGGAGGCATTCGCGAGGTGGCACTGCCCAAAGATTTCCGGCTGGGACCCGGCGATCTTCTCGAGCCCCTGTTTGCCAGCCGTGATGAAGCGGTTTTCGTCCGGCGGGGCGTGGACAGGGCGGCGGCGCAAGAGCAGTTTTTCAGGGCGGTCGCGACGAGGAATTTCCAGCAGCTGGATCCGGCTCCCAAACCTGCTGACACGTTCCGGGTGCTTCCAGCGCGGCCGGGCCAGAAACCCATCCAGATGTTGCTGGTGCTTCTGCAGGGGAACCATGCGGAAACAGCGGAGCTCACGGGCGACCCTGCCCATCCCGTGATGGCGCAGGACGCGCCCGGCGCGGGCGGCGCCGCCGAATTTGCGGCCATCCAGGGGCAGGCGGCGGGCCGCCGCAGCGGCAGCATTATCTTTGCCGGAGCTCCCTCGGGCCAGAGAGATGGTTTCGGCCTCTTCTGTTTCTGCGGGGGCCAGGTGAAACGCCTGACCACTCCCACGGATTTCGGTCTTCTCCTCAACCGCCTGGAGGTCACACCTGTCAGTTCCTTTGCGGGCGACAGCCAGGGAACGGTGGCGCTGGTGGCTCCGGTCGGAAACCAGCCGGGCGCCAACGCCATCTTCGTCATCGATACCCCGTGACAACAGCGCCCGGTTGGGCCGGCTTTTTTATTGAGTGTGGCATGGGCGTCTCGCCCATGAGCACGGCCGAGACGGCCGTGCCACATTTACACCGCCAGCTTCCAGGGCGCGCGGTGCTTAACGCTTGACGTTTAACGCGTGGCGTTATATGCTGGCTTTGTGATTAAATCGTTCCGCTCGAAGCAGACGAACCGCCTTTTTAATCGCGAGAGAGTGCGGGAGTTTCAGTCCATTGAGCGGGCGGCATTGAAAAAGCTCGTGATGTTGGATGCGGCCAGTAATTTGTCGGACCTGGCAGCGCCGCCGGGCAACCGGCTTGAGTTGTTGCACGGGGACCGTGAGGGGGAGCACAGCATCCGAATCAATGACCAGTGGCGTGTCTGTTTTGTCTGGCAGGAAGGCGACGCCTACGGCGTTGAAATCACGGACTACCATTAGAGAGGAACAGAAACATGGCTCGAAAATTGAAGCCGGTTCATCCCGGAGAAGTTCTCCGCGAAGAGTTCATGGAGCCGCTCGGCCTGAGCATGAACAGGCTGGCGCTTGATCTTCACGTGCCGATAACGCGAATTTCTGAAATTGTGCATGAGCGCCGGGCCGTCACTGCCGACACGGCGCTGCGTCTGGGCAGATTCTTCGGAACCTCCCCGGAATTTTGGCTCAACCTTCAGGCCCGTCACGATCTGGAGATTGCCCGTGACAAGAAACAGGCTAAAGTCGAGCGCGAAGTACGGCCGATCAAATCCGCGGTGGCCTGATACACTCTAAGGCCGGCCTTTCGCATCCTGGCGGACTGCCCGGCGTTGATTCGCTGCTGGCGCGGCCGCCAGCGACTTCCCGATCTCAGGAAAATCTAACCTGCCCTTGTTACCATTGCCACCCTGTCAAAACAAGAGTGTGCACCCCCCTTACACAGCCAGCTTCCAGGGCGCGCGGTAATTGCGCGTCACATATTGCTGCGCCTTGCCGCCGCCGGAAACCAGCTTCTGGTTTTTTACGTCCCACTCAATCCGTTCCTTGCTGCGGAAGGCGACGTTGCCCAGCAGGCAGGCGCTGGTGGAGCGGTGCCCGATTTCGATGTCGGAAATCGGCCGCTGGCGCGACTTCATACAGTCGAGGAAATTGCGCACGTGGTCGGAGTGCGAATTGTTCACCGACTTCATCTGCATGGCAGCGGTTCTGGCCGCTTCTTCCTTTCCGCGACCGCGCGTTTCCGGAAACACCTCGAAGCCGCCGCGGTCGACAAACAGCGTTCCGTCGGTGCCGTGGAATTCGATTCCGTAGCCCTTGTGGTACATGGAATTGGCGTTGTCCCAGCGGTTTTCGTAGACACAGACAAAGTCGGGATTGCGGTATTCGTATGTGACCTGAAGCGTGTCGGGCGCTTCGGCGTTGTCCTGGATGTAATATTTGCCGCCCATGCCGGCGATGACCGAAGGCGCTTCCACCTGCATGGCCCAGTGGACGATATCGATCAAGTGCACGCCCCAGTCGGTCATGTAGCCGCCGGCGTAGTCCCAGAAATAACGGAAGGTTGACCATCGCGGAGCGACGTTGGGGTCGGGGCCAAAGCGGTTCCAGTTGAAGGGAACTTCGGGCGCCGGGCCCAGCCAGGCGTTCCAGTCGAGATCGGAGGGCGGATTGGAATCCGGGGGATGGCCGATGCCTTGCGGATACTCATTGGCGTAGTTCCAGGTGCGGACGAAGCTGACCTTGCCGATGAATCCTTCCTGCACCAGCTTGACGGCTTTCTGGAAGTGGATGCCGGAGCGCTGCTGGGTTCCCACCTGCGCCACGCGATTGTATTTGCGGGCGGCCTCCACCATCAGGATGCCTTCGTCGACGGTGTGGCAGATGGGCTTCTCGACGTAAACGTCCTTGCCGGCCTTGCAGGCCTCCACCATCACAATCGGGTGCCAGTGGTCGGGCGTGCCGACGATGACGGCGTCAATGTCTTTGCGGTCGAGCACCTGGCGGAAATCGGTATAGGTTTGCGCCTTGCCGCCGGCGTCCTTCAGGCCGAGATCCAGGTTGGGTTTGTAAACGTCGCAGACGGCGACGATTTCAGCATCGGGCTGATTGCGAAATGCCTGGAGGTCGCCGCGTCCCTGCCGCCCCGTGCCGACGACGCCCACGCGCACCCTGTCGCTGGGGGCCGCCTGAGCCGCTTTGCCCAGGGCAGGGAAACCGATTCCCGCCGCGGCCGTTCCGATGGCGGACCTTTTCATAAATTCCCGTCGGTCAAATTGTTTGGCCATGATTTGTCATTCCTCCATTGCTGGGGTAGGCGTAGCGGCGAGTTGATCCCGCCGCTTGATGATGTGAAGCCGCCGCTATATCGAGCAGCAATTCTTATCACATTGTGGCTCGGAGTGAAAGGGATGTTGTTGCAGAGGGCGCAGCGCGCGTGGGCTTGCCGGGGACCGTTTCGGCGCGGGAGGGTAAAAACTTGATTTCAGCATAGCCCCGGTATAACGTGGATTTCTGCGGCAGGAGTCAGCTTTGGGGGCAGGAGAGCGCGCGGGCCGTTGTTCTGAAAGCCGCTTTGCAGGGCCATGCCACAAGTTTTCCCGGGATTTGATTTTGGACCGGCGCAGAACGGCGGGGTCGTAAGATTAACCCAAACGAAAATGGAGAAACTACCATGTACGATCCGCAAACCATCCAGATGATCGCGGTTCTGGTTTCTATAGGCTTCCTTCTGGTTCTCATCCTATGCCTGTTTTACGGTTTGATTCAGCTGGCCAGGATCCGCAAGCAGGCTGTAGGCATCAACCAGCGCCTGGATGAGCTTCTGTCCAGGATGCCCCTGGGGCGGGGAAGCGCAGGCGGGACCGGTATGTCTCTCTAGGCAGTCCTGCACCCACCGCGTCCTGACTCTTTTTGCGAGTTTCCGGTCCCTGCTTCTGGCTGCGGTGCTTATTGTTTGCCCAGCTTGCTGGCAAGTGTGAGGATGAGCTTGCGATTCGGAGCGGTCATGCTCTCAAAGAACTTGATCAGTTTGCGGACCGACTTTGAATGACTTGCCTGCGGCGGGACACGCGGAGCCGTGGGATGCCCGGACCCTTTAAAAAGCAACTGGTAAGGTTCAACTTCCAGCGCCTTCGAGAATTTCTCCAGAGTCGAAAGAGACGGAGCCGTATAGCCGCCTTCAACCCGCGAGATATACGACCGAAGCAACCCTGAGCGCTTTTCAATATCGCCCTGCGAGAGCCCTTTGGCTTCCCGCAAGGATCTGATACGTTTTCCAATGTCCATATATTTATAAAATCAGAAACGCCGTTTGTTGTCAATGATTGTTGAAGTATCCTATGTTTAAAACTATATAATAGTGTGTCACAAACAGTTACCAGGCTTGAATCGTGCAATTTCAGGGCTTGGCAGGCTGCCTCTTCCGGGCCGGGCTGCGAGAGGAAGCCTGCGCGGCGTAAGAGCCCGTAAGCTCAAGAAATACAAGGGTCAGTAGAGCCCCGCCCGCTTCCGTCAGGATGGGAAGGAGAACGGAGAGATCGGCCCTTTCAGACAGCTGGCGATCGTTGGCATCCGTAAGGGCAAAGATTTTCTGATGGCCTTCCTGCCGCAACTCACTCGCTGAGCGGTGGACCTGCGCTTTCAGCCCGCATCGCGACGAGGAAAGATAAAGAATCCCCGCGCCTGGCTGCAGGACCTGGCGGCGGGACTGCTGAAATTCCAGCAACTCAAAGCCACGGGCCCGGAGACCACCCGGCTGATGCAGACGCCCGGCCCCCTGCAGCGCGACGGGATAAAAAGCGCCGCCGCCCGCGACAGCAAGCTCCGCCAAAGGGGCCATCTCTTTTGCCAGGGCGCGGGCTGCGTCGGCAATCTGGTTGAGCACCCACTCGACGTGGCTGGGCAGTTTTTCGAGTTCCTCTTCCCATGCGACTGGCATCTGGCCGGGCGGCTTCAGGACCCGGGCGGCCGCCACGGCCAGAAAGAGCAGCGCCGCGTGGCGGCAGAAGATGGACCGGGGCCCATCACCGGGAGATTCTCCCGAATAGTCGTTGAAGGTGGCGTCCGAAAGCTCGGCGAGTTCGCCCGCCGGGTCTGGCGTCATCGCCCAGACAACAGCGCCCCGGCTGCGGGCTTTTTGCACTGCCTCCAGGGTCTGTTCGGAATCACCCGTGCCTGCGGCCACGATGACCAGCGAGCGGCGGGCAAGCGTGTGGCTGGTGTAAACGGTGAAGGCTGCCGGCCGCTGGACAACCACGGGCATTCCCAGCAGCGATTCAAACGCCCAGGCTCCGCTTAATGCGGCGGGGTAGGAGTCGCCGTCACCCAGCATGTAGACGGGCCTTTCGTCCCAGTGGATGCGACGGATGAGCGCATCGTAGAGCGGGCGTCCGTCTTCGTACATCTGGCGCAAGACATCGGGGATTTCCAGAAGTTCTTTTCTGATATTCACGTTTACCTCAGCAGAGATCGGGGCGATCGGGCGGTGGGTTTGTGACGTCGTGGGGCAACAGACCCTCACTGCCCGGCGACGCCATGCCATCTTCATCGTCCGCGGATGGTGTCAGCCCACCCGAATTTCAATTATAATGGGACCGAGAGCAAACAGGTAACCTCGTACTGAGGGAGGGTGTGCAGGATCTTTGTTATGACGCCTTCCTGTGTCGAGTGAATTTCCCTGTGATGCGGACGGCGGTCTGCGCGGTGAGGCGACGCGCCCCCGCAAGGATTTTCGATTTTCGCGTCAGAGATTTTGACGGCCGCGTGGAGAGGCAATGGAGACGGCTTGCAAGCGAAATCCCTGTAACGTTTCGGCATGCTGGAGCGTCAAAACCTGAATGGAGTCATGCTTGGGAAAAGTGAGTAATTCCAGATTAACCCTCCTGGGGTGCCTCATGGCTTTGTCCATGGCCGCCCTGTTCTACACCAGTTGTTCTGATAAGAAGGCTGCCAGCGCCCCCCCCATGTCGCCCGCATCCATGGTGGTGCCGGTTGATGTGGCGAAGGCGACCCAGCGGGACATGCCCGTCCAGGTGACCGCCATCGGAACCGTGCAGGCGTATTCCACCGTCACGGTGAAGTCTCTGGTGGATGGTGAAATCCAGAAGGCGTATTTTCAGGAAGGCCAGGACGTCAAAAAGGGAGACATGCTGTTCAGCATTGATCCCCGGCCGTTTCAAGCGGCCCTGCACCAGGCTCAAGCCAACCTGGCCCGCGACCAGGCTCAGGCGCAGTACGCCAGGACCGAGGCCCAACGCTACACGCAGCTTCAGAAGGAGGGGATTGTTTCCCAGATCCAGTATGAGCAGTTCACCTCCAACGCCCAGGCCCTGGACGCCGCTGTTCGCTCCGATCAGGCAGCCGTGGAAAATACCGAAATCAAGCTGAGCTACTGCACTATCTATTCTCCCATCGGCGGCCGCACCGGAAGCCTGCTGGTCCACCCCGGCAACCTGGTGAAAACCAATGACACCAGCCTGGTGGTCATCAACCAGGTGACGCCCATTTACGTTGACTTCTCAATTCCGGAACAGTATCTGGCCCAGGTGAAGCAGCACCGGGCGCAGGGAAGGCTTCGGCTGCAGGCCTTTCCTTCCGGCGACAAGTCCAACCCGCCGGTCGGGACGCTGAGTTTTATCAATAACACCGTGGACTCCAATACCGGAACGATTGAACTGAAGGGGAGGTTTGCCAATAGCGACCGCCGCCTGTGGCCGGGCCAGTTTGTCAGCGTGGTGCTCGATCTTACGGTGAACCGGAACGCCACGGTGGTGCCGTCACAGGCCGTGCAGACGGGCCAGAACGGGCAATACGTTTACGTGATCAAGCCTGACCACACGGCTGACTATCGCCCGGTGACGGTGGGCGCTACTCTCAGTGGATTTACGATTGTGGACCAGGGACTCCATCCCGGCGAAACGGTGGTGACCAACGGGCAACTGCGGCTCTTTCCGGGCGCCAGGGTTTCTGCCCGGAGCGAAGCTGCCTCCAAGCAGGAAAGCACCTCATGAACCTTTCTGAACCCTTTATTCGTCGTCCGGTGATGACAACCCTGTTGATGCTGGGCATCCTGCTGTTCGGTGTCATGGCCTATCGCTTTCTGCCGGTCAGCGATCTGCCCAGCGTTGATTATCCCACCATCACGGTGAGCGCCGGCCTGCCGGGCGCCAGCCCTGAAACCATGGCTTCGTCCGTGGCGACGCCTCTGGAGCGGCAGTTCTCCACCATCGCCGGCCTCGATTCGATGTCGTCCACCAACACGCAGGGCAGCACCCAGATCAGCCTGCAATTTGACATGAGCCGGAACATCGACGCGGCCGCGCAGGACGTTCAGTCCATGATCACGCAGGCCCAGGGCCAGCTTCCTCCCAACATGCCGTCGCCGCCGACGTTCCGCAAGGTGAACCCCGCCGACCAGCCGATTATTTACATGTCGGTGTGGTCCGACACCCTGCCCCTGTATACGACCAGTGAATACGCGGACACCATGATGGCGCAGCGCATCTCGATGATCAGCGGCGTGGCGCAGGTGCGGGTGTTCGGCGAGCAGAAGTATGCGGTGCGCGTGCAGTTTGACCCCAAGGCCCTGGCATCCCGCAAGATTGGCATCGACGAAGCCACCCAGGCCATCCGGAACGCCAACGTGAACCTGCCGACGGGCACCCTCTACGGCACCCACAAGTCTTTTGTGGTGCAGGCCGAAGGCCAGTTGAATGACGCGGCCGCTTACCGGCCGGTGATCATTGCCTATCGCAATGGCGCTCCGGTGCGCCTGGACGAGGTTGCCAACGTGATGAACGGCAGCCAGAGCGACAAGGTCGCAATGTGGTTCGGCGCGCACCGGGCCATGGTGCTGGCCATCCAGCGGCAGCCGGGAACCAATACCGTTGAGGTCGTGGACAACATCCGGAAACTGCTGCCCACCTTCCGTTCGGAATTTCCAGCCTCCATTAATTTCCAGATTCAGTATGACCGCTCCGAGACCATCCGGGATTCCATCAATGACGTCAAGTTCACGCTCTACCTGACGCTGTGCCTGGTGATCCTGGTCATCTTTATCTTCCTGCGCAACGTGTCCGCCACCATCATCCCCAGCCTGGCGCTGCCCATGTCGATCATCGGCACATTTGCCGTGATGTATCTGGCGGGCTATACGGTGGACAACTTATCGCTGATGGCCCTGGTGCTCGCCGTGGGCTTTGTGGTGGATGATGCCATCGTGATGCTGGAGAACATTGTCCGGCACATGGAACAGGGCGAAGGCGTGATGGAAGCCGCCCTGAAGGGCTCCCGGGAGATCAGCTTCACCATCCTTTCCATGACCCTTTCGTTGACCGCCGTCTTTATTCCCGTGCTCTTCATGGGCGGCATCATGGGGCGGTTGCTGCACGAGTTTGCGGTGACCATCATGGCCGCGGTCCTGGTTTCCGGCCTGGTGTCTTTGACCTTGACCCCCATGCTTTGCAGCCGCTTTCTTCGGCATCCCCGGGAGCAAAAACACAGCAAGTTGTTTGAACGTTCCGAGCGCTATTTTAATTACATGCTGCAGGGCTATGACTGGAGTCTGCGGAAGGCTCTGCGGCACCGGTTTGCAGTTCTGATCGCTTCCATCCTGATCCTGGTGCTGACCGGATATCTGTTCGTGCGGATTCCCAAAGGGTTTCTGCCCAGCGAAGACAGCGGAGCCATTTTTGCTTTCAGTATGGCGGCCCAGGGCACTTCATTCGAACAGATGAAGAAGTATCAGCAGGAGGTTTCCGCGGTCGTTCGAAAGAACCCGAATGTGGCCACGGTCTTTGCGCTGGCCGGGGCGGGCGGGCCTTCCGGCGGAGGCAATTCCGGAATTTTCTTCTCCCACTTAAAAAGACGCCCTTCTGCGGTCATGGAGTTCAAGGCGGGGCTTGCGAACTTCTTCCACCTTCCCCATAAATCCTTTGGACCCGAATACCGGCTGGTGAGCACGGACGATGTCATTCAGCAATTGCGTCCCAAGCTGGCCGCCATTCCGGGCATTTTTGTCTTCATGCAGAATCCGCCTCCCATCCAGCTCAGCGCGCACCTGACCAAGAGCCAGTATCAGTACACGCTGGAGGGCCCGGACACCACGGAGCTTTATACGGTTGCCGGAAAAATCGAGTCCCAGATCCGCAAGCTTCCCGGCTTCCAGGATGTTACATCCGACCTGCAGATCAACAATCCGCAGGTCAACCTCCACATTGACCGTGACAAGGCCCAGGTGCTGGGGGTGACGCCTTACCAGATTGAGGATGCGCTGTCTACGGCCTATGGCGGAGGCCGGATCTCAACCATCTATGCGCCGAATAATGAGTACTGGGTGATTTCGGAACTGGAGCCGCAATATCAGGCGAACCCGGATGACCTCTCCCTGCTTTACATCCGTTCCTCCAGCGGGCAACTGATTCCTCTCAACACGGTCACGTCCATCTCGGAAGGGTTGGGCCCGCTTTCCGTCAACCACTTCGGTCAGCTGCCTTCCGTGACGATCTCCTTCAACCTGGCGCCCGGAGTGGCGCTGGGCGATGCGGTCACAGGAGTGAACCAGATCGCGCAGGGAACACTGCCCGCCAATATCAGTGCGAATTTTGAAGGGACCGCCCAGCAGTTTCAATCGTCATTGGTGGGCCTGGGCATCCTGCTGCTGGCCACGGTGCTGGTGATTTACCTGGTCCTGGGCATTCTGTATGAAAGTTTCATCCATCCCATCACCATCCTTTCAGGCTTGCCTTCGGCCGCCCTGGGCGCGCTGGTCACGCTGATGGCCTTCCACATGGAACTGGACCTGTATGGTTTTGTCGGCGTCATCATGCTGATCGGTATCGTCAAAAAGAACGCCATCATGATGATTGACTTTGCCATGGAAGCCGAGAGGACTGCCGGAATGTCGACGGCGGAAGCGATCTACCACGGCGCCACCGTCCGTTTTCGCCCCATCATGATGACCACCGGCGCCGCTTTTATGGGCATTATGCCCATCGCCCTGGGGCTGGGTGCAGGCGCTGAATCGCGGCGGCCTCTGGGTCTGGCCGTGGTGGGCGGCCTGGTCTTTTCGCAAATCATTACGCTTTACATCACACCGGTCTATTACACGTACCTGGACCAGTTCCAGCGCTGGCTGGGCAGGCATTTCCATCGCCGGCCGGCCGAGCTTCAAATGGAAGCTCCAGCCCCGGTTCCGGAATCGGTGATGGCCGAAACCAGTGACGGCTCTGGCGCGCGTTAAGTGGCTTCAAAAGAATTGCGGGCCGTGTTTCAGAAATTCGTAGTTAGAAAATAATCAAGTGATATAATGCTGCCATCTTCACACAATCAGACCGGTTGAGGTCTAGTGATCGTCACGGCGTTTAGATTCTGCGTTAAGAAGCTGGCTGAACTTGAAACCTCAAGAAGGAGCCCACTATGAGACGGAAAGATGACCGGCAACGAAAGACCGGCTCAGAAAAGCCGGAGTTGACGCGCCGGGATTTCCTGAAGGGAGCAGGCGTCACGGTATCAGGCGGATTGCTGGTCGGCAGCACCGTCGCAAGCGCCGCCCCTCCAGGGCCGGAGGCTGGATTTGTAGGGCCAGGAGCGGTTCCCGTAACCCTTCGCATCAATGGCAAGGCCCACAAGCTGAATCTCGAACCGCGAGTGACGCTGCTGGATGCCTTGCGCGACCAGTTGGATATCACCGGTTCCAAGAAGGTGTGTGACCGCGCCACCTGTGGAGCCTGCACGGTGATGATGGACCGTAAGCCCGTTTATGCCTGCACGGTGCTGGCGATCGAAGCCGAAGGACACAACATTACAACCATCGAGGGGCTCGCCAAAGACGGCAAGCTCACGCCGGTGATGGAAGCTTTCGTTGAGCACGATGCGCAGCAATGCGGATTCTGCACGCCGGGCTTTGTGATGGCCTGCACGGCCTATCTGGAGCGGGACCACCATCCGACGGCGGAAGAGATTGACAAGAACCTGGGCGGAAACATCTGCCGATGTGGAACTTACCGGGGAATCCGGCACGCGGTTCTTCAAGCTGCCGGTGTGAAGGGAGGCGCCAATGGCAACATGTAAATATGACTGGCCGGACGCGAACCATCGCGAACTGATTGGTAAACGAATCGATCGGATTGACGGTCCGGAGAAGTCCAGCGGCCGGGCAAGATACACTTATGACCAAAACCCTTCCGGAAGGCTGATTGCCAAGCTCTGCACCTGCCCGTATGCGCACGCCAAGGTTACCTCGATCGATGTTTCCGCCGCGAAGAATCTTCCGGGTGTGAAAGCGGTGCTTGTTGTTCACCCGGCCGGAGACGAAATCCAGTGGGCCGGGGACGAAGTTGCAGTGGTTGCGGCCGTCACCGAAGAGATCGCGGAAGACGCCGTTCGCCTGATCAAGGTTGAATATGAGCAGCTCCCGCACCTGGTGCGCGACGAAGACCTGAAAAAGGCCGAGGCCGCGGGCCGGACCAAGGAAGCTGGTGAGCAGACAACGGGTGATCCCGCCAAAGTTTTCCAGGACCCGGACGCCGTGGTTTCCGAAGGCTTTTACGGGCTGCCGGTGATTACCCATTGCTGCCTGGAGTCGCACGGAAGCGTCACGCAGTGGGCCGACCCCAAGACCCTGAAGACGTGGGTTTCCACGCAAAACGTTTCTGGAGGTCCCGGGCAGTTTGGCCAGGGTCTGCGCCTGAAGAAGGTGGAAGTTGATGACAACAACATCGAGACCATCTGCCAGTACATCGGTGGCGGGTTTGGAAGCAAGTTTTCTCCCGACCGGTGGGGAATTGAAGCCGCGCAACTTTCCCAGATGGCGGGCGGCGCTCCTGTCCGGCTGATGCTGGACCGCGACACCGAACTGGAGATGGCCGGCGCGCGGCCTTCAGCCTACGCGAAAGTCCGGGTTGCGGCCAAGAAGGACGGCACCCTGACGGCGTGGGACTCCGACTCCTGGGGGACCGGCGGCGTTGGCCCGGCGGGACATCCTCCGCTGCCTTACGTGATTGAGCCGCCCAACCGCCACTGGAAGCATACGGCCGTTCTGGCCAACATCGGTGAAGCGCGCGCCTGGCGGGCCCCGAACCATCCCCAGGGCTGCCTGATTACCATGGCCGCCCTCGACGACCTGGCGCACAAACTTCAGATGGACCCGATTGAACTGCTGAAGAAGAACGTCAACCTGGCGCCGCCGGTCCTGAGAAAAGGCTACTCGGAAGAGCTGGACAAGGCCGCGGAACTGGCGGATTGGAAAAAGAACTGGCACCCGCGCGGAGACAAAACGCCCGGGCACATGAAGCGCGGCATGGGCGTCAGCCTCCACACCTGGGGCGGGCGCGGCCATACCAGCAACTGCAACGTTATCGTGCGGCCCGACGGCTCCGTGACGGTGCAACTGGGAAGCCAGGACCTGGGAACGGGAACCCGGACGGTGATCGCCATTACGGTGGCGGAGACCCTGGGCCTTCCGGTGGATGCCATCAGAGTGGACATCGGTGACAGCAAGTATCCGATGTCTGGCGCCAGCGGCGGCAGCACCACCGTGGGCGGCGTCACCGGTTCAACGCGACGCGGGGCGCTCGACGCACGTGATGAATTGTTTGCCGCTGTGGCGCCGGCACTGGGCGTTCAGCCCGCGGAGCTCGAAGCCTGGCAGGGCAAAATCCGGGTGAAGAGCGATTCCTCGAAGAGTCTCACCTGGAAACAGGCCTGCGCCAAGCTGGGCGTGAAAACCATCGAGACCAAGGGCAAGAATCCCGGCCCCTGCCACCTGGGTGACAGCGGCGTGGGCGGCGTCCAGATTGCCGATGTTTCGGTGGACACGGAGACCGGCCTGGTGAAGATCAACCGCCTCGTCGCCGCTCAGGATTGCGGGCTGGTGATCGACGTGAAGACGGCCGAAAGCCAGGTGTTCGGCGCGCTGATCATGGGCGTCTGCTACTCGCTGTTTGAGCAGAAGGTGATGGACGAAACCCTTGGTGTGATGCTGAACCCGAACATGGAGTTCTACAAGCTGGCTACCATCGGCGACATTGGCGAATTCAAGGTTCACATGATGACGGGACCCGGATACGACGAGCGCGGCGTGATCGGACTGGGCGAGCCGCCGGTGATTTCCCCCGGCGCGGCCATCGCCAACGCCGTTACCAACGCCATTGGCGTGCGGGTACCCACCCTTCCACTGACCCCTGACAAGGTCCTTGCGGCACTTGAGAAAGGAGCGATGGCCTGATGGAAGCTTTCGAATATGCAAGTCCAAAGAGCGTGCAGGACGCCGTCAAGCTGCTGGAAAGCACCTGGGGCGGCACGGAAGTCATGGCTGGAGGAACCGACCTGATCAGCGCCATGAAGGATCGGGTGGTGACTCCCAAACGGGTGGTGAGCCTGAAAAATGTGAAGGCGCTGGACCGTATCCAGGGTTCATCAGGCTCAGGATTGCGGCTGGGAGCGCTGGTCACCATCCGCCAGCTTTTAGACTCCCAAGAAGCCCGGCAGGCCTTTCCCGGGCTGGTGCAGGCGGCGGACGGCATTCGCGGCGAGCAGATGCGCCACATGGGGACCGTCGGCGGGGAACTGCTCCAGCGTCCGCGTGACTGGTACTTCCGCAATGGTTACGGGCTGCTGGCGCAGCACGACGGCAAATCGCTGATCCCGGACGGCCAGAATTACTACTCGGCCATTCTGGGAAATTCCGGGCCGGCCTACTTTGTGAATCCTTCCAGCCTGGCCCCTATCCTGATTGCACTGAACGCCAAAGTGGCGCTGCACGGGCCGAAAGGCCAGCGTGAAGTGGAACTCAGCAAGTTTTACACGATGCCGAAGTCGGAAGGTGAACGCGAATACGTGATGATGCCGGACGAAATTCTGACAGAGATCACGGTGCCCGGCGGCTCGGCGAAAACCGCGACGTATGAAATCCGCGAGAAGGAGGGCCTCGACTGGCCTCTCGTAACGGCCGCCGTGGCACTCGAAATGGACGGAAACACCGTGAAAAGCGCCCGCGTCGTTCTGGGACACGTGGCGCCTGTTCCCTGGCCCTCTGCTGAAGCGGAGCAGGCCCTGCAGGGTAAGTCTCTAACCGAGGATGTTGCCGACGCGGCGGGCAAGGCCGCGGGGAGCAAGGCAACACCCCTGAGCCAGAACGGTTACAAGGTGCAACTTGCCCGCGTAGCCGTGAAGCGCGCCCTGATGCGCGCTGTGAAAGGAGAAGCGTGATTATGGCTGAACCTTTGAAGCTGAACATCGTCGGTCATGCCTCGTGCCGTTGCCTTCATTCGAAGGAGATGTTTACCCACGCTGAACCTGATCCCAGGATTCCGAGCATGAGCAGCGGCATCCACTGGTGTGTTCATACCCATACCTGCCTGGGACCGGACGGCCAGGTGGCTGAACCCGAAAGCTGCAAGCCCGGCCGGGGCTGCTACGACCCTCTTTAAGCTGCCGGCAACCTGCCTGCAGGCTGGATTGTCCGAGTGTGAGCGTGTGCCCGGGAGTGCGCACGCTCCACGCTCGCCATGATTTCATTCCCATCTCCACGTAACCTGAGGGGCCGCCGGGGCATCATACGGTTGGTGCAGCTTTTTGTTCTGAGCTAAAATATCTGTATCGAATGGGGCAACGCATCCGCAGTTGAAGGAGGCAAATATGCGCAAGATTTTTGGGGCGAGTCTGGCGGCGCTGATTCTGGTGGGGCTAACGGTTGTTCCAGGTAAAGCCGCCGTTACCGGAGACTATCTTGAAGTCAGAAACGCAGATGTCTGGACGGGACCTTGTTTTGCAAGTTCGCAGGTTGACCTGACTGGAAAACATGCGATTCTGGCGTGGAAAATCAATAACGGCACCTGGGAAGGAACAGATTTAAGCGGACTGACCGTGGTGGCGATCGTGAAGGCCAGCGCAACGCTCGGTGATCCCTACCGCAATCCCTTGCCGAGTGAATCGGTGCTGATCCTGGATCACACAGCGACGGCGCAGCAGAGGAAAGCTCTGGTCGATTTCGCAAAGGCGAGAGCTGGAAAGCTGGTGGGTCACGTGGTTCGCATGGAAGTGGCCCCGGTCTCGCTTGAAGTGGGCAAAGGGACGGACCACGGAATCGATGTATTGAAGGCAGGCGATCTTGCTGTGGTGAAGACGAGGCCTCTCTGCCAGGGCGATATTATGTGCGGCAATGAGACCGTCTATTATCCGCCACTCACCAGGATTGAGCAGTCCATGCCGGCGTTCAGCCAGGAAGATGCGTTCAACGGCAAAGGCCTGGGTGTTGTGTGGAACAACCGGGACAGCCGCAGCGCGTTTGTGGGCAGTTTTTCCGACTGACGCGTTAAGGGATGCTGCAGAAACATGCTTTGAAAACGGGGAGTGGGGAGTGTGTCTGCTTCGCCTCCTGTTTGTGTGAAATTCCGGCAAGTTAACCACGGAGGTTCGAGATGCGACGGCTTGTAGCTTTTTCAGTAGCTTCTTTTCTGGCTTTCAGTGTTGCTGCCTTTGCGCAAGGCACCTATAAGATTCAGGCGACCCAGGGTCCGGCCGGAGGCGACGTCAGCCAGGCGATCCAGGGGACCCTTCAGCCCCAGGGGGAAAGCCTGCTGGACAGTTCCGGCAAGGTGCTGTCGGAAGTGTGGCTGCGCAAGGATCTCACTCCGGCCGCGAATCCTGATACGGCCGCGAACGTCCTCTACGGCAAGATTGCGCAGGGGTCGCTGGTGGGCGTCATCCACTTTCCGGAAGCCACCAAAGACTTCCGGGGGCAGGGAATCAAGGCGGGTTACTACACTCTCCGCTATGAATTGGTCCCGCAAGACGGCAACCACATGGGCGTCAGCCAGTACCGCGACTTTCTGCTGCTGGTTCCTGCGGCCAAGGATACGGACGGCACCAAGCCCGTGACCTTCACCGACGCCATCAAACTGTCGCGCGATTCCACCGACACCGGGCACCCGGGCATCATGCTGATGGATTCGGTGAGCGATTCGGACAAGACATTCCCGGCGGTGTTCCAGGATTATTCCCAGAACTGGGCGCTGCAGGTGGAAGCGACGCTTGGATCTGGCGGCGCGAAGTTGCCGCTGGCGATTGTGCTGGTCGGCGAGTTTCAGGGCTGACGCCCGGGCGTAGTCTCCGCCGTGGAGATAGGTCGTATGAAGTTCAGGGAACCCTATGATTCCTTAGCGGACCGGCCGGGGGCAAGGGCCTCGCGGCTGCGCCACGCCGGCCTGGTGGCTCTCCTGCTGCTGGGCACAGCGCTCTGTCTTGGCGCGTGTCAGGCCCGTGCGGCAGACACACAGAATGCCCAGCAGACGTTGCAAGGGAAGCTTCTGTTCATCCAGGGAACCGGGCCGGTGGTGGAGACCGCTAATAAACAGGTTCCCCTGGCCGGACGTTACGAATATATATTCCGGACGCTTGAAGACAAGCGGCTTCGAAATGACGAAGTCCGCCTGGAAGGTGAGTTTGTTTCAGACGGGAATTTTCGCGTGGACGACATCTTTACCCTCCACCACGGCGAGGTCTATCGCGTCCGATATTTCTGCGAAATCTGCAACATCGTGGGTCTGGGTCCCGGAAAGTGCGTCTGCTGCCAGCGGCCCACCGAACTCCAGGAAGTTCCGGTCAATAAGAACGACAAGAATATCCTGATCACCCATTGATCCTGCCTGATGGCAGTCGCGTCCCGCTCGCTTTCCAGCGTCGTGGTTTGCGTGTGGCGCAAAAACAAGATCCGCAGGGTCGGAGAGCAGGCCTTGCGGCGCCGGCGCTGCTTCGAAGCTTTGCTTTCCGTTGACACTTTCAGCGTCTCAATGGTTAGATAAGATGAGGCGTCAAAATTTAACCACCTTGTGGTGAGCGTAGCTCAGTCGGTAGAGCTCCAGATTGTGGATCTGGATGTCGCGGGTTCGAGTCCCGTCGCTCACCCCAATTCTTTGGGCCACCACTCCTTCCCGTTAGGGTTCCTTATACATGTTTCAGCGATAACCAGGAATGGATTTTTTCAGGATTTCCGCGCCGGCGGTGTATTGCAGGCTGGCGATGGGAGCCATCTGGTAGACGTTGATGCGAAAGTCGGGATTGACGCCCAGCAGCAGGTAAGCCATGCGCTGGGAACAGGCGTAGTCCTCCATCATCCATTCCATCAACTGGATGCTGGCGCGCCAGACGGCCTCTTCCAGCGGCTTGGCGCAGGCCAGTGAAATCAGGCTTTCCTGCTTTTCAAGCCGCACAAAGGGTTTACTCTTCCCCTTGATGATGTCGCAGCGCAGGGTTACGGCGCTTCGGGTTTCCATGGCCGTCCCGTAGAATTCGGTGTCGCCCTGGCAGGCGTGGACGTCGCCCACGTAGAGCAGGGCGCCGGGGTGGTAGCAGGGAATCAGGATGCGCGTGCCCGGACGGATGTCTCGCACGTCCATGTTGCCGCCCCAGCTTCCCTGGCCAAGGCCTGGGGTTGCGACTTCGCGCTCCGGCGCCACGGCAATGGTTCCGATAAAGGGTGACTGGGGAAAGCGCAGGCCCAGCGGATGGCGGCGGACCTGGCCGTCTTCCCAGGTGACCGCCTCATCAAGAATAACTTCACCTTTTTCGTGGCGGCCGATGGCAAAAGTCGGCGTGCTCAACTCTCTCCATCGGGCGGAGTCTCCCAGAGGTTTGTGCCCGGGGCGCCAGTAGGTGACGCTCTGTTCATCGAGTTCCAGCTTTTCAATTTCGATCACCAGCGTGTCGCCGGGCTCAGCGCCTCGAATATAGACGGGGCCTGTAACCGGATTGGCCATGGGAGGCGAATAGTTCAGGTACCAGGCGTTCACAAGGTGCGCGGCGTCTTCCGGATTGCGGTAGGTCGCGGAGGGGGCGTCTTCTGTTTCCAGAATAAAGGATTCTCCACTTTCAACCTCGAGGAGGGGGGAATGATGGTGGTCAAGCGCGTACTTCAGAGAGTCGTGATTGCGCATAACACGTTTCATTATCGTGATGGCTCCTTTCAGGTTTCCCGTTGAGTTTAATCCCGGAATGATCTGTCGTCTATCTGCTAACGGTTTGCTGGTTGTATTAAAGCAGCGTTGAATCCAGTCGATAGACTTACAGGGAACACCTCTGCGCGGGCGTTTCTGCCAGGAGGCTCCATAGGGAGGCGTCGTGAAAAATTCCCGAAACCGTTGCTTTGTGGGCACAGCTGTTTGTGTGGTGACGGGGCGAATTCTTTCCTGTGAAATCTTGGAGTGGGTGGTGGGTTGGTTCTTAAACTATTGGAAAGAGAACTTCTTTTTATCGATCAGAATCCTCTGGCTTTTGGTGTTGAGTCAAAGACCGAAAGGGCTGTAGCGCGCCCGGGGATGATCGCATGTGCACGGGCGAGTTTGCCGGCCGCGTCGCCGCATCCAGGTGTAGCCGTGACCAATGACGCGAAGAGAATGCGGAGGCAGACCCGCCGCCGGGTTCAGACGGGTGGGCGAAAACCAGTTTTCCACCTGTACATTTCCGGCGCAACACCCAGATCTACAGATGCAGTAGCACACATTGAATCTTTGTACTCGAGGAGTTGTTTGAAGGAATATGAGCTGCAGGTCTTGATTGTTCCAGGAACCACCGACGGCCAATGCCGCTCGCGTCTATTCTGCGGCCGACGCTGACTGCAAATACTGCACCCGCTCCTGTAAATTCCAGGGGATTTTTCAGCGAGGAGGAAATCAGGTCTTCACTGATTGCCTGGCTCTCAAAAGATGTCCGGGATGGAGTGACGCGAAGCCATCCATCCAATAAGAAGGACCTCCTGCACGAGATAGCCGGTCTCCATGCACAGCTTGCCGAGGCGCAGAAGAGCTTGCGGCAATTCCGGAACGGACACCCGATCAACTGACAGAGCCCCACACGAAGTCTCCCAACCGGGGTCGCGCACTCGCCGCGAAAGCCCCAACCAGAAAGTCCAGTCCTGATGCGTCAGGCGCGGACTTGTACGGGGAGTCCAATGGACGGATGAGACTTTACCACCAGGTCTTTGTCAATGCCAAAGAGTGCATTGCTGTCCAGGATGCCAATGGCCGAATTCGAGCGGGATTCCGGCCCACCGGGACTTGCTGGGCTATTCGGATGAAGAGTTGTTCGGCAAGACGCCCGGCCACTATCTGGAAGGCGGGGGGGACAAGTTCGGGCCGACCATGGAGGACTTGTTGCAATGGGGAAGCTGCCGTCAGCGACGCCGGTGCCGGGCCAGGTCCGGGCGGTGGATTGATGCGGAACTCTCCGCGGTCCTTATTCGCAACGAAGCCGGAGACATTCTTGGGTGTGCAACCCTGGTGCATGACGTTCTGAAAAGAGGCGCATGGAAGGCGCCCTTCGCGAGAGCGAAGAACGCTTTGCCGCCTTTATGAACAACAGTCCGGTGCCTGCCTTGATGCGGGATGCCAAAGGCCGCTATGTTTACGTCAACCGGGCTTTTGAAGCATACGTCGGGAAATCTTCGGGCGAAGTTCTCGAAAACGCCTTTTGACCTCTCAGACCAGCCGAGGACTGCCAAGGCCCTGATTGAAGTTGACCAGCAAGTCCTGTCTACAAGGCGCTCAATCGAACGGTACGAACAGACATCTCTTCCCGGGCGGGAAACAAAAGAATGGCTGGCAATTAGAGTTTCCTTCCATGACAGAAAAGGAAGGATTTTTGTGGGTGGAGTGTCGATCGACGTACGGAGCGGAAAGCCTGGAAGAACAGCTCCGCCAGTCGCAGAAAATGGAGGCCGTCGGGGGCGGGTCGCCGGGGGGGAATTGTCACGACTTCAATAACCTGCAGGCCCAGTTCTGATGGGCTCTTGTGAGCTATTGCTGGACTCCCCTGATGTTAAGGGGGAGCAGCAGAGCAAGATCAAAGAAGTCAAGAAAGCTGGGGAGCGGGCCGCACTGCTGACCCGGCAACTTCTGGCCTTCAGCCGCAAGCAGGTTCTGGCGCCGCAAGTTCTGGACCTGAACTCCGTTATTGAGAACCTTCGGAAGATGATCGAACGCCTGATTGGCGAGGACATTCAGTTTGTTGGCATTCCTTTTGCCCCCCTGGGCGTCGGTGAAGTAGATCCCGGCCAAGTCGACCAAATGACTATGAACCTGGTGGTGGATTGCGCGGGATGCGATGCCTCGAGGGGGAAAGTTGACGATTGAAACTGCCAACGCCGAATTCGACGAAGAGTACGCGCATTCCCATTTGCCGTTTGCCCGGGCAATACGTGATGATCGCGGTCAGCGATACCGGAATCGGGATGACCCGGAAACTCAAAAGCAGATATTTGAACCGTTCTTTACCACCAAAGAAATCGACCAGCCTCGGACTTGGCCTGGCCCGGTCTACGGAATCGTCAAGCAGAGCGACGGCTTTATCTGGGTTTACAGCGAAAAGGGTGTCGGCAGCGCGTTCAAAGTCTACTTTCCTCGTATTCCGAAACAGACGAATTGCCTCTGGAGAAACAGCAAGAGCCTGAACACTTGGAAGGGACGGAAACAGTTCTGGTGGCTTGGGCGAGAGACGGCCTTGAGAACACTGATTCGTGAAACCCTTGGAGGGGTATGGATACACGGTGCTGGAGGCCAGAGTCCGGAGAAGAAGCCGCCGATGAGCTGCCGGTACGAAACCCCATTCACCTCCTGATCACTGACGTCGTGATGCCCCATATGAGCGGACGCGAACTCGCGATCAGGTAGCCGCCGCCGCCGCGAAGTTCAGGTTGTCTACATTTCAGGTTATACGGACGACGCGATTATTCACCACGGTGTTATTGGTCCCAACACGGCTTTCCTCCAAAAGCCCTTCTCCCGACTGGATTGGCCAGGAAGGTCCGGGTGATCTTGAGCCGGCGAACAGGGACGAAGGCCTGATCGGTTTGTTGCCAGCGTTTCTAGTTTCACCTATCGTACATATTCTAAAGAATTATCTATTTAGAACTGGCGGTGTGTGCTGGTTGTCCTGAACGGTTATTACTGCCCTGGCCTGCACCGGGCAGAGGCTGTTCAAGGGGTGCTTCATGTCACGTTTTGAAGACTTGGGTTGCCAGCCGGGGGCCAGAGATCTTCCAATTGCCAGGAATTTGCTTTGACAAAAAAAACGAAAGGCATTAAAAACAATGCAACTTTAATCTGATGTAACGAAAGGACGAAATCATTATGCTGGCCGAAGAACGGCGACGGGCAATTCTTGAAATTATGGCGCGCGAAGGCCGGGTTCTGGTTCGCGAACTGGCGGACCGGTTCGAAACATCTCATGTCACAATCCGGAACGATCTGAAAATCCTCCATTCCGAAGGACTTATTCAGCGGGCCCATGGCGGCGGACTTCCGGCCGGCGGTGGTACGCTTATCGATCCCAGCCTTAAAGAAAAGGAAAGCGTTCGTCAGGATGAGAAGCGCCGGATCGGCGAGGCTGCGGCTGCCATGGTGAAAGAGGGACAAGCTGTCTTGCTGGATTCCGGGACAACGACCACGGCTGTGGCGCGGGCATTGCGCCAGCATCGGGACCTGACCATTATTACCAACGCCGTCAACATTGCCGCAGAACTAGCGCCCACACCGATGGAATTGATTCTGACCGGTGGCATCCTGCGAGAGCGGTCATTTTCTCTGGTAGGGCCGCTTGCCGAAGAAACCCTGCGGCAACTGCAAGCCGACATTCTTTTCCTGGGGGTTGATGGCTTTGACGTTGAGTATGGCCTGACAACACCGAACCTGCTGGAGGCCAAGGTCAATCGCGTGATGGTGGAGATTGCCCGGCGGGTGGTGATGGTGTGCGATTCCAGCAAAATCGGGCGGCGGAGCCTGTGCCTGATTGTGCCTCCGGGATCGATTGATGAGGTGATTACAGACTCGGGTATTGGAAAAAGCGAGTTGCGGGCCCTGGAGAAGGTCGGAATCAAAGTAACCGTTGCGTAGGCCTGAAGGTGGCATCGTTGCCGGGCCTGTACATCATCGAAAGCTTCAAGGCTTCCTGCAGGAACCCCGTCTCTTCACATGAAAAGCACGGCCGTGCCAGAGTGCATTCTTGACGGGCTTTGAGCGCGCCGATAGAATGGAAGATTCCTCTATCCGTGTGATATCAATACGATGGCGCTACGGTTCTACAACACGCTGGCCGGCAGGGTGGAAGAGTTCCAACCCCTGGAAGACAAAAAGGTTCGGATGTACACCTGTGGCCTGACGGTTTACGGTTACGCCCACATTGGCAACTACCGCAGCTTTGTTTTTCAGGACATCCTGAGACGCTTTTTGAAGTACCAGGGCTACGAAGTTGTGCAGGTCATGAACCTGACCGATGTGGATGACAAAACCATCCGGAACGCCAAGGCCGCCGGGCTCAGCCTGCGGGATTACACCAACCAATTCATTGAAGCGTTTAATGTTGACAGGCAGCTTCTGAACCTTGAAAAACCGGAAATCGTGGTCCGGGCCACGGATCACATCGATGACATGGTGAAGCTGATCCAGACCCTGGAGAAGAAAGGTTACGCCTACAAGAGCGACGGCTCCTACTACTTCCGGGTTGAAAAGTTTTCGGATTACGGCAAACTTTCCAGGATTGACCTTTCGGGGATGCGTGCCGGTGCGCGGGTGGACTCCGACGAATATGACAAGGCCAACGTCCGTGACTTTGTTCTGTGGAAAGCTGCGAAGGAAGGCGAACCTTTCTGGGACACTCCGCTGGGGCCGGGACGGCCTGGCTGGCACATCGAGTGCTCCGTGATGTCAATGAAGTATCTGGGCGAGACGTTTGACATTCATTCGGGTGGAATCGATCTGGTCTTTCCCCACCATGAAAACGAAATTGCGCAGAGTGAGGCGGCGACGGGCAAGCCTTTTGTGCGCTACTGGCTGCACGGCGAGCACCTGGTGGTGAATGGCGAGAAGATGTCCAAGTCACTGGGCAATGTGTATACGCTGCGTGACCTGATCGCCAAAGGTTACCGGCCCACGGCGATCCGTTATCTGCTGGCCTCTGTTCCTTATCGAAGTCTGCTGAACTTTACTTTCGACGGCCTGCACCAGGCGAAGCAGTCGGTTGACCGTCTCCGGAATTTCCATTATCGCCTGACGAAGGAAGAGTTTCCCGCAGGGAAGAGTGCAGAGCTTGAAGAGGCCGCCGGCGCCGCACGCCGGAAGTTTGAAGAAGCGCTGGCTGACAATCTGAACACGGCTGAGGCGCTGGCTGCCATTTTTGAGATGGTTCGCGAAGGCAACACCGCCATGGACCAGGGCAAGTTCCTTGACGGGAACCGCGAAGCTTTCCTGGATACTTTGGTGCGATGGGACCGGATTTTCGCCGTGCTCGAGAACAATGACCAGGCCAGGCTCCGGCAGTTCGGTTTGATGAAGAGCGAGCAGGAGCTTGCATCGGAACAAGCCTCCGAAGGGAACGGGAAACAGGAGGAAGCCCTTGTCGAAACTCTAAGCGATGAGGAGATTGAGAGACTGCTTTCTGAACGCGAAGCGGTGCGGGGCCAGGGAAATTTTGCCCGGGCCGACCAGATTCGCGATGAGTTGCAGAACGGCGGAGTGCTGGTGGAAGACACCAAAGCGGGCACCCGCTGGAAGCGAATGTGACGGGCAATCCCTTCTGCTACTAACCTGAGATTTTATTTTGTGAAGTCATTTTGCTGACGTGCCATGCAGGATTGCATGGATCTTGAGGATGCTGCCAAGGAAACTTTATGAAAAACGGTCTGCCTGAAATTAAAACGCCGCTGCCCGGGCCGGAGGCGCAGAAGATCCTGGACCTGGATCACCGCCTGGTTTCGCCCTCCTATGGACGCGATTATCCCATGGTGGCCAGGCGCGGCAGCGGCATGATGGTGGAGGACGTGGACGGCAACCTCTTTCTGGATTTCAGCGCGGGGATTGCCTCGGTATCCACCGGCCACTGTCATCCGGACGTTGTCCGGGCCATCCAGCAACAGGCCGCTACCCTGATCCACATGTCGGGGACGGATTTTTATTATCCCCTGCTCACTGAAGTGGCCGAAAAGATCACGGCCATTACACCGGGAGATTTCCCCAAGCGCGTTCACTTTGCCAACTCCGGCACCGAGGGCATTGAGGCGGCAATGAAGCTGGCCCGTTATCACACCCGGCGGCATCGTTTCATTGCCTTTCTGGGGTGTTTTCATGGGCGCACGTTCGGCTCTCTCTCATTGACGGCCAGCAAGGCGGTCCAGCGGAACGGCTTCGGTCCGCTGCTGTCGGGAGTCAGCCACGTTCCTTATCCGAACCCTTACCGGTGCTTCAACAGGCACCCGGCAGGGGAGTGCGATTGCAGCGGTGTGGAAGCCATTCAGAAGCTTTTCAAAACGTCGGTTCCTCCGGAAGATGTTGCCGCTGTTGTTGTTGAACCCATCCAGGGTGAAGGCGGCTACATCGTGCCGCCGGACGGTTTTCTTCCCGAGCTTCGCAAGCTGACAGAACAACACGGGATTCTGCTGATCGCGGATGAAATTCAGACCGGCATGGGGCGAACGGGTCGCATGTGGGCCTGCGAACACTCCGGGGTTGTACCGGACATCCTGGTGACCGCGAAAGGCATTGCGTCCGGAATGCCGCTGGGCCTGACGGTTGCCCGGGCGGACATCATGAACTGGCCGCCGGGAGCTCACGCCTCAACCTTTGGGGGAAATCCTGTGGCGTGCGCCGCGGCGCTTGAAACCATCCGCCTGCTGGAAGAAAAGTACATTGCAAACGCGGACAGAATTGGGCAAGTACATCCTGGACCACCTTGTCGCTCCTGCGGAAGTACACCGGATCGTCGGCAACGTCCGGGGCAAAGGACTGATGATTGGCGTTGGGCTTCGTGAAAGACCAGGCCAGCCGCGAACCCCATCCAAAGTTGCGCCAGCAGGCCATCCAGC